>NZ_CP016534.2:562500-1762500 GCF_001687565.2 Planococcus antarcticus DSM 14505
AGAGATACGCCTTTCCCTTCGGGGACAGCGGTGACAGGTGGTGCATGGTTGTCGTCAGCTCGTGTCGTGAGATGTTGGGTTAAGTCCCGCAACGAGCGCAACCCTTGATCTTAGTTGCCAGCATTCAGTTGGGCACTCTAAGGTGACTGCCGGTGACAAACCGGAGGAAGGTGGGGATGACGTCAAATCATCATGCCCCTTATGACCTGGGCTACACACGTGCTACAATGGACGGTACAAAGGGCTGCAACCCCGCGAGGGCAAGCCAATCCCAGAAAACCGTTCTCAGTTCGGATTGCAGGCTGCAACTCGCCTGCATGAAGCCGGAATCGCTAGTAATCGTGGATCAGCATGCCACGGTGAATACGTTCCCGGGCCTTGTACACACCGCCCGTCACACCACGAGAGTTTGTAACACCCGAAGTCGGTGAGGTAACCCTTGTGGAGCCAGCCGCCGAAGGTGGGACGGATGATTGGGGTGAAGTCGTAACAAGGTAGCCGTATCGGAAGGTGCGGCTGGATCACCTCCTTTCTAAGGATAAATTCGGAACCGAGGTTTTCTCGGGGTTGACGTTTTGCGTTCAGTTTTGAAGGTTCACCTTCAGGCGGCAACGCCTTTTTTTGTGACTTTCAATCTTGTTCTTTGAAAACTGGATAAAACGACATTGAAACAAAAATGAAGCAATTCATGTACGCGTGGCACTTGGTGCCACAACTTTTTAATTAACCATTGGTTAAGTTAGAAAGGGCGCACGGTGGATGCCTTGGCACTAGGAGCCGAAGAAGGACGGCACTAACACCGATATGCTTCGGGGAGCTGTAAGTGAGCTGTGATCCGGAGATTTCCGAATGGGGGAACCCACTGTCTTTAATTGGGCAGTATCCATGTGTGAATTGATAGCACATGAGAAGGCAGACCCAGGGAACTGAAACATCTAAGTACCTGGAGGAAGAGAAAGCAAATGCGATTCCCTGAGTAGCGGCGAGCGAAACGGGATCAGCCCAAACCAAGAGGCTTGCCTCTTGGGGTTGTAGGACACTCTATACGGAGTTACAAAAGGCAGGATTAGGCGAAGCGACCTGGAACGGTCCGCCACAGCGGGTAATAGCCCCGTAGCCGAAAACCCTGCCCCTCCAGAGTGGATCCTGAGTACGGCGGAACACGTGAAATTCCGTCGGAATCCGGGAGGACCATCTCCCAAGGCTAAATACTTCCTAGTGACCGATAGTGAACCAGTACCGTGAGGGAAAGGTGAAAAGCACCCCGGAAGGGGAGTGAAATAGATCCTGAAACCGTGTGCCTACAAGTAGTCAAAGCCCGTTAATGGGTGATGGCGTGCCTTTTGTAGAATGAACCGGCGAGTTACGATTGCATGCAAGGTTAAGCTGAGAAGGCGGAGCCGCAGCGAAAGCGAGTCTGAATAGGGCGACAGAGTATGCAGTTGTAGACCCGAAACCAGGTGATCTACCCATGTCCAGGGTGAAGGTAAGGTAACACTTACTGGAGGCCCGAACCCACGCACGTTGAAAAGTGCGGGGATGAGGTGTGGGTAGCGGAGAAATTCCAATCGAACCTGGAGATAGCTGGTTCTCTCCGAAATAGCTTTAGGGCTAGCCTCAAGATAGAGAATCCTGGAGGTAGAGCACTGTTTGGACTAGGGGCCCATCCCGGGTTACCGAATTCAGACAAACTCCGAATGCCAGTGATTTATGCTTGGGAGTCAGACTGCGAGTGATAAGATCCGTAGTCAAGAGGGAAACAGCCCAGACCACCAGCTAAGGTCCCCAAATATCCGTTAAGTGGAAAAGGATGTGGCGTTGCTTAGACAACCAGGATGTTGGCTTAGAAGCAGCCATCATTTAAAGAGTGCGTAATAGCTCACTGGTCGAGTGACACTGCGCCGAAAATGTACCGGGGCTAAACGGATTACCGAAGCTGTGGATGGATCTCTTCGGAGATCCGTGGTAGGAGAGCGTTCTAAGGGCGTTGAAGTCAGACCGGAAGGACTGGTGGAGCGCTTAGAAGTGAGAATGCCGGTATGAGTAACGAAAGACGGGTGAGAATCCCGTCCACCGAATGCCTAAGGTTTCCTGAGGAAGGCTCGTCCGCTCAGGGTTAGTCGGGGACCTAAGTCGAGGCCGATAGGCGTAGACGATGGACAACAGGTTGATATTCCTGTACCACCTCCCCGCCGTTTGAGCAATGGGGGACGCAGAAGGATAAGGAGAGCGTGCCGTTGGTTGTGCACGTCCAAGCAGTGAGGCGTGGAATGAGGCAAATCCCATTCCTGATACGTTGAGCTGTGATGGCAAGAGGTTTACCTCAGAGTCCCTGATTTCACACTGCCAAAAAAGCCTCTAGCGAGGCGGGAGGTGCCCGTACCGCAAACCGACACAGGTAGGCGAGAAGAGAATTCTAAGGTGAGCGAGTGAACTCTCGTTAAGGAACTCGGCAAAATGACCCCGTAACTTCGGGAGAAGGGGTGCTCTGGTAGGGTGAATAGCCCGAGAGAGCCGCAGTGAATAGGCCCAGGCGACTGTTTAGCAAAAACACAGGTCTCTGCAAAACCGTAAGGTGACGTATAGGGGCTGACGCCTGCCCGGTGCTGGAAGGTTAAGGGGAGTGCTTAGCGCAAGCGAAGGTGCGAACTGAAGCCCCAGTAAACGGCGGCCGTAACTATAACGGTCCTAAGGTAGCGAAATTCCTTGTCGGGTAAGTTCCGACCCGCACGAAAGGCGTAACGATCTGGCACTGTCTCAACGAGAGACTCGGTGAAATTATAGTACCTGTGAAGATGCAGGTTACCCGCGACAGGACGGAAAGACCCCGTGGAGCTTTACTGTAGCCTGATATTGAATTTTGGTGCAACTTGTACAGGATAGGTAGGAGCCTTAGAGCCCGGAGCGCCAGCTTCGGAGGAGGCGTCGGTGGGATACTACCCTGGTTGTATTGAAATTCTAACCCACATCCCTGATCGGGATGGGAGACAGTGTCAGGCGGGCAGTTTGACTGGGGCGGTCGCCTCCTAAAGAGTAACGGAGGCGCCCAAAGGTTCCCTCAGAATGGTTGGAAATCATTCGCAGAGTGTAAAGGCAGAAGGGAGCTTGACTGCGAGACGTACAGGTCGAGCAGGGTCGAAAGACGGGCTTAGTGATCCGGTGGTTCCGCATGGAAGGGCCATCGCTCAACGGATAAAAGCTACCCCGGGGATAACAGGCTTATCTCCCCAAGAGTCCACATCGACGGGAGGTTTGGCACCTCGATGTCGGCTCATCGCATCCTGGGCTGTAGTCGGTCCCAAGGGTTGGGCTGTTCGCCCATTAAAGCGGTACGCGAGCTGGGTTCAGAACGTCGTGAGACAGTTCGGTCCCTATCCGTCGCGGGCGCAGGAAATTTGAGAGGAGCTGTCCTTAGTACGAGAGGACCGGGATGGACACACCGCTGGTGTACCAGTTGTTCTGCCAAGGGCATCGCTGGGTAGCTATGTGTGGCCGGATAAGTGCTGAAAGCATCTAAGCACGAAGCCCCCCTCAAGATGAGATTTCCCATTGCGCAAGCAAGTAAGATCCCTCAAAGACGATGAGGTAGATAGGTTCGAGGTGAAGCGTGGCGACACGTGCAGCTGACGAATACTAATCGATCGAGGACTTAACCAAATAATGTATCATGAAGGAATTTCAATGGGTCAATGTCGTTTATCCAGTTTTGAGTGAACAAGCACTCAACCAAATAGTCCAGTGATGATGGCAAAGAGGCCACACCCGTTCCCATCCCGAACACGGCAGTTAAGCTCTTTTGCGCTGATGGTAGTTGGGGTTTCCCCCTGTGAGAGTAAGACGTCGCTGGTCTATTTTTTTTGGTCCCGTGGTGTAGCGGTTAACATGCCTGCCTGTCACGCAGGAGATCGCCGGTTCGATCCCGGTCGGGACCGTAATTTTGATGATGAACACAGCGACCTTGCTGTGTTTATTTTTTTTGTTCTTCAGTAAACTATCTACTACCTAACTCCCTTCATACCTGTTGCTTGAAGTGGGGCTTCTCGACTTATTGTTGCTTTTGGTAGCCAACGAAAACAGACTGAGCTAACCCTTGTGTTCCAAGAGGTTGGTTATTAGGACATTCCCAACAGTAGGATGCCTTCGTTTTGATGTTGATGGGCGTTCGAGTCCCTGCCAGAAACAAATAAACAATCTCAAAAATATACGTTCCAAAAGAGCGAGCTGTGCTTTCAACGCGCCGAGAGTTCCAACCCTCTTTGTCGAAGGGGCATCTTTGCTGCTTGTGATCAGCCATTTGCCTCGGTCTGCTAATTGGTTGTGGAAAAATATGGTGAACACTCTACATGCTTTTACCGAAATGATAGGCTTACGTCAGGCCTGTCATGTTGAATTCTTCAATTACGATGCAATCGTAGCAAGAACTATTCTTTTCAATGCTTTGTGCAGGAAGTCTTTCCGCTAGTTGATCATGCAGAAGAGCAACTTGCACCCATTGCAGGTGCCAACGGGCGAGTCCTTTTGTTCTGCAGGACAAAGATGTGTTGCTCTGTTGCCAGCTTTGCTACTGTTTGTTGGTGGAAACCGGGGTAATTGGCTTTTTCATCCTATTCGCTCTCGACAAACCAACTCTTCAAGGCGATTCAATCCAACGATTTGAATTATTTCTTTCAAAACTGGCGTGTGCTCATGCCCAGGCAAGATGGAAATGTGATATTTCCCGCGGCAGTGATGGAACTGGACGTGCCTTGGGGTGGTGAGGCGGAATCTCTCAGTGTTGGTTACATTTGATCTGACGAACCAAAAGCGTACTATTTCCGTTCACCCTATTCGTTGTGAAAGAATGTTTGATCTTTCGGGTTTGTGAAATGTGAAAACTTTGTACGCCCCAAAAAGAAGTTGGGATAGGCTTTTTGCAGACTCATTTGGGCAGTGCTAGGCTGTCCGCTTCCTTGAGCGAGTCAAGTGCGGTCTTGCGTTTGTCAGACGTTGGAAACTTCTATTGGTTTAACAGCTCCTTGTGATTTTTAATTTTTACATGTCTTTATTTACTCAACTAACATCAAGTCAAAGCCAACACAAACACGGCAGAAGGTTTTGGCCACTTATGCTTCTTGTTCGGATGTAGGTAGAGTGGAATTTGTAGGCTATATCCTTTCGCCTCGCTTCTGTTCTCTTGATTAGTTCTCAATTGGAAAAAGAAAGACAGTTTAAGTTTGCACCAAGCGATATTCATCTCCCTCTTAGCGCTGGGCTTTGCTCTTCACCTGCTTGAAGATGCGACTCTTTTCGGGAAATGTTAAAGAATGACAAAACCTGCCATCAGAAAAAACGATATATTTTGATTTACTACAACAATTTCGCTAAACTATGTAAAGACTCAATAGAGGTGACTAAAAAAATGATGTATACAATTATGCTGAATTCACCCGAGGAAACTGAAGCTTTTGCGGTCACTCTAGCAGAATTATTGGAGCCGCGGGATTTGCTAACGCTGGAAGGAGACTTAGGTGCGGGAAAAACAACCTTCACGAAAGGCTTAGCAAAAGGCCTTGGAATTCAACGGATGGTAAATAGCCCAACCTTCACAATTTTAAAGCAATATTCGGGACGCCTGGATTTGAATCATTTTGATGTCTACCGTCTTGAGAACAGTGACGAAGACATCGGATTTGATGAGTTTTTCAGCAGTGAAGCGGTCTGTAATTGAATGGGCAACATTTATAGAAGAGTACCTGCCAAAAGAACGCCTAGAAATTACAATTAACCGACAGTCTGAGCAAGGGCGCAAGATGGTCCTTTATCCGATTGGCAGACGCTATGAAAATCTTTGCAGGGAGCTAAACTTATGATCTATCTTGGAATCGACACCTCGAATTCTCCATTAGCTATTGCGCTGATTGAGGATGGCATGGTCTTAATAGAAGAAACGTCTAATTTGAAAATCAATCACTCGTTAACAGCAATGCCGGCGATAGAAGAAATGATGAAAAAAGCCAAAGTGTTGCCTGCCGATCTGACCCACATTGCAGTAGCAGAAGGTCCTGGTTCTTATACAGGCGTCCGCATCGGTTTAACCATTGCGAAAACATTGGCTTGGTCGCTGAAAATTCCACTTCATCCTGTTTCTAGCTTAAAAGTGCTTGCTGCGAATGGACAGGGGTTTGATGGGCTCGTTTGCCCGATTATGGATGCTCGCCGCGGTACGGCCTTTATTGGATTGTATGAGGGGATTGATTTGGAGCCAGTACTTGCTGATCAGCATAGTGATGTGAGGGAATTTCTTTTGAAGGTGAAAGAACTCGATCGCCCTGTGCTGTTCACGGGGTTGATGCGGCATTGCACGAAGCACTAATCATTGAGGTATTGGGTGAGGCGGCTCGATGGAGTAGCATCCAGAACCGGCTGCCGCGTGCGTCAAATCTAATTTTGCTGGCACAGGAATCTAAGGAAAGCGATGTTCATCACGCCGTTCCTGAATACCGCCGAATCACGGAAGCGGAAGCCAATTACAATAAAGCTCAAGAAGGTCACAACTTATGAATGAAGCAGTAAGATACAGAAAAATGACGACTGCGGACATCGAAGAAGTCTACGAAATAGAAAGTTTATCATTTACCTTAGCTTGGACCAAAGATGCTTTTTACCATGAAATGACTAGCAATGAGCATGCGTATTATGTGATTGCTGAAACAGATGAAGGCATCGTTGGATACTGTGGAATGTGGCTGGTGATGGATGAAGCGCATGTCACGAATATCGCTATCCATCCTGATCAGCGCGGAAAAAAACTGGGTGGTGGTCTGATGCAAGCTACCATCGACACAGCGAAGGCGCATGGCGCAGTTCTGATGACATTGGAAGCCCGCGTCAGCAATATAGTAGCGCAAAATCTTTACCGGAAATTAGGTTTTAAAAATGGAGGCATCCGTAAGCGGTATTATACGGACAATTACGAAGATGCCATAGTGATGTGGTGAACTTTGATGAATAAAGATATTTATATATTGGGAATTGAGACGAGCTGTGATGAAACGGCAGCGTCCATCGTTAAAAATGGAACCGACATTATCTCTAATGTTGTGGCTTCACAAATCGAGAGCCATAAACGTTTTGGCGGTGTGGTCCCGGAGATTGCTTCAAGGCATCATGTGGAGCAAATCACTTTGGTTATTGAAGAAGCTTTACAGTTGGCGGAATGGAACGCATCAACTAGATGCAGTAGCAGTAACTGAAGGTCCAGGTCTGGTTGGGGCGTTACTAATTGGGGTCAATGCAGCAAAAGCCTTTGCCTTCGCGCATCACCTGCCTTTGGTCGGCGTTCATCATATTGCGGGCCATATTTATGCGAACCGGTTGGAACAGGAAATGGAGTTTCCTCTCCTTGCCTTGGTTATTTCAGGGGCCATACGGAATTGATTTACATGAAAGAACACGGAGATTTTACTGTGATAGGAGAAACGCGAGACGATGCTGCGGGAGAAGCGTATGATAAAGTCGCTCGGACGTTAAACTTGCCTTATCCAGGAGTCCACATATGACCGATGGCACATGCCAGTGACAAAGCAATAGCATTTCCACGGATTTGGCTAGAGAAGGGTCTTATGACTTCAGCTTTAGTGGATTGAAATCCTCAGTATTAAACTATATGCATAATGCGGCGCAGCGTGGAGAAAAAGTAGCTCCTGAACACATAGCTGCCGGATTCCAGAATAGCGTGATAGAAGTGGTTACGGGTAAAACGATGCGTGCGGCTGAAGAGTACAAAGCTCGTCAAGTAATTGCAGCGGGCGGAGTTGCCGCAAATAAAGGATTGCGATACTCGCTGAAAACAGCATTTACGGAAAAAGGGATTCCGTTTTATATTCCTTCTTTGTCTTTGTGTACCGATAACGCAGCAATGATTGCGGCGGCAGGAACTGTTATGTATAAAAAGGGCTTTATGGAAACATGGCCATGAATGGTCGTCCAGGTATGCCTTTAACATCATGGATTTAATAGAAGCAAGTAATTTCATCATTTCAGGAGCTCTGAAATGTGTGAAATTACTTGCTCTTTTTTACATAAAATTCAGACTTTCATGAAACGATGCATACTCGTTCTGTCAATAGAGAACATTTGTACTTATGCACAATTTGTGAATAAACTGTTATAACTAAGGGTGAAATAGAGGATATTCTATATATTGTGTGCTTGAAAGTGGAAAACTATGTGGGCAACTTTTATTCGGGCTGTGGACAATGTGGAAAAGTCTGTTGATAGTTGATTAGACAAGCGAAGGATTGTGGAGAAATCTGTGGAAATAAATATTTTGCGAATTCCTATTGACCTATATATAGCCATAAAAAAACCGGCTATAAAATAGCCGGATAAAATCAAATATTTTCAATTTTTTCCTGGAGTTCAAGCCATTGGGTCATCGTTTCTTCGTGACTTGCTTTCAGTCTTTCCAATTGATTTTGGAGCGGCAATACCCGCTCGTGGTCCTGGAAGATTTCTGGTTCGCACAATTGCTCTTCGATTTCGACAATTTGCTGATCTAGCTTCTCCATGTCCTGTTCAACTTCTTCCGACTGGCGGATGAGCTGGCGTTCCAGCTTTTTGGCCTCTTTATCAATCTGCGAAGTGGATACGGCTGCAGCTGTTTTTACTTCGGCAACTATACCAGCTTCATCAAGAGCTTTCAATTCAGCGATTTCCAGCTTTTTCTCTATATAATAATCATAGTCACCCAAGTATTCGGTCGTGCCATCCCGTGTAAGTTCAACGACTTTCGAAGCGATCCGGTTCATAAAATAGCGATCATGCGATACAAAAAGCAAGGTACCCGGATAATCCAATAAGGCATTTTCGAGCACTTCCTTACTGTCGAGGTCCAAATGGTTGGTTGGCTCATCAAGTAGTAGGACATTAGCTTTTTGCATCATGAGTTTTGCCAGTGCAACACGTGCCTTCTCACCGCCAGATAATGTAGAGACGGGTTTCAGCACATCATCGCCGGTAAACAGAAAACGCCCTAGGATGCCGCGTATGTCTTTCTCGTTGATAAGAGGGTAATCGTCCCATAATTCGTTTAGTACCAGCTTATTGCCTTTTAAATTGGCCTGCTCTTGGTCGTAGTAGCCAAACTGAATACCGGTTCCGTAATGGACGTCGCCTTCGAGCGGTTTCAGTTCTTTTATGAGAGTTTTCAGCAAAGTCGATTTGCCGACGCCGTTTGGACCGACCAGCGCTAGGCTTTCCTGTCGGTACAGCTTCAGTGAAATATTCTCAGAAACCGGCTTATTGCTATAGCCGATTTCCAATGACTGAACGTTCAAGACGTCATTGCCACTCTGCTTGCCGATAGTGAAGCCGAAGCTGGCTGATTTTTCACTGCCATCCGGGGCTTCCATCCAATCGGTTTTCTGTAGGGTCTTTCTGCGGCTTTGCGCCATTTTGGTCGTTGAAGCCCGTGCCAGGTTGCGCTGGACGTAATCTTCGAGCTTGGCTTTCTCACCCTGCTGTTTCTCGAACTGCTTTTGATCCAATTCGTATTGCTTAGCTTTTTCATCCAGGTAGCGGCTGTAATTGCCGTTATATTTTTTAACGCGATGACGGGAAACTTCGTAAACCAACGTCACGACCTGGTCGAGGAAATAGCGGTCATGGGAAACAATCAGTAACGCACCTGGATAATTCTTCAAGTAGTTTTCCAACCAGCTTAGGGTTTCGATATCCAAGTGGTTGGTCGGTTCATCGAGAATTAACAGCTGCGGCTTGCTGAGCAAATGCTTGGCAAGCATCAAGCGCGTTTTCTGGCCACCGGATAAAGACGTCACTTTCTTACCGAAGTCCTCCGGATAGAATTTCATGCCGTGCAGGATGGCTCTTGTATCCGCTTCATACTGATAGCCGCCCGCATCCTTGAAATCATGCTGCAACAAGTCGTACTCTTTCATAACTTTATCGTTTTCTGCGGGGTTATTGTATATGTCAGGTTCGGCCATCTGTGCTTCCAGCAGGCGAAGTTTTGCCTCCTGTTCACGGAAATGATGGAAAATCGTCATCATTTCATCCCAAACAGTGGCTTCTGATTCCAAATTGCTCTGCTGTTCCAGATAGCCGATTGTCAAATCTTTCGGCATGCTGATATCTCCGTTGTCATAGGACATTTCACCGGCTATGATTTTCAGTAACGTGGATTTTCCCGCGCCGTTGCGGCCTACCAATGCTACGCGGTCACGGTGCTGGACTTCCAATTTGACGCCTGACAGAATCTCTTCCGCACCAAATGATTTATGGACTTGATTTACTTGCAAGACAATCATGTAGGTCACCTCTATTCTCTTTAAGTGTAGCTGATGGGGCGCTTGTTCGCAATTGGACAAGCCTTTACATATCAAGGCTCCTAATGTAAGATGAAAGCGATTTGACAACACCTCAGGAGGATGCAAGCGTATGTTACACGAGACATCTAAAATTCCGCAAGCCACGACTAAAAGGCTGCCGTTGTATTACCGTTTTCTTCAAAATTTTGCGAACGCTGGACAGATACGGATTTCCTCGCAAGAATTGAGTGAAGCGATGAAAATTGATTCGGCCACTATCCGTCGCGATTTTTCACATTTGGGCGCGCTTGGCAAAAAAGGATATGGCTATGACGTTAAGGAGCTGCTGCTGTTTTTTCGAAAGACCCTCGATCAGGACGAAGCTACAAATGTGGCACTAATCGGCGTCGGAGGATTGGGCAGTGCATTTCTAAAATATAATTTCCACCGAAACCACAATACGAAAATTATTGTGGCATTTGACTCGAACAGTCCGGTAGAAGGCGAAAAAATCAGCGAGATCGATACGTATCATCCAGACAAAATCGAAGAGAAAATCAAAGAGTACGGCGTAGAGTTGGTCATTTTGACTGTGCCGTCACGATCGGCACAGGAAGTGACAGACCGCTTGGCAAAGACTGATATCAAGGGGATTTTGAATTTTACGCCCGTGCGTATTTCGGTGCCCGATCATATTCGTGTCCAGACCATCGATTTGTCGGTAGAATTGCAGACCTTGATTTACCAGATTAAGCAGCATTGACTTAAAACCTTCACATTTTCAAGCTCTTTCCAAATAGCCAAACGCGCTCGAATGATGTAGAATAAAGCCATAATACAGGAGGTGCCACGTATGCCAGGTCCAATGAGTATAATCATAATCGGTGTTGTTGCTTTGATTGTTTTCGGTCCGAAAAAGTTGCCGGAACTTGGAAAAGCGTTTGGTTCGTCTTTGCGTGAGTTCAAAAATGCTACAAAAGGACTTGTGGACGATGACGACGATAAAGTAGATTTGAAAAAGAAAGATGAGCAAAAGGAAATACGTTAGGATGTTTGTCCGATGACCGAAAAAGATATGACGTTAGTTGAACATATAGTTGAATTGAGAAAACGGCTGACCATTCTAGTCGTTTTCTTTATATTGGCGCTTATTGTCAGCTTTTTTCTTTCCCAGCCGCTGATCCAGTATCTGCAATATACGGAAGAAGCGAAAAATCTTACCTTAAACGCATTTAAAATTACCGATCCACTGAAAATCTTTATGCAAGTAACGATGATTTTAGCGTTGATCATCACGTCCCCTTTAATCATGTATCAGTTTTGGGCGTTCATCAGCCCAGGTCTTCTCGATAAGGAGCGGAGAGCGACATTAAGCTATATTCCGTTTTCCCTACTGTTGTTTTTGGGGGGGATTGCGTTTGCATATTTGATCCTGTTTCCTTACGTCATCGGATTTATGTTGAACATCTCTGATAATATGGATATACAGGAAACCATCGGTATCAATGAGTATTTCCAGTTTCTGTTCCAGATCACGTTGCCGTTCGGTTTGATTTTTCAGCTGCCGGTACTGATGCTGTTTCTAACGAGGCTCGGCATTATTACGCCGATGCTGATGACGAAGTACCGCAAGTTTTCATATCTCGGATTAGTAATCGTTGCGGCGTTTATTACCCCGCCGGACATCGTCTCGCATATGATTGTGACCTTGCCGTTGATCATACTATACGAGTTTAGTGTCATCATCGCCAAAATTGGCTACCGCAAGTTCCTGAAAGCGGAGCAGCAGCAAATCATCGAAGAGCAGCAACAGCCATAGAACAACAAAAAGCCTTTTCCCGAATTGATTCGGGGAGAGGCTTTTTGATTGTCCAGATTCCGACGGTCAAATTCTCAGGACATAAGCCAAATGCAGTGCCTAGCTTTGACAGGCACTTCTACGTTTCGCGCGAAGTGGCAAAGAACGCGCTTCGCCGTTTCGTCTTATGTCTGTCGAATCTGAGCGGCCGTTTCCGCTTTTCCTACTGTAGGTTTTCCATTTGTTTTTGGAACTCCAAAATTTTATCCATATTGAGCTGAATGAGCATCACATAACCATTCAAACAGATATGGGCGATGATGGGTGTGATAATACGCTTGGTTTTTTGGTAAAGGAACGCCAAGATCAACCCGGTGGTGAAATACAGCAGCAAGTGCGTAAAGTCGAAATGAATCAAAGCGAACACTAAGGCACTGATGGCTGTCGCGAAAAAGAAGTTGGTGGTTTGGTTAAGCGAACCGAACAGCACGCGGCGGAAAACCAATTCTTCAAGAATCGGGCCAAATAATACGATGGAAACGATAGCGAGCGGAACAGCTTCAGCGATATTCACTAATGAAGCTGTGTTTTCAGAACCGGGTTCAATGCCAAGAAGATTCATTTCAATTAAAGCGGCGATCGATTGCCCAATTAATAAGAGCAAGAAGCCGAGAAAGCCCCAGACAATAGACATCAGTAAAGAAGATTTTGTGCCTTTCCAAATATCAAAAAAGCGTTTGTCTCGGAAAATGACGAGCAGCGTAATGATAAAACCAATGCCCATCGTCAGGAAAATCAGCCAGCCTGAAGTGGCGGCAGCGGCTGCATCGCGGTCCATACCCTGCCCCTGAAAGTAACTCAAGGTAGGCGCGATAAACAAAATCGGTGAAAGCTGTGCGGCAATGAAAATCAATAACACATACAGCGGTGTTTTTTTGCCTTTGAATTTTGGACGATAGCCGGTATCTTTTTTGGCTTTTGGTTTGGACGGACTGCCATTTTTTAAAAAGTTGTCTATGAAAGTTTTTCGTTTGGTGGGCATGATGTAATTCCTTTCACTTTTAAGCTCCTTCCATTGTAGAGCTTTCCGAGAATAACCGCAAAGAAATCAAAATCATGATGGTTCCTGCTTGCAAAAGACAGAAGATTTTATTAAACTTGTTAATGGGTTAGCACTCAGAGGTTGAGAGTGCTAAGCGAGAACATGTAGATAATTTGAGGAGGGTGTTTCAATTGTTAAGACCACTAGGAGATCGTGTAATTATTGAGCTCATCGAAGCGGAAGAAAAAACGTCAAGCGGTATAGTCTTACCGGGATCCGCACAAGAAAAACCGCAGGAGGGCCATGTGATCGCTGTAGGAAATGGACTTATCCGTGAAAACGGGCAGCGCACAGAATTGGACGTGCAAGCTGGCGACCGCGTCATCTTCTCGAAATACGCAGGATCTGAATTAAAATATGAAGGCAAAGAATATTTGATTTTACGTGAAAACGACATATTAGCAGTTTTAGGCTAAAATAAACCAACGACACAGGAGGAAGCTAAACATGGCAAAGGATATTAAGTTCAGCGAAGATGCACGCAGTTTAATGCTGAAAGGCGTAGATAAATTAGCAGATGCAGTAAAAGTGACACTTGGGCCAAAAGGGCGCAACGTAGTTCTTGAGAAAAAATTTGGTTCACCGTTGATCACGAATGATGGTGTGACGATCGCGAAAGAAATCGAACTTGAAAATGCTTTTGAAAACATGGGCGCGAAACTTGTTGCGGAAGTTGCTTCTAAAACAAACGACATTGCCGGTGACGGTACAACGACAGCTACGGTTCTTGCGCAGGCAATGATCCGTGAAGGCTTGAAGAACGTTACAGCTGGCGCGAATCCAGTAGGCATACGTCGCGGAATCGAATTGGCCGTTGAAAATGCGCTTGAGGAACTAAAAGCTATTTCTAAGCCAATCGAAGGCAAAGAATCAATTGCACAAGTTGCAGCGATTTCGTCTGGTGACGAAGAAGTAGGTAAACTGATTGCTGAAGCAATGGAGCGTGTCGGCAACGACGGCGTTATCACGTTAGAAGAGTCACGTGGCTTTACGACTGAGCTTGATGTAGTCGAAGGCATGCAGTTTGACCGCGGATACCAGTCACCATACATGGTAACGGATTCAGATAAAATGGAAGCAGTTCTTGAGAACCCATTCATCTTGGTTACTGACAAAAAAATCGGCAACATCCAGGAAATCCTGCCAATCCTTGAGCAAGTCGTTCAGCAAAGCAAACCCTTGTTGATCGTTGCTGAAGATGTTGAAGGCGAAGCGTTGGCAACATTGGTTGTCAATAAATTGCGCGGCACGTTTAATGCAGTAGCTGTTAAGGCTCCAGGCTTTGGTGACCGTCGTAAAGCTATGCTCGAGGATATTGCTACATTGACGGGCGCAGAAGTGATTACAGAAGACCTTGGACTTGAATTGAAATCAACGAATATCGCTCAGCTTGGACGCGCATCAAAAGTGGTTGTTTCGAAAGAAAACACAACCATCGTAGAAGGCGCCGGCGATCAGAAGAACATCATCGCACGCGTTACCCAAATCCGCAGCCAGCTGGAAGAAACAACTTCTGAGTTCGACAAAGAGAAACTGCAAGAACGTTTAGCGAAATTGGCTGGCGGCGTTGCCGTGATCAAAGTCGGAGCAGCAACTGAAACGGAGTTGAAAGAACGTAAACTTCGCATTGAAGATGCCTTGAACTCGACTCGCGCAGCTGTAGAAGAAGGAATTGTTGCCGGCGGTGGTACAGCATTGATTAACGTCTACAACAAAGTGGCTGAACTTCTTGAAACACAAGAAGGCGACGTAGCAACTGGCGTCAACATCGTGCTTCGTGCACTAGAAGAGCCAGTTCGTCAAATCGCAACAAACGCAGGCCTTGAAGGATCCATCATCGTTCACCGTCTGAAAACTGAAGAAGTCGGTATCGGCTACAACGCCGCTAACGGCCAATGGGTCAACATGGTGGACGCAGGTATCGTCGATCCAACCAAAGTTACTCGTTCAGCATTACAAAACGCAGCATCTGTTGCAGCCATGTTCTTGACGACTGAAGCAGTCGTAGCAGACTTGCCTGAACCAGCAGGACAAGGTGGCGGCATGCCTGATATGGGCGGCATGGGCGGCATGATGTAATAACGTCGAAAAGTGTTGATTTGACGACATTATAAGCGTTTTTATTTTAAAATGTTCATTTTTTTGCTCATGTTTCATTAAATAAGATTATCTGAGAGGTCTTTCATTAAGTCTAATAACTTAATGAAAGACCTCTTTTTTACGTTTATTGTCATGTGTTCATAAATCGGAAAGCGAGAGTTTATGTCGCTATGGCCAGCATTAGGAAATAAACATTTAAAATACGAATATTTTATACTCATTGAGTTGGAGCGATTAAAAAATGTTTTGAATACTCTAGAAGCATAGGATTCAATATTTTTTTATTTTCTAAAATCACTATCGCAATCATGAAACTTGACATATAGCTTATTAGTTATAAGTATAGTGTAATAAGAGACTAATCTATTAAAGGTATTGGAGGGTGAAAAAATGAATGAGTTTATTGAGTTTAGAAATCATGTTTATGATAATGAAAGTAAATATATTTATCCTCTCCAATTTTTAGATGATTACATAAATAAAAGTAAGACTATAAATTCCAGAGAACGAGTAGTAATAAAGCAAATTCGAACAATAAAGCAAATAGAGCGGAAAAAGAAACTAGGCGAAAAAGAAATAGATGAATTATACTCATTTTTGGGAGAGGATTCATATACAGACCGATTTATAGTTGATACTCTTTTAAAATTATTCAATGATGATATAAAGCAGATAGTAGAGAAAAAAACAAAAGACTTACTATCACAACAACAGTATGACAGTCAAAAGCTATATCATGTTTTAGATATTTGTATTGAATGTGATATCGATATTTTAAGTGATCATGATATCTTATTTATGCTTCAGAAATACAAACTAGATTTAGATATAATTTCTATCTTAATGGACTATATGGATAGTTTTAAAAGACAGGGGTTTAAAGATCATATATACAAATTATTGACCTTAGATTACCCTGATAATATAAAAATCCAGGTATTAAATTTATTAGGAAATTTGTATTCAATAGAAACCGTTGATCAATCATTTGTGAAGAAGAATATAATAAATGAGAAAAACAACGTGTTTTATGATAGTTATATCAACTTTCTCAATACAGATTTTAAATTTGAAAAGCAAGGTACTTCAATTTTGCAGTCAATGTTTTATGGAGATTTTGAAGATAGCGGGAAAGGAAATAATGGAGGGTTAGCAGTATTATTAAAAGGTTTGGGTGAAGAGATATCAAAAGACAGTAGTGTGTCTTATGTATTTACTATTACCATAACTCAAGAATTAAATAAGCCGTTTATCAGATTTTATGGAGATAAACATGTATTTATTAGGTTGCCAATATATTTAGATCAGTCTGTAGTATCAGACAAGTTTATAAAAAGAGAATTATTTATAAAAAGATATATAGGTAATTTTTTAAGACAGTCAGAAATAAAGCCAGATGTTTTTCATATACGATTTTTAGATAACGCTTCTAAATCTGTTGCTCATCTATGTAAAGAATTAAATAGAAAACTTGTATTTACACTAACACCAGACCCACACAGAAATATGTTTGATGGATCCGGTCATTTAAAAGAACTTGGTTTTAAAGAGCTTATTGAAAAACTAAATAAGATAAAAATAGGTGATGAATTAATATACACAAGCGATGGAATAGTTGGTATAGGGAATGCAGATGTAAAAAAAGAACTTGAGATATATTTCCCTCAATTTAAAGATGAAAATATAAATGGAAGAATAAGAATGATAGGTGAAGGAATACAAATAGATAAATCAATGGATGTAGAGGACACAGATATCTATTCAAATCGCTTTATAGAATTAAGTGAAACAAATAAAGATTTTTTTGAAAGACCTGTAATCTTAAATGTAGGGAGACTATCTGTTTTAAAAGGACAGATCGAACTTTTAAAAGCGTGGTCAAACTCCAAGCTTTCGGAAACTCATAATCTTCTAATAATAGGAGGAGACTTAGAGAGACCAAATAAAGAAGAAGAAATGGTTATTAATTTTTTTAAGGATTACGTACAAAAGCATCCTCAATTCAAAGACAGATTCATACATAAAGGTGCCATGTCGAATTTGGATATAAGATTGCTTGAAAGGAATATTATTAAGAGAGACTTTAACTATCCTCATATATATCTTTGCTCAAGTGTAAAAGAAGAGTTTGGTATAGCTATTTTAGAAGCTATGTCCATAGGATTTCTAACCCTAGGTCCTATAAAAGGTGGAGTTAAGAGTTATATGAGAAATGGAGAAAATGGATTTTTAATCGACACCAGTAATTGGGAAACGATTGCAAAAGAAACAGAAAAACATATTTATGATACTAAAATTGATAAAGATGAATTTAAAAAAATTCAAGCTGCAGGACAAAAAACTGTAGATGAAAACTTTTCCATTAAAAAGATTTCAAATGAGTTTGTATCATTTTATTTATCTTTAAAAGGAGAAGAAAATAATGAAATATAAAAAAATATTTTTTATAAGTCCACCTTTTTATTCGCATTTTAACCCTTTGTTAGTGTTAGCAAAAAGTTTCCAAGAATATGGTGCAGAAGTGACATTTGGTTGCAGTATAGAATTTAAGGAAAAAATCTTGAAAGAAAATTTAAAGTTTTATGAAATAGATATAAGTACAAATAAAAACATTGGGAAAGGTGAAAACACAATACAACCAGATACTGAGAGAATAAGATTAGAAGAATTCTTTGAGTCGACAAAAAAAGGTGCAGTAGAAACACTTATAACTCAGTCTCACCACAGAAAGGCTGATATGCTTTATAATCCAGAAGAGCTTATAGATAAGATAAAGTTAATAGATGATTCAATAGATGTTGATCTTTATGTGGTAGATATATTATCTTACTCTGTTACTCTTAGCTTGTATTTTTTAGGTCTGCCTTTTATCACATTTTGTCCTCCTCATCCCAATACTATTCCAAAAGAAGGAAAGTATTTTAATGTACCTAAAAGCTGGCCCGAGGCTATAACTATCAAGGAAGAAGATTTGAGGATGTTAAAGCAGGTTTCGACCCAAACTCAAAGAGAATTTACTGAAGTTTTTAACAATATTATCACTGAAAATAAGTCTATTAAAAAAATTAGTAATGCTTTTAGTTTGGTCTCTGAAATAGCTGTTATCTACAATTATTTTGATTTTAACAACATTGAAAAAAATGAAGAAAAACCAAAGGAAATATTTATAGGAAATTCATTCAAAGCGGTTACATTAGATGAAGAATGGCTAGAAAAAATAGATACAAAAGAAAAGATAATAATGATAAGTTTAGGAACTTTTTTATCTAATAGAAAAGATGTACTTGAAAAACTTATCCTATTAGTCAGAGAAATTTACCCTAGTGCTCTATTAATAGTTTCTGCAGGTAGTAATGTTGAGAAATTTAAAAAATATAGCTCGCCAAATACAATAATAGAAGATTTCATACCTCAAATAGCTCTTATGCATTATGTAGACACAGTTGTATTTCATGGTGGATGTAACACGTTAACAGAAGCTATGTACTATGGAAAAGAGATGGTGATATTACCATTTTCTAGTGACCAGTTTAATATAGCATATGATGTTGAAAAGAATAAATTAGGAAGAGTGTTGGATCCAAACAACTTTAGCAAGGAAGAATTATCGAAGGCATTTAATGATATAGAAGAGATTTCTAAAGATAGTTTACTGTATTGGAGAAACACCTCAAGAGAAAGAGGCGCAGATTATGCAGCAAAAAAAATATTGGAGATAGAATAGAATATAAATAGAGTTGAAAAGAGGTGTTTTATGAAAAAAATAGTTGGATATAATAATAAAGTTACGAACACAAATAAATATGATGTAGATGGTATACCCCCATTAAAAGAAGCAATACCTTTGGGATTACAGCATATTTTTGCAATGTTCCTAAGTAATATTGCCGTCCCTATCATAATCGCAGGTGTGGTTGGCATCACAGGATCTGATTTAACGATATTGGTTCAAAGTGCAATGATCATGGCAGGAGTTGCAACTATTATCCAATGTTACCCAATATGGAGAGTAGGAGCAGGACTCCCAATAGTTATGGGTACTAGTTTTGGATTTCTACCTACAAATATAGCTATAGCAAGCTCCTATGGTATATCAGGATTATTAGGTGCAAGTCTTGTAGGAGGTTTATTTGGCGGGACCTTAGGATTTTTTATAAAGAAATTAAGGAGGTTCTTTCCAAAAATTGTAACAGGTACAGTAGTTCTTACTATAGGTTTGTCACTTTTACCTACAGGTATTATAGCTATGGCTGGAGGAAGTGGATCTGAAAATTTTGGATCAGCTAAAAACTGGATGGTGGCTTTACTAGTATTGGTAATTGTAATCTTTCTAAATAGATATGCAAAGGGAATGGCTAAAACATCTTCAATTTTAATAGGAATTGTCGTTGGATATATGGTTGCTTTGCCACTAGGTATGGTAGAATTTTCAGCAATAAGAGAAGCTACATGGTTTTCAATTCCAAAACCATTTTATTTTCCCATGGAATTTTACTGGGGAGCTATACTACCTATGTTAATTATGTTTATCGTTACATCTGTTGAGACAGTTGGAGATGTTACAGCAATTACTAATGGGGGAGCAGACAGAGAACCCACGCCTGATGAGCTTTCTGGCTCAGTAATAGCAAATGGTTTTACATCTTCTCTAGCAGCGGTTTTTAATTCTTTGCCAAATACATCTTTTAGTCAAAATGTAGGAATGATAGCATTTACAAAAATAATGAGTAGATATGTTGTAGCTCTTGGCGCTGCGTTTTTAATATTGGCTGGTCTTATTCCTAAGTTCGGGGCTCTTATATCTACAATGCCACAAGCAGTTATTGGAGGTGCCACAGTAATTATTTTTTCTCAAATTACATTAACAGGTATAGACATATTGACATCAGAGCCTTTAAATGAAAGAGCAAAGATTATCATTGGGTTATCTTTAGTATTTGGACTCGGATTAAGTCAAGTACCCGATGCTATGAACGCATTTCCAGACATTGTTAAGTTGTTGTTTGGAGAATCTGGAATAACAATAGCCTGTTTTGTTGCTATTGTATTGAACCTAGTCATCCCTAGTGATCCGATAAGAGAAGACGCATAGACGTATTTTGAGAATATGCTTATCAATCGTACTGTATGTTGTAAAGACTAAAGTTTGCCTGTGCAATAGTTAATTCTGAATTCAATGTTGCACAGGTACTCTAAAGTACGGCGATCGTCGTAAGGCTAGTGCAATCCTAACAGGTGGCCAAGTGATTACAGATGATCTAGGACTTGATCTGGAGTTTGCTGACCTACCATCATTAGAACGCGCTTCGAAGATTGTGGTTACAAAAGACAAGACAATAATTGTTGAAGGAATCGACGATGTAACTTCTATTGAATCGCACGTTGGCCAGATCCGTTCACAGTTGTAAGAATCAACTTCTGTATTCGACAAAGAGAAACTACAAGAGCGTCTAGCTAAACGATCAGGCGGCGTTGCCGTGATCAAAGTCGGAGCGGCAACTGAAACGGAGTTGAAAGAACGTAAACTTCGCATTGAAGATGCCTTGAACTCAACTCGTGCAGCTGTAGAAGAAGGAATCGTTGCTGGTGGCGGTAATACACTAGTTAACGTCTACAAACAAGTAGAAGCATTGCTTGAAGATACCGAAGGCGACGTAGCCACTGGTGTTAACATTGTTCTTCGTGCACTAGAAGAGCCAGGCTAGTACGTCAAATCGCAACAAACGCGGGCCTTGAAGGATCCATCATCGTTCACCGTCTGAAAACTGAAGAAGTCGGTATCGGCTACAACGCCGCTAACGGCCAATGGGTCAACATGGTGGACGCAGGTATCGTCGATCCAACCAAAGTTACTCGTTCAGCATTACAAAACGCAGCATCTGTTGCAGCCATGTTCTTGACTACTGAGGCAGTCGTAGCAGACTTGCCTGGACCAGCAGGACAAGGTGGCGGCATGCCTGATATGGGCGGCATAATGTAATTCTAGCTAACTAATGAAGAGAGAAACCTTGTTTTCTAAAGGTTTCTCTCTTTTTTTGCATGTAAAAGTGACCATGCTCCAGTGTTTCTTGTAGGCACCAAAAAGCGATGCATTAGTTTTTTGAAATATCTTTATTTGCCGAATTAAGATACTTGGGTTCATGCGTTCGTATGATTAAATTTCCGGATAAAGGATGTTAACTGACGCTATCTCTTCAATTAATGCTTTAAGGAGTAAAAAGAGTTGGTAAGTTGTGTTTGTATCATATACAATTACATACTTATTGCAAAAAAAGCTTTCAAGTGCGAAGCTCTTTCTTTTTATGCGTAAGAAAGGGCAAAAACAATTGGGAATACTGAGTTTTTTGGATAATGTGGCTTACATTAGTTGCTATACAAGTTGAACTAGTGAATATTCATAATTGATATTCCGCAAAACAGCTCCGCTTGCCGCGGGCGGGCGCCAAGCCTCCTCAGTCACTTTGCTCCTGCGGGTCTCCACTGTTTTGCTCCATATCGAGAGATATCTTAGCGGAGGCGCGGCAAGGGGCTAGGCGAAGCTAGGCCCAAGCGACCGAAACGATTTTCAATAGGATACTTCTTTCGTTCAACTTATGTATAGGTGAATGGTCAAACTTACAAAGCCAACTAGAGTAGGTAGAAATATTGAACAAAGCAGAACAAGTCCAAGTCGTTAGTAGCGAAAAAAGGGATGTTGCTCGAAAAAGCTTATGCAGATTACGTTATTGTGCGTGTGAAACATCAACAATCGACTGCTGATGATGTTTCACACGCGAGGCAGTGGTTGAGATTGATACCATTATCGAAGTAGAGTGATTTCTTTACTTCTTTCAAAGGGTAAGTATCTATAATAGATGCTTATAAAGGAGGGTATATTTTGAATAAATATGGATCTAGGACGGATTGGCCCGTACTATTCATCAGTGGTGGGTTACTTGTGGCTTTTGTTATAGCATCGTTTATCGATGTAGATTTTGTATCGAATACAGTTAATCAATCCTTCGCTTTTGCTGTGAAATATTTCGGAGGATTTTGGCAAGTTTTGTTTTTAGGTACGTTTTTTATCGCACTTTTCCTTGGATTCTCAAAATACGGTAATATTCGTCTAGGTGGCATTGAAAAGCCAGAAGTGGCTTATTTTAAATGGCTTGCCATGATTATGACAACCTTGCTTGCGGGTGGAGGGGTATTTTGGGCAGCTGCCGAACCGATGTACCATTTTCTTGATCGTTCACCTAATTTTGCAGGTTCTGGTGTGGAATCGGCTACTGAAAGTGCCGTCATTCCAGCATTTGCACAGGCCTACTTGCATTGGGGATTTCTTGCGTGGTCGATTCTCGGAACGCTTGGAACAATTGTATTAATGTATGCGCATTACCAAAAAGGCATGCCGTTAAAACCGCGTACATTGCTGTACCCGTTGCTTGGTGAAAAAATTATGAAAAACAGTGCGCTTGGTACCATTATCGATGCGTCTGCAGTGATTGCTGTAGCAGCGGGGACGATTGGACCAATTGGCTTTCTTGGACTGCAAGCTGCTTACGGAATGGAAGTATTGTTCGGGATACCGAACAACTTGTTTACGCAAGTAATTATCATTGTTGGTGTAGTAATAATCGCTACGATATCGGCTGTTTCAGGGTTACGCAAAGGGATCCAATTTTTGAGTAATTTAAATATCATTATTACGCTGATTTTAATGGTTGCGATTTTAGTGTTAGGACCAGGCGGATTTATCCTTGATACGTTTCTTGCAGCATCTGGAGTCCATCTTCAAGAATTTCTTGCAATGAGTACGTTTTGCGGGAATTCGGTTTGGTTAGGTTCTTGGACCATCTTTTTTTGGGGTTGGTTCCTCGGATATGGACCAATGATGGCCATCTTTATTTCAACGATTACTCGCGGACGCACCATTCGCGAATTGATTTTGGCCGTGTCTATTACAGCACCAATCGTTACGGCATTTTGGTTTACGGTTGTTGGAGGCACAGGAATGTTTTATGAGCTAGCTCAGCCAGGCATTATTTCGGATGCATTAAATGCATCTGGTATGCCAGCTGCGATGATGGCCATTACGCAACAACTACCACTCAATTCATTAATTGCACCATTGTTCTTGTTAGTCACAGTTTTATTTGTTGTCACGACAGCCGACTCGATGGCATATACAATTTCAGTTGCGATAACAGGAGATGGTCACCCTCCAAAGACGATGCGTATTTTTTGGGCAATTATTATGGGTACTGTAGCGATCGTGCTCTTAATGATTAGTGAAGGTGGAATTGAAGCAATTCAATCGTTTATTGTTGTTACGGCAATTCCTGTTTCACTGCTTTTAGTGACAACATTTTGGGCTGCTCCGAAAGTGGCGAAAATTATGTTTGAAGATCAGTTTGGCGTTGACCCTAAACTGAAGAGTAAAGCATTTGTGAAGAAAGAAACGGAAGGCGATTCACTAAAAGATTCATGATAAATGACGGGATTCATATTCGTCTTGTCGAGGATTGTGTTTTGTAACAAACAGTAAAAGTAAACTTAAAAACAGTCAGCATCTTATCATGAAGATGCTGACTGTTTTTATTAATGTAGATGATCATTTTCAGTCGAACAATCAGAAATCAAAAACAGTTCAAGTCGATACACAGTAGCTAACGCAAGTCTGGCGCAGTTCGAGCACGAGACTAAGCGGAAGAACCATGAATCAGAGACCCGGGCAAGATGTCTCATTTAAAGAAAATTCATGAGCGCCATGCCCCTCGAAGCTAGGTTTGGCAGTGTCGCCGAACCTATCCCAAACAACCGACTGAATCAACAAGAAATCGTGGAGCTTCTCTTGAAGTTTAACCAAGTTCCTTGAGAAGTCTTGAATTATAATACCCTCATTTGAGGTATTCATGAGTTTCATGGCTTCGTTCGACTTGAGTTGACTATTTACGTAGATAAAAGGAAAGAGGCTATATATGTTCAAATCATGACAGCTAAAATAAAACTTCTTCTTTATGTGACAACTGTCACTAGTACGCTGTTAATCCGTAATGTAAGTTAGCGGTAGTAGATAGGATTCCGATATGAAATTTGTATTTAGAGGAGAATTTTTTAATGAAGAAAATCGCTTGGATTACGGATACAGCTGCGCAACTAGATGATGCTTTCATCCGGAAATATGATATACATATCCTGCCCCTTAGTGTTGTTTTTTCTGATGGGTCATTTCGGGAATCGATTGATCTGACACAAGAAGAATTTTACGATAGATTACGCTTAGCAAAAGTTTCACCTAAAACCTCGCAGCCTGCAATTGGCGAGATGGTTTCTTTATACGAAGAGCTTCAGTTAGAAGGATACGATTTTGCGATGGCGTTGCACTTATCAAGTGGACTATCAGGAACATTTGAAAGCGCACAGGCGGCAGCGAAGATGACAGACTTCAACGTGCATGTAATCGATTCAAAAATCGGTTCTTTTCCGATGGTTAAAATGATTGAAAGCGGCAATGAGCTGTTTGCAAATGGTAAAGACGTGGAAGAAGTTGTTGCTGCTATGACTGAACTAACAGCTAAATCGAAATTGTTTTTTATTCCTTCGAGCTTAAACCAATTGCACAAAAGTGGCCGCGTTTCTGGAACACAAACATTTATAAGTAATTTGCTAAACATTAAAGTGGTCATCAGTTTTGAGGACGGTAAACCTGTTATGAAAGAAAAAGTTCGTTCAAACAAGCGAGCGAAAGATAATGTGACTTCCGCGCTTCGTGGAGATATGACTACTGGTACTGTGCCAGAAGTGGCTGTGATTCACTGCAATAATGCCGATGACGCAGAAATATGGAAGCATGAGCTATTACAAGAGTTTCCATCCTTGAGGGTACAAGTCGTTGCACTTAGTGTTTGCGTGGGTGTCCATGCGGGTGAGGGAACTACTGGGTTGAGTTGGGTTGCTTACTAATTTCATTGTGGTTTTTAAACAGGTGACAAGTTGTATGACCTTAATGGTTTTTTTGAAAGTCAAAAACCTTAATGAATATATGAATGGAGGTCGAATCCGTAATGGTTTCGGCCTTTTTTATTTGTCTCAAATGGGTAGTTCAGTATCCAACCCTTCGAATGGACTTTATTTGTCAGGACACAGGCGGTCAAGTTGTTGAACACTCTTTAGTTGTATATGTTAAGCTTTAAGAAATCTAGTAAAATATTGCCTTTCTAAAAAAAGATGGAAACAATCTAAATGCGTTGTATTTTACCTGTCATATGATTGGTCTATAAAAGTAAAATATGATAACAATTGAGGTGCTTTATGGTGACAATCTATCAAGAATTGCAAATGTATAAGAATTTTGATGAGCTGGCCAGCGATGTACTTGATCTGGCAAAAGAAATCTTGCCTGACCAATTGTTTTTTTTGAGTTCTGTCAGTGATACGCAGCAAGTTATTCTAAAGCTTTCAAATGAGGATACGAGTATTCTGGTGGCTGAAGGAATGGTTGTAAACCTTAACGACACTCTTTGCAATCGCATTGATTTTGAAAAAAAACAGCCTTTGATCTATGAAGATACGATGAAAGAAAGCAGTTTAGCCGATTTTAAAAATGCGCTCGAAGAAGCCAATGTCAGATCTTATTTAGGGATTCCTATTTCTTTTATGAACGGAGAGAAATTTGGGACATTATGCGCGATAAACGATGAAGTAAGCCATTTTGACAACAAGAGCATCCATTTACTGCAAAGAATCGTCAGGATGTTTTCTTATTATTTGGATCTGGAGCGCTTTGCTTATAGAGATTCGTTGACTGACCTATACAATAGGCGCTACCTTTCTACTTTTTTTGAAGACCATCACAAAACCGGAGGAGTGATATTCTTTCTTGATTTGGATGGCTTTAAAAAGGTAAACGATGTACATGGCCACGATGAGGGAGACCTAGTGTTAAAAGAAGTCGCTTGGAGGCTACGGAAATTTGTGAATGAGCACCGCAACGCCTTTGCAGTCAGATTAGGGGGAGATGAATTCATCATCCATTTCTCCGACATATCCAGCAAAGAGGAAATGACTAAGCAAGCGGAACGGTTACTCGACAGCTTAAGTGCATGGGATGCCGATTATCAACTTTCCGCCAGTATTGGAATTGTGACGTATCCAATCGATGACACTATCAATTTAAATATGCTTCTTAAACATGCAGACCATGCCTTATATCGTGCAAAAACAGCAGGGAAAAATACGTATAAGTTTTTTGACTCGTGAAACACAACAGGTTTTCGATGGCAGAACGGATTATGTAATCTGCTAGTCCCACTAGTTGAAGCGTCAACTCGTTTATCGGGATTGGCGCTTTTTGTATAGAAAAAAAGTGGGGGAAGCTGGCTATCGATCTGGTGCCAGTCCAAAATGTTGCCGAAATATGACAGGAAAAAATCAAGGTTCTGCCTAAGAAAACTGGTTTAATGCTCGCCACTTTCCTTGAATGCGTGACTCGTGTAAACTGTATAAGGCTAAGAAAAAATGAGGTGACATCATAAACAAAATTGATGTTTATTGATTTTCTTTCCTTTAAGAACTCTTCAACAACTAATAAATGAAAATTAACCTTTTGTGTTATTTAAGTAGGAGGATATGGAACAAACCAGTGGAGACTTCTTTGGGAATAGCGTAGCGATATAGGAGAAATCTACTTGGGCGTTCAGCTCAAGTTAGTTCAGCGCCAGTTGCATGACCACATTCTGCAAGTCCGAAAGCGGAGTTTGTTTGTGGAGTACCCACAGCACAGCAGGTTCTGTTCAATATATATTAAGAATTTTTGGATGAAGGCTTGGCCTCTCGTCCCGTAATGAAAGGATTGAAAGTTGAATATGAAAGAGAATTTTTGGCGTGATTTGCCGAAACCGTTTTTTGTGTTAGCGCCGATGGAAGATGTGACGAATGTTGTATTTCGACATGTAGTGGCCCAAGCAGCAAGGCCTGATGTATTTTTTACCGAATTTACGAACACCGAAAGTTATTGTCACCCGGAAGCGGTTTTTAGTGTGCGGGGAAGACTGACGTTTACAGAAGATGAGCAGCCGATGGTGGCACACATATGGGGCAATAAACCCGAGCATTTCCGGGAAATGAGTATCGGGATGGCGAAACAAGGCTTTAAAGGGATTGACATCAACATGGGCTGCCCGGTGCCAAATGTTGCTGCAAAAGGAAAAGGCAGCGGATTGATCCGGTACCCTGACAACGCAGCTGATATTATACAAGCAGCAAAAGCGGGCGGTTTGCCGGTCAGTGTCAAAACAAGAATTGGCTATACCGATGTGGACGAGTGGAAAGGTTGGTTGACCCATCTATTCGAGCAGGAGATTGCCAACCTGTCGATTCATCTGCGTACTAAAAAAGAAATGAGCGCTGTTCCTGCACACTGGGAGCTAATTCCGGAGATTAAGAAGCTCCGAGATGAAGTGGCGCCTCATACACTTCTGACCATCAATGGAGATATTCCTGATCGCCAAGTAGGCCAGGAGCTTGCTGATAAGTACGGAATCGACGGAGTCATGATCGGGCGGGGGATTTTTCATAATCCGTTTGCCTTTGAAACAGAACCGACAGAACATAGCCCGAAGGAATTGTTTGATCTTCTGCGGTTGCACTTGGATCTTCACGACAAATACTCTACAGACATCGAGCCGATTTCATTCAAACCGCTTCGTCGTTTCTTTAAGATTTATGTCCGCGGAGTCCGTGGGGTTGGGGAATTGAGAAACCAATTGATGTATACAGAAACGACGGATGAAGTGCGTGCATTGCTTACCGATTTTGAGGCTTCGATAGAGGCAGAGAAGTTAGTGGAAACTCTAGAGAGCAGCTAAACTTCGAATAATCCTGCAAAAAAATAGTTTTCGCAAAAGGCTTCCCGCCAATTCAGTGAATTGGTGGGAAGCCTTTTTTACAGCTAAAGGAATATCTTGCGTTTTTTAGGTATAAAACTACAATGAAAGCAAAAATATATTACCAACAGAATTCGGAAAATAAAAAAAGCTGAAGATAGGAGATGGGCAAGAATCCATAGATAACAAATGGAAAGGAGCGTAGCTTGCCAAAAAGAGTTGATAATGTTGGATTCCAGTTACACTTTCAAAAACGTATATTGCATAAAATGATGCAGCAGTCCGGATGAAAAGGATCAGGTCACTTTCTGAATGCCAGGCACTTCAGCTTTAACGTAACAAGAAGAAGCGAGTCTTTTGGAAATTCATTCGGGTTAGAGGAGTGGTTTATGATGAGAAAATATTTGGCAGAATTTATCGGTATCTTTATTTTGGTATTCTTGGGTACGGGTGCAGCAGTCGTTTTGGGAGGTTACACAGGAGGAACGGACACAGGGTTTTTTGGAGTCCTTGCCATTGCATTTGCCTTTGGACTTTCAATAGTAGCAGGAGCTTATGCCATCGGCCACATTTCTGGATGCCACGTAAATCCGGCGGTTTCGCTGGCTGTGCTAATGTCTGGCAATCTGACTGTTAAAGAATTTGGGGGATATGTAATTGCGCAGGTTTTAGGGGCATTCGCAGGAAGCTCTGTTCTCGCCTTTGTCAACGCAAGTTCTACAAGTTTAGAAGGGTTTGGTGCAAACGGTTATGGAGAGTTGAGTGCAGTCGGATTAAATCTGACCGGAGCCCTTGTCGTTGAAGTGATTCTTACCTTTATATTTGTGTTGGCCATTTTGGGTGTGACCTCGAGCAAGGCAACCTCACACATGGGAGGAATTGTGAACGGTCTAACTTTGACGCTGGTCCATATTATTGGTATTCCACTGACCGGTACTTCTGTAAACCCGGCGCGAAGTTTGGCTCCAGCTATTTTTGCTGGCGGGGATGCACTTGCTCAAGTCTGGGTATTCATTGTTGCACCTCTTATAGGTGCAGCTCTTGCAGCTCTTGTTTTTAAAGCTTTCTTTGTTGTAAAAGAAGAGACCGGGATCGAGATAGCTGGAGAGTCCGATATAGATGCTGCCGGCAAGTAAAAAAAGACTGCTTCCTATTATAACAGGAGGCGGCCTTTTGCTGTTTATCCAGATGTGAAATTTGAGGCATTAGCCGTCTTCAATGCTCTTCCTCTGTCACAAATTCTTGATGAGGAAGATGATCTAAATATATATCTTGGCAATTCATCACAGGAGATTTCAGCTACCTCATTATCCAACCACTGAACGATTAGACCTAAAAAGGCAATGGCGGAAAAGGAAGATACATAGTCTTGAGTGACTGTCGTGTTGTTATAGAAGTGTTCGTTTTTGATCACTTTTTCCGAAAAAAAATCATTAAAAAAATGCTTGAGCCGATTAGGGCAAGCCAACTTGGTTGTTGCTACTCAAAAATCTTTAAAGAATTCTGCGTTCAGAAAGAAGAGTTCAATTTAAAAACTATATAAGTTTTACTAAAGAAATAGCTTTTTCACCTCGATAAGAGTAGATAAACGAAGAAATCGCTCCAGACGGACGTTTTTTCCGCGTATGAAGCGCTGAGCTCCACCACCTGCCAATCTTTATCTTTCTGCACAGCATCTTTGAATGACGAATCAGTAGGATATGAAGTAAATCAGCGGAGACTCCCAAGAGAGCAGCGGAAGCGACACGGGAAGAAATCTACTCGGGTGCACAGCCCGAGTTAGTTCGTCACAAGCTCTTGGCAGCTGTTTTATGGAATGTCCATAGCGAAATCGGTCCTACTATAAATAATTAGTTCAACATATAGCAAAGAAAATCCTACTTCTCTAAAAAATAAGAAGTTTTATTTTTCATCAAAATTTCACGAGAAGTAGAATTTTATAAACTACACGTCAATATTTTGCATACTAAAATTCATAAATAAAGTATATTTATACAACTTTAACTATGAAATTAGGATTATATGTAATATGATTAATTTGAACTATATAATTGAGAGGGAGATTTGAATATGGAAAAGGTGTTAAGATTCATTAAAGCTAAATGGAGATACATATTAGTAGCATTAATTGCTCTAATTATTGGTGGTAGCGTTGGTCCTTCTCAATCTGAAGTAGATGCATCTACAGACAACAATGAAAAACTGATTGAACAAATCAACGAACTGGAATCAACTAACGAAGAATCTTCTTTAAACATTAAAGAACTAGAAGCTAAAGTGAAAGAAGCAGAACCATTCTTCTTATTGAAAGAAGAAGAACGCAAAGAAAAAGCAGCAGAATTGAAGGAAAAAGAAGAGGAAGCTAAAGCTAAGAAAGAAGCGGAAGAAGCAGCGGCAAAAGCCAAAGCAGAAGCTGAAGCCAAAGCTAAAGCAGATGCAGAAGCTGAAGTTGCAGCCAAAGAAAAAGCAGAGGCGGAAGAAGAAGAAAGAGTTGGATATGATACGGGTATTACGTATGATCAATTGGCTAGAACGCCTGATGATTTCCTTTTTGAAAAAGTTAAATTCCATGGCACTGTTATTCAAGTAATGGAAGGTGACGGAACAACTCAAATCAGATTAGCTGTGAATGATGACTATGATAACATCCTTTTTGCAGAATTCGATTCCACAGTTGTAGATTCCCGAATCTTAGAAGATGATACGGTTACGATAAGAGGACTATCGACGGGACTAATTACTTACGAATCGACTATGGGCGGTTCAATTTCCATCCCGGGAATTTCTATTGAACAAATTGAACAATAGTAAACTTATGACTAAAAGTAAGATATGGCATACTTGAGCTTATAAATATCCCCGAATGATAACCACTTTTATAACAAGTGATTTCAATCGGGTTTTTTCTGTTTTGGCATTGGGAATTTAAAAAGATAAGGTAATCGACGGTATGCCGTTTCTGACAGGCATCGGCGTTGACAGCATGTATGAAAAGGTGTTGGCTGAAATCAAACGCGAGTAAAGAGTATTGTGAGACAATGCAAATTCCAATCCTTCGCCACACGTCTCAATCACATGCTGATACCAATGAAATGACAGCTTTTTCTTGCAGTTTAGCCCATCCTTGTGGTTGACATAGAAAAAGCCGTATTTTTTTATAGTCGTTCAGCCAGCTCAGCAGGTCGATGGCCGACTAGGCATAATAGCCTTTTAGGTTGATGAACTGATGTATTGCTTTTTATGATGACTTTCAAATGTTCTTCGATGTATTCAATGCACGGCACATCAAAGATAAAAAACTCTTCTTACATTAAAAAATTGTGAAGTGGAGTTCTTACTAATAAAACCATGAATTTATAAAAAAATTTAGAAGGGATTGCCACAATGCGTTGCTTGCGAATACACTTCTGACAATAACAAAAGAAGCTGATCTCTCACACGAGAGACCAGCTTCTTTACTTCTTATATTTATGCCTTTATTTTACCCATTCACCAATCAATTTTTTATTCTCTTCAACCCATTGTGCAGCTCCATCCAGAGGGTCTTCAGCACTTTCTACATAGTCAATAAGCTCGCCGATTTGTTCGTCATTCATCTTCCAATTTTTAAACCACTCGCTTACTTCAGGGTAGTCTTCTTCAAATCCTTGTCTTGTAGCATGGTGAATTTTTTCTGTGCCACCGAATGTATTTTGCGGATCTTCCAGAAATTTTAAGTCATATTTTGAGAATACCCAGTGTGGGCTCCAAAGCGGTGCCACGATGGGTTCTCCAGCTTTTACTGCTTCGCTGATTTCAGCTAGCATTGCAGATTCAGAACTTTGTAGCAGTTTAAATTCAAGATCATAGTTCTTGATTAATTGTTCTGTAACTTCCATCGTGCCTGCTCCAGGATCAAACCCAACAATTTTGCTGTCGAAAATTTCTTTATGATCATTTAAGTCTTCTACACTATTAACTTCTTCTACGTAACTTGGAACAACAAGTCCAACTTTTGCCTTGTCATACCAAGTAGCATCTGAGAAATTAACCGTATCTTGATACTCCGCCAAATAATTAGCATCCTGTACCGGTAACCATATTTCCAAACTGGCGTCTATATCGCCACTTTCCAATGCCTGCATCGTCACGCCCATGTTCAAAACATTCAACTTTACGTCATAACCTTTTTCTTCTAAAATTACTTTCCACATGTTTGTTACAGCAATATTTTCAGCCCAGTTAATTTGACCAATAGTTATTTCTTTATCACTTTCGGCTGCTTGGGTGCCTTGTTGTTCACTATTCGATTCTCCATCAGCGTTTCCGCATGCTGTGAGTACAGTAACGATAAGCATCGCTAAAATAAAACGAAATTCTTTTTTCCACTTGTTCATGTTGTAAAACTCCCCTTTGTAATAATACCTATTAATTAAAATGCATTAAAAAAATTAAATACATTAAAATTTTATTTAACTAAAAATCCGTGAAAAGCTCTTTCTTTTTACGAAAGAGTAGAACATTCACATAAAGAGGCAATCTGTAACTGCTTTTCTATAGACTGCCTGAAAACTTTAAGTCCACTTAATCTTGTGGTTCTTTTGGTAAGAATTCAAAGATCTTACCGCTTCTAATGCTTGCAACTAAGTGATCCAACCAGTGATAGTAGGTTTTAGATTCTTCTAATTGATCATAGTATTGTTTTGCTTCTGCAACAATTTCGGGTGTGCTGGTGGAGTCTTTTATAATATCGATAAACTCTTCTTGTGATTCCTCAATTGCTTCCATGTTCATTTTTACTTCCCGTTCCCACATCTGACAATAAAACACCATAAAAGAACGGAAGAAATCTTTCTCGGCTACATAAGTATGCTTCCTCGAACCGCGTGTAAATGTTTTTTTGACCATCTTTATTTCCTGAAGCTTTCGGACACCAGTACTCATACTCGGTTTGCTCATTTCGAGCTCTGTACGCATTTCATCAAGTGTCATTTGATCTTTGAAATACATAGTTGCATATAAATTTGCAGCAGCAGGCGTTACCCCATATAAATCCATAGTCTCTGCAATCGCGCCAATGACTTTATCTTTGGCTTCTTCTATTTTTATTCTGGATCTTTCACTAGAGTCACTCATAATGTCGCTCCTTTATCAATAAAGTAAATAGTATTAAAAAATACTTAAATCTTCTTAACAGACTTCATGTTAACCTGTTCAGTTTAAATGTCAAATGGAAAATCGGGTTTTCACCACTTGCAAATGTCTATAAACCAATAACCACAACTGTTTTAAGTGGTTTCACTTCTAAATTTATACATTGTGTTGCAACTAATTTTGACAGCCTTAAAAAGACGTGTTATGTTTTTTGTGTTAAATAAATTCTGAACTAACTTAATTAAATATAAAACTGGAGTTGATAGATTTGAATTTAAAATTACAACAATATATCAATGGTAAATGGGTGGGCGCAAAATCGGGGAGCAAACGAGACATTATTAATCCTTTTAATCAGGAAATTATTGCTGTTGTTCCAGAAGGTGATGAAACAGATGCAAAAGCAGCAATCTCTGCAGCAAGAGAGGCATTTGATAACGGAACATGGGCTTCAACACCAGCAACTGAGCGAGGGACTATTGTCAGGAAAATTGCTGAATTGATTGAAAGAGATAAGCTGGAACTTGCTGATTTAGAATCATTGGATACGGGCAAAACAACAGTAGAAAGCCGTGGAGACATGGATGATATCACTGGTGTGTTTCGCTATTATGCAGAACTTGCAGATAAAAATGGGGGAGAGTTGGTGGATTCTCCAGTGCCAAACTCCACTAGTAAAGTAGTTCACGAACCTGTGGGTGTTTGTGGGCAAATTACACCTTGGAATTATCCTTTACTGCAAGCATCCTGGAAACTGGCTCCAGCGCTAGTGACTGGAAATACGTTAGTCATGAAGCCAAGTGAAATTACACCACTTACTACTATAAAAGTGTTTGAACTGATGGAAGAGGCGGGAGTACCTGCTGGCGTTGTGAATCTAGTTCTTGGTGCAGGAGCTACAGTTGGTGCAGAGCTGTCCAGCAACACGGACGTAGATCTTATTTCTTTTACAGGCGGCCTTGCCACCGGGAAGAAAATTATGCAGGCAGCAAGCGTGAACGTGAAGAATCTCGCACTTGAGCTTGGTGGGAAAAACCCGAACATCATCTTTGCAGATGCTGATTTTGAAGTAGCAGTCGACCAAGCGCTGAACGGAGTATTTTTCCATGCAGGACAAATTTGCTCCGCTGGCACAAGACTAATTGTAGAAGAAAGCATTCACGATGAATTCGTTACCGCGCTTGTAGAACGAGTGAAGAAATTCAAGCTGGGAAGCGGATTTGACGAAAAGACTCAAATGGGTCCACTGATTTCTGCTGAACACCTAGCAAAAGTAGAAAAGTACGTAGAAGCAGGGATTGAAGAAGGTGCTACATTAGCGGTTGGCGGAAGACGTCCTGAAGATCCTGAATTACAAAAAGGCTTTTTCTATTTGCCTACTATTTTTACGGACTGCACAACAAACATGAAAATCGTTCAAGAAGAAGCTTTCGGTCCAATTCTCACAGTTGAGAAATTCCGTGCAGAAGAAGAAGCGGTAAAGCTTGCCAACGACTCAATATACGGACTTGCCGGTGGAGTTTGGACGAACGACATTGTAAAAGCTGAACGTTGTGCAACAAAAATGCGCATGGGTACTGTGTGGATCAATGAATTTAACCTTTACTTCCCGCACGCCCCGTGGGGCGGATTTAAGCAGTCAGGTTTTGGACGTGAACTTGGCAGACAAGGCCTAGAAGAATATACAGAAACAAAGCATATATTCCAAAATCTTAAACCAGCTTCTATTAATTGGTTCTAAGCCGTTAACCGGTGATCCATTCTTTAGAGAATCAGCAAGAGCAAAAGAATTCAAAATTTCTCGTAAAGTCGATTTTGATCTACCGATTTGGTTTAGATAAATGGGCTATCAAAACACAAATTACTAACTAAATTTGAAAAATGAAGAAGGGTTTTTGAGCAATGCTTTTCCTGTTGTCTAACTCCTTTCCTGTCAATTTCAACATTCAAGGAGGAACAGAAGATGAGTGAAACATATGATTTTATTATTGTTGGTGGAGGTAGTGCGGGTTCAGTGCTCGGCGATCGTCTAAGTGAAGATGGCACAAGAAATGTTCTGGTTTTAGAAGCGGGACGGAGTGATTATTCATGGGATTTATTGATTCAAATGCCGGCAGCTTTGCCATTTCCTGCAGGCAACAGTCTTTACGATTGGAAATATGAATCGGATCCTGAGCCATACATGAATGGACGACGTATCAAGCATGCCCGAGGAAAGGTGCTCGGCGGTTCGAGTTCAATCAACGGGATGATTTACCAACGCGGAAATCCGCTGGACTATGAGCGCTGGGGAGCAGACACAGGAATGGAGACATGGGGTTTTGCCCACTGTCTTCCATATTTTAAACGCTTGGAAACGGCTTTGGCCTCACCGGATGATGATCTTCGTGGCCACGATGGACCGATCAAACTTGAACGCGGGCCAGCTACTAATCCTTTGTTTCAATCCTTTTTTAACGCAGGTGTAGAGGCAGGTTACTCACGAACCCCAGATGTGAATGGTTTTCGTCAGGAGGGATTTGGACCATTCGATAAGCATGTGTACAAAGGCAGACGTTTGTCAGCTTCGCGTGCTTACCTGCATCCGGCAATGGAGCGTCAAAATCTGACGGTGAAAACGCGTGCTTTCGTTTCTAGCATCGACTTCGATGGGACTCGAGCTAAAGGACTGACTTATCGACAAAATGGCAAAACTCATTATGTCGAAGCCGGTGAAATTATACTATCTGGTGGTGCAATCAACACGCCTCAGCTGCTTCAACTGTCAGGTGTTGGAGAGGCTAAACACCTTCGCTCACTCGGCATTGAACCTGTAGTGGACCTTCCAGGCGTAGGAGAAAACCTGCAGGACCATCTCGAAGTCTATATCCAACACTCTTGTCCATTGCCTGTTTCTCAACAGCCTAGTTTAAACAAAGCGCGGATGCCTTTAATCGGTTTACAGTGGATTTTCACACGCACTGGTCCGGCAGCGACCAATCATTTCGAAGGCGGAGGTTTTGTCCGTTCGAACGAAGACGTTGAATACCCGAATTTGATGTTTCACTTCCTGCCGGTAGCAGTGCGTTATGATGGGCAAAAGGCGGAAACTAAACATGGTTTCCAAGTACATGTTGGACCTATGTACTCCGATTCGAGGGGATCATTGAAGATCCGTTCAAAAGATCCTAAAGTGTACCCGAGCATGGTCTATAATTATCTTTCTACTGAACAGGATCGACGTGAGTGGATTGAAGCGGTAAGAGTTTCTCGGAAAATTATGTCTCAATCTGCGATGTCTTCTTATAATTCAGGGGAAATCTCACCTGGAACTGCCGTTAGTACAGACGAGGAGATTTTAGAATGGGTGGCGAATGATGCTGAGACTGCCCTTCATCCATCCTGCACAGCGAAAATGGGACCTGCTTCGGACCCAATGGCTGTCGTAGATCCGTTAACGATGAAAGTTCATGGGTTAGACAATGTGCGTGTGGTCGATGCATCAGCCATGCCATACGTTACGAACGGCAATATCCATGCACCTGTATTGATGTTGGCGGAAAAAGCAGCAGACCTTATCCTGGGACGTGAAGCGTTGAAGCCAATTCATGCCGATTTCTATCGTCATGGCGTCCATCCGGCTAATGCGGGCACAGTAACTGAATAACACTTTCCAGTAAGAAGGCCTCTATCAAGATGTATTTGCTCATGTAGCATCCATTTATAATAGAGTGCCTTCTCTTTTTTTATGAATGGATTTAGAATAACAATAATAATACAGGTGATGCATTTATTGGAAAATGAGAAGTAGGCTAGCCTAAAAAAGGAGAAGCCAATAAAATAGTAAGAAATGATTCTATAAACGGCATCCCGCCATTTCGTATATTACCGAGAAAGTGGATGTTAATTCAAAATATTTTAAAGTATAGCAGTCGATTGGTGGAAGACAAATGAATGGGAGAGTGGAGGGATAGCAGCAATTTCTTCAAACTTGCATAAGTATTTCTACAAATTGACTTCATCTGATGGAATCGGTATATTAAATGGCGAAGAAGATGATTGGAGTGAACCGTTTGGCCCCGTATGTGGAGTTGCAGAGTTTAGATTTGATTGATTTATTGAGCGAACGCCAGATTTCAACACTGAAAATCTTGGAACATGCATGGAATGAAACGAGTGAAATTCACATTTCAAACTCTGAATGGCATATTATGGCGCGTATTTATAAAAAGCAGCCCACCATTGCGTACGTCACTAAGAATGTGGATATTTCCCGCCAAGCGATCCATAAATTCATTAAAAATCTGGCTGCCAAAGGATTGGTAGAAGTTCAGAATGTGGAGAACAATAAAAAAGAGAAATGCATCCGGTTAACGGCTTTAGGAGAACAATGCTATGAGAAACACGAAGGACTAAAGGGTCAGCTAGAAAATAAAATTATAGAAAAAATTGGTGCTGACCAAATGAAGATTCTCAAGGATCTTCTTAAGGCCGATTGGGGAACATAGCTTAGATTTTGAAAAAGTGCCCCGCTTCATCAAGATCTTGATGAAGCGGGGCACTTTTTTATCAGTACAAAAGTTAACCAATAGTTAGCGGTTGTTCTTCCGTGATCAAGTCGTTGATCATTTTATTGATCTCTTCAAAGCTTGTGTCCAATGCGTGGGCGAGTTCTTTAAAGAGAATAATCTGTGTGTTATTGAGAAGTTTGTAGTCGTGCGCATAGAAAGCTTCTTTCTGGAGTTGCGTATCAAATTTTTTGCGCATCAATGTGTTGACGACTTCTGCAATCTGCATACGGTCTCCCGTATTGATGTTTTTAGACGGCAACGGTTTAGAATTTGATTGGCTGTCCGACTCTGCTCCAGGCTGTTTAAAGATTTCGATGATTTCAAGAGCTTGTTCTTTCTGAAGAAGTTTCAGCATAACGACCTTGTCATTATCGACAGGTGTACTGATGGTCACCAAGGTATTCTCCAAAGGATGTAATTTGTAATATTTCTTTGTGACACCTGAAACTGTTTCGTCACGAATATCGTTAATTCTACATAGGCCATGGGCGGAATAAATGATGTGATCTCCAATAGTGAACATTTTTTTCCTCCTAAAATATAACTCAACTAACTTTCATCGTATCATAAATCCAACCAATTGTAAACTTAGTTGACAATTGGATAAAAAGACTTAAAATAGACATAAAAATGTCAAAAAGAACGGATTAAGATATTCGAGAGCGGGAACTAAAAGAAAATGAACGTTCCATCAATCAAAGTGGAGGTTAAAGAGAAATGAAAAATGTAGAAGAAACAAAGCGGTTAATTATTGCCGGAAAACTTGAGCATTATAACGAACGTTTGGCAGATATGGAGCGCGATTTACAGTTCTTTTATGAAGAGTCAAAAGACGATGAAGAATCTCTGGAAATTATCGTGGACCTACAAGATAAGGTAAAGCAATTAAAAGAAGCGAAGAATAGAGAAAACCAGGAGACAGGCATATAAAGCTGTCTTTTTTACTGTCTGTTTGTAAGCCCGATGGACAAGGGAATATGTGCTATCATTAGAATTGGATTTATTGTGCATAGACATCATTACTGGAAATTAACAGGAGGCAAATTAGAATGGATAATAATGATTTACTGATCAGGCTGCGCTACGCGCTAGACATAAAAAACAAAGATATGGTCGAGATTTTCAAACTGGGTGGTGTGGAACTGAGCAAGGAAGAAGTGCTGAAAGTGCTGACGAAAACGCCAGAAAGCGATGACGAGGGCAATGACAGCATCTGGACTGAACAGGACAACGAGGACTACATCAAGGCAGACGACCACTTGTTCGAGTCGTTTTTAAACGGTTTCATCATTTTCAAGAGAGGCAAGCAGGAGCCCAAACCCGGTCAACCTGAAATTCCGGCATTGACCAATGAGCGCTCCAACAACTTGCTGCTGAAAAAAGTGAAAATCGCTTTGCAGCTGAACAGTGAAGATGTGCTGGAGATTTGGGATTTGGCAGGTGTGACAGTGACAAGAGGCGAAATGGGTGCCTTGCTGCGAAAAGTAGGCCACAAAAATTACAAAGAATGCGGCGATCGCTATGCGCGGAACTTCCTCAAGGGTTTGGCGATCAAATACAGAAAATAAAAGAGCATTTCCACCTGTCGGTTCGATCGGCAAGTGGAGATGCTTTTTTTGTGCCGGGAAATTTAGGGGGAAGTTTAAAAATTACAGATGATGTTGAAAGAGTGCTAGTGATAGCGCTTTCAATATTATTACCTGAATTTATACTAAAGTTGTACTTAGTTTATTCAAAGGGAGAGGGATGAATAATGAGAAAGAATTTAAAAGGCGTTCTGTTTCTAATGATGCTTGTGGTATTTGCGCTAGTGGCTGCCGGATGCAATAGCGATGACGGTGGAGGCTCTTCATCAGCTGTGGATATTGGAATTGTATTGCCGACCAAGGATGAGCCGAGATGGGTTCAGGATGAGCAACGTTTCAAAGATGCATTGGCAGATTCCGAGTATTCGACAGAAATCTTATTCAGCCAGGGATCTTCAGCAAAAGAAAAAGAGAATGTTGAAGCCTTGTTAAACAAAGGCATCAAAGTATTGATCATTACACCTCATGATGGACCAGCAGCTGCAGCGGCAGTAGAAGCAGCGAAAGCAGAAGATGTGACTATCATTGCTTACGACCGTTTGATCACGGACACGGATGCAGTCGACTATTACGTGACATTTGACAGCTTAGCGGTGGGAGCGGCGCAGGCGCAGTATCTGGTTGACAATGCAGAAGGCAAGGACATTCCACTTTACTTATATGCAGGAGCATCTTCAGATAATAACGCCTTCCTGTTCTTCGAAGGCGCATGGGAAGTGCTTCAGCCAAAAATCGCTGATGGCACATTCAAAGTAGCCAACTCGAGTGAAGCAGAAGCGTTAAAAGATACGGGAGACCTATCACGTGAGCAATTGAGCAAAATCATCGGTCAGGTTACGACCAACTGGGATCCAAATGAATCCAAAAACAAAGCACAGACGCATTTGACTTCTGTAGGGGATGACATGAAAGGCGATGTAGCAGTACTTGCGCCAAATGATGGAACAGCCCGTTCAATCGCAGATGTATTTGCTTCTGACAGTGCGGTATCTAGCTATTTGATTACCGGGCAGGATGCAGAAAAAGCGTCGATTCAATATATCATCGATGAAAAGCAATCGATGACGGTCTTTAAAGATGTCCGTTCATTGGTTACAGATGCAATGGGCATGGCAGTTGAAGTATTGGATGGTAATACACCTGAAACAACAGGAACTTACGACAACGGATCGGTAGAAGTAAAAGCGAAACAGACGCCCGTCATTGTTGTGGACCAGGACAACGTGAAAGCTGAACTGATTGATTCCGAGTATTATGAAGCAAGTGAGTTTACGGGGCTAGAGTAGAAAATACAGCGAAGCGGAAAAATAGTGATAGAACTTCTATCGCTGTTCTTCCGTTTCACTTGTATTTAGAGCAGGGAGGCGATTGCATGATCGATTATATTTTAGAAATGAACAACATCACCAAAGAGTTTCCAGGCGTCAAAGCGCTCTCCGATGTCAGTTTCAAAGTTGAAAAGGGAGAAATTCACTGCCTGATTGGTGAAAATGGAGCCGGTAAATCTACCTTGATGAAGGTGCTGAGTGGTGTTTATCCTTACGGAACTTATAAAGGAGATATCGTTTTTGAAGGGGACGTTCAGCAGTTCAACGAAATCAATGACAGTGTCAGAGCAGGAATCGGCATCATTTATCAGGAGCTTGCACTGTTTCCGGATTTGACCGTATACGAAAACATCTTTGCCGGCAATGAAATCACAAAAGGGCCTTTTGTCGACTGGAATGAAACTGTTGTTCAAGCGACACAAATGCTGAAAAAAGTAAAGCTCAATGTCACACCGGAAACCTTGATTAAGGATCTTGGCGTCGGAAAACAGCAGCTGGTTGAAATTGCCAAAGCCCTCAGCAAAGAGGTGAAACTGCTGATCCTCGATGAACCGACCGCCGCCTTGAACGAAAACGACAGCGAGAATTTATTGGAGTTATTGAAGGAACTGAGAAGCCAGGGCATCACCTGCATCATGATTTCACATAAATTGAAGGAAGTCATTTCGATTGCCGACAAAGCGACCGTGCTGAGGGATGGCAAAACCATCTGCACACTCGATGCGCAAAAAGGTGAGATCACTGAAAGCATCATCATCAAAAACATGGTCGGACGTGAAATTGAAGACATCTATCCGAAACGGTTGGACAAGAAAATCGGCGAAACCGTATTGAAGCTGACAGACTGGTCTGCCTATGACCCCCAACTGGGGCGCAAAGTTGCAAAGAATATCAACTTGGAAGTGAAAAAAGGAGAAATCATCGGCATCGCAGGCCTGATGGGGTCGGGCCGAACAGAGCTGGCGCTCAGTATATTCGGTAACCCTAAAAACTACAAGCTCGAAGGGGAACTGGAAGTGCACGGAGAAAAGAAAAACTTCAAGCACACCAGCGACGCCATCAAAGCGGGCATTGCTTATGTGACAGAAGACCGTAAAGGCGACGGGCTGTTTTTGATACAGGATATCAAAATCAATATCTCTGCCGCTCATATGAAGGGCATTTCCAGAAAAGGCATCCTGAACCTGAATGAAGAAGTGAAAGTTGGGACAGATTATAAAAAATCCTTGAATATTAAGGCCAGTTCTCTTGAACAGGTTGTTGGAAAATTGAGCGGCGGCAACCAGCAGAAAGTCTCGCTCGGCAAATGGCTGTTCACAGGACCAAAAATCCTCATTCTCGATGAACCCACGCGCGGGATTGACGTGGGGGCTAAATTTGAAATCTATACCATCATGAACGAATTGATCAAAGAAGGGCTCAGCATCATCATGATTTCCTCAGAACTTGGTGAAATCATGGGAATGAGCGATCGCATCTACGTAATGGCTGAAGGTGCAGTGAAAGGTGAACTGGCAATTGAAGAAACCACTCAAGAGACCATTATGGAGCTCGCGACGCAATAGGAGGCAGTAACAATGAATCTTTTTACGGAAGCTAAATCCATCGTAAAAACAAATATCCGCGATTACGGCATGTACATCGCGTTGATCGTCATCATGTTGACATTCACTATCATGACAGATGGCCTTTTTATCTCATCCCGGAACATCAGCAATCTATTGGACTCTGCAGGTTATATCGCTGTCCTTGCTGTCGGAATGACCTTGGTCATCGTCATCCGCCATATTGATTTATCCGTGGGCTTTGTTGCCGGCTTTTTAGGTGCTGTCGCGGCAATCTTCATGACACAGCTGGGTTTTTCCGTTTGGATCACCATTCCCATCGTTCTGCTATTTGGGATTGTGATTGGCCTTTTCAATGGGTTTTTGATTGCGCAGCTTGGCATCCCTGCTTTTGTGGCAACACTTGCAGGCATGCTCATTTTCCGCGGAGCTTTGCTGAATGTCACGGAAGATACCGGAACCATCATCATTAATAACGATCAATTCAATGCAATCGGCAACGGATTCATTCCCTCGCTAATGCTTGTCAATGGCCTTCACCTGCTGTCGTTGCTGCTTGGCGTTGCCGCCATCATTTTGTATATCTACAGCGAAGTTTCCACTCGGAAAAATAAAATGACTTACGGTTTTGACGTCATGTCGAGTGGCATTTTCCTCATTAAATTATTGCTCGTTTCTTTGGTCATTGCGTACATTACCTGGATTCTAGCAGGCTATAACGGGTTTTCGTGGACAATGGTCATTATGCTGATAGTGGTGGTCATCTATCATTTTCTGACGACAAAGACCGTTTTAGGACGTAATATTTACGCAGTTGGTAGTAATCCGGAAGCAGCACACTTGAGCGGGATCAATGTCAAGAAAATCACTTACATTGTATTCGGCTCGATGGGCATGCTGGCTGCCTTATCGGGCTTGCTGTTCACTTCGCGTCTGCAGTCGGCAACGACTACGGCAGGGACATTGTTCGAGCTGGATGCCATTGCTGCCGCTTATGTAGGCGGTGTTTCAGCGGCAGGAGGAGTTGGGCGCGTCACAGGAGCCATTATCGGTGCTGTCGTGATGGCCTCATTATCCAGCGGCATGAACTTGCTCGGGACGGGCATTTCCTATCAATATATGATTCGTGGTGGCGTTCTGGCGGTAGCTGTTATATTTGATGTAATGACGCGTCGGCAGCGTGCCTAGACAGTTTGAAAGATGAAGAAAATAAAGCGGCATCTCCTTTTGGGAGATGCCTTTTGCTCATAAGAAACTGTATTGTGAATTTTCAGCCAAGTGGTAAGATGGGAAGAGTTCACTACCGGAAAAGGAGCCGATTCCCGTGAGAAAAAAAGTCATGATCGTCTTGTGTTCCGTGTGTGCAGTTCTTGGGTTTTTCACCTTATGGTCGGCGGAAGGAGCTTTTCAATCCGATTGGCAATTACCCGCTGCCATACCTGCGGATGAAGAAAGCTACCGGCTTGTGCTAATAACGCAGGAGCTTGAAACTCCTTTTTGGGATAAAGTCGGAGCAGGTGCAGCGGCGCAAGCCGGACAGGAAGGGGTGATTTTGGACGTCTGGGGAAGTTACGGCAGCAACCGTGAAGATTTTTTGAAGCAGATTGAAATCGCTCTTCATTCCAAAGTGGACGGCGTAATCGTGCAGGGGCTGGATACGGAGGAATTCAAGAAATTGACGAAAGAGAAAGCCGCGTTTTATGGCATTCCTATTATCATCGTTGCTAATGATGTACCGGTGGCAGAAAGTCTACGTAAAACCTTTGTGGGGTCGGATCATTACGCGGCCGGCAAAATGCTGGCTGCGCAATTAGTTAAAGAGATGGGCAGCAGTGGACAGGTGGTGCTACTCGGGGATATGGAGCAGCAATATAGCCAACGGCAGCGGATGCAGGGAGTTAACGAAGTTCTTGCACAGCATGAAGGCATTTCAACGGTTTATGCGGAAAGCGGCAAGTCGGATGAAGAAATTATTGTTGCCACACAAAACGTACTCAACCAATATCCGAATGTCCAGGCCTTTATCGCACTCAATGCCAATCATGTCGGACCGCTGATGAAAGAAATCAGCAGACGAGCTCAATTGGCGCCGTATCACCTTTATTCATTTGATGATGGATCTGAAACGGCGTCATTGCTGGACCAAGGCAAGCTAGATGCGATGATTCAGCAGTCTCCCGAACAGATGGGGGAGCAAAGCGTTGAATTGATGATGCAATGGTTAAGAAATGAAGTCGTTCCTCTGGAATCCAGTGGGTACATCACAGATATTCGTGTTGTGAAAGGGGCGGAAGCAGGACCATGAATACGATTCAGAAAAAAATCTGGATGCTGGCAATCGTGGTGTTGGTGATGATGATCGCCATATGGCTGACGCTGACTTTCTACAATCAAAAGGTGCAGACCCAATATAATGACATACTGCAGCGCTATTTGCAGATGAATGAAATTACCAGTGAAAGCCAGCAAATGGTGACGGATCTGAATAATTATTTATTGATGCCATCGGATGAAACACAATCGCGCCTCGAGGATAGCAGAGAACGGCTTCTTGGCGTTCAATCGACTGTCTATGAATTGAGGAATGTGGAAAATGAATTCGCTTTGACGAATTACAGCCATCTGATCAGCAGTTTTGTGGAAACGGTGGATCGCTCCGTCAGTTTTCAGGAGCAGGAAGCTACCGAAGCTTCCTTGGCGGAATTTACAGAAGCTACACGGATTTCCATGTATATTTCAGAAATGACGTTAACCATTATTGATACAGAACTGAAAACCTATGAAGGATTCTACCGCGGAATCATTGATCAATCGGCGGAATTGAAGAAACTGGGTGTCTGGCTGTTGCTGCTGATCACGGCGGTGCTGTTGCTGTTTACGTATCTGTTCTCACTCAGTATCACCAAGCCAATCCATCAACTGACAAAAGCGGCAAATGAATTGGCTAAAGGCCGTTTTGATCAGGAAATTCGTGTGGATTCCAATGATGAAATTTCTTTTTTGGCTAAAACCTTCAATCACATGCGGGGGAATATCAATGCCATGATTTTGGAAATTCAGCAGAAAGCACAATTGGAACGGGAGCTGCAGGACAGCAAATTACTGCTCCAGCAAAGCCAGCTGCGCAATCTGCAAAGCCAGATCAATCCCCATTTTCTATTCAATACTTTGAATACCTTATCCAAGAAAGCCTACCTGGATGGCGCTGAAGAAACCAGTGACCTGCTGGTCAGTGTCGCCAGCTTGCTGCGCTATAACTTGAAGCGAATGGACCGTGCTGTGACGCTTGCGGAAGAGGAGTTTGTCCTCCGCCAATACATGGAAATCCAGAAAGCGCGGTTCAGCGACCGCCTTCAGTTTTTTACAGAGTTGGATTCTACCTGCTTAAACTTGCAGATTCCGGGCCTCACGCTGCAGCCGCTTATTGAAAATGCAGTGATTCATGCGATTGAGCCAGAAGAAGACGGTGGCCATATCTGGTTCCGCATCAAAGACCAACAAGGAGAAGTGAGGATTGAAATTGAGGACAATGGCAAAGGCATGAGCCAAGAAAAACGGCAGATGCTGCTCGGGGGATCTATCTTACCGGCAGAAGGCCATTCGACCGGCATTGGTTTTGCCAATGTTGTAAAAAGGCTACAGCTGTTTTACGGAAAGGACGATTTGGTGGACATTGAAAGTGAGATAGGACAAGGGACTAAAATTATCTTGAAACTACCGAAAGTCAGGGGGGCGGCTAACCATGATCAAACTATTGATAGTAGATGATGAGCCGATTGAACGGGACGGCATGCAAGCCATTTTGCAGCATGCCTACAACGATTTCGACATTAGGCAGGCGAAAAACGGGAAAATTGCGATTAATCTTGCGGCATCCTGGAAACCGGACTGGATATTTATGGATATTATGATGCCAGGCATGACCGGGCTGGAAGCGATAGAGAAAATCCAGCAAGAAAACCGGGACATTCAATTCATCATGGTAACTGCTTTCGATACTTTCGATTATGCCCGGCAGGCGATAAAGTTGGGAGTCAAAGACTATTTGCTGAAACCGAGTAAAGCCGGTGAAATTGTAGCGACAGTCGGCAAACTGCTTGAGCAGCAAGCTCAAAAAGAGCAGGTTTCAGCTACTCAACACCAGCAGAAGGAAGACTTTCAGAAAGCCCTGGCTATTGTAGAGACAGATGTCGTGACCCAATTGCTTTTCGATCATGTTCATGATGTCCATATTGAATTGCTGGTTGATATGCTGGAAATCCCTGCGACTGCTGAAAAATTTGTCATGACAGTTCTGGTGCCGGAAGGCTTGGGGAGATTGTATCCACAAGTAAAAGAAAAAATCCGCCAGACTGAGAATGCGTGGATTGGGGCATTGTATGGCTGCCAATTGCCCATCATCGTCTTTCGGGACAAGGAAAAATCGTTTCGTTCCCAGGCAATTTCATTGGTGAAAGCCATCCTATCCATTTCGGGAAGCCGTCAGGAAGGCTGGTTTGTCGGCGTGGGGCCGGTCTGTGAATCGCTGGAGGACATCCGCAATTCCTACCAGAAATCCCTGATTGCCACAATGGATTTGTCGCTGCCATCGAGATACCGCTTTTCCTCTGATGTTCCGTCCCTTGAAAAAGTGGGCGATGCGGCTTTCATCAAGCAACAGGAGAAAAAGCTATTTGATTTTATTCGTTTAGGGGAATGGGAGTCGATTGACCGATTGGTGACAGACCTGATCCGCCGTTTCGAGCAGGAAGGGGTCAATATCCTCTGGACTCAGCAGCGAACACTTGAATTTCTATGGATCACTGCTCGGGTCATGGGAGAAATGGGCATTGACGCCACCATTCCCTATTACACAATTCAAGCCAAAGACCATCGACAGCTGCTTGTGGAAACGCTTCAAGTGGTTGGACGGCTGAAACAGGTCTACCTGAAGCATTACAATCGCCTTGAAGTGGATAAAATTCACCAGATTAAGCAATATATAATAGATCATTCCCATGAAGACATCTCATTGGATGCGCTAGCGCGGAAAGTGGAATTGAGTCCCATTTATCTGAGCAAGATGTTCAAGGAAAAACTCGGTATCAACTACATCGATTTTCTGACCTCCTGCCGAATCGACAAAGCGAAAAAGCTATTGGGAGATCCGCAGAAAAGCTTAAAGGAAATTTCCTTCGAAATCGGTTATCACGAGCCGAATTATTTCAGCAAGGTCTTCAAGAAGATGAATGATGTATCTCCAAAAGAATACCGCCGGACACTTTTAACGGAAAGGAAAGATCAACGCGATGAATAAGGAAATTCGACTGATACTGGTTTTATTCATCAGCCTGTTATTCGGAGCCTGCGCACCTGAAGAGTCGATTGGCAAAGCCGTACCCGAAAAAATACGGGTGACGGACAGTAACGAGACCGTCAAAATCGGATTTTCCATGGATACACTGAAGGAGGAGCGCTGGCTGAAAGACCAAGCCTTGTTCAAGAAAGCGGTGGAGGAGCTGGGTGCGGAAGTGGAAATTGTTGCAGCCAACGGCGATGACGCATTGCAGCTCACTCAGGCTGAAACGCTGATCCAACAAGGCATCGATCTCCTTGTAATCGTGCCACACAATGCGGAGGCGACAGCGGCCATTGTCCAAAAAGCGCATCGTGCTGGCATTAAGGTCATTGCCTATGACCGTCTGGTGAAAAATGCAGACATCGATCTATACGTATCATTTGATAACGAGCAGGTAGGAGAAATGCAGGCGGAGTCGATTTTGGAGCTGGTGCCAACAGGGAATTACGTCTATATCGGAGGGGCAACGACCGATAATAATGTTCACCTGATCAAAAAAGGTGTATTTAATGTACTCCAGCCAGCCATCAACCGGGGAGACATCAAAATTGTCTACGATCAATGGACAGAGGATTGGTCGCCGGAAAAGGCCTTCCTTAATATGACAGAAGCACTTGCAGCGAACAACAATCAAATCGATGCGGTCATTGCCGCCAATGACGCGACTGCTGGAGGTGTTATTCAGGCATTGGAAGCGCAAGGTTTGGCGGGTCAGATTCCAGTAGCGGGTCAGGATGCAGAGCTTGCTGCGGCACAGCGAATCGTTGGCGGAACCCAGACAATGACAGTCTACAAACCGATTCAGACCTTGACTCAACAAGCTGCTGCTTTGGCTGTCAGAATGGCAAAAGGAGAAGACGTCACCACCGTTAAATATGTCAACAACGGCAAAATCGATGTTCCATCCATCCTATTGACGCCGATACCGGTAACGGCCGAGAATATGCGGGACACGGTTATCGCAGATGGCTTCCATACAGGAACGGATGTTTATGGTGCGGTAGATAGATAACGGAAAGTCCGGGAATTCAGGCTTGAACTTCGTCTGTTTTTGGATTGAAATGGTTTGTGAGAAATCGGTTTTCAGCTCGAATCCTAACGAAAATCGTTGTCTCTGTTTACGAGCAGTCGCAATTCGCGAAGTGTCTGCTGCTGGGCCACGCTCTGTAAGAATGATTCATCCAGGAAAGCTGGATTTGCTTCAAAAGCTGTCTGGCGTTGAAAAGAAATTCCAAGTATTGTTCATAGTGTTCGTCAAACTGGTTTTTCAGCTCGTGTTTGATTTTTTTTGCGAGCATCGGGCTTGCGCCGTTCGTTGAAACCGCGATGCTCAATTTACCCCTCTTGAAATGAGCAGGAAAATGGATATTGCCGGACTCTGCTTTAGCAGAAGCATTCACTAAGCAATGTGGAGGAACGGCTTTTCGTGCAGAAGCATTGACGGCTAGGTCGTCGGTAGCGATGATTATCATGAAAGCATCTTCGGCATCTGTTGGCTCGAAGCTTTTTTGCTTCCAAATCATTTTTCCTTCTTCAGCCCATCGACTTATTTCCGGTGTTACAGAGGAACTGATTACGATCATCCCCGCTCCGTTATCAAGCAAACTGTCTAACCTCCGTTCGGCGATGCGCCCACCACCTACAACAATCACTTTTTTGCCTTCCAAATCGATCATAATGGGAATCACCGTCATCTTCTGCCCCTCCTCAACTCTTCTCATACTTTCAAATTAATTCCTTTCTGCATTGAATAGAAGTATTCCGGAAAAGCGTCTGGCACATACAATATGTATTCGGGTGCAGGCTTTGCCGGCGACCGGCTCAATAAAATATACCGTGAGAATATCGGGGGAAGAAGAGATTTTAGCGACACTCAAGCCGATCTTTTTCCAATTCGCCAAAGAGCGCCAGGAAAACGAGCATTTCGGTGATTTCGTCATCCGCGCAGGTTATGTGGCACCGGTCACATCCGGGCTTAACTTTCACAGCTAAATAAAATAAGATCGATTCAATAGCCCGGGATCCATTTCTGGGCTATTGGCGTCAGGAAGACTAGTTGTTTTCAATACAGCAAGATTCATGAAAAAGGAGTGCTTGAATTGAAATACAGTTATATTTCTCATCTATATTGCCCGAAATGCGAAGCTGTTTACGATACCAAGCAGCAGCATCAATTGTGTATTTGCGGTTCGCCTTTGTTGGTAGATTATCTTTGGGACGAGCTGAAGGCGGAACTGAAGCGGGATGAAGTGGCAAAAAGGCAGCCAGATTTATGGAGATACCATGAACTGCTGCCGGTGGAAAATGAAAAAAATGTTGTTTCTCAAGGAGAAGGCATGACGCCTCTAATTGCGATGCCGACATTAGGAGCAGACATGGATGTCACCAATCTTTATATGAAAGACGAAGGGCTTATTCCAACCGGTACGTTTAAGGCGAGAGGAGCGGCAGTAGGAGTTTCGAAAGCCAAGGAAGTGGGCGTCAAAGAGTTTGCGATGCCGACAAATGGCAATGCAGGTGCTGCCTGGGCACTTTACGGTGCTAAAGCCGGCATCCAATCGACAATCGTCATGCCACAAGATGCACCGAAAATCACCCGCAACGAAGTGGCGTTGTCAGGTGCCAATTTGTATTTGGTGAATGGGCTGATCAGCGATGCCGGGAAGATTGTCGGACAAGCCGTAAAGGATTTCGGTCTGTACGATGTATCGACATTAAAAGAGCCTTACCGCATCGAAGGCAAGAAAACGATGGGGCTAGAGATCGCTGAGCAGATGGACTGGGAAATGCCGGACGTCATTCTCTATCCGACAGGCGGCGGTGTCGGATTGATCGGCATCTATAAAGCCCTCAATGAATTGAAGAAGCTCGGCTGGGTTGAAGGCGATTTGCCGCGCCTTGTAGCCGTTCAAGCAACCGGCTGTGCGCCGATCGTCAAAGCTTGGCAAGAGAACAAGAACGAGTCCGAATTCTGGGTAAATTCAAGTACGCAAGCTTTTGGCATCAATGTTCCAAAAGCTTTAGGCGATTTTCTGGTGCTGGACGCTATTTACAAAACACAGGGCTGTGCCATCGCGATTGACGACCAGGCCATGCTTGCCGAGCAGGCAAAAGTCGCTCGCCTGGAAGGATCTTTTATTTGTCCGGAAGGGGCCGCTGTATTTGCAGCAATCCGCCAACTCCAAAAAGAAGGATGGATTAAAGAAGGAGAAACCGTTGTGGCGCTGAACACAGGGGCAGGCATCAAATATCCGGACACGGTGAACATTGAGGTTCCTACATTGGAAAAAGGCGATTCGATTGAGAGAGAGCAGATAGCTGGAAATTGAAGACGCCCGGGCTTATTAATAAGGTTTAACCCATGTTGCAAAAAAACAGAGCGTGAATCATGAAAGTAAAGGCCAGTTTGCTGATACAGATTACAATCGCCATAAACGCAACTTGATATGTTCAGAAATTCCAAAGCCCTTCATCAGGACATTCAACTGGTGAAGGGTTTCTTTTTGTTTGGAAAGGATAAAATCATGACAACAATATTCTATAAAAAAATATGCTATCCCTCTAGTTTCAGCAGGCGCCAGTTTTTCTTATCAGCTTTCTTATTTGCTTTTGCTGTTCTATGATGAGGAGAAGAGAAGGATCAGGATCGGTTTGTTTTGCGGAAGGAGCAGTGTTATTGGGGCGGGAAAATGGAAGGCTTTAGTATGGATTGCGCTAGCGGAGCTATTTGCGTTGAGTTTATGGTTTAGTGAAAGCGTAACGGGACCGGAATTGAGGGAGCTCTGGAGTCTCACCACGCGGACGGAAGCCTGGTTATCGGCATCTGTCCCGGTCGGTTTTATCATCGGCACATTAATCAGCGTCTATTTCGGTATTTCAGATCGCTTTAATGCACGAAAAGTTTTTGCGCTTGCTGCATTGGCGGGAGCGATGGTCAATGGACTGTTGACCGTTACTGACAGTGCCGCAATCGGAATCATCTTGCGGATATTGACAGGTGTGACACTAGCAGGCGTTTATCCAACAGCCGTTCAATTACTGTCCCAATGGTTCCCGGCGAAAAGAGGGTTGGCGCTTGGCATTTTGATCGCGGCGTTGACTTTGGGCTCGTCCTTGCCTCATTTCATCAGCATCTTTTTTTCTTCTGTCGACTGGAAATTGGTTATCTTCGTCAGCTCGCTACTGGCATTGGCTGCTGCCGGGATTATGAACTGGGTAGTAGTGGACGCACCAGCTACTCAACAACGAATGGTTTTTTCCTTTAAATTGATGAAACAAGTACTGGTCAATAAACCCGTCATTCTGGCGAACTATGGCTATTTTGGCCATATGTGGGAATTGTGTGCGATGTGGACATGGCTTCCTGTTTTTCTTGCTGCGAGTTTTGCCAGTTATTCTTCGCAAGTTAGTCCGACAATGATTGCTTTTGCCTCTTTTGTATCGATTGGAGTTGCCGGAGCGGTTGGCTGCGTTTTAGGGGGCCTAGTGGCAGATAAGGTGGGAAGGTCACGGCTAACCATTATTTCTCTCGTAGTCAGCGCCAGCTGTTCGGTTGTCATTGGCTTTACATTCGGACAGGCATTGTGGCTGACGCTAACGGTGTCAGTCATTTGGGGAATGTTCGTAATTTCCGATTTCGCCCAATTTTCAGCAGCGGTGACAGAATTCGCAGAGCTTCCTTATGTAGGAACAGCTTTGACGTTTCAGATGTGCATTGGATTTTTAATCACCATTTTTTCGATCAATTTGATTCCAGTCGTGCAAAGCATTATCGGCTGGAAATGGGTATTTGCCTTACTGAGCATCGGTCCTGTATTCGGTATAATTTCCATGATGAAATTCCGAACTTACGAAATAGAAGCAGACAGTAAGTAGTCTTTTGGATATGGATAAAAAGAACTATCACTTTCATGTGAAAATGATTATGATAGAGAGAAAAGAATATAGATGGAAGCAAAGGGGATAGCGGGATGAATTGGTTGCCGAAGAGGAAAAATAGGGTGGCGGCTTTCTGGGGATGGTTTATAGACAACAAAGAAGCCTACTTCGAGTTGAACGAGTTCGGCAGAGACAAGCTTTTCAGCCAGCTGGAAAAGAAGTTGCATAAGGTCAATCGGCATTTGGCTTTTGAGTTTGGGGAGAGCCTGGTCGCCGGAAAACGCGAGTTTATTGTTAGTGCGGATGGTGTAGTGGAAGCTTTTGAAGATGTCATCGAGTTGGTCGGAAATGCTCCAGTTCTTAACAACTTCGACCTTATTGGTTTTCGACAGCCACATAATGAAGAATTTTCCGTCGCGTACGGCGATATTGAACTGACATGGGGTGATATCTTCTTTACGTTTGAAGAAGACAGAGAAGAAGTAAATTTGACGATTTATATCAAAGGATTTACTGAAGAAAATGAAGATGAATTCATCTCAGCTTCCTTTATTCTGCTAGATACCGTCATCGGAGAATACAATGTCGGTATGCGTATCGGGGAAATCGAATTCACTAGCTACGAAGACCAGCCGGATGTTCGGCCGATAAAGGAATTGCAGAGCCTATTTTAAAGGATGTACAGAGCACAATGAAAAAAACGACTTAAAAAACCTGTGTGGAATTTAGATTCTAGACAGGTTTTTTGATTTGGATGAAAAAATCTCTACAGTTGAACATCTTTAGTTCAAGATTGGGATCGATGAAAAGATGCCTTAAAAGTCACGAAAACAGGTATAGAATCTGAAGGAGGGATTACCATGAAGAAGAAAGCTGCACCCGGTGCAAAATCCAATCGTGCCATAACCAAGAGAATGACAGCGGAAATGACTGAGTCGCTCCCGCTACCCGTGAAAAATTGGCTTCACGCAATTGGTGCTGTCGGCCACGAACAAATCAATAATGTCAGTCTCAAACAATCGGGTTGGATAAAACTGAAGCCGGAGCAAAAAGCATGGACCGCATCTGAAGCGAAGCAAATCAGCTTTACGGATCCGCCTGCATTTCGCTGGTCAGTGAAGATGAAAATGGGGAAAGGATTATTTGTAACGGGCAAAGACAGCTTCGAGGAAGGCAAGGCCAGCATGCGCATCAAAATAGCCGGCATTCTTCCAATTTCCAAATCAGTTGACAATGAAAAGACCAATCAGTCGGCGCTGCAGCGTTACTTGATGGAGATGGCTTGGTATCCATCAGCTGTCTTCAGTCCACTCCTTTCATGGGAGAGAGTAGATGCGCACACAGCGAAAGCGACAATAACATACAGAGAGCTGACGGGCTCCGCTACTTATTTTTTCAACGAACAAAGCGAATTGCTGAGAGTGGAAGCGTGGCGCTACAAAGACAGCGGAAAAGACGCGCTTCCGCTGTTGTGTATCGGCACCGTTATAGAACAGCAGCTGGTTGACGGCTTGACGGTTCCGGTAAAAATGGAAGTCAGCTGGGTGCTGGAGGGTGGAACATTTACCTGGTATAAATTCGATGCGCAGGATATCCGGTTTAATGCAATAAATGAGCGCATTTTCTGACTTTTTTTAGTGACAACTACTCGTCAAACTGCAGGTGAACCCGACAGCATTGGGGAATCTGTAGTTTTTATTTTTGTTGACGGCTAGAGCTTGTTAAAGAGATTAAATGTTGGAATGGTTCTATGAATAGAGATTAGTAAAAGAAGATGGAATCTGTTCGCAATACAAAACATGACTTGTAGGAAATTAATTTACATGGAAATATAATGCAATTTAGTTTCGTGGTATCATTTGGTTAAGCTAACGAAAAGGAGAGAGAAGAAATGACTGCAAAGAAAGTAACTGCAACATTAAAAGCCTGGCATTTAGTAGAGGCGGTTACCCCCAGCCAAGTGCCAGACAGAGGAAATGAATTAAGCAAGTCGTTGTTTAAAGATGAGGAATACAGAGCTGCTGTAGAATCTGCTTTAATTGATGGTTATACATGGCAAGCTGTTCAACTAAAAGATGAGCAGGCATTTGGATCACAATCTCATTATTACATGAACTGCTTTGAGCAAAGCAAGTTGGTTCGATTCCTGCGCGATCATTTTAAAAGCAAGGAAGAAATCATTAATGAAGATTCATCCATGTTATTCAGCTTTGTCTTTTCTGTAGACCACAAAGGCAAGTACATTGCCGACTCGTTGTTTGTCCCTATCGTCATGTTTCTTATTAAAAAATTGAATGACAGCTCGACTGTGGATTATGATTTGCTTCAAGCCAATTACGACTCTCAAATGAGCTTGTTTAAAGAGCAGACGGAAGCGGCCTTTCTAAATGGGATCAACGAACAATCTCTGCGTGAAGTTAAACGGCTTTACAGCGAATTGTTTGGAGAAATAGGGAATGCAGATCGTTTTTACATAGAAACAGAGGTAAAGAAAATAAAAAGCTTAAAAAGTAAAATGAACTTTAATAGCTTTTATTTGAAGGATTTGCAGCAAATTCTTGAAAAAGATAGCAACGAGACCATCCGGCAGTTTATTGAAGGTGCCGATAAAAAAGTAGATATAGATGAAAATCGCAAATACATTGAACACACATTACAACCAAAATTTCTGCCAGCTGGCAGATGGCTGTCGCCGGTAGAACATCGTCTGTCATTGATGCAGCAAGTAGCTGTTAATCAAATCATGAATAATGGGCAAAATATTGATTCGGTCAATGGGCCGCCGGGAACTGGGAAGACTACCTTACTTAAAGAGATATTCGCAAATGTTGTCGTTAACCGAGCGTTAGAAATGGCCAAGCTCCAAGACCCAAAGCAGGGATTTACATTTGAAAAAAAGGTTACTTTTGATGATCCCTATTCATTCTCTATATCCATTTTAAATGAGGAATTAACGAATTTCTCCATGGTAGTTGCATCAAGCAATAATGGAGCAGTTGAGAACATTTCAAAAGAGCTGCCGCAGAAAGAGGAAGCAATTCGCTCGCCAAACGAAGAAAGAAGTTTTCCGGAATACGAAAAAGTATATGCAGATACAGCAAACCAATTGGCATTTTTCCCAGAGACAGCAGAAAAGATGCTTGGCAAAGATGAAGAAGCTTGGGGATTGTTTTCGGGAGCGCTTGGCAAAAGTGGAAATATTAGTGATTTCAGTAAAGTGCTTATGGGATCGAAAGACGATCCAGACAGACTAATCAGCCAGTTACAAAAAACTGCTGCGAAAAGCAGTACCAGAGACTGGCAGCAGGCAGTAGAGGAATTCCAGGGACTGCATGCATCGATTGAAGAAAAAAAGTCGAAGCTACAGAAACTAGCTGAACAGTTCGGCCAGTTTGAAATTGAACAAACCAAATTACTGGAGCTGAAAGCAAAAGTCGAAGAAAACGCACACGAAGAACTTGCAGTTGCAGAAAACATGAAGCAATTGGAAATCAACCGAGAGTTAACGGAAAGTGAATTAGCGATTTTGCCAAATCTTCCATTTTTCCAAAAGATGCTTGGCAAAAAAGATGTAAAAAGAGATGAAATCAAAAAAGAACTTGTTCAATACTTGGGTGAATTGAAAACCTTGCATTCCAGACAGTTTGCAATTCAGCAACAGCGAAATGACTTGCAGGACCAACAACAGCAACTCGAAGAGCAACAGCAATCTTTTTTTGAGAAACTTTCTTACTATGAAAAACAAGGACTTGTGCTGCCGACTGAAGAATATTGGCAGGGGCATACTGAGGCCTATGAAAAAAGGCAGAAAGCGACAATTTGGCTGACAGATGAGCTGAATTTTGAACGGGGCTTGTTGTTCCTGAAAGCGATGAAACTGCATAAATTATTTTTGGCGTTTAATTATGTGACTGTAAAGGATGCCATCCGCTTGTTAATGTCGCGAAACAAACTAAATTTAAATGATGAAGATCATGTCCGTTACCTTAAAAATATGTGGAACATCATTCATTTGATCACGCCGGTCGTGAGCACAACTTTCGCAAGCTTATCATCTATGTATCGCGGAATAGACAAGGATTTTATCCACTATCTATTCATTGACGAAGCAGGGCAGGCAAGTCCACAACAGGCAGCGGGTGCTTTATGGAGATCACGAAAAGCCATAGTAGTTGGAGATCCAATTCAAATTGAGCCGGTAGTTACGATAGATCAGACGATTTTAACGGATATCCGGAAGCATTATAAGCTGGAAGAGGACTTTATCGGCAACGGTGCTTCTGTTCAAAGTTTAGCGGATCGTGCAAACCCGACTGGCACATGGAAAATTAGTGGAGACTGGATCGGAACACCATTATGGGTCCATCGCCGTTGCCTTGATCCGATGTTTTCCATCGCCAATGAAATTGCCTATGAAGGGAAGATGGTAATAGTGAAAAAAGAAATAGGACAAGTTGGTTGGTATGACTGTTCAGGAAAAGCTATTAACCGTCAATACGTCAAAGAACAAGGTGAATTGATTGCAGAGCTGATCGCTGGACATTGGTCAGCAGAAAACAAAGAGCCAACTATTTTTGTTATTACGCCATTTACTGCGGTCAAAGATGGCTTGAAAACAGCTGTTCGCAGAAAACTGAAAGCACTATCTATCGAGCCACAAAAAATCACTGATTGGATAGAAAAATCCATCGGTACGGTCCATACTTTCCAAGGAAAAGAAGCGGAAATCGTTTATTTTGTTGCAGGAACTGATGCTGATAGTGACGGAGCTGCTCAATGGTCATGCTCAAAACCGAATTTACTGAATGTCGCTGTAACGCGTGCGAAAAAAGAATTTTACATCGTTGCAGACTATCAGCGCTTTGCCACTAAAACGCATTATGAAACCATTGCGAAATATATAGCAGTAAAAAAAAGGCTCTTCACCAAAACATGTACTTGATTCTTTTTAACACCGTAAAAGTTCTTCGTTACATTCCAGCAGAATCCGTTGTTTATAGTGCTTGGGATTCCGCGTGAAGTAATGTCGACGCTGCAGGGCCTTGATTTTGTTGTTCCGTCCTTCCACCGCCGCATTCGTGAAGCGGAGATGGTGGTAATTACAGATTTCTTTCCGCCAGTTTTTCATGGTTTTCAGGCAATTCTGTACAGCGAAATGTTCGATTTGTTCCCCTTGTTCCAGCCATCGTGCATATCCTTTTTCAGCCAAAGAATGACTGGCACTGCAGTCGTACCAAGTGATAAATGCTTCTTTCCATTCGTAGACTTTCCGTAAAACCTCTGAATACTGAAGGAATTGGCTAACCAATTTGTTTTCCTTTTCGGACAGTTGATCCGCCCGTTTCCCGAGGATTCGGTGATGCTGCTTCAATTGATGACGGGCGCGGGAAGCAAGCTCTTTCTCGACCCGTTTCCGAACCACTTGCAGCGCTTCCGTTACGTAGCGATTGACGTGAAACCGATCGGCAATCCGGATCGCCGACGGATACAGTTCCTTGATGAACGTGTGGTAGCCTGTTGCCAGATCCATGACGACGGCCGCCGGTTGAAGGTCGCGCCATTTCGGATTCACTTGGTCATAAGCCCGCAGTTCATCCAGTCTTCGACCCGGAATGATGTCCAGGAACGTTCCGCCGCGCAAATCATGAATCCCGGTATTATACGTATGGCCTTTCCGAATTGCGAAATCATCGATGCCCAAAACCAACTGGCTGCTGTTTAGAGCCTGTTCCTGGCAAGTGCCCTGGACATGTGCACTTTCCGTTTCCATCCATTGTTTGAACACACGTTCCACGGTCGTAGCCGGTGTTTGTGTCTGTTTCGCTGCGTGGGTCACGGTTGCGCCGATCACCTGACGCGGGAGAGAAGCTTCAAACTGTTTTGTATACCGTCTCCCAGGCGCGACGCACCCATATTGCCAGACAAATGAAACGTCGCACTGTTTACACATCAACCGGATGGCCGGAAGAAAGAGAAAGACACGGCAGCCAAAAGCAGAAAGATGGCGTACTTTCCGCTGATAAGCACAGCCTTTCCGGATGACCTCTGTTCCCTGGCATTGCGGACACGCTTGGAGGCGGTCGGTCGGCTGGACCTGAATCCAAACGTCGGCCTCCACTTTTTGGACTTCTGAAACCGAAAGTTCTTTTATATTAAGAAGAAAATTGGTAAAATGAGTGTGCATCTGTATACCTCTTTCGTTGTTGGGTGGTACTTTCAACTATAGAGGATACAGGTGTTTTTTTGTATCGTTTTTCACGTCAAGAACAGACTTTGGTGTTGAGCCAAAAAAAATAGAAGTTAAAATATAGGAAAGTCAAAGAGAATTTTTCCGCGTAGCTTTTCATTAGGAGCCGCGTTCCAACAAACATCTAGGAGCTGCTTTTTGTTTCGACTGGTACATCGTGAAATAAATAACAGAAAATTCATTGTTTATTGTTATATTCCCTTGACCTGCTCAACAGATACGGTTACCATACGTAGAACACTTAAAATTGAATAGTGAATTCTTATCGAGAGAAGTTGAGGGACTGGCCCTGTGACGCTTCAGCAACCAGCCGAAAGGTCAGGTGCTAAATCCAGCAGGCAAGAAATTGTCTGGCAGATGAAAAGGAACGAGTTTGATATCGTAAAGCCTTCTTTTTCACGGAGGCTTTTTTTGTATATATAGGGGGGTGAGTAGATGGGCTTATTGGATGAACTGAAGACTAAAATTTTAACGGCGGACGGTGGCATGGGAACCTTGCTGTATTCTTACGGAATCGAGTATTGCAACGAGGAATTGAATTTGCAACGCCCCGAAATCATCGAGAAGATCCATCAAGATTACATTACAGCCGGAGCAGATATCATCCAAACGAATACTTACGGAGCGAACGCATTCAAACTTGCCCGTTACGGACTAGAAGAGCAAGTCGCAGACATCAACAAAGCTGCTATTGAAATCGCTAAACGCGCAGCGGCACCGGGTGGTCAATTTGTCTTTGGAACGATCGGCGGCATCCGAGGAATTCGTAAAAGTGACGCTACCTTGCAGGAAATCATTGCGATGGTTGACCAGCAAGCCAGTCATTTGCTTGCCGGAAACCCAGACGGATTGTTACTGGAAACCTATTACGATTTTGAAGAGTTGGCGGCAACCGTTAAACAGTTGAAAGGCATCACAGACACGCCATTAATTGCACAAGTATCGATGCATGACCCAGGCATCCTGCAAAATGGCATGTCTTTGAATGATGCCTTGCATCAATTGGAGGCACTCGGAGCCGATATTGTCGGAGTCAATTGCCGTCTTGGGCCACACCACACCATCCAAGCTTTTGAAGAAGTCACTTTGCCTGAAACAGCTTTTCTTTCTGCCTACCCAAATGCCAGCTTGCTGGATGTGGAAGATGGCCGGATCGTCTATGAATCGGAAGCAGATTATTTCGGACGCGCTGCTTTGCTATTGAGAGAAGAAGGCGTTCGTTTGATCGGCGGTTGCTGTGGCACAACACCGAAGCACATCGAAGCGGTGAAAAAGCATCTCGGCAATTTGCCACCAATCTTCCATAAAGAAGTAACAGCCAGAAAACCGATTGTCATCCGTGAAGCGGAAGCGTTGGAGGTTAAGCCGCTCCACGAAAAAGCAAAAACGGAACGAACCATCATTGTGGAATTGGATACGCCACGCCATTTGGACATCACTAAATTTATGGAAGGATCTGTTGCTTTAAACGAAGCAGGAGTCGATGCCGTGACCATGGCGGACAATTCGCTGGCGTCGCCGCGCATCAGCAATATGGCAATGGGCTCAATCCTCAAGCATACGGAAAACATTCGACCGCTAGCCCATATCACTTGTCGCGATCGTAACCTGATTGGCCTGCAATCGCATTTGATGGGGCTTGATGCGCTCGGTATGCATGATATACTCGCCGTGACGGGCGATCCGACCAAAGTCGGTGATTTCCCGGGAGCGACCAGCGTCTATGACGTATCGAGTATGGAATTAATCCAATTGATTAAAAAGCTAAATGAAGGTATTTCATTTTCCGGCAAGCCGCTGCGGAAAAAAGCCAACTTCTCGGTCGCTGCGGCATTCAATCCGAATGTCCGTGTACTAGACCGGGCAGTTGCAAGGCTTGAAAAGAAAATCGAAAGCGGTGCGGATTATTTTATCTCGCAGCCGGTTTATACCAAAGAAAAAATCATCGAAATCCACGAAGCGACCAAACATCTGGAAACACCGATTTTCATTGGTGTGATGCCGTTGACCAGTATTCGCAGTGCGGAATTCCTGCACAACGAAGTGCCGGGCATCAAGCTGTCGGACGATGCGCTCGAACGCATGCGTACGTGCGGCGAAGACAAAGACCGCGCAACAGTGGAAGGCATCCAAATCGCGAAAGAATTGATTGATACGGCGGCGGAGCTGTTCCACGGCATTTACCTAATCACTCCGTTCGTCCGTTACGATATGACCGTTGAATTGATCCGTTACATCCGACAACTAGATCAACAGAAAGAGAGCGATCGCAGCCATGCCCAAACATCTTATTGAACAGCAACTTGAAAAAAGAATATTAATCATCGACGGAGCCATGGGAACGATGATCCAGAACGTCGATCTTTCTCCTGAAGACTTCGGGGGCGAAGAGTTTGACGGCTGCAACGAGTACTTAAATATTGTCCGTCCGGATGTCATCGAGGATGTCCATACCGCTTATCTCGAAGCGGGAGCGGATATTCTTTGTACCAATTCCTTTGGCGGTACGCCAATTGTTTTGGATGAGTATGGAATTGGTAGTCAGGCGGCGGAAATCAACCGACGCGCAGTGGAAATCGCCAAAAAAGCGGCATATGCTTTTTCAACACCGGAATGGCCGCGTTTTGTGGCGGGTGCTATTGGGCCGACGACGAAAACCTTGTCTGTGACAGGTGGCGCAACATTTGATGAAATGCGGGAAAACTTCTATGTACAAGCCAAGGCCTTGATCGAAGGCGGCGCAGATTTGATCCTGCTGGAAACCAGCCAAGACATGCTGAATGTCAAAGCGGCAACCATTGGCATCAAACAAGCCTTTGAAGAAACAGGAATCGAATTGCCAATTATGGTTTCAGGGACCATCGAACCGATGGGTACCACGCTCGCGGGCCAGAGCATCGAAGCGTTTTACATCTCAATTGAACACGTTAAACCGCTATCGGTCGGGTTGAACTGTGCAACCGGGCCGGAATTCATGACAGACCATATCCGTTCGCTGTCTGAGCTGTCGGACGGCTACGTTAGCTGTTACCCGAACGCTGGTTTACCGGATGAAGAAGGTCATTATCACGAAACACCCGAGTCGCTTGCGAAAAAGCTGCGGGGATTTGCGGATAAAGGCTGGTTGAATGTGGTCGGCGGCTGTTGCGGCACAACGCCCGCGCATATTAAGGCGGTGCGTGAAGCGATGGAAGGCCTGCCACCAAGAAAACCGGATCCTGTCAATCACGGTCATGTCGTTTCCGGCATTGAACCGCTGCAATACGACGAAACCATGCGTCCTTTATTCATTGGCGAACGAACAAATGTCATCGGTTCTCGTAAATTTAAACGACTAATTGTTGATGGCCAGTTCGAGGAAGCGTCTGAAATCGCACGTGCACAAGTGAAGAATGGCGCACATGTCATTGATATTTGTTTGGCGAATCCGGATCGTGATGAAGTTGAAGACATGACACATTTCATGAAAGAAGTCGTCAAAAAAGTCAAAGTCCCGCTGGTTATCGATTCCACGGACGAAGAAGTCATTGAAGTGGCATTAAAGTTTTCCCAGGGAAAGGCCATTATCAACTCGATTAACTTAGAAGACGGAGAAGAGCGCTTTGAGGCGGTCATGCCGTTGGTGAAAAAATACGGTGCGGCAGTTGTGGTCGGCACGATCGATGAAGTGGGAATGGCGGTCACGCGTGAACGCAAGCTGGAAATTGCAAAACGTTCTTATGACTTATTGGTCAATAAATGGGGCCTAGCGCCGGAAGACATTATTTTCGATCCATTGGTATTTCCAGTGGGCACGGGTGATCAGCAATACATCGGCTCTGCGGTGGAAACCATCGAAGGAATCCGCTTAATCAAAGAAAAACTGCCGCGTGCATTAACCATTTTAGGTGTCAGTAACGTATCGTTCGGCTTGCCGCCGGTTGGCCGTGAAGTCTTGAATGCGGTCTATTTATACCATTGCACGCAGGCAGGTTTGGATTATGCCATCGTCAACACCGAAAAACTGGAACGTTATGCATCGATACCGAAACAAGAAATTGATATGGCCAATGAATTGCTGTTTACGACGACAGATGCCACATTGGCTGATTTTACCGCTTTCTACCGCGACAAGAAAAAAGAGAAAACCGAAGACGATATCCCAAAAACGGTACCTGATCGCCTCGCCTACTATATTATAGAGGGAACAAAAGAAGGCTTGGTTCCAGATTTGGAAAAAGCATTGGAAATATACGATGAACCGCTGGATGTTATCAATGGACCATTAATGAAAGGAATGGCCGAAGTAGGTCGATTGTTTAATGACAATCAATTGATTGTCGCCGAAGTGCTGCAAAGTGCAGGCGTTATGAAAGCTGCGGTTTCATTCCTCGAACAGTTTATGGAGAAGAAAGAAGATGACTCTGGAAAAGGGAAGATTGTGCTGGCCACGGTTAAAGGGGATGTCCATGACATCGGCAAAAACCTAGTCGAAATCATCTTGAGCAATAATGGCTTTAAAGTGATTGATGTCGGCATTAAAGTGACACCGGCCACGTTGATTGAAGTGATTCGAAAAGAAAAGCCGGATATGATTGGCTTGTCTGGGTTACTCGTTAAGTCAGCGAAGCAAATGGTTATTACTGCGCAAGATTTCAAGGAAGCAGGCATTGATGTGCCGATTCTAGTTGGTGGTGCGGCGTTGTCTAGACGCTTTACGGAAACCAAGATTTCAGCGGAATACGACGGACCGGTCATTTATGCGAAAGACGCAATGCAAGGACTAGACTTAGCGAATCGTCTGCAAAGTGATGCCGGAAAAGCGGAGTTGCTGCTGGAATTAGATGCACAACAAGAAAAACGCCAAGCTTCTGAAGCTGTGCGAACAGCGAAGCCGGCTGTTGCAGTTGCTGAGAAGCCAGTCAAAACCGTTCGTGAAGATGTTCAAGTGTATGTTCCGAACGATTTGCGCCGTCATGTGTTAAAGGATTATTCCGTGGCGCATCTGTATCCATACGTCAATATGCGTACATTGATTGGCCATCACCTCGGCTTAAAAGGCTATAGTGATAAAACCTTAGCACAAGGTGATCCGCGTGCAGTCGAGTTGCATGAACTGGCAACCGAATTCTTGGGGTCGGGTCTTTTGAAGCCATCCGGTCTTTATCAATTTTTCCCCGCTCAAAGTGACGGGGATGATGTCATCATCTACGATCCGAAAGACGCCAAAACGGAAATCGAGCGCTTTACTTTCCCGCGCCAATCAGCGTCGCCATTTTTGTGCCTGTCCGATTACTTGAAATCCGTGGACAGTGGAGAAATGGATTACGCAGCCTTGATGCAAGTAACTGCCGGATTTGGCGTAAGAGAAGAAGCAACGCGTTTGAAAGAGCAAGGGAAATTCCTAGAAAGTCACGCACTTCAAGCAACAGCGCTTGAACTTGCAGAAGGTTTTGCCGAGCGCATCCACCAAGAGATCCGTGACCAATGGGGCTTCTCAGACGCCACAGACTTCTCGATGCGCGAACGCTTTGCCGCAAAATACCAAGGCCAGCGCTTCTCGTTCGGCTACCCGGCATGTCCGAACCTAGAAGACCAAGCCAAACTCTTTAATCTCATCAAGCCCGAAGACATCGGTGTCCATTTAACCGAAGAATACATGATGGATCCGGAAGCTTCGGTGTCAGCGATTGTCTTTGCTCATCCGGATGCCAGGTATTTTATTGTTGATTGATGAAAGAAAAGCGAAAGCGCCCGTGTAGGTCCGACAAGCGCTGGAAGCCTTACCGGTACTGGCGATTTTCAGCCATTGGCGGAAAGGCTGAAGCGACTCGAGGACCTGGGCACTGAAGCTGGACAAAGAAAAGCGAAAGCGCCCGTGTAGGTCCGACAAGCGCTGGAAGCCTTACCGGTACTGGCGATTTTCAGCCATTGGCGGAAAGGCTGAAGCGACTCGAGGACCTGGGCACTGAAGCTGGACAGGGAAAAGCGGAGGTAGCCAAAAGCAGAAGCTAACCTAAGATCGAGACATCCTGTCGCAACAGTTAGCTGACCCGCATCCTGCGGGCCCTCGACGGTCATAAGACGCAGCATTATCACTTGCCAAAATCTTATACTGCAGGAGTCCTCGCCAATTTTCATTTATTAGTTATTCAAAAATGCGTAGAAGAAAGAGCGAAAGGCGGCGAAGAGCAAAGGTGTGCTCCTGCACCGCTGCGCTAGCTTCGTCGCAAAGCCATTGCCCGAACTTCTTTCGGTCAATGCCTTTCCTGCGGAAAAACGGAGTGCTGAGAACCCCGCAGGAGCTTGCAACAAGGAGGCTCGGCGCTTCGTCCGCCTGAAGCGAATTTTTTCACCTCTAAAATAAACAAAACCCCAAAATCCACATTCTCTGTGGATTTCGGGGTTTTGTGTTTTAACTTAATAATCTACTGTCGATCAATTTACTTTATCCAACAAAAAGCCATAGCCTTCTGCTTCCATTTCCGCTTCAGGTACAAATAACAAAGCAGCACCGTTCATGCAATAACGCAGGCCGCCTTTATCTTCGGGGCCGTCGGTGAAGACGTGGCCCAGGTGGCTGTCGCCAGTACGGCTTCTAATTTCAGTCCGTTTCATGAACAGCAGACCGTCATCGTGCTCAGTGACAACAGCCGGGTCAATCGGCTTGGTGAAGCTCGGCCATCCTGTTGTGGAATCGTATTTATCTGCAGAAGAGAATAAAGGTTCTCCAGTAGTAATGTCTACATAGATGCCCGGCTCATAAAAGCCATCGTATTCACTGGAAAAGGCACGCTCAGTATCGTCTTCTTGAGTAACTTTGTATTGAATATCAGTTAATGTCTCTTTCAGCTCTTCATCGCTCGGTTTCGGGTAAAGCGCCGGATCGATCAGTGATTGGGAATCTTCCCCCACTTCCTGGCCTTCGAGGCTATCAAATTCGACGTGACAGTAACCATCTGGATTTTTTTCAAGATAATCCTGGTGATAGTCTTCTGCCAGATAATAATGTTCCAGCATTTCGACTTCTGTCACGATTGGATCATCGTAGCGTTCCTTCTCGGCTGTGATCACTTTGTCGATAACAGCGCGGTCAGCTTCGTTTTCAAAATAAATGCCCGTCCGGTATTGTTCGCCTCGGTCATTGCCTTGCTGATTGAGGAGTGTTGGATCGATGATCATAAAGTAATGGCCCAAAAGCTTCTCGAGATCCACGCGCTCCGGGTCGTAGCGGACGTGAACGGTTTCAGCGTGTCCGGTATTTTCACGGATGACTTCCTCGTAAGTCGGATTTTCAGTGTTGCCGTTGGCGTAGCCTGAAGTTACATCATAAACGCCATAAACCCGTGCCATATAAGCTTCGACTCCCCAGAAGCAGCCGCCGGCCAAATAAATATCCTGCAGGTTGTCCGTGTCAAAGTCGAGATCCACATTCGGGTTGTCGGGATATTTGGACGTGCTCGTATCTGCTACCTGTCCCGAAGCTGAGCTGCTGGAATTATCTGCGCTCTCGGCTGAACAACCCGCAAGCACCATCAGCAATAATAATAGAAAGCCTGTAAATGAAATCTTTTTCATATCGAATCTCCTGCCTTTCCAGATGGAGTACTGATGAAACTGTTCATCACCTGCCAGGGTCAGCGCATTTTTTCAGTAATGGCCTGATATGGCGAAAAATAAAAGAGGATTGTAAGCGTTATCCTGACGTTTCTATCTCCAGTTTAATCGAATTTCTGCAAAAGAGGAAATGAAGCGGTTCGGAAAAAACTGTTAAATTGCTTTGTCCGTCACAAAAAAGATGTATGGTTCACAGTAGAGAACTCGATGTATAAGGGAATATTTCCCTTGCACTGTAGGACACCATAGTGGAGGGGATTTGGACTGGCGTGCTAAAATTCAAAGACGAGTGAAAGGGGACTGGCAGATGATTTCATTGAACATCCTGGATTATTCGCCAATCGACGAAGGTGAGACCGCAGCAATGGCCCTAAAACAGACGACGGAGCTCGCTCAGCTGGCAGAACGGCTCGGTTTTAAACGTTTTTGGGTAGCCGAGCATCATCAGGTGAGTTCGGTTGCCGGCAGCACGCCCGAAATGCTGATGATGCATTTGGCGGCGTCCACCGAGACCATCCGCATTGGTTCGGGAGGTGTCATGCTGCCGCATTACAGCGCCTACAAAGTTGCGGAAAATTTCCGCATGCTAGAAGCGCTGTATCCCGGCCGCATCGATCTCGGTATCGGCCGTTCCCGCAGCTACCGGGTCGTCAATGAGGCGTTGAATGAAAGCAAAACGAAACGGTTGCCCTATGAGCAGCAATTGACGGATCTCGGGAAGTATTTTGCTGATGACACGGACAACGAGCACCGCTTTCAGTCACTGCAGGCTATGCCAGTCATTGAGACAGCGCCTGAGTTATGGCTGCTTGGCACAGGGCAAGGAAGCGCACAGCTTGCTGCTGAAAGAGGGATGGGCTATGCCTTTGCCCATTTCGCCAAGCCGTCGCAGCAAACTGTAGAAGTGGTAGACGTGTACCGAAGGGAATTCCAGCCATCACAGTTTGTGCAGGTGCCGAATGTGATCATCGCAGTCTTTGCGGTCGTCGCTGAAACGGCGGAAAAAGCCGAGGAGCTAGCGAAGGCATTCGATCTGTGGCTGCTGTTTATTGAGTCTGATTCACAGCCTCCTTATTACCCGTCCGTCGAAACGGCAAAAAAGCGGGGCTTCAGCGACAGCGAGCAGGAAAAGGTGGAGCGCAATCGGCAGCGGATGCTGATCGGTACCGCCAAACAGGTGAAAGAGCAGATCGAAGCCATTGCGGAACAATGCGCTACAGATGAAATCACCATCATCCCGAATATTTCTGGAGCGGATAACCGCATGGATGAGCTGCGGTTATTGGCAAATGCATTTAATCTTCCTGGAAAATGAAACCATTTCCGTTGCTGCTGCGTATAACGTAAAAAAAGCAGAAGAGGCAGAGATGGTAGATGACAATCAAAACGAAAGCGAAGGAAAAGAAAGATCGCTGGTGGATATCTGATGTGTTTAATTTCTTCATCAGCATATTGGAGATTGGGCTGTATCTTCTACGGCTGCTCTTGCGGTTCACGAGGAAATTGTAAGGGGATTTTCGGGTTTGGAAAGTATTGTAGCGTTTTTAGAAAGTATTTTTTGTGAAATGGAAAGTATTTGCTCATAAATGGAAAGTATTTTACCCGAAACAGAAAGTATATCCAATTAAATGGGAAAAATCGCATCCTCCAGCAATGAGGATGCGATTTTTTATCGTTTTATAGCTTTGCGAACGCAGGATCTGCTACTTTTACTAATTGTTTGCCGAGATTTGTTCCTTTAAAAAGACCGAGGAAAGCTTCCGGCGTATTTTCAAAGCCTTCGACAATTGTTTCGTCGTATTTTAATTTTCCTTCTTGTAGCCATTGCGTTAGTGCCGCAACACCTGTTGGTAAATCTTTTGCGTAATCGCCGAGTGTGAAGCCCTTCATCATCGCGCTTGTTTTGATAAATTGTCCTTGAATGCGTGGTCCGATGTCGCCATCTACAGAATTATATGAAGAAATCGCACCGCATACTGTAACACGCGCGTGCTTGTTTAATTCTTTCATGACTGCATCGGAAATGTCGCCACCGACATTATCAAAGTAAACATCGACGCCATTTGGAAGAGCGGCAATCAAGTCTTCTTTGAAGCTGTCTTTTTTGTAATTAACTGCTGCATCGAAACCAAGTTCATTGATCAAGTAATCGATTTTTTCATCAGAACCGGCGATGCCAACAACGCGAGCTCCTTTGATTTTAGCGAGTTGGCCCACAATCGAGCCGACTGCACCTGCTGCACCTGAAACAACGATTGTTTCACCAGCTTGTGGCTTGGCAATGTCGAGCAATCCGAAATAAGCAGTGAGCCCAGTCAATCCAAGAACACTCAGATGTGCTGTGATTGGTGCTGCAGTTGGATCAACTTTTTGAAGCTTGGCAGCATCCGCAACATTGTACTCCGACCAGCTAAGATTGCTGCTGACGATATCGCCTTTTTCAAATAAATCCGAGTTCGATTCAACGACTTCAGCTAAAACACCGCCGACTAATGCTTGGTTTAGTTCAAATGGTGGAATATATGATTTGACGTCTCTCATCCGGCCGCGCATGTATGGGTCGACTGAAAGATAAAGCGTTTTTAATAACACTTCATTTTCAGCGGGTGTCGGAATTTCTTTTTCGACAAAATTAAAATCATCATTGGTTGGCATGCCTTCAGGGCGATTTGCCAAATGAATTTCTTTATGTTGTTTAGTTGTCATGGAAAATTCCTCCTCACGTATACGAATTCGATGAAAAGCGTACCACTTGAATCGGGGGTGGTCAAAAATAATGTACTGAAAAAAGAGGGCGAGCGCGTATTCTTGATTCCTTAAAATTCATATGCTATTTTGAAATTCCGAAGCCTTTCGGAAGAGAACATTTTGCAGAAAAGAGGAAGTCTAGTGAATCCATTATATAAAGAGTTATTTAAAGAAATCACTTTGCCAAATGGCACCGTGTTGAAGGATCGTCTTGGTGTTGCGCCCATGACGACGTATTCAGGAAATGAAGACGGCACCGTTTCAGATGAAGAATTGATGTATTACAACCGACGCGCGGGCCTTGGCAGCCTGTATATCTCTGCATGCATCGCGGTTTCAGAAAACGGTCTTGCATTTCCAAACCAGTTTATCGGTTTTGACGACAATGCCATTCCCCGCCTGACTCAAATGGCAAAAGAAATGAAAGCAAAAGGGAGCAAAGCGATTTTGCAAATTCAACACGGTGGCCGTCAAGGACAGCCTGCGTTGATCAAGGCAAATGAAACCGTAGCTCCAAGCGCTGTTCCAGCTGGACCAGAAAAACCGATACCTCGTGAATTAACGAACCAAGAAATCGAAGCCATCATCGAAGACTTCGGCGAAACAACTAGAAGAGCCATTGAAGCAGGATTTGATGGTGTTGAAATTCATGGTGCCAACACGTATTTGATTCAGCAGTTTGTTTCTTCAGTTACGAACCTACGTGAAGATCAGTGGGGAGGTAGCCTAGAAAATCGCTTGAAGTTCCCACTTGCGGTATTGAAAAAAGTGCAAGACACCGTTGCGAAATACGCAAATGAGCAATTTATCGTTGGTTACCGCTTATCACCAGAAGAAAACAATGAAACATCAGTTGGCTATACAATAGAAGAAACAAAAATATTAGTAGAGAAACTGATTCAAGGTGGCATCCATTATCTTCACGTTTCATTGTTCGAATTCAAAAAAGCACCAAAAGGCGCAGAGCAAGGCGACAGCATTGTGCGCATCTTAGCGGATCAAATCAACGGCCGCATCACGTTTGTCGCAGTCGGCAGTATTAAAACACCAGAAGACGCGGTAACGGCTTTGGCAGAAGGTGCTGATATTGTGGTAATCGGACGTCAAGCGCTGATTGACCCTGAATGGACGGATAAAGTAAGACAAGGAAAAGAACAAGAAATTCATCCGGCGATTACACAACAAATGGTCGGTAAATTGGATATTCCGCAAAACATGTGGAACTTGATCACTTCATACGGAATGATTAAAGTCGCAGAAAGTTGATCTGATAATTTTTAAGAAGCTGCTCCAAAAGGCCATAAAAAATGACTTTTGGTAACAGCCCTTTCCCCGTTCTCAGAAAGACAGGCTAATTTCCATTGCGTCGAAGCTAGCGCAGCGGTGCAAGAGCACATCTTGGCCGCCACCATTCCAATCAGCCTGTTCTCAAATTGTAGAAAAAATGGGTGGAGAAAAATCAAAAAAATTTCTCCACCCATTTTATTTTTCGAAACTTGTGGGATAGCATTTAATAGATTGAATACAAAAACGCAGCTCCTGAACTACTTGGAGCTGCGTTTTTTTGTATTCAACCGGTGAATACCGGATCATACGGATAGCGATAATTTTCCTTGCGTGGCTTCATTAAGATAAAGAACAAAGTCAGTGGTCCAATGCGGCCTGTGAACATCACTAAGCTTAGCAGGACTTCACCGAGGTCGCTGAGATCGGCGGTAATGCCCATGGACAAGCCGACGGTCCCGAACGCTGACACCACTTCAAATGCCAGCGGTAGGAATGGGGTTTTTTCTGTTACGGTCAATAGGAACAGCAAGAAGACAACTAGCAATACGCTGATGGTCGTGATGGCAAGTGAGCGGATTACCGTCTCAAGACGGATAGAACGACCAAAAATTTCGGGTTCTCGCCGTGACCGCAAAAAAGAAACAGTTGCCAGGATGACAACGATGAAAGTCGTCAGTTTGATGCCGGAAGCTGTCGAAGCGCTGCCGCCGCCAATGAACATCAACAGCATCGTGAATAACAAAGTCGGATCTTCAAGCTCGCCGTAATCCAGCATATTGAATCCAGCGGTTCGCGGCGTCACGGCACTAAAATAAGAAGTTAATAATTTATCATACAGAGACATCGTGCCTAGTGTACCCGGATTGCCGTATTCTAAAGCGAAAATCACGATCATGGCAACAATATTTAAAATCAAGGTCCCGCCAACCATCAGCTTTGTGTGCAATGCCCATCGATGAAACGATTTCTTTTGCGAGACATCCATGACGACGGTGAATCCGATGCCACCAATGATAAATAGTGAGGATATCAATACAGTGACCAGCGGATCTCCGGCAAAGCTGATCATATTATCAGGAAATAAAGAGAATCCAGCATTATTGAAAGCAGAAATGACATGGAAGATGCTGAAATTGAGTGCATCTTTAAAGCCAAACTCCGGTATCCAGTAAATGGTCAGCAGGACAGCGGAGACTGCTTCCACCGTCAAAGCGAATGTCAGAATCAATTTGACGAGCCTAACGATGCCGCCGACCGTATTTTGCGTGAGCGATTCCTGCAGGTAAATTCGGTTTTGAAGGCCGACTTTCTTGCGGAACAGAATAAGAATGGCCACAGCAAAAGTCATCAAGCCGATGCCGCCGCATTGAATCAGCACCAGTAGAACCAATTCACCAAAGCCGGTAAGGACGGTGCCTGGATCAAAGACGCTGAGTCCCGTTACCGTAGTAGCGGATGTGGCGGTGAATAAGGCATCGGTCCAAGAAATCGGACGAGTGGTCGCGAACGGTAGCTTCAATAAAATTGTGCCTACCATAATCAAAAACAGAAAACTTCCGGAAATTAGCAATGGCGGAGAAATGGTTATCCGCTTTTTTTTCCAGGAACGCATGCAAGACACTTCCTCATCCTATTGAAATAAAATATGAGCCTACTCTATGCTTGTTTCGTGAAGCTGTCAACAAAATTATTCAGGGGTAGAGAATCAATGATTCACTCGTCTAAGTAGTTGAAGTTATGCATAAATGCTCATAAAAAGTTTGTTAAATCAGAAAAAAATGAATATTACCTATTAATCAGTGTATATTTTCGGTATAATGAGAAAAAACCTAGGGGGTAGAAAGATGAAAAAAATGAAAGCAAGCGCTTTCTCTTTGATGGTTGCTGGCAGTATGGCCCTAGCAGCTTGTGGAGAAGACAATGTGACAGCGGATCCGGAAGAAGGCGGCGGGGAAGAAGCTGCAGGATTGGAAGCGAATATTGTCACCATTGCTACCGGTGGCGCATCAGGTCCCTATAACATTATCGGCTCGACACTGGCTGAAACTTATAGCACGGAATACGGTGTCAATTCAAGAACTCAAACAACCGGAGCATCAGTGGAAAACGTCAATCTGATCAAAGAAGACAAGATTGAAATGGCCTTCACCATGAGCGATGTTGTCAGCCAGGCAGTTGAAGGTACTGAAGGCTTTACAGAGCCGACAGATAAAATTAGCCAAATCGCTGCTTTGTATCCAAACTATGTTCAAATCGTTACAACCGCGGATTCAGGAATTGAAACCTTTGAAGACCTGCGCGGCAAGCGAATCGCAGTAGGTGACCAGAACTCCGGAGTAGAGGTGAATGCCCGTACGCTGCTTGAAGGATACGGCATCACATATGATGACATTGATGTAGATTACCTGGGCTACGCGGAAGCGGCTGATGGCCTGCGTGCCGGACAGATTGACGCAGCCTTCCTGACAAGCGGTCTGCCGAATGCATCGCTGCTGGAATTATCTGAGACACTGGATATTCGTATGGTTTCTATCGCACCGGAAGACGTTGAGCGAGTGGCGGAAGATCAATCCTATTTCATCGCACTCGAAATTCCTGCCGGCACTTATGGCAATGAAGAAGCCATTCCAACTGCGGCCATCATGAACGCCTTGGTAGTCGACTCGGATATGAGCGAAGACGATGTTTACAAATTAACAAAAACCTTCTTTGAAAATCTGGATACCTTGGAGAATTCCCACCAAGCAGCCGCTGATATCAGCTTAGAAGCTGCTCAGGAAGGCTTAGTAGCACCATTGCATCCGGGGGCACAGCGTTACTACGATGAACAATAAGGTTTTGGCAGGAGGAGCATATGTGATTGTGCTCCTTTTTTTCCTGCTATGGCGGATCCCGGTTGTGCAATTCGATTTCGGGGAAGAACGCTATTATTTGAAGGAAAAAGAATTCACTCTGCAGTGGATCCATTCAGTCGAAAAAGAAGAATGGCTGGAATTTTATGAACGGGATGGTGACAGCCTGCTGCTGACGGAAACGAAGTTTAAAACCTACGGAGCGGGAGTCCCTTCTGATGGGGAAATCATTTCTTCAGAAGATGGTTATGTCCATATGAAAATCGGACGCCTCTTTACTGAAATGAACTTGACGGTATCTGAAAATGCGCAAACGACCATCATAACAGCTGAGGAAGAAATTCCATTATATGAATATACGGAAGATTATGAGCTAGTTACAATCAAGATTGAATTTATTCATCTTTGGGATTATGCAAGGAGGAACAAGCTATGACAAAAGACAACCGGGACTTGGACGTTGAAAGCGTCTCAGGCCATGAAGAAGACAAAAACGTCAGCCAGGAAGTGCTGGAGAAATACGATACGGATGCCAAAGTCCGCAAATTGAAAAGCCGGAAATTGGTATTTTTGATTGCAGCGATTGCCATCGCCTATTCGGTCTTCCATCTATATGTAACTTTCAATCCGCTTCCTGCCCTTCAGGCACGCTCCATCCACGTGGCAGTTGGGATGGGCCTGATTTTCCTTGTCTATCCGACATTCAAGAAACAGAATCGCATGAAAATTCCTTTCTATGACTGGATTTTGTTTGTTTTCAGTTTGGGGACAGCGGGATACTTAATGTATGAATACAATGACATCATGACAACCCGCGGCGGGATTCCGAATACATTAGATATTATTTTCGCCATTCTGACGGTTGTCCTGGTACTTGAAGCGGCAAGACGCGTAACCGGCATCATCCTGCCGATTCTGGCTTTGGTGTTTTTAACTTATCCATTCATCAGCCATTTTGTCTGGATGCCGGATATGCTGATGACACGGCCATTCGATCTTGGCGACATTTTCGGCCAGCTGTATCTGAAGACTGAAGGGCTTTATTCGACGGCCATTTCGGCTTCTTTGCAGTTCATCTTTCTGTTCATCTTGTTCGGTGCGTTTCTGGCCAAATCGGGGATGGGCCAATTATTCAATGACCTGGCCATGGCCTTAGCAGGTAGCAAGCAGGGGGGACCTGCCAAAGTGGCGGTCATTTCCAGCGGATTCATGGGCAGCATCAACGGTTCGGCGATTGCCAATGTTGTAGGAACTGGCGCCTTCACGATTCCTTTGATGAAGAAAATTGGCTACAATAAAAACTTTGCCGGCGCCGTAGAAGCGAGTGCCTCCGTGGGTGGGCAAATCCTGCCGCCAATCATGGGGGCGAGCGCGTTCATCATGGCGGAAACGACAGGAATTGCTTACGGTACGATAGCACTTGCGGCGTTACTACCGGCTGTGTTGTATTTCTTGGGTGTCATTATGCAGGTGCATTTTCGTGCCGGCAAAGAAAGTCTGAAAGGCATTCCGAAAGCGGATTTGCCAAGAACTAAAGAAGTGCTGAAAGAAAAAGGCCATTTGCTGCTGCCGATTGTCGGCCTGGTTTTCATGCTTTATACCGGCATGCCGATCGCCTATGCAGCATTCTATACCATCGTCCTGACCGTAGTCGTGGCAGGATTCAGAAAATCGACACGCATGGGCTTCAAGGATATTCTGGAAGCATTGGAAAATGGTGCGCGGCAATCCTTGTCTGTCATGATCGCCTGTGCAGTCGTTGGCATCATCATTGGTGTGGTCAGCCTGACAAGCTTTGGTACTGTCATGACTTCAGCGATTACAAGCTTCGGCGCAGGATCGCTTTTCTGGACTTTGTTCCTGACGATGCTGGCATCGATTGTTCTGGGAATGGGCTTGCCGTCCATCCCGGCTTATATTATTACTGCGACAATGACAGCGCCAGCACTTGCTGAATTCGGCATCCCGGTGCTGGTCGCGCATCTGTTTGTATTTTATTTTGGGATTTTTGCCAATATAACGCCGCCGGTCGCGCTCGCTGCGTTTGCCGGAGCCGGAATATCCGGAGGCGATCCGATGAGGACTGGCTTGAACGCCTTGCGCCTCTCAATAGCGGGTTTCATTATCCCGTATCTGTTTGTCTACAATCCAGCGATGCTAATGATCGATACGACTGATATTGCAGTTAATGCCACCGAGTTCGCCCTGCCGCCGATATGGGAGATCATGACGATCACCATTACCGCCATTATCGGCATCATCGGATTAAGTGCTGCTGCAGAGGGCTATTTCCAGACCAGGCTCAATCTGTTGTTCCGAATCGTTCTCGGGGCGGGAGCTTTGCTGCTGATTGTTCCGGAAACCTTGACGGATATTATCGGTTTGACCATTGTGCTCGGTATTTTCGTCATCAATTTTATGAAAAGTAAAAAAGAAAATGCGGCCACCGCGGCCACGTAATCGACTCACACCAACCGGACAGCAGAACCTTTGCTGTCCGGTTTTTTGGTAGAATAAATAAAAGGCAGAGCTGAAGTGCGAGGAGGTTGAAATAAAGAGGAATGTCAATAAGTGCGGGTCTTACTACCCGTTAAAGTGGGTTAAATCTGACTCTTAACGATAAAAATAGAGGAAAGAATTATTTATCAATTTTATGTATGCTTTTAAGGCTGGTAGAAGTTCTGAATAAAAAGGCAGAAATAAAAAATGTAAAGTAACCGCTTACTTTATTTCTTTAGTTTCTTAAATTGGTATAGACAACTATACCGATAGTGGCTATAGTGAAAATTAAGAATATATTAAAGGGGTGGAAATTTTATGTTCAGTTTTCTTCAGAAAATAGGGAAATCGTTGATGTTCCCAATCGCTACATTGCCAGCGGCTGCTTTGCTGCTGCGCTTGGGTCAGGATGATGTTTTCGACATTCCGTTCATGTCAGCTGCCGGCGCAGGGATTATCGACAACCTGGCAATCATCTTTGCCATCGGGATTGCGATGGGCCTTGCCCATGATGGCAACGGGGGAGCAGCGTTGGCCGGTGCCATTGCCTATCTCGTATTGACTTCGGCAATCGTAACAATCAACGAATCGATCGATATGGGCGTCTTTGCCGGTATTTTATCCGGTATTGTCGGGGGGCTTTTATACAATAAATTTTATAATGTAAAATTCCCACAATGGCTCGCTTTTTTCGGGGGCCGGCGATTTGTGCCGATTATCACCGCGGCAACCATGACAATTTTAGCAGGTTTACTCGGTTATGCTTGGCCTCCAATTCAAGAAGGTATTGATAGTGCAGGTGAGTGGATTTTAAATGCGGGGATGTTTGGCGTAGGCGCTTATGGTTTCTTAAACCGCCTATTGCTGCCAACTGGTTTGCATCACGTAATCAACACAGTTGTTTGGTTTGATTTTGGTACCTTCACATCCCCATCTGGAGAAGTAGTGCGCGGGGAAATCAACCGTTTCCTAAAAGGTGATCCAACTGCGGGACCATTCCTGTCCGGTTTCTTCCCGATTATGATGTTCGGTCTGCCAGCAGCGTGTCTGGCAATGTACGCGACTGCTAAAAGAGAACGCAAAGCTATTGTTGGCGGAATGCTCTTCAGTATTGCTTTTACTTCGTTTTTGACAGGGATCACAGAACCGATTGAGTTCTCATTTATGTTCTTGTCACCTATTTTATATGTAGTCCATGCGCTGTTAACTGGTGCTTCGATGATGGTTGCTTATGCGTTGGATATCCATCACGGTTTTGGTTTTTCTGCCGGAGCGATTGACTATGTGTTGAATTATGGATTGGCGAAGAATCCGCTGATGCTGCTGGTAATGGGATTAGTTGTCGGCGTTATTTACTTTATCGTCTTCTACTTCCTAATCATCAAGTTGGATTTGAAAACGCCTGGTCGTGAAGACGAAGACGACGACGGTGCAGAAAATGCAAGTTCAAGCAATAATGCAGTTGATGTTAGAGCCTACCATACAATTGAAGGACTTGGTGGCGTCGATAATATTGTCGCAGTCGACTATTGTACGACACGTCTACGTATGACAGTTAAAGATTCTGATTTAGTAAATGAAAAAGATTTGAAACGCCACGGTGCGATGGGCGTCATGAAAATCAATAAAACAAATGTTCAAGTGGTAATCGGAACGGCTGTTGAATTCCTAGGGGATGCAATGAAGCCTCGCGTAGCAAATGGCAATCCAGTTCCTTCAGATAGTTCGAAAAAGGCTGTTGTGGAAAACGAAACGACTGAAGAACCAGCAATGAAACGAGTCATCGCTAAAGATTTTGAAATGCCGATTCAAGGAGAAATTATTCCACTATCAGAAGTACCGGATGATGTATTCGCGAAAGGCATGATGGGGCAAGGCTTTGCGATTATCCCGTCTGGAAATATTCTCCATTCGCCAGTTGATGGGCGTGTAGTCAGCGTTTTCCCAACAAAGCACGCAATTGGCATCGAAACGGATACAGGAATTGAAATTCTAATTCATGTTGGATTGGATACAGTTAAACTGAAAGGTGAAGGTTTCGAAACATTGGTAGAGCAAGGACAGCTGGTACAACGCGGAGACGCTTTGTTGAAGCTCGATTTGGAATTCTTGAAAGCCAATGCACCTTCTGTTGCAACACCGATTATTTTTACGAACTTAACCGAACAAAAAGTTACTGTTATGAAAAATGGTTTCCAAGAACAAGGAGCAGCTTCGATCTTGAAAGTCGAATAATACGAGACGGAAAACCAGGGACATCCACCGCGATTTTCCTGGTTTTTCGCAAGGAGTGGAGTGGTCAAGATGAAGAAAAGTATATTGGTGTCAGGCATCACCATTGCGGATGCTATAGAAGAAAGTTTCGTGGGGGACATCCTCGTGGAAGATGGAAAAATAAGCCGTGTCGCTAAAAAGATGGATGCCCAGGCGGATATTCATATAGATGCAACCGGTAAAAATTGGACGGCGTTTCCTGGATTTATTGACATCCATACACACGGTGCTGCCGGGCACGATGCCATGGACGCAACATCAGCAGCATTAAATGGCTTAGCCAGTGCGTTGCCGAAAGAAGGTACGACCAGTTTTCTAGCGACAACGATGACGCAGTCGGACAACGCGATTTCAGCTGCACTGCAAAATATCCGTGAATTCACGTCACAGGAAGGGCAGGCTGAAATGTTGGGCGTCCACTTGGAAGGGCCGTTCATTTCCGATAAACGGGCAGGGGCACAGCCGATTGAGCACATTGCAGAAGCATCTTATCCCTTATTCCGCAAATGGCAAAAGCTCAGTGGCAACCAAATCCGGCTGGTGACTCTTGCTCCGGAAACAAAAAATGGCATGGTGTTCATCAAAAGGCTGGCGGACGATGGCGTGATAGCGTCTATCGGTCATTCGGACGCTACCTTGGAGGAAGTGCAGACGGCGGTCCGTTCAGGCGCAAGCCATGTGACCCATCTTTACAACCAGATGAGCCCGTTCCATCACCGCAATCCCGGCGTGGTGGGTGGAGCTTTGATGGAAGACGGCTTAACGGTAGAAGTGATTGCTGATTTTATTCACAGCCATCCGACTTCAGTCAAACTGGCTTTCCGTGAAAAAGGAGCAGAGAGGCTCATCTTGATCACTGACGCCATGCGCGCGAAAGGTCTGCCGCCCGGTGTTTATGATTTGGGTGGACAGGATGTACAAGTCACCAAAAAAGATGCGCGGCTTGCCGACGGCACATTGGCCGGCAGCATCCTGACGATGGAAACAGCGGTCAGGAATGTTCAGTCGATCACCGGCTGCAGCTTGAACGAGCTGGTCGCAATGACTTCCGCCAATGCGGCAAAAGAGTTTGCCCTTGCGAATAAAGGCAAGCTGAAGGCTGGTGCGGACGCTGATGTGGCGATTCTTGACGACAGCTTCAATGTCCAAATGACCATATGCAGAGGTACGATTGCTTATACGAAGGAGTGGCTGTCATGAAACTGATACGGGTCGAAAACTACAAAGAGATGAGTAGCAAGGCGGCGCAATTGGTGGAACAGCAAATTCTGGACAACCCCCATTCGGTGCTGGGGCTCGCAACGGGCTCAACACCGCTCGGCCTCTATGAACAACTAATTCAAGGAGTCAGCGAGCGCGGCATTTCCTATCGGCATGTCCAAACCATCAATTTAGATGAATACCAAGGACTGTCGGGCGACCATCCGAACAGCTACCGTCATTTCATGAATGAAAAACTATTGGGGCATATCGATATCTCACTAGAAAATACTCATATTCCAAGCGGCAAATCTTTACCAGTGGAAGCGGAATGCCAACGGTACGAAGCGCTGATCGATAAAATCGGACCACCTCATCTGCAAATGCTCGGCATGGGGACGAATGGCCATATCGGTTTTAACGAACCAGGGACGCTGGAGACAAGCCTGACCCATTGCGTGAAGCTCGAAGCATCGACGCGCAGCAGCAATGCCAGATTTTTCAGTGATCGCGACAGTGTGCCGACACACGCCATCACGATGGGGATCCAGTCAATTCTAAAAAGCGAACAAATCCTAGTGTTGGCTTCCGGTAAAAAGAAAGCGCAGGCAGTAAAGCGGTTTTTGGAAGGTCACACCAGCAAAGATTTTCCTGCTTCATTTTTATGGAAACACAATCATGTTACACTGATTGTAGACAGCGATGCCTATAGCCTAGCTGCGGCAGAAGAGGAGTGAACGCTGTGCTGGACAAACAATCGCCGATTCCGATTTATATTCAAATAGAAGAACAGTTGAAGCAGCAAATTCAGCAAGGCGACTTTCCAATAGGTACAGCGATCCCCTCAGAACGCGAACTGACCGAGCGTTTCAGCGTCAGTCGGATGACGGTGCGCCAGTCTATCACCAATCTGGTCAACGACGGTCTGTTGTACCGGGAAAAAGGACGCGGCACATTCGTGGCATCGCCAAAAGTCGAGCAACCGCTGAATGGCTTGACCAGCTTTACAGAAGATATGCTAGCGCGTGGCATGACGCCGAGCAATAAGGTGATTGTCTTTGAAGTCCGGGATCCAGATGCTGACATTGCAGCTGATTTGCAGCTGGCTGATGGAGATAAGGTATATTTCATCGAACGCATCCGCTTTGCCGATGAAAAAACGATGGCTATCGAACGAACTTATCTGCCTGTCGAACGTTTCCCTGGCCTGCATCGCGATTTGTTGCATGGATCTCTCTATGCAATGATTGAAGAAGATCAGCAGCTGAAGATTAGTCACGCCACCCAGCGGATGGAAGCGGGACTATTGAAGAAGGAAGATGCCGAACTGCTGCAGATCCAATCGCCAGCGGCCATCTTAATGATTGAACGCATCAGCTATCTGGATGGCGATTTGCCATTCGAGGTAGTTCGCAGCACGTACAGAGCCGACCGCTACAAATTTATAACCGATATTCAGAGATAATCAAAAGGAGAAATGGATATGATTGAAAAAACGTACACCATCACCAGCGACGAAGGACTACACGCACGCCCAGCATCAAAATTAGTAGGAGCAGTATCACCGTTTTCTGCAGACGTGAAAATGCTGTACAAAGAAAGAGAAGTCAACTTGAAATCCATCATGGGCGTCATGTCACTCGGCGTTTCAAAAGGCAATACTGTCAAAATTACTGCTGACGGCAGCGACGAAGAATCGTTGATGGCCAAAGTCGACGAATTGATTGTGGCCGAAGGGCTTGGAGAAGCGTAAACAGTTGATCTGGAGTTGAGTCAAAATGCTAAGCAGTTATTTCAAACAGGTACAAGAACGCCTTGAGCTTGTGGAGAAAAATGAAAAGCAAGCGCTGCTTGGGGCGGCTAAAAAAGTGGCAGCCACGATTCAAGCGGGCGGCATCATCCAATTGTTCGGCTGCGGCCATTCACATATTTTGACAGAGGAAGTGTTCTACCGCGCCGGCGGATTGGTGCCCATTAAACCGATTTTTGTGGAACCGCTCATGTTGCATAAAGGTGCGGTCCAGTCATCACAGCGGGAGCGGCAAAATGATTACGCAGCAAGTTTCCTGAAGGAACAGGATTTCCGTGCGGACGATGTGGTCTTTGTCATCTCCACTTCTGGCCGCAACCCGGTGCCAGTGGATGTCGCCTTGACGGCACGTGAAAAAGGGGCGTTCGTTATCGGAATTACGTCGCTGGAGTATTCCAACAGCCAGCCTTCGCGCCATAAAACAGGTAAGCACTTGTTCAACTCAGTTGATCTGGTCATCGATAACCATTCGGTTTCAGGCGACGCAATCCTAGCATATGCCAGCGTCGATGTTCCATTCGGTCCGACATCCACTGTTGTTGGCGCAACAATTTTGAACGCCATTTTTGCAGAAGCGATCAAAGAAATGGCGGATGCCGGCTTTGCGCCGCCGATATTCCTGAGTGGCAATATCGATGGAGCAGACACACATAATAGCATGCTGATCGACAAGTATAGCAACCGGATTTCGCTGTTGTCTTGAAGGTCTGAGTGCACGGCAGAGGTTTTCTGCCGTGCTTTTTTTGTGTAACTATGGTTGGGTGTATGTTTTCGTCGAGCGAGCGTAAGTTTTCGAGGATGAGCGTATTTTGCGTCGAGCGAGCGTAAGTGTTCAGGGACGAGCGTATTTTGCGTCGAGCGAGCGTAAGTGTTTGGGGACGAGCGTATTTGCGTCGAGCGAGCGTAAGTGTTTGGGGACGAGCGTGTTTTTGTCGAGCGAGCGTAAGTGTTCAGGGGCGAGCGTATTTGCGTCGAGCGAGCGTAAGTGTTTGGGGACGAGCGTGTTTTTGTCGAGCGAGCGTAAGTGTTCAGGGGCGAGCGTATTTTGCGTCGAGCGAGCGTAAGTGTTTGGGGACGAGCGTGTTTTCGTCGAGCGAGCGTAAGTGTTTGGGGACGAGCGTATTTGCGTCGAGCGAGCGTAAGTGTTCGGGGACGAGCGTATTTTGCGCTGAGCGAGCGTAAGTTTTCGTGGGCGAGCGTGTTTTGCGCTGAGCGAGCGTAAGTTTTCGGGGACGAGCGTGTTTTGCGTCGAGCGAGCGTAAGCAAGCATGGACGCACAATAAACATAAACAAATGCAAGTGTGCTTCCCACTCAAAGTCTTAAAAAAATCCCCTGCGCAAAAACGCAGGGGATTTTTTCATTTATTCGGCAGATAATTCGCTTTCGGTTACCCATTTATGGTTAGTGACTTCTTCGCCGCTATCCGTAGTGGTGAAGTCGACCATGTAGACGGTAGTTTCTTCCGCAGAATCGATGGTCGCTGTGGCGCCTTCCATGCCTTCCATATGATCTGTAGCAATCACCGCTTCATCACCAGCTACTAGCGGTGCGTCGCCAGCATCTTCTAATTCCTCGTGGATCACCCATTTGTGATTTTCGATCGGTTCGCCGCCAGTAGTGGGGGTAAAGCTTAAGGCGTAAACGGTTGTGTCGTAGGCGCCGGCGATAGTTGCTTCAGCACCGTCCATGCCCGACATGTGTTCAGCGCTCATGATGGCCTGGCTGCCGACCTCGAATGTTGGGCTTTCAGCTTCCGCCAGTCCTTCCGGCACTTCACCGGAGCTAGAGTGATCCATGCCTTCATGGCCCATGTCTTCTTCCATTTCCCCATCCATGTTTTCGTCCATTTCTTCGTTCATCTCGACCTGGCTGTCAGGATCTGCCGGGTTCATGGCATCTTCTTCCGTATCACCGCAGGCTGCCAGTGTAATTGCAGTTAGAGCTGACATCGTCATTAGCATAAATTTGTGTTTGGTCATTAGAATCCCTCTTTCATTAGCTTAGTTTCTACACTGTACCCAAAAAATATGCAAATGCTGTGCAGAATCTGCACACAAAATCAAAACTTTTCTTGTATAATAAGTAAAATTAAACAATTGGAGGACGAATAGAATGAATCGAAAATGGATGTTGGCTCCGTTGGCGACGGTTTTGCTGATGGCAGGATGCGCAGAGAACGAAGAACCAGAAACGTCAGTCACAGAATCGACAACAACCACTGAAGCACCTGAAACGAATGAAACAAGCCAAGACGTCGAAACCACAGAGGAATTTGAAGTGGCGTTCGATGGCCGGATAGATCATGTTCATGGGATGAACTATATCGAAAATGAGGAAGGATTATATTTTGCATCACACGAAGGCCTGAAGATATACCGCAACGGAGAGTGGCTGGAGACAACTGACAACTCTCATGATTATATGGGTTTTAACGCGGTCGATGACGGTTTTTATACGTCAGGACACCCAGGACCGGGCTCCATGATGCAAAATCCGATCGGGATACAGCGCAGCACAGACGGCGGACGTTCGCTGGACCATATGGGATTTGAGGGGGAAACTGATTTTCATGGCATGGCGGTCGGCTACCGCAGCCACCACATGTTTGTCATGAATCCTCAGGAAAATTCACGGATGGGACCCGGGTATTTCCGCAGTGAAGACGAAGGTGAAGAGTGGCAACAAGTCGAGGGATCGGGATTAGAAGGTGACATTTCTTCTTTTGCGATGCACCCAAGTGATTCACAATTGATTGCTGCAGCGACGACAGAAGGGATTTTTCTGTCAGAAGACGGAGGTGACCGTTTTACGCTGCTGACAGAAGATGGGAGTTACGGAACTGCTGCGTTTTTCAGTGAAGAATCGCTATATTTTGCAACTTACGGCACACAAGCAGAGCTCATCAAGTATACTTGGAAAAATGGCGAGCAGCAGGCGCTTGAATTGCCTGACTTGCCTGAAGATGGCATTGTATACATCGCGCAAAATCCGTCCAATACGAATGAGCTCGCCATTTACACAGCAGCAGGACACGTCTATGTTCTTGAAGATGGTAACTGGAAACAAATGATGAATGCGGGTCAAGTAAAGTGACGAGAAGACATGTTTTGTAACAGCGGAGGTCCCTATGTTTAATAAATTATCCTTAAAGATTGGCTTGTTATTTTTTATTTTCATCATAATTATCGAAGCGTTTCTGTTCTCGACACTTTATTTCACCCTAGTCAATGAACGCGTTGACGAAGTGGTGGAGAATTTATTGGTTAGGGGCGAAACGCACAGTGATGTGCTAGAAGACAGCTTCGAAGAAATGACCCTGGCCCATGTTGGTATGATGGAAGCGGCAACAGATTTTATTGTCGTCATTACTGATGGCACAGGTGAGATTTTGGTCAATTCGGATGCCTTGGAATCCGAAATGCTGGCGGTGCTGGGGCATACGGATTTCGAGGCCATGCCAATCGACGGGGAAATCATTGAAGAAGATTGGAAAGACAAGCGCTACATCGCAACAGATAGTCCCATTACGATTGACGGGGTACACGAAGGCCATGTCTTCATGTTTGCACCGACTGATAATATCGAACGCATCATCGACCATCTGAAAAACCAGTTTCTCTTAGTTGGTCTTATCACCGCTCTTTTGACCATTGTCACAATCCTTTTACTGTCGAGGCTTATCACGTTGCCACTGATTCGGATGAAGGAAGCGACCGAGCAATTGAGCCAGGGCAACAACCATGTCGATCTGAAGAATGACCGCAATGACGAGCTCGGAGAATTGGCGAATGCCATCACTAAGCTGTCGACAGATCTCGACCGACTGAAAAATGCCCGCAATGAATTCCTATCAAGTATTTCGCACGAATTGCGGACGCCGCTGACCTATATCAAAGGCTATGCCGATATATTGGACCGGCCGGACACGACAGAGCGGGAGCGTGAGGAATACATGGCCATCATCCGGGAAGAGGCGGCCCATTTGACGGTGCTGGTCGGGAGTTTATTCGACTTGGCGAAGCTGGACCGCAATCAATTCACGATTGAACAACAAGACGTGTTTATTGCGGAACTATTAAATTCGGTCGCAGTTTTGGTCAGACCGGCCTTTGATGAGGAGCAGATTGAGTTGTCGATCAGCTGCAAGGAAGACGTGCATGTCTCCATCGATCCTGAGCGCATTCAGCAGGTGATACTGAACATTCTCGACAATGCTCGCAAACATTCTTTCGCTGGCGACCGTGTGGTAGTGGAATGCTGGGAGGAAATGGACGGCATTTCCATTCGCATTAGTGATGAAGGGCAGGGAATACCCGAGGAAGAGCTGCCTTTTGTTTTTGACCGGCTGTACCGAGTGGAAAAGTCGAGATCGCGCGAACGTGGCGGATCCGGACTCGGCCTGGCGATCGCTAAAGAAATCGTTGAGTCGCATGGTGGGTGGATCCGTATCGACAGCCAATTCGGCAAAGGGACGGCTGTCACTGTCCGACTGAAAAGGGGTGAAGACCATTCATAAAGTACTGCTGGTAGACGATGAAAAACGGATGCTTGACCTGGTGGCGCTTTATTTGCGACCACATGACTATGCCTGCACAAAAGCAAGCAGCGGCAAACAGGCACTAGATTTGCTGAACAAAGAAGCTTTCGATCTGGTGTTGCTGGACATTATGATGCCCGACATAGACGGTTGGGAAGTATGCCGTGAAATCCGCAAATTTTCCACTATACCCGTCATTATGCTGACGGCACGTGAGCAGCAAGAAGATATTGTCAAAGGTTTGCGCCTTGGCGCGGACGATTACATGACAAAGCCTTTCGGTGAAGAGGAATTGTTGGCGCGGATGGAAGCTGTCCTGCGCCGCAGCCTCCCATCAAAACGCATAGAAATAGAAGGATTAACATGGGAAGAAGACCGCTTCGAGTTGAGCTACAACCACAAGCCGATTCGCCTGACACCAAAAGAGTTTTCGATGCTTGGACTGCTGATGAAAAACCCAAACAAAGTATTCGAGCGCGACCGCCTATTGGAATTAGTATGGGGCTTTGATTCGGAAACGGAAGGTCGTACGGTGGATTCACATGTTCGTAATGTTCGGGAAAAAATCCGTCAAGCCGGCTTTCCCATCGACGACCATTTCCAGACGGTATGGGGAATCGGTTATAAATGGATCAATTAGAAAACCGCTGCAGAATTTTTCTGCAGCGGTTTTTGTGCATATCGACGTTATTCTCTCGTGCTTTGGGGGCTCGGTATGGAGTTTGCGCTGGGAATTTGCACATTTTTTTGAATGGTCATCATTCGGGCTAAACGACTGCAAACTAGCAGTATCAATCGAAAAGTGCGGTCAGAGTCCATTCAACCACATGGCAATTTGCTGAATCTAGCGTAATTTCGCTGGAGCGCGAATATCAGATACGGGTTGCATATATTCTAATTTGGAAACCCCAAAATCTAAACCAATTTTTTGCCCGATACCGACCGTGCGGCATGAATTCCACTTGCTGCCGCTCCGATAGTCCCCCCTCCTGGGAAGATGTGATCGCCGCAAACGTAAAGATTCGGCAAGCCGGAACGATGCGAAATCGAGTTGAACAAAGCAGCATCCAAGGTTTGAGGGAAGCCTCCAACCAAACCATTCGGCCTTCCTGCAAAACGCTCCCAGGCTTTCGGGGCTCCGCTTTCCATATGGACGATCGCCTCGCGGAATTCCGGGATAAGCCTTTGAATGGCTTGGAGCATGCACTCTGTTAAAACTGTCCGTTGCTTCTCGTATTTTTCTTGGCTGTCCCATTCTTGTAAGCGCGAATGCGTGGAGATCGTCACAGTCTGAAAGCCTTCAGGAGCCCGCAACTCGTCGCCGGGAACAGACGAAGACATGAAGAAATGACCGCCTTCAGCAAGGTTCACACCTGTTGAAATTTGGCGGAACGGCGGCAACGGTTCTTTTAGCTTGGTTAAATCAACAGCCAAATACAAAGTCAGCGTCGTCCAGGTTTCTCCGGCAATGCCATCGCGCAAAGAAACCTTTAGTTTGGATACCAGCTCCGGCGCCAAAATCTTCGGCAATTGCTGGATTGGCACATTGAGGATAACATCCGTTGCTTCATAGGCATTTCCGCGATGGTCGGTCGCTACCCATAGCTCGCCTTGCCGTTCCAGCTTTTCCAAGGTACGCCGTTTTTTCAGTACGCCACCGTTTTCTCTCAAGCTGTCGCCCATCAATTCAGAAAAACGATACAAGCCGCCGGGAACGTAATAGGCCCCTTCATGGTAAATATCAAGAGCCACCGCAGCTAATAAATACGCCACATCTTCGCTGCCGGTCTGCATGCTGTCGATTAACAAGCCATCCAGCATGTGACGGAATTCTTTTAATGTATCGAGGCCATGCTTTTTTAGTCGCTGATCCAAGGTTTGGTTAAAGAAAGGCAGGAGCTTGAAGTGTTTTGGGCGTATGGATTTTGTGAGGAACGTCCATTCTTTTGCCGTCGCTGGAGGCAGGGCAGGGAGTGGGTCCATCAAGGTCCGGACAATGGCCGCGGTTTGATGGATTTCTTTGTAGAACGAGCGGATCTGTTTGCTGTGTTGTGGGAAATGTGCCGTGATGCCGTCGACGTGACGGGCGCGGTCTTTGTGGAACACAAACGTTGCTTCTGGATGAACCATCTCCATGACGCGTTCAAGCGGTTCGATGGCCATTGGTTTGCCGAGGTGACGGAAAACACGGTCATGAATACCACCTGGTTCAAGGCCCATACCGAGCGTTGCACCAGCCGGGAATAAATACTTATTACGCTTGAATTTACTGGCGCAACCGCCGAGTTCGGAGGAGGCTTCTAGCAGTGTTACTGGCCATCCATCTTTTGCCAACAGCGAACCCGCTGTCAATCCGCCGATGCCGGCGCCTATTACCAATACGGTTCGTGCCATTCGAATCCACCCCTTTGGTTTGCTTAAGAATATTTAATCTTAGTTTGTTATTTTGTGCAGCTGCTACACGGCTGTTTCCGCTTTTCTAATTGTCTAGACTCCAACAGCCAGATTCTAGGGTCATAAGTCAACCCAACTGCGCGGCAAAGAGCGCCACTTTGTTGGTCTGTCTTATGCCCGTCGAATCTACACGGCTGTTTCCGCTTTTCTTTCATTATGAGGAAAACTTATCGATCCTGCCAACACAAAAGCCCGGCTGCAGGGAATTTCCCAGCAGTCGGGCTTTTGACAAAAAAATTATGCTACGTTTCGGCAAGCTTCTGCGCATTTTGCACAAGCTTCAGCACATTTCTGGCAGTGGTCATGGTCGTGTTTTGAACATTCTGCGGCGCACGCTTCACAAATCGTTGCACAAGCTTGTGCTAGTTCAGCTACAAAAGGCGAGTTGCGGGTAACCGCGTGTTCCAGATATGCACAGATGTCCGCACATTCTCGGTCGAGGCGAATGCATTGTGCCATCATTCTGACGTCGTCTTCTTGCAAACACGCGTCAAAACAATGGTTGCACGCCGCTGCGCAATCGTGCAAGGTTTTAATCAGTTCTGCATGTTGTTCATGTGCCATCAAAAAAACCTCCAGTTTCAGATTTTGTTGTTTCTCCCTCTGGATTCCCTTTAAGTTGTCAATTAAACAGAAATTGAAAAACTCCACAAAAACTGCACATCAGTTTTCCGTTGAGCCTTTTAAGTCGCGTAACTGCTCATCATATTCTTCTTTGCTGATTTCTCCGCTAACGTAGCTTTGTCGCAATAATTCAACTGCTTTATTCGCTTCACTCGGCTCAGTGCTGGCTGATTGACTGCGTGCTTTAATCAGCGTGAACCATAGGACCGTACCCATCGCAGCCAATAAAACGATAATCCCCACAGCGATGGTTACGCCAAGTGCCTGATTGCCCGGTGTAAAAAATTCTCCCATTATCTTCAACTTCCTTTCTTTATCTAAATTTTTATCTCTTTGCGGATCGTTTCTCCAAGCTTTTCATGCGTTTCAGAAACTCTTCCTCGCTTATTTCGCCATTGGCATACTGTTCCTTCAGCAGCTTCGATTGTTTATTTTGCGGAGGCAGAATGTCGCGGGGCATCCCTTTTCGGCTGGAGTAGATCACCAATCCAATAAACGCAATTACCAGAAATACCAAGAACAGCAACATCCAAAGGTATAGTGGAATCCCCAGGTTCATGGAATTCACATCGACAGCTTCCATGCTTTTCGCGCTCCTCTCCGGAATAAATCTACGCATCTGTTATACCTTTCATTTTACACTTTTCAGACAACGAGTATGAAAGTTTTTGGAAATCAATAAAGCAATAATTTATTAATGGGAAATTATGATATTTATGCTACGATATGTCTACAGAGAAAAAGGAGGCAATTTCATGTTCGTACATAAAATTGATGAAGACCTATCGCTCAAGATTCAGGAAATGCGCGATGCGGAACGAATTTTTGAGTTGACCGACACATCGCGGGATTATTTGAAAGAATGGCTGCCATGGCTGGATTTCACAAAAGAATTGCAAGACACAAAAGACTTTATTAAAGCAGGCAGTAGCAATTTTGTCGAAGGTAAAAGCCTTGGCGCAGTTATCCTCTACAAAGGCGAAATTGTCGGAATTGGCGGCTTCAATAACATCAACCATGCGAACAAGACGGCTTATATCGGCTATTGGCTTGGTCAGGAATACCAGGGCAAAGGGATCATGACCCGCGTTGCCAAAGCCTTAACCGATTACGCCTTAACCGATCTCAAACTCAACAAAGTTGAAATCCGCGCAGCAGTCGAGAACCACAAAAGCCGTAGCATCCCCGAACGCCTCGGCTACACCGAAGAAGGCACCATCCGCCAAGCCGAATGGCTGCATGATCATTACGTCGATCACATAGTTTACGGCATGTTGGCAGAGGAATGGTGTTAAAGAAAAGCGAAAATGGCCGTACCGCTCCGACAGGCATAAGACGCTCTGGCGAAGCGGTATATTTTCAGCCGCACAGCCAGAGTGGCTTACATCCCGAAGAGCTAGGCACTGCAACTGGACACCAGAGTGGCTTATGACCTTAGAATTTGGCTGCCGAAACTTAGACACAAAGAAAAACCAAAGTACCAGAAAAAATAAACGCATCCTTAATAAAAATTAAGCAAAGCAGTAGACCCGCTGCTTTGCTTTTTTTGAAATGAGCGTAGAATACAAAGTAACAAAAGGCTTTTATTTGATTGGAGGGAATGCACATGAACACTAGCATCTCCATCAACAATCTCAACAAAAACTATGGGAAAACGGCCGTGCTCGATCGAGTCAATCTGCAAATTGCAGGTGGCGAAATTTTTGGGTTGATTGGTCCATCAGGGTCGGGGAAAACCACTTTAGTGAAGATGATCGTGGGCATTGATTCGCCGAGTGCCGGTACTGTGGATGTGCTCGGTAAACGATTACCGAATCTGACGTTGCTCCAGGATATTGGCTACATGGCGCAATCGGATGCGCTGTATCCGGAATTGACCGGTAAGGAAAACTTGAGATTTTTCGCTTCACTGTACAACATGAAAAAGTCGAAGCTAAAGGAACGAATCGCTTATGCGGCAGATTTGGTCCAGCTGACCGGTGAGCTGGGCAAGAAAGTCTCTGCTTATTCAGGTGGCATGAAACGGCGCTTGTCGTTGGCAATCGCTTTAGTTCATGATCCGCACATCCTGATTCTCGATGAACCGACCGTCGGCATCGATCCGGAACTTCGGCTGTCGATTTGGAGTGAATTGATGCTCTTGAAAAGGGAACATGGCAAGACTATCATCGTGACCACGCATGTTATGGACGAAGCGGAAAAATGCGACCGCATTGCTATGGTCCGTGAAGGTGGCATTCTGGCAGCCGGGACGCCAGGCGAATTAAAGGCGACATATGGAGCGACTGACTTGGAAGGTGTCTTTTTGCAGGCGGGGAGGGATGCACGATGAGAATTATGGCATTAATCCAACGCATCATGCTGCAGTTGCTTCGTGATAAACGTACGATGGCGCTGCTGTTTTTTGCACCGTTGATTGTGCTGACCCTGATGTATTTCTTTTTCAACGGCGACAACGATAACCCGCAGCTCGGGGTTGTCGGAGCAAGCGATCCGCTCATCGCTGCCTTGGGAAATGCATCGATTGACGTGGTTTCCTATGACGAAGCTGACAATCAAATCATCATTGCGGATAAACTGGATGGTTTGCTGGAAATCGATGAAGTCGGATTTCAGCTAACATTGGAAAATGATGACCCAAGCACTTCACGGGCGTTGTTGATGCAAGTCACACAAGTGTCTGCTATGCAAGCTGGAGCGGGTGCGCCCGCAAGCATTGATGCCGAATATATTTACGGGGATGCAGAAACAGAATTCTTTGATGTTCTTGGACCGATATTGGTCGGCTTTTTCGTCTTCTTTTTCGTGTTCTTGATTTCTGGAATTGGTTTATTGAAAGAACGGGTGTCGGGAACATTGGAGCGGTTGCTTGCGACGCCAATCCGGCGATGGGAAATCGTTTTGGCCTACCTGACTGGCTTTGGTATTTTCGCTATCATCCAGACGATCATCGTTGTGTTCTACTCAATTCAAGTATTAGATATGGTCATGATTGGCCAAGTATGGCACGTTATTATTATCAACCTGCTGCTGGCTTTGGTGGCGTTATCACTTGGCATTCTCTTGTCGACTTTCGCGTCTTCTGAATTTCAGATGGTTCAGTTTATCTCGATTGTTGTGATTCCACAAATCTTTTTTGCTGGGATCATTCCACTTGAAGGCATGGCTGATTGGCTGCAAAATCTTAGCCGCATTATGCCCTTGTATTACGCAGCCGACGCCCTGAAAGCCATTATGTACAGAGGGGAAGGCTTAGTGGATGTGTCGAATAACTTGCTGGCACTCACTGCTTTTGCAGCGGTTTTCATCTTCTTGAACGTCTTCGCCTTGAAGCGTTACCGGAAATTATGAAATTAGAGAAAGCTGTACGCGATTGCGAACAGCTTTTGGTATATGTTAATTTAGGTTCTTAAAAGTTTGGGCTTAAACCAGCCTGCTTAATGAGATCAGCAGTGTCAGGTAGCGAAACTCAGTTCGTAGAGGAGAACTGCTTTCTTTTGCGGTTTCTTGGGAGGATAAATGGAATGTGGCATCCAGCGTACGTGTAGCCGTGTAAAGAGACGAAAAGTTCATATAGAAGCTTCCAGTTGTCGTGTAGAAATCTCGAACTGTCATGTACAAATTCCAACCCATCACCCAGAAAGCCAAATCTTCCACATCGAACACAAAAATCACTCCTCCCGGCTACCTCTAAGGCGTGACATTTGATAATATTAATATGCAGGGAAATTTTAGCTACTCACAGTACCTAAAGGAGAGAACAATAGTATGAAATATTTTTTGATTGGAACAATAATCGCCTTGATCGGCGTGCTGGTTGCTTATTTAACAACTGATTGGTCACTGGTCTCTATCATTAGCGGACTTACTGCTGGCATCGCATTGATTTGGGGCGTGTTGGCTTTGGGAACAGGCAAGAACAAGTCGACAAGAACAACAAGTTCAGAAAAACGTCGAGAAAAACAACAGCGTGTAACAAAAATGAAAAACGCAGTCATGATCGCTGTGCCGAATATCATTGCGGTCATCGTTAACTTGACGATGATTTCATAAATCAGATGGGGTGAGGAATTGTTAGGGTACTACAGCAGGTTGTCATCGGAAGTCTATAATCTCGATAAGCCGATCGGCAGTTCATTTGGGGACATCGAATATTACTCGGAGCGGCTGGCTTCGTGCAAAGGACGAATCCTGGAGCCGGCAACGGGAACAGGGCGTTTGCTGGTGCCACTCCTGGAACAAGGGTTTCAAGTGGACGGCTTTGACGTATCTGAGGAAATGCTCCAAGTGTGCCATTCCAATTGTGAAAAATGGGGGTTCGCACCAAAGTTATTTCATGCAAAAATGGAGTCGTTCTCGATCGATGCAAAGTACGCTGCAATTATCATTCCGACGGGGACATTCCTATTGCTCCACGAACGCGAAAAATCGCTTCAGGCTTTGCAGAATTTCTATAGCCATCTAGAAACAGGAGGCCGCTTGATTGTCGATTTGCATGTACCATCCGATATCGAACTCGAGAAAACCTCGACTCGAACTTGGCAGGCTGCTAATGGCGACACGCTGACCGTGGAAAGCAAGAAAATCGAAGTTGACTGGATTCGACAATATTTCGTTTCGCAGGGCCGCTATGAACGCTGGCGCGAAGGCCGGCTGGTCGAAGCGGAACTTGAGCGCTATCCGATGCGTTGGTATGGTGTCGACGAATTCAAGACCATCCTCGAAGGTGTCGGGTTCAGCGACATCACCATTTCAACAGGCTATCAATATGGTGAATACCCGAAAAATGCAGACTCCATCATTACCTTTGAAGCAATGAAATAAAAAAAACAAGGCGGATTGCGCCTCGTTTTTTTTATGTTTAAGAAAGGTGATTTTTGCGCTTTTCTGATTGTCTAGCGCAAGCGCCCAGATTCTAGGGTCATAAGTCAACCCAGCTGCGTGGCAAAGAGCGCCACACTGCTGGTCTGTCTTATGCCCGTCGAATCTACACGGGCGCTTGCGCTTTTCGTTATCTTCTATTTAACTCCACTGCATCCCAAATCAGCAGCTTGAGTTCATCGGCATGGATTTCGTCTGTCCGGTTCAGCCGCACATGGCGCATTTTTTTGCCGTCACCCTCCAGCAAGTTGGACTCGTCGCGAAGTTCAGCGCCTCGGTAGAAGCCGAAGTTGACGTGGCTTTTGGCCGTCTCCATATAACAAACAAGACCTTCTTTGGCATAGCTTGGCTTGGACCATTTAAAGCCTTCGTCCATTTCCGGATAGGCTTCAAACACCAATGTGCGCAGTTGCGCTGCAATTTCCTGTGTCGGACTTTCTAGCCCTTCGATAAATTCATCTACTTGCGGATCTTTGATTGGATGCATAGACGGACTCTCCTTAATTCGTTTTGGATGATACTAGTAAAAACCGTACATCTTGTTGGGTTAAGTTGAACCAATAATGTTTTTTACGTGCATCGAACAGAGTTGACTGCTGTGGGGCGAGCTCGGTGCGTTCGCCATCTACTTCGACCGTCAACACGCCGTCGACTACGAATAAAAATTCATAGCCGCTATGGGCGAATGGATTGCCTTCCGAATCGCCTGGCTTCATGGTCACTAGCATCGGTACGAAAGTAGCTTCTTTCACACCATGTGACAAATCCTGATAAAAAAATCGTTCAAGACGCGTAGCCCAACCGGCGTTTTCGGTTTCATTTGCGAAAAAAAGACTAGGATCGACATTCAAGGCATCTGCTATTTTTCGCAGGGATTCCAGCGTCACGCTGGATTTTCCGCGCTCGACTTGTGATAGGAAACTGATGGAGACGTTGGTTTGCTCCGCTAGCTCTTTCAAGGTCATGTTTCGCTCTTTGCGAAGGCTTTTTAATGTAACTCCAATTGTTCCATGTGACATGCAGAAACCCCACTTTACTAAATGTTCTGCACTCATCATAACTTACATAGAGGAGAAAATAAAATTTCCGCAATACATTGACAGAATATTGTTAACTAATTAGACTGTTGAAAAGGGAAAATTAAAGTGTCACTTCAATTTATTCGCAAGGGGGAAAATAGAATGGATAAAAAACAAACACGCAAAGTTTTAACGGCAAGTCTCGTGGGAAGCTCAATTGAGTGGTTTGATTATTTTCTCTATGGCACAATGGCAGCATTAGTCTTTAACCAATTATTTTTTGTCAATGAAGATCCGACCGTTGGACTGATGCTCGCTTATGCATCGTTTGCGTTATCATTCTTTATTCGTCCATTCGGCGGTATTATCTTCAGCCATATCGGTGACCGCATCGGTCGTAAAAAGACATTGGTCATTACCTTAAGTTTAATGGGCTTTGCGACGTTCGCTATGGGTTTATTGCCGACCTATCAGGCAATCGGAATCGCCGCACCGATCTTGTTGATTACGCTTCGCTTGATCCAAGGTCTTGGCATTGGCGGAGAATGGGGAGGGGCATTGCTGCTCGCCACTGAATATGCACCACCTGAAAGACGTGGATTTTTCGGCAGTATCCCACAGATGGGCGTCACTATCGGAATGATGATGGGAACGTTGGCGCTGTATGTCATGACGTTATTGCCAGAAGCGGCTTTTCTGAGTTGGGGCTGGCGCGTGCCGTTTATCCTGAGTGCGTTCTTGGTGATTTTCGGTCTATGGATTCGTAAAGGGATCGATGAAACCCCAGAATTTAAAGCCGTGCAAGCATCCGGTGACATTCCCAAATTACCGATTGTGGAAACATTAAAATACCACTGGCGTGAGGTGTTGATTGCCATTGGCGCAAAAGTGGTCGAAACGGCACCATTTTACATTTTCGGAACGTTCGTTGTATCTTACGCAACAACAAACCTTGAATTTTCAAGAACGGCTACACTAGCGGCTGTTATGATCGCGACTATTATAACGACAATTTTGATACCGATTATGGGTTCGTTGTCCGACCGAGTTGGTCGCAAAAAGATGTATGTTACAGGAGCGGTAGCGATGGGCTTGTTCGCTTTTCCATACTTCTGGATGTTGCAGCAAGGTTCTGTGGTTTTATTGATCGCTGCGACTATCATTGGCCTTGGTGTTATCTGGGCGCCAATCACAGCGGTTCTCGGCACGATGTTCTCAGAAATCTTTGACGCCAAAGTGCGTTATACTGGAGTCACATTGGGTTATCAAATCGGTGCTGCATTAGCGGGTGGAACTGCGCCATTGGTCGCCACGTTCCTGCTGGCGACATTCGATAACTCTTACGTTCCGGTAGCGCTGTATATCGTCTTGACAGCTGTCATTTCGCTGCTGTCCATTTGGGCAGTAAAAGATTTGAGCGGCAAGCAAGCTCAACCGAAAACGAAACCAACATTCGCAACAAAAGAAAGCCGCGTTTGAGCGCATATTTTTAGGAGGATATTCATGCTTCTCATCAACGAACAGCAGATTCAGCAACAATATCATATGAAGGACGCCATCCGTGACGTCACGGAAGTACTCCGAGCAAAAGAGCAGGGCCAGATCAATAGCCCGCATCGCACCGTCTTTGATTTCCCGGAACGGCAGGCCTCATCACTTTATATGCCGAGCGCTGATATGGTCAATAAAATTTCAGGCGTCAAAATCGTCACCATCTTCCCAGAAAATCCAGCACACGGTAAGCCGACCACGCAAGGCGTCATTCTTTTATCCGACGGCAATAATGGGGAACATGTCGCGATGATGACCGCTTCTTATTTAACCCGGTTACGCACGGGTGCACTTAGCGGCATTGCTACAGATTTATTGGCGCGCAAAGAAAGTCGAGTGCTGACGGTCATCGGTACAGGCGGGATGGCGTTCGAGCAAGTGCTCGGCATATTAGCTGTTCGGACGATTGAAAAAATTATTTTGGTCAATCGGACACCTGAAAAAGCAGAGCGCTTCGGCGAGAGCTTGTTGGCGTTTGGCATCGAGATTCCGTATACGGTCGAAACCATCGTCTCGTCAGCTGTTCAGCAAGCAGACATCATCTGCTGTGCGACGCGTTCGAATGAGCCCGTGTTCAATGGAGAAGATCTGAAACCCGGCACACATATTAACGGTGTTGGTTCCTATTTACCGAGCATGCGTGAAATGGACCAAACGACTATCTTGCGTGCGGATAAAATTGTGGCTGACGATATAGCCGGTGTCAAAGACGAAGCAGGCGAATTGATCCAAAGTGTTGAAAGTGGTGCATGGTCATTCGATCAGCTACATGCCGAACTCGGCCAATTGATCGTCGGAGGTGCTGCAGCGCGCGAATCAGAATCTGAAATCACATTTTTCAAATGTGTTGGCGCCGCCTATTTTGATTTGGCAGTTGGTAAAGGTGTCTACAGTAAAGTGAAGGCAAGCGGAGCGGGCATGACAGTGGAATTGTAGGCATAAGGTTAAGCAGCATCCCACAAGCGGCAGTTGGCGCTTATGGGATTTTTTGTGTTGCGTGTAGGCTAAACAAAACGTTGATCTTGCGGCACAAATAAGTAGGTTGAATATAGCCCTGTCAAAAAGGAAAAGCGTTTACAAGTAACAGTGAATAAAAATACAATATTTTTTGTGTAATGGTGAAAAGGAGGAGAAGCAATGAGATGGATTAGAGGCAGTGTCAAAGGCTACAAGGATTTAGCCATTGCATACCATTATATTCAAAATGATAAAAAACTTAAAACTCTGGCAATCTTTCTTCCGGGTGCTGGCTACCATACAACATCTCCTTTGTTTCATTTCACAGAAGAGGTGTATTTAAACCGCGGCTATGATGTGTTGCGGGTGGATTACCGGTATGTAGATGAGAAATATGATGAGTTTACAAATGAAGAGTTGTACAGAGCGGTGAAAGTGGATACAGCTGCTGTTTTGGATAAATTCTTTTCAAATCATTTATACGAGGAGGTTTATATAGTTGGAAAATCACTCGGGACAATCGCAATGAGCGTGGAATTAAAAAAGCAACGTTTTGAAAAAGCCAAAGCGATTTGGCTGACGCCGCTGATCAATCAGCAGGACATGTTGGAGGCAATGATTCAGAATCCTCATCAAGCATTTTGTTTTATTGGTAATCAGGATCGTTATTATTCGAAAGAAGACTAGAGCAGGCTGTCAGCCAATCCGAACCTGGTGTCGAACCTGTATTCTGGGTTGAACCACAGTTTGGAGTACGGAGATAAACCCATCAATTCTATTGAGATTTTGCAAAACATTATCACAGACATTTCAAATTTTTAACAATGCGAGTTGAACTAAAAAACTAACTTTCTCCCGCCACTTCGGCATAAGCCCGCCGGAAAGCGGAGTTGTTTTGCGGAATATCTAAAATTTGAAGATACATATGTTCAACTTACACAACAAAGCAACACGCCAGAGCGTATTGCTAGTTATTCTTCAATATGACGGATGATCTTTGCTGGATTGCCACCGACTACGGAATTGGCGGACACGTTTTTGGTAACGACGGCACCGGCCGCGATGATGGCATTGTCGCCGATTGTGATGCCGGGGTTAATGATGGCGCGGCCGCCAATCCAGACATTGTCGCCAATTGTGATAGGCTTGCCGAATTCTTTGCCGGAATTCCGGGCAGTGGGTTCAAGCGGATGAGTCGCCGTGTAAATGTGGACACCCGGTGCAATCATACAATTGTCACCGATCCGTATTTCGCAAATATCCAGAAAAACACAGTCAAAATTAGCATAAAAGTTTTCCCCGACATGCATATTGAATCCGTAGTCACAGCGGATTGTCGGTTCGACGTGGATAATTTCACCGGTCGTGCCGAATAATTTTTTCAGGAGATCTGCGCGATCCTGACCATCCATTTCGGTTGTTTCATTGAATAGACGGCTAAGACGGCGAGCATTCATACGGTTTTGGCGTAGCTCAGCATCCTGCGGGTCGTACATTTCCCCAGCCAACATCTTTTCTTTTTCCGTTTTCATCTGTCAACCTCCCTCAAAGAATAATGGTAAATCGATTGTATCATAACCAATTTAGAAAATATTTAGTAAACTGATGGAATATTCTTTATAATAGAGAGAGATAGGAGTGGTAATTATGAAAGCAATCAACAACAAAGTCACGGGGTACAAGGGAATTGAAGTTCCCTATACAGTGATGCTGACAGAAGACTATACAAAAAAATTGGCCATCTTTTTGCCCGGTGCCGGCTATACGACAAAAAGTCCGCTGTTTCATTTCGCAGAAGAAATTTTCTTAGACAAAAGCTACGATGTTCTGCGGGTTAATTATCAATACACAGACAAGGCCTACGATGAATTCACCATGGAAGAATTGGACGAGGCGATTGTTCACGACGTGCGTTTAGTGATTAGTGAAGTGCTCAAAGGAAGAAACTATCAGGATTTTTACCTGGTCGGCAAATCTCTCGGTACGATTGCCATGGGAGCTGAAATGGAGCGTTCTGAATTCAACGAAGCCAAAGCCGTATGGGTCACGCCGCTATTGAATCGAGAACGAGTGCTGAACACAATGGTCAACACTAAAAATGCTGCACAATGCTATATCGGCGATAAAGATCGCTATTATTCACCAGGTGCATTTGAATTGCTGAAGGCAAATCCTAACTTGGAGTTGACACTATTGCCAGACATCAACCACCGATTGGATAGCGCAACCGATCCACTCAAATCCATCGATGCCTTGAAGCAGATCATCGCTGGAATCAAAAATTTTTGATGTAGAGCTGCCCTTTTGGGTGGCCTTTTTTGATAGAAGTGTTTTCGATACAATCAAGAGAAAAATGAGCAGACGCTTCATTTAATTCTTAAAGGAGGCAAGAACTCCATTGCAATTGATATACTGATGTCAAAGACAAATTTTGCCCAAATCAGACGATAACCATAAGGAGGCGCCATGGAAAAAGTATTAGGAGTTGATATCGGAGGTACAGAAATCCGCTTTGGCATCATCAACACAAACGGACAAATTTTATACGAAGAAAAAATTCTGGCGCGCGATCCGCTTTATCCATATCTCGAAGAGAATGTGTTGCGTATTTTAGCAGCTCAACAAGAAGTTCGGGCAATTGGCGTCGGAACCCATGGCTTTGTTGATCCTGAGAGAGGAAAAGTAATTTATTCTCCAAGAATATTATCTGGCTGGAGCAACACACCTGTAAAAGAATGGCTCGAAAAAGCGACAGGCAAACATGTTGAAGTCGAAAATGATGCAAACGTCGTAGCCCTTGCCGAAGCAAATTTTGGTGCAGCACAAAGACTAAATCGCGTGGTGGTGTTAACACTCGGAACTGGTCTTGGTGGTGGCGTGTTGTGGGATGGCAAATTATTAAGTGGCGGTCCAAACGGGGGAGCCGCAGAGTTTGGCCATATGACCCTGTATCCAAATGGTGTGAAATGTATTTGCGGACGTTTAGGGTGCAGCGGAATGTATGTCTCGGGAACTGCGTTGCAACGCCGGATCAAAGAAGCGGGACTGTCAATTACACCACCTGAGCTTTTTGGAAACGCCAGTATGGACCCACATGCAAAGAAAATTGTTGAAGAATTCACCACAGACTTGGCGCTTGTCATCAGCAACTTACAAGCCATATTCGACATGGAAATGCTGATCATCGGCGGTGGTGTTTCAGAAGCTGCTGACTTGTGGATGGATTCGCTCCAACAAAAGCTCGAAACGGTTTTATTAAATCCCTTAGAAGTTGAAGTAGCGCGTTTCAAAAACGATGCTGGAATTTTGGGTGCTGCGTTGTTGGTGCTTGAAGAGTGATTAAATAACTAGAATGAGGGTGTGGATAGACCGCTCTTGTTCTAGTTGTTTTGTTGGTATATAAGGCATGGCTAAAGATTCTACATGGAGTCTAAATACTCTTACATGAACAAAAATTCTTCTACAAGGATTGTCCCTCACAACCTAACAAACAAAAAAAAGCCACCGAAAACCCTCGGTGGCAAACATTTATCCTTCTGAAGAAACAATCACTCAACGAATGCGCAGCTCGGATTCGCTATCGAAGAAATGTGCTTTATTCATATCGAAGGCCATATCGATTGTAGAGTCTGCTTCGACATTAAATCGCGAATCGACGCGCGCTACGAAATCCTGATCATCGATTTTGGAATAGAGGATGATTTCCGCGCCCATTAATTCTGCAACATCGATGTATGCTTTGAGTTTCGTATTCGGTGAATGCTCAAGGAAAAGCGGCTCATCATGGATATCTTCAGGGCGGATGCCTAGGACAAAATCTTTCGTTTCATAGCCCTGTTCTTTGAGCATCTTCAATTTGCCTTCAGGGATAAGGACCTGGTTGTCACCCATAACAAAATGGTTGCCGACCAATTTGCCGCGCAGGAAGTTCATAGACGGCGAGCCGATAAATCCGCCAACGAAAATGTTTTCAGGTAAATCGTATACTTCTTTTGGTGTACCGACTTGATGGATAAATCCGTCTTTCATAACGACCAAGCGAGTAGCCATGGTCATAGCTTCCGTCTGATCATGCGTTACATAGACAGTCGTTGTCTGCAAGCGGCGATGCAATTTTTGAATTTCTGCACGCATCTGCACACGCAGTTTTGCATCTAGATTCGATAAAGGTTCATCCATCAGGAATACTTTTGCGTCACGGACAATTGCGCGTCCTAAAGCGACACGCTGACGCTGCCCGCCTGATAACGCTTTTGGTTTGCGGTTCAAATAGTCGTCCAGCCCGAGGATTTTTGAAGCATTGGCTACGCGGGCTTTGATATCTTCTTTCTTCATCTTGCGTAATTTCAAACTAAAAGCCATATTTTCATAAACGGTCATATGCGGATACAGCGCGTAGTTTTGAAAGACCATTGCAATGTCGCGGTCTTTTGGTGAGACGTCGTTGACTCTTCTGTCACCGATAAACAAATCACCTTCTGTAATGTCTTCCAATCCAGCGATCATGCGGAGTGTTGTTGATTTCCCACAGCCTGAAGGGCCGACCAACACCAAAAACTCTTTATCGCGGATTTCAAGGTTGAAGTCTTGTACAGACACCACGCCTTTTTCATATTCTTTTTTAATATTTACTAAAGATAAGCCAGTCATTTGTTTTCCCCCAATAATGTAATGTCATGGGTAACAGCATAACCGAAAGACAGTTTTAAGAGAATGTCAAAACTGCCTAAAAATGAAAGCGCTTTTTTGTGCACATTTACTTTTGGATCAATATCGCCAAATAGACAGCCATAGCATGATGGAAATTGCGGACATCGATGCCAGTATTTTCATGGAAGCGATCGAGCCGGTATTGCAGGCTGTTACGGTGCATATGCAGTGCTTTTGACGTCTCAGAGATATTTAAGTTATTGCCAACAAAAGTTTTGAGCATTTTCACTGTTTCTTCATCGTCCTGATAGACTTGCAAAATGGTCTGTCTGATATCACTGAGCAATGGCTCCTGAGCTTGGCCGATTAACAGATAGGGAACAGCATCTACATACCTAGTGACTGCTTTATTGGAATGAAGGACCATCGCCTTCGCGGCAGTGGTCACTGAGCGGTAATGAGCAGCCGTATCGATCAGGCTGTCCCGAAAAGGGCCGACAAAAAAACGGATTTTAACATACAGGTCGCTCATTAATATGTCAATGATCTCCTCATAGGAGATGGGACCGTCTTCCTTTGCCAAGTATTCGACAAGAATGCCCTCGTGGTCGTTTTCCCACAGTATGGGAACTTGTTGGGCGGAGAAATCATCAACTGCATGCTTGAAAGAAACTGGACTGATCTGCTTTTCCTGAATCGAGAAATGGACAAAGCGGTAGAGGGAATCCGATTGGAGTTCGTTGATATCAGCTTGTTCGGCAGGATTTACCGCAGCCAGCCATTTCTTTTCTTCAGCTGTGTTGACCGGGAACTTCGGGTTATAAGGAGTGAGAAATGCCGACAACAGCGTCAAGTCTTTCTGAGCAAGTTCCATTTCGTGGATGCCGACAATAAGACCGTCTGCTGAAGAAAACCATTTGTAATCCGGATCGGCAGCTGGAGTACCTTGAGCGTGAACTTGTAGTGAAGGATAAATTTTACTCAATTGGCTGATCATTGAATACCTCTTTTCAATAAAGTTTATAGTGATTTCAACCTGTTGGTTTGCTTATTGCAGGTCTGGTTGCTACTCTAATTTCTTCATTATAACAGCAAAACGATCTCTAAATTGGGGACGAACGTTCCCTTTTATGGTAGGGTGATACCAACTTAGTAAAGGGGTGATGAATTGAACAAAAACATGCTCCGGTTATTTGACGAAAGGCGCGATGTCCATGTGCTGTATTCTTACGAAAAAACCCAAAATTATATCGATCAAGTTGTAGCTTATGCCAAGCACGGTGTTGAAGCAGGGGATTACGTCATCCTAATTGAAAATCCCCGTTTGTCTCCAAAGATAGATGCTGAGTTGAAGATCCAGCTTACAAAGGCACAAATGGAATTTATCCATTTTGTAAAAAACTACGATTTTTATTATTCAAATGGCAGCTACCATCCGTCTGCAATCCAGGCGTATTTCGAAAAAACGGTCGGTCCTTATTTGGAGAGGCAAGCAACTTTTCGGTCATGGGCGCATGTGGAATGGGCGACATTGGAAGATCCTATCCACTTGGTAAAGGATTTTGATAAGCTCATCGACGTCGCAGTGAAGAAATTAGAGTTTCCATTGATTTGCGCATACGCCAGCAAATCGATGCCGGAAACCATTAAAAAAATGGTGCTCGAAACACATCCGTATATTCTGGTCGAAGACGACGTCATCGTTTCAGGTCTACATCCTGCAACAGAAGCTGAAAATCAATAGCCATCCACGCTCCTAGAAATCGGGACGTCTTCAATCACTGCCGGGAAACCACGGTGGTTTTTTTATTACATGGAATTTTCGTGAAGAATGAAGCTTCTCCGCCCAAAAAATCGACTAAAAAGGCAGAGGGATCCCACTAGAATTATAGGTGGAAAAAATAAATTCACATAAATTAGTTGGCAATTCAGCAAATTCATGTATGATGTTAGAATAATATTTACTTTAAAGAAAAGAGGGAGATTTATGGACGAATGGTGGAAAAAGTCGACCGTGTATCAAATTTATCCACGCAGCTTTATGGACTCGAATGGTGATGGCATCGGTGATATTCAAGGGATTATTCAGAAACTTGATTACTTGAACGGTCTAGGTGTTGACATTCTCTGGCTGTCGCCGGTCTACGATTCGCCGAATGATGACAACGGCTACGACATCCGTGATTATTATCAAATCATGACAGAGTTTGGAACAATGGCTGATTTTGATGAGCTGTTGTCGGAAGTCCATGATCGTGGCATGAAACTTGTCATGGATCTTGTCGTCAACCATACTTCCGACGAACACCAATGGTTCAAGAACCATCCAGACTTTTACATATGGCGCGACAAACCCACAAACTGGCGTTCATTCTTTAGTGGCTCTGTTTGGGAATACCAAAAAGAACGTGGTCAATATTTCTTGCACCTATTTTCAAAAAAACAGCCGGATTTGAATTGGGACAATCCGGAACTACGAAAGACGGTTTACGAAATGATGCGCTGGTGGCTCGATAAAGGCGTGGACGGTTTCCGCATGGACGTTATCAATATGATCTCAAAAGTATCGGACATGCACGATGCACCAGGCGGCGATGGCAGCCATCAATTTCTGAACGGACCGAACGTCCATAGATATCTAAAAGAGATGAACAAAGAGGTGCTGTCGAAATACGATATTGTCACGGTCGGCGAAACTCCAGGCACGACGCCGAAAGAGGCACGTGACTATACCGCTGTGAAAAATCAGGAACTGAACATGATCTTCACGTTTGAGCACATGGGGCTTGATCAGGCATCCGGTGAAAAATGGGATCTGAAGCCCTTGCTACTGACTGATTTGAAAAAGAATATGGAAAAATGGCAGCATGGCCTCCACGACGAAGGGTGGAATAGCCTGTATTGGAACAACCACGACCAGCCGCGTATTGTCTCACGCTTTGGCGAAGACACGGACTGGCGCGTTGAATCAGCGAAGATGCTCGCCACGTGCCTTCACTTCATGCAAGGCACGCCTTATATCTACCAAGGCGAAGAACTCGGAATGACCAATGTTCACTTTGACTCGATTGACGACTATAAAGACATCGAGACCTTGAATATGTACAAAGAAAAACGCCAAGCCGGTGTTCCGCACGATGACATCATGCAGCAAATTCAAGTCAAAAGCCGAGACAATGCGCGGACACCGATGCAATGGTCCGCTGAGCCGAACGGCGGCTTTACGACAGGGACGCCGTGGCTGAAAACCAACCCGAATTACAAGAAAATCAACGCATTGCAGCACACAGATCCGAATTCGGTTTACCAGTATTATAAAAAACTGATTGGATACCGCAAGAAAATGGATATTATCACACATGGCGATTTCGAATTGTTGTACCGCGAAGACGGCGAGATCTTTGCGTATACGCGCAAATGGAATGATGAGCAGCTGACCGTCTATTGCAATTTCTCGAAAAACATAAAATCGGCAGCCCGTCCGGAAGGCAAATTGCTAATCGGCAATTATACGGAAACGAATGCTGGAAATGATGTTCTGCTCAGACCATACGAAGCGATGGTCTATTATCAACAATAAGCAGAAATACGGACAATACTAGGAGGAGCTATGGCAAAAGTATTAGGAATCGACATTGGTGGCACCAAAATCCGCATGGGCGTTATTGACGGCGGCGGCCAGATTTTATACGAAGAACAAATTCCCACACAAATTCCGCTGTATCCCTATCTAGAAGAGAATATCTTGCGGGTGCTGGCTAAACGGCCGGAAATCAGCGCAATCGGCGTCGGTACGCATGGCTTCGTCGACCCGAAGCAAGGGAAAGTAATCTATGCGGCAGAGACTTTGCCAGGGTGGACCGATACACCTGTAAAAGCATGGCTGGAGAAAGCGACAGGAAAACGCGTCGAAGTAGAAAATGACGCAAACGCTGTGGCGCTTGCAGAAGCGAAGTTTGGTGCTGCGCGAGGGCTTGATCGTGTGGTTGTATTGACTCTCGGTACTGGCCTCGGCGGCGGGGTGCTGTGGGACGGAAAGCTCTTAAGCGGCGGTCCTCACGGGGGAGCGGCAGAGCTCGGCCATATGATCCTTTATCCGAATGGCGTAAAATGTGCGTGTGGTCGCTTGGGGTGCAGTGAAATGTATGTGTCTGGAACGGCGTTGCGCCGCCGGATCAGTGAAGCGGGACTCGCAATCACACCGCCTGAGCTTTTTGAAAATGCACGAACGGACCCGGCAGCTAAGCAAGTCGTGGAAGAATTCACCAGAGACCTGGCGTTTGTTATCAGTAGTCTGCAAGCGGCATTTGATATGGAAATGGTGATCATCGGCGGCGGAGTTTCAGAAGCAGCGGATCTATGGATGGAATCGCTCCAGCAGCAGCTCAAACCTGTGCTGCTGAATCCGTTGGATGTAGCAGTGGCGCGTTTTGAAAACGATGCAGGCATTTTAGGCGCGGCGTTGTTAGTGTTAGATGATTAAGTGGATAATTCTGATTATTTTAAAGCAGGAGCGGCAGAAATGTCGATCCTGTTTTTTTCTTTCAGTTTGAAAGTGATTCTGGATACAGAAAAAAATTTGACTTTTTTAAAATTTTATCTTGTGCAAACGTTTTCATGGTGGTATGATCAAAATAATTAATTATTGGAAACTTTATCGATGCTGTTTCCATTTTTTATTTACCAATTTGTGCAAACGATTTCACAACATTTTAAAGGGGGATTTTGGGATGAAGGAATTAAAGTTCAGCAAGGGGCTTGTGGCGTCATTGATGCTGTCAGCAGCAGTTTTGGCAGGATGTAATAGTGATGGAGAGGAAAATGCTTCAGGATCTGATGGGGAAGAAGTGACAGTTGATATTTTCCAATTTAAAGTGGAGTTCAAAGACCAGTTTGAAGATGTTGTAGCGCTTTACGAAGAAGAAAATCCGAACGTTAACATTGAAATTACGACTGTCGGTGGCGGAGAGGATTACGGCGCAGCACTTCGTTCACGTTTTGCATCTGGCAACGAGCCAGCGATCTTTAACATCGGTGGACCCCAAGATGTCGCGGATTGGAAAGATAACTTATCAGACTTAGCAGACACAGAAGCTGCTGGAGCAGCACTTGAAGGAACACTTGATGGCGTAACCGTCGAGTCTGAAGTACTGGGACTTCCTTATAACCAGGAAGGATACGGATTCATCTATAACACACGCTTATTCGAAGAAGCCGGAATCGATCCTGCATCGATCACTGATTTCGCAGCACTTGAGGAAGCTGTAAAAACATTGGATTCGCAAAAAGAGGAACTTGGACTGGAATCGGTCTTCGCTTTCCCAGGAAAAGAAGCGTGGGTTACAGGCCTTCATTTGTCGAACACATTCCTTGCTCCTGAATTCGACAACAACGTATTAACGGCATTCGACGCGAAAACGGTCGATTTCAAATATGCAGACGGTTTCAAGAAAATCGTTGATCTGCAGAACGAATATTCCAAACAGCCGACAGTAAGCCTTGACTACTCTCAACAAGTAGAAGAATTGTTCTCGCTGGAACGTGTTGCGATTATCCAGCAAGGAAACTGGGCTTACGGCTCAATCGCTGGTATTGATCCTGAACTTGCAGACAATGGTATCGGCATGATGCCAATTCCTGTTGAAGGAGTGGAAAATGCAGGATTGCCAGTTGGCGTACCAATGTACTGGGGCGTAAACAAAAAAGCTGATGAAGCTGTCGTTAAAGAATCGAAAGCGTTTTTAGATTGGCTCTACACATCTGATGCAGGCAAAACTGCTGTAGTGGAAGACTTCAAATTCATTCCCGCTTACGAAGGGTATGATACTTCGAAGATCACAGATCCTATGTCGAAAGCAATCTATGATGCATCCGAGTCAGGCAACACAATCGGTTGGGTCTTCATGGGCTATCCGACTGGATGGGGAGAAGACGAACTTGGATCTAATATCCAGAAGTACCTGAGCGAAGAAGCAAGCTGGGACGAAGTCATCGATTCAGCCAAAGAAGCTTGGGGAACAAACAGAGCTGAATAATAAAAACTCAAGCTAATTTTCATTATGAGCGTTTCAAACAAAGTAGCCTCTGTGCTACTTTGTTTTGTTACTAGGGTAAATTGGACATGATTTACTTTTATAAACCACTGCGGCCGATTTGGACATGGCTCCCACAATAAGCCGAGAAGAACATTCGTCTTATTGCTCCGCCTAGCCCCTGGACGCGCCGTCGCTAAGAAATTTGCTAGATATGTCGAGTCGATTATTTGTAATGAAAATTGTTCTGCAATGGATATTCCACAAACTAGCTTTGCTGAGGGGGACACAGAATGTGGGGCAGCTGCCAAGGGATTGCGCCGAACTAACTCTTTACCCCCGAGTCGATTTCTTTCCATGTCGCCGCAATGCTCCCTTAGGAGTTTTCGCTAGTTTGCTCCATATCCTGATGAGTTGTTAGAAGATACCTAAAAGAAAGAACGGAAGACGGCGAAGTGCAAAGATGTGCTCCTGCATCGCAAAGCCATTGCCCGAACTCTCTTCGTTCAATGACTTTCCTGCTGGAGCATTGAAGCGACACCCAGGAGACCCTGCAGGAGCTTGCGACGGGGAGGCTGGGGTGACACAACTGGCGCGAAGTCCTGTCGTGCCAGTTGCATGACCCACATCCTGTGGGCCCAAAGCGTCCGTCTGGAGCGATTTCTTCTTTTCTTCACTCCACTCATTAAAGTTTACCGAATGAAATATGAAAGGAATGGTGCCTTTATGCGTACAAAAGATTTATCTTATTGGTTGTTTCTAGCCCCGGTTTTGCTGGCACTTACGCTGGTTGTCATCGTTCCTATGCTTCTTGGAGTTTATTATTCGTTCACCACCTGGAACGGGATTGATACCGGTGAGTTTGTTGGGTTCCAAAATTACATCGACCTGTTCAAAGATGAAAGGTTCTTGGATTCTCTTTGGTTCACTACGAAATTCTCAATTGTTTCGGTTATCCTAATTAATATTATCGGCTTGTCGCTGGCATTGCTCGTTACTGGACGTGTCCGTTCAAGCAAACTGTTGCGCACAACGTTCTTCATGCCAAACTTGATCGGTGGATTGATCTTGGGCTTTATCTGGCAGTTTATTTTCATTAAAGTTTTTGCCAGTGTCGGCGAAATCATTGGAATGGAAAGTCTTCAGGGATGGCTATCCACGACGGACACCGGATTCTGGGGCTTGGTCATTTTAATGAGCTGGCAAATGGCAGGTTACATAATGGTTATTTACATCGCTTATTTGGAAGGCATGCCGAAAGAATTGCTGGAAGCTTCTGAAATCGATGGGGCATCAACGTTTCAGCGTTTTCGCTATATCGTTTTTCCGCTCGTTGCTCCAGCATTCACCGTCAGCATGTTCCTGACACTGTCCAATTCGTTCAAGCTATACGACCAGAACTTGTCGCTGACAGGCGGCGGACCTTACAATTCGACCGAAATGGTTGCAATGGAAATCTTCAAAACAGCGTTCACACAGAACGCCTTCGCCTACGCGCAGGCGAAAGCCGTCATTTTCTTTGTGATTGTCGCAATCATTGCCCTTGTCCAAGTGTATTTGAACAAACGCAAGGAGGTTGAAATGTAATGAAGAAAAAGTGGGATATCAAACTGGAAGTCTTCGGGGGACTGCTGGCGCTATTATGGCTAGCCCCATTTTATTTGATGTTCGTCAACTCCTTTAAATCGAAGAAGGAAATTTTCATGGATACGATCAGTCTTCCAGAACAATGGAGTTTTGACAATTACATCACTGCTTTTGAAGAACTTGATTTTATGCGTACGCTTTTTAACTCTCTTTTGATCACCGTCGTCAGTGTGGTTTTGATCATTGTCTTTTCCGCGATGGCAGCATATGCGTTATCGCGCGCTAAGAGTAGGCTAAGCACAGTGCTGTTTTTTACATTCGTTGCAGCGATGCTGATTCCGTTTCAGTCGGTCATGATTCCGCTCGTAACGGTATTCGGCCAATTTGAAATGCTGAACCGCGGCGGCCTTATCTTCATGTATCTTGGATTCGGCGCAAGTCTTTCCATTTTCCTATATCATGGGGCGTTGAATAATGTACCACGCTCACTTGATGAAGCGGCGACGATTGACGGGGCAAATCGCTGGCAAGTATTCTGGCACATTATCTTTCCGATTCTGAAGCCGATTACGGTTACGGTGGCGATCCTCAACATCATTTGGATCTGGAACGATTACTTGTTGCCGTCACTTGTTATCAATACACCAGGGAGCGAAACGATTCCGCTGAAGATGTTCTTCTTCTTCGGAGAATATACGAAACAATGGCATTTGGCGCTTGCCGGATTGACGCTCGCCATCGTTCCGGTCATTATCTTCTACTTCTTTGCACAACGTGAAATTATTAAAGGGGTATCAGATGGAGCAGTAAAATAAGGAGGTACTCAAATGGCCGTCACGATCAAAGACGTTGCGAAACAGGCTGGCGTGTCGCCTGCTACTGTTTCCCGGGTAATCGCCGATAATCCACGAATCAGCAGCAAGACGAAAGTGAAAGTACGTGAAGTGATGGAAGGACTAGGCTACTACCCGAATTTCCAAGCCCGCAATCTGGTAGCGAAAAAAAGCCAGACCCTCGGAGTCGTCATGGAAAACTCAGCGACATTGGCATTCCAAAATCCTTTCTTTCCGGAAGTGTTGCGGGGAATCTCAACTCGTGCGCATGGCAGTCAGTATGGCTTGTATTTGTCGACCGGTGCCACGCAAGAGGAAATCTATAGCGAAGTCGTTGAAATGGCACAAGGCAGGCGGGTCGATGGCATCATTCTGCTGTACTCAAAAATTGGCGATCCGGTCATGGAATATTTGAGTAAAAGTGGCTTGCCGTTCTCTGTAGTCGGGCGTCCGTTTAAAGACCCGTGTTCCATATCGTATGTCGACAACGACAACATCAATAACACCAAAGAGACGGTCGAATACTTGATCGGGCTTGGCCACCGGCATATTGCATTTGTCGGGGGAGCCGTGGATTTCGTAGTGTCGCTCGATCGATTGGAAGGCTATAAGCAAACTCTCGCGCAACACGGTATTCCGTTTGATGAAGCTTATACGGCAAATCAAGAACTGATGGGCGGCAACGAGCGCGAGGCGATCCGCCGGTTGATGGCACTTGAAGTTCCGCCAACGGCCATCGTCACACATGACGACATGGTGGCGTACGAAGTGATTGGCTATCTCGAGGATTTGAAAATCCAGGTGCCGGAGGACGTCTCCATCATCGGGTTTAATAATCATGCTATTTCACGGCATTTGAAGCCGCCGCTCAGTACAGTGGATATTTCGATTTACGATCTAGGGCTGCACGCAGCAGAATTGGTATTAGAGAAAATAACGGACGAGTCGGTGCCTCCAAAACAAGTCATAGTTTCATCTCGACTGATTGAAAGAGGATCTTGTCGCCGTCTATGAGAGGGATTCGATATGAATAAAAAATGGTGGAAAGAAGCAGTCGTCTATCAAGTTTATCCGCGCAGCTTCATGGATTCCAGCGGTAATGGACTTGGTGATATTAACGGCGTCACGAGCAAATTGGATTATTTGAAAGAACTTGGCATCGATGTGATTTGGATATGTCCGATGTACAAATCACCAAACGATGACAATGGCTACGACATCAGCGATTACCAGGCGATACTGGAAGACTTCGGCACAATGGCGGATTTCGAACGTCTAATGGAAGAAGTACACGCGCGTGGCATGAAGCTGATTATCGACTTAGTGATTAACCACACGAGTGATGAGCACCCATGGTTTTTGGAATCAAGCTCATCACGCCACAACCCGAAACGCGATTGGTATGTCTGGCGCGACGAACCGTTGAATTGGGAAAGCATTTTCGGGGGACCGGCCTGGGATTACGATGAAAAGACTGGACAATACTACCTGCACATCTTCTCGAAAAAACAGCCCGATTTAAATTGGGAAAACCCTGAAGTCCGCAGTGAACTCTACAAAATGGTCAATTGGTGGGTAGCCAAAGGAATCGATGGCTTCCGGGTGGATGCTATCAGCCATATCAAAAAAGACTACACGAACACTGACAACACAGAAGGGCATTTGTTTGTACCATCATGGGACAAAATGATGAATGTTGATGGCATCCAGCCGCTCCTGCAGGAATTATACGATGAAACTTTTGGCAAACATGACATCATGACAGTCGGCGAAGCCAATGGTGTTTCGGCAGACGAAATCCATGATTGGGTCAGCACTGAGACCGGCAAATTCAATATGATCTTCCAATTCGAGGACATTGACTTGTGGAATGTGGAAGTGCAAAACGGTGTGAATGCACCAGAACTGAAAAAGGTGCTCAGCAAATGGCAGGAAAAAGTGAACGGTGTTGGCTGGAATGCCTTATTCATAGAAAATCATGATAAGCCGCGCGTCGTTTCAACTTGGGGGAATGACCAATCATATTGGCGCGAAAGCGCGACAGCACTTGGTTGCATGTATTTCTTCATGCAAGGGACGCCGTTCATTTACCAAGGCCAGGAGATCGGCATGTCAAACGCCCCATTTGAAGAACTCGACCATTTCGATGATGTCCATACACATAATTTATACTTCCATAAAAAAGAAACAGGCATGGAACACGAAGCCATCATGACCTTGCTGCGCGCGACAAGCCGCGATCATTCACGGACACCGATGCAATGGAACAATAGCCTCCATGCTGGTTTCTCGACGGGGATGCCGTGGATCAACGTCAATCCAAATTATGAGTGGCTGAACGTCGAAGCGCAGGAAAACGATCCGCATTCAGTGCTGGCCTTCTATAAACAGATGATCTGGCTCCGAAAGAACATGGATGTTTTCATTTATGGGGAGTATAAGTTGGTGGAGTTGGGCCACGAATCGATCTTTGCCTATACGCGCGAATATGACGACGACAAGGTGCTCATTGTTACAAACCTTGCCCAGCATGCATGCTTGTGTAGCATTGATCCTGAAGACTCGACATTGCTTTTGGCAAATTACCAAAACATTGATTCGGCACAATTGCGGCCATATGAAGCGCGTGTCTATAAAATTTCTAAAGAAGCGTTTGGTAGTTGAAAAATTAGCAGCTTACAAAATGGAAGACCGGAAAATTTTCTCCGGTCTTTTTTCAATTAGTGGTGGGTGCTGCTCTCTACCCAGGTGTTTCATATCTCTACATGAAAAATCAACACTCCTACATAAACCATCAAAACTTCTAAACAAATCCTCACGTTCTATTTAAGTATTCTCACACTTTCTACATGAAAATCATAGGCATACCCTGGATTCACTAAGTGCAATCAAGGGTATAACTTTAACAAAGCATAAAAGGAGTCGATTTGCATGGCGTTTGATTATGACCTGGACTATGAGAGCCTGGATTTGCGGAAGCATCCAGAGCTGTACCGAGTTGGCAAAGGAGAGCAGGGCGTGCTGATGGTAGAGCCGTATAAGGGTGAAATTTTGCCGCATTGGCGCTTCAAGACGCCGGACATTGCCCAGGAATCATGCGATAAGATTTCAGAGATGTTCGAAGAATACCGCAAGCAGGATGATTTTGTGGGGATGGACATGGCGCGCAAGTTTATTCAGATGGGCTATACGCGGGCGCGCCGCTACACGAATTACAAAGGCGGTCGCAAATACAACGAAGACGGCAGCATCAAAGAGCGGGAAATCGATCCGATAAAAGCGGAGTCGGCGGCGATTTTCAAGAAGCGCTGGGACGAAATCCGGGAAGATGAGGATTACTTAAGGCGCAAAAAAGAGCACCAAAAAGAATTTGGCTGAGGCGCATCTTTTGTTCAGATAAAGCGTCAAGTAGCAGAAGAATAATTTACAGAAAATGGGTGATAGAATGAAAAAAATCGTATTAGCCGGAGGTACCGGTTTTGTTGGGCAGTATTTGGAAAGGAAATTTACAGACCAGGGCTACCGGGTCATCATTATTTCAAGACAGCCAGATCACTTGAATTGGAAAAATCACACGGGCATTGTCAAAGCTTTAGATGGCGCTGAGATGTTGGTCAACTTGGCGGGAAAATCGGTAAATTGCCGATACACCGAAGCTAATAAACGAGAGATTTTTGATTCGCGAGTGGAGACGACGGAAGCACTGGGCACAGCAATCTTGGCCTGCGACAATCCACCTCCGGTATGGGTCAATTCCAGCACATCGACGATTTACCGCCACGCGGAAGATCGGCCGATGACGGAAGCGAACGGAGAATTTGGCACCGGCTTTTCAGTAGAAGTCGGCAAAGCTTGGGAACAGGCGCTATTCAGCTTCAATTTGCCAAATACGCGTCAAGTTGCATTGCGTCTGTCGATTGTCCTTGGCAAAGATGGTGGTGTCATGACGCCTTATGAGAACATGGTGCGCTTTGGTCTCGGTGGCAAACAGGGTTCTGGCCGACAACTATTCAGCTGGATCCATTTGGAGGACGTTTACCGCATTATCCTATTCGTGCGCGATCATGACAACATCAGTGGTGTCATCAACACTACATCGCCTGAACCTGTCACCAATCGCGAATTAATGAAGCAACTGCGAATGACGATGGACAAAAAAATCGGTTTGCCGGCAACCGGGTGGATGCTGAGTATGGGAGCAGTTGTCATCGGGACAGAACCGGAACTAATCTTAAAAAGCCGCTGGATTTTGCCGGAACGATTGCAGCAGGCTGGATTTCGTTTTACCTACCCGACGCTCGACGTAGCGCTTGAAAATATCCTTCATCAATAACAGAATAATCCAATGGCACTAGGGAAATCTGCGAAAGTAGAGTTTTTCTAGTGTTTTTTTATTTATTTCAAATTATTGCCTTTATTTCGAGATAATTAGGTTTAGGACGATTGCTTCAAAGGGAATAGGAAAAGAGGGGGGTGACAAATTGACCATAGACGAGAAATTGATGACTGGAATTCGTAATCGGGAAAAACAGGCATTATCCGATTTGTACGACCGCTACCACCGAATTATATGGAACATTGCCCGCCAGTCCGAAACAGATTGTTCCGTCTGTGAGCAACTTGTCACCCATGTGTTCCGAGCTGTTTGGGCAAAACCACAAGACTTTATTCAAAATCGCAAACTGCTGATGCTGCTGATTGACTGCTGCCGGTCGCGTAGCGCTGCAACGATAAAAAAGAACTGATCACGAACCATTCACAACTCCCACCAGTATACTGATGGGAGTTGTTTTTATTGATTCAAAAACACGATCTACAAAGTTGACGTACCACAGCAATCAGAGTAGTTTAAAGGCATTACATCCGATTGTTCCGTTTGGAACGGTTCGGAAATGAAAGATGGTGCAGCAAATGAGTGATAAAAAAGAGATGGAAGCGTATATGCAGTTAATGCTGTCATTTGCTAAAGTACAGAAAAACATGGTGCGTTTTATTCAAAAGTCGGCCGTGAAAAAGGGTTTGTCGATTCCGCAATACTCGATTTTAATGACCATTATTGGCTGCAATGAAATGACGCAGAAGAATATTGGAGAAAAAACCGTTCTGCCCAAAAGTACTTTGAGCCAAGCGATAGATGGACTGGTTAAAGAAGGCTATCTCGACCGCCAACAAGTAGAGGACAACCGCCGTGAAACTCTGCTGGCACTGAGTACGAAAGGGAGGGCTTTGGTAGAAGAACTTCATCTCCAAGAAGATGGACTTCACCAGGCATTCAAAGAGGCAAGTGAGCAGTTCACGCCTGATCAAGTGGACGAACTGCTCGAGGCACACGGAAAAATTTCAGCTTACTTAACCCAAGTAGAATTAGAGGTGGCTGCAAAATGATTAAGATCCTGAAGAATTTGAGTCCTTATAAATGGATCGTGCTAGCAGTTGTCGCCTTGGTCTTTGGCCAATCGATGGCGGAGCTGTTCCTGCCGACCTTAATGGCAGACATCATTGACAATGGTGTCGTCAAAGGCAACATTCCGTATATCTGGAGAATCGGCGGCTGGATGCTACTGGTTTCCGCAATCGGCGCAATCGCGGCGGTTTTTGCCAGTTTTTATTCGGCTAAAGCAGCGATGGGGCTGGGGCGCGACTTGCGCCAGAAAGTTTTCAAGCATGTCGGCCAATTTTCGCTGCAGGAGTTTGATGAAGTGGGAACCGCATCGCTGATCACGCGCACGACAAACGATATTACCCAGGTGCAACAAGTGGTCATCATGATGCTACGTATGGTTATCAGCGCACCGATTATGCTGGTCGGGGGAATTATCATGGCAGTTTCAAAAGATGCCAAATTGTCGCTAGTCATTATCGGTGCTATGCCGGTATTGGCTGTATCAATCTTGCTGATTTTGAAATACGGCATGCCCTTGTTCCAGGAGGTTCAGCAGCGTCTGGACGGCTTAAACCTAGTAGTAAGGGAAAACCTGACAGGCATCCGCGTCATCCGTGCCTTTAATCGTGAACAGGAGGAAAAAGCGCGCCTTCAAAAAGCCAATCGTGAACTGGCCGATGTCTCCATCAAAGTCAATAAAGTCATGGCCTTCCTGATGCCGGTCATGATGCTGGTCATGAACATGACCGTCGTCGCCGTTATTTGGTTCGGCGGCATTCGCATTAGTAACGGCGCCATGCAGATCGGGGATTTGATGGCATTTATCCAATACGTCATGATGATCATGTTTGCACTGGTCATGGCATCTTTTATGTTCGTCATGGTTCCGCGTGCAGCGGTATCGGCCAGACGGATTAACGAAGTATTGGAAATGAAGCCGGCCTTCACGGACGATGGCACCGCCAAAGCGGACCGCACACGCGGCACGCTGGAGTTTGAGGACGTTTCTTTCTATTATCCGGGAGCGGAAGAACCGGCGCTGTCGAACATCAGTTTTAGCGCCAAACCGGGTGAAATCACGGCTTTGATCGGTGGGACGGGTTCCGGCAAGTCGACGCTGGTCAATCTGGTGCCGCGCTTTTACGACGTCAAGAGCGGAACAATCCGCGTCAACGGCGTTGACATTCGTGAGGCTTCGCAGCAGGAAGTCCGTTCGAAAATCGGCTTTGTGCCGCAGAAATCGATGCTGTTTACTGGGAGCATCGCGGACAATATCCGCTTCGGCAAACAAGACGCCAATCAGCAGGAAATGGATCATGCGGCAAACATTGCGCAGGCAACAGAATTTATCGATCAAATCGAAGGCGGCTACGCGGCTGAAATCGAGCAGGGCGGTTCTAATTTGTCAGGTGGGCAGAAGCAGCGCCTATCGATTGCTCGCGCGTTGATCCGCAAGCCAGATTTGTATATTTTCGATGATAGTTTCTCGGCGCTCGATTTTAAGACCGATGCCAAGCTGCGCAAAGCGTTAAAAAACGAAACGAAAAACGCCACGGTGCTGTTGGTCGCACAGCGTGTCAGCACGGTGGTCGACGCGGATCGGATCATCGTGTTGGAAAAAGGCAAAGTAGTCGGCATGGGCACGCACGAAGAGTTGCTCGAATCCAATAAGGTCTACCGCGAAATTGCCTTATCCCAACTGTCAGAGGAGGAAATTGCATGAGTAGAATGGGACCTCCACATGGCGGAGCAAATATGCCGGCGGAAAAAGCCAAAGATTTCAAAGGCACATTTCGCCGCCTTGTTTCTTATTTAAAGCCGCGCCGAAAAAAACTGGCGGCCGTTTTCCTAGTCGCGATTCTCAGTACAGTGTTCACCATCGTCGGACCGAAAATCATGGGGATGGCGATTACCGAACTGTTCGAAGGCGCTTACGGGCAATTGCAGGGTGTTCCGGGCGGCGGCATCGACTTTGGTGTTATCGGCCAGATTCTCGCAATTCTTGCCGGGCTGTATCTGTTCAGCAGTTTGTTCAGCTATATCCAGCAGTATATGATGTCAACGGTCGCGCAGGACACGGTCTATGATCTGCGCCAAGACGTCAATAAAAAACTGGAAAAACTGCCGCTAGAGTATTTTGATGGCCGGGCAAACGGTGAAACCTTAAGCCGCATGACCAACGACATCGATACCATCGGCAGCACGCTGCAGCAAAGCTTGACGCAATTCATCACGTCGATTGTCACCATCGTCGGGATTCTCGTGATGATGCTGACGATCAGCCCTTTGCTGACCTTGATTGCGGTCGTTTCCTTGCCGCTGTCCCTGTTCGTCATCGGACCGATTTTGAAGAAATCCCAGAAATACTTCAGCAGCCAGCAAAAAAATCTCGGCCACTTGAATGGCCACGTGGAGGAAATGTACACCGGTCACCAGGTCGTCAAAGCGTTCGGGCACGAAGCAAAATCCAACGAGCAATTTGATGCCGTCAATGAAGAACTTTACAATGCGGGGCGCAAAGCACAGTTCATTTCCGGTATCATCATGCCGATGATGACGTTGATCGGCAATTTGAGCTATGTGCTGATCAGCGTCGTCGGCGGAATCCTGGTAACGCAGCGCGCTATCTCCATCGGGGATATCCAAGCGTTCATTACTTATTCCAAACAGTTTACGCAGCCGATTACCCAGACCGCCAACATCGCCAACATCATCCAGTCGACGGTTGCTGCCGCTGAGCGGGTCTTCGAATTGCTAGATGAGGAAGAGGAAGTCGTGGAAGTGACAACTTCTGTCCTAGCACGCGCGAAAGGTGCTGTCGCTTTTGAAGACGTCGACTTCGGCTATGGTAAGAATTTGCTGATTGATAAGATGAACATCGACATTCTGCCGGGTCAGACGGTCGCTATTGTCGGGCCGACCGGTGCCGGCAAGACGACTTTGATCAACCTGTTGATGCGTTTCTACGAATTGAACGGTGGGCGGATCACCGTCGATGGTCTTGATTCACGAGAAATGTCACGCCATGAGCTGCGCCAGAACTTCGGCATGGTACTGCAGGATACCTGGCTGTTTAACGGCACCATCCGTGACAATATCGCCTACGGAAAAACTGGCGCTACCGAAGAGGAAATTCTGGTTGCAGCAGAAGCGGCACACGCTGACCACTTTATCAGGACCTTGCCGGACGGCTACGATACCATCTTGAACCAGGAAGTTTCGAATATTTCAGAGGGACAAAAGCAATTATTGACTATCGCCCGCGCGATTCTTGCCGATCCACCAATCATGATTCTGGATGAAGCGACTTCTAGCGTCGACACGCGGACCGAAATCTTTATTCAGCAAGCCATGAATCGACTAATGGAAGGACGCACAAGCTTTGTCATCGCGCATCGCTTGTCGACCATCAAAGATGCTGACCTGATTTTGGTTATGGACCAAGGGAAAGTTATCGAACAAGGTACGCATCAGCAACTTCTCGACAAAGACGGCTTCTACGCCGATCTGTACCATAGCCAGTTTTCAGCAAAAGTGGCTGTCTAAAACGCAAAAGGTCCACTGCGCAGTTTGTGCACGGTGGACCTTTTGCTATTCAACAATAGAATCTTTTTTGGGTTGCTTCTGCGTCTGCACGCCGCGCGCTAGCCAGAAAATGGCGCTGATCAAAAGCAGCGCGCTAATAACAAGCATCACCGCGTTCGGTGCCGCTTTCGCATAGACATCCGCTAGATTGAAAATAGCGATCGACTCTGGCCAGGTCGGCGCTAGGAACATCGCCACCGCTGCTAAAGAGTTATTGATGATGTGCAATAAAATCGGTACTAATAGATTATTGGTTCGCAAATACAAGAGAGAAGCAACGATGCCAAACAAGAAAGCGCCGATGACATCAAGATGCAAAATGCCGAACAGTAAGCTGGAAATTAAAATGCCGCCCCATACCGAAGTCCTGACAATCATCCGCTTCAGCAGCACGCCGCGGAACATAAACTCTTCGACCACCGGCGCCAACATGGCAATGGTGAAAACTGTGAAGACGATATATAACGGCGTATCCGGTATTGGCAGCGCCTCCAACATGAAATCGACCAGCCACGGCGCAACCGGTGCCAGCATGAACAGCTGAAACCAGAACATGCTGAGTGAAAAGGCAATCGACACCACCACTAAGGCAAGTAAAGTCGGCATCCATTTTTGGATGCCGTTATAAGACAGTACGTTCCAGACGGAAGCATTGTGCTTCCGGAAATAATAGCCAAAATAAATTCCCGGCACGAGGACGTATAGTACCAATTGGCTGATGACATCAAAAGTCATATCACTGACGTCCAAGACAATCAAGGCAACCGTCGTTAAAATCGTACCAAGGATGGATAGTAGGATTAAGTAACGCGCCTTCATTTGTTCAAACACGGGGCACCGCCTTTCTTTTATCTGTAATCGCTTCATGTTATGTTTATAGATTATACGCACCCGAGGCAGCAAGTTTCATTTTTATCCAAACCCGTAATGTCACACATATGGTCTATCTTTCGACATAACAGCAGAAACACGGTATACTTAAGATAGTCTACCTGTCCATTTTGTTGGCGGGAAGAACGGAAGAACGGAAGGATGATTCAGATGGCATTTTTAGACAAACTGAACCAATTGAAAGACAAGTCGATCGAAAAAGGCAAAACGCATTGGGAAGAAAACAAAGACGACTACAAAGAAAAAGCATCGACTTATAAGGAAAAAGCGATGGTCATGAAAGACGATGTTGCCAATAAAATCAAAGAGAAAAAAAAGAAATAATGGATAAGTTGGTTAGGCGAACGTCGCCTGGCTATTTTTTTTGTGGAATTTCGGGTTGTGTGAGTGCTATATAAGTTGAACTAAAGAATCATCCTTAGACACACTGCTCTGGCCGCACCGGCTCTGATTTAATCTAATGAAAAAAAGTGACTGAAAATTTGACTGCTATGTCACGGTGTATCAACAGATAAGAATCATAAGTTTCGAGCTATTTAGAAGGATTTTTTTGAGTTGCTATGTGGACATTTTCGAGTTCCCATAACCACATTGTAACTTTCTACACGAACTTCCCACATCTCAGTCAACATACTAGAATGCTGCCTCAAAATTCTCCGTTTCTTCGCGACTTTTTCAACTCCCTACACGATCTTTCAGACCTCCCTATAAAATTCTCTCTTACTCAGTTTTAAATACAGAACATTCAGTCTTTATATTCTCTCACAACCAAGCGATAATAAGAGTAAGAAAAAGAGCGGAGGTTATTTGATGGGGAAGACACCATTACCAGCAATCTTCTTGCTACTGATTCTCATACTGTCGGCGTGCCAGGAGGCAGACGTGGAGCCACCAGACGAGACGCCAGACGAGACAGCCAAAGCCATCGAGTCGCCGGAAGTGCGCGTTGCGGAATTTATTGAGCTGTGGAAGAGCGGCGATTTTCCCGGCATGCACACAAATTACTTGAACCAGGGCACGCAATCGGTTTATGGCGAAGCGAATTTTGTCACGTGGCAGCAGGATCTTCACAAGCAGATGGGAGTCGAGAATCTGGAGGTTTCCTATACAGAACCTGCGGAAGACGCAGAATGGAATAAAGAACAACCAGCCGATTTCTCGATTCGGGTAGCGTTCGATACGATCATCGGTCCGGTGGAATTTGAAAAGACGCTGACACTGCTGTATGAATCGCACGGAAAAGTGGAAGACTGGTTCGTTGAATGGGATCCGTCTTTTATTGTGCCCAATTTGGAAGCTGGCGACCAAGTATCGACTGAAATAACCCAAGGACCACGCGGCGAAATGGTCGACCGCAACGGCAACGCGATTGCTTCGAACAGCACCGGCTACGAAGTCAGTGTCATTCCGGAAAACTTCGACACTGCCAAAAAGCAACAGTTGGCAGAGCTGCTCGGCATGAGCGAGCAGGCGATTGACAACAAGCTCAATCAACCGTGGGTGCAGCCGCATTACCTCGTGCCGATTGCACAGATCAAGGCGGACCAATCCACGCTGGATGAGCTGTTTACAATCCGCGGCACGACAAGCAGAGAAGTAACAATGCGCAATTATCCGTATGGCTGGGCACTGTCGCACATCAGCGGCTATATGGGTCCGATTACCTCCGAGCAGCTGGAGGCGTGGAGCAGCAAGGGCTATTCGACCGAAACGATGGTCGGGCGGCAAGGGCTGGAAGAAATTCTGCAGGAGCGGCTGCGCGGAAGAGCGGGCGGGCGCATTATTCTGAAGAAGCAACAGGAAAATGCAGTTATCACATCGGTGGATAATGAACCCATTCCAGGTGAAACCGTGGCATTGACCATTGACGCCGAGCTGCAGCAGGCACTTTACGAAGCGATGGGTGAACAGGCGGGAACCAGTGCCGCAATCGATCCGGATACCGGGGAAACGCTGGCACTGGTCAGTTCACCGGGCTTTGATCCTAATGAATTTGTGCCAAACATCACCAACAGTCGCTTTCAGGAGCTCGCCAACGATCCGCTGCAACCGTTCTTCAACCGCTTTGCAGCGGTCTATGCACCGGGACCAATCATGCAGCCAATCACTGCGGCCATTGGATTGGAAAGCGGCACGCTTGATCCTGCTGAAGGCTACGACATCAGCGGCAAGTCGTGGCAGCGTTACCAATCGTGGGGAGATTACCGGGTCACACGGCCGCGCGATGACGTACCGAACCCAATCGATTTAAACAAGGCACTCATCCATTCCGACAATATCTACTTTGCCCAGCAGGCACTCAATATACAGGATGACGATTTCCAGACAGGCCTGGAAAACTTCGGTTTTAGTGAAGAAATTGCTTTTCCAATCGAGCTGACACCGTCGCGCATTTCACAGGATGGCACATTTGGCTCTGAAGGCCAGCTGGCCGGCACGGCTTCTGGCCAGGGACAGATGCAGGTCAATATTCTTCACATGGCAACACTTTACAGTCCGATTTTGACAAACGGTAAACTCTACAAGCCGACTCTGTTTCTCGATGACGAAGATCAGCAATTATGGAATGAAAACTTACTCGATGCTGAGAACGCCGAATTGCTGCAGATCAGCTTAAGCAATGCCGGCAAAGAACTGGGCACAGAACTCGCCGGCAAGAGCGGAACCGCACGCGAAAGAGACGAGCAAAATAGCTGGTTTGTCGGCTACAGCTTGGTGAATCCCGATTTAATTGTCGCCATGATGGTCGAAGGGGAAGACGAAGTGGACGAAACAGTCGAGCAAGTTATTGAAGAATGGAACAAAGAATAGCTTCACATTGTTAACTATTAAACGAAAATAATGAACAAGCCAGACGAATGCTGTCTGGCTTTTTTTGTGGTGAGGCGGTATGGTGCGAGGGATTAAGCCTACGGGTGGCGCTGTTGGCTTCTTACCCGTGTGTTTTCTCCGTCTACCCGGGTGTTTGCTATTTCAACCTGCAGCCACAAAAAACAAGCGCCTCATAGAAGAAGAAAAGCTAAAAAGAGCAAACATTGGTGGAATGATGTCGCTTTTCCAAACCAGTAAATTTTTCCATCAAAAGCAGCACGTTCCACTGTATGCTCTTTACCAGAATGTGCTATTATTCTTAATTACAAAGAGAAATTGCTTAGCAATGGATCGAATCGGATTTCAACCGTCGGGAACGTTTCTGCCAGTTGAAGAGAATAAAAAAGGAGGCGTCTGCATTGGGAAGGACTTAATGAAAATCGGAGAAATTGCAAAATTGAGTGGAGTATCAACGAGAACTATCGATTATTACACGGTATCCGGATTGTTACATAGTGAACGTTCTGATTCAAACTACCGGCTTTATCCGACTTCTGCTCTACAGACGCTCGAACGCATTCAGCTGCTAAAAAAACAGCGCTTGTCGATTTCGGAAATCAAGGAAATCATTGATGCGCCCGAAAATCTCGAAACAGAGCTCTTGGTGGAGGAAGTTTACGAAGAATTTGAATGCCTGCAACGAAAAATCACATGCCTGGAAGAGCAATTGAAAGATGCGCCAAGCATCGTGAAGACGCACGTCAGCAAAGCGCTTGAGCATCAATTGGCAACAATTACCGCTTTAATCGCTTTGCTGTAACCAACTTTGGAGGTGAATCCCTTTTACAGGGAAGACACGTGGATATAGTTACCTTATTGAATTTAGTGTTATTAGTGATATTGATTGCCTTGACGGCATTTTTCGTCGGCTCGGAGTTTGCGGTCGTTAAAATCCGTATGTCACGACTCGACCAATTGATTGCAGAAGGCAATAAAAAAGCAGTGATTGCAAAAAAAGTGGCAGTCGACCTGGATTATTACCTGTCCGCTTGCCAGCTCGGCATTACCGTAACCGCACTCGGACTCGGTGCACTCGGGAAACCGACAGTTGAGCGCCTGATGTATCCGATTTTCGAATTTTTTGCAGTTTCAGACACAGTAGCATCGACTGCTTCCTATGCGATCGCGTTCCTACTTGTGACTTATCTTCATGTCGTCATCGGCGAAATGGCACCGAAGACATTGGCGATTCAATTTGCGGAAAAAATGGCGTTGCTTTTGGCACCGCCATTATACGGGTTCGGAAAAATTATGAAGCCATTTATCTGGTCATTGAATGGAGCTGCTCGCGTCTTGCTGAAACTTTTCGGCGTTCAGCCGGCAGGTCATGAACAGGCTTATTCAGAAGAAGAATTGAAAATTGTCATGGCCCAAAGCTTTGAAGGCGGAGCAATCAATGAAACTGAACTTTCTTATATGGAAAATGTCTTTTCATTCGATGAACGCGTAGCCAAAGATATCATGGTGCCGCGTACGGAACTGGTCACGCTGGACAAGGATATGCCCTTGGAAGAAATCATCGAGATTTTGGATGAAAACAACTATACGCGTTATCCAGTGACAGAAGACGGCGACAAAGACAGCGTTCTTGGCTTTGTCAGTGCGAAAAAAATGCTTCCTCATATTGTTGCCGGACGAGAGTGGCAGCTCGAGGGATTTGTTCTCGAACTGCCAACCGTTTTTGAACGGACTGCGTTGCAGGATGCGTTATTGCGCATGCAGAATGCCCGCGTTCACATTGCCCTTGTAGCGGACGAATACGGCGGCACCGCCGGCATGATCACGATGGAAGACATTTTAGAAGAAATCGTCGGTGAAATCCGGGATGAATTCGATGCCGATGAAGTTTCGGACATTAGCAAAGTCAGCGACAACCAATACTTGATCAATGGCCGCGTTTTGTTAAAGGATCTCGAAGAGCGCTTTGGCTTAACATTTGAAAAAAGCGAAGACATTGACACCATCGGCGGCTGGATCCATTTCAAGAGTCCGGGAGAAGTAGAGACCGAAGCAACTGTCGGGAAGTCGAACGTTTCGTGGACAGTCGTGGAAATGGATAACCAGCAGATCAAGCAAGTGATGTACCACCAATAACCAAAAAACTGAAAGAACACAGTGGATAAACGAAGAAATCGCTCCAGGCGAACGCTTTGAGCCCACATGCTGTGGGTCTGAAAGCGCAGCTAGTTTGTGGAATATCCGCAGCAAAACCGTTTTTACTATAAATAATTAGTTGAATATATATGGAGGTGAATCCCTCGTTTGAGGGAGACGAATTGGATGGACAAATAGTGATTAACTTAATACTCGTCGCGTTGCTGATTATCGCAACCGCATTTTTCGTTGGTGCTGAATTCGCCATCTTGAAAGTGCGGATGTCGCGGATTGACCAACTGATATCAGAAGGCAACAAGAAAGCTGTTCGTGCCAAAGAAGTAGCCAACGAACTGGATTATTACCTGTCTGCTTGCCAGCTGGGCATTACCGTAACCGCCCTGGCTCTTGGTGCTTTAGGAGAGCCGACCGTCGAACGCATGCTGCACCCGCTGTTCGTTGCGTTTGACGTACCAGCGGCGCTGTCGACGGTGCTATCTTACGCTATCGCGCTTGGTGTCGTAACATTCCTGCACGTAGTAATAGGAGAATTGGCGCCGAAGACGTTGGCGATTCAATATGCTGAAAAAATGACCTTGCTTTTGGCGCCACCACTTTACTGGTTCGGTAAAATCATGAACCCATTCATTTGGCTGATGAATGGTTCGGCACGCGAACTCTTGCGTTTATTCAAAGTAGAGCCGGCCGGCCACGAAGTAGCGCATACCGAGGAAGAATTAAAGCTGATTATGGCAGAAAGCTTTCAGAGTGGAGAAATCAATCAAACCGAATTGACGTACTTGAAAAACATCTTTGCTTTTGACGACCGCATCGTCAGGAACATCATGATTCCCAAAGCGGAAATTGTCTCAGTCGATAGCCGCCTGACGCGTTCAGAGCTGTTTGAAGTATTGGATGAACACGAATATACCCGGTATCCAGTAGCTGAACATGGTGATAAAGGCCGTCTGATCGGCTTTATCAATACGAAAGAGCTGTTGACCAGCATGGCAGCAGGGAGAACAAAGAATCCCGAATCGTTCATCCATGAGATGGCGCGTTTTCCGGAAACCACACCCATCCAGAAAGTATTGACCAAAATGCAACAAAGTCGTACGCATATGGCCATCATCACCACGAAAGACGGAATCATGTCAGGGCTTGTGACGATGGAAGACATTTTAGAAGAAATTGTCGGCGAAATCAGTGACGACTCATTCGAAGTAGAACCGATTTGAATGGAATAGAAAACAAGAGAAGCCTTAGGGTTTCCCTTGTTTTTTTACTTTAGTTGGAAAATTATTGATATAGTAAAGGCAAAAGAAATTTTGGGAAGGAGCAATTCTATGCACAATGAAACGACAAGGAAATCCAGGCAACCTATTTTGTTCTTCGGCGCATTGATCTTTTTCGCAGCCGCGGCATTTTTCAGTTTGTACGAAGGCAGCCAGCTAGACTACATGTCCTGGGAGTGGCCGTATTCTGCGGTTTTTACCAATTGGCTGAACGGGGGAGTCGCATCGGCGGATGATATCTTGACCATCGACTATCTTGTTTATGCAGCAAAATTCGAGCCTCTTTTTCCAACGATTATGTTTTTTACAGCGCTCGTCTTATTCCTGCAAGTGTCTTTTTGGATCTTCAAAGGTAAAGCGAGCGCTTTAAGCGTATTTCACATCGTGTGCGCAGGAGTGTTTTTTGTCTTAGGTGGTGCATTAATGGCATCACCGACAGCCGGACTCGCGTTATTTTCCCGAATCTTTTTCATTACCGGTCTCATTATGCTAATTTCCGGCGTTACTTCGCTCGTCAAAGCTCGAAAGCTTACGACGTGATGATGTTGTTTGCGGGATTTCCTAGTTTTTTTGCAGAATCTAGTGTGTTGTTTGCAGGGACAAGTGATTTGTTTGCGCAATCCCGCACGTTGTTTGCAGGATAGCCGAGTTTGTTTGCAAATTGCGCGAAAAAACCCCCGAAACCCAAATTACCCAAAAGCTGAAAAAATCCGTTTCAAGCACTCGCTTGAAACGGATTTTTTGACTCAACCAGTCTGTTGATCTTTTGTAAGCTTGTCTAATTGATTGTGCTCCAAAGCGAGCTTGTCGCGTTGCAACTGAATATCGGCTAGTTTGATCTGCGATTTCCGGTAGATGTCAAAGCCGGCCAACAGGAGGAGTCCGGTGCCGAGGATGGCCAGCAGTAAGTAGAAACCGATTTCCATAGTTATCCTTCCTTTTCATTAATTTTAGCATATATTCCCAAAGAAGAAGATGACTACTCAGAAATGCGAACTACCCGTGAAGTGCTTGTTGCGCACGATGTTGATCTTTTGTCGCTACATAAAAATCATATTGTGCTGTGCTCGTCATGGCATCGTGCATGCGAGAAGAGCCGATATGTCCTTCGGTGCCGTGAACATTGGCATTCACTTTTAGCACCGCGTCATAAGCAATCCCGTGCGCACTAAATTTGCTGACTGCTGGGTAATACATATCGTCACCAAAAGCGGTATAAGCCAAATGCTTCCTCTTAAAAAATATCCACCGAATCAGTCCCATATCACCACTCCTTTCATTTAAGATCTCCGACGTAATTCTTCGGCGATCGCTTTCAAATGAACATTGTGCTTTTTCGCCAACTTCAAGAAAGTTACCACCACATAAATCAAAAAGCCGATGATGAATACATAAACCAAAATTGATAACAACGGAATAAAGAAAAAAATCATTCATCATATTCATCCGCCGTACCTCTTAATTGTTATACGCAAAACAAACCGAAATGTTTCACCATAGCAAAAAAATATATGGAACTTAATTTCCAACAGAACGTACAGTAAGGAAACGCAGACGTCAAAAAAGAGGAGAGTTTCCATGCAAAGTTTCACTTGGCTATTTATAATCGTCGGAACGATTGTGCTGATTGCCATGGTCAATTCTTATTTCAATTGGTGGTTGAAAAGCATTATCGTCATCTATTATGGAGTTCTATCTTTTCTTTTCATTGTCATCAGCAATCGTATCAATGAAAAATACAGCGGCATTGCTCCAGTTCCGGAAGCTTATTGGGATAAAAACTCGCAATGGGCGTATACGGCATCGAACCTATTTCTTTTGCCGTTTATTGCTGTTCTTCTTTAGGTCTTTTACCGCGGGTTTGTCAATGCTCGGACTCTGACGGCGAAAATTTTGATCGCTCTCGGCCTTTTACCGGCAGCATTTCTAGTATTATTCTTTAATTTCATCTTCAATCTCAGCTATGGCTACCGTCCGTAAAAGATCAGTAAGTTTTGCTTTCTTGTAAAAACATTCCCTTTTTTTGAAACATTTAGACAAGAATCCCGTATAATTACTATAAGCCTCCATCGTGTACATAACGAAAAGCTTGATGGCGCGTTTCTGCCCCGCAGAAATCAGGCAATCATTAGAACAGAAGGAGTGGAAGCAACATGCAGTCAATAGGTATCATTACAGTCATTATTGCATTAGTTATCATCGCCGCAATCGTTGGTATCGGTTATTTTTTCTGGATGAAGATTCGTTACCGTACCGCCAAATCCAATGAGGCCTTGATCATCACCGGACCGAAACTGGGAGATCCATCAAAAGACACGAACATCTTCAACGACGACGAAGGGCGTTCGATGAAAATCATCCGTGGTGGCGGATATCTACTGAGACGCTTCCAAACTTCAACGCCTGTCAGCTTGACATCGTTCCAGCTGAAACTGGCAACACCGCGCGTTTACACCAATGCGGGTGTACCGATTGTTGCGGACGCTGTCGCGATGGTCAAAGTGGCCGATACGTTAAACGGCATTGCCAATTACGCCGAGCAGTTTCTAGGCAAAGAACAAGAGGAGATTGAAACGGAAATCATCGAGGTGCTAGGCAGTAATCTGCGCGCTATCCTATCGAAGATGACCGTTGAAGACATTAATAGCGACCGGGAAAAATTCAATACCGACGTCCAAGAAGTCGCCCAAAAGCAACTTGATTTGATGGGCTTTAAAATCACGTCACTCGGGTTGACCGACCTGCGTGATGCCGACGAAAACAACGGCTACTTGGAAAACCTCGGCCGGCCGCGGATTGCAGAAGTCCGCAAGCTCGCTGAAATCGCGGAAGCCAACACGGAGCGCGAAACACGGATTCACCGAGCACAGACCGATCAGGAAGCAAAAGAAGAAGAATACTTGCGCCAGATTTCGACAGCTCAATCGAAAAAAGAAAAAGACATTAAAGACGCCGCGTTCAAAGAAGAAACAGAGCGTGCGCGTGCCAAGTCTGAGCAGTCCTATGAGCTGGAAAAAGCGAAGCTCGCGATGGAAATTCAAGAAGAAGAACTCAATATGCAATTCGTAGCACGAGAACGCGCTGTTCGATTAGAAGAAGAAGAAAGCAAAGTGCGTAAAACAAAAGCGGATGCCACGTATTACGAAACAACGCGTTCCGCTGAAGGTGACGCGCGTCGTGCGGTGATTGACGGAGAAGCAAAAGCGAAGATCAAACGTGACGAAGGTGCCGCTGAAGCCGAAGTGATCCGCGAAAGAGGTAAAGCCGAAGCCGAGTCCCGCAAACTACTCGCAGAAGCGATGGAAGAGCACGGCGACGTTATCATCACCGAAAAACTGATCGACATGCTGCCAGTCTTCGCCGAGAAAGTTGCGATGCCATTGAGCAATATCGAATCGGTGAAAATCATTGATTCGGGTAACGGCCAAGGCATCCCGTCTTTCGGCAGAAGCGTCACGAAGACAATGGTCGACATGCAAGAGCCGCTCAAGGAAATGACCGGCATCGATATCGGTGAGTTGCTGAAGTCTTACGTCAATCGCAACACGAAGCCTGCAGAACAAGCACCGGTCGCGGCGTTTCCAGTAGTTCACAAAGAGGAAGATTCACACAGTGAAGAAGATTCCAGCGAAACCGAAGAAGACCGCTAAAGCGCAATAAACCCGTCACTTCTTTGCTTTAATGAGCGAAGAGGTGACGGGTTTTTCTATTCCCCTGGCTCATCAACAGCTTTTTTTAAACCCTCCATTACAAGGTTCTTTGACATCGTCACTTTTTCGTTCGCGCTTTCTCTCTAACGTGAAAAACATTCGAAACAATAACAGTAGTAAAATTTCAATCTTCCGATTAATCGACATGATTCTATAAAAAGATGATAATATAGCTGTAGAATGGCATGAAATAAATTCTAAAGAATTGCCAAGTAAAAGGATTAAACCAACCACTCCATCCAAGGGACAGATAGCCGGGCCTAGGGACATCAATATTTTTCTTATGAGTGCAGTCTAAGGGGGTAAGTTCATGGGAGAAGCGTGCAAAGTTCTTATTGTCGATGATGAAATGTTGATTAGACAAGGGATTATTAATTATATTAACTGGGAACAAGAAGGATTTCACATTATTGGGGAAGCTTCGAATGGAAAAGAAGCGATGCAAATAATTGCGGATTTTTCTCCGCATATTGTTATTACGGATATCGTCATGCCGATTATGGATGGCATTGATCTAGTCAGAGAAGCAAAAAAAGCATTTCCCAATATCGAAATCATTGTATTGAGCAGTTTTGAAGACTTCGATTACGTGCGGTCGACATTCCAGAACGGAGTCGCCGATTATATATTAAAGCCCAAGTTAAACGGACCCGAATTATTACGTATCTTAAACCAAGTGGTTAGCCGGATTCCCAATTTGCAACATTCCGCTTCAGTGAAGCCAACACGCTCCACCGAAGAAATGCTGGGAAGTATGATTCTGGGCTACGATTTTTCGATGGATCAGGCAGTTCTATCAGCTGTATTTACTAATAGCCAGTTTGCTTTAGTGGGTGTTCGTGGAAAAAATATTGATCCAACCCAACTGAAAACGATGTTAAAACGATCTTTTCTTGAAGAAATGCCAGTTTTCTTGTTGAGTTCAACCGAAACCGAAACAACGTTTTTGCTCAATTTCAACGCGCATCAGCTAGAAGCGATCAAACAGACTATCGAACATCGAGCAGCCGAAAAACCGGACACAACATGGATACTATACGAACCGTTCAATATCATCGACGACATCAAAAAAGTTTACGATGAAGGCAGAGTGAAGATGAAAAAGTATTTGTTTTATCTGCCGGAAAAGCCCTTATTTGTCTACGATCATTTGCCGAAAGAAAATGAAAAACAAGCCAATTTCGACTTGAATCACTTTATTGAGATGTTCAAAGACCGCTTGTTCAATTCGACATTTACGTATCTGGAAAACCACGTCGATTATTTAGCAGGGCGATACAATAACGACAGCTTTGAATTCAAGTCGTTTTTAGGCAATATTGTTTTCAATGTCATCGTGTTATTGGATGCCATGAAATACGACATCGCAGACATCGAACAAAAAAAATACGGCTATTTCTCGACTATCAATGATGCTCGTCATGTCAACGAAGCGCTCGAACAATTTAACGGATTTCTGCAGGAAGTGCGGACAATTATGTTATCAGGTGACAAAGCAAATGACCAGTCTAACAACATCGAAAGAATTCTGGCTTATATCGAGCAACATTATACGGAACCATTGCGGCTGTCTGAAATCGCCAACCATTTCCACTTTAACGCATCCTATCTGTCTTCTTATTTCAGCACGCATCACAAAGAAGGGTTCAGCGAATATTTGAACCGTGTGCGGATTAAGAAGTCGATGGAATTGCTGGAAAACAGTAGGGTGTCGATTTCGAACATCAGCGGAATGGTTGGCTATTCAGAACATAGCTATTTTTGCAAAGTGTTTAAACGCATAACCGGGATGTCTCCAGGCAGTTATCGAAAGGAGCTCCAAGCCCACCATGAAAATGAAGAAGAAGGTCTTTCTAGTCTTAAGAAATAACAGCCTATTTGTCAAAATGTTTTTGATCATGGTGATCAGCATAGTGGCAGTATCGTTATTGATCACGTTCAGTTCTATCCGAATGTCTTCCAACTTGTTTATGGACACTTTCAGCATTTCAAATACGAAAGCGCTGGAACAGATCGAAACCCAATTCGAAGACTATAGCTTTGCCGTTGTTGGTGCGACGAATGAAGTCCAAAACAACGGCACCATTAAAAGGGTGTTGACACAAGAAAAGCAGAATGCTATTGAAACGTCGAGGGCTTATCACGACATGAGCCGGCAGATCGAACGCATTTATCCGACAGTTGAGTCGTATGATGCCAATATGATTGTGCTCGGAAACAACGAGCGGCTGTACAATGTGAACTATTCGAATTGGCCGGTCTCATGGGAAGTGCTGCGAAACCATTCGATTACTGAGTACACGATCAATCGCCCGAACACATTGCTTTATCAATATTTGCCGTCTACTTCGTTTAATGATGAGCCGATGATTGTCGCGACCAAAGCACTCATGGAAAGGTCAACCGGAGAAATTTATGGAGTCTTGTATTTCCCAATCCGGGAAGCGCAATTGAAACAGTTCTATGAGGGCTATACGAGCATGGAAAACGAAGTGCTATTGGTCGATGAAACGGGAAAAATCGTTTCCAGCAATAAAGAAGAAATGATCGGCGACGGTGCGAGCGACGTTCTAGCATTGGCAAAAGAAGTAGACAATGAGGAACTGGAATTCAAAGATGTACATGTTTTTGGTAAGGATTATCTGTTAATGTCGCAATACCTCCCGACTTATAATATGTACTTGGTGAATTTGGTGGATAAAAATGCAGTTCTGGATAATTTGATCAACACGAAAGAAATTCTCCTAATCAGCCTCGGCATCGTCTTGCTCGCTTTAATCGTCGTGTTTATCATATCCCGCCGAATGACTAATTCCATCAGCCGGTTGGTCAAACAAATCTCGACAATGGCCAAACACGATTTCAACATGCCAGTCGCTGAAACCGGTGGCTATGAAGCAAAGAAAATCGCCAACGCGTTCAACTCCATGCTCAGCGAATTGCAGGAATACGTTGATCTCGTCGTTCAGGCCCAGCAAAAGCAACGCAGCGCGGAATTGATGGCGCTGCAGCATCAAATCAATCCGCATTTTATTTACAACACATTGGCTTCCATAAAGTTTATGATTCAGCAAGACAAAAAAGAAAAAGCGACCGATATGATTCATGCCCTGATTTCGTTATTGCAAAATGCCCTCAGCAATGTCGATCAAACCATTACCGTGGAACAGGAAATAACAGATTTGAAAAACTACGTCTTGATCAACCAATCACGGTACGGGGAAGAGATCAAAGTAAATTTCTTCATTTCTCCGGATTGTCTCGATTGCCAGTTGCCGAAGCTGATTCTTCAACCGTTTATCGAAAACGCCTTTTTCCATGCATTTAATGAGAAAAAAGAGGGCTTTGTCCAAATTTTGGTGTCCCAAAAAGGCGACAACTTGTTGTGTGAAATTGCGGATAATGGCGATGGCATGGAGATGAAAGGCGACTACACGAAAGAAGATTTTAAAGAAAAACGTCATCTGTTCAGCGGGATTGGCATTCGCAATGTCCATGAACGCATCCAAATGCTTTATGGCGAAGAATACGGCGTAGAGATTACAAGTGAAAAAGGCGAAGGCACGAAAGTGAGAGTGGGATTGCCGCTTCAAAAGATGGATACTTCGCTCATAACTAACAAAATTACAAGTATCTAAGAATATTACAATTAAAATAAATAGATATCTGAAATATCTAAAAATTTTCAAACAAAACACCTAAAGATTGTTCTAACAATCTTTTTTTTGTGTCGTTATACTGTATGTAAGGCGAAAAGTTAAGCGCTTACAAAAAGGGGGATTTTTGATGAAGAAATTTTATCTTATGCTAATGCTGGTAGTCGGCATGGTTGTGTTGGCAGCTTGTTCTTCGGGGGATGAAGAAGCAAGTGAAGACAGCGGTTCAGAAGGTTCATCAAGTGTAGATACGATTACGGCTTGGGCTTGGGATCCAGCATTCAACATTGCAGCTCTTGAAAAAGCAAAAGAAGCCTACGATGGAGACGGCGAGTATGAAGTCGAAGTCATTGAAAACGCGCAAGACGATATCATTCAAAAACTAAATACTGGACTCAGCTCTGGTACGACTAAAGGAATGCCGAACATTGTCTTGATTGAAGATTACCGTGCACAAAGTTTCTTACAAGCTTATCCAGATTCATTTTATCCATTAACAGATGTTATCAACTCAGAAGACTTTGCAGAATATAAAATTGCGACAACTAGCTATGATGGCGAACAATATGGAGTGCCGTTTGATACAGGTGTAGCAGGATTATATGTCCGCACGGATTATCTCGAAGAAGCTGGTTACACAGTAGAAGACGTAACGAATATTACATGGGATGAATATATAGAAATCGGCAAATCTGTAAAAGAAGCAACAGGCAAAAATATGTTAACTATGGATCCGAACGATTTGGCGCCAATCCGTATGATGATCCAAACAAACGGCTCATGGTATGTAGATGAGGATGGCTCGACGCCGAATATTGCAGAAAACGAAACACTTGTTAAAGCATTTGAAACCTACAAAAAGATGATGGAAGCAGACATTACAAAAGTTGTCTCTGACTGGAGTCAGTTTGTTGGTGCATTTAATAGCGGCGACGTTGCCAGTGTCCCAACTGGCAACTGGATCACACCAAGCGTCAAGCAAGCTGCAGAACAATCAGGGCAATGGGCAGTAGTGCCAATGCCACGCTTGGATATGGATGGAGCTGTAAATGCTTCTAACTTAGGCGGCAGCTCATGGTACGTGTTGAACGTAGATGGCAAAGAAGAAGCGGCTGATTTCATGCTTAATACATTTGGTTCAAATCCTGATTTGTATCAAACACTTGTAAAAGACATCGGCGCAATCGGAACATACTCAGCAGCAGCTGAAGGAGATGCGTTTGCAGCTGAAGATGAATTCTTCAATGGCCAGACCATCATCGCAGACTTTTCAAAATGGACAGAAGAAATTCCAGGCGTCAATTATGGCCTTCACACGTACGCAATTGAAGACATCCTTGTCACTGGAATGCAAGATTATTTGAATGGCACGGAGCTTGAAACAGTACTAGAAAATGTTCAAGGACAAGCTGAAGCACAACTCAAATAATTGATTGTAAATAACTAAAGTCTTGAGTTGCCGCCGAATAGCTGGGAAGAGTGCGTATCGCTCACCAGACGGCCCAACTCAAGGTTTTTTTATAGGAGGAATGACAAGCATGAGCCAGCAAAAGACAAAAAGAGGCGAAATAGATCTCCCAGTGCGCTTAAAAGACAGTAAACGCCAAAAAACCGGTGTGTATTTCAGAAAAAAAGTTGGTTGGTTGTTTATCATTGTCTCAATCATCGCAATCACAATTTTCAACTTTTATCCGATGGTTCAAGCCTTTCTATTATCCTTTCAATCAGGAATGGGCGCGAATCTGGAGTATGTAGGCTTCGATAACTGGCGGCGATTGTTTGGCGATCCAACATTTATCGCAGCGCTAACCAATACATCAATTTATTTACTCATCCAAGTTCCATTGATGATTGTATTGGCGCTTTTTTTTTCCGTACTGTTAAATGACCCCAACTTGAAATTTAGAGGGTTTTTCAGAATCGCAATTTTCTTGCCTTGTGTAACTTCACTGGTTGCCTATTCGGTCATCTTTAAATACTTGTTCGGTGTCGACGGCATTATCAACTTATTTCTGCTCAATTTCGGGATCATCTCTGAAGCAATTAACTTTTTAGCTGACCCTGTATGGGCGAAAGTCGTTATCATCCTTGCCATTACATGGAGATGGACAGGCTATAACATGATTTTTTATCTAGCAGCCTTGCAAAATGTCGATAAGTCGATTTACGAAGCGGCAAGAATGGATGGAGCAAACGCCATCCAACAGTTTTTTCAAATCACCGTGCCCATGTTAAAACCGATAATTTTGTTTACTTCGATTACGTCCACAATCGGTACATTGCAAATCTTTGATGAAGTAGTAAACATCACCAACGGTGGACCCGGAAATGCAACGCTTTCGATTTCGCAATATATTTACAATCTTTCTTTCGAATACACGCCTGACTTCGGTTACGCGTCAACCGTATCTTATGTCATCGTAATCTTAGTAATAATTCTTTCGATTATTCAATTCAGAGTGGCGGGTGAGAAAAAATGAAAAACTTAAAAAGAATCTTCATTTATACGTTTCTAAGCCTGGCAGCCATCGTTTCCATTTTTCCTTTCTTATGGATGCTCGTCAGCATCACCAATAAATCGGTGGATGTCACGCAAGGACGCTTGCTACCAGGTACTCATTTAATTGAAAACATGAAAACCTTGTTTGCGACCGTGGATATCGTCCCGGCTTTGATGAACTCAGCCATCATCGCGATTATCAGCACCATTTTGACGTTGCTGTTCGCATCGCTTGCCGGCTACGGCTTTGAAATTCACCGCAGCAGAGGAAAAGACATTGTCTTCACCGTCTTGCTGTTGTCAATGATGATTCCGTTTGCGGCGATTATGGTTCCTTTGTACCGCATGTTCGGCAGTATCAGCGAAACGGCGCCGCTCATTGGAATTGACTCGCTGGGAGCTGTTATTTTGCCGACAGCGACGACCGCGTTCTTCATCTTTTTCTTCCGACAAAACACGAAAATGTTTCCAAAAGATTTGGTGGAGGCAGGAAGAATTGACGGCTTGAGTGAGCTTGGCGTCTTTTTCCGAGTTTACATGCCAACGATGAAAACGACGTATGCAGCAGCGGCAATCATTTCGTTTATGAATAGCTGGAATAACTACTTGTGGCCATTGGTCATTTTGCAATCACCAGAAAAAAGAACCATTCCGTTGCTGATTTCAAATCTGGGCTCAAGCTATTCACCAGACTACGGGGTCATCATGTCAGCCATCGTCATCGCCACCTTGCCGACAGCACTTGTGTTCTTCCTCATGCAGAAACACTTTGTTGCGGGAATGATGGGGTCGGTTAAGGGTTAAATGATAGTCAGCTTTTAGGGGAGACTTCAGTTGATAGCTTGGTGTTGTTCTTATATGCCGCTTCGGCCGCTTTGGGCATGGCTCCCGCAAGAAGCCAGGAAAACCGCCTGTCTTCTTGCTTCGCCTAGCCCGTGGACGCGCCGGCGCTAAGAGATTTAACTAACTAACTATGACATTATATTTCTTCATTAAATTACTAGTTGATATGGAGCAAAACAGTGGAGACTCCCGCGGGATAGCAAAGTGTCGAAATCCACTTGAGCGTTAGCTCAAGTTAGTTCGGCGCAAGCCCGCAGGAAAGCGTAACTGTTTTGCGGAATATCGTCAATGAACAATCACTAGTTCAACTTATATAGGAGGTAAATTGTGCCGATTTTATATAACGATGCTACACGTGAGTTTCACCTGCAAACTGAGAAAGTAAGTTATATTTTCAGCGTTTTAGAAAACGATCAGCTTGGCCATCTTTATTATGGAAAAAAGCTGCGCCATCGGGATTCGTTCGAGCGTTTGTTTCATGTGGAGGCTACGCCAAATACAGCTTGCGTCAATGAAGAGGATCTTGTTTTTTCGCTGGATGTGATCAAACAGGAGTACCCGGCATACGGCACGACGGATTTCCGGGAGCCGGCGTACCAGGTGCTGCAGGAAGACGGCAGCCGCATCACGAATCTGGTGTATCAAGATCATCAGATTTTTGAAGGCAAAAAGAAGCTTGAAGGATTGCCTGCCACTTATGTAGAGACCGAAGATGAGGCAACTACGTTGGAAGTTTATTTGTACGATAAAGAAATCGATGTGGAAGTCCGGCTTTCTTATACGGTGTTTGAACAATTAAATGCAATTGCCCGCTCTGCTCAATTTATCAATCGTGGGCATAAGGATGTGAATTTGACGAGAGCGTTTAGTGCCAGCATCGATTTGCCGGATTCGGATTTTGAGATGCTGCAGCTGTCGGGTTCATGGGCAAGAGAGCGGCATATTAAAAACCGCAAACTGGTGCCTGGCACCCAAAGTATTTCCAGTACAAGAGGGACGAGCAGCGCCCAGCAAAATCCGTTTCTTGCACTGAAGCGGCCGGAGACGACGGAACATCAAGGTGAAGTGTACGGCGTGAGCCTGGTATACAGCGGCAATTTCTTGGCGCAGGTTGAAGTAGACCATTACGATGTGACGCGCTTGATGATCGGCATCAACCCGTTCGATTTTAATTGGCTGCTGGAAAGTGGCGAGAGTTTCCAGACACCAGAAGTGGTTATGGTCTATTCGACAGAAGGGTTGAATCGTTTAAGCCAGACGTTCCACCGGTTGTACCGAACACGATTGGCACGCGGACAATGGCGCGACCGTGAACGTCCGGTGTTAATCAATAATTGGGAAGCGACGTACTTCGATTTTGATGAAGAGAAAATCTTTGAACTCGCGAAGTCATCCAAAGAATTAGGTGTAGAGCTATTCGTCCTGGACGATGGCTGGTTCGGCAAGCGCGATGATGACACGACGTCTTTAGGTGATTGGTTTGAGGACGAGCGAAAATTGCCGAACGGCATCACTCAATTGGCGAAAGACATTACCGGCTTGGGAATGGAATTCGGCTTATGGTTCGAACCGGAAATGGTATCGAAAGCGAGCGAGCTGTATAAAACTCATCCCGATTGGGTGATCCATGTACCAAATCGGCCGATGTCGCATGGCAGAAACCAGTTTGTTCTTGATTTTTCAAGACAGGAAGTTGTGGATTTTATTCATAGCTTAATGGCAGAGGTTTTACGGGACGCACCGATTTCATATGTGAAATGGGACATGAACCGCTACATGACAGAAATTGGCTCTTTGGACTTGCCAGCAAACCGACAGCGCGAAGTGGCGCACCGTTACATTTTGGGCGTGTATTCTTTATATGAACGACTGACGACAGAATTTCCCCATGTGTTGTTCGAGTCTTGCGCTGGAGGCGGCAGCCGGTTCGATCCGGGCTTGCTGCATTACGCGCCGCAAGGGTGGACTAGTGATGACACCGATGCGGTTGAACGCTTGAAGATTCAATACGGTACGTCTTTGGTTTATCCTCTCAGCTCGATGGGTGCGCACGTCTCGGCAGTGCCCAACCATCAAGTGGGCCGGAGAACAAGTCTCGAGACACGAGCAAATGTTGCTTACTTTGGCGCTTTTGGCTATGAACTTGATGTGACGATGATGACAGATGAAGAAAAAGAAAGAGTAAAAGAACAAATCGCTTTTTACAAAAAAAACCGTGCGCTCATCCAGCAAGGGCAATTTTACCGAATCGAAAGCCCGTTTGCGGAAGATGGCAATATCACCAGCTGGATGGTTGTGTCAGACGACCAAAATGAAGCGATACTCGGCTATTATCAAGTCCTGTCGCGACCAAACCCAGGACTCACACGTGTGTTCTTTAAAGGGCTGAACCCGGAATTCGAGTATACAATCGACGGAATAGACGCCACGTTTTACGGAGACGAACTGATGGGCGCAGGCTTGCAGCTAAACCGCTACCGCACGAATGAACATCCGGCTGATTTTTCTTCTATTGTTTATAAATTAAAGCGAGTGTAAGTGGAGTTGAGTTCTAATAGCGCACCGGCCATTCTGGGCATAGCTCCCGCAAGAAGCCAGGAACCCGCTTGTCTTCTTGCTCTGCTTAGCCCGTTGACGCGCCAGTGCTGAAAAAAACTTTATTTATACTGATTCTACCTAGGGTACGGAGCAAAACAGTGGAGATTCCGCGGCAGCTGGTACCGCGACTTCCTGTCGCACCAGCTGCATGACCCACATCCAGTAGGCCCGAAAGCGGAGCTGCTTAGCGGAATATCTGCAGGTGGAAATTATTAAATTAACATATATAGAAGGGATGGAATAGAATGATTAACGATAAATTGCCGAAGATTTGGCACGGTGGGGACTATAACCCTGAACAATGGGATTCGAAAGAAATTTGGGACGAAGACGTTCGGATGTTCAAACTGGCAGGAATTGACGTGGCCACTCTAAACGTTTTTTCATGGGCACTCAATCAGCCGAATGAAGATACCTACAACTTTGACTGGCTAGATGAAAAAATAAATCGCCTCTACGAAAACGGCATTTACACGTGCCTCGCAACAAGTACGGCAGCGCATCCGGCATGGATGGCGAAGAAATACCCGGATGTCTTGCGTGTCGACTTTTACGGCAGAAAACGCAAATTCGGCAGTCGTCACAACTCGTGTCCGAACAGCCCGACTTACCGCAAATACTCGGAGCGAATTGCTGAAACATTAGCAGAGCGCTACAAAGACCACCCAGCGGTCTTGATTTGGCACGTCTCCAACGAATACGGCGGCTACTGCTATTGCGAAAATTGCCAAGACGCTTTCCGCAACTGGTTAAGCGACAAATACGGAACGCTTGAAAAGCTCAACAAAGCCTGGAACACCGGATTCTGGGGCCATACGTTTTACGAATGGGACGAAATTGTTGCACCGAATATGCTAAGCGAAGAACGTGAAGACAATGTATCTGATTTCCAAGGCATTTCACTCGATTACCGCCGTTTCCAGTCGGATAGTTTACTGGATTGCTACAAGCTGGAATACAACGCCATCCGCAAGCACGTGCCAACCAGCATCCCAATCACTACTAACTTGATGGGTACATATCCGATGCTGGATTACTTCAAATGGGCAAAAGAAATGGACGTCGTGTCTTGGGACAATTACCCGTCAATCGATACGCCGTTTAGCTACACCGCCATGACCCACGATTTGATGCGTGGATTAAAAGGCGGGAAGCCGTTCATGCTGATGGAGCAAACGCCGAGCCAGCAAAACTGGCAGCCGTATAATTCCCTGAAGCGCCCGGGCGTTATGCGTTTATGGAGCTACCAGGCAATCGGCCGCGGGGCGGATACCATTCTTTACTTCCAGCTTCGCCGTTCAGTCGGTGCCTGCGAGAAATACCACGGAGCGGTCATTGAACACGTCGGCCACGAAAACACGCGCGTCTTCAATGAAGTTGCCCAATTAGGAAAAGAATTGAATGGATTATCCGATACCTTGCTCGATGCCCGGGTCAACGCTAAAGTGGCGATCGTCTTTGATTGGGAAAACCGCTGGGCGACCGAACTGTCAAGCGGACCTTCTGTGTCGCTCGACTATGTCAACGAAGTCCATAAATATTACGACGCGCTGTACAAATTGAATGTCCAAGTCGACATGATTGGCGTCGAAGAAGACTTGGGCAAGTACGACGTCGTCATTGCACCGGTTCTGTACATGGTCAAAGAAGGCTACGCAGCGAAAGTCGAGAAATTCGTCGAAAATGGCGGTACCTTCCTAACAACGTTCTTCAGCGGCATTGTCAATGAAACTGATATCGTGACACTCGGTGGTTATCCAGGTGAACTGCGCAACGTTCTTGGCATTTGGGCAGAAGAAATCGATGCGCTGCACCCGGATGAAACCAATCAAATCGTTGTAAAAGGATCACGCGGAAGTTTGAGCGGCAAGTATTCATGCAATCTGCTGTTTGATTTGATCCATACAGAAGGCGCAGAAGCCGTTGCAGAATATGGCTCTGACTTTTACAAAGGCATGCCGGTCTTGACCGTCAACAAATTCGGAAAAGGAAAAGCGTGGTACGTGGCTTCAAGCCCGGACGCGGAATTCCTGGTCGATTTCCTCAAGACAGTCTGCGATGAAGCGGGTGTCGAGCCGTTGCTTGCCGTACCGGACGGCGTCGAAACCACCGAACGCGTAAAAGACGGCCAGAGCTATTTGTTCGTGTTGAACCACAACAACGAGGAAGTCACGATCGAGCTGCACGGCAGCCAGTATAGAGAAGTGCTGACGGATGAACAAGTGAGCGGAAATCTGGTTTTGAAAGAAAAAGGCGTTTTGATTTTGGCGAAAGTGTAAAAAAGCAATGGAATAGATGAAGAGCCCATGTGGACGGCACCAAAATTGTTGGATACTAATCTGACGATGGAGATGCCGTTCACATGGGCTTTTCTATTGGTTATCGAAATGGTTCCGGGAAATTCATAAGCTCTCAAGCAGGAAAACAGACTCCGTTTATCGAATGTACAGCTAACTTATTTATTCGGAATAAAGGAAAGGAGAGGCGGGACCGATGAAGAAGGTTGGAAAGCTCCTTTGCATGATTGCTGCATTGATGCTGTTGGCTGGCTGCGGTGAAGAAGATGCGCCGATCATGGATCCTTCGAGGGAATGGAAGGACCCGGAAGACAACATACCAGTAATTGAAGAAGAAGCGGAGATGGAAGAGACAGATGCCTTGTCCGAGTATTCCAGCGAGCAGATTGAATACGCCAGAGTGTGGCTGCAGCTTGGGCCAAACGAGGAGATAGACGGCTTGTACGTCCAGCAAATTCCGGCAGGCACACCGCTCAATCCGGACGATGACACGAGCGCCGCTTATCCGGAACCTGTCATCCAACTGGCGGGATCGCGTTTGGTGGATGGATCTGTTACTTACAGCAGCAATGGAGATGGCACGATCAACGTATACAATGTGCCATTGCGTTGGGACGGTGAGTATCCTGCGGGCGAGGAATTTTACAATGAAATCATTGAAGGTACGGAGCTGGTGGCGATCGAGCCGGGGGAGGATGAGAGAGTGATCCGGTTGATTGAGTTGTTGGAGATTGAGGAGTGAGTGGATGGATCTTTTCTTAGTAGTGAAGCAAGTTTTCCAGACAATAAATTAGAAAGACAGCGTTAACAATAAAATCCCCTTCAAGCAGCTCAATTGCTTGAAGGGGATTTTTCATGTTTCTGCATTTTCTAATTCCCTTATAACTTCTGCAAGAACCAGAATAACTGCCTCGCCTTTTTCTATCTCTTCTTTTGCAGCTTTCCAGAAAAGAACAGCTGCTTTGCTCAGTTTATTGTCGCCGTTATTGTTGGCATGATAGCGAAAAAAGTTCGTGTCTATTGTATATTGCTTAAATTCAGCCATAGCTCGGTTAGTCTTCTTCCTGCAATTGGTTCAACATTTCATCAGCAAGTCCAAGTGACTGGTCTTTAATTCGGGCACGTTTTTCAATAAATCGCTCCCAATTGGGCTGATCCATCAATTGTTTGGTTTCAATTCGCCATTTTCCACTGCCTTCAAAGGTCTGTTGAGCAGCAAGTTTTTTTTCAGCACAATGTCTTCGAACCATCTGTGGACTGATGCTCATGATGTCTGCGGCATCGCGAACCGTGACATGAGGGGGGAGGTTAAACTCGTTGCTTAGTGCTTCAAAGGCTTCTTTGCGCTCTTCTTCTTTCAGCTCTTCATACAGCATGTTCTTTTTTCTTTCAAGTGCTTCATGAAGTCTCATTAATTGAACATATTCTTTCACGCGCTCACTTTTAATCGCTTCATCAGAAGGGCGAGGTTTTACATTATCGAGCAGATCCACCATCTTCTCCACTCCTTTTTCTTTTTATTATACAAGGGATTAAGCAGAAACTAAAGAAATAAACGAAACTTTCGAAATCAAAAAAATTTGAATATGAACAGGAACTCATTCCAAGTATTCGGTTCAACGTCTTGCATTAGATAACTAAAAAACCAACGAGGATTTGTCCATTTCAGCAATTAGTTTTCAGCAATTATAAGAGGGAATAAGTGAAAAGAGACGCTTTACAAACTGCTAACCGAAAGTGGGATTTGATGAATAAACGCGTGAAAAACACAATTTTGGGTACGCTGGTCTTTGGCTTTATAGGATATGTAGTGTCGTACCTATTAGATGGTAATCCGGACTGGAACGTTGTTATCGGGCAAGCTATTGCGGGATTCTTGCTGTATGCATTTATTTTACCAGCTTGGGCAAAAAGAAATAAAAATATTAAAAGAGGCCCATATGGAAAATAGGAAAAGTAAACTAGCCACATGGTTAAAAGAACCGATATTTACGAAGAAAGTAGATCCGTTTTTGAATTTAATCTTAGCCTTTCTAGGTGCATTGATTGGGACCACATTTTACCATAGTACCAATATGCCTTACTGGGAGTTTATCATCTGGCTTATCTTAGTCGCCTCGCTGGCAGTTTTTATTCTTAAATTAATCGGTACAGAATGGAGGAAAAGAATAGCGCAGCGCGATGCAAACTAGCTGATTGCTATCTTTCTTTACATAACATGACTAAAGTCTTTGGAGAGCGATCTAGCTCTCCAGAGGCTTTTTTTGTTGACAAATGGGTAGTCAACAACATCAGAAAAGCGGATTTCTGCTGAATGAGTAAGATTACAAAAAAAAAAATTTCTGTCAATAATCAAAATTTTCTGCAATGAAGAGGAGGAATAAGGTAGCATAAGAAAGGAAGTGCAAATTTACATAAAAGGGGGAGTAAGAGGATGAAAGGGATTACACGCTTTTCGAATAACTTGATGGAACGGTATTTACCGGATCCGTTTTTATTCGTTATCATCTTGACTGTGGTCGTGTTCGGACTGGGCTTAGGCTTAACCGATTCGTCACCTGTACAGATGGTGGCGTTTTGGGGTGAAGGATTCTGGGCGTTGCTCGCATTCTCCATGCAAATGGTGCTGGTGCTCGTGACCGGATTTGTATTGGCAAGCAGCCCGATATTTAAAAAAGGCTTAGGCAAACTGGCGAGTTTCGCAAAAACGCCAGGTAGTGCGATTATCTGGGTAACTTTAGTGTCACTGGCAGCAAGCTGGATCAACTGGGGCTTTGGGTTGGTTATTGGTGCATTGTTCGCAAAAGAATTAGCGAAGCGAGTTGGAAATGTCGATTACCGTTTGCTGATTGCCAGTGCGTATTCTGGATTTTTGATTTGGCATGCCGGGTTCTCAGGATCGATTCCGTTATCAATCGCGACAGAAGGACATCCGTTTGTTGATAAAATTGGCATCATTCCAACGACTGAAACCATTTTTGCTAGCTATAACTTAATCATTATTGCCGCATTAGTTATTATTGTTCCTTTATTAAACCGGTTGATGATGCCGAGAAAAGAAGAAACGGTTGTTGTTGATCCGAAAGTGCTGGTGGAACCAGAAGTTGAGGAACAACCGGCTAAAGCAGACATGACACCAGCAGAACGTTTGGAAAACAGCTGGATTTTATCAGTGGTTATCGGGGCATTGGGTATTGCATTTATTGTTTATTATTTCATCGAAAATGGTTTTGCGTTAACGCTCGACTTGGTTAACTTTATGTTCTTGTTCCTCGGAATCTTATTCCACGGAACACCTCGCAAGTATTTGATCGCTGTTCAAGAAGCGGTCAAAGGAGCGGGTGCGATCATCGTTCAATTTCCGTTTTATGCGGGAATTATGGGCATGATGACAGCTTCTGGTTTAGCAGCCGTTATTTCAGAAGCGTTCGTCAATATTTCAACAGTAGACACGTTTCCACTTTTCGCATTTCTTAGTGCAGGACTGGTCAACTTCTTCGTCCCTTCGGGTGGCGGACAGTGGGCCGTACAAGCACCGATTATGTTAGAAGCTGCCGAAATGCTTGGCAGTGATCCGGCGAAAGTCGCCATGGCTGTTGCATGGGGTGACGCTTGGACAAACATGATCCAGCCGTTCTGGGCCTTACCCGCACTGGCAATCGCCGGACTGAAAGCCAAAGACATCATGGGCTTTTGTGTGATTGTGTTGGTGGTTAGTGGCGTTGTGATTGGGTTAGGGTTGTTGTTTTTGTAAATAGAAGATGGAGAGTGGCCTTGCCTGTGTTTAGGGTGAGGTCATTTTTTGGATAATAAAATAAACTTATAGTAACTAATTAACTAGATACTATATCAAATAGCTGAATATTGTGTTAAATTAAGTATGGTATAGTTCAAATGAAACAGATAGGTAGAATAAAAAGACCTATTAATATGAATATGGAGACTATTAAATTATCGGTTTACTGAAGTGATTACTTATAACAAGTTAAAACAATAACCGAGATTAAAAACAATCAAAATCAAATTTTCACTATTTGAAAGGGGCGAGTGCTTGTGTGGAAAAGCAAAAAAGTGCTATCGGCTGCTGGACTCATTGTTCTTCTGAGTGGCTGTAGTCAAGAGACGCTAAAAGTAGATAAACCTGTGCTTGAAGTGGCAGAAGTCGATGCTGCAGAGACAGAAAAAGCTGAAGCAGAAGAAAAAGCAAAAGCTGAAGCAGAAGAGAAGGCAAAGGCTGAGGCAGAGGAAAAAGCAAAAGCAGAGGTAGAGGAAAAGGCAAAGGCTGAGGCAGAGGAAAAAGCAAAAGCAGAGGTAGAGGAAAAGGCAAAGGCTGAAGCAGAAGAAAAAGCAAAAGCTGAAGCAGAAGCGAAAGCAAAGGCTGAAGCAGAGGAAAAAGCAAAGGCTGAAGAGGAGGAAAAAGCAAAGGCCGAAGCAAAGGCGAAAGCTGAAGCTGAAGCAGCAGAACGTCAAGCAGCAGAAAATGCTGGATCTGCTTCACAGCAACAAGCAGTTGGAATGGCCGAAGATTATATCTCTTATACTGCCTTTTCAAAAAGCGGACTTATCGAGCAATTGGTATTCGAAGGGTTTAGTAACGCTGATGCCACATTTGCTGTAGAAAAGATTAACGTAAATTGGAGTGAGCAGGCAGTAAAATCGGCTGAAGATTATATCTCGTATACACCATTTTCGAAAAGTGGCCTCGTCGAACAATTGGAATTTGAAGGATTTAGTAATGGAGATTCAACGAACGCAGTTGGTAAAATCAGTGTGGACTGGAGCGAACAGGCTTTATTAGCAGCGGAAGATTATATTGCATACACTTCTTTTTCAAGATCCGGTTTGATTGAACAATTGGAATTTGAAGGGCACAGTAAGGCAGATGCTACGAATGCTGTCAATGTATTGGGGCTTTAATAACAGCGTCAAAAGACCGTTATCTGAAATTTGGATAACGGTCTTTTGAATTATTAACTATATCAAGAAACAACTAAACAGAAATAATTCCCTGTTTTTCAGCTAGTTGAGGTTCGTTTTTTAAAATTTCCAAAAGGCGAGAAGCAGAGCCACTTGGATGGTTTATGCCTCGCTCCCACGATTCAATGAATTTAATCGATACGCCCATGAGCGCAGCAAAAGATCTTTGAGTTAATTGCATCTGTAACCGGAGTGCCTTAACATCATCGGCTGTAAAGCTAGCTAGTTCTTTTACTTCGACTGTTTTGGTTCTGGCTTTTGAAGGTTTTCCTTTAGCGTGGTCAACCGCCTGATTTAAATTTTTTTGTACGTCGTTAAAGAATTGATCTTCAGTCATTGGTGTTCCTCCTTTCATGACGATGTTTTACTCAGGATGTCTAGATTACATTCATTATACCGATAGAATTAGCGGTTTAATAGGCTTTTACCAAAAAAAACATAGGATGAAAAAAGTCGTTTTGTTTTTCTACAATTCGGGGAAGAATAGATAAAAGGGGGGGCTCAGTATTGAATTTGTATTCTAAATCAAATAAAGGTTCCCTCAAAGTTCTGCAGATGCTCGCTTAGCATTCATAAACAAGCAATTTGTGATAAACTGAAAATAACAAAAGTTTATATGGCTGAGACGAAAAAGGAGTTGAACCTCGATGATTAAAACGAGCGATACGACAAAATCCAAGGCCGATACATTAATCTACCAAGACTTTGCAATGGCTCTAATATACTTTTCAAAGGGTAAGGTTAATCCGGATGAAGCAAGAAAAATTACGGAAGATGTCTTAGCGAAAGTAGATTTAACTAATTCTTCCATTGCTCATAAAGGAATCAATTGGTTAGCTAAAGAAACCTTAAAAAGACGTCATATTGTTTAAACTCAGAGATGCCTTGGCATCTCTTTTGTTTTTGTGATAAAAAGGTGGATCATATATTCAAGCGCTGGTGTTCATCCTTTCATGACGATGTTTTACTCATCTGCGCATTCGAAGTATGTCTAGAGATACAACCAAATAAAAGCAGCACGATGAAAAGTAATAGGAGCACGATTAAGTTTTTGAGCATTTGTTGTTCTCTTCTGGATCTTGTCGAAGTTTGATAAGTGAAGGGTGTTCCTTTAATAAAACGTTGCGGTAGTTAGTAAATTCCAGTTGAAAGCCGACTTTAAGTGTTGACACGACATCTTTACTTCAAATGATATGTACGCTATAAAGTACATCAAAGGAGATGATGAATATGTCAGCAATTACTGCAACAACTCCGACTAATCTTAGAAAAAATCTTTTTAGTGTTCTTGAAGATGTTACAGAGGCTAACACGGAAGTTATCATTACGCTAAAGTCAGGTGAAAATGCCGTATTAATCTCTGAAGATGAATTGAATTCCTATCGAGAAACAGCTCATTTGATTTCTACTAAAGGGAATAGAGACAGATTGAATAAAGCGATTACCCGGCTGGAGAATGACGAGGGAACGGTTCGCGAGTTACTCGAGGATGATACAGATGCTAAAAGTATGGTCTGATCAGGCGTAGGAAGATTACCTTTACTGGCAAGATACCGATAAAAAAATTATTAAAAAAATTAACAAATTAATAAAAGAAATCGAGCGTCATCCATTCACCGGTCTTGATAAACCGGAGCCACTGAAACATGACTGGACCCGATATTGGTCTAGGCAGATTACGCAAGAGCACCGCCTGGTTTATAAAGTTGAAAATGATTCAGTTAAAGTTGCTCAAGCAAGATTTCATTATTAAAGATGTAGCTATATGCTTTTCGTATTTTTTCAAGCAAGTAAATTTTGAATAGTAAACTTATGCGGATCCAAATGGGTCTGCTTTTTCTTTGCATTAAAATTGTTTATGCGACTCGAGTGACTGACTATATACTGCAATTTATTAGATATAGATTGATAGGACTATAAAATCGATGCTTTTTGCTCTACCTAATTGTTTATTCAAGAATATAAGTTGTTTGTGGATTTTGCCGTTCTCGGAGTGGAAGCCTAACAATTTTGAGGCAGTTAGAGAAAATTTGTCCCATACAATCGAAGTAAATAAGTAGGTAAAAGTAAACTTTTAACCCCAAGCAAGAATTTCTTGTTTGGGGTTTTTATAAGGAATTTGCAATAAGATAAATAAGTGACATAAATTGCAATAATGTTGCAAAAAGTTAATGCTGAACTAGTAAAATAATGCTAAACTAAAAATAAACACCATACAGGATTTTACATATATAGAAGAGAGGAGCACCTCCATGATCATCTACAACGAAAGCTCTTCAAAATTCATCAACCACGTTCTAGAAGACCGCATCGAATCGGTGCTTCTTGAAAAAGTGCAGGAGAAGATGAACCATTCGGTGTCTGCCAGTGAAATCCGTTCGTGGACAAACTCTTTACCGCAAATGGCGAAGATTTTACGTGATGCCGATTTAAAAGAAGGCACTCATGTACTACTGGAATACAAGCTGCCTTCAACTGAAAAGCGTATTGATTTCTTGATTACTGGAGAAGACAAGAGCGGCAAGCAAAATGCAGTCATTGTAGAACTCAAGCAGTGGCAGAAATCACAGCTAGCAGAAGGAGACGGCATCGTCAGAACCTTCTTGGGCGGCCGGGAACGCGAAACCGTTCATCCGTCCTATCAGTCGCTATCCTACAAGCGCTATCTCGAAAACTTTAACGAAGCCCTATACGAAGATACATCCATCAGCGTAAGCTCGTGTGCGTATTTACACAATTACATCCCGAACAAACTAGCAGAGCCTTTACTCAATGAACGCTATACGAGTTATGTCGAACAGTCACCAATCTATTTTCAGTTTGATGATTTATTGCTGCGGAAGCGAATCAATGATGCCGTCTCAGAAGGGAAAGGCACAGAAATTGCTCGGAAAATCGAAGAAGGAAGAATCCGTCCTTCTAAAAAACTAGTTGAAGCCGTCAATTCTTTATTCGAAGGAAACGAGGAATTCATACTTCTCGACGAACAAAAAGTTGCTTACGAGAAAGTGCTGTCAATATATAACGACATGGATCTAGAAATAGACCAAAAGCACACCATCCTTATCAAAGGTGGGCCGGGGACGGGTAAATCAGTTATCGGCTTAAACTTGATGAATTTCCTGTTAGGCGAAGAAGCGACCATCGAGTACATCACACCAAACCAATCGTTCCGTGAAATCCTGCGAAAGAAACTGATCGGCCGGAGCGGCTTTGTGGAAATCCGAAGCCTTTTCAAAGGTTCCGCGTCGTATGTAGAAACGCCTGAAAACTACTACGACGTCTTAGTCTGTGACGAAGCGCATCGACTGAAAAACCAAGGGCATATGAAACGCAAAATCGAAGGCGAAAACCAGGCCACTCAAATCATCCGCTCCAGCAGAGTCAGCGTCTTCTTTATCGACGATGAGCAGGTCATCTCCAATAAAGACATCGGCCGCTTCAACCTATTGAAAGAAGAAGCCGAAAAGCAGAACTCCACCGTCCATGTTGTCGAACTCGACTCGCAGTTTCGCTGCGCCGGTTCTGGAAATTACCTGGAGTGGCTCGACAACGTCCTTTACGACCGCAAGCAGGACATCCAGTTGGACGGAGACTTCGACTTCCAAGTCGTTGATTCTCCGCACGAGCTTTACGAGAAAGTAGTCAAAGAAAAAGGCGGCCGGCTGCTCGCCGGCTACGCATGGGAATGGAACACCAAAAGAGTGGATGGAGAGCTGTCGAAAGATGTTGTGGTCGAGGTCCATGACTTTGCTATGCCATGGAACGATCCCGCCCGTATCGACTGGGCCATCCATCCGGAAGGTTCCGAACAAATCGGCTGCATCCACACCGTCCAAGGACTGGAAATGGAATACGTCGGTGTCATCATCGGCAATGATCTAACCTATAATCCAGAAACCCAATCCATTGAAGTAAAGCGAGAGAACTTCAAAGATAAAGGCGCCAGACCGGCGAAGCCTAAGGGTAAGTATGAGGTTGATCTGCTTGATCAGTTGGTGAGGAATACGTATAAGACGTTGATGACGCGGGGGATGAAGGGTTGTTATGTTTATTGTGTAGACAAGGACCTAGAAAAAGGATTAACAAAGAATATACTAAATTCATTCAGTAATTAAACCTATTTGGATAAGTTTATTGGAAAGTCTGAGGCTGATCATAATGTTAATAATTAATCCTATCGAATATCCAAGACATAGAGAGTGGAATGCCAAAGTTTTTTCAATGCCTAAGATTCCAAGAGGTGATATAGGACAGTCTGCAATTTTAAGGGAAATTTTAAAAGCTATAACAGAGAAAGTTCCTTATAGTACTAAAATGAAGTTCTCAGGTAGCAATAGTCATGCGACTCTTGAACATTTATGTACATGGTTAAGACCGGTAGGATTAATCTACAAAGAAGACAGAGTGTGGAAAATTTCAGAAGAAGGACGAAAGTTTCTGGAGTCTGAAGACGATTTATATTTAATGGCTGTGTTCTGTGCCAATATTAGATTTACCAGTGAATTATTAGTGGAGCTTGAGACTCCCCTAACTTCTCTTGAACTGCTTAATATAGCCAATAAAGATTACAAATTGAATTGGGATACTAAAGCAGAAGTAGGAAGTAGATTAACTTGGGTTAGGCAGTTCGGTTTAGTGAGTTTTAATGATTTTAAAAATACCTATTATTTAACTGATGAAGGAAAAAAGTTTATCGAAAATATCAGTTATGTAAAGCCTGAAGATATTGAAGTCATTGGTGACATAACAAGTAATGAAGTTGAGGTACCTGTTTCTAGTTGGGCAGAAAATTTAATTCAAATAGAACCGGAAGAGCCTATAATTCGAAAGTCTTCAGTGGGGTACATTCCGGGAAGTATTCCAGAAATTTGCGAAACATTTGATGGATATATTCAGTTGATATACTCAACTGTTAACAAGGAAGCTTTTCTGAATTATTCACAGGAGACTTATAATATTGCGGTGTCGTCGGCTAATGCATTTGCTACAACTATGACAAATATAAACTTTTTGGAACGAACATCGAGAAATGCATATCAAGCTACAGATTTAGCGAAGAATTGGTTAATCAATAAATCACCATTAGATTTGATTTACTGTTTGCATGTTAATGTACTATTTATATTTGAATTATTGGAGGAACTTGAAAAGGAAAGTTTGTCTTTTAAAGAACTTGCTGTAATTGCTAAAGTATCCTACGGTTTTGAAACTGAAAGGATAGATGAAATTAGAAAAAGAATCAATATTATGCAGCTCGCTTTACTTGTGCAAGAAGAAACACCAGGGAAGTATTGTTTAACACGAAGAGGAAAAAACGTTCTTGGAAAAGTTGTAACCCAGCAAAGGCAAAATTTCACATTAGTAAATGGACCACTAAAAGAAGTGGATATTGTAAAAGAAGATTTAACAGTCAATGACTATTTAACAGAGCTTCGATTAGCTTCTAAAGAATCCTCTAATCCGATAAGGTTTGAAAAAGCTATAGCGGCCACACTCTCAATATTAGGATTTAATGTGATAAGACATGGGGGCTCTGGGAAGACAGATGTTTTAATCCAATCGCCTAGTATTCCAAAATATTCATTTAGTGTAACTGTTGATGCAAAATCTACACAATCAGGATCAGTGACAGAAGGGCTTATTAATTTCGATACTTTGAAAGACCATAGAAAAATTCATGGAGCAAATTTTATAGCAGTGATAGGATTTTCGTTTCAAGGAGAGCGATTAATTAAGAGAGCGATAGAACATAAAGTTGCTTTGATAGATATTGAGGCTTTGGAAACTTTAATAAAGCTTCACAATGAAATACCGCTACAGGTTAATTCATACAAAAAAATATTTTCGCAAAGAGGAAAAGTTAGTGTAAGTGTTTTAGAAGAAGATCGTCGGGAAATTCGAAGGTCTGGAATATTATTGCAAGCTATTATGGGCTGTTTAATAGAAGAAAGTTTAGATCCAGTAACAGAGGGACTTCTTCATGATAAAGATATTTATCGAACGTTAAGATCTAACAAGGACTTTGATTCTCCTCCACTATTAATTGAAATATCTGAGATGCTCCAATTTTTATCATCCCCTTTGATAGGAAGTATAGGGCGCTCTAAAGAGGGATATTATGCTTTGGGGACTTTAGCTGATGCGAAGAATAAGTTTAATTTCTATGCTAAATCATGCTCAACAAATCAAGTACCGGGTAAATTAGATTTTTAAAATTACTCTTTTAAAATCAGGTTTAGGAGAAATAGATATATCTGAATTATTTTGAGATTCCTAGGCCTTTTATAAAATAGTTATCGGAGAATCTGTTATACTCCTTTATCTAGTGCTGGTTTAAGGATGGGGAGTTTGGAAGTGCAAGGAAATCTTTTCAGAAAAGTGGTCGCCAATAAATCTATAAAATTACACGCGTGTTGATTAACCAATAAATGACAGACTACTCCTGCTGAGGGCAAAGTACTCGTGCAGAAATGTCGTCAGGGCATCCAGCCAAATCAGCGGCAATGTACCGGTCAACAGCGTGCGCTGAAAGGCCACAAGCGACAAAGCAGGCAGCCGGATGGCCAATTTCGTCTTTTGATACAGCCACTGGATCAATACATACGCGATCAACGCCGCAAACAGTTGATTATAAACGGCATTGGGCGTTTGGCCAAATAACTTCGGCACGTTCAAGTTCTGCTTGATCCAGCGGAAGAAAGATTCGATGCCCCAACGTGCTTTGTAGATTCGGGCGATGGCCTCAGCTGACAGGTTAAGAAGATTGGTGACGACCCGAATCTCATGCCCTTTATGATCCGTGAAAAAGACCATGCGGTGCCGTTTCGTTGAGCGCGATTGAGGCGTTCCAAGCCGGCAGGTGAAGTCACGGGTGACATTGGACTCTTCCTCTGGCAGGCGCTGCAGCGATTTGACGGTCGACAGTTCGACATTTTCTTTCACCCGGATGACAAAATCCTGGTAATCCGATACGAACCGGTCAATGCGTTTGATATTGAAATATGCCCGGTCCTGTACCAGGATAAACCGGCGGTCGGCCAAGCGTTCACCAACCGGTCCATCGTGTACGAGACCTGTAGTTTCAACTACGTCTAACGGCATATTGGTTTCGGGTGTATAGCTGACATGAAGCTTGATGCCCGACCGTTCGCCGTGATAAAGCGCCCAAGGGAGCCGGCTCTTCCCTACGGTAATCGTTGTGGAATCTACCAGTAGAAGCCGGTTTGGAATTTTGAGTGCGCGCCTTGTCGCCCGGTTGCATTTACCGACGACCAAGGCGAAGGCTTTTTTCATCAACTGGTAGTCGAGTTCCTTCATCTTTTTGGAGATCGTCGAGTGGTCGACATCGACCAGCCCCGCGGAAGTTCCGACGTCGCCGCAATGACGATAGCCCTTCCATTCGGACGCCGCTGCGGTCACCAGGTATTCAATCAACTTGCCGACAGTGAGCTTTCGGGCGGTATCTTCATAGCCAATCAGCTCCGTGAGCGTGGCCACCTCTTCATTCGTAATAAACTTTTGAATCAAATTGGGGAATAGGGTATTCTGTTTCATAAGGGACACCTCTTCCTGTAGTTGTTGGTTCGCACTTACAGTCTACAAGAAAGGTGTCTCTTTTTGTATTGATTTGGATGATTCTGGTTAATCAACACGCGTGATAAAATTAATCTAAAAAAAGAAACAATAAATTTCCCGCGTATTGAGTTAGAAAACATTGTGCAAGGAAGCGGTCAACTGAAATATGGGTTTTAAGTTCGAAGGATTCCAGACTAATTAATGAATTTATTTCTTTCTTTATACAAGGGACAGAGTTCCTAGAAACAGGAAATAAATCTATAGGATCAAAAATGCCTCGCGCTGACTGGAATTCAGTTTCAGAATTATCCTTTAAAATTCCGACAATAAAAAAACAGGGAAAAATAGTAGGCTATTTGAAAGCCTTAGAAAATAAAATTGTTAAAGAAAAAGAGAAGTTGATGGCTCTGGAAGAGCAGAAGAAAGGGTTTATGCAGGGGATGTTTGTTTAAAAACTTTATATGGAAACAAAATTTAAAAATCACCACAATTGAAGCTTATATTCGATTGTGGTGTAAAAACAGAATTAACCTTTTCCCAATGTTGACCCTGCTTTCTTTAACTTTTTCTTTGATGAAGAGTTACTTGCAAGTTTTGTTCCCGCAGCAGAGAGCTGTTTTTTTGTTGGTTTCTTAGTCATAAAATCACCTCTTTTCTATTAAAATATTAATAAAAAGGAACATATGTTCTTTTTATTTTACACTACTATTTCAGAAAAATCAATTTACATACTATTGGTAGGAGTGATTTAGTTGATTGGTATTAGAGAAATGAAATATAAAAATATGTTGAAGATGACTGAAGATATTCAACAAAAATATTATTATGAAGCTGAAGAAGAATTGGTGTTTTCGTTTTCAAATCTGAAGTTTATAGAACCTGCAGGTGCTTTAATATTTTTGCTAACTGTGAATAAGTTGCAAGAAAATAAGATACCCTATGAAATAGAGCCAATTATTGATCTTATGCATAAAGCAGCGATAACCTACGGAGAAAGAATGGGTATATTTCAAAAATTAGGACTTTCAGATGCTCCTATGTACAGCGAAGGAACTACTTATATAGCGCCAGCAGAAACAAATATAAAGAAGGTGTTTGAAGAGCTGAAACTTCAAGGAACAACTATAGAGAATTATTATGATGATATCTCAGAGAAAATAGTTAATAAAATTTTAATGCAATTTGAAAACTATACGGATGAAAATGTTAGAGATTTATTTTTATTTGTTAGTGAATCGCGTCCCAGGGAAAGAAACAATTCTAAAAAATTCTGATTATACACTACAATTTATATTCCATACATGAGGAAGTCTATAAAGCCAATATTTCTAACTACAACGATTCTTGATTATTCAGGAGTATAAATTGTTTGGGAATTGTTTCGCTCCCTGGGAAACGAAGCTTACCTCCAGGAACTGGATGCCTATATGTTGTATTACAACCAGAAACGAATGAAGTCCAAATTAAAAAACATGAGTCCGGTTGAATACCGGACTCATGCGCGACAAGCTGCTTAAATTTTTGTCTAACTTTTTTGGGTCAATTCATTACCGGCTGTCTATTTTTATTATACTAGTTTGTTGTTGAATTGCGTTTCTGTTCTCGTCTGCGTCTCAACCAGAGTATATCGAATGGGAGCCAGACGATGAACGGAATCAGGATGGCCAGCCAAATCTTGTACTCGTTGTTCGGAAACAGGAACAACAGCAGAAGCATACTGACCGTCAATGCGACGTAAGTGGCAATGACTAATTTCGGATGTGTTGAAAACATAGCTCAACCCCCTTAAACTTTGGACTAATCGGCCATATGGTCCGTCCGTTCGGCCGATTTGTACGAAAGCAGTTGCGTGTAGTTCGATTGCTTGAACAGTTTCAAGTGCTGCTTCTGTTTGATGTAATTGCCGGATAATAACATGGTGTCCTTCTTCGCTGAGAAGTAGCCAACCTTCAGCTTATAAGTGAGGAAGATTCCCGCCATTGCGCCCGCGATCTTCCCGACATACGGGATATAGGACAGAATCAATGTGGTGAGGATGACCGTACTAATCTTCCCTTCAGCGGTGATTTTGTAGTTCTTCCACGTACCGTATCTCCAGGTATTGTAGATGCTGCTGGTGGTGTAGGTGTTGCCGTTTTCAACATACGCCGACTCCGAGACATCTACACTGATTTTGTTGACAGCCGCCAGGTTCTGCGCTTCTTCCTTCTTGCTCATGAAGTCCGTGTCCAAAGACGTGAACTCATCCGCCACCCGTACCAGTTCGATCGTTCCTTCCGCTCCGGTGAGTATCGTCTTTACCACCGGTCCCTTCACTGTCTGTGTAGCGGTGTAGCTTTTCCCGTCGATCATCACTGTCTCGTCCAACGTCTCCAAGGATTCTGCAGACACCTGGTTTGTAGAGATGAAACTGAATAGAAGCAGTACGAAAATTGACATGAAACTGAACGTCTTCTTCATTGCCTAACCTTTGCAATCAGAATTTTCAGATATTCATGGTAACTATACCATAAGTCTACCAAAAATACTGATTTATTTGCGGCTGTGGGCATTGACTAATCGTCGCGTCCGAGGAATAGCTCCAGACGGGTAAGGAAGTCGCTTTTCTCGGTCAGTGAGACCGTGGTCTGGGAGTCCGTCGTCAAGCAATTCCCGTCTGTACTCCCCCAACATCTTCAGGTCGCACTTCAGCATATACGCTTCGGCAACCGTCAGGGTTATGGGCTCCGGCGGTTGCGTCTTCTCTAGGCGGGTGTACTCTTTGTAGAGCCTCTCCGAATCGTCGAACGTATACTCAGACAGGAATTCATCGAGTGTCTGCGAAAGGATTTTCCGCTCCAGTAGAAACATAATGAGGAGATTATTAGAAGCTTTTGCCACTTTTAATTATAATTTAGGCATAGAAAGTCGGTTCTCACGCTCTTTTGGTGAATTGCTTTGGCGAATATCTTTGAAGAAGATATCATTATCTTTCGATAATTACCATTGATAAAGAACCCGGTTTTTTAACACCTGAAAACCGGCTCGCCCGTACATCATACGTTTGATGGTTTTTAATCGGTTGACTTGTCCTTCTACCGGCCCATTGCTCCACGGTTCTTCAATGCTTAATTTTACTGCACTTAAATCCTGGATGACTCCCTGGATAAATGATTGGACAAAAGAGAAATCAACTTGTTTGTAAGTCGCTATCCAGTCCATCAGGTTTTCAGCCTTTTTTTTATTAAATAATTCTCGAAATGAGTGAACCAGCTCATCGAGCTTCATCAGTTGTGGGAACGTCTCTAGTAAATTCGGATGCAGCTTGTGAACCCGTCCCCGATGATTCCCTTTTTCGAAATCCCAGATTACACGGATAACTTTCTGGCGGATAGAGAGCATCGCCGGTTTGCTTTGTCGGGCTTGACGTCTTTCTTCGGCGACTAAGTTATTTAAGGTACCAAGAGATCCACAGTATCCTTCTGCCCGACAAGCAGTTTCAATTTGTTTCACTGTCTGCTCTTCTTGCACTAAGGAGCGAATGAGTGAATGAAATTGTTTGAAAGGAGAAGCTCGTTCATGGTTTGGCTTTTTTGTTTGTCGAAGATCGGCGTAAACCGTTCCACTTGAGATTTGAAGTTTACGTTAAATGACAGCTTTGGAATATCCTTCTTCAATTAGAGATTGTACCTGTTGGATTCGAGACCATCTTTTTTCTTCGTTCTTCATCCGTTGAGCTTCGTTTTTGCGAAGAGGGACGTTGAAACCGCGCCCCTGGGAAAGAAACAATTCTAAACGATTTTGACTATACACGACAATTTATATCCTATACATTGTCACACCCGCTGCATCTACATTGCGAGTGTGGTTTTTTTATATTATTCATTCATATAAATTGTGTGGGAATTGTGTGATACCATTAGCGTTGTGCATAAGCAAGAACTTTCCAGTAAGTGATTTTTTTACTAATGACAGTTTGAAAAAATCAAAAAAAAGGAGTGCTTCGCCCAAAACGAGTCGATTCCCTTTTTTTTGACTATTTAGTTACCGGTTTTCTGCTGAGCGGATTGACGATGGCGTAATCTGCTCCGTAATCCCGTGCCTTTTTAGGGTAGCCAATGTTGCTCTTTCTCCCTTGAGTGGTAAATCCAGGAATTCGTTCGAATTCCTTCCGGGCATCTCCCCATTTTTGCAAGAGGTAAAGCTGAATATTTCGCAGGAAATGGGCCGTTAAATCGCGTCCCAGGGAAAGAAACAATTCTGAACGATTCTGATTATACACTACAATTTATATTCCATACATGAGGAAGTCTATAAAGCTAGTATTTCTAACTACAACTATTCGTGATTATTCAGGAGTATAAATTGTTTGGAAATTGTTCCGCTCCCTGGGAAACAAAATTTATTCTTCTATGCGGCATCACCGGTTAGCAAAAGAACTCGGGTTTATCCCAAGCATGTCCCGAAAAGCGAACTGTTGGGATAATGCCGTAATCGAGAGTTTCTTCTCGCATTTAAAAACAGAGTTCCCGCATTTATTCCCGGTCGATTAAGCCGGTCAGGTGATCGAAGACCTGCCAAAATTCATTGCTTATTTTAACGAAGAACGCAGTCAAAAAAGACTGGCTTATTTAACGCTAGCCGCTTATTTGAAAATGGAAAAAATAGCAAGCTGATACATAATTAGCTGGTGTCTAAAAAAGAGGGGCTTGACCACAGGGAAGTGAATTAGCGACTGGTTTGTGGATGGGGCTGGCCGAGTGAGGAAAAGTCAGAAAAAATTAGGCTTTTTTTAGTTTAAAGTACTCTTTTGAAGAGAGATTTAATATAATATTTATAAAATATGTAGGCAATATATCTTTGTTAACGTATACTGTTTAGGTATTAAGTTTTAATTTAAGGTGATTTGTAATTCAACAAAAAAGGAGGAGCAGAAGATGAGTACTTTAATAGGGTTGGTCGGCTTCTTAGGTTTGCTGACAGGATTAATATTATTTATAGCATCTATTTTTTCTGATATTCCCAAGAAAGTTGGAACAATCATTGCAGTCATAGGGTTCTTGTTTATTAACCTAAGCAATTTTCCTAAAGGTGCTTTGTACGGGGTATTTGGTTTTTTGGCAATATTAGTTGGAGTCATAATGTTAATTATATATTTAGTTCGTGAGAAGCCAGTGAAAAATCCAATTATTGTTATTGTGTTAGGTTTCATTAGCTTTTTTGGTGCTCTTTCAATACCTACTGAGACATCTAATGCTACACAAGAAACTCCTATAGAAGCAGCTGAAACGCAAGGGAAAGTTGAGGAACCTGAAAAGGAAGTAGCTGAAGAGATAATAGAGGAAACAGAAGATAAAGAAAAAATTAGTGAAGGAACAACTGATGAAAAAGAAGAACCTATCGAGGACGTTATCGGAATTGGAGATGCAATTGTAATCGATGATGTACACTATGTAATTAATGAAGTTACAAGTGCCAAAAATGTAGGTGGAGAATATGGAAAAGACGCAATATCTCAGTTCACTATCATTAATTTAACAGTGCAGAATGAACAAAATGAGGCTATCAAAGTGGATAGCGATCAGTTTCAACTTGTATCAGGCGAACGTACTTATGAAGCGAGTGGATCTGCAGGGATATATGCAAATAAGGATTATGATTTCTTCTATACTGAAATCAATCCTGGAGTTGCGTTGAGTGGCAACATTGTCTTTGATGTTCCAGCTGATCTTGAAAATTTACAATTATATATACAAAATGATTTTTGGGGCAATAAGACTGGAATAGTTCATCTTCAATAAATGGGTTTTGTTTTCTCAAAAGTAGCATTTGTCCAGGTGAAGATCTAATCAATTTAAACTTTATAAGGAAAACTATATTGAACCTGAATTATTCACCGATTTATTGATAAAGGCCCCAAAACCCGAGTTCATCGGCTTTTGGGGCCTTTGCTTATGCATGAAAAAAATGAAAAAAGAATCCGTTTCTGCTAAGGTTAAATCACCACAAAATAACCAACAGAAAGGATTCTTCTTATGGCTACATTACCGCAAATATCCCTTGATTTCAATCGTCAGATCAAATTATCAAATGATGGAGGTTCACTTTCCTCAGATACCGGCGCGTTCCTGTTCAAGGAATTCGACGTAAAGCTTGGCTTTTCGCAAACCGTGGCGAAGCATCTTCATTTGAAAGATACTCGTTCTCATTGGATCCATTCGAACGAAAAATTATTCGGCCAGAAAATCTACCAGATAATAGCGGGTTATGCGGAAGATGATGCTGCGGACCACCTGACGGACGATCCGATTTTCACTCAAGTTCTCGGACAAGGAGCGTTAGCTTCCCAACCCAGTCTATCTCGTTTTTGGCCACGTTTTAATCCGGAAGCGATGATTCAATTACAACAAGCCAACCAGGAACTGCTCGATAAAGTGCATCGGCACCGGAAAGCTGAAGCGATCATCTTCGATCTGGACTCGACACATGCCGATACCTACGGCAACCAGTGCGATGCGGCGTACAATGCCCATTACGGGACGGTCGGTTTCCATCCGTTGGTCGCTTTTGACGGGATCACCGGTGATTTCTTGAAAGCCCAGCTGCGCCCCGGCAATGTCTACACATCCAACGGAGTCGTGGATTTCATCCGGCCGCTGATTGAACATTATAATGAACAGTTTCCTGAGACGACGCCGTTCATCCGCGGGGACAGTGGGTTTGCCGTTCCGGCTTTGTATGAACTATGTGAAAAGGAATCGGTCTATTACGTCATCCGGCTCAAATCCAATGCCATCCTGCAATGCCTTGCGGAGGAATACCATCCATCTTCGACACCATCTGACAGCACAAAGACCGAATATCATGTTTCAGAAACAACCTATCAGGCGAAAAAATGGGATAAGCCCCGGAAAGTCGTCATCCAGTCCGCACGGCCTGCGGGTGAATTGTTCTTTACCCATACATTTTTTGTGACGAATTTCACGGACGTGTTCTCCCCGGAAGCCATTGTCCGCACCTATCAAAAAAGAGGAACCATGGAAAATTACATCAAAGAAGCTAAAAATGGGTTTGGATTTGATCGAATGAACAGCCATTCCTACCAAGTGAACGAAGCGAAAATGATGCTAAGCCTGTTGGCTTATAATTTAGTGAATTGGCTGCGCACATTAACGTTTCCGGAAGTGCAAAAGAAGATGCAGATCCAGACCATCCGGACACGACTGGTAAAAGTGGCCAGTAAGCTGGTGAAGTCAGGACGGTCCCTTTACTTCAAATTGTCTTCCAGTTTTGTCTACCAAGACTTCTTTTGGAAAATCCTCGCCCGGATTCAACAGCTGAAAATCGAATAGCTTCTCATTACTCCTTTTTTGAAATTTGGATCTCTGCCAAGGGAGTCGTCTGCCCAAAAACGCTCTTTTTAAATGAGTCGATGCAGAATTTCACGTAGATGAAATGAAAAAGAGGAAATATGCCTTAAAAAATTTCGACAATCAGTGAATTTCAGCTAAATTCCCGGATGAGCGACCAAGCGTGAATAATTCAGGTTGAAGTATGTTCAAGGAAGAAGAGGGCGATTATGAAAGTATTATCGATATGATTAATAGCAATTGGGGTTATAGTAAATCGCGCCCCTGTGTAAGAAACAATTCTAAACGATTTTGACAATACACTACAATTTATATCATATACACTGCCACACCTGCTGCTTCCACGTTGCGGGTGTGGTTTTTTCATTTTATTCAGCTGTATAAATTGTGTGGAAATTGTGCGCTACACAGGGGCGATCTGGGAACTGCTGGAAATAATTGTGTCGATCTCTGGAAAGCGAAATCATTAATCTCTCACCATTCGAAGTCTTCGGGGTATTCCTCGTTAAATCGGATTTCCGATTCAGGCACATTCAAGTCGCGGGCCGCATCCATGATACCTGTTCTTGCTTCTGTATAGTTATAGTCCAGTTCACCGAGACGTTTTGCCATAATGCTGATGTTGGCCAGGCGTCTTTCCGGTTTCATTTTCAAAAACTTGATATTCAAGTGATCGACGTATTGAGTCGCATAGTTGTTGTAGAGACCATACGTATAATTCTTATAAGGGCGGATATACTTTTTGAGATGGCCATATTTTGATTCGGATAAGGTTTCTTGCAGGCAACGGGCAACGGCTCCCTGGAATTTACGGACGGCAATAATGGTCGGGTCCCAGGGATGTGTGTTGCTTCGCTTTTCATAGAGTTCAATAAAATCATTGAGAGAAAAGGAAACGAATAATAATTCCGGCCACATGACTTCGAAGGTCAAATAGATATTGGTGTCAGGACCGATGATTGGCATATAGCGAGACCGTTCCCTATCAAATCCATTCGGCACAGTTATTGCGCCGCGGTCGCCCATCAGCGAGTGACGGATATCGTAACAGACGCCGAGAACCCGAAGCCGGACAGAATCGTAAGTAGGCAGTTCACCTTCTTCACCGACAATCAGATGCAGCGCTTCGTATAATTCGTCAAGATCCTGGTAGTCACCGGCAACAGTAACGCCGGCGTAATGTGGGGTATTGTTGATTTGTAGCATGTGAGATCTCCTTTGAGGTTTTCCTCCATTGTAGCAAAAATCAGTCTTTTGCATACAAGTAACAATGAAGAAGGACGAAAAACACAGCGCACGTGCAATAAACCTGCCCACCTTTCCATAAGAGGAAAGGTGGGCAGGTTCGCATTAAAATTATTTATCCGTTTTATCTATATCAGAATCCATAGTAAAAGGTTTTTCTTCATAGGTTGATACATCATAATCTCGAATTGATTGATATTTTTCAGAAGTTGAGTTATCAAGAATAGAAGAATGCGATCGTGTGAAGCCTAAAGCATCTGTTATGATCTTGTCTAAATGTTCTATTTCAGGAGCTTCCTCAACCGCAGCGAGCACTAGTGCATTTCTTAAATAGGCTGCATTTTGAGATAGTAATTGTTCATTAAATTCAATGCTATTATAGTCTGCGAATAATTTTATGAAAATCGAAACTGTCCGAGTATTTCCCTCTCTAAAGGGGTGGATTCGCCAAAGATCAGTCATGAATTTAACGAAATTACTAGCTAATTGAGTGTTTGACGAAGTCCAATCAATTTTGTTTGCCCATTTGAAAACATGAGTAAGATCGTGTTGAATTTGATCCTTATTGCTATAAATAATTGATAGTCCGCCTAAAATACGTTCGCTTTTAAAAATATTTATAGTTCGAAATTCTCCAGACCATACATAAAGGCTTTGAAAAAGGTAGCGGTGGATTTTTTGAATACTAGTGAAATCACAGAAGTCAATTTGGTCCGCAATAGAATGTATATCTATAATTCCAGCAATTAAGAACTGAGCCTCAATAGTGATTAATTCCTGTTCATTTTGAATGCCTAATTTATTTATTAATATGTTGGTTTGTGGATATACGTAAGGATCCATTCAACTATTGAGACACCTTCGTGTATTTATCGAAGATGGCTTTCTTAAATTGGCTTTCTGTTAATTCGCCGTTTTCATATTGCTTCAGCAGATTTTGTGTAAAGGCGGTTGGTTTTCCGCCATCAATTGCAGCTATTCCAACTGCAAAACGAACTCTCTTTTGACGTTCTGGACGTGAGTTCAAGTTCACTAATACCACCCCTTTACTTATTGTATCAATTATATCATGAAGCAAAAAAAGTCTCTGTGAATATGTCTTTCCATGAGAAATGAAATCAGAGATTTTGTTCACCCAAAAAGCCATGCAGGTTATAATCGACTCAGGGGGAATTCTCATGAACTTACACAATTTGAAAACCTATGTGCCGGCAGTGCTTTACAAACGCGGCTTGGATTATTTTGAGCGAGATTTTGTGGAGCAACTGGCGGAAGATGCACCGAATCGCTGGCATGCGATTGTGGCGGGAACCCGGGATTATGACGTAACGATCAAGTTGACTGGGGATGAGACGATTGTGTCGACATCCTGTAATTGTCCGTTTGAAACGGATTCGCTGTGCAAACATGAGGTAGCGGTGTGTTTGGCGATCCGTGAAATCAAAAAAGAAAATAGTTCAGCTAGCGTGGATGTGCTGGCCCAATTAAAAGTGCTGAAAAAAGTGGAGTTGCTAGAAATCTTAGAAGAGTTGGTACAGAAGCAGCCAACAGTAGAACTTTACTTAACGGAGAAATTTTCGAAAACGGACGGTACGGACGAACAAACGACGCGCTGGATTATTCAGAAGTCGGCTAACCGTGCGAGCCGTAGAGGGTTTATCGAATGGGATCGGACAGATCAGGCGATTGAAGGGGCGAAGGAAGTTCAAGAATATATAGATAGCTTGAAGCCAGAGCAAAATGCTGAGAAAATCATTCGCCTCAGTTTGATTGTCATTGAGGAATGCAGTGAAATCATGCAAATGGCGGATGATTCGGGGGCAGATATCAGTTCGGCGATTAATGAAAGCCTAGCGAAAATTGACAAAACACTGGCAAAGTGGCCAAAACAGCTGGACGAGTCGACTGTGGATAACATGCTCGAACTGCTGTATCCACACATCTTATTTAGTTTGAAACAAGACATTACAGACGCAGCGGATGGTTTACTAGAATCCGTCCTGCAATGGAATGAAACAGGCGATTTCGCAAACAAGTTTTCTGGTTTTATTGAAAAAATAATTGGCAGTAAGTAAATGCAAAATAAGTCGTATTCATACACAGAAGAGCGGTTCCGCATGTACCAGCTGGCAATTTTGCAGCAGGCTGGCGATCAGCAAGCGGTCGAATCTTTCTGTATGAAGCATCACCGCTATCCCGAAATCCGTAAAGCGCAAGTTCTACAGACGCTGGATGCGGGTGAATTTGAGAAAGCAATCCGGTGTGTGCCAAATCGGAACAACTGGATGTGAAACTTCCAGGATTGATGCATGATTGGAAAAAGCTGCGCTTTCGAGCCTATGAGGGAATGGGCAACACAGCAGAGATGATTGACCTCAGCTTTGAGTTCGCGGTGGACGGGGAACAAGAATATTATTATAAACTTCCGTTTGTCAATTAGAAATTCGCGCCCCTGGGAAAGAAACAATTCTAAACGATTTTGACAATACACTACAATTTATACTATATGCAAAGCTACGCCGGATAAATCAACATTCCGGTTGTGGTTATTTCTTTTTATTCATTAACATAAATTGTTTCGGAATTGTATGGTTCCCTGGGAAGCGGAATTAATGGCTAGTTTAGATGTGAAAATATTTCCGCCAATGGCTGAATAACAGTACAGTGTATTATTTTTTTGTACGAATACAACGAAGAAAAAGAAGATGATGAACTGATTTGTGAGGCTCGAGGATATATTTTTAAACTGTTTGAAGGGTTTGAGTTGATCGATGAAGAAGATTCAATTAAGTGGAAATCTACAATTTATGACCAGTATTATAGAAGAGAATCAATTAGTTGAATATCAAGGTGGGAAACTACTTATTTTAGATGAGGTTCGTATAGAAGATAAACAAATGTCCGAGTTAGACATAGTAAAAATGGTAATAGATGAAATGTATAAATTGTTTGGGAATTGTGTCGCTCTAAAAGAAGCGAAACAGTAAGGAGGCCCAATAGATGAAGTACTTCACGAAGGATTGGTATGACGAAATGCAGGTTTCCGGCTTTCTCGCATTGCACGAGTCAGAAGAGGACTGGGAAGAAGAATTGGAATATTACCGCAAGGAAGGAGAGGATTTGCGAGAACTGAACTTGCGCAATCTGGACGATATGCGGGAAAGTTTGCTGCGCTACTTACCGGAGACGTTTCTTCCGTATATCCACGACGGCACGCTGGTGACCGAATACCCGGCGCCAGAACTGCGCATGCTCGTCAATCGATGGGAGCGGGATTATGAGCGGCGGATGGAAGAGCTTAGTGAACGGTACAAGCAGCATTTCGAATCGATCAAAGCGGAGCTCCCACCAACAGCAGTCGAGCTGGTGGAGAATGGCCTGCACGATGCGGTCGTCCTTTCTGTTGAAAGACCATCTGAAGATCAGTTGGTCCTGACGCTCGACTGCAGTGGAGGTTTCCATTATTTCACTGATGTCCGATTTACTTTTGAAGGGGTTACCTATTCAAACGTTCCGACTGATTTCAAAGGTGCATGGTGGTTGTACGATGAAATTTACAAAACGGAAGATGGCTTTGAACTTCATACATTGTTCGATTCCCCGATGAGCGAGACAGTGATTCGCGCGCGCGATGTAAAAATCGAGCCGCTGAAACTGCCGCTAATGCGCCGGTTGAAGAAGTGGTATAGAAGAAGGTAGTTTATAGTGCAAGGAGGCTAGAGGAATAATCCCATCACGGGTTTATTCCTCTAGCCTCCTTTACTATTTCAACCTCACTCCACTCCAAAAGCCTCCAAATATATTCGCTTTGCATTCTAGCTTCCCAGGCAAACTCATGGAGCTGGAGCGACTGTGAGTGGGCAAAGTCGATGAGCTCTGGCTGCGCTTTGCCGTATATATGAATTTAAATTTCGCCCTTGTGTGAGAAATAACTCTAAAAGATCGCATGCGACAGGGCCTTTCTTTGCTTTTACTGGATGAATTGCGCTAAGGCGAAGTAAAGCGGGATCCCTGCAATTAAGTTGAAGGGAAATGTGATGCCGAGGGACATGCCGAGATAGATTGACGGGTTCGCATCCGGAACAGAAGAGCGCAGGGCGGCAGGAGCTGCGATGTAGGAAGCGCTTCCTGCCAGGACACCCATCAGCATGACCCCGCCGAGTGACAGGCCGACCCAGCTTCCGACCAGGACGCCGATACTTCCCGCTATGATCGGGACACAAAGGCCGAATAACAGGATTTTCCATCCGTGTTTCGTGACCTCAGGAAGGCGTTCACCTGCGATCAATCCCATATTCAATAAGAAGAGGATGAGGATGCTTCCGTATAGATCGATGAATAATGGTTTGATGAGAGATTCGGCGTTTTGCCCGACCACCCAGCCGATGAGTAAACTTCCCAATAGGAGGAGGATGCTTTTTCCGAACAAGCTGTCGCGCAGTACTTCCTTATCCAACAAACCGGCATGGGCGAACCCGAGAATCTGGGCCTTTTCTTTTTTGTTCATCAGTATCCCTTCCTGACTGAAATCGGACTTTTCGGCAAGCCGCAGCAACAGCAAGGAAACGAGAATGGCGGGGCTTTCCATTAACACGACCAGTACATTCATGAACCCTTCATAAGCGATTCCTTTCTTTTCGAGAAACGAGATGGCGGCACCATAAGTGACGATGCTGACAGAACCATATGTTGCGGCCAATCCAATCGAATTATGTAAATCGAGCTTTGTGAAGCGCAGGGCGATCAATATTAGAATCGGAATGAGTACCCCTAAAAATAAAGCGCCTAATATAGGCTTGATAACGGCGGAGATTTCATACTGGGAAAGCTGCATTCCCCCTTTGATGCCGATGGCGACCAACAAATAAATGCTCAACGCTTCAGTTAACCCCGCAGGGAATTTTAAGTCCGATTTAACCAAAGCTGCGAAAACACCTAATACGAAAAACAGGACAACAGGGGACAGTAAATTTTGGACGATAATCTCATACATGCTGGACACTTCTCCTTTAAGCTCGATTGTTTAGTGAATGATTGCATTTAAAAAACCGGCATACCCAGTAGCCGTTGATGAAAGTCATCAAGAGTGCTGAATTATGCCGGTTTACGTGCAGCCTAGTTTACACTGTGCTGACATCTCCCAGAAATCTTATGATAATTTTTCCTGCAAATTGCCCGACAAACGGAATACCATGATCCGTTCACCTGTTCGTGTGCTGATGTCGGTATGGAAACCGGTGACGTGTTCTCCTGTTAATTCGCCGATCACCGTTCCTAAATAGTCCCGGCCGGATTCCAGCAAATCGGAGCGGATGCGTTTGACCGATAACAAGCCTTCTTTCGTATCGCATAATTTATATTCGGCGGGTGTTAAAATACCGTTTAATGAAATGATCAGCATATCCCGCAGAATATCGGTTTTTACAGAGACAGACCCTCTGCCCAAGTAATCCTTTTCCCACTGAGTCAATGTCTTACTGATCTCCGCTTCCAGTGAACCTTTTGTCCATTTCGCATAATCCATCGTCTATCTCTCCTTATCAAAAAACGGCATATTTCTATTCCCACTAAATCAGCAGGGTAGAAATATCCCGTCTTATCGCAATCTTAGTCCATACTTTTTTCGACTTGTTCACTCAGTCAATAAGGTCATTATTAACTGCCTGCTCAAGTTATTCATGGTATGTGGCTATTATTTCTAACTTTACGGTTATTCGTTTGAAATTATCTTATCCAATCCGTTGTTTTCTGTCAACAACAGTTTGTAGGGTCCCTGAGAGAATACAAGCTAAGTAAAGTCTTTACTAATTCTACCTCACTCCGCTCCGAAAGCCACAATCCCATAAGCCTCTAAATACATTTTCAACACACGCAGCCATTGTTTTTCAGTCGCAAGCGCCACATGCCCATCCGGTCGGATCAGGTACAGCGCATCTTGCTTGAATCCTGCGTCTTGCATTCTTGCTTCCCAGGCAAACTCATGGAGCTGGAGCGACTGCGAGCGGGCAAAGTCGATGAGCTCGGGCTGCGCTTTGCCGTATATATGAATTTGCCAATCGACTGAGTGCAGCGGCGCGAAATTATCGCCTATGTCGGTTTCGATCCACGGCAAGCGCATGCCGCCGTAGACTTTGCCGGCTTTGCCTTTGCTCAAGAGGCTGTTGCGGTAATTGATGTGGATTTTAAAAATCGCTTCCCATGGAAAGAAACAACTCTAAACGATTTTGATTATACACTACAATTTATATTTCATATGTGAGGACGTCTATAAAATCAACATTTTCAGCTACAGCTATTCCGGATTATTCAGGATTATAAATTGCCCAGGAATTGTGCCGCTCCCTGGGAAACTTAACGAAACTTTGTGTATTGCATTTATTTCCTCGGACTCCCAGAGAAGCGGAATGACAATAATAAAGTGAGAGAAATAGCTACTGCAATTAAAAGTATGTAAAATAGGGAAGGGATTAAGATGGATATATTTTAGCGGCATTTTGTTGTATTGTATTGACCTTCAATTTGTACATTCTTATAGAAAAGAAAGCTGCACAACGAGAAAAATTCTTACTGTATTTCTTAACAGCCGCAACTCTATTTGTGCTGAGCATGATTGGAATCAATCAGCTTGATTTTTAGGCGTTAAAATTGCGTCCCTGAAAAGTGACCTGAGCTGCCAGTAAAGTTGGGGTGCCAGAAAAAGAAAAAAATTTACAGAATTCTGACGATCCAATCGACAGAATAGAACTATCATATGTATCGATAGTATAAGCAAGTAAATTTAAAGGAGTGGCAGAATGGACGGATTAGTAGAACAAAAATTGAAAGAAATACTCGAAGTGTTTGAGGGGCTCTCTCATTGTAAAGTTGAAACGAATGTAGACGATCAGCTTGTAATCACAATTGATAAACCGGTTCTTTGGAGTGACTCACTCGAAAAAGAGGATGCGGAATCCACACATAAAATTGGAACGATCAAACCTCATAAAGCATCACTTGGTCTTTATATCGATTTTCCGCATGGTTACTTGGATATTGAGAAGTTGGAAAAAATTATAAACCCTGAAGAAACGTTGACTTATTATCCGCCTGGTACGAAGGCGCCTACCGTGAAAAGCTGGTGGAGGTTCCGCTCTGATGAAAAATTTGACAGTCTCCACCTGGTTTTAAGAAAGATCGAGTTAGCCTATTATAATTTTAAACGGGAAGACTGGATTGACTTAATGCGAGAGATTACTGAAGCTCATGAATGAATACTGAAATTGAAAGTCGACTCCTAAGTGAGAGATAATTCTAAACAAGAAAATCGCGCCACTGGGAAGCGAAATCAAAAGCCCGTCAAGAGAAAAGAGTAGACTCTCTCTTGACGGGCTTTTACTTTGATTTTTTCACAAGATTTAGTTACATCAAACAAAATTCTTAATTCCTGGCATGCCGTAAATCAGCCAGTAGATGAGTTTTGCTTCGTCTTCGTTGCCGCCTTCAAGAGACAGCGAACGAGGAAATTCACCCGGATTTTTGCCATCTTTGATAAGGTCAAGAACATCGGTGTTCCAGATGACCGCTTCCATATTGAGTTCTTTCAATTCACTGCCTTCGAGCGTGCCATCGTGCATATCCATTATGGAATCAAAGTAAAAATCAATAGCTCCGTATTCTTCCGGTGGGAATTCGATCATGAAGTCTTCTGCTTCCACCCATTTTCCGGCGCGGATATAAGCGCTCGCAAGCAGCCACCTGGCACCTTGCTGATCACTTGGATTTAGTTCTAACAGCGTTTCCAACGGTTGGATCGACTCAGCATATTTTTTCTGTTCCATTAGCCAAGCGCCATAGGCAAATAAAGCGCGCAGGAGTGGGCGATGCAGCACGAAATCCCAAGTTATGTCAGCGTCTGGTTCAAGTTCTGACTTTTGCTGCCCTGATTGGATCGCCTTCAAGTAATATTTTTGTTTCTCAGCAGGATCTGGCGTGATTTCAGCCATCAGCAAATTGGCATCTGTATTTTCAGAATCCAGTTTAAAGGCTTGCTTTGCGAGTTTTCGGCGTTCTTTTTCAGTGAGGGCGTCATAAGCCTGATAGCTCATAAGCTGCGCAGCTTCAGCATCATCTGCTGGCGTGTATGTAGAATTCATCGATTGTTGAATAATCTGGTTCAGGTCAATCTCGGATTCGGCACCTGAATGTTGCGTCCGCATGACCATCTGCCACATGCCGCTTTCGGTAATTCGTGGATCGGTCCCCATTGTCGTTAGCATTTGCGGCATAGACATGTCCAGATCAAAATCCATATCGGGATCAAAACTTGGATCAGAATCGGGATTTTTCATATATTCCGGCATTTCTTTTATTCGCTCCATCAAGTAATTTTCCATGAGATCACGGTATTTTGTTAAGGAAGCAACGGAAGTATCGAAATACTCGGCAAGGGTTTTTTGCGTGACGTATAGATTCCCGAAAAAGCCAAAGATGTTAATTGCCTGCAAAATGCCAGCAGCGACGCCTTCTGGTTTACGAGCATTGAGCGGAACTTCGGTAAGGAAAGAGTAAGCCATATTCCTAGGGAGTTCGTTTTTTAACTGATGTCTTTTCAAGAAGCTTTCGACTAGAGCTAGTACATCTGCTCCAAATGCGGGCAGTTCAGGCAATTGGGCTTGTTCAGCAAAGACTTTATATAGCTCCAGTGAATCATGGACACCGTTTTCCAGCTTAGATTTAATACTTTCTACTACGGCTGTCTGATGCGACGGGATAAAGAGGATGCCAGAAGTCGGCTGTAGCTCCTTTTCAGTGTCCAAAGGGTTTCGGATGACGAGTCCAAACAGCCAATCACCCAGTTGGCCTTGCGTTGATCCCGGGAACTGGTAGGTGTCACTCGTTAATACGTCACGAATGACGAAATTTTCGCCTTCAACTTTTTGGATTTCTGCAAGCAGGTAAAACGGCTCTTCCCACGATGTTAGGATGTCTATGATGCGCTGGCGTTTCTGGTGCTTTTTTTGCCGAGCGATATATTTTCTCCAAATGTCTACTCGGTCATGGAAAATATAAGATTCATACGCGGTCGCTTCTATTATGTCTTTATCGAATACCTCAGATAAAGCTTTCTGCCAGTGGTGGGTGCGCTGTTCGACTTCGAAATAATTAGCGGACTCTAAGCCTTCTTCAGAAAAGCCTTCCATAATCTTTTCCAGCTCTAGACTGATTATTTCCTGCAAATCCACCACTTGTTCTTTGCCGCAACATTTCTTATATTTTTTGCCGCTGCCACACGGACATGGATCATTTCGTCCAACCATAAGATCATCTCTTTTCTTTAGTTGTTTTCTCAATCGTACAGAGACTGCGTTCGAAGTTCAAGAGTGAGTTGAGAATTGCGTGGGACAGATGGAACATCTGAAGAATCGTATCCCTGGGAAATAAACAATTCTAAGCGATTTTGACAATACACTGCAATTTATAGTTCATTCATGAGTAGGTCTATAAAGTTAACATTTCTAGCTATAGCTATTCGGGGTTATTTAGGATTCTCAATTGTTTGGGAATTGTTCCGCTCCCTGGGAAGCGACAATATTAAAAACGGCCGTGTCAGAAACTATTTAGTTTCTGACACGGCCGTTTTTAATAGCAGTTAATCGAATTCAAATCATCCCCATTATTCTGCCGCTTCCTTCGTGATCTTCACGCTATTCGGATCGAAAAACTTATCCACTAAATCATAGATCGTGATGAGCTCGTAAAGGATCTTGAACTCTGGTGGGAACAAGGTGGGGTGCAGGGCGTCGCTTGTTGTTACGCCTTTGCTGTCTTCCCAAAAAAAGTCTGCAATGATTTTTAATTGGTGCTGGTGCTTTTCGTGATTGTATTCATTGGAATTCTGCAAGTCGTTCGCAAGCTCGGTAACGGCATGCATAATGATATTCCGCTCAGCTGGTGACCACTTAATACTATGAAACGGGATACGAAGTAAAGCATCCAAATGGAACTCGAGGTTATGTAAAAAGAGCAATTGCCTTTCCGCCATGCGAAGCTCAGCTTCCCGTTCGCGGACCCAGGGGTATAAACTGAAATCATCCCGATGGTAATGAATTAATTTCTCCGTCTTTCTGATTTCCGTAGTCAGTCGCTTCACAAGTTCCTGATCTTCTTGACGGTTCGCATCACTGTTGAACAGAATTGTGTGGAATGTGTGTTCCAGCATCGTTCCTGCACGTTCACTGATGCTTTGGATGCTTTTTAGAATATCTGCTCGATAGTTTGGCGGGAAAACGAGCATGTTTACAGCGGTAGACACGAGCAACCCAATCGTCGTTGTCCCCAATCGAATAAAGAACGAGATTAAGACATGGTCATGGATAACTTCGACCATCGCAACGGATGTCAAAGTGGCAACGAGTAAGCCGGCATGCAGATTGAATTTATAACACACTAAAATCGTGGCAACCGCAGCGAGTGTATAGGTGATCGGGGAATTCCCGAAGAGTGTGATAAAGAGAACAGCGAATGCAGAGCCAATAGCAGATGCCGGGAACCGGACCAGTCCCTTTTTAATCGAATCGCTAACAGTCGGCTCAATTGTCACAATGGCCGTGATGACCGCAAAGACAGGTGGCCAACCGAACCATTCACAAATAACGGCTGTTAAAAAGATAGCTATCCCTGTTTTGACGATTCGACTACCACTGAAATGAAAGGATCGCATCATAGTTTAACCACCATCTCCTTTACGTAGTATTTTCACCGTAGTTTAGTATATCATCCATTTCTCTCTAGACTCCAAAACGATTTTCATCAGTATTGAGGATAGGAAAGCAAAAGGTAGTGTGTCTTTTTTAGTTTATTCATCTTTATTAGTTGTACAGCACACAGGAAAAAATCGTGAAAAACCCTTCCAAAATTCACATCTGGAAGGGGGATCTCGTGAAGAATCTTCTATTGGAAGGTGTTCGTTACTGTGTACTTACTGAAATCAGGTGCCTTCCGTTTCTGGGTCGCTTGTTCATAGGAGTAGGCCAGTTCGATTAAGCGAGGTTCACTGAAAGCCTGCGCGCTGAACGTAATACCGACTGGATGCCCGCTGCTCGTGTAGCCGGTAGGGACAGTGATGGACGGATAGCCCGCTTTTGCCGGCAAAGCAGCGCCGCGGTTGTTTTGGAATAACAGCGCATCCAACTGGTGTTCGCTCATGACCAGATCCAGGCCTTCTAGAGTAGAATGACGCAAATCGGTTTGGCGGTGTTCCACGTATGTCGGGTCAGCTGAATCGTCACTTAAGGACTGCGACTTTTCCAGTTCCGCCTGGCCGAATTTCATCCGGCGCTCCGGGTCTTGTTTATTGAATTCGATGACATCCGCCAGTGATTTGACCGCTACCTCGTCAGGCACGGTGCGCAAATATTCGTTGACGCTTCGCTTGAATTCATACCACAAGACGTCCGATTCGAATGACTGCTTGGGAATCGTCACTTCTTCGACGATGGCGCCGAGCAGTTTCAACTGTTCGATCGCCTCAATCATGATCGCCCGTTCTTCTGGTTCTTCATTGTTCAAGAAGGAAAGATCGACGCCAATGCGGGAACCTTTCAAGCCACCCATTTTCAAGTGTGGTGTGTAATCAGTCAATGCCCGCCCGGCGCTTGCCTGTGTTGCCGGGTCCTGCTCATCGACGCCAGTCAAAGCGCCGAGCAGGATAGCGGCATCTGTAACGGTGCGCGCCATCGGTCCTGCGGTATCCTGGCTTTCGGAAATCGGGATGATGCGCGAGCGGCTGATGAGGCCGACCGTCGGCTTGATGCCGACGATGGAATTAGCGCTGGCCGGGCTCAAAATCGAACCCGAAGTTTCAGTGCCGACGCCGACAACGGCAAAATTCGACGCGATGGCAGCACCTGTCCCTGAACTCGATCCGCCGACATCTCCGGCTTTAAAAGTATCGACTCCGTAAGGGTTAAGCACTTGGCCGCCGAGTGAGCTGTAACCGCTCAGGCCATCTTTCGACATGAAATACGCCCATTCGCTCAGATTCACTTTGCCGAGAATGATCGCGCCGGCATTCCGCAGCTGCGACGCAACAAAGGAATCCCGCTGTGCGAAGTTCCGCTCTAGTGCGATCGCGCCGGCTGTCGTCGGCATCGGGTCCGTCGTTTCGATATTGTCTTTGAGTAGTACGGGAATGCCGTAAAGCGGTCCCTGTCCTTCCTGGCCACGCAACTCATCCAGCTCGGCTGCGATTTTCAGTGCATTTGGATTGATGGTTAAGACGGAATTGATTTTCGGGCCATTGCGGTCGAATGTTTCGATCCGGTCGAGATAGGCCTGTACCAACTCTAGAGATGTTAGCCTGTTTTCCTGAAAAGCCTGTTGAATGTCTTCGATTGTTGCTTCGTTTAGTTTGAATGAGGTTTTCTCCATCTGTAGGCTCCTAACTGTATGTAATAGACTAGCTTTAATTGTACACCAATTCTTAATTTTAAATAAAGTCCAGATTTCAACAGGAGTTTCATTCAGAGCCAATTCTGTTTGACTGGAGGTTGCGGCAGAGATTTCAAGGACCGAATAATTTGAGTTTGTGATGATGTAAGAGTAATCTGAAAATAGAAACGAGAGGAGTGGAAGTAGATGGAAGGAGCAATACCAGAAGTAACGTTGAACGACGGAACAAAGTTGCCGGTTACCGGACTCGGTACATATGGACTTTGGGGCAATGCAGGGGCGAACGCAGTCAGCAGTGGGATCAATGCCGGTTACCGTTTGATTGACACGGCGTATAATTACGAGAACGAAGGAGCGGTGGGTGAAGGCATTAAACGCAGTGGTGTTTCACGTGAAGAGCTGTGGGTGACCTCTAAGCTGCCTGGCCGTTACCATACGTACGAAAAAGCGCTAGTTGCGATTCAAGAATCGCTGTACCGTTCGAAGCTGGATTATTTTGATCTGTATTTAATCCACTGGCCGATGCCGAATCAAGACTCCTATGTGGAAGCATGGCAAGCCTTGATTGATGCGAAAAAATGGGGACTCGTCCGGTCGATTGGCGTCAGTAACTTCTTGCCTGAACACTTAGAGCGCATTATTGGAGAGACCGGAGTAACGCCGAGTCTCAATCAAGTTGAATTGCATCCGTTCTTTAATCAGGAACAGCAGCGGAACGTGCACGCGGAACACCATATCCAAACGCAATCGTGGAGCCCGATAGCGAAGGCAAAGGATATTCTATCGAATGACACAATCAACAAAATTGCCGAAGCCCATAACAAGACAATTCCTCAGGTCGTGTTGCGCTGGCAATACCAGATCGGCTCTGTATCAATTCCGCGCTCCACTTCACCGCAGCGGCAGCGAGAAAACCTGGCTATTTTTGATTTCGCTTTAAGCGAAGCTGAAATGACTGCGATCGCAGGATTGACCCGGCCGGATGGCAGACTGTTTGACATGGACCCAGCTACTCATGAAGAATTTTAAGACAAGTATGAGCGGCACACCGGAATCGCTTCAGGGAAAGAAGCGATTCTAAACGATTTTGACTATGCACTACAAAATATAATTTATACATCCGAAGAACTGAAAAGTCAATATTTCGAGCTATGCCATAACCGCTTGACTCCAGAATATAAATTGTTTGTGAATTGAGCCGTTCCCGGCGTAGCAGACTTCCTAATCAGTTTATGGAGCAATTGCTGGCAGTCGGTCCAATTCCCGTTGTTTGGAAATGAACAGGACCGCATTGTAGGAGAAGGCACGATCCTGAACGATTTTGTCTGTACACGATAATTTATACTGCACGCATCGCCGCTCTGAGAGAAACAACTTTTCTCAAGCGGTTTTCTTATTTTTGTGAGTAGTTCTCTAATGTCCGATATGGTTCTAACACGTGTCCGCGCGGGTTCAATTTTATGGCACGACGGGTTCTCGAGCTTGTCCTTCTTCAGTCAAAAAGTGAGTGGGTTCATAAACGATCAAACCCAACTAAAAGGAGATAGGGCATGCCGATTGAAAAAGACTATCACTCCCATGCGAAAAAGAAGAGGTCTTACTGCATATTTATGCAATCAAAAATGTCGCTTGCGAATAAAGATACTCATTTTAGGGATTGGTAGGACTGGATCAGTTTTTTTTTGCAAAATAGAAAATATCCGTGTGTTAAAAACATTTATGGTTGTTTCTAACACACGAAGAGTAAGAAAAAACAAGCAGTGTAGTGCAAGATACACAAGCAGTATTATTGACGATATAAACCGAGAGGAATAAGATGATGTTGCATATATATTTAATTTGTGGCATATGTAAACAAGGTATTTAGTTTAATTTTTTAGGGGTCTACCTTACATGTTCCTATATTATTAACAGCATTCAAGATTACAGAACTCACAACTCAGGAGGAATTTTATTATGAAAGCAGCGGTATGGTATGGAGAAAAAGATATTCGCATCGAAGAACGGGAGTTAAAAGCATTAAAAGACAATGAAGTAACGGTCCGTGTTGCTTGGGCGGGTATTTGCGGCAGCGATTTGCATGAGTATCAAGAAGGGCCGGTTTTTGTCCCTACTGAAAAAGAGGACCAATTAACGGGTCAAGTAGCACCGCTTATCATGGGACACGAATTTGCAGGCATTATTGAAAAAGTAGGGTCACAAGTAACTAAATTCAAAGTGGGAGATCGCGTTGCAATCAATCCTACGTTAACTTTTGGTAACAAACCAGAAGACATTGATCAATACGATGGTTTCAGCTTTATTGGTCTTCACGGAGATGGGGGATTCACTACTTTTGCCAATGCACCCGAATCGAATGTTTACCTTCTTCCAGAAACATTAAGTCTGCAAGAAGGTGCGCTGGTTGAACCAACAGCCGTTGCTGTACAAGCGATTAAAGAAGGCGGACTTCAATTTGGTGATACTACAGCAATATTTGGTGCTGGACCTATTGGTTTAGTGACCGTAATTGCGGCAAAAGCTGCAGGAGCAAGCAAAATCATTGTTTTGGATTTATCAGAAACGCGTCTGGAAAAAGCAAAAGAATTGGGTGCAACGCATGTTGTTAACTCCGGAAAAGAAAATCCCGTAGAAGCAATTCGTGCAATTGTTCCAGAAGGGGTAGATGTATCATTTGAAGTGGCAGGTGTCGCGCCAACATTCACACAGGCAATTGCGTCAACAAAAGCACGTGGAACGATGGTGATTGTGTCTATTTTCGCGAGACCCATCGAATGGAATCCCCTTCAATTGACCAATACCGGTGTGAAAATTACATCTTCTATTGCCTATACACCCACTTCATTCCAACAAACGGTAGACTTGATGGGGACGGGCCAATTAAACCCACAAAGTATTGTCACCTCTCAAATTCAATTAGATGATATTGTGGAAAAAGGGTTTGAGGCTTTAACGAAAGATAAAACACAAGTGAAAATCCTTGTAGAATTAAGCGGTGAAAAGTAAGCATTCAGTGTTCAAAGTTTAACTTCTATAAGTTGAACTAAAGAAACTAGCTTTTAACCAACGCTTCACCTAGCCCTTGGATGCGCCGACGCTTTACTCATAAAAAGATATGGAGCAAATCAGCCGAGACTCCCGAAAGCGGAGCTGATTTGTGAAGTATCAGCAGGCGAAGATCATGAGTTCACCTTATACCATAGCCCTGCACAAGAAATCCGCCTATTCAACTATAGAGCGGATTTCTTTTACGTTAATACTGAAAAAGCTAGAGAGTCATAATTGTTCCAAACATAGAGAGGAATTGGGAACTGCTAGAAAAAGAATGAACAATTCTTTCACGTGTTCATCAGAATTCTATCCATTCTTCACACTAATTCGCAGGCAGTATTATTTTTGGGGAAATCGCGCTCCTGTCCTGAAGGCAATCCCTTCTATGGTTCCCTGGGAGCGCACAAATGGCCGGTACTAGGGTTTTGTTGAGTGATTTTGTAGAAGACAACTGAATTCAGAGGAGGATAATACATGGAGTTCCTGAAAGTGGATGGCAAGATCCAACCTGGTAAACTGGCGTTGAGCATAATGGTGCCAGTTGTCGGTGGCTCATTAGCCGGCGCGTTCGCAAACCGCAACACCCAGGAAGAATACGCTGAATTGAAAAGGCCATCTTTTTCCCCGCCACCTTGGATCTTTCCCTTGGCATGGACCGCTTTATACACTTCCATGGGAGTGGCAAAATACCGAGCAGCGGAAAAAGCCGCGTTGAAAAAAGAAGAAGGGAAAGTACTGCTCCCCTACAATTTGCAATTGGGTCTGAACTTTTTGTGGTCATTCCTGTTCTTCAAATGGGGGCTACGCGGCACTGCGCTTGCGGAAATGGCTTTGCTGCTCGCAACGATAACCTGGACGACGTATGAATTTTACCGGTACGATCAAACAGCTGGCAATCTCATGGTCCCTTACATCGCTTGGGTCATGTTCGCAATGGGCTTGAACAGCTCGATTTGGAAGCTCAATAAATGAACGATACAGCAGTAGCCGGTAGTCGGGAATGTTTGATTCTACTGAAAGGCTAAAATTAAAAACAAACGAAAAGCAGAGCCGCATTTGGACTCTGCTTTTCGTTTGTTTTCATATTTTTTGAAATTGTGACCTTGCATATGCATACAGTCATCTAATAGAACCACTGCGAACAAAAAGTAGAGCCACTCGAGACATGATAGGACCATTCCTACATTTTTAACTCATGAACTATTTCGCAAATCGATGGAGTAGATGAGCATTGCTTAAGCCTGACATTTATTTATGTGAATTTTGGGACCGTTATTTAAGTGAAATGGTATGATAAATGCGCGAAAGAGAGCCACAAGTTCTCTTCGAAACTAGGGTTCTCTGAATTTATTGAAATGGAGAATGCTTAACTGTGACCTTGCATGTTGAAACATCTCCGTCAATCAGTACCTCGTAAGAGTCAGAAAAAATACGATCTAGAATAGTCTTCTTTCAGTTCGATAACTGTACCTGAGCGATCCATAGTTCGTACTTCTATCTTATTTAATTTCTGAAAATAATAAAAATAACGTAAATGATGTAGAGGATTGCTAAAATAGCACCTTCGATTTTTGAAATCTTATACTGGGTTCTTACTAGGATCATTAATAAAATGGTCACAAAGATCATTACCCACACATCTAAAAATATCTTTGAATCAACAGCTAAAGGATGGATAGTTGCTGAAGTTCCTAATATGAAAAAAATATTGAAAATATTACTGCCAATAATATTTCCTAAAGCAATCTCAGTCTGTTTCTTTAAGGCTGCGGTTATAGAAGTGACTAACTCAGGAAGTGAAGTACCGACAGCAACTATTGTCAAGCCGACTAAGGTCTCACTCATTCCAAGTGAAAGAGCAATCTGAATGCTGTTTTCTACAACGAGATTCCCTCCGAAAATAATGGCAGCAAGTCCTCCGATAGTAAGTATTGCATTTTTCATCTTGGGCGTGTTCTCGATATCAGTAGGATTCTCTTCTGCTTGCGCCCGATTGTTCCTTGCCATCTCAAAGACATAGTAAAGAAAAATTGCAAAGAAAAGTAGCAGAAGAATGCCTTCAGTTCGTGTGATCATATTGGTATTTGAAGATTGGAGTTGAATATCGCTAATTAAAACTAGCAATGAAACTGCGCCCAACAAGGCGAATGGAATTTCTTTTCTTATTGTATCGCTCTGAACAATCAAAGGAAAAACTAATGCTGTAACTCCTAAAATGAAAGTTATATTAAAGATGTTGCTTCCAACTACATTTCCGATAGCTACATCACTGTTTCCTTCAAAGGCAGCAATAAAACTCACTGATGCTTCCGGTGCACTCGTACCAAAGGCTACAATAGTTAAGCCAATCAATAATGGTGAAACCCTCAAACTCTGTGCTATTTTTGAGGCTCCTTCGACAAAATAATCAGCTCCCTTAATCAAAAGAGCAAATCCTACTAACAATAATAGATAAGTCATGAGTTGTTCACTTCCTTCATGCATTTTTACAAATGTTCAATACTTTATACATAAAAAAATCGCGCCACTGTATAAGAAGGGGAATCTGAAAAAATCTGATAATATAACACAAATTATACTCTATAGATATATCCACTTGCTACATCTATTTTCGAGAGGGAAGAGCTTTTTTTTATACAGCTGTATAAGTTGTTTTTGAATTATTCCGCTCAGAAGGACTATTTGGAATCTGCTGGTAAGCTAACATTCAAAGTTTTTATCACTTCTTAGAAGATTGCAAGTAAGATCTGCCTTGTAATCTGTAAAGCACAGTATTGCATAAGAGCCTAGAAAAATTCTTCTAGGCTCTTTAAGTTGAAAAGATATTTAAAGTAAACAGAAAATTATGAAATCTGACATGGTAATATGTTACTATTAAAGGGTAATTGTAACTATATTCACATGCTGAAGCAATTGGAGTTTTTTACATTTTCTCTAATAGGAGGTCAAAAAGATGAGGGATCAAAGCCAGTTAGACTTATTTAACGAAGAGAAAGGTGAAATCGAGAAAACGTCTTATTTGAAAGTTGTTCTAAATGGAGAAGTTAAAAAGATGTCGTTGGGTGAGCTCTTTGATGCTGAAGTCTATACGGAGCTAAAAGCCATTTCTTTTGTAGCCTCTCATCATTTCTTCTTCAAGACGACTAAGCGCTTTCAATCTATCCAATTAATTCTGGGCATTGAAGATGGAAATGTGGCTGGGAATTTCACTGAAGGGTTACAAAATTTGTTAGATGTTGAAAACCGTATTAATTATTTTCAATCCTTGCCAAAAGATGTGCAGCAGGAAATACAAAACAATCAGTTTCAAATCCGTTACTCCAAAAAAGGAACTCCCATCCATTCGAAAATCTATTTGCTAAGTGGAACAAAAGGGAATCGTGTGATGATTGGATCGGCAAATTTTACTGAAACGGCTCTAGGGAATCAGAAACAATATGAAGAATTGTTGGTCTTCGATAACCATGAACTATTTGATATTTATCAAAATCGGTTTCAAGATATTTACCAAGAGACGGTTGATTTCATTCCAGAAAAGGTTAAATCAAAAATCTTGCTAGAACCAGTCAATATAGCCGACCCAGAAGTGTTGATGGATATTCTGTTGGATGAAGTAGAGAAGCAACGCATCATGGTCGAATTAACAGAGACGCAAGTTGAAGAAATTCACCAAGCAGCTGACAAAATCGACAGACAAAAAGAAGAAGTGACTCAGTTTAATCAAGTAATTGAAACAATTACACGAGTTAGCCGAAAGTCTGGTAAACGAGAACTATTGCCGATAAAGACCTTAAGAACAAAGACTGTAACGATAAAAAGCAAGTTATCAAAGATGAATAAAAAATCAGCAGAAGCAGATCATCGTCAACAACTCATCTACCACACAGCCTCCGAGAGTCTCTACACGCCAGCTCCTTATACTGAAGGAGAAGAAAAGAACCCACTTATTCAGTTTACTCAAAAGATAAATAACCTTGAATCATTGAAAAAGCAGCTCGAGCTTATCAATAAATTTATTGATTCTTATCATTTATTCACAGTCCAAAACGATCCGAAAGTACAATCAAGAATTGCCGAGGCGATTTTGTATGCCTTTGTTTCTGCTCATATTTGGAAAATGAGAGATCATTATGTTAATGAAGAAGGACGCGAAAATGTTCGCAGACATGTACCGCCTTTTTTGATTATCGCTGGTCGATCAATGTCCGGTAAAACGTCCGCTTTAGAATTTATCAGCATGCTGCTGGGGAATACCAATCCCTATATGTCTTATGAACAAGTAAGTGCAAGAAATATGTTAAATGACTTTTTTCACTCTTCAAATGTGAGTCCTTTGTTAATAGATGAGATCGATGCAAAATTTTTTCGAAGTACAGCAGCAGATAAAGGCGAACGCTTAATAAAAGACATTACGAGTAATCTTTCTGGGCCACATCCTGTGTTGATAGAGACAACAAACGCTACTGGATTTGATGCGAACGCTCAATCCTCGTCTCGCATCTATTATCTTCAAATCAATAACACTTTTCAAAATCAAAAATTAATGGAGTCTAGTACGTACCTCAGCAATTTAATGAATGAGACCAACTCGACTCTTTATAAAGATTTTACTTATCGCATGGGTGAAAAGATCAGGCATGGTGAAGCATTTTATTCAACAGAAGACTTTTTGAGCGGAGCCAGAGAAATTTTTAAGGACTATTACAAAGAATGTGGACTGCCATTGCCTGTTTGGTTTCCAAAAGAGAAATTTAATGATTACCAAGAAAGAGGGCAACGTTTGTGGAGAGAATTATACAAAAGTCATTCGGACTCGTTTGATTTTCGAAAAGAGAATACAGTCCTTGTCCACATTGATAATTTTGCCAGTCAAACCCGACGAGATCGAGATACGCTGGTGAACTACCTGCCGCCAGAATGCATCAATGAAGATAGTTCTGTGTTGTTGCTGAATCAGCAGTTGTTTAAAGGGTATATTGAATATGACAAGTACTTTAAGACGAGTCTATTTAAACGGATTTTTAAATAAGGTAAATGGTTTTTGGAGAAGGAGAGAAATGAATGGCGACTTATAAAGATATTCAAGCTTTTATTAAAACTGAAAACGAATATGCAGCAAAAACATGTTGGATTGCTCACGTGAAGGAGCTGCGAGGATTGAAACCGAGAATTTCTGCAAGAAGAATCTCGCCTGATAAGCGGGTACATCCGTGTCCTGAAAATAAGCAAGCAGATATTAGTGCTGCGTTTAAATACTTTGGGATGGTATGAAACGTATCATAAAATGCTTTAATTGAAGAGTTACTGATTAATTGAGGTGATTAGAGTGACAAAAATTGATGAAACAAAGTTGCGCGAAGAGTATGCCAGACAAGTGCTTCTGAGGATCTATCCCAATAAATACTCAGAAGCTTTTTTAGGAGATCAACCCGATATTCAAAGTAATGACGACAGTATCGGCGTGGAAGTAACAGGAACTATGAAACAAAGAATAAGATATGGAGTGGCACAATTCACAAAGCTATATGGTAAGCATATAAGCGTTCTAACTGTTGAGAAGAAAAAACAATTGGTTAAATATAAAGTGAGAATAAAAGCAGATGATAAAGGGATAATCAAATATGTTTTACCGGCAGAGGTTTGGGGTTCAAGCAATGAAACTAAGGAAGCATTCACCCAAAAAACGCATAAGTTAAACAGTGGTCATTTCAAAATTTTTAAGGAAAACAATCTATTTCTTTTTGCAGAAGGTGAAGAGTCTAATGAAGTTCAAGGATTAATCGATTATATTAAAGAGGCAGAAAATGCCGTGTATAGCTTTGAGTATGTTTACCTCTATACCTATAATGAGCTCTATTCTATATCCACTAAAAATAGCAGCTATGACTTGACATATATGACCGAAGAGCAGAAAGAAGCATTCGAGGAAGAAGCGACGAGAGTAGCAAGCATGTATTGATTACAATCATGCCCTTGTGCTAATACAAAAAAAATATATTTCATACCTGTTTCCACTCGATACATCAACACAGTCTAAGGAGCAGAGTGTCTTTTTATACAGCCGTATAAATTGCGGATGAATGGTTCCGTTCACAGGAACCATTTAGAAGTTAATTCACTCCTAGAAAAGCGAAATGTGAGAGGTGAAAAAAATGAGTCTCAGTGAAACCATAACATTTTTTCTGTTCGGCCTTGCCGTTTTGTTCGTGGTTGCGGTAGCCTGGATTATTTTTAAAAAACGGAAAAAATGGGCAATTGCTTTAACAAGTGTATTGGTTGTTGGGTATATTGGGTATTATGCGTATTACCCTTACTTAAAAGTCAGTATCCATGCAGAGAAGTATGAGCAGGTCAGTGAGTATTTAGTTACCACTTATCCAGACCGGAAATTCATGGTCATTCCTGAGCAGTATGAAGAAGGCGATACAGTCGGCTATTTTGATGTTAATGATGAAGAGACTCCAGATATGGGTGTGAGTTTACACGTCGATAAAAACGGACAAGTCCAGCAAACAGGCAATTGGACAACTGGTGAGTTCCCCACGCAACAAGAGCTATGGCGGGGGCTCGAATTTGGTTACGGAGAAAGTTATACGCTAGACAGAGATAACATCGAGATAACAAAACAAGATGAATGGATTGATGGGGAACTTACCGTGTTTGCACTAACGATAGATGGAATGCCAGCGATAGCGGTTTATGAATACTCAAGAGCTGGTTATGGCTTAATGGATTTGCAGGTAGCAGAAGATGACTTATTCGTTTCAACTAGTGCAGAGGGGCATACGTTCATTTATGTTGATGAACGCTACAAAGAGGAGACAGCAGCCGTTCTAGTAGGAGACGGGGAAACAATTTCTGTAGATGCAGCAGAGCATAAAGGGAAACTTTTTATGTTTGAATAGCTAATGCTGCAGCTAGAATGAAAAAGCAGCTTGTGGTTATATGCTTTGTCATCACACGCTTTTTGTTTTTCCATTAAATCGGTAAAAAATCCCAACTTACACCAATTAGATGATAGAATAAACACATAATTAGGTTAAGGGGGTTTTTAGATGAAGGCAGAAAACGACAAAATTTTATCGATTAAGAATCTAACAATGAACTATGGCAGCAAAAATATATTGAATGGAATCAATCTCGAAGTGACAAAAGGCCAGATCATTGGATACATAGGACCGAACGGAGCGGGCAAGAGCACGACCGTAAAAATCATGCTAGGGCTGATAGATGATTACCAGGGAGAAGTTGTGATTTTCGGACAGGATATTTCTTCAGGCGATCCTTTTTATAAAAGAAGGATTGGTTATGTACCGGAAAATGCGGAAGCATACGATAATCTGACGGCGATGGAGTATCTGGTGTTTACCGGGGAACTTTACGGCATGGACCGGGACGCTACTCAGGCAAAAGCAGAACGGCTGATGCAACAATTCGATTTGCGGGATGTTGGTCATTCCCGACTTTCTTCCTTTTCAAAAGGCATGAAGCAAAAAGTGTTGATCATAGCAAGTCTACTTCATGACCCGGATTTATTGTTTTGGGACGAGCCGCTCAGCGGATTGGACGCTAACAGCATGATGGTTATCCAGGAAATTCTGGCGCAACTGGCAGCTCAAGGGAAAACTATCTTTTATTCATCGCATATTATGGATCTTGTAGAGAAAATCAGCAATCGCATCGTACTTTTGGTGAAAGGGGAAGTAGTGGCAGATGGGACGTTTGAAGAACTGCAGGAAATGAGCCAGGAAGGATCGCTTTCCGGGATTTTCAATCAACTGACCGGCTTTACGGAGCACCGCAGCAAAGCTCAGGATTTTGTGTCAATCGTGCAGGGAGACAAGGAGTATGCGTGAATTTAAATCACTAAAGATTCTTTCAGCATTTAAAAGCATCTTTACAAAACTTGGCGTTGATTATGCTGTTATGGAAAAAATACTGCAAATCAAATTGACGATGGATGAACGGCGTGTGCCGACGATTTTCGGGGATAGTGGCAAAAAGAAAGAAGGAAACCAGTTCTTAAAATCTCTTTGGGTATACGGGCTTTACAGTTTGATCTTAATCCCGTTCTTGCTGCTTGGAGAAAATTACATCTTTCAGATGAGCCTCGTTTTTGGAATCGTTCTTTTTATCTTGATGACTTCCATGATTTCCGATTTTTCAGTGGTCCTGCTGGATGTCCGAGACAAAAACATTCTCCAAACCAAGCCGATCAATAGAAAAACCATTGCCGCAGCGAAAATTGTCCATATCATGATTTATATGGCTTTTGTGGCCGGGGCTTTTACAGCGATTCCCTTCTTGGTAGGATTGTTTAAACACGGCATGATCTTTTCCTTGATTTTCCTGATCGAACTCGTATTGACGATTTTGTTGGTCGTCGTCCTGACGTCCCTACTGTATTTGTTTATCTTACGTTTCTTTGACGGGGAAAAGCTGAAAGACATCATCAATTACGTACAGATTCTGCTGTCTGTCGGAGTAGTGGTAGGCTATCAAGTACTGATCAGATCTTTTGAATTTGTCGACTTAAATATGATCTATTCGTTCAGCTGGTGGCATTTCTTGATTCCGTCTCTCTGGTATGGAGCGCCTTTTGAAGTCTTCCTGACTGGCAATTCTTCCGTTTATTTGTTGGCTTTTACCATGCTGGCAGTACTGGTGCCGATCATTGCTATTTATGGCTATGCAAAACTAATGCCGTCATTTGAACGGAATCTCGAAAAGCTTTTAAATGATACTAAAACCCGCAAACAAAAAAGAAATTGGCCGGATGAAATCGAGGCAAAACTATTTTGCCGTTCCAAAGAAGAACGGACATTTTTCCGTTTTGCTGCGTCAATGATGAAAAAAGAACGGGAATTCAAGTTAAAGGTTTTCCCGGCACTCGGGATGTCGATTTTTTTCCCATTCCTCTTTATCTTCACCTATCCAGCGGAAGGTGGGCTAGAAGAGATTTCAGGGGGCAATATGTTTTTATTTATCTACTTCTGTAATTTCATGATTCCAAGCTTCGTTTACATGCTGAGGTTTTCAGAAGGCTATAAAGGCAGCTGGATTTTTAAAGCGGCACCGATTGAGCAGATTTCCCGTGCTTACAGTGGTGCATTAAAAGCCTTTTTTGTAAAATTGTATCTTCCGGTTTTCATTGTGGTCTCTTTTGTATTTATCTGGATTTTCACGGCGAGAATTCTTCCGGATCTGGCAGCCGTTTTTCTTGGAGGTCTTCTGCAAACCCTGTTTACACATAAAATGGTCAATGAAGATGAATTTCCTTTTTCCACTTCGTTTGAGTTTACTCAAGATGCAGGCGGCGCGAAGATGCTGCTTCTTACACTTATAACAGGTGTTTTCATTGGTGCTCATTTCATCGCCAATCTAAATGATTACGGTATTTACATTTACCTCGTTATTTTGGTAGCGACTTTATTGATTGGTTGGCAATTGATTTTCCCGAGAAATAGGAAGAGAAAATCAAGCCTCGCATTAAGTCGCTTGAACTGAATAAGGAACAAGCTTCGACGAGACTCTAAAAAGTCGGAAATAGCGTACTCTTATCTTAAAAAACACCCCTGTGTAAGAAAAAACTCTAAACAATTCTGATTATACAACATAATTTATACTCCATACACGTAGATACTTGCTACTTCAATATTTGAGAAAGAAGAGCTTCCTTTTATGCAGCCGTATAAATTGTGTTTGAATTGTTCCGTTCACAGGGGCCATTTGGGAACTGCAGGAAATGCGTAATTCTATTAGCCCGGTTAGCTGACTATTTGGAAACACAATCTAGTAACCGTACTCCTTATTCGTTTGACCTTAATTTGATCTTCAAGTCCAATCAGCCAGTAAAAAAATTGTTTGTCAACAGCAACAGAAGCCCGCTATAACAGCGAAGCTTCTTTTTTTATTGTAATTATATTCAGAAAAATCAAAATTAATCTAGCATTCTGCAAGTGAAGTAAGGTACACTTTTTATTAACGGAATGATTATGGTCTATTTCCTTAAATCAGAAAAGTAGGTGACAAGGGTGAAGGAGCAAGCACAAGAATTAGTTGAAGATATCCGCGCATTTCGACGGGATCTTCACGAAAATCCTGAATTGAGCGGCGAAGAAACGGAAACTTCTCGAAAGATACAAGCAAAGCTCGACGAATACGGCATCCATTATTCTACCGGATATGCAAAAACGGGTGTGCTCGGCGTCATTCAAGGGGACAAGCCAGGAAAAACGGTCGGTTTGCGCGCTGATATTGACGCATTGCCGATTTTAGAGAAAGCGGATGTTCCGTTCAAGTCCAAAGTCGATGGAAAAATGCACGCATGCGGCCATGACGCCCATACGGCGATGCTTTTGGGAGTGGGGAAACTGCTCCAAGACCAGAAACAGAATATTACAGGAACGATTTTGCTCATTTTTCAGCCAGCCGAAGAAAATGCACCAACTGGCGGCTCGGAGCAGATGATGGAAGACGGCGTTTTCGACCAATACAAACCGGATGTTTTACTGGCTCAGCACGTCTGGCCGGGTCTTCCGGCTGGGCAAGTCGGCGTCATTGACGGAGCCATTATGGGGAATTCCGACCGTTTCCAAGTAACAATCCACGGAGCGGGGGGGCATGCATCGATGCCTCATCAAACAGTCGATGCGATTATCGTCGCCAATCAAGTAATTTCAGCCATACAGACCATCATCAGCCGTAACGCCAACCCGATGGATTCCGGCGTCATCACCATCGGGAAAATTACAGGGGGCTACCGCTACAATGTCGTGGCGGATACCGTAGTACTCGAAGGGACGATCCGTTCGCTATCGGACGACACGAAGAAACTATTGAAAAAGCGTTTTCATGAAGTCGTCCAAGGGACTGCGGAAATGATGGGCGGTACATGTGAAATCGATTATTCGGACGGGTATCCGGCAACCATCAATACAAAACGCTGGGCTGAGGTGGTCCGGAAGTCGGCCAAGCGTCAATTAGGCGATGAAGGCACACCGGAAGTTATCGGCAGCATGGCAGGAGAAGATTTCGGACGCTTCTTAAAGAAATACGAAGGAGTCTATTACTGGCTCGGGACTTCGGTCGGGGAACATCAAAAACCGCTTCATGACCCCGGCTTTATGATCGACGAACAAGCCTTGTCGATCGGGACAGAACTGATGGCGCAAGCAGCGCTTGATGTGTTAGCGGAATTGAATAAATAGGAGGAACAAAGATGACAGATCCTATTGAACGGTTCATGAAAGAAATTGAGCCGTATCTCATCGAACAAAGACGCGAGCGGCACCGGTATCCTGAAATCGGGTTTACCGAATATGTAACCACTTATGAGTTGAGTGAACAATTAGCAGGAAAAGGATTTTCGCTATTTTATGGAACCGAGCTGTTAACGAGCGAAGAACGGATGGGCGTGCCGAGTGATGAATTCCTCAAGGCAAATGAACTGCGGGCACTCGACAAGGGAGTGCCGCCCGCTTTTCTTGAAAAGATGAAAGGCGGACATACCGGACTTGCCGCCGTACTCGATACGGATCGGCCGGGACCGAATTTCGCTTACCGTTTCGATATCGACGCATTGCCGATTGAAGAGTCGGATGCTGCTGGACATGTGCCGGCACAACAAGCATTTCGCTCGCAAGTAGCAGGAATGATGCATGCATGTGGCCACGACGGTCATGCGGCAATCGGGCTCGGACTGGCTGATTATTTGTCGAAAGAGCAAGACAAGTTATGCGGCAAGTATACGATTTTGTTCCAGCCTGCAGAAGAAGGTGGACGCGGTGCCAAGGCGATTGTGGATAAAGGGTGGTTGGACGATGCCAATTATTTCCTGAGCGGTCATGTCGGAATCCATGATTTGCCGGCAGGGGCAGTCGCTGCGGCCACATCGAGATTCTTGGCCAGCTCCAAAATCAATGCGAAATTCATCGGCAAGTCGGCGCATTCCGGATTAGAACCCAATGAAGGCCGCAACGCGTTGCTCGCTGCCGCATCTGCCACCTTGCATTTGCATAGCATTTCGCGCCATAAAGACGGGGCGACGCGTATCAATGTTGGCACGTTGCATGCAGGAGCGGGGCGCAATATCATTGCAGAAAAAGCGCTTATGGAAATTGAGACACGCGGTGAGACTAACGAATTGGACGCGTATATGCAAGAAAATGCAGAGCGTATTCTGCAGGCGAGTGCAGATTTATACGATGTCGAGCTGGAACTTGAGCATATGGGAAAAGCGATTTCAACATCTGCGGATCTCGAGTTCGCCGGGGTTGTGGAACGGGCGTGTGCATCTTCAAAAAGCCTGAACATCGTCCCGCATTTGGCGATCGGAGCTTCGGAGGATGTCACTTATATGATAGAACGCGTCCGTGAACGCGGAGGAAAAGCGACGTTTATGATTTTTGCCAGCCCATTGCCTGCGGGCCATCATAACCCTAGTTTTGATTATGAAGAACAGGCATTGATGGCCGGTTTGGAAACATTGATACGAACGACTGATTATTTGCTGAAGGGGGACGGTATACGTGCAGAACTGGCTGATTGAGCAATTACAGCGGATGAATATGAGCGATGCATTGGTCAAGCCGGAAGGATTTACGCGGGAAGGCTATACATCGGAAGAAACCAATGCCATTGCGGTCTTTAAAGCGATTGCTGAAGAACTAGGCTTGGCTGTTGCGGAGGACGCGGCAGGAAATATCATCGCGCGCTGGGAAGTTCCAGGCGGTGAAAGTGCGGCGGTGGCTACCGGCTCCCATCTTGACACCGTGCCGAACGGGGGCGCCTTTGACGGCGGAGCGGGTGTCGTGTGTGGTCTCGGAGCAGTCAAGATGCTGAAAGAAGCCGATTTTGAACCGCAGCGGCCGATCGAAGTGATTTGCTTCCGTTCGGAAGAATCATCGCGATTTGGCGTATCAACAATCGGCAGCAAAGCGATGAGCGGGTTATTGGATCCGGCAATCGGTGCACTTGAAGACCAGCATGGCACGACGCTCGCGGAAGCTGTCAACAGCCAGGGCTTTGACTGGCAGAATCTGTCCAAGGCGAAACGTCCGAAAGAACAGCTAAAAAGCTTTGTCGAACTGCACATTGAGCAAGGGATGCATATTATCGAGCATAAAAAAAATTACGGCATCGTCAATGGCGTCGCCTGCCCGATTCGATTGGCGGTGACGTTCAGCGGGAAAGCGGGCCATACTGGAACGACGCCGATGGACCGCAGGCAGGACGCCTTGGCGGCAGCTGCTCCTTTTATTTCATTCGTCCAGGAAACAGCTCTTCAACTGAATGATTCGAATGGGAAGTCGCTGATGGCAACGGTAAGCACATTGACGTCCGCTCCGAATTCGATGAATGTGATTCCGCAAACCGTCACAGCCGGAGTCGATATTCGCAGCGTGGATGATTCCTTGAAAAAGAAAATGGCAGACGCCATACGGTGTGAAGCAGAGCGTATTGAACAAGCGACAGGAGTATCTATTGCTATCGAAGTGTTGGTCGACAACCCATCTGTCCTGCTCGATAGATCGATAGCCCAGGAATTGGCCGATGCCGGCGAACAGGAAGCCTATTTGGTACACCGGATGGATAGCGGCGCAGGGCACGATGTGATGAATATGGCACAAGTATGGCCGAGCGGATTGCTGTTCATCCCCTGCAAGGACGGCTTGAGCCACCATCCGGATGAATATGCAACAGCAGAAGATTTAAAGATGGGCGTCGAGCTACTGGCCCGATTTTTGATGGAGGCCACTACTAAATGACAGAAACAGTTAAAGTCGGGTTGATCGGGCCGAACGACTCGGTCAATGAAACGATGAAAGCGGCAGGCAGTTTGGAAGGCATCAAACTGATTCCGTTCATTTATCAGCATACCGAGGAAACAACAAACATTATCAATGACAATTCAGCGCGTATCGGGCATTGGCTTTTTTCAGGTCCTGCGCCCTATCATTTCGCATTGAAAGAAAAGTTAATCGATGCGGACCATGCGGATTATATCTTGCTGCATGGGTCAAGTCTGCTCGGGACCATGCTGGACGCTATTATGCAAGAAGGGGTGGTGTTGTCGAGCATCAGCGTCGATTCAGTTCCACGCCGGGAAGTGTTAAAGATGCTGAAAGACTTTGATTTGGAAAAAATGAAAATCCATACCGCTCCGGAACTCGGCTATATTCCTGCCGAAGAACTGATCGATTACCACGAGAAACTCTATCGTTCAGGTGAAATACAGGCAGCTCTCACTTGTGTCCATGCCGCGTACACTGGCTTAAAAGAAAGAGGTGTGCCGGTTTACCGGATCAGTGTATCGGAACTGGCAGCGCATCGAGCGATTTCAGTTATTAAAGAAAGAAGCTTAGCTAATCTTTACCGAATGAAGCAATTGGCAATGATTGGTATTGAAATCATTTATCCTAGCCAAGCCCAGCAACACAAATCGCCGTTTAAGATTGAACGTCAGGAACTGGCGATCAACCGGGTGCTCATCGATTTCGCTGAAGAAGTCAAAGGCTCGAAAGTGAGTGTGGGAAATGGTATTTATTTCATCTATACGACGCGAGGAGAGCTAGAGCTATACGGCAAGTTTCACCACTTGAAAGAGTTGCAGGAAGAAATTTTCGTCAATAGCAATATGCACGTCCGCATCGGAGTCGGCTATGGCAGGACGGTCACGGAATCAGAGCAGAACGTCAGGTTGGCACTAGACTATGCCCGAGAAAAAAAGAGCGGTGTTGTCGTCAATATTGACGAAGGCGGAAAAGTGACGGAAATCAATTCACTGGGAGATCGGCTCCACTATAGTCGGCGCAGCAGTGAAGCGAAATGGCAGGAAGCGCTGAAAGACGCCGCAATCAGCCAAACCGTCATCGCGCGGATTGAGTCGCTGTCCCACCGTTATGCGAAAGTAGAAGTGACTGCTCTGGAGTTGTCCCAATGGATGAACAGCACAGAACGCAACGCGCGTAGAATTTTGACAGAACTGGAAAGTGTCGGCGTTGCAGAAGTCTCGGGAGAAGAATCGGGCCGAAGAGGGCGTCCGCGGAAATTATACCGCTTGCTGTTCGGGACGGAAAAATGAAATGGAGGAATGGGAATGACATCTTCGACAGAACAACAAGGCAAAAAAGGATTTTTAAATTTTATTGAAAAATGGGGCAACCGCTTGCCCGATCCATTCTTTATTTTTGTGTATTTAGCTATTTTTGTCGTCTTGCTGTCATGGCTGGTCAGTTCGCTTGGCACCACCGTCGTCCATCCGGGAACCAGTGAGGAACTGGCGATTCGAAGCATCGTCTCGGGAGAAGGGATCCGCTACATTCTGGCAGAGACGATCAATAACTTCACCGGCTTTGCGCCGCTCGGACTCGTGCTCGTCATGATGCTCGGAATCGGTTTGGCTGAACGTGTCGGATTGATGGAAACGGCCATTAAGAAATCGATTCTGAATGCACCGAAATCACTGATCACCTACGCGGTTATCTTTACAGGAATCATGGGCAACTTGGCGTCTGATGCCGCATTTATCTTGGTGCCGCCGCTCGCTGCCATGGTCTTTGTCTCGGTTGGCAGACACCCGCTCGCAGGTCTTGCGGCTGGATTTGCCGGGACAGGCGCCGGATTTACAGCGAACATTCTGATCACTGGAACAGATGCATTGTTGTCTGGGATCTCGACGGAAGCCGCACGAACCATTGATGAGTCGTTTGTGGTGACACCCGTCGATAACTGGTATTTCATGAGCGTATCCGTTATTGTCATGTCGATTGTCGGGGCCATCATCACGGAGAAATTGGTCGAACCACGCCTCGGCAAGTATACAGGCAGGATGGATAAATCGTTCGAACCGGTGACGAAGCGGGAAAACAAAGGGTTATTGAACGCCTTGATCGCGGGTGCCGTATATGTCGGCTTAATCGCATTATTGTTGTTCTTCCCAGGCTCTCCTGTTAGAAATGAAGACGGCGGCATCATTCCGTCACCATTTTTATCCGGCATTGTGCCGATCATTCTATTTTTCTTCATCACTGTTGCTGTGGCCTATGGCATCACAGTCAAAAAAATCACGGAATCAAAAGACATTCCTGCTTATATGGGGGATGCCATCAAAGATATGTCTGGCTACATCGTCCTCATTTTCGCGGCTGCTCAGTTCATCAATTACTTCAATTGGAGCAATCTAGGCATTTGGCTGGCCGTCAACAGTGCAGAATTCCTGACGAGCATTAATATGACAGGGTTGCCGGTTATGGTCGGATTCAGCTTGCTCGCAGCATTATTGAATCTGTTGATTTTCAGTGGCTCTGCACAGTGGGCGTTGATGGCGCCGATCTTCATCCCGATGTTCATGCTGCTTGACTATCATCCGGCTTTTGTCCAGTTGGCGTTCCGCATCGCGGATTCTTCGACGAATATCATTACGCCGCTCAATCCGTATATTTTGATTGTGCTTGCCTTTATGCGAGAATACGATAAAAAAGCGGGACTCGGCACATTGATTTCGTTGATGCTGCCGTACAGCCTCATTTTCTTCGGAGTATGGGTCATCATGATGATCATCTTCGCATTGACCGGGCTTCCAATCGGGCCAGGGATTAGCTTACGCATGTAAATGAAAGAATTCGCCTCTTGTAGTAACAGATTCTGTTTTGAAGTACAAAACTCAAAATAACACCCTGAAAATCGCGTCCCTGGGAAAGAAACAATTCTAAACGATTTTGATTATACACCGCAACTTATAGTTCATTCATGAGTAGGTCTCGAAAATAAACACTTCTAGCTATAACTATTCGAGATTATTCAGGATTATAAATTGTTTGGGAATTGTTCCGCTCCCTGGGAAGCGAAATCTATTGTTCGTTTGTTTAGACGTGAAAACATTCGGGAAAACCTAGTATTAGGATGTTTTATAATCTAGAGGAGGAAACAGAACATGGCAAAAGTATTAGCAGTGCTATCAAGTGGACACAAAGATACAGAAAATAATTACGAAACTGGCTGGTGGGCCGAAGAATTATTTGCACCGATGGAGATATTGGAGAACGCTGGACATCAAATGGATTTAGCTTCACCACTCGGCGGTAAAGCTACACTTGACAAGGTCAGCATCAGCGAAGATTATGACCCCAAAGGCAAATACAAGAAAATGTACGAATCGGGAATAGCAGATAACACAATAGCTCTTTCGGAAGTTAATGCAGAAGACTACGACGTGGTATTCATCGTGGGTGGCCACGGGGCTATGTACGACTTGGCTGAAAGTGAAACGCTACGAGACATTATCAATACCGTTTACGACAACGGAAATATCGTTTCCGCCGTATGCCACGGGCCGGCTCCGTTAGTTTGGACAACACGTCCAGATGGTAAAAGCATCATTGCTGGCTTGGAAGTAACAGGGTATCCGGAAGCGGTTGAACCTGAAGGTCTTCCTGCCATTCTACCATTTAGCTTGGAAGGGAAAATGAGCGAAGTTGCTAATTATACTGCTGAGAAAAAAGTAGTATGGGGCAATGACCAATTGGTAACTGGCCGTGATCCATTCTCTGCCGAAGAATTGGCAGAGGAATTGGTTAAGGCTTTAGATAAAAAGAGCAAACAGGAAAACTGAGTGATGGAACCTATCCTAATTACGGCAATCCTAAAACCTAAAGAACACATGGCAGATCATTTATTGACGGAGTTGAACAAAGTGCTAATTGCGTCACGCGCAGAAGCGGGTTGCGTAAGCTATGTTCTCCATCAATCGATTGAAGACGACACGTTTGTTCTTCATGAAACATGGAAAGACAAGGACGCTTTGGAGAGCCATGTCGCTTCTCGTCATTATCAGGAATACCGGACGAACACGGCGGACTTGATTTCAAAGCGAGAGGTCTTTAAGTTAAAAGCTCTTTGAATTAGTAGGAACGACATAGGTTTATAAATGCCGAAAGCAGAACTTTGCGGAGATCCATTGCAAAGTTCTGCTTTTTTGCGTTAAATTGTATTTTGGCAGGGTGGAGACCATAGTAAAGTATGATAGTGTTAGATGAGTTATTGATTTACCGTTAATTCATAATTGTCAGTTCATTTTGCTAGTTTCAAGAATATAAAAAAATCTCGAAAGAAAGCCAGGTGGTCAAAAGATGAAATCCTACATTATCCAAATTGAATTGGAACATTCAGATCCGCTGATTTGGCGCAAGGTGATTATGCCAGCAGGCGCCACGTTCAATATGCTGCATGACATTGTGCAACAGACTAGCAATTTTCAAAGTGGCTATCCTTCAGAAGGCTATCATCTGTTCGAATTTGATTTGACGGAAGACGGCATTCGAGTGACGAATGACGAGGAAGCCTACGAAGAACATCAGGGTTTTAAAAAAAATAAAAAGATGTTCGCGGAGCGACTGAAGAATATGGAGCCAGAGTTTCGGCAGTTTGAAGAAGCTTACCAGGAACGGTTGTCGGCAGTCGTGCGGAAACCTTCTGGCATTAAAGTTGATGAATTTTTGGAGAAACACAAAGAGCTAGTCTACAGCTACGATTTTGGAGACGGTTGGCAGTTCCGTATTAAACTAGAGACCATCGTCGACGATTATTATTTTGGGTTCCCAACATTGCTAGACGGGGCAGAGACAGCACCGCCGGAAGATGTGGGCGGCATTCCTGGATTTTATGAATTCCTGCAAATTTACCGGGACAAAAAGCACATGGAGCACGAAGAGATGAGGGACTGGGCAGATAGCCAGCGCTTCAGCGAATATGACGCTGAACAGATTAACAGTCGACTGAAAAGCCGGTTGTACAAAAAGACGGAATGGGATAAGATCCATCATGAAAACTACCGGGTCATTGAAGACAAATATCGGAAGAGTTTAGGGTAAATAAGCTCTTGGTAGATAAGAATTTAACATGCTTAGAAAAACCGTCGATGGAAGTTATTCTGTTCGGCGGTTTTCAGTTAGAAATTGCTAGAAGTATAAAATTCGACTAGCTGAGCACAATTAAATACGAACAAAAAGCGGGTTCACATGAGGACTTCGCTTTTTTCGTGTTTTTCTTGATCTTTTGGTCAGTCCGAGAATTACGGTAGTGATGCTGAACTGTTTCGGATCCAGCTTGAAGGTAAGCGTTAACTACTAAACCTCCGATTTCTTAGAAAACAAAATAACTTACGGTCAGTGACTTTGCGATGTCTGTCAATCTATCTTGTGTTTGAAGTGGCACAATGACAGGAATAGTAGAAATAGATCTCTTGAAAAGGATGGAGAGTCAGATGGACATTTATACAATTGGTCATTCGAGTCATCCAAAGGAATTTTTTGAAAAGATGCTGAAAGACAATTCAATTGAGGTGCTGGCAGACGTACGAGCATTTCCAGGTAGCCGCAAATGGCCTCAGTTTTCGAAAGACATTTTTCCGAAATGGCTGGAAGCGGACAATATCCACTATCAGCATTTTCCAAAGCTCGGCGGTCGGCGCCGTAAATCGAAAGAAATTGAAGGGGATGTAAACGCGGGGTGGAACAATCAGTCGTTTCATAATTACGCCGATTACACATTGACTGATGAATTTAAAGAAGGCGTAGATGAGTTATTGACAATCGCAAGCGAAAAACGTGTGGCTTACTGTTGCTCGGAGCGGCATCCTTCTCGCTGCCACCGTTTTCTGATCAGTAATTGGCTTGTTGCAAATGGCCATCAAGTTTTTCACATTATTGATGGGAAAGACGAAAGTATTGACATAATTGAGCATGAAATTGCCATGTGGGGTGCTGCGGCTGAAGTGAAAAAGGAAGATGGCATAGAGGTTGTTTATCCGGAAGGTAAAGAAGAAGAGCGTTGAAATGATGCAATCACGTAAAAAGCAGGAGGACGAACCAATGGGTTCGTCCTCCTGCTTTTTCGTTGTGATTTATCGTTTAGCCGATAAATCTTCAACATCTTTTTCTTTCTTTTCTTCTTGTTCAATTTTGTGAATCATACTGCCAACAGAAGAAATACGTCCTTGAATATCTTTGTGTGTTAAGTGCTTTCTCTCAAGCATTGTTGGCGACTCAACGCCTGCAGCTGCAGCAATATTAAACAATCCTGCACGTAAAGACATGACGTAATTGGCGACGCGGTACATTTTCTCGTTAACCACCAAGCCGTCTTGTAAATCGGGATCGGTCGTAGCAACGCCTACTGGACAAGTATTCGTATGGCAAACTTCCGCCATGATGCAACCGACGCTGATCATAAATCCTCTCGCGATATTGACGAGATCTGCACCCATCGACAGCGCAATGGCGATTTTGTCCGGTGTGATCAGTTTGCCGGAAGCAATCAACTTCACACGGTCACGAACGCCGTATTGGCGAAGCAATTCATCGACAATCGGCAACGCTGTCATGATTGGCAAGCCAACGGAATCGGCAAGTTCTTGATATGTCGCACCGGTTCCGCCTTCACCGCCGTCGATGGTGATAAAGTCAGGGCCTTTGCCGCTGTCTTTCATAATTTGGACCATTTCTTCGAGTCCTTCGACATCGCCAACCACAATTTTCATACCCACCGGCTTGCCGCCAACTTCACGCAGCTCTTCAATAAAGTCAAACAACTTTTCAAATGAATCGTATTCCGTAAAACGGTTAGGGCTGTTAACGGTTTTGCCTGGTTCAATCAGGCGAATGCGCGCGATTTCTTCGGTCACTTTATTGCCTTCTAAATGGCCACCGCGTGTTTTAGCGCCTTGGGCGAGTTTGATTTCGAACGCTTTTATTTGCTCCATTTCAGCTTTTTCTTTGAACGCTTCCCAAGAAAATTCACCACCGGCAGTACGGACGCCAAACAAGCCGGGTCCGATTTGCATGATTAAATCTGCACCACCCACTAAGTGATGATCGGAAATGCCCCCTTCACCGGTATTCATCCATGTACCGCCTGCAACGCCGAGCCCTTTTGACAGGGCAGTAATGGCGTTCTCGCCTAGTGCGCCGTAGCTCATGGCAGACATGCCGACTTTTCCTTTTATGCGGAAAGGTTGACGGCAATGACCTTCGCCGAGCACAACCGCATCTTCATCTCGGAGGTAGTAAGGATCAGTTAGTACTTCTTCTCGGTGCTCTCTTCGCGATAACAAGCCTTCATTGTCAACGACGTACTGGTAGGTTGTTATTTTTTGGCTGTTATCCACTTTTAGTTCTGTCCGTAATTTAGGAAATAACGAATTGCGGATGTAAAAACCATCTTCCACAAAATTGCGATTAGATCCGAACCCAATCAGACGTTCATTGTATTTTCCAGCTTTGACGACATCTTGGTATTGGATACGTGAGAAGGGAAGTCCTTCGTTGTCGCCGGAAAATAAGTATTGCCGAAGCTCAGGCCCGATGTGTTCAGCCATGTACCGAACCCGTCCGAGTAACGGGAAATTGCGGAGCACCGCATGCTGCTTTTGATGATTGTCTTTCTGATAAATGTATGCAATATAAGCAAGTGGAGCCGCTACGGTCGACCCTAAAATTGCGGATGGCAAGTATTTCGTTATTTTTCCCATAAAATCCACCTTTTTTAATTGATCGTATTTTGTTTATAGATTTGCTAGCGCTTTTTTGATTGGCGTAGTTCCGGATACAACTTTAAAGGTTTTATTGTATGTAGCTTTGTTCGCAAGTGATTCGACCAGAACGGCAGCCACATCTTCAAAAGGAATTTCCTTGCCTTTTTCACCGTTGGAAGAAACGATATCAATCATGCCTTTGCCCGGTTTGTGTACACCACGGGTCGAGTGAACAACCGTATACGTGAAAACATCTAGCTTGATCAGCTCTTCCGGACCTTTTTTCCCACCTGTTTCTTGAGATTCCGCTGATTCATCCACGCGTGCAGGGCTTAAATAAACAACTCGTTCAATGCCTTGCTTTCGTGCTTCGGCCATGGCATTTGCGACCGCGTCTTTATCAACGAGTACATTTTTGTTTTCACCTGCAGTCGGGTTTGCGCCGGCTATATAAATAATAGCTCGGCACCCTACCATGGCATCCACAAACTGATGATCTGTAGCGACCATTACTTGAACAGCACCCATCATCTTAAGTTCTTCTGCTCGGTTTTCCGTTTCTGCGACCGTTGTCGCTTCATGGTTTTCTGCAGCTAGCTTCTTCAGTACGTACTCACCGACATCTCCGCCTCCGCCAAAAACGAATACTTTCATCCAATCCCTCCTCGTAAAGTAGCACTATTCAACTTTTCCCTTCCCCTCTGGCAACAAAACTATTTAATAAGAAACAATAGGTTTTATTTGATTAACTATTGTGGGAAAGCAATTTTGAGTAGATTGAAATTAGAAACCGTACTCACTCGACAAAAATACTACCGTTATCTGAATCGAGTCTAATGAGCACATCCCCACTGCCGAAACTGACATCCCTGGAATCACGGCCGAACACATCGGTGCTGCCGTTATCGACGTGCGCTTCAATGCGAGCGTTTTCTGGTTCGTTTTGGGTGTAGATTTCAATCCGTCCGTTATCCGTTTCAAGATCAACAGGGAAATCGAGTGTTTCAGCATTCAGCTCGATGCGGCCGTTATTCGTTTTCGCTTGCAATTCACCCGACACGTCCGTGAAAATGATGCGGCCGTTTGACGAGTGGAGAGTCATGTCAGCTGCCATATTCGTCAGTTCAATTCTGCCATTATCTGTTTCGACATCGACCATTTCGCTTTCGACCGCTTCTAAGGAGATGCGGCCATTATCAGCTTGAAACGATAATTCCGTAGCCCCGATATCATTCGCCTGAATCCGTCCGTCATCACTGTCTGCAGACAGCGAAGCAAGACCGTTTGCTGGAACATAAACTTGCAGCGAGTAAGATTGGTTAAAGTCGAACAGGAAAAACCAGTTCGTGTCTTCGACTTCAATAACCAAACGGCCGCCTGACACATCTGTCTTTAACGCAAAATTATCGTCATTGCCGACAACCACAATGCGGGCAGTGTCGTCATTGCTCGGTAAAAACTCTATACGGGAATTTTCTACCGTTATCTCCATTTCGTCGATTGGCTCGTTGAAGGTTTTTTCCTCCAATACATCCTGCTGAAGAGAATCTGAATTATAAATGGTATAAAAAGCGGCCATGGCACCGATTAGCAATAGAACTGCTGCGACGATCAAAATCCTCACCAATGTTTTCATAGCAAAATCTCCTTTCTTCACTAAAATATTCAGCGAGTGGCAAGCAAAAGCGACAGGCAATTATCAAAATTTGTCGAATATGTACAATAAGAGCAAGAGTAGACCAGTCAGGCCATGAGAAAAGAAAGGATAATCCCAGGATTGATAGGAGGTTCGATCACCGCCTTTCCCATTTTGAAACCAGAGCATCAAAATAAATGTGGAAAAATATGTGAGTAGGAGCAGAAAGCAATGCATAACAGCTCTTACCTTGTCTATACTGTAAACTTTATCATAAAGGTGTATATTTATCAGAAAAATCAATTTATTTAGAGGGAGGCATGTTATATTGTGAAGTAAGCAAGTGCTTTTATATGATCACCTATCATCTTGGAGATACGCCTCCTAGTGATTGAGCTAATTGTCTTTTTTATTTTTCGCAACCGTTCGAAATGGTGCAGGAACTTTAGGGCGAGAGGAGGATGTCGAAATGTGGAATGTGAAAAAGACTGTTTTCATCGACCGTAGGGTGGGAGAAGTCCACCAATTCGCAACGAATCCGACACATTGGTACCAATGGTATGCGGGTTTATCCGAAGCTGAAAACCTGCTTGGAAAAGGGGGCAAGGGCACGAGCGTGGATTTAAAGTATTTCTTTTTCGGAAAAAATCAGGCAGTGCATGTGCTTGTGGAGGAAAATGCGCCGGTAGATAACGGTTATGTCTGGCGAGGTCTCGTGACAGGTGCTTTTGATGCGACCCAAACATGGAATTACCTCTCAAAAGAACAAGGCACCGAAATCCATTTTGAAATGAACTATGAACTGCACGGCAGCATCCTTGGCAAAGTAGTCAATAAGCTTTATATCAAAAAGCTAATGTGCAATTCCGTGGAACAAACCTTGCAAAACCTAAAAGCTATCAGCGAAAGCGATTGACCCCTATAAATTAGCAGAGTAAAGAAAACAAGGTGGAAGAGTAAGTTTCTTCAACATAAAGCTTGTTCGCGCTATGGCACTGTCAAATCCTAGTTGCCATTCACAGTGTGGACACTTTATTGCAGCTACGGGTTTGAACCGACAGCAATTGGGAACGCTATCAACATCAAAAACTGAGTTATCCAACTGTTGGTGTTGTCTTGAAAACAAGAACCTATGAAACAAAAGGGATAGCTCGTTCTGGTTTTAGCTGGCTATCAAACGCCACGATAAGTCGAGAAGCCACAACCTATTTATGGTGAACTGGAATTACTCCAATCTGTGAAGAAACCGAAAAGATGATTTTTGCGTTTCTCAGCACAAAGTGACGAGGTTGCCGCCAATGCAGATCATTAGGAACGGTCCGAATTCTTGAACACCCGATTTTGTGAATAGAAAAATCAATAACCACAAAAGCCCAGTTCGCTCGAAAAACAAGCTAACTGGGCTTTTGTTAAAAATCTCAGAGACAAGTGGGGTGATCCAAAGTATGTGTACCAATTAGGATCTCCTCTTTTTTACTTTTCTGTTTTCTCGAGTTGGCGGACAACTAAAACATCACAAGGACTGCTGGTGACAATATGCTGCGACACGCTTCCTAATATATAATGTTCAATCGCATTTAATCCTTGGGCTCCACATATAATGAGGTCGGCTTCCACCTGTTTTGCATAGTCACGCGATATGACCTTGTTAGGAGAACCTGGGACGACAAATACATTTACATCAGAGATACCAGCTGCTAGAGCTTCCTCTTTATAATTATTGAGGAGCACTTTGCCATATTCAAAGACCTGATCATCAATATTCGGTACACGTTTTGTCATGGCTGTAAAGGAACGGGTATCTACTACATAAATTAAATTAAGTACCGCATTATTTCGTTTGGTTATTTCAAGTGATTTTTGAAATGCCCATTCTGCTTCATGTGAACCGTCAATAGCTACCAAAATACGTTTGTATTCCAATGTCATACTAATTCCTCCTAGGATTTTTTGTTCATGTCCTTGGTATAATTCTTCAATGCTAGTGAAAACCCTTTGTTTTTAATTTGAATATTCAAATAATTAATTTTAATTAGCTGATTAAGTAAGGAATGAATACCACTTAAATTTTAAAATGCATTATGTTGCAGGAATTGGGAACTCAAAAACCTCGCTGCTAGTCGGATAAAGCTCAAGTACAGAAGGCAAAAAGGGATGAAAGCCAAGTTGAAGAATTTCAGGATATGGAAGTGGAATTTAAGTTAAAAACCGCACAAATTCTATTGATTGAATATTCTGGATTTTTTTGATAAATGGAAATGACTCCACACTTTCTGCATGTATAGCGTGTACATTTACAGTGTAGAAGTATATGAGAGCTTTTAAAAAGGGAGGTCGAAAGAAATGATGGGACCAGGATGGGGAATGGGATGGGAAATGGGAATGGGAGGTGGAGTTTGGGTGATAGTGGGATTATTAGTCATCGTCGGCGTTGCAGTTTACTATTTTACGAAAAACAAAAATAATAGTTACAATGGCTCCAATAATTCTCAGCAAGTTCCTGGGAAAGATGCACTGGAAATAGCTAAGAACAGGCTTGCTAAAGGTGAAATAACGACTGAAGAATTTGAAGAAATTAAAAAAGCGTTGTTATGAAAAGAGAGAGCTAATGAAAAAGAGGATAGTTAGTGGAGTATTAACTGCCGTCATTATCATAGGAGGTGGAAATGGTCTCTATAGGACGTTAGCATCTGCAAAAGAAAATGCAGAAACTTCTATGCAACATGATGGAATGACTATGGACCATATGCATGAGATGATGGAGTCTGGAAATATGAATTTCGGACAGATGAAACCTTTCATGAAGAAAATGCATCCGGATTTAGACAATCAACAATTGCGAGAGCTCTATAAAGGTATGCATAGTACGGGAGGTTCAGCTACTAGCAAAAACTTTAAAGGGATGATGGGTAACTAACTATCAAAACAATGCCCCCATGTAAGACGAAACTCAATCTATACAATCTTAGAAGTATGAAGCAAAAACCGCAATTTGGATGTAAACTCCAAATCGCGGTTTTTCATGTGAACAAACATGTTTTGTTCACACATCTACTTTATGTGCTTGCTGCAAAGTGTTCTTGTTTTAAGAGTAAATCAAAAGACGTGATAATCATTTTTCGGACGACATTTGCCCGTAATTTCTTAATGATTAGGATAGCGTGGATGAAGAACAAATTCAGGAATGGATCTGCGGGATACGTAGCCAAGAAAATATCTTTTATTTCATCAATAATTTGAGTTCTCCCGGTTTTGAACTACTCGGCACTAAAGTACCGAGATTCCTAGGTTATCGACCACCGCTATGAGAGCATTAGCATTCAACAGAGCGAGATATAAGCTCCAAAGTTAAAAATTGTGGCCAGGAGTTTTCCTGACCACAACTTCAGTTTATTTGGTGTTGGTGAATCCACCATCGATACGAACGGTTTCACCGTTGATGTAGTCGGCTTTTGTCAGCAGGAAAGCGACCAATTCACCGACATCCTCCGGTTTACCTAAGCGTTTCTGCGGAATTCCAGCTTCGGCACTTGATTTCATGTCCGGGTTGTCTTCAAAGAAAGTTTTGACCATGGGTGTCTGAATCGGACCAGGCGCAATGGCGTTGACGCGCAGGCCGTCTTTCGCGTATTCCGCAACGAGACTCTTTGTCATCCCGACAATGCCGTGCTTCGTTGCACCATAGGTAACAACAGAAGCTTGACCAATGACACCAGCACTTGAAGCGGTATTGACGATAGAACCACCGCCATTTTTCAGCATGGCTTCTGCCACATAGCGCAAGCCGTATAGAGCACCAAGCATGTTAATCCCGACAATCTGCTCGATTTCTTTAATGTCTGTTTCAAGGAAATTCTTACCGCTGCCAGAAATGCCGGCGTTATTGAAGAAATAATCGATTGAGCCAAAATGATCGAGTGTTTTATCTACATAGTTTTTCACTTGATCGGATTTTGAGACATCGGCTTTGATAAAGATGGCATCGACGCCTTTTTCTTTTAGTTTGTCGACGGTTTCCTGACCGCTTTCTTCGCTAATGTCGACAACTGAAATGTTGATGCCTTCATCTGCGAGGTAAAAAGCTGCAGATTGTCCGAGTCCACTGCCGCCACCTGTAATAATTGCTGTTTTGCTCATTTGATTTTCCTCCTCTTATTTAAATACCTTATTCTAAAAAGTTTCTTTTATACGCTTTCCCTAAAGAGAGCAGTGGTAATCAGCATTCTGGCAGATGTTGCAACTCTTCATTTAAACCGATTTATGCAATTCACATTTACAGTACTACTAAAATCAATGATATTTTTAATAAAGTCGTCCATTTCTTTGCATTCAAAGCTTATTTTTTAAGGCTTGCGCACGCTTGTCTTAAAATACGCGCGCTCCGGAGTGGTTATGCACGGTTGGAAAAGTATACGCACGCTCACAAAAGACTTATGCACGTTCAGTAAAAAATACGCACGTTCAGAGCAAAAAACTTGGTTTTAGTGCTTTTCGCTCGCGAAAAGCGGAGCATCTTAGGCTTTGGTTGCGGCGCGTGGGAGAGAATCAAAAATTATATGTAAACTTTTCTTGTCTCTTTTTTCAGCCAACATGCGTAAATGAACAAGTGACGTGCAGAAACTGGTACGCAAAATGTAACCAGGCAGGTCAGCTGTATTTTCAGCTAGCCTGCCTGGTTATGAAAAATTCCCTTGAAGTGTGTGGTGTTCAGTTCGCGCATTAATTTTTTAGTTACGCGTTTTTTAGGTTTTCAGCTACTCGAAAACGAACAATCCGGCGGATCAAGTCATATGGCATGGGCTGGTTAAGCGGAAACTGGACCGACCCTTTCCCTTGCTTGTATGTGGCAAGCTCTTGCTGAAAAGCCTCGATTCCACTGGGCACAGGGTGAAATCCGATGTGGTTTTTGAATGCAGCAAAATGAACCAGATTGCCGTTCAGCACAAATGTAGGCATTTGATAGCTGATGGCTTCTTGAGCTCCTGGCGCCTCTTCTTGAATTACGCGCCGCAGCGTCTGCAAAGTTTCCTGTACGCCTTTTGGTGCTTCCCGAATGTAGTCGTCAATCGTCTGGATACTCATGTGTTCTCCTTTCCTGACACTGGATTTTTGAATCTTTATTTTATCCCTTTATGCGAATATCATATCCTTTCAAAGGCTCTCGCGTAGAAAGATGAATAACGATTCCAATGATTAATGAAACAGTTTCCCAAATTAACGCAAGAAAATGCACTGAGGATTCTGGAACGGTATAAATGAAAAGACATCCGAGTGAGACGCCTATCATTACCAATATAAAATACCAATAATCTAAATAAACCCAGCAAAGAATAAGAAAATGAGCCGCATTTATAATGCAAATTACAGGGAGTACCATATCCACATTGAGTTCCTTAATGAGCAATACTACCGGAAGACAAACGATGATGATATTAGAGGCAAAACCTACTAGTGACGGGTACTGACTAGGTTTTGCAGATAGTTTCATTGCTAGTGAGCAATAAGTGAACTAGTCGTTGAAAACACTTCCATTTTGTCGTGGTTAAATCTAGCGACAAAATGGAGGTGTTTTATTAGTCTTGCGCATCATTCAATAAGTGGTATGAATCTAGTGATTCAATGTGGACATTCAGACAATTCTACTTCTATAATAAAGTGTGTATTAAAATTATACAAAAACTATATAAAAAAATTTTTAAAACTTCCAGCTAGGGAACTAGAAAGATTATAGCGAAATATTGGTATTTTAACAGTTTCCATAAAATGAACATATTTTAGAAAAGAAGGGCGGTACATATATGGAGAATCCACAAAAATCCGTAATTGTAATCGGAGGAGGACTTGGCGGCTTATCAGCAGCTATCTCTCTTGCGCAAAAAGGTTACGCGGTTTCTTTATATGAGAAAAATGAACACATCGGCGGGAAAGTAAATCGTTTAGAGCAAGACGGATTTGGTTTTGACTTAGGTCCATCTATTTTAACAATGCCACATATTTTTGATAAATTGTTCCAAGGCAGCGGCAAGCGGATGGAGGATTATGTGCAAATCCAAAGACTAAACCGGGAATGGCGTTCGTTCTTTCCAGATGGTACGATGTTGGATTTGTACCATGATCTTGATTTGATGGAACAGGCAAATCCTGCACTTTCTCGCAAAGACATGAAAGAGTATTACGCGTTATTGAAATACGCGCAGAAAATTTATAAAACGACAGAGCATAGTTATTTGAAAGAAGGCTTTGAATCACCGCAAGAAGCAGTGGCACAAAATGGCATTCTTGCGACTTTGACTGGATTCGATTTGACGTCAACGATGTATAGCGCGATTTCCAAACGCATCAGCAATCCGCATTTGCGTGACATGCTGTCGTATTACGTTAAATACGTTGGCTCTTCTCCTTATAGTGCGCCTGCCGTTCTCAACATGATGATTTACATGCAGCATGCGCAAGGCTGCTGGTATGTCAAAGGCGGGACGCATAAATTAGCGGAAGGCTTGACGAAACTTGCGGAAGAAGAAGGCGTTCAGCTCCATGCAGGCATGGGCGTAATTCGCGCACTGACAAGTGAAGATAAGAAAATCGTCGGCGTTGAACTTGAAGATGGTTCGTTCAAAACAGCCGATTATTATGTGTCGAATATGGAAGTTATTCCGTTTTATAAAAAGATGGTCGCTGCAGACGAAGCGTTTGTTGCTGATTTGAAGAAAAAGTATGAACCTGCAAGTTCTGGTCTTGTGTTGCATCTAGGCGTCAAGAAAACTTATCCATTGCTAAATCATCATAATTTCTTCTTTTCTGAGAACTTGCATGAACAAATGGAGAAAGTCTTTGAAAAACACGAGTTGCCGGATGATCCGACAATCTATTTAGTGAATGTTAATAAAACCGATCCATCTCAAGCGCCAGAAGGACACGAGAACATTAAGATTTTGCCACACATTCCTTATATTCAAGACAACCCGTTTACACCTGAGCAATATGCGGATTTCGAAGAACTTGTGCTTGATAAATTAGAGCGCATGGGCTTGGACGGGCTGCGGGAAAATATCGTGACACGCGACGTCTGGACACCACACGATATTGAACGCGTGTACGGTTCAGACCGCGGTGCCATTTACGGAACGGTTTCCGATAAAAAGAAAAACGGTGGCTTCAAGCATAAAAAACAAAGCGAACTCTACGACAATCTTTACTTTGTCGGGGGTACTGTTAATCCTGGCGGCGGCATGCCGATGGTGACACTCAGTGGCCAACAAGTGAGCGATAAAATTGTGAAACGCGATCAGTCGAAGAAGTAATCATTAAAAGTGAACTACTAATTGGATGACATGAAAAACGCCACTTTCGAAGTCAATTGATTTCGAAAGTGGCGTTTTTGTCTTTAAAAAGAAGAGAAATTATAAATGTCTTTTTTCAGGTCAATCAAGGATGACGTCCTTTCCTTGTTCGCGCAGAGTCTTTAAAGAGGCAAGCATTTGATTGATTTCTTTATCGGAATGCCTTTCCCAAGACCCCAATTCAGCAATGATCTTTAAAGGCGATTTAGATCGGTAAGAGCGTGTTGGATTTCCGGAAAATCTTTTGTCGGTTAAGTTCGGATCGTTCTCGAAATCACCCAGTGGTTCTACCATATAAATTCTTTCTTTTGACTGGGATGCAGCTAATTCAGCACCCCATTTAGCAGCTTCTAAAGTTGCGGTAAAGTAAATGTGATTCGATTTTTTGTCTTGGTAATTGGAAAGTTTTTGTGGTTCCAATAGATTTCCAATCTTTAATGCTGCTTTGGTGCCGTGAAAGAAAGGACCTTGATCTAAGACATCTTTTTTATCATTCATACTGATTTGCCTCCTGTATCACTCGTGTTATATGTTACAGTATAAGGTAAATGGACTAGAGAGAATAGTCTGTAAATGGAATTTTATTATATAAGTTGAACGAATGATTCCGGGCTGTTAATGTTCCGCCAATCAGCTGTTAAGAGCTTGCGCCGAACGAATTCGGGCTGTCTGAGTGGACTTCTTTCCATGTCACTTACGCTGCTCTCATAACAGTCTCCGCTGGTTTGCTCCGTATCCGGATGATTAGTTACTCAAGGATGCTTAGAAGAAAGAGTGTACGACGGCGAAGGGCGAAGATGTGCTCCTGCATCGCGACGTCCTGTCGCGCCAGTTGCATGACTCACATCCTGTGGGCCCAAAGCGTCCGTCTGGAGCGATTTCTTCGTTTCCCTACCTCGTTGAGTTGAAAAAGCTGCTTCTTTAATTCAACTTATATAATAGATTATCAATAGAAAAAAGAATGAAAGTTTCATGAATCGTGTTCATGTGTCAAAAAATAATCACAATAAGAAACTCTGAAAGAGGTGACTCGACGAAAGTGATGCGATTCATGAATGATTTAGTTGGAGCGATTGTCGATGTATTGAAACTAATTGGTAATTTTGTCTTAGGGACAGCAATCGTGTCGATTCTATTGTATGGAGTTGCCAAGCTCTTTGATTTGATTGTCTATCTGTTTTTTTGAAAGTGCGTCTCTGTACACAGAAATTTAGCATGTAAACTACAATAGCATTAAGAAAATGCCATCTTCAATGAAATCAATTGATTTCGAAGATGGCATTTGTCGTTTGAAATGGCTTTTGATGGTAAGTGAAATTATGGATATTAAGTGGATTTGTACAGCTCGGACCGAATACGTGAGATATGCCGGTCCATGAGCTGCTTTGACAAGTCACTATTTTGAGATGCAATGGCCAAGTATATCTCTTCGTGTTCTTTGAGTGTACCTTGGTGCCGACTAGCATCTGTGAAGCGATGCCTGCGCGTTTCGCGAATATTTTCTTCCATTCGTGAAGCTAGCGTTCCCATTAAATCAATCAATAATTGGTTCCTCGTCGCATTGGCTACTTGCAAGTGAAAGTCCAAGTCTGCCTGAACGCCCAATTCTGGGTCGCTCGCAGCTTTGGCCATTTCAATTAGGACGTTTTTTATAGCTTTCAAGTTTTCAGGCGTGGCCCGTTGTGCTGCGAGAGAAGCGGCTTCAACTTCGAAAGCACGGCGCAATTCGAGCATTTCGTCAATCAGTAACGCTTTTGTTTCGTCTATGTGCGTGCCGAGTTCATTGCCGAGCAGATCACGCTTAGACGGAGCCAGAAAGCTTCCGCCTCCTTGGCGTATCTCAATGACGCCTTTACTTTCTATGCCTTTCAATGCTTCTCTAACAGAATTGCGGCTGACCCCGAACAAGCTAGCAAGATCCCGCTCAGAGGGAATCCGGTCACCAGGCTGCAAGTTCTTTTCAAGAGAGAGAACGTTAATCTGTTCGACAATCAGTTCATAAGTTCTTTTCTTTGGATTCAAAAACACACCACTTCCTGCACGCTTGCTTTTTACACTTTACTTTATCATACAAGATAGAATCTGCAATGTTTGAAAGAAAACCGTTGTACTTTTCAGATTATTATGTATAATTGGATTAATTGGTTGGACCAATTTAAAAAGAAAGTAAATCTATTCTATTTTTTAAGTTGAAAAGCAAAAAGGGAGCGAACATCTATGGCAATAGCTAATCAAGAAACCATCCTAAACCATTTGAAAGAGTATTTAAAAGCTGATCAAATCAGTATTAACGAAACCATTAAAGAACTACATGGTCAAGACGAATCCTACCATAAAATGAAGTTACCCGATCTGGTAGTTTTTCCAGAAACCGCAGAACAAGTTTCTACGATTATGAAAGCAGCAACGCAATATGGGATTTCAGTCGTACCATTCGGTCTTGGATCAAGTTTAGAAGGACACGTCATTCCGCAAAGCGGAGGGATGACCATCGATTTTTCATTGATGAACAAGGTGTTAAAGGTTTATGAAGAAGACTTTTTAGTGAAAGTGCAGCCTGGCGTTACTCGCTCTCAACTCAATAAAGAATTGAAAAAGTACGGCTTGTTTTTCACGGTAGACCCTGGAGCAGATGCGACACTCGGTGGAATGGCCGCCACCAATGCGAGTGGCACAACTTCGGTGAAATACGGGGTCATGCGCGACCAAGTGCGTGATTTAGAAGTGGTCATGGCGGATGGAACCATCATTCACACTGGAAACAAAGCAGCCAAATCCTCATCGGGTCTTCACTTGAATGGCTTGTTTGTTGGTTCTGAAGGAACGCTCGGTTGCTTTACCGAAATGACGCTGCGTGTTTATGGCATTCCTGAATTTATCACAGCAGCTCGGGCATCGTTTGCGACGGTTAAAGACGCTGTGGAAGCCGTCGTATCAATCTTGCAGGCAGGTATCCCAATTGCGCGCGTTGAGCTCGTCGATGAGCAATCGATGCAGCAAGTCAATAAATACAATGATACCGCTTACGCAGAAAAACCTACGCTATTTTTAGAGTTTCATGGCAATGAAGCAGGGTTAAAGCAAGATGTTGAATTCATGCAAGAAATCGTTCGAGGGCATGCTTGCGAAGAAGTCGCATTTGAAACAGATACGGCCGCTCGGAATCTTCTATGGGAAGCACGCCATACCTTGGCTTATGCCTATATTCACGGCTATCCCGGCAAAAAGATGATGGTAACAGATGTCTGCCTTCCTATTTCTGAACTGGCAGGAGCTGTCGGACATGCACGGGAAAATCTGATGAAGCTGGGCTTGCCTGGTGGAATCGTTGGACATGTCGGAGATGGCAATTTTCATGCGCTCATTATGATGGATATGAATAATCCGGAAGAAGTAGCAAGAGCGCAGGAATTTAATGAACGCATTGTTGTCTACGCACTAGAACGAGGTGGCACCTCTACTGGCGAACATGGTGTCGGAATCGGCAAACAAAAATACCAGCAACAAGAACACGGCAATGCTCTTGAAGTTATGGAGAAAATCAAAGCGGTGCTGGATCCAGGCAATTTACTGAATCCTGGTAAGAACATCAAATCAGTAAAAAGGGGAGTCGAGTAAATGAAAGTTCTCAATGGATTGAGTAATATTGCTGGAAAATATTTTGCGGTTTGGGTGATCTTGATAGCGCTCGTTGCTTTTTTGTTCCCGTCCGCGTTTGTCGGGTTAGGTAGTTATATTACGATTCTCCTTGGTGTTGTGATGTTTGGTATGGGATTAACGTTAAAACCTGTAGATTTCAAGATTATTGCGAAAAGCCCGCTTCCGGTTTTCGTCGGAGTGGCAGCTCAGTTCTTGGTCATGCCTTTCGCTGCATTTGGCATTGCTTATTTATTAAATTTGCCACCTGAATTAGCAGCAGGACTTGTTCTGTTAGGTTGTGTACCAGGAGGAACAGCATCAAATGTTATGGTGTATTTGGCAAAAGGAAATTTGGCGTTGTCTGTTGCCATGACCTCGTTGTCGACGTTAATGGCGCCCATCATGACGCCGTTACTATTACTGCTTTTAGCCGGACAATGGCTTCCCGTAAATCCAATGTCAATGTTTGTTTCCATCATTCAAGTGATCATTGTGCCGATTGCACTTGGTCTATTGGTTCAAAAGCTAATACCAAAAGTGGTCGAAAAAACGATTTCGGTTATTCCACTTATTTCAGTTGCCGCAATCTTGATTATTGTGTCAGCCGTCACAGCAGCTAATGCAGAAAACGTCATCAGTTCAGGATTCATCGTTTTCTTAGCGGTCTTTTTACATAATAGCTTTGGCTTAGTCCTCGGTTATTTGACGGCAATGGTGATGGGTCTCGACGAAGTAGATCGCCGTGCAATTTCGCTTGAAGTCGGCATGCAGAATTCCGGTTTAGGAGTCGCACTGGCAACAGCACATTTCAGCCCACTCGCCGCTTTACCGAGTGTTTGGGGGGCGATTTGGCATAATATTTCTGGACCTATCCTCGCGACGATTTGGTCGAAAAAACCATCTGCTACAGAAAAACCAGTAGAAGTGAACCGAGCTTCTGAAGTACAGCCTGGTAAAGCATGGGCCAGAACGAATAAATAAAAATTTTGCTATACAGAGTGAAACAAAAAGCCGTCCAGCGTATGGGTGGCTTTTTGAATGGGAAAGTAGTTTTCGTATTAAATCTAGTTATGCAAAAGGCGTCCCTGTGGTAAACAAAATTACCGATATGCAAAAAATTGCATGTCCAGAAGTCAGTTCTAGTGAGCAAGGAGGGAGTGATAATGTATTTATAGAAGAAAGTAAGTATTCATAATTGAGCCGTGCAGGGAGAATTTAGGAACTGATGGGAATTGTTAAAGCAAATGCGAAGTGTAATAAATAAGCATGTCAGTTGATTGAGAACTATATCGACTTATCTCGCAAAAAAAATTTCCAATGCCGGTCTTATAGTTTACTTGAAAATGCGACCGGCTAGGAATTTGAAACATTTTCTGCATGCAATAAAACTATCTTCAACAAAATCAATCGCTTTCGAAGATGGCAGTTGTATATTTAAGGGTACAGTATAGATAAGGTTTCATTGGAATGCGGGAAGTTTTCAAACAATTGTGTGAGGAGGACAATCATGAACATCGGAATCATCGGGACAGGTAATATTGCGGCGTATTTACTAGAGCAAGTGAATGGCAACCAGATGGTCGACGGAAAAGTGACGGCTATTTTCGGACGTAACCGAGAAGTGGGACCGCGCTTGAGTGAGCAATTTACTGTTGATTTTTATACGGATATCCAGGAATTTTTGAAGACACCACTCGATATCGTTGTGGAGGCAACGACCGTGGAAGCGGCTGGCTATTATTTAGAAAATGTGGTGGCAAACAAAAAAGACCTCGTTGTCAGCAGCATCGGCGTTTTCAAAGACTCCGATTTCTTAGACAGAGTCAAACGGCAGGCGAGGTCTTCAGGCACGCGCATCTTCTTACCGTCTGGTGCCATTGGCGGATTGGACGTATTGCAATCGGCTAAAGCTACCGGTGGCTTGAAACAAGTCCGGATCACAACAAGGAAATCACCCGCATCTCTTGGAATTGAATCGGCCGAAGAAAAAGTGATATTCGAAGGATCAGCCTATGAAGCTGTCGAAAAATTCCCGAAGAACGTCAATGTGGCGATGACGCTCGCGCTTGCAGGAGTCGGAGTCGAGAAAACGACAGTGCGTGTCATTGTCGATCCTGCCGTTGTAAGGAATACCCACACCATCGAAGCGCTAGGGGATTTTGGACGGATGGAGCTGCAAGTCGAAAACAATCCGATGCCCAGTAACCCGAAGACGAGTCTTCTCGCCGCATTGAGTATTCTGGCGGTGCTGCAGAATAAAGATCAGGCGTTGAGGATTGGGAATTAAGTTTAAGCAACTGACGCAGTATTGAAAAGCGATCTAGCTGGATTATAGAGTGTATGCAGAATGCTAGGATCGTTTCTTTTTTGCTTGAAAACCAAAAAAAAAATGGCTCTAATCTTAGAAAGAACTGCTTTTTATAAAAAATATACTCGGAGAGATTAGCTCAAAGATATAAATAGGGGGTGAATCATGTGGATGCTTTTGCAATTATGGGATTTACTTTTGGAATGACGGGATTCTCTTTTGGTCTGGTTGGGTTTATTTTGAGTACTGCAGCAACTAGTAAAATTACCAAACTCGAAAAGAGAATAGATGATTTGGAGAAAAAATCTTGAACAATGTCTTACATTGGTGTGGTCTTTTATTAAACAAACGAATCACTTTCCGAAATGAAATTTAAGGTTCTTTCAAAGAAGGTCATAGAAGATGATGATTTTTTAAGGTCTCTTAAGAGAGGGAATCCCATTTGTTATTATGGGTGGAATTGCTTTGTTGCTTTATTTTCAAGGACAGTATTCGGATGCTAAAAGTACTTTTTGGGTGAGCCTGATCTTGTTTTTTGTTGGTGCCACATCTGTAATTTACAGTGTTGTTAAGAGGAGTTTAACCAAATAAACTATTATTCGCTTTTTAGTAATGTTAGCTACTGTTTTGCCTATTCTTTTGTTTAGTGGCTGGTTTGAAATTTCATCAGTTTTTGATGTTTTAAAGCTATTCTTTATTTTCCTGTTGTTTGGTCTTGTTTTATGGTCATTTTCATAATCATTAATCAGTTTTTTCAAGCTAAGTAGTTGAATAGGATTGACCAATTTTGTTGGATAAGCGCAATTGTCCATGCAGCTTACACATAAGAAACCTCAGTAAATTTGTAAGTATAGGGTTACTGGGTTTTTTTAGTGTATGCGAGAAATAACTTTTAAAGTCACAACGTGTTTCAAAACGATTCAATCCCGCAGAGTCAGCGCCAAATGTAGTACGGCGGCTTCTTGAAAATTAGACGGATCTAATCCGGTCACACCGTGAATCTTTTTCAGTCGATAACTCAAAGTATGCCGATGAATATTTAACCAAGCAACGGTTTCTGCGCTGTTTTTATTGTAGGTAAAATACGTTCTAGACGACTATATCGCATAAAATGCCGCTCTCTGGATTTAGATTCCAGGGAGTGGATTTTTATTTTCTAAATAAACTTTATTTACCAAATAAGTAAAATTTCATTTATCATCCAATCACTAATATGATACTATTAAATCAAGTCTTAAGCCTTATTGATTATTCTTTGCCGACATTTTTTAACTATCTTTCCCAATTAAATTAACTCGAGGAGCAACTATATGACAAAATTAGTCGAGAACTTAAAATCACTACGATTACAGAATAAGTTGTCTCATCAAATTGTTGCAGAGCATCTGAAGATTACCAAAGCGGTTTACGGAAAATTTGAACTCGGCACTACAGAACCGCCGCTGAAGCTGATAATAAAGATGGCAGACTTATACAATGTCTCCATAGATGAATTGGTTGGAAGACAGTTTACGCCTAATGGTCAGGTGATCAGTCAGTTGTTGATGAAGAAAGAAATGACCAAAGAGATTAATGTTTTAGTAAAACAATTGGGCAATCAATTCATTCAAAGTAAAGAAGCGGACATTGTTAAGAGAATGAAACAGAAGTTTGATTTGAATTGATTTTTTAATGATTTATTGGTAGAAAATGGAGAAGAAGCAGTATGAATCGAAGAAAACAGCGACAAAGTAGCAGATGGGACTGATGGTCCTGAAGCTAAATAATCAGATGTTAAAGAACCAGATTCCGAAGAGAAGTACTCTTTGAGATTCGTTTTTTTAATTCTACTTAACGAATAAAAAGAAATCTGATTAATTTGAATAAAAACATTGTAAAGCGCTTTCATTTTATGTATACTTGGTAAAACGGTTTACTAAACCGGTTTAGTAAATATTTTAGGGTGGAGAAGATATGATGAAAACTGTCACCATGGCCGATGTAGCTAAACATGCCAATGTCTCTAAAAGTACCATATCTCAATATTTAAACAAGAGATTCGATTACATGAGCGAAGATACTAAAAATAGAATAGAAGAAACAATCCGATTTCTGGATTACCGTCCAAACATTCTGGCCAGAAGTTTAAAGCAAAAATCGACAACGACAATCGGCGTTATTGTAGCAAATATTCTTCATACTTTTTCTTCTCAAATAATCAGAACTGTGGAAGATGTGTGCAATGAAACAGATTTTCATGTGATGGTTTGTAATGCGGATGACGATCCGGTAAAAGAAAAAAAGTACATTGAAATGCTTCGTGCCAAACAGGTAGACGGCATTATTCTTCTTCCGACAGGCATTAACGTGGAACTCTATAAAGAGATGGCCCTTAACAAATATCCAGTGGTATTTGTTGACCGTACAGTGCCTGGTGTGCAAATTCCATCGGTTCTATTAGATAACGAAAAAGCTGGTGAAATTGCAGTTCAGCATTTTATCAACAATGGATTCGAGCGCATTGGCATTATTACAAATATTATTAAAAACGTAACACCACGGAAAGAACGTGTTAAAGGTTATAAAGAAGCTTTGTTGAAAAATGGTTTTGCCATCCGGGATGAATATATAAAAAATCTCGAGGTTTCAAACGTTCAAAAAGGACTAGAGGAAATGATGGCCCTGCCAGAGCCGCCCCAAGCAATTTTAGCCGGTAATGACTTGGTATTAATTGAAATTCTAAAACATATTAAAAAACAAAACATTCGAATTCCGAACGACTTGGCTGTGGTTGGAATAGATGAAGTATCTTTTTCAACATTTTATGAACCGGGTCTGACAATTATTGAGCAGCCAGCCATTGAGATTGGTAAAAAGGCTGCAGAACTATTACTAAATAAAATACAAACAAAAGATTTTGAAAGTGAAACGGCTGTATATCGTTATGATCCAAAGATGGTTGTAAGAGAATCGAGTAATCGAATCATGTCTGATGAAGAGTCTCAGAAATTAACTTAATACAAAAGGCGATAACGAAAGGAAAGGAGAGGAATTGGTATGAACTTTCAACTGGCCTTGGACCGGTTAACAAGAGATCGGTGTTTTCAACTCCTAAAAGAAACGGAAGCTTCGATTGACTGGATTGAAGTAGGGACCGGCGTTATTAAAGAATATGGAATGACGATTGTTCGTGACATAAAAACAGCTTATCCAGAAAAAATACTAGTGGCTGATATGAAAACCTGTGATGCCGGACAGCACGAAGCGATTCAGGCTTTTGAAGCAGGGGCGGATATTACGACGGTCATGGCTTTTTCAGCTGATCGAACAATTACAGCCACACTTGAAGTGGCGAAAGATTACGGCAAGCGTGTCATGGTTGATTTGCTCGGAGTCACAGATCCATCTCGTTTGATTGAACTGCAGAACCTCGGGGTGGATCTCATTAGTCTGCATTATGGCAAGGATATGCAGCTTGAAGGAGAGATGAAAGAAAACTTATTTACTCTAATCGACGGCTTGGAGGGAATGGAAGTGGCTATTGCAGGAGGGATCAACCAACATTCTCTTTCAGGACTACTCGGAAAACGGCTCGATACCATCATAATTGGCAGCGCTATCACCGCAGCTGATAATCCAGGGCAGACGGCAAACGATATGAAAAAGGTGGTGAAACAGTATGAAGTCGATCATTGAAACAATTGCTGAAGAAATTTCAATTGTTCTTTCGAATATTAACGAAGACGAAGCGAATGAACTTGTTGAATATCTAAGAGGAGCTAACCGAGTATTTGTCTACGGGGAGGGACGCTCCGGGCTCATGGGGAAAGCGTTTGCAATGCGGTTAATGCATGGAGGATTCCCTGTTTTTGTGATAGGCGAAACAATTACACCGAGCATAGAAGCGGACGATTTGCTGGTTGCGATTTCGGGCTCTGGATCCACAGGGGCTATCCTGCAATTTGCTGCTAAAGCAAAAGAAGCGAAGGCCAAGGTCTTTCTTGTAACAACAAACAAATCTTCTGAAATTGCTGAGGTATGTAACGGCATGTTGATTGTTCCTGCAGCAACAAAGTATAGGCGAGACAACGAACCTTCAACTATTCAGCCACTGGGAAATCAATTTGATCAATCGGTACATCTTGTACTTGATGCCATTATTATTGCGACACTTCAAACGAATGACCAGCAGTCCAGTTACGAAGAAATGACAAAACGACATGCCAATTTGGAATAAATCATGGTAAGAAGAATTAAAATAAAAATTCCAGCAATAAAAAATGAGGAGGAAGAATGATGAAAAAAATAGTTTTGTTAACTTTATTCATGCTTGTAGCTTTATCCATGGTTTTAGCAGGTTGTGGCACTGATGAAAGCTCAGGTTCCGAGGGCGAAGGTGCTGAAAAAATCAAGCTGATTGCAGCGCATAATCAAACAACACCAGATACTCCATACTCTGTAGGTTTAGAGAAATTTAAAGAAGTCGTGGAAAGTGAATCTGATGGCAATATCGAAGTAGAAGTGCATGAAGGAACAATCGGAACAGAAGAGTCCGAGTTAGTGGAAAAGCTCAAATTAGGAGCAGCTGACGTGGTTCTTGTCTCTCCAGGTTTTATGACGCAAACAGGCATAGAAGAAGTAGATTTATTCGCGCTTCCATATTTGTTCGATAGTTTTGATCATTGGGAAGAAGTGGTTGACGGAGAAGTAGGCGAAGAAGTTGCTTCAATCGTAAATGAAAAATCGAATAATGATTTTAAAATTGTAGGATACTGGTCTGCGGGAGTAAGACATTTCTATGGCAAAGCTCCACTTGAAAAAATGGATGATTTAAATGGCATGACCATCAGAACACAAACTTCAGGAGTTGTTTCTGATTTCTGGAAGCAAGCAGGCGCTGTCCCTACATCTGTAGCTTGGGGTGAATTATATCAAGCATTACAACAAAATGTCGTAGACTCTGCTGAAAACGCGTACCCATATTTCGTGGCGCAAAATCACCATACGACGAAAAATGGTAAATACGTTACAGAAACAGCACATGACTATACAACAAGATTTCTATTGGTAAATGGCAATGATTTCGACAAGTATACCGAAGAACAACAAGAAATTATTATGAATGCTGCGGAAGCTTCTGTAGTTGCTGAAAGAGAAGCGCTTTACGTTCAAGAAGAAGAATATAAAGAAAAAGCAATCGCTGAAGGCGCTGAAGTTAGCGAAATCGATACGGCACCATTTATTGAAATCGCTGAACCTTTGCAAGATCAGGCAACTAAAGATATGGGGACCGAGGATTTACTGGGAAAAATTAGAGATCTTAAGTAAATGGAAGCTTATTAAAGGGGAGGGAGGTAGGCTTGCTTATTCTTCCTTTTAATCTTTTGTTGAGAGGACGTTAAATATGGTTAAACTTCTAGAAAAAACGCAAATGACTATTGGTGTTATTACGTTGTCGATATTTTTTATTGCGATTATCATTCAAATTGTATCCCGCCATATGGGCGTATCCATCATCTGGACAGAAGAAGTAGCCAATTATTCATTTATTTGGTCTATTTTCATGGGCGCATCTGTCATGGTGAATCAAAAAGAACATTTTAGTTTTGACTTTTTAACGCTGAAGTTTAAAGGAAGAAAGAAAGCCGGATTGCTGCTTTTTATCGACACGATTGTTTTATTGTTTGCGCTAGCTCTTTTGTATTATGGAATTGAAGCAGCAAGTACATTTTGGAACTATAATTGGGTGGCATTGCCAGAGATGAAAATGGGCTATGTATGGATTTCCCTTCCGATTATGGGGTTAACAATGGCTATTTACTCAATTAATCATTTAGTTAACGGTCTTAAAGACTTAAAGGCACTCAAAAGGGGGACTAGTACATGATCGGTTTTATACTCATTGCTGTGTTTCTAGTCCTTATGTTTATTGGAGTTCCGATCGCTTTTGTTATCGGCATTGTTTCGTTTATCGGTGTGTTCAGCATCGAGGCACTACCGGAAGTAACGGTACCGATTAAAATGCTCAACGGAATCGATTCCTTTGTGCTTTTGGCAGTGCCTTTGTTCATTTTGGCAGCTAATTTAATGAACCACGGGAAAATATCACAAAAACTAATCGATTTGTCACTGTCAGTTGTGGGTCATATAAGAGGTGGTTTGGCTCATTCCAACATTTTGGTTTCGATGATTTTCGCGGGAGTTTCCGGTGCAGCACAAGCGGATACGGCAGGAGTTGGGAAAATCCTGATTCCAAATATGAAAAAACAAGGATATGACACGGAAACGGCAGTTGCTGTTACGGCTGCTTCTTCCACCATTGGTGTCATCATTCCACCAAGTATTCCAATGATTATTTTTGCCGGCTTAACGAATGCTTCTATCGGTGCTCTATTTCTTGGCGGAATTGTTCCAGGAATTTTAATCGGAGTCGGCATGATGATTTTCCTTTATTTTATGGCTTTGAAAAAAGGTTACCCACGTTCGGAACGAGCTTCTGCTAGCCAATTTTTCAAATTATTGCTTGAGACATTTCCAGCTTTACTAACACCAATTATTATTATTGGTGGAATTATCACTGGATTCTTTACAGCAACTGAAGCTGCGGCTATTGCGTCGCTTTATACTTTTGCAATTAGCATGTTTTATTATAAAACATTAAAATTAACCGATGTGCCAGGTATCTTAAAAGATACACTCGCATTAAGTTCTCTTTCGCTATTTGCACTGGCTGCAGCAAGCGCTTTAGGTGAATTAATGAGTTATTATCAATTATCAGTAATTGCACAAGATTTCTTTGTGAATAACGTGGGTACAAAATGGCTATTCATCATTATCATCATTTTTTTCTTCTTGTTTATTGGTACGTTTATGGATGCTATTCCGGCAATGATCTTATTTGTTCCAATCATTTTGCCGACGGCAACGTTATTTGAAATGGATCCTGTTCACTTAGGATTAATCGTTGTTATGACATTAGCAATCGGACTGGTTACGCCTCCATACGGGTTATGTCTATTACTGGCAGCGAAAATTGGGGATTTAAGTATAGAAAAATCGTTGTTGGCAATTTTGCCATACATCGCCATCATTATGGTAGTTCTTCTATTCGTAGCATTCTTCCCAGAAATCGCTTTTTACTTACCGAAACTAATTAACCCAGATTTGTTCATCTAAACGGCGAGTAAATTTGAAAAAGAAAGGAAGATTTGGATGGTTACGAGAGAGATTTTATCGAGTCAAGGATCTGTCATGGTAGTAAAAGTTCAATTAGCTGAAGGATTTGCTGGAGACGTCGATCAGCATCCCGAAGAGCAAGTCAGCTATATTGAAAAAGGACAAGTGGAATTTGAAGTTGATGGCCACAAAACAATGTTGAATGTAGGAGATACACAATATATTCCTTCTAATAGCAAACATCAAGTGAAAGTATTGAAAGAATGTACCATTTTGGATATTTTCACACCGATCCGACAAGACTTGCTAGACAAGATTTGATGAACGGCAGGAAAAAGAAGAAGCAATAACACCTCTCCTGTTTTTTAATTAAAGCGAATATCTGTATTTCTTGCTTGGGACAATAAAGATATTGTCCGAAATTATAGGCTCATTGATAGGAGTGAAGATTTTGTCAAAAGAATTTAGTATTTTTACATTAGGTGATGCATTAATTACTTTTGATCCTTCAGAAACAGGTCCTTTGCGTTACGTTCCAAGCTTTACACGGAGAGTCGGGGGAGCAGAATTGAACTTTGCTATCGGATGTGCTCGATTAGGATTGCATATAAAATGGGCAAGCAGGTTGGGCGGAGACGAATTTGCCCGAGTGATTTATAATTTCGCAAGGGGCGAAGGGGTCGATATGACAAATGTTGAATTCGTAGAAGGATATCCCTCTTCATTGAATTTTAAGGAGATCCGGGAAGATGGTACGGGGAAAACATTCTATTATCGTTACAATTCACCAATCTTGACGATGGTTCCAGAAGATATAAAGGAAGAGATGTTAGAAGGTATCGACCTTATTCATCTGACTGGAGTATTTTTGGCAATAAATCCGAAAAATTTAGAAATCACCAAACGGGTACTGGAAATTGCCAGAGAAAAAGATATCACGGTTTCCTTTGATCCTAACATCCGCTTAAAGCTTTGGACTTTGGAACAAGCGAAAGCGGCTTATCAAGAGATTTTTCCTTTTGTCGATATTCTTCTGACAGGATTGGATGAAATTGAAATGATCATCGGTGATACATCTCCAAAAGCGCTTGAGAACTGCGCGAAACATTATGAAATTCAACAATTGGTTGTCAAAGATGGAGTCAACGGCGCAAAAGTGCTGTATGACAAGACTTGGTATGCAAAAGAAGCATTTTCTATAAAGCCGATTGACACAGTAGGTGCGGGAGATGGCTTTGACGCGGGTTATATCTACTCAGTCCTGAACGGCTTCTCTCCGGGGAGAGCACTCGAATTCGCCAACGCTGTAGGCGCATTAGTGACCACCGTTTCGGGGGACAATGAAGGCCTTCCTTATTTGGAAGAAGTGCAGGCATTGATTGGCAATGAAAAAGTAATTGAACGATAAAGTAAAATAAGGGGGCATTAATTTGTTGAGATATTCTATTCTTTCACAGCTTGAAAGTGCGAAGGTGATTGCGGTAATCAGGGGCGGTAGCGCGAAAGAAGCGATTGAATTGTCTAGAGCAGCGATTGAAGGCGGTATCCGTGCGATCGAGTTAACCTATACAACGCCTCAAGTGGAAAAAGTTTTTGATGCTTTAGCTCAAGAAGATGTTCTACTGGGAGCGGGTTCAGTACTTGACACTGAAACAGCGCGACATGCAATTTTAGCAGGAGCCAAATTTATCGTAAGTCCCAGTTACATGAAAGAGATCTCGCCTCTTTGCAATCGGTACAGCATCCCTTACTTGCCTGGCTGCACTACACTGCGTGAAATGGTTAAGTCACTGGAGGGGGGAAGTGATATCATCAAATTGTTCCCAGCAAATAATATTGATCCATCATTCATCAAATCAATTAATGGACCGCTCCCGAATGTCCGTGTTATGCCAACAGGGGGAATTAACCTAAACAACATGTCAGATTGGCTGACTGCTGGTGCTGTGGCAGTTGGCATCGGCAGCGATTTGAATAAGGCTTACGCTTCTGGCGGCTTTGCAGCTGCTGTTGAGCTTAGTCGGAAATATATGGAGAAGGTACGATGAAGTTAGCGACAGTCGGAACCAATTGGATAAAACCGTGTCCTTGTGTCAGCGACAATTTACGCTATGCAAGAAAGCTGCTTGTCCAAAAGCCATTCCCGTTTATTTAGGGAATGGCTTTTGTGTTTTTATAGGGAGTACCAAGTATTTCTAATTGAAGCGCTCATAGTGGACTTGAGGGGAATTATGGGAGTAATTAGATGGTTTCTCCAACAAGTTATAGACGAAAGAACACTGAAGCGAAGAGCGGTTTAACGTGGCAAAAAAGAAAAAATAAGATAATCTTGGAGAGGCGCACAGCTATCTTGGTGCTCAGCAGCGTAGTTACCTTTCTGTACACACAGTCACTCACAGCAACCGTCACTGTTTGTAGCCGGTTTTACTGGGATACTGGCAATTGTGAAGACCAACCAAATCAATAAGTAGAAAAAATTGGACCCGTCAAGGATTTTGCAAGTGGACGAGGTTCCCGTGGTGGGATTTGAAGAGTTTTTGGTCTGGGTTATAAGGCTGTAGGATTATATGAATAAGGTCACAGACGATTTTGAAACGATAGTTATCACACAAAAAAACGTCGTTATGATATCCGCTGAGGAATATAATAATTTGATGGGAAATCTTCATTTTCTCGACAATGAAACGAATCGCAAGCACTTAATGGAATTCAAAAAAATTGGAGGAAGGCTTGTTCGTTTCACAGAGCCTTTTGGATGCTGATTGAATGAATATTATTTTTACAGAATACAGTCGTATAACGAAAATGCCACCCTAGAAATCAGCTGATCTTGAAGATGGCATTTATTTAACGCTCTTTGCAGATAGTCGGTATAGAAGTGATTTGGAAAATACTTGAATTAAAACAAAACCCAATAAAATCACTTATTATAAAATATTTCCGATTCTTACCAGATTCTAATGTTTCTCTCATTCTTGTCTTACTTTTAAAAGTTATGATTGGTTTGGAAAACAAGTAGAGGATGAATAATTTTGAAGGAAAAATTTTTGATTGGAACGGTAGCTGGAACGGCAATTTTTGGGGGTCTTGGTGGCATCTAACGTCGCAACTCATTCTGGAATTACCGCAGAGCAAGCTCTTTAATCATGCGGAAGAGAACATCCAAGAAGTGGAGCTTTCTTTTGAAGAAGACCAAAATTATGATGAAATTCAAATCGAAAGCAGTACTACTGATTACGAATTCAACATGGATGCAGTAAAAGGAGAAATCTTAGATCAAAATGCAGAGCAACAAGAAGCTGAGGAAAATCCTTCCGGCAACAGCAACTACCCAAATGAACCAGCAGAGGTTGCTCTATTTAACGAGTAGGATACAATTATCGAGCAAGTAAATACAGAGAACTTGACTTACTATCTGTCTACTGATAACCAAGGAAACCGCATCATGTTCCTAGTTGACGGTGAAGGTAAAGAATAATTTAAAACCATTTTCGTCAAATACGAAAACCACTTGAAAATCATTGATGTAAAAAATGGTGGATTGGTGTATAGCGGCAACATTTAATTGCCGTAGAACTCAAGCAGTTACAGCATGTAATTAGATAGATCAAATACCACCTTCAAACGATTTTGAAGGTGGTATTTTTGATTTGTCGGCACGAACAACAGGTATTTACAATTTAAGAATAGGTCAAGATTATTCGTAGAACAAATGGTTTGCGCAAATTGATGGGGAATTCAGGATCGATATTTCATCAATTTATCTTATCATCAAATAATGAATGTCGATTTATAAATTAAAGAGAAAATAAAAAAACCAATAGACCCCTTGTTCATGTTTTTACCTCAAAAGTCAGACAGGTTATAATCAATTCAAGGGGGAATCGATATGAAATTAAGTAATCTAGAAGCCTATGTACCCGCTAAGCTGTACAACCGCGGTGTGGATTATTTTGAGCGTGATTATGTGGAGGAGTTGAGAGAAAACGCACCGAATCGCTGGCATGCGCTTGTGTCAGGCACTAGAGATTATCACGTATCGATCAATTTGACCGGAAAAGAAACGGTTTCGTCGACTTCTTGTAACTGTCCTTTCGAATCTGATTCTTTGTGCAAGCATGAAGTAGCGGTATGTCTGGCTATTGTTGAGTACAAAGAGGAGAATCCTGGCGGTGCGGCGGACGTACTTCCAAAATTAAAAGCAATGAAAAAAGCAGAGCTGCTGAAAATTTTAGAAGACTTGCTGCAACAACAACCAGCAGTCAATCAATATTTGGTAGAGAAGTTTTCAGAACCTGTAGAGATGAATGACAACGTGGCACGTCGTCTCATCCGTAAATCAGCCAGTCGCGCGAGTCGTAGAGGGTTTATTGAATGGGACCGTACGGATGATGCGGTCGAAGGAGCACTCGAGGTCCAAGAGTATTTGGATGCCTTACATCCGCAGAAAGACAGCGAAATGTTGATTCGCTTCAATTTAATCATCATCGAAGAATGTACAGAAATGCTGCAAATCGCAGATGATTCATCAGGTAGTATTGGCATGGTTATTGATGAAAGCTTAGCGAATATTCAAGAGGCGATGGAACAATGGCCGGAACAGTTAAGCGAAGAGCGAGTCGATCGCATGCTGGAGCTGCTTTATCCCCAAATTCTTTTTGGATTGGAACAAGACATCACCAACGCAGCCGAAGAACTAACAGAGTCTGTCATGCAGTGGACTAGTCAAGGGGAGCACAGCGATAAAATCTATGGGTTTATTGAGAAAATCATTGCCAGTAAAGAGATGCAAAACAAGACTTACCATTATGATGAAGAACGATTCCGCACTTATCAGTTGGCAATTTTGCAGGAGCAAGGTAATAAAGAAAAGATTGAGTCATTCTGCCAAAAACACCGGAGTTATCCTGATATCCGCAAAGCGGAAATAGCGCTAGCGCTAAACCAAGGGGAGTTCAAGAAGGCGGTTCGCTTGTGCGAGGAATCGGAACAACAGGATTCAGCGTTGCCTGGATTGGTGTACGGTTGGAAAGAGCTGCGCTTTAAGGCGTATGAAGAGTTGAACAGCGTTCCAGAAATGATTGAGCTCGCTTACACGTTTACAGTCGAAGGAAACGAAACGTATTATGGCAAGTTGAAAAATCTAGTGGACTCCGAACAATGGCCGGCGATGCTAGAAAAACTACTTGTAGAACTGAAAACAAAGGCACGAGGCAAAGCACTTTACGTCATCATCCTTATCGACGAAAAAAGAACTGAAGACTTGCTGGAATACTGCCGCTCTAATGTCAGTGGAATTGAAACGCTTTATCCGCATTTAATGGGGGATTATCCGCATGAAGTGAATGAAATTTTTACATCGTACATCTATCGCTCGATTGAATCTGCTTCCGATCGTAAGAAATACCAAGCAGCCTGTGACAAAATCAAGACTTTCCAAAATGCATTAGGAGCTGAGGCGGCAAGAGGGCTAATTGAAGAACTTAAGTTTATGTACCCGAAACGCAAAGCACTGCTCGACGAGTTGTCGAAGATTCAGTAGATGAGGTGAGCTGCACCGAAATGCAATTGGAATAGAAGAAAGGAGGCGTGTTAAATGGCCAAGCTAAAAGTGGCTGAGCTGAAAAAACATCTCAAGTCCTTTGACAAGGAAGATTTGATCCGGCTGATTGTCCAGTTGTCGAAAACCAGTAAAGAAGCTCAGAACTATCTGGTCGCTGAAGTGCAGGGAGAAGCAGCGATCGCTGAGCTATACGAAGAAGCAAAGAATAAAATAAAAAATGAATTTTTCCCGCAAAAGGGGGAGCCTAAATTCAGACTCTCCGAAGCGAAAAAAGCCATTAGTAATTTCGCGAAATACACGGATGACAAATTGCTAAAGACCGATTTGATGTTGTATTATGTGGAGCTTGGGACGGATTTCACTAGTGCTTACGGAGACATCGACGGTCCATTTTACGATAGTCTAGCCTCAATGTTCAGTCGAGTCACCAAAGCATGTGATGGAGATTTGGACATGCTGCGGAATTTCGGCGACCGCCTAGAAGTTGTTTATTCAAATGCGGGACATGTCGGGTGGGGATACAAAGATGATTTAGCGGAAAGCTATTATTCAATCGGTTGGCCGGAAGATGAAGGAGCCAAGTAATAGAATGTTCTTTTCAAAATCGTACCCCCATGTCAAACCAAATCGACGCTGTGCAAGAAAACTCTATAGCCAAAAGCGATTCCCGTTTATTTAGGGCAAGTACTTGTAATTAATCCATTCACAGATACCATGGGAAAACTGCAAAATATCAATCTGGAATTACGTTTCAAAAATTACTTCCAGGTTGTCGTTGCTTACCATATACGACGTTGGGAGTTTTTTTTCTTGTCTCGTTTGATAAGTTTTGCTCTATATTCCGCGAATGTTGAGGCATGTCATGCAGCGAAATTGATGACTATTAATAGAGTATGACCATTTTGGTTTATGTACAACAAATTTTAATAGACTAAAAGAATTAATTATTGTAATATTAAGGAATAAAAATAAACCTTTTGATATGAGGAAAAAAATGACAACGTTTAATTCAAGTATTCAGAGTAAACAAGGACTCACAAGTGAACAACTAATGATCGTTCAACAGGAAATGGAAGCAAAAGCTAAAAAGCCACTGATAGCTTATCTGTTATGGTTCTTCTTAGGAACTCTTGGTGCTCACCGTTTTTATCTTGGTAACACAACTCTGGCAGTGTGCATGTTGCTTTTTGGATGGCTAACTCTATTCATTTGGCCGTTTGTTGATGTGTTTTTCATCGGAGGCCGTATTAGAGCCATTAATGAGCAGGTTGAAACACATGCGATTGCTCAAGTGAAATCTTACAATTAAGTCCGAAATCGCATCCCCATGTCAAACCAAATGTACGCTATGCAAGAAAACTCTGTAGCCAAAAGCCATTCCCGCTTATTTAGGGAATGGCTTTTTTTTATAGGAAGTAAGTAAATATTCCTAATTGAGCCGCTCACAGGGGCCATGTGGGAACTGCTGGAAGTAATTAGATAGATTCTCTGACGACTTAATTTGTTTTTCACCCTCAATTGCATTACTTGAATTTGTTGGTTTCCGGCATGCCTGAGATGAGCCAGTAGACGAGTTTCGCTTCGTCTAGGTAGCCGCTTTCAAGGGACAAGTAACGTGGGAATTCGACCTCCTGATTTTTTTGTATAGTATACCCACCTTGAGTCAGAAATCATCTTGCTCTCAAAAACGAATAACTTTATTCACCTATGCTTCCTTAATTCACTTTACACAAAAATAATCGAACATATATTCGCTGAAATTCACAACTTTTAGAGCTCATTGCCACCAATAGATGATATGATTAGATGAAAACAGATCAGGCAGAATGAGTCGATTTGAAATTTCTTCAGCTTTAAAAGAACAGGTGATTAAATGGTGAAAGCACATACAGCTACATACAAAACTTCAATGCGATTGACCAAGACGGCTACGGAAAAAATGGGAGGGTTCGGTATCAGCGAACGCTCATTTTTTGTTGCGGACAAACCTTTTAAGGCGTTTATCGAGCGGTATCCGTCCAACGCAGATGGCGAGCTTTCGGTTGCGCTGATTTTGGACAGGGCGGAAAATGTTCGGCTGACTGGAAGGGACATCGAGGGATCGATCGTCCTTCACGCAGTCTTCACGAATCACAATCTGCTGGTCACCAACTTGACCATGCGGAAATCCTTTCAGGCGCTCGGTACCAATTGGCAGCGCGAGGAATACTTGGTGTTCGACCGGTCCCGTGATCCAGCACCTGTCTCCTTGATCAATCTGATCAACCGGATGACGCCGGCGAAGGAAAGTTCGGATTATGTCAAAAAAAGGATTGGTAGTTGGGAAGGCTATTTGAAAATCCAGGAACGCGGCATGGACATTCCGGACATCAAGACTGCTTATTCGAATCTGTCGTTCAGCCATGATTTCAGCCGCATCACCTTGAAGGGATGCCAGCTAAAAGATACGGAATGGAAACAGCTAAAAAACCTGACAGTGCGGCTTGTCGGGATTTCGGGTGATGTTGGTACGGTCGTAAAAGCAGCAAATCGGATTGTGGAAATAGAGCTCCAAAACTATATAGTCAAGCAACTGCGTAAAAACGGATTATCACTAGATAAAAAAGAAGTTGTTTTTAGTAACTTCGCGGCATTGAGCCAAATTAGACGGCTGCGACAAGGCTTTACCAATTTAGAAAAAGGACTTGCGGTAAATCCAAATCTTGATCGGCTTTTATTTGAAGAAAAACCGCCTGTTAAGCCACTGAGACCGTTAGAAAAGTTGTCTTTCCACAACCAGCTCAATGAGTTCCAGCAACGAGCCGTGTCGGGTGCAATGGCGGCAGAAGATCTGTACGTCATTCAAGGTCCACCGGGGACAGGGAAAACCACCGTTATTTCAGAAATCTGCTTGCAAAATGCCCGGAAAGGATTGCGGACGCTGGTTGCCTCGCAGTCGAATCTAGCGGTTGATAACGCACTTGGCCGTTTGCTTGCAAACAAAGACATCCGTATTTTGCGTGTCGGACGGACTGAGAGCATCGAAGAAGAAGGCAAGAAATTCATTGAAGAAAACGTCGGGCAGTATTGGAAAGACCATACGCTGGAAGAAATCACAGCGCAATACGACATGCGTGAAAAACGAGAACCGGAATTGAAAAAAGAGCTAGTGAACAATGAGCAGGCAACCGGGAAATTGCAACCGGTTTATGAAAGTTTGGCGGCGGCCGTTGAAGAAAAAACAAAAGCACAAGACCAGCAGCAAGCGATTCAAAAGCTGCTTGAACGGGAGCAAGTCAAACTGACAGCATTCGAACTCCAGAAGGGCAAAGCTGTAAACGAAAGCAGGGAACTGGCGCATCGTTTGCACGCACTCGAGGAATTGATTGACCAGGATTCTGAGTTTATGGATCGCAAAGAAAACAGCGCTTGGTTCCAGGAAGAGCAACAGCGGATCCACAAACGCCTCAAACTGCTTGAGCGTGCACTTGGACTTCCCCGGCTTGAGCAGGACCTTTCTGTAAAGCGGCAGGATCTCGCAGTAGTTACGGAAAGACGCGATCAAATCGCAGAGATCATCGAGCAGAAAAACGTTGCCGTCAGTGAAATGGACAGCATCAAGAAAATCGATGGCTTGCTTCAGGTGCTGAAAGAACAGCGTGTTGAGGAAACGCCATCCATCACCTACTTGATCAATCGGCTGGAAGCCAATCGTGAAAACATGGCAGAATGGGGCAAGCTCAATCAATACAACGAGCAGGTCACGGCGGCGATTTCCTACATCGAAAAGCTAGTGGTGCCAGCAGGCATTTCTGTTGTCGATTTGAAGCAGCAGGCGCTGGAAAAGACAGAAGCTTATACGTCTGCCGAAATCGACGGGTATTTGGAAAAGCTACGAACGCTATTGAAAAGCGCTAAGCACCATGATCCAGCCATTTTGCAAAAAGCACTCACCGGCTTATACAGAAGGCAAAATGATTTGTGGAGAAGAGGCGCCAAGCTCAAAGCGTTTGACGTCTATGCAACCGAGTCGAAACGGGCTTTCCATGACTTAAAAAAGCAGTTGTGCGAGGAGCTTGGCAATCAGCAGAAACAGTACCGCGTATGGGACGAGAAATTGCTGGAGCAACAGGAAAAGAAGCAAGAGGACATGGCACCGCTTGAGCAGCGTTACCGGCAAATGCCAAACTTGGCGGACCTGCCAGCTGATCTCGAAGCGGCAGTCCGTGAGCAGAAAATGGAACTAACCGAGCTGCAAAAAAACAAAGCCCTCTATGAAAAGGTGCAGCAGCGAATTACGGACCATCAAACTGATCGCACAGAAAAGACAATGGCACTGGAAAACAACGATGCCCGGATTGCTGAAATGAATGAGGAAATCCAGCAAGTCGAAGCGGCAGTAAAGGGGCACGGACAACAGCTGCTCGCGTTAAGCGAGATTTTGTCTTCGGATGTGGAGCGGCGGTTGGAACAGACGGCCAAAAAACTCGCCAGTTTATCCTTCGCGAAGGAATCGCTCAAGCAGGAAATGAAAAATTTGCCTTTACTTCAGTCGGTACAGAAAAAATGGCTGGATTTATTGGCAGGAGCGAACGAACACGATCTGGACGAAATCCGGAAAATGTACATCAAGCACGCCAATGTCATCGGAACGACCTGTGTTGCCTCGGCGCGCAAAGATTTTATCGACAACTACCCGGAATTTGATGTGGTCATCATCGATGAAGTGTCCAAAGCGACCCCGCCGGAGCTACTATTGCCGATGCTGAAAGGTCAGAAAATTATTTTAGTCGGCGATCACCATCAATTACCGCCGCTTCTTGGTAACGATACGCTAGAAGAAACGCTCCATGAAATGATCCAAGAAGACAACGGCTTTGAAGAAAAGAAAGAACTCGAAAAGCTGCTAGAAGAGTCGCTATTCGAACGTCTTTATAAAAACCTGCCAGCAGCCAACAAGACGATGCTCGCCATTCAATACCGGATGCACGAAGACATCATGGAAACTATTACACCGTTCTACCGGCTGGACCATGATCAACTCCAATGTGGCATAGAAGATTCTGACCAGGATCGCGACCACCTGCTTGAATCTACTGTGGTGAAGCGGCACAACCACCTCATGTGGCTAGATTTGCCGAACGAAGAGGCGTATTTTGAAGAACGGATGAGCGGAGGCAAAAGCTTGTACAATGCAGCTGAGCTTCAGGAAATCCGTGCGTTATTGATCGAGTTGAACAACGCGGCTGAGGAAGCCAAGCAGGCAGGAAGAATCCCACCAGATCAGCAGAAGAGTATCGGTGTCATTAGCTTTTACGGCGAACAGATCAAGCGGCTGCAGCGGATGATCGACCAAGAGTTGCGTTTGCCGCATTTGATTGTCCGAACAGGCACGGTTGACCGGTTCCAGGGAAGCGAACGAGATATCATTGTGCTGAGCATGGTGCGTAATAACCAAAACAAGCAAGGCGATATCGGCTTTGCGAAAGATTACCGGCGACTGAATGTGGCGTTGTCGCGTGCCAAGGAATTATTGGTATTGGTCGGCAGTTCTCAGATGTTTACAGAGCGCGCCAAGCAGTCAGAAACAAGAAATATGTACAAGCATGTGTTGGAAGTTGTGAAAAAGAAAAACGGCTTAAAGCTGTTGGCGAAGAGCGGAGGTTGAAAATGTGGATAAGCTGATAGAGGAGCTGCGAGAAAGTGTAGTGGAAGATCCCGACGTGTCAATCATAAACGACGAGCTGTGGAAACTGCCAATCGTTTTATACGATGTCGGGTTTAGCCGTGTCAAACGCTTGAAGATGGACATTTTGATGAAAATGCTGCTGCTTGCTTTTCAGGAAGCCGATATTCGCCGTGCTGCCACTTTGTCTGACATGCTGTTTGTGGAAGAGCTGTTTATCAGCGACTTGATCGATAAGATGCAGCGCACGGGTTTGATTGGACTGGAAAAGCCGGGCTATAAGCTAACGGCGAAAGGTTATGATTACCTGGGCAAAGGTATTTTTGACGAAGAGATGGATGGGGACGAAACCGTGATCGCTTATAGCACGGTTCACGATCAATACCGATTAGCTGAAGATAATGGCCCTGAGGCAGAAGAAACGCTTCCGTTGTACCGCTATTCGGTGAAAGGCAACCTAAACAAAGATCGCTTGCAGCAACTTCTTTCCAAAGAACGTTTAGCGGTGGAAGAAGAGAGTTTTCAAACGGTAGTTACCGGAATTACGGGCTGCGTTGAGCATGACAAGATTTACATCCCGTGCATTGAATTTCAATTATACGACCGCAAGCAGGACATTTTTTATGCCCGCGTCTGGAATACGTTGACCGGTAGCTGGGACGAAACACTGGAGAAACAGATTGAAGCGCGTGAGCTGGTGAAATGGCGCAACGCGATGGTGGAGCAGCCAGTCTCATGAAAACCGGTATTTATGCCTCCATATAAAAAGGCAGGTGCAAAGTTGAATTCGTGCCTGCTTTTTTATATGAATTGAAAATGAATAATCAAAAATTTTTATTCGTTAGCTTATTGTAAAAAACTAGGTGGTCTGCTACGCTATTCAGTATAGGAACGATTACGAATTAAAGGAGACCGGATCATGTCGAATCTCTCACTGGCAGAAGCTGTGAAGTTGAAATCTGTATTAGCAAAACGCATTCATGAGTTAGAAGAAGAGATGGACCGTGTAGCATTTGTGGAAATGGAAAAAGGCAGTAAAAAGCCAAAACAAGCGCGTTCACTTTCGAAAGTTGAAGAAGAGATAGATGACATCCGAAAAGATTTTCGTCTATTGGATAAATTGATGTACCAAGCCAATTTCAAAAACAAAGTGAGCTTTAACGGGGAAGAGTTAGCCATTGTGGAGGCAATCGAATTGGCAACGCAATTGCGAGCTAAAGCACGGAAGTTTAAAGAGTTCGGGTCATCCGCAAAAGAAGACCTTCAATTTGGTTATGGAGAAGGCGTCCCGGTCATTCGAAAAGCGATGTTCGATCCGGAAGAATACCGTGTCAAAGCAGTTGAGCAAGAGCGACTAGCGAACCGACTATCAAATGCTATCAACACCAAAAACTATTCAATCGTTTTAGATTTTGATAGCGACAAGTATTTCTAATCCTTGGAGAGGTGAGACTCCGCTTCAAGGCATGGAAGGAAACCTCTTTTGTACTTCGGTGCAACTAAATTCCAATGGCTACTGGCAAACCCATGACCCATACCCCATTACGATGTTACCTGTTACCGATAACCAACCAAAAGCAATTGACGGTCGATGACCACATTCCTGTTTTAAAATTCCTTCCATGAATCCTCTTGCTTCCGAGCAGGAGGATTTTTAGCTTCTGTAAGAAAAAGCTGGCATTTTATAATTTACTATAAAAGCTGATGCCATGAATGTGAAGGGACAGAGGACGAACTGCAAATGAAAAAATTGATGATCATATTGACGGCTGTTTTGTTGCTCTTTGCTGGAATATTTATGATTATTCATAATTTGAATAATGAAGAGCTCGAAACTGATCCTCAGATGGTCGTGTTCACAGAACAACAAGTTCAAGCCCATTCAACAACCGAGAAAGGCTATACAAATCATGAACTGGCAGTAATAAAATCTTCGGGAAATCCAAAAGACAGTCAGACTGGCCCTTTGGGATATACCGTCAAAGTTGTATTTGTTGATGAACCAGGGACAAGTGATTACTATCAAGCAGAAGAACATAAGGTTACATGTACTGGGAATTCCGGTGGGGCATCAAAACATGTAGAGAGAAAAAATTGTTCTTGGAAAAGAACTAATATTAGAAAGAGCACCTTCTGTAATTATCAATTCACGTCTAAATTAGAACTCTGACTGGACCTATCTAGAAAAAAAGGGGAGGACAACCCGATATGGAAAATGTAGCGGCAGATGTGAGATTGGAATCGATCGAATCCTTCCAATCAACCATCCGCAAATCTGAAAAGGCACGGGCTCAGATGACGCAAAAAGGCGGAAATACAGTTTTGATAGAGAAGCGGCTCCGAGCTTTTCATATTAGCTTGGTTGTACTGGAAAAGGTCTGGCATGACAAGCCTCATCTTTGCAGCCAGGAAGAGCTGGAGAGAGCACGCGAGGTACTTACTGCCATCTGTTAAAAATACATATGCAAAGTCACAGACAAGTAGCTCGCAACGAACGCTGCTGGAGAGACGGATAAAGTCAGTGGAACTGGCTATCGTGGCAATTGGTGATCTAATAATTCACCAGTGAACCGGGAACTTAAAGCGCCCCTCATAACGTCCTATGCTATATACTCCCTACATCGCCGCAACCAAATTTTGGGGGTGGCTTTTTTATTGTTGCAAAGAGCTGGTTTCTCTCCGAAGGTTTACTCGGTGAACAATCTGAAAAAACCCTTAAGCTGTCATTTTCTAGGGTATTAGAGTAGAATAGAGTTTGTCATTATTTTTACTTAAAATTTACATGAACTTAATAGAGTCAAGGTTTTCATAGTTTAAGAAAGTTCACCTTTTGACTTTGCATTTATCGCCCAAACTCCAGCGCACAGATACTAGGGTCATAAGATAACCCAAACATGTAGTAGAGAGCACCACTTTGCTGGGGCTTCTCACGCTCGACCAATCTATACGTGCGCTTACTTTTATCTCGATGCAATATCCCACAATCCTTGTGAATAACAATTATGAGAAGGTGCAATATGAAAAAAATTAAAACGATGAATAAAAAAAACCTAAACAAGTTCGTGCCGCTTTTTGTCCTGGCAGTTTTCATGCTGTGGATGAAAACTTATGTTTCTCAGAAAACGCAATTCCAGTTGGAAGTCGAAGGGACGCTTCAGGAGTTTCTGTTGTTCCTTAATCCGCTCGGATCGGCATTGTTATTGCTGAGCTTGTCGTTGTTCTTTAAAGGAACGCGAAAATACGTATCCCTTTTGGTGATCTATCTCGGAATGTCGGTGTTATTGTATGCAAACGTAGTTTATTACCGATTTTTCAGTGATTTCATCACTTTGCCGACATTATTCCAAACGCAAAATTTTGGCGATTTAGGTGGCAGTGTGGCTACATTAATTCAGCCAACTGATTTTCTGTTTTTCGTAGATGTGGTAATCTTGGCTGGTTTGATTGTCTCTAAAAAATACAAAAAAGAGTCGGCGAACTTTAAAACCAAAGCTGTACTGCCGGTTATTACGATTGCCCTTGCCATTTCGTTCTTTAATCTGGCTTTGGCCGAAGCGGACCGTCCAGAATTGCTGACACGCGGATTTGACCGGAATTATATCGTCAAGTATTTGGGTATGTACAATTATGCACTCTATGACACCGTTGAAACCGCTAAATCCTCTTCCCAACGAGCACTTGCTGACAGCGATGAAGTGACGGAAGTATTGAATTACACCAAATCCAATAACGCGAGCGCCAACGAGGAATATTTCGGTGCAGCAGAAGGCATGAATGTCGTATACCTGCATTTGGAATCGTTTCAGACATTTTTGATGGACTATGAACTGAACGGAGAAGAAGTAACACCGTTCTTGAATTCATTGATTGGAGATCAAGACACATTGTATTTTGATAACTTCTTCCATCAAACTGCTCAAGGCAAAACTTCGGATGCGGAATTCATGTTGGAAAACTCCTTGTTTGGGTTGCCGAAAGGCTCGGCATTTATTACTAAAGGACAGAATACGTATCAGGCTGCACCTGCTATTCTAAAAGATAAAGGGTATACATCAGCCGTATTCCACGGCAATAATGGAACGTTTTGGAACCGATCTGAAATCTATAAATCTTTCGGTTATGATCATTTCTTTGATATCGAGTCTTATACGGATCTGTCAGAAGAGGATATGGCGGAGTATGGCGTTATGGATAAGCCATTCTTCGAGCAATCAGCTCCTCTTCTTGAGTCGCTGCCAGAACCGTTCTATACGAAATTTATTACGGTATCGCATCATTTCCCGTATAATATTGATCAGAGTTTGACGACTATCGGAAAGGGCACGACGGGTGACGCGAGTGTAGATAATTACTTCCAGACGGCCCGCTATGCAGATGAAGCGATTGAGCAGTTCTTTGAGCAGTTGGAGAGCTCAGGTTTAGCTGACAACACCATGGTTGTCATGTACGGCGATCATTACGGCATTTCCGACAACCACAACCAGGCGATGGAACAAGTGCTTTCGAAAGAAATCACGCCGATTGAAAATGCTAAGCTTCAGCGGGTGCCTCTGTTCATTCACATACCGGGCGTGGAAGGCGGCACCAATCATACGTATGGCGGTCAGATTGACCTGTTGCCGACGGTGATGCATTTGCTTGGAGTCGATACGCAGAACTATATTCAATTCGGTACGGACCTCTTGTCCGATGAGCACGAGGAACTGGTCACTTTCAGAAATGGTGATTACGTTAGTCCAGAGATTTACTTGATCGGCGAAAAATTCTATGATCCCGAAACTGGGTTGCCGTTAGAGGAAAGCCAGTTGGAGCAAGCGGAGAAATTCCAAGAGCAAGGAAGCTATGAATTGCAGCTGTCCGACGAGCTAGTTAATGGTGATTTGCTGAGATTCTATACGCCAAACGGATTCACCCCAATCGATCCGGAGGATTACAGCTATCAGAAAAATGTGGATGAAGCAACCGAATAAAAAAGAGATGCTCAGAAAACCGATTTTACCGGTTTTCTGAAGCATCTATTTTTTCGTTTTTGGGGAATAAGCATGAGTTAATTCAGCGTCAACTGTATGATCCATATTCTACAGATCCGAAAGCACAGCTGTTTTGAAGAATATCAACAGCAAGAATCATTAGTTCAATTTTGTTCATTTCAGTCAGCAGGTGGTTCTTTGTTTGGTGAAGAATACTACCATGAGGAAATAGAGAGAGGCGATTGGAGGAAGTTGGATGAGTAAAGAAAAAATGATCCGATCTTTTGATGGAACACAGTTGTTTACCCGTAAAGACACGGCTCAAAAGCAAAAAGCGGCAGTGGTGATTGCCCACGGTTTAGCTGAGCATTTGGGGCGGTATGATGCGTTGGCTAAAACCTTATTGGAGCATGGCTTCACAGTTTATCGCTACGAACAGCGCGGGCATGCACGTTCAGAAGGAAAACGTGCTTTTTTCAACGATTTCAATGAGATGCCTGATGACTTAAAAACCATCATGGATTGGGCAAAGGAAGAAAATTCGGGACAGTCGGTCTTTTTGATTGGTCACAGTATGGGTGGGTTCTCAGCAGCTGCGTACGCAACAAAATATCCAGGGACAGCGGACGGTGTTATTTTGTCCGGTGCGTTGACACGCTACAACAAGGAACTTTTTGGTCCTTTGCCAATGGACTTGCCATTAGACACTTACTTGGATAATGAACTGGGGGAAGGAGTGTGCAGTGATCCGGAAGTTGTCAAAGCCTACGGAGAAGATCCACTGGTGGAAAAGAAGATTTCTGTGGGGCTTATCAATGAATTCGCACCCGGAATTGCTTGGTTGAAAGAAAACGCAGCACCGTTCGTTGATCCGGTGCTAGTACTGCATGGCAATGAGGATGGATTGGTCGCCGAAAAAGATTCGCGTGACTTTTACAGCGAAATCGGTTCAAAAGATAAAACCTTGAAAATATACGCCTTCTTGATGCACGAGATCTTCAATGAGCCATCCAAATATAAAATCTATGATGAACTAGTTGAATGGATGGATGACCGGCTATAGGTTGTTGATTCAGCGCCATGGGAAAAGGCAATGCCAACACCCTCGAGGGTTTCGGCATTGCCTTTTGTTTTCTGAATAATTTGGGCAAAAGTGTTTTAAACTCTCAGCAAGCCACGAAATCCTCTGGCTGCGTAATAAGAATCTGCACCGTTATGGTACAAGAAGACATGCCCATAGCGAGAATCGCAGAAAAGCGCGCCGCCGCGTTGTCGAATGTCTTCAGGGGTTTTTACCCAGCTGGACGTTTTAACATCGAACGTGCCGCGTTTTTGCAGCACGCGGTATTGTTCTTCGGTTAACAGTTCGATGCCCATATCGTTTGCCATTGCCATGGCGCTATTTTCGGGTTTGTTTTTCTTCCGCGAATTCAAAGCCTGGTGGTCAAAGCAAACACTTCTGCGGCCGCTCGGGCTTTCCGTTGAACAATCGTAAAAGACGTATTCGTCCGTCTCTTCGTCAAACTCCAAGACGTCCGGCTCTCCGCCGGTCTGTTCCATTTCGTGGAGCGACCAAAGCTTTTCAGGATGCGCTTCCAGCTTTGCCTGAATCTTGTCCCAGTGCATCCATTCGTGGCGGTCGATGTGTTTTTCGAACCGCTCTTTCAAGGTAGTGAGCAATTCTTTGCGCTGTTCGGAAGTTAATTGGTTTTTCTGAGTCATGTGGTTTCCTCCTCGTTGTTAGTCGGGATACTCGTGGTGGTTTAAGTATAGTAAAAAAGCCGAGTGAATACGATCTGCTATCATCAAAAATAGGCAAGCAGATTTGATTTTTACAGTGGGTTGGTGAAATAATGATTCACGCATGAAAACAGGCTGAACCTTTTATCCAAGGTTCAGCCTGTTTTTTAATACAGTGCATTAAATACCGACAAACTAGTTATTCAGCGCGTTTATAAATTGTTCAAATGCTTCTGTTTCTTTTAATACGCCCGCGTCTTCAAGGACTCTTACGAATTTTTTCCCTAGTTCTTTTTCTAGAAGAGCTTTCGCATCTTCCGGAAGAGAAAGTGTGCCGTATTGAGCTTTCAACTGTTCCGCCCATTTGAGATGAGAGGCTTCCACGTTATTTGCATTGCCGAGTAAAAATTGTTGGATTTCAGCCAATTCTTCTTTTAGCCGCGGCGGCAACACGGCAAGTCCCATCACTTCAATCAAGCCGATATTTTCTTTTTTGATGTGGTGGACATCCGCGTGAGGGTGGAAAATTCCGGACGGGTATTCCGCTGTTGTTCGATTGTTTCTTAACACGAGGTCGATTTCGAACAGCCCATGACGCTTTCTCGCAATCGGGGTAATGGTGTTATGCGGTGTCTTGCCAGTAAAGGCTAAAACGTCCGCTGATTTATCGGAATAATTTCTCCAAGTCTGTAAAATCTCATCAGCAGCGCTCACCAAGTTGTCGATTTCTTTTCCTTTTAAGCGAATCACCGACATCGGCCATTTGACGACGGATGCAGTGATGTCAGGGTAGGAATCCAAGTTGAACACAAAAGCATCTTCTGCTCTGGTCATAGCAAACTCGTAACGCCCGGCTTGGTAATGGTCGTGGCTTAAAATAGACCCTCCAACAATCGGCAAGTCGGCGTTTGAGCCGATAAAGTAATGGGGAAACAGATCTGTAAAAGTAAGCAGTCGCTCAAAGCCGTGTCGATCGATTTTCATGTCACGATGCTCTTCAGAAAGTAAAATACTGTGCTCGTTGTAATAAACATACGGCGAGTACTGCAAATACCAGTTTTCACCGGTGAGCGGAATGGTAACGACTCGGTGGTTCGCTCGTGCCGGATAGCCGATTCGTCCCGCATAGCCTACATTTTCCTTGCACAAAAGACATTTTGGGTAACTGAGTGTTTGTTTCATCTCGCGTTCTCTTTTGATTTGCTCCGGATCTTTTTCGGGTTTTGATAAATTAATTGTAATATCCATCTGACCGTAACGTGTATCCGTTTTATAGGAAATATTTTTTTGGATGCGGTTCATCTGGATGTAGTTGCTGTTTTTGCTTAACTCATAAAAGTAATCGGTTGCAGCGATGGGCGATTCCATATATTTTTCATTAAACAAAGCATTGATAACAGAAGGTCTCGCAACAAAGCAATTCATAATAGTGGCTGACAAGATTTCCTTGTCGTCAAAGATATTCTGGATCACGCCTTGCTCTATGGCATAGGCAATTAAGTGCTCCAGCAAGTTAGGAATAGTGTCATTTGCAGGTTCGATCGCTGTTTCAGGAAACGATTCTAGCCCTAAGAGATTCATCACCTGGTTACGGACATAATCGGTATCAGTGGGTTCAATCAGTTCAGATTCGAGAGCTTGGTCAACGAGTCCTACAAGATGTTGATAAATCATATCGACACGTCCTTTCCATAGCCGTTTGGATGCGTGGCATGCCAATTCCAAGCATCTTCAATAATTTTCGTCACGGAAGTATGGGAAGGTTTCCAACCGAGTACCGCACGTGCTTTGTCTGAACTAGCAATCAAAGTGCTCGGGTCACCCGCTCTGCGAGGACCCACTTTTACGGGAATTTCTTTTCCGGTTGCAGAGCGGGCAGCAACAATCATTTCATTTACGGAAAACCCTTGGCTGCTGCCGAGGTTAAATACTCCACTTTCGCCGTCTTTTCTCAAATAGTCCAATGCTAACAGATGGGCGCGAATCAAGTCTTCCACGTGAACATAATCGCGGATGCACGTTCCGTCGGGCGTGTCATAATCATCGCCGAACACAGTGATTTCTTTTCGCTGACCGAGTGCTGTCTGCAAGATGAGTGGAACCAGGTGGGATTCTGGGCGGTGATCTTCGCCTATTTTAGCCGTTTCTCTTGCACCGGCTACATTAAAGTAACGGAGGGAAACGGATTTTAAGCCATGGGCCAACCCTGTCCACTTCATCATTTTTTCCATGGTCAGTTTTGTTTCACCGTACGTATTGGCCGGATTGGTTGGCATCGTTTCGGTAATCGGTACGGATTCAGGTTCTCCGTATGTGGCGGCAGTAGAAGAAAAGACGATTTTTTTCACATCGTGCTGGATCATGGTCTGCAACAAAACTTGTGTGCCGTAAACATTGTTATCGAAATACTTAAGCGGGTTTTCCATCGATTCGCCGACAAGTGAATTAGCGGCAAAATGAAGAACTTCGTCAATCGATTCCTTTTGGAATACAGCGTTTAGAAAATCAGCGTTTCGAATATCGCCTTCGTAAAAAACGGCTTTCGGGTGTACAGCTTTCTGATGCCCCGTCTCCAAATTGTCCACAACAACAACGCTTATCCCTTGATCGATTAATTGATAGACTGCGTGTGAACCAATATATCCGGCTCCTCCTAAAACTAAAACACTCATGTCCAAAACTCCTCTGTAAGTTCTTTGGCGCCATCCGAAATCTTCGCTTCGTAAAAGGAGGGAGGGAAACCAAATTCTTTGGTATAGCTCTCTGTCAGGTTTTCTTTGAAACTTTCAATCTGCGTCTGGTGAACGATTGCAATGGCACATCCGCCAAATCCGGCTCCGGTCATCCGTGCGCCGATGACACCTGTGTGGTTCCAAGCTGCTTGTGCGATGGTATCGAGCTCTGCACCGGTGACTTCGTAGTCATCGCGAAGAGAGACATGAGATTCGTTCATCAGCTTTCCAAACGCTGCAATATTGCCTTGCTTAAGTTCTTTGAGTGCTTGTACAGTTCTTTCGTTTTCATAGACCGCATGCTTTGCCCGTTTGCGGTTTGTGTCATCTTGGATCAGGTATTTGTGCTGTTCAAATTGTTCTCCTGTCAATTCGCCCAAGCTGCTGACTTCGATTTCAGTTCGGATATCAGACAGTGCTTGTTCACATTGAGCGCGGCGTTCATTGTATTTTGAACCGGCCAGTGTCCGTTGTTTATTGGAGTTGATGATGACAATTTCATGATCCATTAATTCGACTGGTGCGTAGCTATATTTCAGCGTTTGGCAATCCAGTAAAATCGCAAAATCTTTTTTTCCTTTTCCAATCGCAAATTGGTCCATGATGCCGCTGTTGACGCCAATATAGTGATTTTCTACGTTTTGTCCCAATTGAATCATGCGCAAACGATCAATTTCTAAATCGAATAAGCCTTCAAGAACAACCCCTGTGGCCATTTCGATGGAAGCGGAAGAAGACAGCCCGGCACCGTTCGGAATATTGCCGTAGAACAAAATGTCCATTCCATAAGGGATTGAAAAACCATGTTTGATAAAAAAATAGATCATACCTTTCGGAAAGTTTGCCCAGTCATGATCGGTGTTATGGGACAAGTCGGCAAGCTCGCATTCGATTATTCCTTTTTCCGGGAAATTCATGGAGTAGAACCGCAGTTTTTGATCCGAACGCTGCCGCGCAACAGCATAAGTGCCAAAAGAGATGGCAGCTGGAAACACGTGACCGCCGTTGTAATCGGTATGTTCACCAATCAAGTTGATGCGGCCGGGCGCAAAAAAGAAACGCGGTTTTTGATCCATCTTGAAGATTTCGTTGAACGTTTGAGCCAACTCATTTTGATTCATCTTATTCCTCCGATACTTAGTAAATTAATTTAATTAACATAAGTATAGTGGATTTTGTTAAACTATTCAATAATGAGACCAGAAGCAATTATAAGCTATACAAGTATGACAAACGGAGGAATTACTATGCGTCAAGGCAGCTTTAAGTGGATGAAGTCGATGAACAAATCGATCATTCTCAATAAAATAAGAAGGGATGGACCAATATCGAGAGCGCAAATTGCACGAGAGACAAAGTTGACGCCGCCGACTGTCAGCAGCAACGTAAAAGAATTGATGGAAGAGAAGATAGTCGAAGAAAGCGATATCGGCCATTCACAAGGTGGCCGAAAACCGACGATGTTGATAATCAACAACCAGGCATTTACCATTATTGGCGTGGATGCAGGTCCGAAAAGCATTAGGTGCATCGTAGCCGATCTCGCGGGTAAGGTGCTGAAAAGGTCCGAAAAGAAGTTGCAGCTGCCGATTAACAACCAGCAATTTATCGCCACGTTAAAAAGTTGTATTGAAGAAGTGCTGGAAACAGAACATCAAGTCATCGGCATCGGCGTTGCTATGCATGGCGTGGTGGAAGTGGATACGGGGACTTCTTTGTACGCGCCGAATCTTGGCTTGGCCAATATCCCAATCAAAAAAGAAATGGAAGTGGCATTTGGTCTTGAAGTGAAAGTGGAAAATGATGCACGGGCTATGGCATTGGGTGAATACTGGTTCGGGAATCACGGAGAGTTGGAGAGCATGCTAGCGGTCAATATAGGCAACGGAATTGGCGCGGGGCTCATCATTGATGGGAAACTCTATCACGGGTCAACAGATATTGCAGGGGAAATCGGCCACATGACCATCGATTTACATGGTGAGATTTGCGAATGCGGAAACCGGGGATGCCTGCAGACATTTGTCACCGGTCCGGCCATCGCAAGGAAAGTGACTGGCACCGCACTGAAAAATCCACTTACAGCAGAAAACGTATTTGAACAGGCTGTCAACGGCAATGAAGAATTTGCCGCAATCTTGAAAGAATCCGGAAGAGCGATGGGCATTGGTCTGACAAACCTTATCCACATCGTTAATCCGGAAAAAATTGTCCTCGGCGGCGGGGTTTCGAAAGCGGAGACATTTATTTTGCCTACCATACGTCAAACCATTAAAGATTCCGCACTGACTCCTGCGGCTAGCCGCACGAAAGTGGAAGTGTCAAAGCTTGGAGATGATGCCACGCTGATCGGCGCGATTACGTTGCTGTTGGTGGATATCTTTGACGTGAAGTAAATGGAGTTTAATGTTTTTTAGCAACAACTCGGGTTAACAGTCAGAAAGGGTGAAAGAAGAAATGGAAGTCAGCGAAACAGTATTCGGTTATAAAAATAATCGGCCAATCAAATTGTATACTTTGAAAAATGATCAAGGTTTTCAAGTATCCTGCATCGATCATGGATGTGTAATCACTGAAATTATAGCTCCAGACAGCAATGGAAACCTGGAGAACGTCGTACTTGGCTTTGATACGCTTGAAGAATACAAAAGCAATCCTTATTTTTTCGGTGCATTGGTTGGACGCTTTGCCGGACGCATCAAAGACGGGGAGTTTGCAATTGAAGGGAAAGCCTATCAAGTACCCAAGAATGCTAACGGCCATCATTTGCATGGAGGTTCCCAAGGCTTTCACTCTGCTCTTTGGGATTCAAAAGTGATCCAAACAAAAAATGAAGCGATCGTCGAGTTTACGTATTTCAGTCCGGATGGTGAGGAAGGATTCCCTGGCAACTTATCCATGACGGTTCACTACATTCTTAAGAATGACAGCAACCAGCTAGTCATTTCCTATTCAGGAAAATCCGATAAGACCACTTTGTTGAATGTGACCAACCACTCTTATTTCAATTTGAGCGGGAATTTCAAGCGGACCATTCTAGACCACGAATTGACAATGAACAGTGATCATTATTTGGAAGTGGATGATGAATTGCTTCCGACAGGCAATCTGATTCCGGTTGACCAAGATTCGTTATTTGATTTCCGAAACGGAAAGAGCATCAGGGAAGCGACATCTGCTGAACATCCACAAACTAAGCTGGCCGGAAACGGTTATGATCACCCATTTTTGTTGAACCACAAAAAACAGCCAGGAATCGAATTAACTGATTCAATAAGCGGCCGAAAATTGGTAGTTGAAACAACAGAACCTGCAGTGGTTTTGTATACGGGGAACGATATCGGGGGCTCTTATTCAATCAGAGGAGTAGAAGCACAGGACTACCAAGGACTTTGCCTTGAAACGCAAAGTCCACCGGATTCATTGCGACATCCGCACTTCCGGTCCGCTATTCTCAACGCAGACCAAGAGTTCAAGTCGGAAACGACTTATTCTTTCTCTAGCATCAGCAACGGCTAAAAGATTTTTGATGCAGTCAAACGGCTTTTTGAAGAATTTGCTGAAAAGCGAGCTGTTTATGTCCATCGATCCAATTAGTTGAGTTGTCTTTAAAAACCATTATTTTAGATGCCATTTCGGCCGCTTTTCGCATAGCTCCAGCAATAATCCGTACAGAATGACCGTCTTATCGCTGCGCCCAGCGCGTGGACGCGCCGGCGCAGAAGAAGTGACTTAATAAAAAGAGAATTTATTTGTTACGCTTTCATAGTAGAGGAGATAGAGAGAAACGGCATGGGCGCCAGCGGCAAGCGTTTGCCTGGAGCAATTTCGTTCCACCCGCTTCTATTGCACAATCGTTGATAAAATTCCATAAGAAAGACCTTGCCGCAACCCCGGATCGGGCAGTGGCAAGGTCTTTCTTAGTTCTTACATTTTTATCGAAATCCGTTTCGTCAACATCCGCATAGATGCCAGCAACACAGCAATTAGTACCAGCGAGCCTGCAATTGCTAGCGCAGGGTTGGCGTCTGCTGGGATGTTGGGCACCCATGGGATAATGGAACTCAAGCCGTTGTCTCCCCAGAAATAGTCGTTGAGGCTGAGGGCGAAAATCGCAATGCCGATAAAGCCGAAACCAATCACCCAGCCGAAGCGGTAGTAGCCGACGCCGATCAGCCAACCAATCAAATGATAGGTGAAGGCGTTCAGTAAAAAGATACCTGCGTCTGAAAACCATCCTAATGCCGGATCAAATAGGGTGGCAGTGTCTGCTTTGATGGGCAGCGAGGCAAAGTTGGAAATTTGATACTCAATGCCGGTGACCACTACTGGAATCAAGGTGACGACTAAAGCCAATGCTAATGTAGAGAAGACGGTTCCTATATATAGATCCTTGCGGGTGATGCCCTGCTGGACGTAGTAGCCCATGAAGCCATAGGCTGCGATGATTCCACAGACCAACATAAAAATAGTGACGGAATTACTGGAAAAGACGATAAACCGTTCGATGCTGGCATCGTTTCTTGCCACGATAATCATTCCAATAATATGGGCAGCAATTACAAACGAGAAAAACCAGGTGGCCCATTTGACTTGTTCGTAAAAGAGATCGAATGCGACTTTCGGATAGAGTTTGACTTGTTTCATATTAACGCGCCTCCTCTGTTAAATGGATGAACAGATCCTGCAAAGATACGGGACCGATTTCAAGACCTTGCTGACGGGCGGTGAGTTGATCCTGCTCATCCAGTGTACCGAAGACCATCACAGACTTTGTGCCGCCGAGTTTCTGTTCGTTCAAAACTTTCCGACCAGTGACGAAAGCATCAACTTGATCAGCCGCTCCAGTGATGGAAGCTCCTTGAGCAGAAATGGTTTCATAATCTTCGTTCAGCAACAATCGCCCTTGATCGATAATGACCACATTGTCGAACAGGTAATCCATTTCTGAAACCAAATGAGTGGAAAGGATGAAGGTTCGGGGATGTTTTGCCAGATCCGCCAAAACCTCCTGGTAAAAAATTTCGCGGGACGGAGCATCCATTCCGAGATAGGCTTCATCAAAAATCGTGATTGGGGTACGGCTTGCAAGCCCGATGACCACATTCAGCGCAGATTGCATCCCTTTGGATAATTTGTAAACAGGTTTATCAAGAGGAAGCTTAAAGCGCTTCAGCAGGTAATCGGCGTACTCCTTGTCGTAGTTTGGACGGTAATTTTCCGAGAATTCCAGCATGGCGGGAATCTTCTCGTACTCGTCCGCATAATTCTTTTCATAAATAAACGCAATTTGCTGCATCTTTTCAGGATTTTCAAAAACAGGTTCGCCGTCAATTTCCACCTGTCCTTGTGTCGGTTCGCGGAATGCGGCGAGCAAAGAAAGAAGAGTCGTTTTGCCGGCACCGTTGCGTCCAATTAGTCCGTGAATCTTGCCAGCTTCTAGCGTCAACGAAATATCTTTCAAGGCTTCAAATTTTCCGAATTTTAAAGTGACATTGCTTAGTTTGATCTTGGCAACCATCAGATTTCACTTCCTTTCGTGTTTTTGATCAGTTCCATAATTTCCGCTTGCGTAATGCCAAGCTTTTTCGCTTCTTGTAGGAGGTTTCTGACATAATTTTCGACAAATGCCTCTTTTCGCTGTCCCATCAATGTCTGTTTTGCCCCTTCTGCTACAAACATCCCAATCCCTCTTTTCTTAAATAGAATCCCTTCCTCCACCAGCTGATTGATGCCTTTCGAAACGGTCGCATGATTGATTTTATAGAAGCTGACAAGTTGATTGGTTGATGGTGCCTGATCGCCTTCTTTCAGTTGATCGTTGACAATCTGATCTTCAATCAATTCACGAACCTGCAAAAAAATCGGTTTATTCGAATCAAACGGTTTGCTCACACTAAACACCTCCTTATTCAAAATGGATATATGGTTATATGCTTATGTATATAACCATATATCCGTTTTGTTCATTTGTCAATTAATAAATCGCTAGATAAATTGAATGAAAGCAGTATTATTTTCAACTTGATGACAGTGCATAAACGAAGAAATCGCTCTAGATAGATGCTTTGGGCTCACAGGATGTGAATCATAAGGTTGTATGACAAACAAGACGTCGCGGTGCCAGTTGCAAGGACGAATTGCTAAGCCTTGTCGCCAGCTCCTGAGGGGTCTACTGGATGTCGCTTCACTGCTCCAGTAGAAAGCTACTGAACGAAGAGAGTTCGGGCAATGGCTTTGCCCTTAATTGTTTAGGTGCCTGGCACCCAAACAATTATTCTTTACTAAAATTTAACAATTTATTATATAGTCTTAACGTATACTAAAAATTGGAACGAATGTTGAAGTAGATGCATGGGAGGCTGAACATCATTAGATTGAGCAGCATAGTGGAATTTATTAGCTACCTGAAGAAAAATCAACGTGCAATATTCGAAGAAAGCAAAAAGGACGGGGAAGTGAAAGAACTCATGCTTCATGAGAATTTCCAAACAGCCTTTCAGCCGATTTTAACGTTAGCAGAGGGGGAAACGATTGGGTTTGAGGTGCTTAACAGGCCCAACAGTACGCCTGTCTTTCCGACGACTGAAGAGTTTTATACTTTCATAGGGAAGAGCAATAATGTTTTTCGGATAGAAGGATTTCTCCGTAACCTGTCGCTAAAAAAATATGCAGAGCAGCTGAAACAGACAAGCAGTCATGAAAATGGGTTGATATTCCTGAATATCCAGCCGCAAGTCCTGACAGACCGCTCGTATCGAAGTGGAACCACACTGGATTTGCTGAAGAAATACAATTTGTCTCCAGACCAGGTTGTCCTGGAGTTGACCGAAAAAGAGGCCGTGATTGATTACAAGGAATTCGAAAAAACTATCGAAAATTATCGGCAGCAAGGCTTTCGGATCGCGGTTGATGATGCAGGAACCGGATACAATAGCCTCAAAACGATTATTTCGTTGAAGCCAGAATTCATCAAGCTTGATAAATCCTTGATCCGGGATATTCATATCCAGCCAGCTCAACAACAATTAGTGGGACTTTTATTGGATTTTGCTGCGCAATCGAATACCAAGATTATTGCAGAAGGAATTGAAAATGCTCTGGAGCTGAGATTTTTAAAGAATTTGGGTATCCATTTCGGCCAAGGGTATGCGCTTGGCAGACCCGAACCAGCATTAATCAGAGGAGAGGTTCCTTCTTGTTAATAGAATTGTGCGGGTGCCAGGCACCCGCACAATTCAAAAGAGTGATTAGTATCAGACACAAGGGGTATACAACTAGTAAAACATTAGAATCGGAGTGATATTAATGGCAAGAAAAGGTACCGCAGGAAAAACTCCCGATCAACAATCAGCTCCCTCAGAATCAGGAATTGATAAAGCTTTCAAAAAAACAAAAGAAGCTCTAGACAGCGATAACGAAGCAACTGATTATGAAGATGCTACAGATGAAATGGAAAAGGCGAAAGATTACTCTAAAGATGCATCACATAAACAGACCACAGAAGATCGTAAAAACAATTAATCCTGAATGTTTATGAAACATTCCGACTAATCAATCATTTAGATTTACAAACTCTTTTTTATGTATTACAGTGACAGTAAGAGTCGTGCCAGAACGCTGTAGCGTTTGATCCGCACGATCAGTTATGTACGAGAAAAAATCTATGCTGCCTAGTCTGCTGAAATTCCTTCTTGGAAGTTTCATACGTAGATCAAAGCCAGTTCATTCAGACAAGCAGTTTTGCTGTTGTCTTTTTGGGTTGGCTTTTTTGCATAGTATCTGCACAGAAAGAGGAGATGCGGAAATGACAGGAGCATTGACAGGCATGAAAATACTCGATTTATCTCGTGTTCTCGCAGGACCTTACTGCACAATGATTCTCGGAGATCTGGGAGCGGAGGTTATAAAAGTGGAAGCGCACGGCGGCAGTGATGAGACTCGTAAATGGGGACCGCCTTTTCAAAACGGTGTCAGCGCTTATTATTTGAGTATCAATCGCAACAAAAAAGCGATTACTGTTGATTTGAAAACAGCGGAAGGCGTGGCCGTCATTAAAAAACTTGTGGCAGAAAGTGATGTGGTAGTCAGCAATTTCAAGACCGGTACGATGGAACGTTTGGGACTCGGCTACGAGACCTTATCACGTATCAATCCAGCAATCGTTTTTTGCTCCATCACCGGGTTTGGAGAAACAGGACCAGACCGAGATATGCCAGGATATGATTTTATTATCCAAGCAATGAGCGGCTTGATGAGCATCACCGGCAATAAAGAATCAGGGCCACAAAAATCCGGAGTGGCAATTGTTGATGTACTGACCGGGTTGTATGCTTGTATCGGCATCCAAGCGGCATTGCTAGAGCGTGTCTGCTCTGGCAAAGGACAAAAGTTGGATATTTCTTTGTATGATACGGCAGTTAGTGCGTTGGTGAATATTGCGAGTAATTATTTGATGAATGAAAAAGTACCGAATGCTTTGGGCAATGCACATGCCAATATCGTACCCTATCAGACATTCCGGACAGCTGATGGTGAAATGGTGATTGCTGTCGGCACGGACCAGCAATTCCAGGCATTATGCATTGTTTTAGAAAAACCGCAATTTGCAGAGGATGAACGCTACCGGACCAATCCACTACGAGTAGAGAACCGAGAAAGTCTTGTGCCATTACTGCAACAGATTTTCTTAACGGAAAAAACGGGGTATTGGCAGACTTTGTGCAGAAAAAATAACATACCAGGAGGACCGATTCAGACGATACAAGAAATGGGTCATGATCAACAGCTTCAGGCACGCGATATGTTCATCGAGCAAGATCATCCGACAGCTGGAAAAATTAAAATGATTGGCAGTCCGTTAAAGCTGTCGCGAACACCTGTCAAAATGGAACGACATCCGCCGAATCCAGGAGAACACAATAAGGAGATTTTAGGACAGTATTCTACACAATAAACTACTACTTCTAAAAGGGGAGATTTAAGATGAACTTTTCATTTACACAAGAACAGGACATGTTGCGCAGCACGACACGAAACTTTGTCGACAAAGAAATCATGCCATTTATCGAGGAATGGGACCGAGCAGGTAAATCAGATCCAGCGATTTACGAAAAATTGGCAAACCTCGGATTAATGGGTGTCTGTATTCCCGAAGAGTATGGTGGGAGTGGCATGGATTACAATTCCCTAGCAATCGTTTGCGAAGAACTCGAGCGTGGAGACACGGCATTCCGGACCGCCGTTTCTGTCCATACGGGATTAAATAGCTTAACCATTCTTCAATGGGGAACAGAACAACAAAAGCAGCAGTACTTAATCCCTCAAGCGAAAGGTGAAAAAATGGGCGCTTTCGGATTGACGGAGCCGGGTGCCGGATCGGATGTGGCGGCAATGAAGTCGACTGCCGTGAAACAAGGCGACCATTATGTTCTTAATGGACAAAAGACTTGGATTTCCTTGTGTGATGTGGCAGATTATTTTCTTGTCTTCGCTTACACAGGCGACCAAGCACAAAAGCATGGGGCAATTTCTGCCTTTATTGTCGAACGTACGTGGCCAGGTTTTTCCTCCAAAGCAATTAAAGGCAAACACGGCATACGGGCAGGAAATACAGGAGAACTGTTTTTTGAAGATGTCAAAGTACCGAAAGAGAATTTGTTAGGACAAGAAGGCGAAGGATTTAAAATTGCGATGTCGGCACTAGATAACGGTCGATTTACGGTTGCCGCTGGAGCCGTCGGGCAAATCATGGCATGTCTCGAAGCAAGCGTTAGCTATTGCCGTGAGCGCCAGACATTCGGCATGGAAATTGGTAGGCACCAGTTGGTCCAGCAGATGATTGCAAAAATGGAAGCGGGATTTCAAATGAGCCGTCTGCTCGTTTACTGTGCAGGTGAACTAAAGAACCAAGGAAAACGCAATACGCGCGAAACGTCTTTAGCAAAATGGCAGGCTTGTGATTTTGCTAATCAAGCAGCGGACGACGCTTTCCAAATACACGGAGCTTATGGTTATTCCGATGAGTATCCAGTCAGCCGTTATTTGCGCAATTCCAAAGCGCCGGTCATCTACGAAGGAACACGTGAAATTCATACCATCATGCAAGCGGAATATGCTCTGGGTTATAAGGAAGATAAAGCACTATCGAAAACCTTGCCTGCCTGGGAGCAGCAAGCCGATCCAACGACTAGTCGTTGAGTGATAGTATTTCCGAAAAATAAAGCCGGAAGCATCCAAATGAACTGAAGCTGGGTTCACAAGATGCTTAACGGCTTTTTCTTTTGTTTTATATTGCCTGGAATGAAGAGGAATATTAGATTGAATTTTCTCTCTTTAGAAATTATCTGGAGTGAGTAATAGGCTATACTGATATGGAGAATTCTTTTTCATCTCTTATGCACTCTAGCTAATCGTTAGCTTAATTTTTGCAGGTAGAGGGTACTCTTTCAATAAGCAAGAAAGACTGTTCGGCAGTCCTGAAAAAACTACACAAAGAGGAGAATGATGATGGAAATTTTAAAACGGTTCAAAGACATTATGACGAGTAATATCAACGCCTTATTAGACAAAGCAGAAGATCCGGAAAAAATGATTGACCAGTATTTGCGTGATTTGAATAGCGACCTGGGCAAAGTGAAATCGGAAACAGCAGCAATTATGGCAGCTGAAAAACGCGAACGTCGTGAACTGTCAGAGTTTGAAAAAGAGATTGACGACATGCAGCGCTATGTCGTGAAAGCTTTGGAAGCAGACAATGAAGACGATGCACGGAAATTCTTGCAACGCAAAGCAGAGCTTTCTGAAAAAGTAGCAGACAAAGGGACAGCGGTTGAACTCGCGGCTGCCAATACACAGCAAATGCGCCAAATGCATGACAAGTTAGAATCGGACATCGGAGAACTGGAATCCCGTCGTTCGGAGCTAAAAGGCAAAGCGGCAGTTGCAAAGACACAAAAACGCATGAACAGTTTCGCTTCTTCAGTAGACGGAGCAGGCGAGCGGATTTCTGCTTTTGATAAAATGGAGCAGAAAATCAACCAAGATCTTGATGAAGCCATCGCGATGACGGAACTCAACAAAGAATCTAAAACGGACATTAAAGACCTAGCTTCGAAATACGATAGCGATTCGTCTGTAGACGATGAACTGGAATCGTTAAAAGCCGGCATTAACGTGGAAGATGAACTGGAAGCATTGAAAAGCCAGTTGGGCAAAAATGAATGATGAATCTCGTACGAATAGTTTCCTGTAGGCTGAAAGGAGGCAAGCACAGTGGTCATTCAATATAAATGCCCAAACTGCGGGTCAGACATGGCGTTCAACAGTGAATCGGGCCACTTGTCCTGTCCAAGCTGCGGCAGACAGGATGACATCGAAACATTTCCGGAAACCCATATTCTGCGAAAATTCGACCCGAGTGAAGCAAAAGAATACCATTGTGAAAACTGCGGAGCTGTTATTTTGACTGAAGCCGAAACCACTGCGACCCACTGCAGCTTTTGCGGGGCGCCGGTGCTGCTGGCAGACCGACTAACAGGTGACTTAGCTCCGGCCAAAGTAATTCCTTTTACGATTAGCAAGGATGAAGCTGTTGCTGCATTTCGGAAATGGACGAATAATGGACGGTTGACGCCAAGAGGCTTTACCAGCGGCGACCGCATTAAAAAAATGACTGGTATGTATGTGCCGTTCTGGCTGTACGACATTGACGGCACAGCAGATGTAGCGGCGCTTGCGACGCAAGTTCACAGCTATACGTCGGGTGATACGATTTACACAGAGACCAATTTTTATGATGTCCGCCGAGAAATAGACCTCAGTTATTTAAAAGTTCCGGCAGACGCATCTGAAAAGATGGACGACGAACTAATGGATAAACTCGAGCCCTATAATTACGGAGAACTCAAGGATTTCAAAATGCCTTATCTCGCAGGATATCTTGCTGAGAAATACGATTATGACGATGAGGAGCTATTTTCACGAATTGAATCGAAAATCGTGCCTTATATCGATTCGTACATAGGCAGTACCATTTCAGGTTATTCAACCGTTAGTTATACGAATAAACAAATTCAAACAAATAAAAAGAACGTGTACTATACCTTGTTTCCAGTGTGGATGGTTTACTACGATTTCGACAACAAAGAACGCACGTTTGCGATGAACGGTCAAACCGGCAAAGTGGTGGGCAAGCCGCCAATCAGTGCGTTTAAAGTTGCGGGTTGGTTCACCGGCATTGCGGCTTCAGTGTTTGCGGTGATGAAAGTGGTTGCGTTTGCTGTAGGAGGTGTTCTTTGGTGAAGGCATTTCAAGTTAACTGGCTAAGAACTCTTTGTTTAGTGCTCGTGTTCATTAGCGTAAGTGGAGTTGCTGCGTTTGCTGCTGCAGATGAGCATATTTACGACGGTGCTAATTTATTAAGCGAATCGGAAATCGTTGACTTAGAAGCGGTTGCAACAAAATACAGTCAAGAACAAAATGTCGACTTTTTGTTTTTAACAACTGCAGATGAGAATATGCCTCCTATTACCGATTACATGGGTGATTTTTTTGAACAATGGTCTATTGAAAACAATCAAGAAAACGTAGTGTTATTAACAATGAATATCGCGACGCGTGATGTTTACTTAGCTGGTTTTGGAACGGCGGAAACCACACTGGATAATAAACGCGTCGAGTTGGTCCTAGACCGAATTGTTCCTGAAATGCAAAATGGCGATTATGCGGATGCTTTTCGTGAGACAGTGACTACGTCAAGTCGCTATATGGAATATCGTCCAGGCGTCAATCCGGAAAACATCCTTCTTAAAAGCTGGTTCCAGCTTCTTGTTGCATTATTGCTGGGGCGGGTGTTGTTGGTTTCATGCTTTACAATGCAGGTGGACGTGTGACAACGACTGCTAGTACGTATTTTGATGGTGATCATACAAGAGTGACCAGTGCGCGCGACCACTTCCGCAACAAAACCGTTTCACGTCGCAAAGTTCCGAAGAACAACAGCGGAGGCGGAGGTGGTTTCGGCGGCGGAGGGACTACCGGAGGTGGCACTTCTTTCAGCGGAGGCGGCCGCAAGTTTTAAAAGTAGATCAAACCAAAGGAGGGGGAAAACAGAATGGGGTTTTTCGGCAATCAATTTTCAGATGTAGTGGAATGGGAAGAATTCAGAGAAGACATGATTTTCTGGAAATGGACGAATAATGAAGTGAAAAAAGGCAGTAAGTTAATTATTCGTCCGGGTCAAGACGCCATCTTCATGAATAACGGCAAAGTCGAAGGGGTTTTTGAAGACGAAGGCGAGTACGATATTGAATCAGAAATCGTGCCATTCCTATCAACGTTAAAAGGCTTCCGTTTTGGCTTTAATAGCGGCATGCGTGTAGAAGTGTTGTTTGTGAACACAAAAGAATTTACAGTCAGATGGGGAACGCAAAACCCAATCAATATTCCGTCACCTCAATTACCAGGCGGTATGCCAATTCGTGCCAATGGGACATTCCAGTTTAAAGTTAGCGATTATATTGGCTTAATCGATAAAATAGCAGGAGTTCGCAACAGCTATTTAGTAGACGATGTCAAAATTCGCATTACAGCCATTTTAGATCAGCTCTTAATGAAGTGGATCAGCAAAGAAGGAAAGGATATGTTCAACTTACAAGCCAATGCACATGAAATCAGTCAAGGCATTCAAGATGACTTGAATATGCAGCTGATGGACGACGGCATGAAAGTTATGGGCTTCCAAGTCATGAGCTTTAATTATCCAAAGGAAATTCAAGACATGATCAATAAAAGTGCATCACACGGTATGGTCGGCGACGTTGCCAAATACCAACAGATTTCAGTGGCCGACGCCATGGGCAAATCATCCGGGTCTAATGCAGCTTCGGACATGGCAGGTATGATGATGGGCATGAATATCGCCAAAGAAATGATGGACGGTCAGAAAGAATCTGATACTGACAAGCAACAGAACACAGCTGGAGCAGGTAATTCTTCTCTGCAGCAAGACGCTGATGGTAAGACGGTACCGAAATTCTGTCCGAACTGCGGTCAGAAAAACGAAGGCGCCAAATTCTGTCCGAATTGTGGGCAGAAGCTGGGTTAATAGATGTGCAAAACCGCCACTTGGAGAAGAATTCCAGATGGCGGTTTTTGTGTGATTTATTATGTGAAATTTGTCTTTAAAGCAAAGTCTTGCAATAATGTTGGCCATTATTTCAAACCTTCGTATGCTTCTTCAATCTTACATAATAAGTCCATAATTGAACTAAGAAAGAACCGTAAATGCCAATGCACAGTATAAATGCGAACGTTCCCCAAGAAAGCCAGTGAGACAGCTCAGTTTGTCGATTGAAGCTGTTAAATAGAAAAAACAGATACAAAAGTGTAAATGGTAAAAAGAAAGCTGTGTAGGTAAGGACCATCTTTCTCGCATGTTTTATTCGGGTTGGATTATCGCTATATAGCTGTGGTCGTTGCTGATTTCCCGTATATTCCTGGCTCCAAATAGTCCAGTTTTCCAGATTAGAATAGGAAACAAAACAATCACGCCAGCCAGCTTCTTTGTGAATAGCAAAATAGCTTGAAGGCGGTTGTCTTTGGTAATCGACTCGGTAAGCAATGCGGCGAGGCTGTCCTTTCATAAAGTGGAAAATCGTGCCGATTCGGTTGACGCGATACAAATTGAATCCACGCTGTTCCATCGACTCTAACCAGTTTTCCAGTTTGTCAGGAGAATACATCCAGCCTAATCGAACTTTTGTCACCCAGCGTCCGGAGCGTTTCAATTGTCGTTCTGCCTGCTTGTCGATTTCATTGCTTGGTTGAAGAGTTTCCGTGGTTAATGGATCTCTAAGGGATTTATTCGTTTTCGTAATTTTGACAATCGAATAGATGCCTAGTGCAACCAGACCAACTACTAACGCAAAGAACAAATACGTCACAATCCAATAAGGACTTTTTTCTACAACGATAGCTTCGTCCGTGAAAAAGTAGGAAAAAGCTAAAGAAATGGGGGCGATCAGCACACTTAGTAAATAAAATAAAAGTCCATAAAAAAGATACGTGATTGTTTGGTTGTGTTTGATGACACCGTCTCTAGTTGGAAAGTTCCTAATCGTCTGTTCAGGTTGGCTGTTTGTTGTGACTTGCCATTTCCCCGTAGTGACAGTGGTTTCCCATCCCTCGGCTTGCAAAGTTTTGGGTAGCACAGGCGACATCAATTTGTCATAAGTAATTCGGTAAATCCGGGATTCCGCCGTTGTTTCATTAAAAGAAAAGCGGCGTGTCCACCGGTTCAATCCTACAAAGGTCAGCCCACTACATGCCATTTGTGACAGCCATTGCTCTGTTTTAGTGACATCGTAGCTCCAGAAAGGTTTGTACATTCTCTTCACTTGAAATCCTCCTCATACGTCAGTGCATTTTGATGTAACTCTTTCAGTCTAGTTATTTCTTCATGCATTAGTTGGTTTCCAGTATCAGTGATTTCGTAAACAGTCTTTCGCTGTTCGTCCGCGAAAACGACAATTACTCCGTCTTTTTGCATCTTTGTCAAAGTGCCGTACACAGTTCCTGATCCAAGACGCAGTCGACCTGCTGTAATTTCCTCCACGTGTTTGACAATCCCATATCCATGTCGTGGTTTGGTTAAAGACAATAGGATATAAAAAGCGGTTTCAGTCATAGGTACGTATTTTTTTAACATTTTTTGAATATCCATAATTGACCCTCTTTTCTATATGTCACAACTCGACTATATCACGTCGTGACATATAGAGCTAATTTTTTTAAAATTTCATTATTTTTTTAAGAGAAAGGAGAAGAGATAACCTATCCTCCTATGTAAGAAAATTGGAACTTCTTATAGGTTCATTTTGAATAGAAAAATATCTATTGTTGAGAAAGAAGGAGGAAACAAGATGAATTTCAAATACACATTTACTCAAGTAATTAGCTTTAGCTTCTTGATTGGCACCGTGTTGGCTGGCCGTTCTGACGAGAAAGTTGAAGCAGAAGATTCGGGAAAAGCAGTCGAGGCTGTACTTATCAAAGAATTTACGGCGTCTGATGAAGATTTCGTCAACTTACAGCAGGAAATAGTAAACCAATTAGGCAAAGATACACCGACGTTGCTGGAGGACTCTCCAGAAGTAGTGGCGGTAAATGAGTATATAGAGGACACATAGGGGTCGTATTTAACGGATAACGAGCTCGATAATCTGATAAATAGCGGACAGGCATTTACGTATCATACTGCAGAAGATTACCAGCTGAGCATCTCAGAGATGGATGTAGAGAAAAGCGAAGTGGAGCCGACACTTTATCTATTTTCACTCGAAGTGAATTACGGGAACCCTTTTGGAAATGCTAAGAAGCATGACATTGAAGGTAAAGTGATAGTGCCGAAAAGCGTTAAAATCGGGTGATTGTCAATAGCCGATCCCGACGGACTACAATCATAGACTTTTGAAGATACGCTGGAATACTAAGCATTGTAAACAAGCGGCTAGTTCTAAAAGCAGTCTGAAATTTAATATCTAAATATTCAGATTATTATTTTGACTTTGGATTAAAAGAGCGTATGATGAAGGTAAAAGGAGGAGGAGTCTAAATGGAAGCGACCTTTGGTTTTGTGCCCATGCTCGTCCTATCGGCCGTTGTGATTGTGCTCATTATGTCCTATTTCTTCTTCCACCGTTGGGCGAAGTGAGTATTGAACAAAAAAGTTGCATGCTAGCATGTAGCTTTTTTGTATTAGCTATAAATACAAAAAATTTCTGTTTCCAGAAATCGAAATTCCAAGAAAGATAAAAAAGAGGAAATGCCGAAATAGAGCATTTCCTCTTTTCTATCTTTGTATAAACCAATTTCATAAACAAAGCGAGTTTCACATGACTTTTAAAAAAGCGTAAAGGCGAACCGGAAGACTTTTTATCCTGAAGATAAAAGGACGATAGTAACAAGCATTTCATTTTCAGCTTGTAGCCGGATTACCTGCTCATCAAGCTTCTCAAGCTCTGCGACAAAAGCACAAATGGCCCCGAAGCAATAGTGCAGATTGGACATACCATGAACTTTCCGGCGATGTCGCTTTCAATAACTGAAACAAGAAACGTTAATCCGGCTGCAAAGAAGAAGACGGTTGTATAAGTGGAGTACTTAAGCTTCTTCAACGAACTGACCGACATCTTTGAATATATACGGTTCCGGCCGATATAGTCCAACAGTTTGAAAGTCTGAAACAATTCCACAAAACGAGCAATCGTCACGTCATACAAAGCAAGCACGAAAGCGCCATACGGAGGCCGTGCAGACTTCAGTTTTGATAACTAACTTGTTAGACTCCCGAAATAATGATATGGTTAGTCAGTTGAATCAATTTAATAATTGGTTTTATTTCAAAAAATCAACCACTTCAGCCGGGAATTATGAAGTGATTTATTGGCTATGAAGAAGTGGGTTTGTCAAATGCTTGTCGCATATGAAATTGTTGTAAACTGGAAAAATCAGTGCAAATTGCTAAAGAGTCTTTCGACGAATGAGAAGATTTTTAATAAAATCGCTCTTTCTTTACATTAGCTGTATGTCTATACAAAGGCGTAGAGACGTCTCGCTTATCCATTTAAATGGATGGTGCGGGAAGTTCTTTTTTTTATGGAGAAAAAAGTGTATCGGGTAAGGAGGTATAGATTGGTTCAACCACTATAGAAGGAGGTACTCATGCTCAAATTTGAAAATGTAAGCAAAGTATTTAACGATGGATTTAAAGCGGTGGATTCGGTCAGTTTTGATATTCCCGAAGGCGAGTTCCTCGTGCTCATCGGACCAAGCGGATCGGGGAAATCGACGACGATGAAAATGATCAATCAAATGGTTCCGCACACGAGTGGAACCATTTCAATCAACGGAAAGAATATTATGGATTTGAATGCCTCAGAGCTTCGCCGGAATATCGGCTATGTGATACAGCAAATCGGTCTTTTCCCCCATTACACGATTGAAAAAAACATCGCGATTGTCCCTGAACTGAAAGGTTGGTCAAAAGAAGAAGTCAGTGCGCGCGTTAAAGAACTGATGACATCAGTTGGTCTTGACCCCGAGGTTTTCAGCACACGCTACCCCAAAGAATTATCTGGCGGACAGCAGCAGCGTGTTGGTGTTGCAAGAGCGCTTGCGTCGAATCCCGAAATTATTTTAATGGATGAACCATTCGGTGCGCTGGACCCAATCACGCGTGAACAGCTGCAACTCGAGTTGATTTCACTGCAACGGAAATTGAAGAAAACGATTGTTTTTGTAACGCATGATATGGATGAAGCATTAAAGTTGGGCGATCGTATAGCGATTATGAAAGACGGAAAGTTACTTCAACTCGACACCCCGGAAAAATTACTGCATGAACCATCCCATGGTTTTGTAGAGGAGTTTATCGGCAAGCATCGGATTACCCAAAATCCTGAACTCATGCCCGTGTCCGCTGTTATGACTGAAAAAGTGATAACTGCACAAGCTGATTTGTCTCCATCAAAAGCGCTCTTGATGACACGTCGACACCAAATCACCAGCTTGATCATAGTAGACGATCAAGATGCATTTGTTGGGCTAGTTTCTGCCTATAAATTAATTAAAAATATGGAAAGTATCCATTCGATTGAAGAAATCATGGAAGTTTCCACAACTATTTTACCTGAATCAGCTACGGCAAAAGATGCAATTGTTATGATGGCGAATGCGCAACTCGGGATTATTCCTGTATTAGACACAGCACAAAAAGTAAAAGGACTCGTGACACGCGGTACATTACTTTCTGCATTGTCCAGCCAATGGACAGAATTGGAGGAAGTAAATGAATAACTTAAATATTTTTGAACAATTAATAGAACAAGCGCAAATGCGCTGGGAAGATGTGCTCCAAGCGACATCTGTTCATATTCAACTAGTATTCTTTTCAATGCTTATCGCGATTGTCCTCGGCGTAACGCTTGGAATATTGATTACACGCGTTCCATCACTTGCAACTATCGTGTTAGGTGGAGCAGGTATTATGCAAACTGTTCCAAGTTTAGCTTTATTAGGGTTCATGATTCCTATTTTTGGAATTGGCGTGAATACGGCGATTGCCGCGTTATTTTTATACTCGCTGTTGCCAATCATTCGCAATACGTATACCGGTATTCGAGATGTCAACAAAGCGACAGTCGAAGCGGCTAAAGGAATGGGCATGACCAGCTGGCAAATACTGATTAAAGTCGAATTACCTTTATCAGTTCCGATGATTATGGCCGGTATCCGTACAGCTGCTGTCATCAATGTCGGAACAGCGACACTCGCCGCCTTTATCGGAGCGGGAGGACTGGGAGATTTTATTTTCTTAGGAATCACACGCGGAATCGATGGATTGATCCTTCTTGGTGCAATTCCAGCTGCTTTGCTTGCGATTATCTTGGAAATCTTCTTCGGATCTTTGGAACGCTGGTCGACTCCAAAAGGCCTGAAATGAGGGAGATATTATGACGAAACGCATAACTTTGAAATTTATATTGCTTTTACTGGTCATAGCACCGCTTGCGGGCTGTATTTTCGTTGAAAAAGACTCATTGATTGTCGGATCGAGAAACAATACGGAAAGCATTATTCTATCGAATATTATGGGTCAATTAATTGAAGCAGAAGCAGGTATTGATGTAATTTATAAAGAAAATCTTGGCGGTTCAAATGTTGTTTGGACGGCGATGTTAAATGATAATATTGATGTGATTCCAGATTACACCGGCACAATTGTTATCAATTATTATCAGGAAACGGCAGGGGATGCCGATGAGACTTTAGCTTCCACCAAAGAGCTGGTTTCTGCAGATGGAATTACGGCACTAGAATCTTTTGGCTTTAACAATACCTATACGCTGGCATTGGATGAAGAAGAAGCGGAAAGACTAGACTTAAAAACGTTTAGTGACTTTGCTGAAGTGTCTGATGACTTTATCCTTGGAGCAGTTTTTGAATTCATTGATCGCCCCGACGGCTTGCCAGGTTTTCGAGAGGAATATGATTTGGAATTCAAAGATGTAAAAGGAATGGATCACGGCATGATGTACCGCTCAATCAATGCAGATGAAGTGGACGTTATCAATTCTTATACGACAGACGGACAATTGCAGATGTATAATTTGCGTGTACTGGAAGATGATCAAAATTACTTCCCGCCTTATCATGCATTGCCGCTTGTGCGTAATGAAATTTTAAAACAATATCCTGAATTGGAAGATGTACTTCTTCAGTTAGCTGATAAAATTGATGAACCCACGATGCAAGCCATGAATGCCAAAGTGGACAATGAAGGCCAAATGGTTGAAGTTGTGGCAGAAGAATTTTTACAACAAGCTGGGTTAATAGAGTGATAGAAAAAAGAAGAGTAACGAAAAAATCGACACTTTCAAATTTTTGTGAGCTTGACTGCGCTTTCCTGTGAAGGGTGAAAGCCCCTGATATGCGAAAGTGGAAAAAATATAGCAACGAAAATTGTGTTCCTGTGTCAGAGATAATTAGATTTATTCAAACACATACACGAGACAAAAGGCTTTGCCAATAACCATTAAGGTTATTGGCAAAGCCTTTAGTATTATTATCAGGAGTCTAAAACTTCTTTTGTGGACGAAAAAAGTTGATTGATTTTGAGGATTTTTTTAATGTCTATGAAAAGTCGTTTACCTGCTGCCGGCACTCCAAAAGCAGCAAACAAAAATTGAAGAGCCATACCGCCATTTAACGATGGACTCGGAAATCTATTTTATTGGCCACCTGGGGGGTATTCTCTTTCTCGGCATTCAGATCATCATCAAGCAAAAATACCTTTCCCATACTTCCTCCTTTTGGTCAGTCATTTCATTTTATGCGCTCTCATAATGCCCTCGTCTCCTACTTGGTGCTGTCTTTCGAAGTTTCCGCTATACAGGCCATTTTCTATTGCTTTGCAATCGGTCTGCATTTTATTGCAGTCACCCATGACATGTGGAGAGAATTTCCGGAAGAATATAATAAATACGGTAGGTACATGCTTGCTGTGGGAATCGTAGTTGGCTGAATTTTTGCTTTAACGACTGATTTAAATTCGCTATTTAAATCTATTATTTTTGCACTTGTATCCGGAGCGATGATTTTCTACGTGTTCAAACATGAATTGCCTAGTGAGAAAGAAACGCATTTTCCTGGATTTTTAGCTGCCGTTCTCATTTATTTTGCTATCACTATGTCATTAAATTTTTTCTTTGAGTGGTAGCCGACCATACTGAATACGGGATGCTGACTTGCCCAACATCCTGGATACGTTTTTTTGGATTTTTCAATAAAAACCGGAGGAGGTGCTGATTACAAGCACCTCCTCCGGTTTTAAATTATAGAATCTCTTGTTTATATGGTAACCAACTGTAAAAAAACTGCTGTTGGTCTTCTGTGTGAATATTTCCTGACCAAAATAGATTTCGCTAGTTTGAGTAGAGAGGAACTGGCGTAAGTTCTTCGCTTTATCAACAACCGGTCGCGAAAATTTCTAAACTGGTAATTCGCCAACAAAGTGTTGCACTTAATTTGACAAACTGTCTTGCATAAACCAAGCGAGCTTCACATGACTTATAAATAAGCATAAAGAAGGACCGAAAGACTTTTTATCCTGAAATAGGATGGAAGATAGTAATTGTATTTATAACAAATTACAGTTCTTGTATAAATGGGATTTGATGATTTTAGCGTTGTCTCCCTCTGGAAATGTCTGTAATTATGCGGTAATAAGCTTTTTATAAAAAGAATTTCAAAAAATTTATGAGTTGAATTCGTCATTTATTTCACCTTGTTAAAAAACAAAAAAGCATCATTTTTCAACCTCCTTTACAGACCGCCAAGAGCGCCTTTTTGAAAAAAAGTAAATCGATATATGAAATAATATCATAGACCTTTTAAGAGGATTCAATGGGGGGGATTATTGTTTTTAAAGAGAGAAACGGTCTTGCAACATTTGTAATGATAGGAACTTGTGCGTATAGTGGGACAAGTGCCAATAAGAAGAGTGGAAATAATAGGTAAATAATCATTCTTTTTATTATTTAAAGATTTACTAAAGACCTACTTAATTAAAAGATGAATTGTTGTGGAAGAAAGATAAATAGATGCATTGAAATGCTCTTCTATCCATGCAAAAAGCTGAATAGCAGAGGGGTGTGAAAAATTATGTCCATTATTAAAGTAGAAGGATTATCGAAAGTATTCGGTAAAAATTCCAAACAAGCGTTGAAATTGCTTGAAGAAGGAAAGACTAAAGAAGAAATTTTGAAAGTAACGGGCAGCACAGTGGGCGTCAACCGTGTTTCTTTTTCAGTAGAAGCAGGCGAAGTTTTTGTCATCATGGGTCTTTCTGGTAGTGGGAAATCGACGTTGGTTCGGTTATTAAACCGGTTGATTGATCCGACAGAAGGCAAAGTGCACATTGATGGCGAAAACCTGGCAGCGATGAACAAAAAAGATTTGCGCAGAGTACGTCGTACAAAAATGAGTATGGTGTTTCAAAATTTTGCTCTTTTCCCGTACCTAACGATTTTGGACAATGCCGCTTACGGGTTGGAAATTCAAGGAATCGATAAGAAGGAAAGAAGCAAAAAAGCGAAGGAATCTTTGGAAATGGTTGGGTTGGGCGGTTACTTAGATCAATTGCCCTCACAGCTTTCTGGCGGGATGCAGCAACGTGTCGGATTGGCAAGAGCGCTGGCGAACGATCCGGAAGTCTTGTTGATGGACGAAGCCTTCTCCGCGCTTGATCCATTAATTCGAAAAGAAATGCAAGATGAATTATTGGATTTACAGGAAACGATGAGGAAGACCATTATTTTCATCACACATGACTTGGACGAAGCACTGCGTATAGGCGACAAAATTGCGTTGATGAAAGACGGCTCTATCGTGCAAGTCGGCACGCCAGAAGAAATATTAATGAACCCGGCAAATGATTACGTTAAAAAGTTCGTTCAAGATGTCGATCGCTCGAAAGTATTAACCGCGTTCAATATTATGAAACGGCCTGAAACAATCAATATCGATAAACATGGCCCACGCGTCGCTTTGGAAAGAATGAAAGAAGAAGGCATCTCAAGTATCTACGTGACAGACGGCAAGCGGAACTTGAAAGGCTATGTAACGGCCGATGATGCTTCGCTTGCTTCCAAGGCTGAAGTGAAAAGTCTTGAAAGTATCATGAAGACTGATGCACCAACTGTCACGAAGGATACGTTAATGAATGCAATATTTGAAATTAGCCATAATTCACCTGTCCCGATTCCGGTTGTAGAAGATGGCAAATTACTTGGCATCATCGTGCGCGGTGCCGTCATTTCAGCACTTGCTGGCGAAAGCGAGGTGAATCGCAACGATGCTTAATTTCATGGAAAACATACCGGAAATTCCGTTGGCTTTTTATATCTCGAAATTCACGAGTTGGATATCGGATACATTCGTTTTCTTATTCGATCCACTGAAAAATGAGTTCGCGGATGGCTTGGAAAATTTTGCGGATATATTGGCTGCAGTTCCACCGCCGATTGTCATTTTAATGGTTGCGTTGATCGCATTCTTCATTAGTGGGAAACGGTTTGGTTTGGCTACCTTTTCTCTGCTTGGCTTGCTACTTGTCTGGAATCAAGGACTATGGGAAGAAATGATGCTGTCGTTTACATTGGTTCTTGTTGCCAGTCTGTTGTCGATAGTAATAGGGGTTCCAATTGGCATCTTGATGTCGAAAAGCAAAATCGCGGAAAACATCATTACACCGATTCTCGACTTTATGCAGACCATGCCAGCTTTTGTATACTTGATTCCGGCTGTAGCGTTTTTCAGCATCGGAATGGTTCCCGGTATTTTTGCATCTTTGATTTTCGCCACTCCTCCGACTGTTCGTTTTACGAACCTTGGTATTCGGCAAGTTTCAAGAGAATTGGTGGAAGCTTCCGAAGCTTTCGGCAGTACCGGCGCGCAAAAGCTCTTCAAAGTAGAGCTGCCGATGGCGAAAGCTACTATCATGGCCGGAATTAACCAAACCGTCATGCTGTCGTTGTCGATGGTTGTTATCGCATCGATGATTGGCGCACCTGGGCTTGGAAGAGAAGTTCTTTCTTCCTTGCAGCGAGCTGAAGTAGGAACCGGATTTGTGGCAGGCTTAGGAATTGTCATCTTGGCAATCATCATCGACCGATTTACACAAAGTTTCAGTGGTAAAAAAAGAGTGAAAAGCTAAGACCACTGAAATTTATGAAAAGAAAGCACCGGAAATTTGAAAGAAAAAGGAGATTAACTATTTATGTTTAATTTACAATGGAAACACTTAGGACTTCTGTTCGTTCTCATGTTGGTATTAGTTGTGGCTGCGTGTGGAAATGAAGAAGAAGCGGAAACTGGATCTGCTGAAGGTTCTGAATCTGAAGATGTGAACTATGGTGAAGAAATGGGTTACAAAATTACGGGCATTGAACCAGGTGCAGGCGTAGTTGCTGCAGCTGAAGGAACAATAGAAGAATATGAAAACCTTGAAGGCTGGGAAGTTGTTACTTCTTCAAGTGGCGCGATGGCAACAGCTTTAGGCGAAGCGATTGATAACGAAGAACCAATCATTGTCACAGGCTGGAGCCCGCATTGGAAATTCCAGAAGTATGATGTGAAATACTTGGAAGATCCAAAAGGCGTATTCGGGGATGCTGAAACAATCAACACAATGGTCCGTGAAGGATTAGAAGAAGAAAACCCTGAAGCTTATAAAATTCTTGATCAATTCCAATGGGAATCGGCTGATATTGAAAGCATCATGCTAGAAATTTCAAATGGTACAGATGTTGAAGAAGCTACAACAGCGTGGGTAGAAGAAAACAGTGATAAAGTTGCTGAATGGACAGCCGGTACAGAAAAAGTAGACGGCGTGGAAATTGAGTTAGCTTATGTGGAATGGGATACAGAAGTCGCTTCAACAAATGTTGTCGGAAAAGTCTTGGAAGATCAAGGCTTTGACGTAACATTGACGCCGCTTGATAACGCGGTAATGTGGCAAGCAGTTTCTGAAGGACAAGCAGACGGAATGGTCGCAGCTTGGTTGCCTGGTACTCACGCTACTCAGCTTGAAACTTATGGTGATAGTGTAGTCGATCTGGGTGTAAACCTGGAAGGCGCTAAAATCGGACTTGTTGTTCCAGCTTACATGGACATCGATTCCATCGAAGATTTAACACCAACTGAGTAATTAATTCTTATAAAAAAAGCGAAACCTCAAATGAGAGTCACTTTATAAAAGTGACCCATTTGGGGTTTCGTTTATTTAGAGCTACTTTAACAGACTCCTCAACGCAATAGAACGTAAAAAATCCACTTTCAAGAACTCAAAGTTCACAGAAGTGGATTTTTAATTGTTAAATAAATAAGTGACCGAACAACACGAGAATCGGCAGGGTGATGATGGTACGTAAGACGAAAATTACAGCCAGTTCCCAGAATTTCACCGGAATGTTCGAGCGTAAGATCAAAATGCCGATTTCCGACATATAAATGATTTGTGTTAACGAAACACCAGCAAGAACAAAACGAGTCAATTCGCTATCGATACCGCTACCTAGTACAGCTGGCAGGAACATGTCCGCGAATCCGACTAGGAAGGTAGGTGCTGCTTCAGCGGCTTCGGGCAATCCGAACAGTGTCAGTACCGGAATCAGTGGATAAGAAATTATTTTAAATAGCGGTGTGTATTCTGCCACGATCAACGCAATGGTACCAAGAGCGATAACAAGCGGGATTAGCGCCAACCAAATATCCAGTACCGTCTCAATCCCGATTTGTGCAAGTTTTTTCGGGCTTGCCGCGCTGCTTGCTTTGCGGCGAGCTTCGTCAAAGCCCCATTGGAATAGTGACACGCCTTTTGGAATTGTATCGTCAATCTGTTTGCCAACGGGCTCATAATAGTCATCTTTTTTACGAGACAAAGGTGGAATGCGCGGCATGATGACGGCAGCTACAAGACAAGCAACCGATACTGCTAGGTAAAAAGGAAAGAATAAATGTCCGATGCCAACAACATTGGCAACAACTAAACTAAATGCAACAGAGGCAATTGAAAACGTTGTCGCAATCACTGATGCTTCACGACCTGTGTAGTTCCCTTCATCGTATTGCTTCATCGTGACTAATACACCAACTGGAGCTGCGCCCATCCAAGACGCCATTGCATCGATTGACGAACGGCCAGGTAAAGTAAAGACAGGGCGCATGAATTTATTAAGTAGGGTACCGACAAATTCCATTAAGCCGAACTCCACCAGTAACGGGAGTAGAATTCCAGCGAACAAGAACCATGTTAATAAAACAGGCGCCAAGTCATAAAGAACAACGCCTCCTGTTGTCTTTGAAGAAATCACTTCAGGTCCAATTTCGTAAAAAGTCATGATGCCAAATGCAAAAGCAAGCACGCGAACGACTAAGCCGAACAGTCCGTTAATGAAGGTGGCGCGTAAAAAAGGTGAGTTTTGGACGAAAGTTGGTTTTAACGTCGTCGCAAGTAAGCTTGCAACTGCCGAAAAACCAAGTAAGAAAACAATGAATGCAGGAATCACATCGCCGAATGTTGTTAAGAGGAAAGATGCCAGAATGCCAACACCGATGGTTATTTCATCGTTGTAAGAGATGGGACATAGGAATAACAGCGCGCCGATGATGGAAGGAATCAGAAACTTCCATGTATCTGCCGGTTTGATGGTCTTTTTTTCGCTTTGAAGTATGGTCATGTGATTTTCCCCTCCAGTGGTGTACTTGTGTATTTTTTTAGTTTGCGGACGACAGATGGCTGACTGATACCCAGAATATGGGCCATTTCAGTCGTTGTCCGGTAGCGTTTCTGGGCATTCAACAAAACCTTTTTTTCAACAGATTCCAAAATATGCGGAAGTGTCTGGCCGTTGAGTTCGAAGCCAATGCGTTCATCTGAATTCGGTTGATAGTTGATAGGGAGGTCGTCGAGTGTGATAGTGGGCGATTCGCTTTCGATAAAGCTGCGTTCTAGTACATTGCGCAACTCGCGGAAATTGCCTTTCCAAGACAGTTGCAGCAAGTGGAAGTACAAGTTATCGGAAATCGTTTTTTGCTGGTGGTAATTGTCATTCAGTTCTTCGAGAAAGCGGCTGATGGCCTGATCTAAATCATCAGGCCGTTCTCTTAGCGGTTTTAGCTCGATTGAAGCCAAATGCAAAAAATAAAACAAGTCTTCACGGAAATTCCCGGCAGTAACCGCTTCTTCCATTGAAGCATTGCTGCTGGCAATGATACGTGCAGTATGTGGTTGTTGCAGAATGTTGAACAGTATTGCCTGGGAAGCAACTGAGAGCTGCTCAACTTCATTGAGCACGAGCGTACCCCCAGCGGCTAGGTTCAAATAGCCTTCTCCACCCAATCCTGTAAAGCTGATTTCAAACACCGATTCCGGAATGGCGCTGCAATAGACTTCAATAAATGCTGCATCTCGCCGATTACTCTGTGAGTGGATGAATTTAGCTAAGGACGTTTTACCGGTGCCAGGTTCACCACAGATAACGACGGATACTTCGAGCTGTGCCATTTTAATGGCTGTCTGGAGTGCGCGACTAGAAGAAGGACTTTCCATGACACAGCCTTCGACGTGAAGCTGCTGATTTCGCAGATGAGCAAGCTCTCCTTTAACTTTAGACATTTCCGATTCCAGATTCTCCAGGTATTCCTTCATGACCATCAGTTGTGACATATCGTAGGAATAACTGACGACAAACTCTACATCGCCGTTTTCGTTGAAAAGCGGAATGCCGGTAATCAACACCTTTTTTCCAGAAGGTGTATTCTGCCGAAGCACTACTTTTTTCTTTTGCTTGAGTACGAGCGGTGTGATGGCGGGTGAGAAGATTCCTGCTGCTTCTAGATCGTAGACAGATTTTCCAAGCAATTGTTCAGCACTTACGCCATAGGGTTCGCCGCTACACGTAGAGGCTTTGATGATGCGCCCTTCTCGAGTGGTGACAATAATATCTTCATCATAGGTATCAATGATTTCTTCATCGGTATTGGGAAGCAGAAATAAAGTATTCATAATTGACCTCCGTTATTCATTCTTGTATAGACTATACATGATTGAATAATCTAATTACAAGGGGAAATTAAATTATTCTTAAATACCTTTAAGTGAATATTGGTTTTGTGAACTTTTTTATTGAATTGGATATAGATTTTAGGGAGTCGGCAATGTAAAAGATTATGAGTTTTAGAGTATTTTTATGAATTAAATTATAGTCTTGATGGATGCTGCTCTTGGATTGAAAACGGACAATTCTAGGTGAAAGTGAGGTTAGAAGAACCATTAAAACGGAATTCTACTAAGTATAGCCGTCTCACTTCATCTAACTTATATAGGAGGAAAAATAATTAGGGTAAACAATACAACAAATAATTTAGAATCAATTCAAAAGGTCAATGACTTGATTAAAGACATCAAAGTGGCTATGTTCACGACCATCTCTTCTGACAATAAAATCATGTCATGTCCGATGCAGACACAAGAAGTGGGATTTGACGGAGAGCTGTGGTTCTTGACGATGAAAGATACTGAGAAGTACCAGGAAATCATCAGTAATCCGAACGTCAACTTGGCGTATGTGGGACATTCATACGTATCCATTAGTGGAATGGCTGAATTCATTGAGGACGCAGCGAAGAAAAAGGAATACTGGAACCTGATTTTCGATAAAATGCTCGATACTTCTTATGAGGATCTGAATGTAGTACTGATTAAAGTCAACGCTGATTCAGCTGAATACTGGGATTCAGGCAATATGTCAAAGTCAGTCAAGACTTTCGTCAAGAAACTGACCAACAAGGATACAGAAAAAGACCATAAAAAGACCATAAAAAGATAAATGATACAGTGGATTTTAACTAAGAAACCATCCAGACATAAAAAAGTTCGTAGACGACTAATTGTCTGCGAGCTTTTATGAAATTATAAAACTTCTGCTTTTAACACGGGCTCTTCTTCTGGCATGATACCAATTTTTCTATCTTGAGCTCCGTGCAGTTTCACCATCACAAAGCGAGCAATCGGTTGGATGAACAAATTTTCAACAATCAAAACGATAACAAAATTGCGTGATCAATTGACAAGCTAATTGCTGAGGAGCTCTGAGTGAAAACCATTAATGACGAGATCACCGGTCAAAGTCACAGCAGCTGACTTTCCAAGTACCGTAAAAAAAATGCGAAATAAAATTTTGGAATTGAAGCTATCCGAGGGATGAGTGAATTTGGCGGTCGAAGCTTCTTTCAGTCGACCAAAAATAACCGGTTCAATACCATAACGATGATCCAGAAGAGTGGACTAATTTTGACGATGCCTCAAGCAATCTCGACGCCAAATTCCCCGGCAAAGTAAATGGCACTGAATGTGGCCATAAACAATACAGTCATCGTTGAAATCATGGCGCCGTAGAGCAATCCCTCTTTTCCATCGTAAGGCAGTCTTTTTTCTTCGTGCATGTTATTCTTCCTTTCGAAATGCTAATTTTCGACTATTTGAACGTAATATTCTCAAACTGAATCTGATACGTTTTGTCGTCTATTTGTAACTATAGCAAGTGCATCTTCTTAGATGTAAGTGTTAATACTGTGTCTGTTTTGATTGCGCTTTATATTTCTGAGAAGCTTACTTTATATTCATGAGTAAATGGTTTATTAATAGAGGAGTTTCGCTTACAGTTGGTGATAGAAGGATAAGCAAAGGATGAGAGATGTGAAAGATTTTTCCACCCACGCCGAGCAGTTGGGAATTCTCGAAGAGCGGGGCTTGAAAGTGACAGACAAAGTGGCTGCAAAACGAATTTTGTCGCGCGAAAATTATTACGCATTAATCGATGGCTATAAAGAGCCGTTCTTGGAACATGATGAATGGCTCAATCCATACGGCCTTGAGCGCTATCAGGAAGGTACCGAGTTCGGACATATCTATGCGCTGCACAGTTTTGACCGGAAGCTGCGGTTGCTTTTGCTGAATGAACTGCTGAAGTTTGAGAAAAATATCAAGTCGAAAGTGGCATACCGTTTTTCCGAAAAGTTTAAAGATATGGCAAGCTTTCTGAATTCCGACAATTACAGTTCGGACAGCAGGCATCATCACGAGCGTGATCGCATTATTTCAATACTCGCTAATCTGATCCAAAGCCATAAAAAGCGCGACAAAGTGAGATACCCAGCCATCCGTGAATTTTACGATAAGCACAAGGACGTGCCACTTTGGGTGTTGGTCAATTTTTTGTCGCTTGGCCAGATCACGCATTTCTATACCGTTATTGACGAAGAGCTGCGGGAACGCATCGCAGGCGATTTCGTGGAGGAATATAGTGAAGAATACGGACCCGTTTGCTTGAAGGCCAGCGATCTAGATGCCATCCTACACACCGTGTTCCCGTATCGTAATAAGTCCGCGCACGAGGAAGTGCTATATCGATTTCGTCTTGCTCATCCGGTGGAACTTGGAACTGTAGAGTGGATGCTGGAAATGGAAAAAGGGAGCCTCAGCGAAGCTACGGTGCTTTCTGTGGTGTGTCTGTTAAAGCTAGTGCTGGAAAAAGAAGATTATGAATTGTTTTCTAGTGAGCTGGAGCAGTCGATTAGCGAGCTTAAAAAGTTAATTCAAGAGCGTGCCTTCGTGAAAATTATGAAAGATGCAGGCTTTGATGGGTTTTAAGAAGTAATTCCTATTAATCAAGGAGCGGGTTTAGATGATATATGTGGCATTGCTGCGAGGAATCAACGTAGGTGGCAATAACAAAGTGGACATGAAGCAGCTGAAACAGGCGTTCGAAGAGGCTGGAATGTCATCAGTCATTACGTATATCAACTCGGGTAACATTGTTTTTGGTGATTACACCCATTCAAAAGAACAACTAGCGCCTATTTTGGAAAAAGCAATCTACCATCATTTCGGACTGCAAATCAATGTATTGATTTACAGCTTGGAGGAGTTTGGAGAAATCGCTGAGGCTATTCCTGAAAAATGGTCAAATGACGCAAGAATGAAAAGCGATGTATTGTTTTTATGGCAAAATGTGGACGGAGCAGATGTACTAGATGGTTTGGTGATCAAGTCAGAAATCGATCGGGTCAACTATGTTCCCGGTGCCATCCTGTGGTCGGTGGACAAAGACCAAGTCACGAAAAGTGGAATGGTGAAGATTGTCGGATCACCCCTTTACAAACGCGTCACGGTCCGCAACATCAATACAGTCCGGAAAATTTGGGCGTTGCTGCAGAAAATGTAAAACAAAAAGGCCAACCTCTTTTGATAAGGGGTTGGCATTTTTATTTGTAGCTGTTCAAACCGCTGTAAATCTCAACAATGTCATCCATCTTTATGCGGACCAGTCCGCTTGAGGATGGCGCGACATATTCAACGATGCCTGAGATGACCGGGTCTTGTTGAAGCCCCCAGGAAATAGTTTTCTTTTTGCTGAACTGCTGGTAAACGCCTTTTCCAACAAAGCAGACAGCTTTTGGTCGGAACTGCCTGATTTTCTTCTCCAGCAGTTCGGCGCCTTCGGTATATTCCGCTTTGGAAATCTCCGCAGCTTCCTTGGTCGGGCGTGCGACAATGTTCGTCAAGCCAAAGCCCAATGCGAGCAGCCCGCTGTTTTCCTCTGGCCGGTATTTTCGCGGTGTCAATCCAGCTTCGTAAAGGATCTTCCAAAATCGGTTGTTTGGATTGGCGTAATGAAAGCCGGTTTCAGAAGAGCGGATGCTTGGATTAAAGCCGACAAATAAAATTTTTAAGTTGTCCTGTAGATGATCACGAATCGGTTCAAGCTGCAACATGGATTCCCTCCTCACTACTGTAAAAGCAGAGGGCTATTTTAGCGTCTGCCGTGTTTTTCTTGAAAAGTTTCTTCAGACTGTAGCAAGTACAGAATTCCTTCGATGATCCCGATGACTGCGGGTATCCCTGTCCAAAAGAACAATAGATATAGAATTCCCATGCCTGGACGCCCCAAGTAAAATTTATGTGCGCCAAAGTCGCCAAGGAAGATGGCAAGCAAGGCAGATGCTAATTTGCTTTTGTTTTTCATTGTATATCATCCTTTCTAGATGTACTAGTATTCCCGAATTATAGAAAGTTAACGGGGGAATGTGAAAAAAGATTATTTTTCTGCTTTTTTGAATGATAGAAAACTTTACAGAGCTAGTCTTGGAAGAAGGTATTATTCAACTACCACTCACCAAGGATAAATCGACCAATATAAGGAAGTGAATTCCTAAAAATCAGAAATAGTTCTGGATGAAAAAGGTATCATTAAATTAATGTTAGAAAATTTCACAATTAAGGTTTTTTTATTGGTACAGCGGTTATATAGAAAGATATTCAAATGGAAGAGGGGGCTGCAAAAGCTACAATCGACTAATAAATCCATTCTGCTGTCTTGGTAATTTTTTGCGAAATCTGTTACACTATCAACCTGAAATTAATTTTCAAGGAAAATGTTACTGGAATATGGAAGAGATAGAGAAGAAATAGACGTTCGGGCATCTTCGGACTAAATCAAGGGTTAAGGCCAGTTGATTAATTAGAAGAATGGCCAAGGTCTTTGTGAGGGATCAGTTATGAATAGAAAATGGTGGAAAGAAGCAGTTGCATATCAAGTGTATCCAAGGAGTTTTAAGGATTCGAATTGGGACGGCGTGGGCGATATCAACGGTGTGACCAGCAAGTTGGATTATTTGAAAGATCTTGGCATTGATGTGATTTGGATTTGTCCAATGTATAAGTCACCCAACGATGACAATGGCTATGACATAAGCGACTATCAGGAAATTATGGCAGAGTTTGGAACGATGGCGGATTTTGATCGCTTGCTAAAAGAAGTGCATGCACGAGGGATGAAGTTGATCATCGATTTGGTAATAAATCACACAAGCGATGAGCATCCATGGTTTATGGAATCGCGTGCTTCCAAAGATAACGATAAACGTGATTGGTATATTTGGAGCGATGAGCCAACCAATTGGGAAAGTATTTTTGGTGGAAATGCGTGGGAATACGACGAAAAAACAAAGCAGTATTATTTGCATTTATTCTCCAAAAAACAACCGGATCTGAACTGGGAGAATCCCGAAGTGCGGCAGGCTTTGTATGATATGGTTAATTGGTGGTTGGACAAAGGAATTGACGGCTTCCGTGTGGATGCCATCAGCCACATCAAAAAAGAATTGAGTGACGTTGAGGACCCGGAACAGAATTTGTATGTACCAGCCTGGGAGAAAATGATGAACGTCAAAGGCATACAGCCGCTGCTCGCAGAACTGCGTGATGAGACATTTGCAAAACACGACATCATGACGGTCGGCGAAGCGAACGGTGTCGAGGCAGACGACATCGATGAGTGGATTTCAGAAGACGACGGCAAGTTCGATATGGTGTTCCAGTTTGAAAGCATGAGCTTATGGGATACCGATGCGACGACTGGTATCGATGTGCCGAAGCTGAAAGAAGTGCTGACCAAATGGCAAAAAGCTGTGGAAGGTCATGGCTGGAATGCGCTGTTTGTTGAAAATCATGACAAGCCGCGCATTGTCTCCTCGTGGGGGAATGACCAAGAGTACTGGCGTGAAAGTGCAACGGCGATTGCCTGCATGTATTTCTTCATGCAAGGCACACCGTTCATCTATCAGGGGCAGGAGATTGGCATGACCAATGCGCCGTTTGAGGAACTTGCGCATTACAACGATATCCAAACGCATAGCCTCTACCATTTCAACCGTTCGGAAGGAATGGAGCATGATGATGTGATGACAATTATCAAAGCGCAGAGCCGTGACCATTCGCGTACGCCGATGCAATGGGACGCCAGCCCGAATGCCGGATTTTCGAACGCGGAGCCGTGGCTTCGCGTCAATCCGAATTACGAAGAGATCAATGTTGCGGCACAGCTTCGCGACCCGCATTCAATCCTTTGGTTTTACCGGAAGATGATTTGGATGCGCAAGCAGCATGATGTCCTCGTCTACGGAAATTACGAACTTCAGGATGTCGGCCATGAATCGATTTATGCCTATACCCGTACGAATGAAGAAAGAACGATATTGGTCATCACCAATTTGACGGAGTATTCCTGTTACTGGGATGAGCCGGAATCAGCACGTTGCCTGCTGAACAATTACCAGCAGCAGGATCCAAAGCAATTGCTGCCCTATGAGGCACGTGTTTACGAATTGTGAAAATGAAAGCCCCTGTCCTCAAGCGATTTGCTTGGGGACAAGGGCTTTTGTCTGAGTGAATTTAGTTTGATTCATCATATCTGTCATTCTGCAAACAAACATTCATATCGCGCAAACAACGGTCGAAACTGCGCAAACAAACTCTCGTATCCCGCAAATAACTAGCAAAGATCCGCAAACAAACTCCACGAAAAGTATTTGAATCCTTATGTAATCAAATTTTATTCAAATAAAACAAGTTAAAGAGAAAGAAACTCTAAATAAAGCTCAACTTAAACAGAAAAAACCATCTTGCCCGAGGGCAAGATGGTTTCGATAGTTTGCGGCGTTCCAAGCCACGCTCCACAACGTGTTCCTAAAAGGAATGCTTGTCCGTCTTACGCAAACGAGCTCATCGCGTAGTTAACACTAGCCGATAATTCACAATCTGTCAATATTTTAATGGGAGAAGCGCGTGGCTTTCTTCGCTTCTATATCTATTCATGAAAACGGGCCTTCTCATTTGAATCGTTCGTTAACTAATGATTACTATATAGTAAGGATATTTTGAAGTGAAGGAGAATTGATATGAAGAAAACATGGGAGGAATTAGCAGAATCGCTGACAGCTATTAAAGTAGCGGCACATCCGGACAATGAACCGGTAAGTATTGAAGGGATTATGGACGGATTTCGCTGCATTGGAGTAGGAACAGATGCGGCAGTGTTTCAATTTTTAGAGGCTCCGGAATACGCATTCAAGGTGTATGCAGATGACAAGAAGGATAAGCTCGAAGCCGAGGCGAAGGTTTATGCGCAAATTGGCTCGTCCCGTTATTTTTCTAGTTGTTATGGTGTGAATGACCGGCTGCTGGTGATCAAGTATGAAGAAGGTTTAACCCTGTTTGATTGTCTTCTGCAGGGAGTCCATGTTCCTGACCAGGTTATTCAAGATGTCGAAGCGGCAAGGGATTATATTCGTCAAATCGGATTGAATCCTCGGGACATCCATCTGAAGAATATTTTATTGCAGAACGGTCGAGCAAAGCTACTTGACGTTTCAGAGTATATAAAGCCTGGCAATGATTTTAGATGGGAACATTTGAAGAAAGCGTACGAAGAGTATTACGTGGTCATCGACGGCAAACCGATGCCATTCTGGCTGCTAGATACTATTAGGAAGTGGTACCATCACTGGAACCGCTATTCGTCTTCCTTTGATGAATTCATGAAGAATGTATCAAAGCAGATGAGCTATTGGAAATAGGTTTATTTTCCCCTGACAAACCTGAGCTGTTGAAAGAGTGGTTATTTTCAAGCAACAAGATCTATGTAAGAAATAAAAACGATGAAAACGTGCTCTCTAACTTAAATTTTGGCTATAGCAGGCCAGATTTACTGGAGAGTATTTTTTATCTAAGAAACCTTTAGCAGTTGCTCGAAGAGGATTTCCGTAGCCATTATTGGAAGGAGACTAACACTAGAATCAGGTCTGCTGTGACAAGCTGTTTTCTTTTGCAATATTCTACGTGTTGGATTTCGAGCTCAACCATAATGGAATTAATAAAGGAGCTCGATATGTTGACCGAAAGAAGTATCCTAGTGAAAATCGCTTCGGTCGCTTTGACATGGCTCTCGTATGAGCCGAGTGTTCTACTCGTCTCATAGCTTCTCCTGGCCCCTTTGTGCTCGCCCGCGGCAAGCGGAGCTGATTTGCAGAATATCGATTATGAATATCCACTAGTTCAACTTATATAGATGACAAAAGAGGACGATTATACTTCGTGAAGTGATGAAATCGTCCTTATTTCCCTATTAAGACGAACTATTTATCATTAATTATGGTTTAATGTTCGGGTTTTTTATTGACCTATAGCATTGCATTTGCTATAGTTGCCAAGTGAAAAACATTATATCGCTCGTATAAACTCGGTAATATGGTCCGAGTGTTTCTACCAGGTTCCCCGTAAAGAACCGGACTACGAGTCGAAGTACTTGGTTATTCAGCTTTTAGGCTGGAAACTTTTTTGAATGCTTGGCGTGTGCACCACAGCTCTCCTCACTCAATTTATACTTTGGCTCCAAAAGGTCCGAAAGGTAGAAATCATTGTGCCGTTTCAGGGCCTTTTACTGTGGCCGAATTACCGAGTAGAGCATACACCAAGGAGGAAATTCAGATGAAAAAAATGAAGACAGGCATCAGCAATCCTATTTTATTATCCATCATGGTCGTAATCTTATTGGCGGTGCTGGCAGGATGCAGTTCAGCAGCAGAGTCTAGTGAAGCCGAAAAAGAACAAACAAAACGTCCAATCCTGATCCAAGGACCAATGCCGATCGAAGCTGAAAACTTCGCCGAGCGCTTGGAAAATGTTGAAATAGAAGAATCAGGTTCGACGTTTGAATTTTATATTGGCACCGTAGATGGCTATCCGGTCATTGTTTCGAAAACAGGCAAAGGTATGGAAAATACAGCGGCTGCAACGGCGATCGCTATCGAGAAATATAACCCGGCTGCCATCATCAACCAAGGAACATCTGGCGGGCATGATCCAGAGCTCAATGTTTTCGATATTGTTTTAGGCGAACGCACAGTTAATATCGGCTCAATGAAAACAGGAGACCGCGTTGAAGGAGAAGGCATCGAAGCGACAGAGTGGAAGCCGATGGATGTCATGGCTTCTGAAGGAAGTGCTGGGGAAGATCCGAATGCTGAAAAAGCCCGTTACTATGAAGGCGACGCAGAACTTTTAGCTGCAGCTAACCGAGTGAATGATAGCTACACACAAGGCAAGATTGTCGAAGGGACAATCGGTTCAGCTGACTTGTGGAATAATGAAGTAGACCGCATTAATTGGTTCCATAAAAACTACGAAACGTCAGTCGAAGAAATGGAATCGGCGTCTTCAGCAATGATTTCGAAAGCGTACGATGTACCGTTTCTAGCAATCCGTATTTTGTCGAATAATAAAACAAACGACGGTGCGTACAATCCAGAAACAGCAGCAGCGAACCAAGAATATGTCTACGAAGTTGTGCAGGAGTATATTGCTTTTTTGGAAAAAGAATAAAGGCAAGAATACAGCTTCATTCTTATTTCATGTCTAAAAAAATATCCAGAGTTCCGTCTTAGACTATCGGCCGGAAGATGTTGTCTGACCGAGAAAGTTCAGAGCGCTGGTATAAACAGACTGAAAAAAGACCATCAATCGATGGTCTTTTTTATCTGCACAACTTATGATTATTCCACCACATGATCTGTTGTTACTTTGTACGTTTCGCCTTGTCTTGGCGTCAGCCATGCGGTCAGTTGATAGGTGCCCGGATCAAGTTCGAGAGCCGGGATTTCAAATTCGTAACTCAGTTTGTCCCCTTGATCGAGGGTTTCTTCACCTAACGCCTGCAGATACGTACTGACGGATGAAAAGAGAAAAACTTCTTCACCGCTGTCGTTCGCGAGCGAAAAGTCATAGCGCTGGCTGCTGGTGAATTCGAACGTGTGCGGTTCTCCAGTCTGATTTACTAAGCTGTAGCGGTAGATATCGCCGTTAACGTGTTCGATAGCGGGTTTCATTTCGCCTTCTACAATGTCTTCTGACGATTCATCACCTGTGCCAGGTTCTACTGTCGCTGGCTCTTCGGGTGGGTTTGCTGCTTCATCTCCTTGTCCAGTGCCGCAGGCTGCAAGAATCAAGGCGATCAAGAGCATCACAAAGGCGCCGAGCCAAAATTTGTTTTTCATGGATATGCCTCCTTGTCTAGTAAGGGATAAGTAGATCACTTTAGCATAAGAACGTTAGAGCGGCTAAAAAGTTACAGTTTATAGAAGATGTATTTTGATGCTAGCCTACACATTGCGTTCTGCACCCTGTAGAATAAGAGCTAAGAGATTTCACATTATTCCATCAGCTAGAAGAAAGGGGAACGATTTACATGAAAACAGCTTTCCATTTTTCAAAAGATATTGAAATGGCTTTTAAAAACGATCCTCCTGGTCAGTGGCTTTCCACTTTGCCGCCAAACTGTCTACGTCTCAGCTCAGGGTATCCGGCACCTGCGTTAGTTCCTTCTGAAGAAATCAAGAAAGCGGTAACGCGTTTGCTAGACGAAGAGCGGGACTTGCCGCTTCATTATCTTGGCAGTCCACGGGTTCCGCAGCTAAAGAAATTTCTTCAAGAACGGATGGTACAGCGCGGTGTAGAGGCATCCAGCAGCAAACTAATCGTAACATCTGGCGCTTGCCAAGCCATTGATTTGATTGCCCGCGTTTTATTGGATGACGACGCTGTAGTCATTGTTGAATCACCGACCTATATGGAAGCTCTGGAAATTTTCCAGAACTATACTGAACATTATATGACGATTCCGATTGATGAAGACGGATTGCAGACAGAACTATTGGCGTCCATGCTGGCGAATCGCAAAGAAAAAGGGCTGCCTCTTCCGCGTTTGCTGTACACCATTCCGACTTATCAGAATCCGACCGGTACGACATTATCGACTGAACGCAGACAGCATGTGCTAGCGCTTGCAGAACAATACGATTTTCTCATTTTGGAAGATGATGCCTACGGAGAACTGGGTTTTCATGACAACCCGAGCTTACTGAAAGCAATGGACACCAATAACCGTGTGCTTTATGTAGGATCATTGTCAAAGGTGGTGGCACCAGGTATGCGAATTGGCTGGGTGGTGGCAGATCAACAAATAATTGAGCCATTAAATTGGTTCAAAAAAGACTTGAGCCATCCGTTTAACGAAGCAACAATGGCCTCATTCCTTGAAGTCACCAATTTTGATGGGCATTTGAAATTTCTGACGAGTGCCTATGAGTCTAAATGTGCGTCTATGCTGTCGGCGTTGGAAGAGTTCCTGCCGCCAGCTGTTTCTTGGTTTGTTCCAAAAGGGGGCTACTTTGTTTGGGTCAAAATTCCAGGGGTTGATACGTCCAAAATGCTCCCCAAAGCATTGGCTGCAGGCGTTTCGTTCGTACCCGGTAAATACTTTTTTCTTGATCAGGAAAAAGGTCTTGAGTATCTCCGCTTGTCCTTCAGCTACGCCAATGAAGAAGAGATTGTGAAAGGTGTAGAATTACTGGGACAAGTGACAGGAGTGAACATCCCGGTAACTGAGGATGCAGAGTAAATTTTTCTGTGTCCGGAAACAGCTAAGACACATTGATCAAGGAAGAAGAGGATTGACATGGCAGATTTATCATCGACGTTAGCTTGGACTTTTACGCAGGAAGTGGACATTCCGGAAGAAATTCAAGATTTATTGGTTTCCGGAGAGGAAGCTAAACTTGCTTATAAAACGATTCGGGACGTAGCGGTTATTACCAATAAACGGCTGATCATTTCTGATAAACAGGGAATAACGGGCAAGAAGATGGAAATGTATACGATTCCATTTGAATCTATTATTATGTACTCTTCGGAAAATGGCGGAACCTTTGATTTGAATTCTGAACTCGAATTTTGGACAAAGGCAGGGAAATTTAAATTGAATTTGAATAAAAAAGTGGACATCCGTAAATTAGATAAGCTGATTGCTCAATATATATTGTGAAAAAGCTGAGTTGAGAAGAATAAAATAACCTTAAACCGTGCCTATCGTATTTCAGATAGAGCGCGGTTTTTGACGATTATTGGTGTTGAGTGAAAAAGTATATCATGCAAATTGACTATATTTTCAGAATACTGTAAAGTTAAATATACTATTTAAGGGGATATGGAAATTTCTAACGCTTGCTTTCTGGTACGTGAAATTTCTAAGATGGGAGGAGAATCAATTATCGGTGCAATCAATTGATCCCAAAAGGAGGAGATAGGATGAATATCACAGCATCACTCAAACAGAATGCTAAACGCTTTTCAGATAAGATGGCCATCACCTGCGATGGTCGGACATATTCGTATCAGGAGCTGAATGAAGAAGTAAACGTGTTGGCGAATGGACTGATAGAAACAGGCCTGCAAAAAGGCGATAAGGTTTCGTTGTTCATGAAAAACTCAGATTATTATGTCCTGGCTTTTTTTGCAGTGCTGAAGGCCGGGGGTGTTGCTGTACCGGTCAATTACCGGTTGAGCCCGGATGAAAGCGGATATATTTTCGGGCAATCTGAAAGTAGATTCATTTTTTGTGATGCAGAATTTGAACGTGTGATTACCGAAGGGATAAAACAGGCTGCTTCACTTCAGCAGGTGATTGTCCATCCCGTCGCTGATAACGCCAACTATCTCAGCTGGGAAAATGTATTAAGTGAAAATGCTCTGGAGCCTTCAGTCGATTTGCTAAGCACCGATGACGCTGAAATCCTTTATACTTCTGGCACTACCGGTCAACCTAAGGGGGCCTTATTTGATCATCAGCGTCTTGCCAATGTCTGCACTTCATTTGTTTTTGGGGTCGAAATCGGCGCCAATGATCGACTTCTGCATGCAGTGCCACTTTTCCACTCGGCTCAATTAAACCTGTTTTTAGTGACCGGCATCCTACTGGGAACATCGAATGTCATTCTGCGCGACTTTCATCCAGAAAAAGCGATCCAAGCCATCAATGAATTTCAGGTCACTGTTTTCTTCGGCTTGCCGGATATGTACAGTGGCTTGCTGCAAGTACCGGATGTAGAAGAAGCTGATTTGTCTACGATCACTAAATGCATGTACGGTGCAGATCCGATCGATCCGGATCTCGTTAGAAAGGCGATGGACTTTTTCGGGCATCAGCAATTCTACAATCTATGTTTGTTGACCGAAGGCGGACCGGGCGGTATATTTTTATTGCCAGAGCAGCACGAAAACAAACTCGGATCAGGCGGAAAGCAGATGTATTTCACCGAAGTACGGGTGGTGAACGAAGAATTTCTGGACGTCCAGCCTGGGACGATCGGGGAATTTGTTATCCAAGGTGATCTGATCATGAAGGAATACTACAACAAACCCGAGGAAACCGAAAAAGCATTCAAAAACGGCTGGCTGCTGACGGGAGATTTAGCAACAATCGACGAAGATGGATTTATCTCACTTGTAGACCGCAAGGCAGATCGCATCATTTCAGCAGGAGAAAATATTTATTCGGCTGAAGTGGAACGGGTCATCAGTGGTCATCCGCAAGTAGCTGAAGCTGCGACTGTCGGTTTGCCAGAAGAGGAATGGGGCGAAATCGTTGGTGTAATCATCGTGCCAAAAGATGGAGAGACCATCGAGGAAGAGCAATTGATGGATTATTTCCTGGAGCATCTGCCAGGGTATAAGATTCCGCGTAAGTACATGATCGCCGAATTTCTGCCGCGAAACTCCTCTGGGAAAATCATGAAATATCAATTGCGTGAACTGCACATCAGCGAATTCGAATGGTTCCGGAAAATTCCGGAAAGCCGCTATTAGACTTTTTTTTTATAAAAATATGCCCCGCAGCCAATTAAGGCTGCGGGGCATACTTTTATTATTTTCATGTAATAGACGCTTCGTAAATGCCTTTGATGGAATTTTCAAGCATGGCATTGAATTCCTCATCTGATTGGCTGGCGCTGACACCTTCAGATAAAGCGCGAGAAAAGCTGGCGATAAGCCCTTTGTTGGCGGCTAATTTCTTGTTAGCATCATCCCGTTTGTACCCACCAGATAGTGCAACTACTCGAAGCACGCGGGGGTGGTCGATCAATTCTTTGTAGTAATTATCGACTGTTGGAATGGTGATTTTAATCATAACGTTCTGATCGTCACTCAACTGATCCAAGTGCTTCAACATTTCCTCTTTGAGGATTTTTTCGGATTGTTCTTTGTCTTTGCTGTTAATGTCCACTTCAGGCTCGAGAATCGGAACCAGGCCGGCTGCGAGAATTTGTTTGCCGATTTCAAATTGCTGCTCGACCACTTTTTGGATGCCTTCAGAATTAGCTTTCTTGATCACGGAACGCATTTTCGTTCCGAAGATATTTCGTTCGTTGGCACGCTTCAACACATCATCCAAATCTGAAATTAGCTTCATGACTTGAACGCCGTTTTCTTCATCCGCGAGCCCTTTGTCAACTTTCAGGAAAGGCACGACGCCTTTTTTCTGCCATAAATAATCAGGTGTATAATGCCCTTCCACTTTACGATCCATCGTTTGTTCGAAAAGGATTGCGCCGATAATCGAATCAGAACTGAAAGAAGGTGCCGTCATGACGCGCGTCCGCATTTCATGGATCAAGTCATACATTTCTTCTTCCGTAGAGTATTGGTCTTCCAAAACGCCGTAAAGTGCCAATGCTTTCGGCGTGCTGCCACCACTTTGGTCAAGTGCAGCAATAAAACCTTTGCCGTTTTTTACGAATTCCATTTGTTCCTGATTCATCGTCCCAGCTCCTTAGATAATTTTTTGACAGGTGATCACTTCATTTGAAAAACTTTACTGCAAAGAAACTCTTTCACTGAATATTGTAACAATATAAAGAAGAAACTACAAAAAGAATTTTTTTGATGATCAAGCTGTACTTAAGGTTTTCCCTTTGTGATATCCCACAAACTTTATATATTCATAAAGTTTGTGGGAACACAACTTGTCATTTGCGATTAAGTGGAATTCTAAACGCTAGCGCGTCTAAGAGCTAAGCAAAGCAGCTGAACGGGTATACTTTGCCTGGCTTCCTGCGGGAGCTATGCCCAAAACTTCCGAAGCATCATATAAATAGTGAAGCTTTCTATCCGATTCCATAATATTCATTAATAATCATGTTCCGCAGAAAGTCTGGTACGGACCACTTTCCGGCTCTGGTGGTTGTGTATAGGCTTCCTGTTCGGGTGAGTGGTCATACGGGTTAGCCAGGACCGCTAGAAGCCGGTGGAGGACACTATAATCCCCCTGGAATTCCGCCGCTTCCAGTGCTTCCTCTACACGATGGTTGCGGGGGATGACTGCCGGATTGCTGTCGCGCATCAATTGATGGCTTGCTTCAGGTGATTCTTCCTGACGCTGCAGACGTGCCCGCCAAGAGCTGTGCCATTCCTTGAACTCCGGTGCTTCAAATAATTCGCTGTCATGCAGCTTATCGAAGGTTAGTGCCCGGAAGGTATTGGTGTAATCGGCATGGTGCGTGTGCATTAAGTCTAACAGCTTTTCCGTCAACTCCGTATCCTCTACTTCTTCATTAAAGAGTCCGAGTTTTTTTCGCATGCCCACAAGCCAGTGACTCTTGAACTGTTCGATATACTTGGTAAGCTCTTGTTGTGCCATGCTGAGGGCTTCCTCAGGGGTATCGTGCAGCAAAGACAGCAGACTTTCGCCAAAGCGTGCCAAATTCCATCCGGCGATCATCGGTTGATTGTCATAAGCATAGCGGCCTTGAACGTCAATCGAGCTGAAGACCGTCTTCGAATCAAAGCTGTCCATGAATGCGCAGGGTCCGTAATCAATCGTCTCACCGCTGATGGCCATGTTGTCGGTATTCATGACGCCATGAATAAAACCGGTCAATTGCCATTTCGCGATTAATTCAGCTTGGCGTTTAATGACTTCTTGAAACAATGCCAAATAGCGATTGGAAACGTCTTGGACATATGGGAAATGTCGCTCCAGCGCATAGTCAGCTAGTGCTTTCAAATCTTCTTTCGTTCCGAACCGCGCTGCATACTGAAAAGTACCGACGCGCAGATGACTGTCGGCGACGCGTGTCATGATGGCACCCGGAAGCTCTGTTTCACGGCTAACCAGTTCCCCCGTTTCAACGACGGCAAGACTGCGTGTTGTCGGAATACCGAGTCCATGCATCGCTTCGCTGATGAGGTATTCACGAAGCATGGGTTTAAGTGCAGCACGACCGTCGCCACCTCTTGAATAAGGCGTTCTGCCAGAGCCTTTCAACTGAATATCGAGCCGTTTGCCAGCAGGCGTCAACTGTTCACCAATTAATAAGGCACGACCGTCGCCGAGCATTGTGAAATTGCCGAATTGATGTCCGGCATAAGCCTGTGCAAGCGGTATGGTGCCTGCTGGAACCTGGTTGCCAGCCAAAATAGCAACGCCATCTTCGCTCGTTAATTCGTCAGGATCCAGTCCGAGTATTTCCGCCAATGCTTCATTGAAAATCACCAGTTTAGGCGAACGCACTGGATTGACAGCAAACCTGCTGTAAAAAATTTCAGGTAGGCGTGAGTAGCTGTTATCCAACTGCCATCCGGTATGGGTTAGTTCTTTTTTATTCATTGTGGATTCTCCTTTTTCAGTAGGATTTACTCCTATTATACCCTCTTGGGCTAGGAACATGTGTCAGCTGTTCGAGTGATTTGCCTGTGCTATAATTCTATTAATAAGAAAGTGGATATTCGAACGAAAGGAGAAGGTCACATGAGCAATAAGAAAGTTCTCTTTGTGCTATTGGATGACTATGCGGATTGGGAAGCTGGCTCATTGGCAGCTGCGCTGAACGAAGAGCCGGAAGGTCAGGGGCAACAGGTTGATGTAAAGACGGTGTCGCTGACGAAAGATCCGATCAAATCGATTGGTGGCTTTACGGTGTTGCCGGATTACGGATTGGATGATGTACCGGAGGATTTTGCAGGATTGATCTTAATCGGCGGCAATTCCTGGCGAAAAAAAGATAGCGAACGTGTCATGAAGCTGGTCCATAAAGCTCTTGAAAAAGAAGTTGTTCTCGGTGCAATTTGTGACGCGACTGTATTCTTAGGAAGAAACGGCCTATTGAACAACATTCCGCATACTAGCAATCACCTAGAAGATCTAAAGGAGACAGCGGGAGAGAGCTATAGCAATGAGACCGGCTATCTCCACCAGCAGGCCGTCCGGAGCGGACAAATCATCACCGCCAACGGCTCGGCATTTTTGGAGTTCGGAAAAAAAGTGCTAGAAGCGTTGAGTGCGGCACCGCAAGTTGAGATTGACGAGTGGTACGGTTTTTTCAAACAAGGCTATCACGAATACATGAAAACGGAGCAATAGATCTAGCTGAACGAACCACCTGTCATTGTGAGAGTGCATTCATAATGACAGATGGTTTATTTTGATGGTGGACTAGAAAAAAATTCGCTAAACTGAGAAGAGAGATTAATGCACGGATCAGTGCGATTATATAAGTTGAGTTCAGCAATTTAAATGGCGTTATTTTATACTGGAACCAAGCATACCCATCTCCTTTTGTTGTGGCGTCCGTTACCATAAGTAACGGAGGCACTAGGCTTGCCAGCGCCTTTGGATGGGTAAAAGAATAGTCAAGGAGGAATTTATATGATCATTACAACACAACATATATTCGAGCCGTTTACTTTTACATCAGGACTGACCATTAAAAATCGTGTCCTGATGGCACCGATGACGACCTCGTCCTCGGATGAGAATGGCGACGTCACGGAAGAAGAGTTGATTTATTACAAACGTCGTGCTGAAAGTGGGCTGGGTGCTGTCATTACAGCCTGCGCACATGTCGAGCCGCTAGGTATAGGGTTTGCCAATCCCTTTGGCGCAGACAGTGATGAGCGAATGGATAGCTTGAAACGGTTGGCTGCATCTATTCAACAAGGTGATGCAAAAGCAATCTTGCAACTATACCATGCAGGACGTATGTCAAATAAAAAGCTTTTAAAAGGTGAACAGCCGGTATCAGCGAGCGCTGTCCCAGCAGTGCGAACCAATGCGGAAACACCACGCGAAATGACATCTGAAGAAATCGAAGCAACAATTAATGCCTTCGGCGAAGCGACAAGACGTGCTATCGAGGCAGGCTTCGATGGTGTGGAAATACACGGTGCCAATACGTATTTGATTCAGCAATTCTTCTCTCCTCATTCCAATGTTCGAACCGATAAATGGGGAGGCGATGTTACCAAACGTATGGCATTTCCGTTGGCGGTCATCAGGTCGATTCAGGAAGCGGTCGCTGAGCATGCCGATAAACCGTTCGTGGTCGGCTATCGCGTCAGTCCGGAAGAAAGAGAAGAGCCGGGCATTACAATGGACGATACCTTATCTTTCTTAACCGCCATTGCTGATCAGGGCATCGATTATATTCATGTATCAGTTGGAAGATTTTTCGGCGGGTCAATTCGCGGAGAAGATAGCCGGTCACGCGTGGAAATAATTCAACAGCACATCGGCAGTCGTTTACCGGTGATCGGGGTAGGCGGCCTGCAGACGCTTGAGCAAGTGAAGGAAGCGTTAGCCGTAACTCCGCTCGTGTCGCTTGGCCATGCGTTAATCATGGATCCCGACTGGCTAGCGAAGGTCAAAAAGAGCCGTGATGAGGAAGTTTTCCAAGCGATCTATTTGAGCAAAAAAGAACAGCTCGATATCCCGGAAAACTTGTGGAACATGGTGACGAATGCACCAGGCTGGTTCAGGGTTGAGGAATGATTGGGTAGTGGCTGTCTAGAAAGTTCACTGTGACACATCGCTCTGGCCATTTTGAGCATAACTCATCAAATGGTTATCAGAAATTGATTTACCTTCTCCAATAAAAAACAGCGATACCCGGATCTATTCAAGGTATCGCTGTTTTAATTTTAGAAAGAGGATTCGGCAGTTTTCCCAGAAATCACAGGGCGTTTTCTGCCCATCAGATTGACAATCATGACGCCGCCAATCGCGATGACGCCACCAATAAGCGAAAGTGGCGTCGGTAGCTCATGCAGCCACATCCAAGCAACGACAATCGCGACTGCCGGTTCCAGGTAAATTAAACTCGAGACCGAACTGGCGTTGGCGAGCGATAAAGCGGTCGCCCACGTTACGTAGGCGATAGCGGCTGGAAACACGCCGACATATAGTGTCGCCAAATGAGCTTCTGGAGTGGCTCCTTGCATGGCAGTAAAGAGTCCGGGCGAGAAGATGAGAAACGGCAAGGTGCCAGCCCATGTAAAGTAAGCGGTCAGTTCAATCGCCGAGTAACGCGTCAGCAGCGGCTTTTGAAAAACAAAGAAAATGGCTGAGGCAAACGCGGCGATCAATACGAGCAACGCACCATTGGTCAGTGTAAGAGAAGCGCCAGCTGAACCGAAAGCAATAAACAAAATGCCGATAAAGCCGATGCCAAGGCCGATCCAGCCGATTCCGGTTAGTCGTTCTTTCAATATGAAGAAAGCGATCAATGCCGTGAAAATCGGTCCGGAACCAACCAGCATGCCGGCCGTGCCGGCAGAGATTGTTTCCATGCCGAACGTGACAAAGATATGGTAAACGCTGATGCCAATCCAGCCCAGTACAAGAATCGGGATGATGTCGCCTTTTTGGGGCAGACGGAATTTCGTTCCTGGCCATAAAGCGAAAATAAGGAATAGTACTGAAGCAATCAGGAAGCGGACAAGTACATTCTGTCCTGCATCGTATCCACCCTGCAGGCCGACCCGTATGGCTGCGAAAGAAGAGCCCCATATTAAAACAGAAAATAATGCCAGTGAAAAAGCTTTTGCGTTCAAGTGATCTCCTCCGTTAACCATTGATCGATTCAATGGCTGTTCTGCCTGGTGAAATAAACAGACAGAAATTATTATATTCTTTTATGAAGGAAATGTCCCCAGGGAGAACCCGTATTAATCGGCAACCTGATAAAATGGATCAGACAATCTTCCGGCCGCTGCGGCCAAGGGCGTAATAAATTCCGTGCTGTAAGCTTTGCAGGGATTCGAAAGTCTTCAGGCTGTTCTGGGATTGCGCAATGATAATTGCTAGTTCGGGTGAAATGCCGACGAGAATGACTTCTGTTCCCAGAAGCCTTGCAGAAGCTCCAAGTTTGTCGATTAGAGAGGCCGTATGTTCTGTAATATGCTGATTTAGTCCGGTCAAATCGACCAATAGGTAATTCGCTTTATATTTTGGAAGCTGGCTCAAGGTTTTAAAAATCAAATCTTCTGTTCGTTGTTCGTCGTAGCTGCCAATCATCGGTACGACAATGATGCCCTCAAGGACTGGGATAATAGGGGATGAAAGCTCCTTTACCAAATTTTGCAGGGATTTCGTGTGTTCATCGACGAGTGCTTCAAGCTTCCGAATTTGACCAGCTTCCTGTTTACGGGACAGCTCGCGAATGTTTTGCTGGACTGTCACATCGGAAGGGAAGTATTCAACAATGCTATAAGGATTGTCTTCGTTTTGATACTGGATGATTTTGTACCAGAAGTTAATGCCGAATAAACCTGTCAATACGCCTGCATAATGAGAAGGAACGAATATGCCTTCTGCATTTCTGTTTTTCAATAAGTTCATTTTATATTCCCAGTCGTTTTGGATATCTAACGTAAAGGTGTTTTTTTCAGTGTCCATTTCAACAATTGCAACTTTCCCCCAACCGGCAGGAGCGTATGTATTGGAAACCCACTCGACTACGTTAGAGGTGTCAATTTGTTTTAAATGCTTGAATCCTTCCCCAACAATGACTCCTTGACGAAATCCGGTTGTTTCCAATACGAGCTGTGTCGCTTCAATTCCTGAAATGTCTTTTATCGTATCAAAAAAGGTTTCCATGGCAGACGTCCAAAAGAAGACGACATCTCCGCCTTCGAAAAGTGTTTCACCTGTTTCCAAATCCCATTCTATTTCGACGCCACCGACAACGATGCTTTTTTTGCTCATGCTCTAAATTCCTCCAGTAGATTAAAAAATTGATGTAGAGAGTGTAAATCGTAATCTGTTTTTAAGTATTCCCTAGAGAATAGACAATATGTCTAGACACAGAAATTCTTTGGAAAAGCATAGGGATAAGGCAATGTTTTCAAGAGGAATAATCGACAAAACGGTTGATCATTTCTTAACTTGAATGGTTAAAGGAATAGGCAACAGCCGTTAGCTTTTCCGATGCGTCCCAAAGCCTGCAAGAAATTTCGGGGTCGGTCGCATTAGGGTGGGGTGTTCCCAATGCCGGATAGCCTCTCCGTTGAAACTGGGCGACAGGGCCAATGTATTCGCCGCCCATCAGATCGGGTTCAGTCGCTGCATAAATCGTCGATAAAGCTCCCATATCGGGCGGCTGTAGAAAAAGATTGGCGATGCTTCTGAATAGCAGTGGAATTTCCCATCTGCCAAACTTCAGGATATTGGTGGCAGAAACCCCAGGGTGACAGGCCACGCTGATCGTCTGAAGACCCTGTTCTTTCAACCGCTTGTCCAGTTCCAACGCAAAATACAAATTGGCCAACTTGCTTTGGTTATAAAATTTCTTCGCCTGATAGCCCTTTGATCCGTCGAAATTGGAGAAATCGATGGAGCCGCGGCTGTGTGCCCGGCTGCTGACGGTCACGACACGTGAATCCGGTGTGTTCGCAAGCAGTGGCATAAGCAGGCCGGTCAAGGCGAAATGGCCAAGGTGATTGCTGCCGAACTGCAATTCAAAGCCGTCTTTCGTTTTTGTGTAAGGAGGTGCCATGACGCCCGCGTTGTTGATCAATAGGTCGAGTTTATTGAAGGACTTTCTGAATTGGTCGGCAAACGACCGGATCGTTTCAAGGTCAGCTAAATCAAGTTGCATGACATCGATTTGAGCTGAAGGGTAGAGCGCAAGCAAAGTGGTGCGCGCTTCGGTTCCTTTTTCAGTATTGCGGACAGCCAGAATAATTCGTGCGCCCTTTGCCAAAAGACCCTTTGCAGTCTCAAAGCCGATGCCGCTGTTGCCGCCTGTGATGATGGCCGTTTTTCCTGTAAGCAAACAATCACTTCTTTCATTTTCGTTATTCAGTAATGTCAGAATTACTCCCTGTTATTTTATCGGTTTTTTGCATCATTTGGAATCTTTATCAGTAAAAAGGGTATTTCACAAATTGAATACTAGATAAGGTGAACGAAAGAAGTATCCTATTGAAAATCGCTTCGGTCGCTTTGGGCATGGCTCTCGCCATGAGCCGAGTGTTCCACGCGTCTCGTAGCTTCGCCTAGCTCCTTGCCGCGCATCCGCTAAGGATAATCTCTCGATATGGAGCAAAACAGCGGAGACGCCTGTGGGGTAGCAACTGAGGAGGTTTGGCGCTCGGCCGCGTCAAGCGGAGCTGTTTTGCGGAATATCGATTATGAATATTCACTAGTTCAACTTATATAGGTATAGATGGTGACTTCAACTCATAGAGTAGCAAATAGTTATTGCGATAGTTGGAAGATTTTTATTATTTTTAGCGCTTTTTTAAAGCATGCAGAGCAGCTAGCACTTTATTATTCATTCGCTGCACTGGGCGTTAGAATGGAGAAAAGGAGGCAATAGCTGAACTATGAATATTTCGATTAACGAGTTGACTAAAACATTCAAGGACCGGGTTGCCGTAGATCATTTATCACTGTCAATTGAGCAAGGAGAGTTTTTTGCGCTATTGGGTGAAAATGGAGCTGGGAAAACTACAACCATTAAATTACTGAGCTGCTTGATGGAGCCGACAAGCGGGGATGCGATTATGCTTGGCGACAGCATTGTTAACAACCCGCAAGTCGTCAAAAAGAAGCTAAACATCTCGCCACAGGAAACGGCCATTGCACGTAATCTTTCGGTAAAAGAAAATCTGGAGTTTATTGCCAGAATTTATGGCAGCAATAAAAAAGAAGCGGAACAAAAAGCAAAACGGCTGATGGACAAGTTTGGTTTGACGGACCGCGCCAAAAGCAAGGGCAGGACCTTGTCAGGAGGATTGGAGCGCCGCTTAAGTATCGCAATGGCGATGATTTCAGAACCAGAAATCATTTTTTTAGATGAGCCGACAGTGGGGCTGGATGTCCGGGCACGATTGGATCTGTGGCAGATTTTACTGGATTTGAAAGGACAGATCACTATTATTCTGACAACGCATTATTTAGAAGAAGTGGAAGCGTTGGCAGATCGCATTGGCATTATGCATAAAGGAAGACTTCGCGCACTCGGCACACTAGATGAATTAAGAGAACAGACCGGCCAAGTCAAACTGCAGAATATTTTTCTACAGCTGACGGCGGAGGTGAAGAGCTAATGAAGGCTTTGACATTTGCTGAGCGCAACCGCAAAGAAATTTTACGTGATCCGATGACGCTGCTTTTTGGAATGTTCCTGCCGCTATTAATGCTATGGCTATTTTCGATGATGGCTGAAAAAATGCCTTTTGATTTGTTTACGTTGGAAAAACTGGCACCTGCCATCATTGTATTTAGTTTTTCGTTTATTACTTTGTTTACTGGGATGCTCATTGGTCGTGATAAGAGCAGTTCGTTCTTAATGAGGATCTTCGCCTCACCAATGGATGCGACCGATTATCTGATCGGCTATGCGCTGCCGCTGCTACCGGTAGCGTTGCTTCAACTGGCTGCCTGCTATGTTACAGCGCTGCTATTGGGAATGCCTGTCACACTTGACGCCATTCCTGCATTCGGAGTGTTAGTAATCATTTCACTTTTGTATATTGCGTTCGGTCTTTTCTTCGGCACCTTTTTCACCGATCGACAAGTTGGGGCGATGTTTGCGATTTTCGTCAACATCACGACTTGGCTGAGCGGAACCTGGTTTGAACTTGATATGATTGGTGGCACTTTCCAGAAAGTCGCTTACTTGCTGCCATTCGCGCATGCAGTAGATGCTTCACGCGCGGTCTTTGCTGGTGATTACGATGCGGTGGGTACGCCTATGTTGTGGGTAATTGCATATACAGCGATTATTTTCGGTATTGCGGTATGGGGTTTCAGAAAGAGGATGCGCGGATAGTAAAGGTAAATTGAAGACGAAAATAAGAATAAGGGGATTGATCATATGAGTTATGTAGAAGAATTGCGTGCAGTTGTCGGTCACCGTCCGTTGATTCTTGTCGGAGCAGTAGTCGTTATTGTTGACGAAAATAATCATTTATTATTAGAAGAGCGAAAATTTCCAAAAGGTTTGTGGGGTCTTCCCGGGGGATTGATGGAACTTGGAGAATCTACGGAAGATACAGCGAAACGCGAAGTCATGGAGGAGACAGGTTTTACGATTGACGTGCTACATCTTATCAATGTTTACTCTGGACCACAGCATTTTGTGGTAGCGGAAAACGGCGATGAGTTTTACGTCGTGACGGTCGCCTATTATTCGAATACATATCATGGCGATTTGGTCGTCAATAAAAAAGAATCATTGAGCTTTAAGTTCTTTTCTCCAGATGAATTGCCGAACAAAATGGTCGGCAGCCACCAGGTGGTAATCGAGGAGTTTCTGAACAAGCATTAAACAGCGGTTTTCTAGAGTGACAGGTATTAAGTAGAAAAAGCCACTTTCATGTTCATCCATGAAAGTGGCTTTTTTTATTGTGTTGCTGTTTCGGTAAAGTCAAACTTCACGCCAGTCAGCTGTTCTGAAACTTCCCAAAGCTTTCGGGAAACTGCTTCGTCACCAGCTGCCGCATGAGGCGTGTCCAATGTCGGATAACCTTTGCGTTGACCTTTGCCGTCTGGACCGATATACTCGCCGCCTGTGAGCCGCAAATCGGTAGCTGCATAAACGGTCGGCAAAGCACCCATTTCAGGAGGCTGCAAGAAGTTATGCATTAGCGACTTTATTAGTTTTGGGGCATCCCGCTTGCCAAATTTAAAGAGGTTGGTTGCGGAAATTCCTGGATGGCAGGCAATGCTTAGGCTATTCAGACCGCTTTGTTTAAAGCGCTTGTCCAACTCCTGCGCAAACAGCAGATTGGCCAGTTTGCTTTGGCCATAGAATTTCATTGCTTTGTAGCCTTTTGTGCCATCAAGATTATCAAAATCGATACGGGCACCTTTATGAGCTAGACTGCTGAGAGAGACAACGCGTGAATCTGCCGTCTTTTTCAACAAAGGCAGCAGCAGACCAGTCAATGCGAAATGGCCAAGGTGATTGCTGCCGAATTGCAGTTCAAAGCCGTCTTCAGTTTTTGAATAGGGTGGGGTCATGACGCCGGCATTATTAATCAGCAAATCGAGTGAACTATGCTGGTTTTTAACGTTTTCTGCAAATGCACGGACACTGGCAAGATCCGCCAAATCCAATTTCATCACCGTTACGAGTGCATCTTTATTAGTAGCAATAATCAAATCACGGGCAGCCTCGCCTTTTGCTGTATCGCGAATAGCCATAATAATCTGTGCTCCGCGATCGGCGAACACTTTAGCGGCTTCAAAGCCGATTCCACTGTTGGCTCCTGTAATGATAGCTGTCTTTCCGATTAACTGTTTCAAACAATCAGCTCCTGAGTGATGTACTTAGTCTTACGATAAAAATACCATGATGTAGCCTTTGTAACAAATAGTAGGATTGGAAAGATTGTTTTTCCGTTACATATTTTCTGTGCAGAAAGGGTAAAGTATATTATCTGCGGCAGTCGGGAGCGATAGGATGAAGAAAAGTGATAAAATGGCCGGTCTGGCTTTTTTGTTATTGATTGCCGGGCTCGGCATTGCAGCGTTATTTATTGTATTGTTTGCAGAGTTGGCGGAAGAAGTGATGGAAAAGGAGTTTGGCCTGTTTGATCGTGCAATCATCGGTCTGATGGAAGCAGGATCGGGCAGCACGATGGACAATGTGATGTTCATCTTTACCGAAATGGGTTCAGTTTGGTTTTTAACCGTGTTATCCATCATCGTGCTGGCGGTTTTGGGATTTAAAATGAAAGACAAATGGGGCATGCTGTTTTTTATTATTGCAGTGGGGGGCGGCTCGCTCTTAACGGTGTTACTAAAGAATCTATACATCCGAGAACGGCCAAGCATTAATCCTGATATAGACGCAATCGGCTATAGTTTCCCAAGCGGCCATTCGATGGGATCATTAATTTTTTATGGGTTCCTCATTTACTTGATCATCCGGACGCGACAACGGTCGTGGATTCGATGGCTGTTTGTCGCCATTTTGACCATGCTCATTGTTATGATTGGCAGCAGTCGTATTTACTTAGGTGCGCATTTTCCGAGTGATGTTCTTGGCGGCTATATTGCAGGTTTGATTTGGCTGATATTGAGCTTGATTGCATTGGAGTGGATTCAATGGCACAGCAGGAGTCCGGTGCCTCCAGTTCATGCGTTGCGAAAATTACTGGGGCCCTTATACAGAACGGTCCGCGCGAAGCTGGCATTCTTTACAGATTAGAGCAGTTTGGCAGACGTACATTTTCTAGCTTCCTGTGGTAGCTTCTTCGAAAACGGTGTGAAAATACGAATTCTTTGGTTAAACAAAAAAATCTTACATAGAGGAGAATGATGATGAACTATAAAAATATTACCGTTGCAGGCAGTGGCGTTTTAGGAAGCCAGATTGCCTATCAAGCTGCATTTAAAGGATTCGATGTGGCCATTTACGATATCAACGACGAAGCAGTCGAAAGTTCGAAAAAACGGTTGGTCAAACTGAAAGGAAATTACTGCAACGACATGGGAGCAAGCGAGGAAGAAGTGGATATGGCATATGCTCGTTTATCTTTCCATACAGATTTGGCTAAAGCAGTGGCCGATGCTGATTTGGTGATTGAAGCCATTCCTGAAGTTGCCGATATTAAAACGGCTTTTTATATGGAACTGGGCAAAGTAGCTCCTGAAAAAACGGTATTTGCGACTAACTCATCGACGCTGCTGCCAAGTCAGTTTGCAGAAGCGACAGGACGGCCAGAGAAATTTCTGGCATTGCATTTTGCCAATACGATCCGTATCAATAACACCGCTGAAATCATGAAGCACCCAGGAACGGCTGACAGTGTTTTTGACGATATGGTCGAATTTGCGGAAGCTATCGGAATGGTGGCATTGCCGCTACATAAAGAGCAACCAGGTTATATTTTGAATTCTTTATTGGTGCCTTTCCTGGAAGCGGCCGAATTATTGCTGGTTAAAGGAGTAGCGGATGTCCAAACGGTAGATAAGACCTGGATGATCGCGACAGGCGCACCGCTCGGACCTTTTGCTATTTTGGATGTGGTCGGCATCAACACCGCCCATAATATTGTCCAGGCGAAAGCTGCAGCTACCGGCAATCCTAAGTTTGTCGAATTGGCACATATGCTGAAGACCGACTACCTGGACAAAGGAAAACTTGGAAGAGAAACGGGCGAAGGATTCTATAATTATCCGAATCCGGCCTTTATGAAAGAAGATTTTTTAAAAAGCTGATTACTGACCACGCTGGACCTTTGATGGCCTAGCGTGTTTTTTTATGCTAGGAAATCCAAAAAATGGATATCCAATATTATCAAAATGCAAAGAAGGGATCGCATGAGTCAAATATTCGGGATTTTAGTGACAGTGGGGGTGCCTTTGACGGTAATCGGCTCTTTTTTGGATTGGCCGAGCATCGGTATGTTCTTCATCTGCTCGGTAAGTGTGGTGGCATTATCAAGCTTCATGGGGAGGGCAACAGAAAGTCTGGCAATTGTCAGCGGTCCGCGCATCGGTGGCTTGCTAAATGCGACATTCGGAAACGCGGTGGAATTGATCATTATTCATATTCGCATTGTAGGCAGGGCTGATTGGGGTGGTCTTGGCTTCTTTGACCGGCTCGGTATTGGGGAATCTTCTGCTGGTTGGAGGATTATCGTTTTTCCTTGGAGGCATCAAATTCAAATGCCAAATGTTCAGTGTCCATGATGCTACGCATAATTCGGGCTTGTTGATTTTTGCGGTTGTCGTGGCGTTTGTGATTCCGGAAATTTTTTCGATGACCATGAATGAAAGCGAGACCATTCAATTAAGTGTCGGTATCTCAATCATTATGATTCTCTTGTATTTGGCTGGTCTGTTCTTCAAGCTAGTTACCCATCGAGGTGTCTATAACCATGGAGATGCAGCACAGGATTCCGAGCACGAAGAACCGAAGTGGTCGAAAAAGAAAGCATTAATCATCCTGCTCGTAGCCACTTTGGTCGTCGCGTAGATTTCAGAAAAGCTGGTTCAGACATTTGAGGAAGTAGGAGAGCAGTTTGGCTGGTCTGAATTGTTTATCGGTGTCATTATCGTCGCGATTGTCGGAAATGCGGCTGAACATGCTTTCGCACTGATCATGGCCATGAAGAACAGGATGGATGTGGCCGTAGAAATCGCCATCGGCTCCACGCTGCAGATCGCTATGTTCGTTGCTCCGATACTGGTGCTCATTTCCCTTTTCATGCCGCAGCAAATGCCGTTGGTTTTCACGATTTTAGAACTGCTAGCTATGATTACCGCAGTATTCCCCGCCATTAATTTTATGAATGATGGTGAGTCGAACTGGTTTGAAGGCTTGACCTTGCTTGCGGCCTACCTCATCATGGGCATCGGGTTTTATTTATTGTAATGCTCAGGTTTTAGAAAATATGTTTCTTCTGGAGGCTAATAAATAGAGAAGAGGATTCAATAGACCAAAAAGAGCGATGGCAAGAAAAAGGAAAAGAGAAACGGTATCTCCGCCTAGACCGATCTCATCTACGATAATCGCATGATAATAAACGACCTGTATTCCGACAACTACGCTCTCAACCGACAAGCTGATGACTGCAATTCTATTGAGCAGATTCATACGGATTTTAGGAATCAGCAGTGCTATGAACAAAAGTAGCGCCACGGCCAGTAGCAGAAACAGAATGGGTCTGAGCAAGGTAAATGTACCAAAGCTTTCAAATGAACTGTAGGTATATATGTTGAAAAAAGCCTCCTGAGAATATTTAAAGTTATAACGAAAAATTAACAAAATAGGTTCCTGAAAAAAATAAGTCGCAACCGAAAGAATTCCTTCGGTTGCGACTTATTTTCATTTCCAGATGGCTGTGTACTTTTTCGTGTATTTCGGATCTTCCACTCTTTCGATCAAGTCCAGGGCGACCTGCTCAATCTGTTGGTCAAGCGTTTCATCATACAGCTGTCACATACCCTGCAGAATGTCCGAACGAATGAGTGTAAAGTTCTTTTCATCTTCACAACAGTTGAAACGTTCGATTAGGTGGCTGAGAACTATACTTTTGTGGTCAGGTCCTGCGAGTGCCACTTTCCATATAGACTGAAGGCTATGTCGCGCAGTAACGTACTTTTCATCTTTTGTCACTTGCCAAAGGAAGGCGAAATCTGTAAGAATTCGGTTTTCCGGTTCACTCTTGGCCAAGTTGGCCAAATACTGGGCAGCCCTGGAGCACTGGTGATTGTTCGGATGGCTCAAATCTTCAAGCAATTGATCCCAGACTTCGTAAGCCCAATCGACTTTTTTTCGGTCAAGATAAGAATTTGTTGATAGGCTCGGTAATTCACTTCCTTGTCCGCGGATTTCGAATCCAGGAATAGTTGTTCAATCGCTTCATCTTAGTGCGTTCGCCTCTTTCTTTCATTTAGACAGGACGTGGTTCTGTAGTATAGCGTTATACAGCGAACAACCGCATTCAGCTCGCCTCTTGGCTTGCAAAGAATGCGGTTGTCCCTGCGAACATTATTGGATTGTTTCGAAACTTGCTTTGATTTCTTCGTTGCTGAAGTGGCCAGTCTGGCTTTTGACCAGCGTTCCATCTGATCCGATATAGACAGAAGTCGGATAGCCGATTACGCCATATTCATCGAAGAAGGTGCCGCCTTCATCCAGCAGTACGATAATGTTTTCGGCATTCGGAAACCCTTCAAACCATTTAGCGAAGGACTCGGTGTTTTTTTCAGCATTAGAGCCGGGGGATACTATAGTCAATACCTCAAAATCGTTTTCTTCGCCGGCTAATGTATTCAGCTCTTCCATGCCTGACAAACAAATCGAACACCAAGATGCCCAAAATTTCACGTAAACTTTTTTGCCTTCATAATCGGCGAGGTTTTGTTGATTGCCTTTCAAATCCATTAATTCAAAAGAAGGTGCCGGATTGCCGTCGTTCAATTGGCCAGCACTTGCTCCATTGCCTTGCGAATTGCTGTTGCATGCGCTCAATAAAACGAGAAGAGTAAGCAATAGTATAGTTTTTGTCAGCGCTCTCATAGCTATCACCCTTTTCCATGAAATAACAAATCGGTTCTTTGTAATTCCATCATATAGCGGAAATCTGATAAAAGACATCGAAGCACCTCGAGTTACCCACAAAAACCATCTCCGTTTGTTCACGAAGATGGTTTTCTGTCACTTTTTGCTATTTGAGATTTCTTGTAAAGCATTTTTCTGGATAATCAAATCAGATATGCGGAGCCGTTCGGTAGCCTTTTTAATATGCGACCTGCATTGATTAGCTTCAACTTTCTCGCCTGAAGCGATTTCGTAACAAGTTCCGCTTCCAACAGGTAAAATCAAATTGGGCTCAAAATAAAATTCCTCGTAACGGAAAGCGCCATCACGGAAAATCGTCAAGTTGCTGTCGTCATCCAGCAAAGGTTGACCGAGCATATAAGGCGGCTTAATATCCACAATGTCAAGGATGGTTGGCGCAATATCAATTTGCCCGCCACTGCTGTCAACCGTGCTGCCTTTTTCCATATTAGGTTCTTTTATGAAAAGAGGTACTTGGCGATCGAGTTCGAACAACTCAACCTCGGTTTCCGCACCCAGCTCCTGCGCCATTTCACTGCCGGGCTGAGTCAGTCCACTGTCATGATCACCGTAGAAAACGATGAGGGAATCATCCCACATGTCTTTCTCCTTTAGTTTTTCAATCATCACTCCCACAGCCCCATCGACATAATGAATGGTTTCGTAATAGCCTTTTAACAAGGGATCTTCATAACCAGTCAAATCCAGCTGCTCCAACTCCTCTGGTATTTCATAAGGAGTGTGGCTCGACAAGGCAACCATAAAGGCAAAATACGGCTCTTTTAGCTGTTCGGCCAATTCAATGGAAGTGGTCAAGAAATCTTCATCGTTTAAAGCCATGCCGATTTTTTGATTGTCTGGAAAATCTGCCTGGCTGAAGAAATGATCAAAGCCAATGTTTTGGTAGAAATCGTCGCGATTCCAGAAATCTTTCTCGAAAGCATGCATTGCGGCTGTATCATAGCCAGCTTTTTTCAACAGTTCTGGCAAAGCGTCGAACTCATTATTGGCATATTGCGTGTAAACTGAACCTGATTTCAATGGATATAGGGAAGTTAGTGTACTAAATTCAGCATCGGATGTCCTACCTTCATGCGTTTGATGATAGAAGGACGGGAAAAACAAAGTTTCTTCTTTTAATGCATTTAAATGAGGAGTCAGTTCCTGCTCATTCACCTGATGTCCGATTACAGAGGTTTGGAAAGATTCTAATTGGACGACGATGATATTCGGTTGTTCTGATTCGGATACAGTTGAAGGGGTATCGGGATTTAGCTCTCGAATACGAGATTCTTCCTCCGCAGTCACTGTATCATTTTTCAAAAGAGAAGCAGCGCCTAGTGCGAAATCCAAGCCGTGATATCCCCAAAATCCAAGCTGGTAATATTCGCGTATATTAGAAATAGGCTCATCAACCAACCATTTTTCTTCGTTGATATAACTGGCGGCCACAGGAATCACAAAAAATGCGAGTCCAAGAGCGAAGCCAGTTCCGGCAAAGAGCCTTTTTCGCTTCTGAGTTGCCGTGTCCCGTCTATTCCGAAGGGCGAAGAGGATCAAAGAAAAAATCAATAAATCAGCGAAAAAGAGAAAATCCTTCACTTCGATCAATGTCAGGAATCCGCCACCCACGTCACTCATTTGCGTGATGTCAGAAAGCAGTGCGATGGAAAGCAAATCGTCAAAATAGCGATAATACCAAAGATCTGAAACGAGCAGTGTGCTGTGTAAAAATAACAATACTACTAAAATCCATCTCCTTTTTTTACTGCTCAATAACAGCGTCCAACTGGACAAGACGACAATTGAAGCTAGATTTAGGACGAGAAAACTGAAAGGGAATTCAGCTCCTGCATACAAGCTGAATAGAAAAAATTTAGAAATAGACAATAATAGGTAAATCCAATATTCCAGGAATCTCATGGTGCACCTCCGTACAAATTATAACGCTTTATTGATCAATCTAAATGAAACACCAGTCAGTGGATCCTTTAGTTCTTGCCACAAAACAATTCTGTTCTTTTTTTAAATACCACTCTTCAGTTAGGAAGAAACACTTAGACATGTCCGTACTGTGTCGAAATGAGACACTGTTTAGGCGTTTGAATATATTTGCGGTTCGGGTATTTAAAGAAAGAGCGATAAAAGTAGATAATACTTGAAAAGTACTGCTATTGCACGTCGTTTCAGCCGCTTTGGTTTTGGCTTGGACGGAAAAAGAGCAGTCTACAGGACAACTGTAATAATTATTTAGTACAAGGGAGTGTTGATTATGGACATATCAAAAAAACTGCCCAGTAGTAAGACGTCAGCCAAAGTAGAGTGCAAGTATCCTGTGTTGCCTAATGGACAAAACTTTGTGGTGAGTTTTGGTAGTCAACAGTCTCTCCACGGTAACTGGCAAGTGGTAGACAACGTCGAGGCTCCGTTTTATTTATGCAATCGTGTTTTTGAGAACGGCATATTATCTAAAAGAAGATCAGCTGATCATCGTCGTAAGTTTTTTGAAGCTGAGATTTATCTTGCATTACAAAAAGAATCCTAACCACAAAGATCGATCAAATCAGACCGTCACTATGTTCTGCTTTAATCGTTAAGCAACGTAGAAGCCTACACTAATTGAGTTCCTAGCACAGTAAAAACTAAAGATCTCCATTTTCATTCGTTTTACCAGCGTCGGCGAATCAGTGGACTAGGAAAAAAGCCGAGCGCTCTTTTCCTAACTTGTTGTGCTGGCCGCGCTCAAAGCAATATGAAAAAGAGAGTCCAATCTCTACAATGTACTAAGTATCGATAGTGATGGCCTGTCTGCTACAGACAAAGCGTCCGTAGCAACAGATAGAAATTCACTTCTTATAGGTGAACAGTTGTCTCTATAAAAGAGACGGCTGTTTTCGTATTGTCTGACAGTCTTTTCTGAAACCTGTAGCTAAAAATACATTTCTCAGAAGAACCAGTATTCAAATATATATAGATTATTTCAAATTTTGCTGTAATATGAAGTAATACTTAAAAAGTAAGGGGATACATAAATGAAAAAAAATCAGCAGGAGATCGAAATACCCTTTTTATTGGCACTTGTCCCATTGATCATCATGATTGCGACAATGGCAATCACCATTATTGTGTTTGAAGGCAGCCCGCACGTCCCATTGGCTATAGGGGCTATAGTTGCTGGAGTTATCGCTTGGCGTCTCGGTTATAAATGGCAAACGATTGAAGAAGGAGCATATAAAGGAATCCGACTTGCTCTTCCTGCGATTTTAATCATTATAGTCGTCGGAATGATTATTGCCTCTTGGATTGGCGGTGGCGTTATCGCGACAATGATTTATTACGGTTTGCAAATCATTACACCTTCTTTATTTTTAATGACGATTTGTATCATTTGTGGGGTCGTTGCGCTCGCAATCGGCAGCTCTTGGTCGACAATGGGAACAATAGGTGTAGCAGGTATGGGGATTGGAATCAGTATGGGAATTCCAGCAGCAATGGTGGCAGGAGCGGTTATCTCGGGCTCCTATTTCGGTGATAAGATGTCGCCGTTGTCAGATACTACAAATTTAGCGGCTGGTATCACCAATACAAATTTATTTGAACACATCAAACATATGATGTATACGACAGTTCCAGGGTTGGTTATTGCGTTAATTGTTTATTTTTTTCTTGGTCGGCAATTTGGCGGAACGGCGATTGATCAAGAGAACATCCAAGGGATTTTATCTGCATTAGACAGCAATTTCATTATTTCACCTTGGTTGCTATTGGTACCTGCAGCTATTGTAGTTCTAGTGGCAATGAAAGTACCGGCTTTGCCTGCGCTGATAATCGGTGTGTTCCTTGGCTTTATGTGTCAGATATTTGTGCAGGGAGGAAATGTCGGAGATGCAGTCAATACGCTACATGACGGCTTTGTTATTGTCTCTGGCAACGAAATGGTCGATGAGCTTTTTAACCGCGGGGGCATTGCCTCTATGATGTTCACTGTATCACTGACCATTTTCGCAATGGTTCTTGGCGGTATATTGGAACAAACTGGAATGTTAAAGGCCATTGTCGAACAGATTTTGAAAGTAGCGAAATCTGCTGGAAGTCTGATTGTAGCAACAATTGTTTCCGCTTTTTTCACAAATGCTACGGCATCAGAACAGTATATTTCTATTCTGCTACCAGGAAGAATGTATGCGACAGCCTATCAGGATAAAGGGTTACATTCGAAAAACCTGTCGCGTGCCCTTGAGGACGGAGGAACTTTGACTTCTCCCTTTATCCCATGGAACACATGTGGAGTTTTTATTCTGGCGACTTTAGCAGTCCATCCATTTGCTTACGCTCCTTATGCGGTACTCAATTACACAGTGCCAATTATCGGAATCATCATGGCGCTGGTCGGTTACAAAGTTCAATTCTTAACGGAAGATGAATTAACTAAGCTGAAAGCAACGCAGCAAAGAATCGACCGCGAAAACGAAATGACAGAAGGCACCTAAGCCTTTCACGCTCTACAGATATAAATTGAAAAGCGAGCCTTCTCTTTTGAAATTCCAAAAGAGGAGGCTCGCTTTTCTCAGTTAAATAGAAGTAGAGTCAAACTGCTCTCTGAGACGATCAGTACCATACAATAGCCATGGAGAAGGTAGGTCAAAGTTGTGATGGAAGGGCAACTTGCTGACCTGTTCAGGGCTTAGGTCCATCCACAGTAGTGCATTGGCTTTTACTTTTTCACTTAATTGGCGCTGTGCCATTGAAATGGTTTCCCATAATCCCAGCTGCTCCATGAGATCATCCCATGGATAGACGATGTGCAGATAGTATTGTCGTTTATAATCTTTTTTTGTAATCAGTACACGATCTTTTTGCTTGTTTTCAAAAAAAGACCATTGTGCCAGCTTGGCATCGACAAATAATTCTTCCGAAGCTGGAAATGTGTAATAGCATTCATAAGGAAAAACAGCTCCAGTGTCGATATACAGCCGATTTATCCATGCCTTTTTTTGTGGAATTTCATTGACGTGCTCCCAGGCAGCAGCACCTGTTTCAAGTGTGGAAGCGTCAGGCGAAATGGCGCTGTAGAGTTTGGAAACTTCTGCAAGGCCCAGTTTATCTATGACGCGCCGAGCAGATGAATTCTCCTGTTGCGTATTTGCACCAATCCATTGGATGGCGGGAAGCTTAAAGGCTAGATTCATAATATGAGCCATCAATTGCGTGGATAAATTGTTTCCGCGAAAGCGTAAATCACTGCGCATTCTGCCAAGCATAACGTATTGTTTAGCGAAAATCGTGTAGCCTCCGACGCTTGCCAGTTGTCCATTTTGAAATAGGCCATACATACGGCTAGAGCCACTGGATATGCGGCTGTATACTCTGAGAATGTAATCATCATCAATGCCTGTCTCCATTGCTTCCAAAAGATGCAGGTCATCTAAGTCTAACTGTCGAATTGATTTTTCCATACACTAGCACTCCTTGCTCATGTTGAACGTTTACTTGTATTATATACAGGAAAAGTAGCAGTTTGCATGTTTGGGACTTGCTTGTTCCGGATGTGGCTGTTGGCCAAAGAATGGCAGGTTTAAATTAGGGGAGCAAGTGGGAAAAGAAAAACATATCTAAAAGGAGGTTGTTGTATGACTATATTTTCGAATAAAGCATTGGTGCATAAACATGTATTGATTACAGGTGCAACAGGAGGCATAGGCATTGAGACAGCTCAGACATTGGCTTTGATGGGGGCACGTATTACCATCACCGGCCGCAACAAAGAAAAACTGAAAAAGTTGAAAGGCGAGTTGCTCCAACAAATGCCAGTAGACAGACTGTGTATGCTGGAAGCTGATTTAACCAAAGAAGAAGATCGAATACGGCTTGTTGAATATGCCGAAAGCGAACTGGGCTTTGTAAATGGCTTGGTGAACTCTGCGGGTGTTTCAGGAGGCAAGCTTGTCGAAGAACTTGATGAATCGTTCATTGAGGAAATGATGAACCTGAACTTCATGTCAACTTTTCTGCTGACACAGAAAGTGTATCGGAAGATGCTGGAGCATGGGGAAGGGGACATTGTCAATCTGGCTTCCTTATCAGGATTGCGCGGGACCTATGGCAACACTGCGTACTCGGCGAGTAAGTTTGCAGTTGTTGGCTGGACTCAATCGATGGCAGTGGAAGCTATTGCACGTGGTATCCGGGTCAATGCTGTATGCCCGGGCTATGTCGATACAGAAATGGCACGAAACAGCTTGCATGGAAAAGCGCAGAGAAACGGGACAAGCTTTGAAGAAGAGCTGGAAAATACGGAAAAAGGCATTCCGTCAGGACGCTTGTCAACTGCATCGGAAGTGGCGCATACCATCGCCTTTCTATTGACAAATGCGGCTCAAAATATTGTAGGAGAGTCCCTTAAAATTTCCGGAGGAAGCGTTATGAGATGAGCCAGTAGCGGATCTTCTAAATGAGTGAGACAGCTTTGTATTATCTTTTAATTTCATAATTGTGTATAGTAAACAGAGTGAAAAAGACAATCTAAACAGAGGACAACTTACTATGTTTAAAGGAGATCAACAATTGGAAAAAGAGATTACAGACATTCAGGATATTCTACAGACGTCTGAAGGTGCCCACGTTCTTTATTATGTGGAAGAACCTGCGCCTTATATTGACAATGCTGTTTCTTATATTGTTGCAGGTATCGAGCAGGGGGACCGGATTCTATTCGTTGAGAATGAACGCCTCTATCCAAAAATCCTCAAGCGTGTAGGAGAGCTGGTTTCCGAAGAACAGCTGAAGAACATTCACTACGTCAATAATTTTACGTTTTATTGGCGAAATGGAAACTTCCATCCGCCTACAATCCTGGCCTACTTCTTTGACTCGGTAAGCCCGTTTGTGGAAGAAGAACTGACATTCCGTACCTGGGGACACATCGAGTGGCGGGATGAAATGGAAATCACAAAGGATATTAAAGAATATGAAAGTGCAGTTAATCAGCTTATTCCACATATTAAAGCGATTTCGGTCTGCGCTTATGATGCTTCGCGGGTTTCCGGTGCGCTTAGAGAAGTGTTGTTGGACTGTCATGGTTTCTTGATGACAGATGATGGGATTTCGTGTATTTCAAAGAAAATTGAATAATTCTGAATTAATTTGGAAGAACCTTTTTACGGATATCCCGTAGAGAGGTTTTTTTGAACTTACAAGTTCGTTTGAAAAAAAGTTTTTTTTGCACAATGGTCTTGGCTGAACTGCTGCTTCTATGCATCTGGCCACTATCAATAAATCAAACAAATCATTCATCTAAAAAGTATTTTAGTTAACAGAATATTGACAATTTTTTAAAAAAGCATACTATTATTAAGTAATGAAGCTTGAAACAAAACTGTACTTATTTAACGTTTTCCGAAAGAAGTCTCCCTCTTCAAGAGTGTGAAAGCAAAGCCTATCGCTACTTGGAGACGGGCGAATGTGCTTGATACAGGAGGTGTCTGGATCAAAGTAGTGTTGGTTAGCAGCTATGAACATATTCCGTAAAGCAAAGTATAGAACAGAGGCGCAGGAAAAAAGAAATCGAATGTGCTATTGAAGAAATGGCGGAAGTGAAATTCATCGATTTCAATTTATAGTAAGATTTGAAAATTTGATTTGAGGAGAGGGTGGAAATATGCAAGTCAGGTCAGCGGTATTACGGGAAATCGGAGCCTCAACTCCCTACGAAACGAGCCAACCGATTCAAATTGAGACAGTAGAATTGGATTCGCCAGGAAGAGGAGAGGTGTTGATCCAGATAAAAGCAGCGAGTTTATGCCATTCCGATTTATCGGTGATGAACGGCAGCCGGCCACGGCCGTTGCCAATGGCTCTTGGTCACGAAGCAGCTGGCGTGATCATTGAAGTAGGAGAAGGTGTCACTGACCTAGAACCAGGTGATCACGTTGCTTGTGTATTCGTACCAAGCTGCGGGCAATGTGGCCCGTGCCGGGAAGGGCGTCCTGCCTTATGTGAACCCGGGGCTGCTGCCAATACGGCGGGGACCTTGCTGGGTGGTGGGAATCGCCTCCACACAGATACGGAAATCATCAATCATCATGTGGGCGTATCCGCTTTTTCGGAATATGCCGTCACTTCAATAAATTCAGTCGTTAAGGTGAATAAAGACATTCCGTTCGAAAAAGCGGCACTTTTTGGCTGCGCGGTTATTACGGGTGTTGGGGCAGTTGTCAATACCGCCGCCATTAAGCTCGGAAGCACTGTTGCAGTCGTTGGTCTCGGTGGTGTTGGGCTCAGTGCTTTGCTTGGTGCAATTGCAGCTGGCGCCAGTCGCGTTGTGGCGGTAGATATCAATGAAAAGAAATTAAAACAAGCGAAAGAATTAGGTGCCTCAGATGTTTTTAATTCCAAAGATCCGGATGTTATTGAACAGATTCGGGAAGCGACAGGTGGCGGGCTGGATTATACTTTTGAAACCGCAGGGGCTGTGCCGGCAATGGATGTCGCCTACGCCATCACAAAGCGAGGTGGGACAACAGTCACGACAGGATTGCCCCATCCGGAACACCAATTTTCTTTTCCGTATGTATCATTGACTGCTGAAGAGCGAACACTTAAAGGATCGTATCTGGGCAGCTGTGTACCAAGCCGTGATATTCCGCGGTACATGAAGTTATTTCAAGAAGACCGCTTGCCTGTCGATAAATTGATTACAGATTACATCACACTGGATGAAGTCAACAAAGGATTCGATATTTTGGCGAAAGGTGACTCCTCACGAATCATCATTAAGTTTTAACAGTTGCCGAAAGAAGTCTCCACTTCAAACGACGGGTAAGGGTGTTGAGTTAGAGTAGTTCATGTGAATAGGAGTATAAAAAAGGGGGAAGTCTTTGCTTCTACTGTTTCTGAGCTGTTAGCATCAATTAAAATACAAGAAGGATTTACGATGTCTGCAAATAAGGTTTCTTCAAAAGTCGGGGGACTGGAACTGATCATGGAAAGGTCTTTTGATGCGACGAAGGAACTTGTATTTTCAATGTTTGTAGAACCTGATCATACAGCGCGCTAGTGGGGGCCAACCGGCTGGGATACAACTGTTTATATAAATGGAAGTGAAACCCGGCGGCACCTGGCATTATTGTATGCGTTCACCTGAAGGCCAAGAATCCTGGGAGAAATCCATTTATCGAAAAATTAATGCCCCAGACCGCCTTATTTATGTGGATGCCTTTTCCGATGAACAGGAAAATGAAGTCGTGAATAGGCCGACTATGCTAATCACAATGGATTTTTCTGTAGAAGGGACTGGATGTAAAGTCGTTTCTTCCACGAAGTTTGATTCACAAGAAGGACTGCAAAAAGTAATCGATATACAGGCGATTGAAGGGATGGCTCAACCCTATGATTGCTTGGAGGAGTATTTAGAGGAACTGCAGCAAAACAAATAAAAAAATTCAGAAGAAGGGTAATGATGATTACGAAATTGTTTCCTTATTTGAATTTTGAAGGCAATGGCCAGGAAGCGGCACATTTCTATACGGATGTGCTAGGTGGTGAATTAGTAGGAATCATGACTTACGGTGAAGCGCAGGAGACGGACTCAGAAGGCATGCCCGATGAAGTGAAGAATATGGTGATGAATGCGCAGATCAACATGGAAAATGGGGATACATGAATGATTTCTGACGTCCCTCCAGGAATGGGGATGCCATCGTTTCAAAAAGGCAACAATATGTCAGTGACTGTACTGTTCGATGAAATCGAGGAAGCGCAGACCGTTTTTAACAAGCTGTCTGAAGGAGGCAAGGTCAGCATGGAGTTGCAGGAGACTTTCTGGAGCCCATTGTACGGCAGTCTGACCGATCGATTTGGAATCGAATGGCAGGTATCCGTTGAGGGTGAAATGGAATAGATTAGTAAAGAACCGCAATCCTCATTTGGAATTGCGGTTCTTTACTAATCTGTTAGACTTGTTCCGCTATAGGGTATAGAAAGAAATAGCCGATTTGCTATAGTATTGAACAGCACCTAGGAGGATGAGTATGAATACCGATAAATATGCAGTTCAAAAAGATAAGAAAATAAAGCTTGCTGATTACCCAACGACAACTCAAGACAAATACAGTGAAAAAGAACTCAAGGAAAAATTGATCCCTGAAAGCCTCGAAAAACTAAAGAAACTACACATGAAACTACATGCCCAAGAAGAAAAGGGAATCGTTGTAGTACTACAAGCAATGGATGCAGCTGGAAAAGATGAAGCCATCACGTATATCTTTTCGACTTTGACAGCACAAGGTTTAAAGACGACTTCGTTTAAAAAACCATCTGAAACAGAACTTGCCCATGATTATTTATGGCGATTTCGTGAAGGAATGCCGGCAAGAGGTCAAATTGGTATTTTAAATCGTTCTTATTATGAAGAAGTGATTGCGCCAAGAGTTCATGATTTGCTTGGGGAGACACCACTTCCAGACGAACTGATCGATGAGAATATTTGGAATGTCCGCTACCGCCAGATCAACGATTTTGAACGCTATATGGTTGAAAATGGCTTTCCAGTGGTTAAATTCTTTTTTAATATGTCTTTTGGTGAACAACGCCGCCGGTTGCTCGAACGTATGAAAAATCCAGAGAAAAACTGGGAGTTTTCGTTTAACGATGTAAAAGAACGTAAGCATTGGGATGGATACCAAGGGATTTTTGAAGATTTACTGAATAATACGTCAACAGAACACGCACCTTGGTATGCTCTGCCGGCTGACGACGAATGGTTTACACGTTATATCGTTTCAGAAGTGATGATCAAAATGCTACAAAAAATCAATCCGCACTATCCTGAAATCAAAGGGGAGGAAAAAGTGGAATTGAAAAAAGCTATTCGTCAACTGGAAGAAGAGGAGTAAAGATACAGATGTTTGGATGCAGTTTTTCTGTGTTTGAAAAAAGATACAAAACATAAGAAGAAAGGCTTGCATTCTTGTCCTGTAAGCTACTATAATATGAAACATTGGTCCACTATAAAAAGAACAATTTATTCGCATTGTCGTAGTTTTTATTGAAAAGTAAAAGAATGCATAATAATAAATAGTCTTAAGGTGACGTGCAGATGCACGGCTTTTTTTTGTGGGGTGAGCAAAATAGAATGACTAAGGGGCACCTTAGGATTGGAGTTAAGTTATGAATAAATGGACGAGATTGTTACTTGTTTTTGTTTCTTCGATTGTTCTCGGAATTGCGTTTAATATGTTTTTACTGCCACATGAAGTATTGGCGGGTGGAGTGACCGGTATTGCGATGATGCTAGGATTGGTAACGCCTTTGAATGCGGGACTTTGGATGATTATTTTGAACATCCCAATCCTCGTTGTCGGCTGGATGAAACTTGGCAAGACCTTTATCGCTAATAGCTTGTTTTCTGTTGTTGTAACATCGGTTTCAATGCTATACATTCCTGTCGTTAAGTTGACCGAAGACGCATTACTTTCTACTGTTTTCGGTGGTGTGATCGCAGGAGCAGCAATCGGCATCATTATTCGCTTTTATAGTTCGACTGGCGGATTTGACGTAATTGGCCTCTTGCTGTCGAGAAAACGAGATATTCCGCTGGGCGCACTTGTTTTTGGACTGAATAGTACAGTCGTTTTTGTATCAGGTTTTGTTTTTTCATGGGAATTGGCAATGTACACAATGGCTTCGATCTATATCTCGGGTCTAGTGCTTGACCGTGTCCATACGCGTCATATCAAACTAAGCTTGATGGTCGTGACCAATCAAGGAGATGCTGTTAAAAAAGAACTGCTCGATAACCTATATCGGGGCATCACCGTAGTGGACGGCGAAGGCGCATATTCAGCGGCTAAAGTGAAAGTCCTTTACAGCGTTATCAGCCGCCACGAATTGGCATTTGTACGGCCATTAATCAAAAAAATTGATCCACAGGCTTTTGTCAGCATCAGCGAAACGATGGAAGTCATGGGGAACTTCAGAAAAGATGATAACTTCATGAAAAGTCCGATTCTATAAAAAAACCTCTCCAAGTTACATTGGAGAGGTTTTTCCTGTTTTTCCGAATATTCGCTGCAGTGCAGAACAGCGGTTACATTCATTCAGTTAATGTATTCGTTTGGTGCTTGTTGCAGGGTGGCCGAAGCTTGTGTTTTTTCATCAAACTACAGATCAGAATAGGTTTTCTTGCGGACAGCAGCTGCACGCAAACCGGTAACGACTGTACTGCAACCTATCAAAGCTGTACCATCAGGATCTTTGTCAGGTGATGAATGACAGTGGTTTCTATATAGGAGATCCCACATAAACCAATGATCAATGTCTGCATATGAGAGATGCCGATTTTGGTCAGCACTTTTTCTTAGATAATGAGTGTCAAAAAATTTGCAACTTCAAAGAATTTTGTAGGGACTATATAATATTTTTTCTCTTTTTTTCAAAAAAATTTACTATACTGCTATTTTAGCATTCATTGAAACAGCAAATAATCTCTTTCAATAATAAAATCGTTGCTGATATCGATAAATAAATAGCAGTCTTCTGATAAAGGATAACTGAATGTACGAACCATTTCACCTGTTTCAATATCCGAATAGACATCTGACAAAATCCCTTTATGCCAGGTTTTCATCTGCATGGTGTTTTCTAGGAAATAAGGACGAAAAGCCCAATGCGAACCGATTTGATCAGTCTCTAAAGCCCATCGGTCGCCGTATTTTCTGAAGTTGGACGACACTTGCTGGCCATCGCTATTGCAAATGTAAAAGCGGAAACTTTCTTCTTTAAAATCTTCAGCCACAGCTTCGATAAAACGGTCTGCGGTTTCTGGACCTTTCCATTTGGACAGCAACTTTTTTACTTTTTCTTCACGTCTATGGGTAAAAGCGTAGCGTCTTTCCACCATCGATTTTTCCTGCTGGACAAAAGCTTTGATCTTTTCTCCTACATCAAACGGGATGCAACCGTTCACTGGTAGTTCAAAATCCGGCTTTGCCAAATAAAACCCTTGATAATAATGGCCTCCGTGTTTCCATGCAAAATATAATTGGTAATTGTCTTCAATGTTTTCATAAGAAAGTTTGGCGCCAATTCGTCGGGCTAGCACAGACAAGATTTGGATGACATCCTGGAAAGCTTCGGGATTGGAATTCCGGACAAAACTAGTATCGACTTTTAAAATATGCGGTCGAAGCTGGTGGATCCGATCGATATTGGAGCTTTTTGCGCCCACATGATCAACGGCAATCTGGATGCCGTAAGTTTTGTAGTAAATCAATAAATGCTCCAGCACGTCGAAGTCTTCATCAAAATCGTGTTCGGTAATTTCCAGTACAATCCTGTTCATAGAGAAGCCTTTTTCTGCGTATACCTTCAAGGTTTCCAGAAAATCTTCACCGCTGTTGATCAGCAGTTGCTTGGCGTTGCGGTTGATGAAAAGCAAGCCATCATTCTCGGAATCGAGCATTTGGGTGATCGCTAGTTTCAATAGGTGTTGATCGACTTCGACTTTGTATTCATCCGGTACATCGCTGTCGTGAAAAAAGTCGCCGAGGCTAATCCAACTGCCTTCAAATTGGAATCGCCCCAAAACTTCATAGCCGATAACGTTATGCTTGACTGCACTGATAATCGGTTGGAAAGCGGGCTTGACCTTATGTAAATTTTCGAGAATATCTAATGGATCCATCATATGTGCTCCTTTGCCGTGAAACTAGGGTGTTGTAAGTGCAGCTTACATAATCATGAAAAAGTAGATGATGACCATGATGATTATTACGGCAAGCATCGAAGAAATCAAAGTGATGTGCATATTCGATGGTGTGAAAGTGTCATTGATGATTTGCTGGCGCTTCTTTTTATAGTTTTGGGTTGCTGAAAAAATAACAGTCAGCCCGAAAATACAGGCAAAAATACCAAGTGCGACAGTGAAAAGATCAACAAAGGTATTGCGTGTGACGCCCATTGTAAAATGCAGGCTGGTCGCCAGAAAACCGACCCCAACAATCGAGATGACAGTGCGGATCCAAGCCAGATAGGTGCGCTCATTGGCGAGGTGTTGCTGTGTATAAATTAGCTGATTTTTTTCTTTGCGATAGGACTGCCGCGACATTTCTACTCTCTCCCCCCAGCAATAATTGGTTCTGGAATTTTCACAATCTGGAATCGAGAAAAACTTACTGTATATCCAGTATAAATGAATCACGAATAAAAAGAAATTTCGAAAATTTAGATAGGTCCCAGGGTGCATCCGTAGAAAGAAGAAATTTAGGAAGTTGAACTCATTTTTGCTAGTAAATATCTTTTACTGCACAGCCAAAGCGGTTGCCGTTCAAGGATTCTCAATCAATTTCTTCAATGTCTATTTCGGTCTATCGGAACTTGAGAAACGCAATTGAGATATGGAGTGGAAAATAAGGTTGCTACTGTAAAGCATCTGTAAAAATCCCGTTAAGTTATTGTGAGGTTTCCCAATTACTCAGCTTTAATGGATATAGTAAGCGATGAAGGCATTTGAGAATCACCGGATAGGTATTCCGGAAGTCGTACCAAATAAAAACTGGGAGATGAAGCATTTGAAGAAATTTTCGTTTAGCTTGTTGGTATTATTGCTGTTCGTTACAGCTGTCTCAATGAATTCAACGGTGGCATGGGGCCAGACAAAAGAAGCTGAGATTAATGCCAATAGGTTTTTGAATATCGCACACCGAGGAGCATCCGGCCATGCCCCAGAACATACATTAGTTTCTTATGAAATAAGCAAAGGGATGCATGGTGATTATATAGAAGTCGATCTGCAGATGACAAAAGACGGCGTTCTAATTGCAATGCATGATGAGAAAGTTGATCGAACAACTGATGGTTCAGGCTATGTTAAAGACATGACGCTCGCTGAAATCAAGAGATTGGATGCGGGTTCTTGGTTTAACGCAGCCTATCCTGAAAAAGCTGGGACGGAGTATGAAGGATTACAAGTGCCAACTCTTGAGGAAGTGATTGAAACTTTCGGCAAAGGTTCCCGTTATTACATTGAAACAAAAGCTCCGGATGTTTATCCAGGAATGGAGAAAGAACTTGTGAGGGTCTTGAAAAAGTATAAGTTGAGTGGACAAAATGCACAGTCAAGTAAAGTTCTTATACAGTCCTTCAGTCAGGAAAGTTTGCTGACAATGCAAAGCTTGGACCCTGCAATTCCATTGGTTCAACTGATTTCTTATTCAAAACCAGCGATGATTTCAGATGTTGAGCTTAGTTACATTAAAGGATATGCTGTTGGAGTGGGCATGAGTCATACGAAAATCGACCGAGCCTATGTGGAGCAGGTACGAAATCACGGGCTTCTGATCCATCCCTATACGGTCAATGAACGTGCAGATATGGAGCGCTTGATCGACTGGGGCGTAACGGGGATGTTCACCAATTACCCGGACCTTCTGGAAGCAGTATTGAAAAATAAGTAATCACATTCGGGTACTCAAAAACCGCTTTTGAAATCGCAACTGATTTCAAAGGCGGTTTTTTATATTGTCGTTATATACTAGTGATGCACAGTACACAGTACAGTGTTGTGCAGGGGTAAGAACAATATTGGGACTGAAAAAAGATGTATTTCAGCAAATACATAGACTATTGTAAATGTAAGGGAGGAACAAAAGGATGTTTTTAGATGAAAGAAGTGCCACTTTACTAAAGCTCCTGCAACATTCATCCATTCCTTCAATGAGTGAGATTGAAGATCAAACAGGGCTGACACGCAGACAGATTCAATACAGTTTGAGTAAAGTCAATGATTGGCTTGAATTTAAAAATTATGATCCAGTGCAGTACAAACGGGAAATCGGCTACTTTTTACTCGATAAAATCGGAGAAGATGAAATAAGCGTTAAGCAGACGAAACGGAGTTATGTTTTTTCAGAGAAGGATAGAGAGCAAGTAATTTACTTAATGATTCTGTTGAGCCAGGAACTATTGTCCGTGTTTCATTTTCAATCAACAACTGGAGTTTCAAGAAATACGATATTGAATGACCTGCAGCGTCTGAAAGAAACGGCTAAAGAGAACGATTTAACCATCCATTATTCCAAGCAAGCTGGTTATATCATCACGGGTAATAGTCGGGTAAAACGGTTTGTCATCGAACAACTGCTTCATGAGGTGTTGAATGGTTCGAACAGCCAAATGATTACTCAGTGCATCTGGGGGGGATTTGAAGACCGCATAGCGGCTGTCCATCAGCAATTGGAAAACATTGAAACGCAATTGGAGATCACTTTTACCGATGACCGTCTCCATGAACTTGCGTACCTTTTCTTTTCCGCCGATCAATTAATCAGCAAAGGTGAGGAATTAGAGCAAGAGCCTAGCTGGATCCCATTTACAGAAACAAAGGAATATCTGCTGATTGGCGAAATGATTGATACAGTGGCATTCCAATCTCAATGGAGCCAGACAGAAAAATTGTATGCAACCTTGCATTTAGTCAGCATGAACCGAACAAAAGATCGTTCACCTTTAAGAGATGACCGCGTTTTCCATGAGCTGTTGCAGCGTGTGACAGAAGAGTTTGAACGGTTGACATTTGTCCATCTTCAAGATAAAGAGCAACTTTGTGAACAACTGTATGTTCATTTCAAACCAGCTTATTACCGTGTCCAATATGGATTCCCTCATGTCAATCCTATGATGGAACGTGTGTCCAAAATTTATCCAGAACTTCAGCATTTGACGCGAAAATCCTTAAGGATTCTGGAAAAAGAACTTGGCCTTCAACTGCCGGAAGATGAAGTAGCCTATTTTACGATCTACTTTGGAGGCTGGCTTCAAAGGCAAGGAACTCGTTTGGATGACCGAAAAAAAGCGATTGTCGTTTGCCCTCATGGCATTGGCGTAAGCAATATTCTCAATTATACGCTGCGGGAATTATTTCCGACCATTCTGTTTTTGGATGTGCTGTCCGTCCGGGACACAGCAGCGTATCCACTAGACTATGATCTGGTATTTTCATCGGTCTTTATGAGAACAGAGGCTAACTTGTTTGTAGTCCCGCCAATTCTTGAAGAGCGGGACAAGCAGAAATTGAATAGGCAAGTGATGCAGGAACTATACGGCTACACAGTTCCAGACTCAGATGTTGCAGGATTGATAAAGCTGATTTCTAAATACGCAACGATCAATGACTCGACTCAACTGGAAAAAGAACTGCAGGCAACTTTGTATACTCAAGCAGCAGGAACAAATACACATGCAGTAAAGGAGGCAGAAAAACCTGTGTTAGGAGAACTACTGACTACGCAAACACTTCAATTAAAATCACATTCTGCCACTTGGCAGGAAGCGATTCAACTGGCTGCCAGTCCGCTTGTGGAATTGGGAACCGTTGAAGAGCGATATGTAACAGCCATGGTTGAATCTATTGAGAAGAATGGGCCTTATGTTGTTATCACCCCGCTGGTCGCTATCCCGCATGCACGTCCCGAAGAGGGCGTACGTTCACTATCGATGAGCTTATTGAAGCTTGAACAAGCCGTGGATTTTGCACCAGATAAACCCGTTCAATTGATTATTGTATTAGCTGCTGCTGATAGCGACTCGCACCTGCGAGCCTTGATTCAGCTGACAAATTTACTGAGCGAACCAGCTAATATCCAAGAAATGCTACAAGCGACGGATAAGGATCAACTATTGGAGATCATCCATAACTATTCTAAGGAGGAAACAGAATGAAAATCATGGTAGTGTGTGGAAACGGATTAGGAAGCAGTTTTATTATGGAATTGAATGTCAAGAAAGCATTAAAGGAATTAGGAAAAACAGCGGAAGTGGATCACACAGATTTGACTTCAGCTAAATCAGTGCAGGCAGATGTTTTTATCGGAGCAGCGGATATCATGGGGCAATTGGATGACGGAAGCCGAACCATCGTCAATTTAGAGAACATGATGAGCATCCCGGAAATTAAATCAAAACTAGAGCCACACCTAGCTTAAATGTAATGGGAAGGGGGGAGATATTGTGTTACAACTAATCATGAACGACATTTTGGGAACACCCGCTATTTTGATTGGCTTGTTTGCGCTCGTTGGACTATTGCTACAGCGTAAAAGTAGTGCCGATGTAGTATCTGGAACGTTAAAAACAGTCATGGGATTCGTAATTATCGGAGCCGGAGCCGCGGTACTGATTGGCTCTTTGGATATATTCGGTAAAATGTTCGACCACGCGTTCAACGTGCAAGGCGTCATTCCGAACAATGAAGCGATTGTCGCAGCCGCACAAAGTGAGTTCGGGACGTCCACCGCATTGATCATGGTATTTGGGATGATCACCAATATTTTGTTGGCACGCATCACCCCGTTCAAATACATATTTCTTACCGGTCATCACACATTGTTCATGGCATGCCTGCTGGCAGTAACTTTATCAGTGGGGGGACTTGAAGGGGCTCCGTTGATCATTGTCGGCTCTATTCTTCTCGGGTTGTGCATGGTATTGTTTCCGGCACTTCTGCAACCATATGTGCGTCAAATTACAGGCAGTGACGATTTTGCTGTAGGTCATTTTGGCTCAATCGGCTATTTTGTTTCCGCTAATGTTGGTAAATGGTTTGGCAACAAAGAAAAAACGACTGAAGAGATAAAAGTCCCTAAATCGCTAGGCTTTCTAAGAGATACTTCTGTAGCTGTATCTTTGACAATGACGTTGTTCTTTTTAGTTGTCGCTTTGTTTGCCGGACAGGAGTTTGTTGAAACAACACTATCAAACGGCTCAAATTTCTTAGTCTTTTCGTTCATACAAGCGATTACATTTGCTGCGGGTGTTTATATTATCCTCGCGGGTGTAAGAATGCTAATTGCTGAGATTGTTCCTGCTTTCCAAGGGATTGCCGATAAATTGGTACCGAACACGAAACCGGCACTTGATGTTCCAATCGTCTTTCCATTTGCACCTAATGCTGTAATCATCGGTTTTCTGTTCAGCTTTTTAGCTGGATTACTGGCGATGTTCCTTCTTCCGGTTCTCGAGTTGAGTGTCATTGTACCGGGACTGGTCCCGCATTTCTTTACAGGAGCCGCGGCAGGCGTCTTTGGGAATGTAACGGGCGGGCGGCGCGGTGCGATGATGGGTGCGTTTGCCAATGGATTGATCATCAGTTTTATCCCTGCTATCTTATTAGTCTTGATGGGCGATATCGGATTCTCTGGAACGACTTTCGGTGACTCTGATTTTGGTGTTGTCGGCATTCTGATTTTGAGCATTATGAAGCTTTTAGTATTTGCATGATCAAAAGTCTGTAGAAAAGCCCTTCCGAAATCAGTCGATTTCGGAAGGGCTTTTCTTGTGGACCGATTTCATTCTTTGAAACTCAGCCCGTGCTCAGCAAGAGTTGGTCGAAGAATGCTCAACGCTTTTGAGCCAAAGCCATGCAGTTGGAGCAAATCCTGCTCGGTTGCTGAAGTCAAATCCTGTAGACGCAGATAGCCCGCGGTCAAAAGCGCGCGTTGTGACGGTTTGCCGATACTTCTCGGAAATTCAGGCTCCTCTTCAGTTGGGTTTTTTTTCATCGTTTTCACTCCTTTCGCTTGACGAGTGCAGCCTGTAACTGACGTTATAGATCAGATAAGCGTTACAGCAAATTATCGGTAGATTGATGATTGTCGGAATCCTCACTTCAAATTCCGGCAAGAAAACTAAGTGGGAGCAGTTCAACGGAAGAAAAACTAGGGAATTCATCTGCCAAAGTCGTTACGATTTCGGCACCTTTTTGGGGGATTATTTCAGATTGGGAAATAGAGAATTTTGAGCTGGCAGAGGATTTTGTTTCTAGAAGTTCACTTTTACCTGACGTCGTCCTTTTCCATAGTATAGGAGGTGACAAGTTGCCGTTCAATCATTTGGAAAAATACATGGAAAATCTATCAAGCGCAACAGTGAGACAGATTTTTAGAAGTCACCATGTTTTTCAGGAAGGCCTCAAGGAATTAGCGGTAGAAATTCGAGAAGCTTAAACAGAACACATCCCTTACCGTTCGAATGATAATGGATGTGTTAATGTCACCTAAAAAAACAACAGATTCAATAGAATCGTCAAGATGATTGAAAGAACAATTGAGATGAGCAGGCTGCCCGTACAGGAAATTCGCATAACCATTCCACCTTTTTGATGATAATATCAAGTACCCGAATCATCGCGGAGTTCAAACCCTTTGATTGCAAGGACAAGCGCACAGAGCAATTGGCTCTGTGCGCTTTATTCGATAAATTGCAGGTCTTCGATCCAGGTAGATAGATGGGCTTTTGTAGCCACGTTTAGGTTAGAGTCTACGTTCTTCAAGAGATCCATTTCGTAATCTTTGGAATTGGCACTTCTAACAAAAGTCGTCGTGAAAGCTGGATTTTGCAGGGTGATGGTACTTGAATTTGCGGTTGTCTCTTTTTTGACGTCAAGATGTAGAATTGCCCCGATTTGCCGATCTAACTCATCTTGGCCTGACAGGAAGTTTCCGAGCGAATAAATGACAAAAGCTTTGCGTCCATCTTTTGTGCTGATCCATTCAGGTGGTTGCAATACATGGGGGTGGTGTCCCAAAATGACGTCGGCTCCATTTTTAGCAGAGAACTGAGCAAGTTCAATTTGCTCGGCATTCGGCATTTTTTGATATTCTTCCCCAAAGTGAAGGCTTAAAATGACTACGTCAGACACGTCTCTTGCACGCTTCAAATCCTGTTGGATGATTAAGGGATCAATCCGGTTAACCAGATAATCTTTTCCAGCAGGCGCCTGAATTCCGTTCGTTCCATAGGTATAGGACAAGAAGGAGAAGGTGATATCGTTGCGTGTTATCAACGTAATTTCCGAGCGGTCATCAGCTGACAAATAGGATCCGGTATGGATCATTCCAATTTGATCCCAATAGTGGATAGCATTTTCAATCGCCGGAATTCCTCGGTCCAGCGTATGGTTGTTCGCGAGTGTCACAACATCCACGCCTGCATCCTTCAAAGCATCACCAACCTCATAGGGACTATTGAAAGAAGGGTAGGAAGAGAGGCCAATTTCGCTGCCTCCGATGATGCTCTCGGAATTCGCAATAGTAATATCCGCGGTTTCCAGAAAAGGTGTGACTCGTTGGAGCATGGGAGTGAAATTGTAGCCATCTGCAGCTTGAGCATCCCTGTAGACACGTTCATGGATCAAGATATCTCCAACGGCCGACAGTGAAGCGGAACGGGTCACACTCAGCTCTGAAGGGGAAGTGGCTACAGGAAGCTCCCGGCTTTCAAAAACGATTGGCTGCTGTTCTTCGGCAACGGTGACAGTGTCGATGGCGCATCCTGCAAGTAGAAGCGTTGCAGCAACTAGTAACAAAAACACGGGTTTTCTAAGGGGATTCACTGGTTTCACTCCTCAATTTTAGTAGGACCATGAGCGTAACCTAAATAGTAAGTGTAGCTTTGATCATTAAGTATAGATTACTACGTTTATACTAATTTAACTAGAAAATTTAAAACTAAAGAACTATTTTTTCTAATTGTATAAGGAGCATATCTGAGGACCCCCCTCCTCTAGATGCTGTTGAGGAGGGGGCACAGGCGGTTTGTTGTTTTCAATTTCAGCATGTTTTGTCTCTAAAGACAAGGTACTTGATCATAAAGAAACTTGCTGAAAAAGAAGCGAACATGGCCAGCTCTTTTGCCAGGTCATGGTGGATCCAAGTGGGCACGCCGACGACTTGAACCAGCAGATTGAAGGCCAGGAACATCCCGTTATTGATCAGCAGGCTGAATAGTCCCTGCAGAAAAAAGCCGAAACGCTGCCTAGAGCTCCCTTTAGCTGCGTGCCGAAAAGTGATCCGAGAATTTTACAAATAGCTATTGCCCATTGCTAGGCAATAGGCGATGGTATTGGAAAGCACTAAAAGGACACCATGGTCAGTCGGGTGCAGCAGCAACGGCAAATTGAGTGAACCAATATCTATAGCCGCATTAGAAATACCGATTGCGGTAAATTGAAGGGGTTGGACAGGAGTTCGAGATTTTCCTCTGCCTCCCATGACATTCCCCTGTTCTCTGGAAATTCCAGCCAGCCTTATTTCGCGGCTTGGATAGACTCCTCTGCTTTCGCTTCGGCTAGCTGACTGTACAGCTCCCGAATTTGTTCTGCAGCGGCTAGCCCAGTCCAATTCAGCCATGTCAGCGACTGCTTGTTGTGCCAGTTGTTGGCGGAAAGGGGGGTCTTCTAGCTGACAAATCATTTTTTAAAGCTTTCTGTATCATTTGCATCATAAAGCAGACCATTTCTTCGGTCTTTATGTTCAATGTCCAAATACCCTTCTTTAATCGGGATGTTGGGCGTCCCATATTCTCCCATAGTCCCAAGCTCGATCAAATGGCAATTTGGAACAATGTCCTTTATACCGTAGAGGACATTGAGTGTCCCAACAATATTATTGACCTATGTATACAGGGCGTGGTCCCGGTCAATCACAGAATACGAAGCAGAACGCTGTTCAACAAAATGGACAAATGCCTCAGTCAGTTCCGTTTCAAAAACCATTTTTAAGAAATCAAAATCCTGTAAGTCGCCCTTGTATGTAAGTATTTCTTTGCCGGTCAATTCTTGCCATTTAGCTATCCGTTCTTCAAGGCCAGCAATGGGTGTAATTGAATTAGAGCCTAGCTCTTTGACAATATGCCTTCTGATTGTGCTGTCGATGACGGAGATATCATGCCCCTTTTGAGATAGATATAAGGCAGCAGGTTAAGCACAAAAACCATCACCACCTGCTACAATAATTTTCATCAAAAATTCCCCCAATCAGGCAGTTTTTCTGACATCAACTGTTTCTCTGGAAACTCTCATGAAACTTCATATACGATTACATTTTTAGTTGCAATACATACATTTTTTTGTACCACTTCAACCTGAAAATTAAACCTGAAGCTGAAGCAAGATACATTTTATTCTATACAGTGGTTTACGAAATAAAAGATGCATAAATTTTACAATTGTGATCTGTCAATGCCTCGTATTTATATCCAGTGCGAGTGTTTTGGACAGGCTCTTTACAAAATAAGCTGAAGCAGCACAGCAATAAAAATAAGTCCTGCGATAAAAGAAGGGAAGCTGCTGTTTTTCTCAGCTGGTAATTCATCATTTAAAATATTCAACACGATGCCACCTGTCAGAAATGCGGAAAAGAAAGCAATATTTAGTTCGTTAGTTTCTGTCGAGTTATAAATAAGCCAGCCGGCTAACACTGAGAAAGCCAATGCCCAACGGCCGACATTCGTATATAAGTCTTCGTGGGTTAAATGCAGCATACGGTTATTGGCAATAAAGTGAAAAGAAAAGACAATGAAGTAAATAATATAATCTGCGATATTCTCACCACTTAAATCAATCAGCAAATATCCAATCAGCACGTTGTATAAGGCGAAACCAAAAATCTCAAGAGCGAATACCGATTTGCTTGGCCGTGAGATATTTTGTTCCTGTTCATTTTTTTCCTGTGATTTTTCGTTTAATTGGTTGATGCCATAGAAAAATACGATTCCGACAAGTGTCGCCATGTAGGTGACATAATCGAGATTCTCAAGCCAAGCTGGCAATTGAGCATCTTCGGCGACTTCTTGATAATGGGTCAATTCAGGAACCAGGTGCAAGAAGACGTAAGCGATTGAGCCCCCGGATACAAATGACATCAGTCTGTCTTTCGGTTTACGGTCAAGAAATTTAATGTAATTTGTAAAAATATGAACAATCATGAACCCAATGATGATTGCCAGACTCAAATAGAACATCTCGACACCTCCTTGTATCAGTTAAAAAGAGTATACCCGAATCTCATTCGTTTTAATGAAATAAATTGCGGAAAATGTATCCCGAAAATTATTTTGGGGATACATAAATTATTCGCATCGATACGACTCATGCTTAGCATAGAATGGGGAACAGCTATGGACTTATTGCTTACTATTATTCTTTATATTAGATGTCTGTATTTGGAGATATTATAAGAGCGTAGGCAAAAGAGTTGAAACGCTATATTCGTTACATTGAAAGTGTTATCCTACACGAGACCAGTGAGTAAGAAGGGTTTCAACTGTTTTTGCAGAATCTATTAAGACAGAATACAGTGAGGAGGAAATTATGATGAGCAATCGTTATTTGCAGAACGGGCTCCAAGGAAAGTATGCGCATTACCAGACAGATATGTTGTTTAATGGTCTGAGCTGGGAGGTGGCTGGAGAAAAACCGGAGGACAGCCACCATTCAGTATGGGAGCTCTTGTTTCATATGAATTACTGGCAGGATTTCATATTAGCGGAGCTACAGGAAGTAGATCCGGGTAGCCCGAAGGATCCTTCAGATTCTTGGCCGGGCTCTCCGTTTCCTTCAAGTGAAAAAGAATACACGGAAACTGTGACCCAGTTTTTGAAAGGTTTGGGGCAAGCAACGCAGCAAGCGTCAAAAGATTCATTGGAACAAGGAATAGGCGGAAGAAAAAGAACGCCGGCAGATTTGCTGATGGTCCTCATTAATCACAATAGCTATCATGGCGGACAGGTTGTATATGCACGTCGTCTGATCGGTGCCTGGCCACCGCCTGATGGTGATAAAAGCGGTGAATAATTTTCAAAAAAATCAGCGCCGAGAAGCCGGCGCTGATTTTTTATTACTCTTTAGTAGGCAACAGAGAAAAGCCATATCCCTGTTCTTTGATGGCCGTAATCAGTTGAGGAAGGATGGCAACAGTCTGCTCCAATTCATGCAGCAGGATGATGGCACCGTCCTCGAGGTTTTCAGTGGCATACTGAATGATTTTGTGCGGATCGCTTTTCAGCTCCCAATCCATTGAAGCAATTCGCCACATGACAGTGGTTAAGCCTAGTGCATTAGCTACTTTTAAAGTATTGCTGTTAAAGCGTCCATAAGGAGGTCGGAAATAAACAACTGATGTGCCAGTTGTTTTTTCGATATGTGCCATGCTGTTCCGTATATCCTGATGCTGTTGCTCGTATGACAGTTGAACCAGATTGCGGTGTTTCATTGAATGTGTTCCGATGATATGGCCTTCATCAAGCACACGTTGCCATGGTCTAGCCGGATAGAGCAGACTGGATTGCCAAAAGAACATAGCCGGCACATCTTGCTGTTTCAGGATGTCCAGAATCTGCGGCAGCACTTTGCTCGGACCATCGTCAAAACTGAGGACCACCGATTTTTCACTTTGTGCTTGTCTGACAGTAACGATTTGCGGGTGAGTAGAGTCGTACACGACCCTGGATTGATCAACTGCTCATGGACTTTTAATCATGGAGATCATCTCCTTTCGCTGCTATATCCCAGGATCGAAAAATGCGGTTTGTGGATTGGATGTATAAGTTTCACGGTATTCGGAATCCCTGAAATCTTCCGGTGGACCATCAAAAATAAGCTTACCATCTTTCAAGGCTAAGATACGGCTGGCGTAACGTTTTGCCAGTTCAATATCGTGGACATTGATAATGGTCAACAAGTCCAAACGTTCATGCATTTCTGTCAGCAAAGTGAAGATGTGGTTGGAAGTGCCGGGATCCAGGCTGGCGACCGGTTCATCTCCAAGTAGAACTTTGGGCTGCTGGGCAAGAGCGCGGGCAATGCCGACACGCTGTTTTTGACCGCCGCTCAGCTGTTCGACTTTCCGGTAAGCCATTTCTGACAGGCCGACATCGGCAATGACGCGTTTAGCCAAAGCCAACTCATCGGCAGTGAACCAGCCGATTAGGTTCTTGAAAGAAGAACGGTAACCGAACATCCCAGTCAGGACATTTTGCATGACACTCAAACGGGGTATCAGACTGAAATGTTGGAAAATCATGCCGGTTTCCCGGCGTACTTTGCGCAGTTTTTCTTCATTATGGGCAGAGATGTCCTTGCCGTCGAAATAAATTTGGCCGCTGGTCGGTTTTTGCAGTCCGTTCAGACAGCGGATAAACGTCGATTTTCCGGCACCGCTTTTCCCCAGCACACAGACAAAATCGCCTCTTTCAAGAGACAGGCTGATATCAGTCAGTGCTTTTACTTTTGTATCCGGATAATGTACAGATAAATTTTTCACTTGAATCATATAGCCACTCCTTTAAATGACGCGATTTCGAATGGTACTGGCCAAAAAGTCGATGGCGATAACCATGATCATAATAATCAAGACATCCAGCGAAACAGAAGAGTATTGAAAGGTTTTAAAGTCATTAAACAAGCGTTGGCCGATTCCGCCGCCACCGATAAAGCCTAGGATAAGCGATGTACGAATGGCAACTTCAAAACGATAGAAAAATTGGGACAATACGTTCGGCCAGATTTGCGGTAGGATACTAAACAGATTAGCCAGCCATTTTTTTGCGCCAACGGCCCGCATAGCTTCCTGAGGGCCAGGATCGGCAGCTTCAATCAGTTCTGAGACAAGTTTTCCAAAAACACCAACATTATGGAACATGATGGCAATGACTGCTGGAAAAGGTCCAAGGCCGAGCGTAGTCAATAAAATAAGTCCGAAGACGATTTCAGGGATGGAACGCACAAAACTGAGTGCCACACGGGTGAAATGGAACAGGGACTTGGATGGCGCTGTATTGCGCGCCGCAATAAAGCTGATTGGCAAAGCGATCAATAAGCCAAAAACACTGCCGAGAAAAGCCATTGCCAAGGTCTCGAACGTATCTTCTACCATGCCCGGCAGCTTGGAAAAGTCCATTGGCCACCATTGGGACAAGAAATCAATCATGTTGCGGAAATCCCTAAATTTAGACAAATCGAATTCCGTAATCCGCATGCTGAAATATATCAACACCAGGACAATTAGCACTATAATGAAATTACTTTTTTTAAACCACAAGCTGATCAACTCTATTCTTCAATGATTCCTTGCTTTATAGCGGCTTGTTTGATGCTTTCGTAATCTGCATTGGTGGCTTCTGTAAAGCCGGTAGCACCAAATGCATCAAGGATTTCAGGATCTTCTATCGCCAAAAATGCTTCCCGCAATTTTGTGACAGTTTCATCATCTGTACTTTCGAGTACAGCCCATGGGTATTGGAACAAAGGCTCAGATTCCCAGACAATTTTTAATTGGGCTCCATCGATTTTGCCCGATTCCAATAGTTGATTGTAAATAGCGCTGTCGATGGCACCGGCATCAACCTGTTTGTTTTGGACAGACAATGCTGTTGCATCGTGTGATCCAGTAAAACGGGCAGTTTCAAATTGATTTTCCTGTTCAGACTCGTACACTCCGCGGTCCTGCAATTCGATAGAAGGAATCAATGAACCAGAAGTGGAATTTGGGTCACCAAAAGCAAACTGGACTTCTCCTGGATTTTCCAATAATTCATCTAGGGACGTAGCGGGATTGTCTTTATGGGTGATGATATATGAATGATAGAATGGTTCGCCATCGACCAATTGGGTGATAATTGCTTGGGCGTTGCTGTTTGCTTCAGCAATGACATACGTTAAAGGACCAAGGTAAGCCATATCAATCTGGTCGTAATTCATCGATTCCACGACACCATTGTAATCGGGATAAACTTCGATTTCGACCTCGCGATCCAATTCTTCGCTCAGGATTGTTTGCAGTTTATCCATTGCAGTTTGCATCTCGCCTTCTGTTTGGGCCGGGATCACACCGATTGTGAAGGGCTCCTCGTTACCAGACGTCGTTGAACTTTCATTTTCAGTTGAACCATTTCCGCAGGCTGACAGGAAAAATGCCAGCAAAAGGATAGAGCCGGTTAAAATCCATTTTTTCATTACGAGCACCTCTTTATGTTTTTTGTATGTAGCTGACAGTAAAACAAGGACTCAAGCAGAGTCCTTGTTCAAAGCTTAACTATTGCTACTTTTAAGCTTTCATTGTTTAACCATCAAAATCTTATATTACTTGAATCCGTCCTGCATTTTCACTTGTCACATTTCCGATAATGGCGGATTGGACATTGTTTTCCAGCAGTTCACGCTGCAATGCATCAGCTTGTGCTTCCGGAACTGAAATCAGCAAGCCACCGGAAGTGACTGCATCACATAGGATCAATTGATCGATTTCACTGATGCTATCAGCATAATCGATGTCATCCGCAAGCCATTGGCGATTTTTGCGTGTGCCGCCCGGAATGACGTTTTGTGCTGCGAGCTCTTTTGCGCGAGAAAGAACAGGTACATCATGGTTATTCACTGTAACACCGACGTTGCCGCCCTTGGCGATTTCCATTGTATGACCAAGTAGACCAAATCCGGTTACATCGGTGCAAGCGTTGACAGTGAATTTATCCATCACTTCTGCTGCGGTTTTATTCAACGTGGCCATGACGTTCATGACTTCATCCAAATCCTCTTTTTCAAGGATTCCTTGTTTGATGGCAGTAGTTAAAATACCAACTCCAATGGGTTTAGTGAGAATCAGGCGATCGCCCGGTTTTGCGCCCGCATTGGAGCGGATACGATCAGGGTGGATGGTGCCTGTAACAGAAAGTCCAAATTTTGGCTCTTGGTCATCAATTGAATGGCCGCCGACTAAAGCAGCACCAGATTCCTTGACCTTGTCGGAAGCACCAGCCAAAATATCGGCTAAAATACTCTTATCTAAGGTATTGATCGGGAAAGCAACGATATTCATAACAGTCAACGGCTTGCCACCCATGGCGTAAACATCGCTTAGCGCATTGGCTGCACCAATCTGGCCAAACATATAGGCGTCATCCACGATGGGAGTAAAGAAATCCAAGGTCTGGACCAATGCCGTTTCATCATTAATTTTATAAACGCCTGCATCGTCAGCTGTTTCCAGACCGACCAGCAAGTTTGGATCATCTACATTTTTCGGTAAGTGACGCAGAACCTGCGCCAGGTCCTCAGGACCAATTTTGCAGCCTCAACCGCCTTTTGTAGATAAAGAAGTCAGTCTTACGTTTTCTTTTTCAACCATGTCAATCTCTCCTTTTTTACATTCGAATCCTGCTATCCTTCGGAAATTCGGCTTATTTTAAGATATGTTGATAAACCTTCAACAAAGTTTCGGCTTCGCGTTCGCTTGAATGATGCTGCTTTACGTAAGCTTCAGCGGACTGGCCGATGCTTTGCCTTATTTTGTTATTATTCACGAGCTTTTCGGCATAATCAAGGAATTCGTTTCGAGTTTTATATAATAACCCTGTTTTCCTATCGGAAATGATGCTGCTATTGCCTGGAATGTCTGAAGCGAGCACGGGCAATGCATGGCCCATCGCCTCTAAAATCGTCGCCGGTTGGCCTTCTGACAGGGATGTATTTAAAACAACATCGGTCTGACGATAAACGGCACCCATCTCTTCGTGAGGAACTTGTCCAAGGTAACAGATCCAATCTTTATGGCGATCGATAAGTTCCATTACTATTCGACCTTCCTCTTCTTCAAGAATAGGACCGACCAGCCATAGCCGAAGTTGAGGGTAGCTTTGGTAGAGCTCCTGGAGCATTGAAATCGCAACTGGGATGTTTTTCACTTTTCGGATGCCTGCCGGCAGGAAGAACAACAAGCTGTCCGGTTCTTTTGTGAAAGAGGAGACCCCTGTGGAAGAAGTCTGATTTCCTTGAGCCATAATAAAAATTTTATTAGTCAACCATGGACCTTCTTTTATCAGCAATTCTTCTGCTTTTTTATCAAACACGTGAATAGCATCCGATTCATGCAAGCAAGTAAGGACATCCAGCCGTTTATCAGGATTAAACAGGTCCTGATTCAAATCGGTGCCTGTCATGGTGACGATATAGTGTGCAGGTTTTGAGTCCAGTTTCTGCAGGAACTGATAGAAATTATAAGCGTGGAACCCGTGTATGACATCGGTAACTGGAAATGAATGGATGACATTCTCATTTGTTGTCGATATGATTTCCGTCTCCACACCCAGGTTTTTAAGATTATCTGCGATGCGTTGTACCGTTATGGTGTTTCCGCGAAGTTGCGGATAATTTGGTGACGCTAAAACAATTTTCATCCTCTTCATCCTTTAGTTCAATGATTTGAAGGTTCGAACACTTCTGTTAGATTGAATTATCCTAAAGCCGACTAAGTTTGTCACTTAACTTGACTTTTTCTTCTCAAAAAAAAGATTGCCATATAGGCAATCTTTTTTAGAAGGGAAGCGCTTAGATTCTAGGGTCGTAAGTCACTCTGGCTGTGCGGCAAAAAACGCCGCTTCGCCAAAGCGCCTTACGCCCGTCGAATCTACATAGGCACTTCCGCTTTTCTTTTTATTTGGCGGGATTGTGTGGGAATCGAACCCACCGAGCCTGGCACGCAGGCCCCTCAGGGTTTTGAAGACCCAGGAGGACACCAGTCACCCATCCAACCCCAGGTTATTGTCGGCCGACCTGTACCAGTTTATACCGAAAAAAAGATCTGCGCAAGAACGGAGCTTGGATAAAATGATGGAGTGCAGGGCTCAGGCTTGAAAGGACGTTACCTGAAGACTAAAGTAAAGAGACAAGCGATTAGAGAAGGCGTGTGAAGAAAATGGAAGAACGGTATTTTACGGTTGGCATGGCCGGACATATTGATCATGGCAAGACCAGTTTGACGAAAGCTTTGACCAACGTGGAGACGGACCGATTAAAAGAGGAAAAAGAACGGGGCATTTCCATTGAGTCGGGCTACGCGCCATTAAATTTGGAAGCTGGTGTTTCTGTGTCGATTGTCGATGTGCCAGGACATGAACGGTTTATTCGGCAGATGATTGCAGGCGTTGCTGGAATCGATTTGGTCGTTCTGGTTGTTGCAGCGGATGAAGGAATCATGCCGCAAACCGAAGAGCATTTGGAAATCCTGCAGTTTTTAGGCGTGGAACGGTGCATCGTAGCCATTTCAAAAATAGACCGTGTCGATGAAGTCATGCTTGAATTGGTAAAGGATGATGTTAAAGAACGGCTGTTGAAAACGGCTTTTCATGAAGCACCCTATGTTGCGCTCGACAGTTTATCTGGTAAGGGAATAGACGAATTAAAGCAAATAATTTTAACGGAATTAAAGGCAATGAAATTCCGTGACGCCTATGGTTCATTCCGTTTGCCAATCGACCAAGTGTTTACGGTCCAAGGGCAGGGCACTGTCGTCAGAGGGACGGTATATGAGGGTGTTGTCCGGAAAGCTTCACAGCTACTGCTCTTGCCAGGAGGAATTTTTGTGAAAGCGAGACAAATCCAAGTGCACCACGAGGAAAGCAAGCAAGCGCGAGCTGGACAGCGGACTGCGATCAATCTCAGCGGTATCGAACGGACGGCCGTAAAGCGTGGAGATGTGCTGGTAGATTCGGATCATTTCCTGGTGACGGATACCATTGATGTTGCGTTGCAGGTGATTGGACGGAAGTTCGCGCCCCTCAAGCAGCGGACAGCTGTTAGGCTTCATATCGGCACCTCTGAAGTAATGGGCAAGATCGTCTTTTTCGACCGAAAGGAGCTTGAGCAGACGCCGGACGAAGTGCTATGTCAAATTCGTCTGGATGAAAAGATAGTGGTCCGTCGGGGAGACCGTTTCATTCTGCGGCGGCCAAGTCCGATGGAGACGATTGGTGGCGGTTGGGTCATTCAGCCAAACGGCGACAAGTACCGGTTCGGCAATGAAACCATCGATATGCTTCGCCACCATCAGCAGGGAACGCCACAGGATTTAGTGATTGATGCTTTGAACAAATACATCCTGCTCGACCTGAAACAGCTTATGCAGCAGACTTCATTGGCTGGAATCATCTTAAAAGAAACTTTGAAGGAAGGCTTGGCTTCTAGGGTCTGGCTGGAAGTTTCGCGCCAGGGCTATAGCTTGACCAAAACCTTCATCAAAATAAAAGATGAATTGCTGGCGAGACTGCAGCAGTTTCATGAAGACTTTCCGATGCGAACCGGCATGGGAAAAGCAGAGCTTGTTCAGTCAGTGAGCGCTACCTATCCGAAATCTCTTCTTGAGTACAGCCTGAATTTATTGCTAGAACAAAATGAGATCCAGCGATCCGGTCAGTTCGTAGCTTTGACTCCCTTTAGCCCGAATCTTCCGAAAAAATGGCATGTGCGAATAGAACAAATTATTGGCACTTTGGAAAAGGATGGCTTCCAAGCAAAAAAATGGGAAGACTACTTTATAGGAAGCCCTTTACCGAAGTTGGAAATTGCTGAACTTACCTCTTACTTGCTTGAAAGTGGACAGGCTTATCGGTTGAGAGAAGATACAATCATTCACCATACGGCTTTTGAAAATGCCTTAAACAAGTTGCGGCAGCAGACAGGCCCTTCTTTTGATTTAAAGCAGGCGAAAGACATCCTCAATCTGTCACGTAAATACATGATCCCGTTTCTGGAGTTGCTGGACGGGCTGAACTATACAAGACGGACAGAAGATCAGCGTCATTGGATGGAGGACAGAACATGAAACAGTATTTGCGGCAGCTACCAGCCGTCCATGAATTGCAGAAAGACCCGCGTTTTGACAGCTTGAAAACAGCGTATAATCTGAACGGTGTGCAGCTTACCAAATTTCTGCAACGCGAAATCAGCAGTCTGCGGCAACGTTTGCTGGCAAAAGAACTAGCGATTGAAGAGGTTGCTCCTGATTTTGCAAGACAGCTTTTCAGGTCAGTTGAAGTTCAAATCAGTTTGTGGCAAGAAGATCGTTTGGCACGGGTGATCAACGGAACCGGGACAGTGCTGCATACCAATTTGGGACGGTCTCGTTTAAGCGATGCGGCAATCGAGCATGTCGTAAGAACGGCTGCGAATTATTCCAATCTGGAATATCATTTAATGGAAGGAAAGCGCGGATCACGCCACGACATCATCGAAGATTTATTGATAGAAGCGACGGGAGCGGAAGCAGTAATGGTCGTAAACAATAATGCTGCAGCGGTATTTCTGATTTTAAGTGCTCTGGCCAAGCAGCGGGAAGTCATTGTCTCCCGAGGGCAATTGGTTGAGATCGGCGGTTCTTTCCGGGTGTCCTCTATTATGGAAGAAAGCGGTGCGCGTCTTGTTGAAGTGGGGACGACCAACAAGACCCATCTCTTCGATTACGAGCAGGCACTGAGCGAAGAAACCGCCATGATCATGAAAGTGCATACCAGCAATTTCAAGATGATCGGTTTTACCAAGACGGTTGAAACTGAAGAGCTAGCCAAATTGATGGAAAAGCACAAGGATGTCCTCTTTTATGAAGATTTGGGGAGCGGCGCGCTTTACGATTTTAAAAAACATGGTATCGGTGATGAACCTCTCGTCCGGGAAGTGATCGAAAGCGGGGTGGATCTCGTTTCTTTCAGCGGCGATAAACTGCTGGGCGGTCCGCAGGCTGGTTTGATTGCCGGTAAAAAAGAACTGATTGACCGATTGAAAAAGCATCAATTGGCGCGCGTATTGCGCATCGACAAAATGACACTGGCAGCGCTGGAAGAAACCTTGAAAAGCTATTTGGCAGGACCTGAAAAGATTGCTGAACTGCCCACAGTCCGAGACATTATACGTCCTGCAGCAGACATTAAAATCCAAGCGCAGTCGTTTATCAGTTCTTTGCAATCAAGCTCTGGAAAGTACCATAGTGAGCTTCAGGAAAGCACCTCGCAAATAGGAGGGGGCACCATGCCGGGAGTGGAAATTCCCACCTTTATTGCAGCAATTGCACACGAAAATTTAAGTGCGGACCAATTATCGATTCGTCTCAGGCAGACTAAGCCGGCAATAGTATCACGAATCCAGGATGAACAGGTGTGCATTGATTTCCGAACTATCGATTGTTCCGAGATGGAAGCGTTGCTAGCAGGGTTTTTGGCCAGTGAATAAAAGAAGGAGAGAATCAATGAAAATCTTGATAGCACCTGATTCATTCAAAGGAAGCATGACAGCGATAGAAGCCGCCGAAGCGATGGCTGGAGGGATTCAAGAAGCGTCTCCACAAACTACTTCAGTTATGATGCCAATAGCTGATGGCGGGGAAGGAACCATGGCGGCACTGGTTTCGGCAACTGGCGGAAAATTGGTCAGAGCGATTGTTGAAGATCCGCTGGGGCGGAAAATCACAGCGAGTTACGGCGTTCTTGGAGATCAGAAAACCTGTGTTGTGGAATTGGCGGAAGCTTCAGGACTTACTCTTTTGACAACGGCCGAACAGAATCCTTTGCTGGCTTCAACCTATGGAACCGGTGAACTGATCGCCCATGCACTGGATGCGGGCTACAGGAAGTTCATTATCGGCCTTGGTGGGAGTGCAACGAATGATGCCGGAATTGGCATGCTTCAGGCTTTGGGCATGAAATTCCTTGATATCTATGGTGTGGAATTGGGGCCAGGGACTGTGGCATTAAATGGCTTGTCGAAGATTGATCTCTTTGGATTTGATAAACGCATCATGGAAAGCCGTTTTTTGATTGCCAGTGATGTTGAAAATCCATTAATCGGTCCTCAAGGCGCATCGGCCGTTTTTGGCCCGCAAAAAGGAGCGACACCTGAAATGGTGAAGACGCTCGATGCAGTCTTAACTAATTTTGCCGATCTGGTTGAGCGTTTTACCGGCATGGCCCTGCACCACAAAAAAGGGGCGGGTGCTGCCGGCGGTGCGGGAGGGGCATTCCAAGCGTTCTTTTTAGGCGAAATGCGGCTGGGAATTGACCTTATACTGGAAGCGATGAATTTCGAAGAACAGCTGCTTGATGCTGATTTAGTGCTGACCGGAGAAGGGAAAACCGATGCCCAAACGCTATCCGGAAAAGCTCCTTTCGGCATCGCGGAAGCAGCCAATCGGCACGGCAAACCGGTTATCCTGATTTCCGGTACGATTGCCGAATCGGACAAAGAGCAGCTAACGCCATATTTCACGGAAATTCATGCCGTCGCGGATGAAAAAATTTCGGCGGAAGAATCCATAGCGAATGCTTACAGCTATGTAAAAATTAAAACTGAAAAAGTAATAGAATCATATTTGAAGAAACAAGGTTTGCAATGATATAAAAGACGAAAAGGTGGAACGGGAAAAGCCGCTCCACCTTTTTTTGCTATGCAGTCAATTATTCAGGACAGGATGTTCCAGGTAGTCGAGCGTCATGTTGGGTAGGATAGAAGGGTCGAGGTTAGCCCAAATCAGTTGATCACGCGTTGCTTTATCCAAGCTGAAGGACATAACGCTCTTATCTTCTACATCATTTTGATTGTTTTTAACAGGGTAAATCCATGAAATCGAGATGTCATCCAGTTGGTTCGTTTTAGATATAAGTTCCAGTATAGTTATGGCATGCTGCCACATTTGCTGTCTTGTTGAAATCATGGTGAATCCTTTATCAGCGTTCAAGGCAAGCTCTACATTCCAGCCATCAAAACCACGGGAAGCTGAAATGTCGTTCACACGTTCTTTATTCATATTGCTCTTTTTTCCAATTTGGTCTACGACAATCATCTGCAGTTCGGTTTTTAGGCTTTCGGCGTCGGGGGAGTGCGGTCTCAACAGCCAGCTGCCTATGGTTAGGAAAAGGACTGCTGCTACTATGAGCCAAGGCCAAACGGAAAATCGTCGTTTCTTCTTTTTGTGTATCCCAGTCATGGTCGTTGCCAGTCCAGTCCAGTCATTGCTACTTTCAGTATAAAGGAAATTCAGGATTTTTAGAATAAATCACTTTTGTGGTTATTATTTTGTTGAGGAGCTCCTTTTTTCCAAAAGGCAATGGCCAGCATAACAAAAACCATTATACTGAAAAAAGAATCTGAAATTTTTTAATCGACTAATATAACCTGAATTATTCACGCTTGGTCGCTCATCCGGGAATTTAGCTGAAATTCACTGATTGTCGAAATTTTTTAAGGCATATTTCCTCTTTTTCATTTCATCTACGTGAAATTCTGCATCGACTCATTTAAAAAGAGCGTTTTTGGGCAGACGACTCCCTTGGCAGAGATCCAAATTTCAAAAAAGGAGTAATGAGAAGCTATTCGATTTTCAGCTGTTGAATCCGGGCGAGGATTTTCCAAAAGAAGTCTTGGTAGACAAAACTGGAAGACAATTTGAAGTAAAGAGACCGTCCTGACTTCACCAGCTTACTGGCCACTTTTACCAGTCGTGTCCGGATGGTCTGGATCTGCATCTTCTTTTGCCCTTCCGGAAACGTTAATGTGCGCAGCCAATTCACTAAATTATAAGCCAACAGGCTTAGCATCATTTTCGCTTCGTTCACTTGGTAGGAATGGCTGTTCATTCGATCAAATCCAAACCCATTTTTAGCTTCTTTGATGTAATTTTCCATGGTTCCTCTTTTTTGATAGGTGCGGACAATGGCTTCCGGGGAGAACACGTCCGTGAAATTCGTCACAAAAAATGTATGGGTAAAGAACAATTCACCCGCAGGCCGTGCGGACTGGATGACGACTTTCCGGGGCTTATCCCATTTTTTCGCCTGATAGGTTGTTTCTGAAACATGATATTCGGTCTTTGTGCTGTCAGATGGTGTCGAAGATGGATGGTATTCCTCCGCAAGACATTGCAGGATGGCATTGGATTTGAGCCGGATGACGTAATAGACCGATTCCTTTTCACATAGTTCATACAAAGCCGGAACGGCAAACCCACTGTCCCCGCGGATGAACGGCGTCGTCTCAGGAAACTGTTCATTATAATGTTCAATCAGCGGCCGGATGAAATCCACGACTCCGTTGGATGTGTAGACATTGCCGGGGCGCAGCTGGGCTTTCAAGAAATCACCGGTGATCCCGTCAAAAGCGACCAACGGATGGAAACCGACCGTCCCGTAATGGGCATTGTACGCCGCATCGCACTGGTTGCCGTAGGTATCGGCATGTGTCGAGTCCAGATCGAAGATGATCGCTTCAGCTTTCCGGTGCCGATGCACTTTATCGAGCAGTTCCTGGTTGGCTTGTTGTAATTGAATCATCGCTTCCGGATTAAAACGTGGCCAAAAACGAGATAGACTGGGTTGGGAAGCTAACGCTCCTTGTCCGAGAACTTGAGTGAAAATCGGATCGTCCGTCAGGTGGTCCGCAGCATCATCTTCCGCATAACCCGCTATTATCTGGTAGATTTTCTGGCCGAATAATTTTTCGTTCGAATGGATCCAATGAGAACGAGTATCTTTCAAATGAAGATGCTTCGCCACGGTTTGCGAAAAGCCAAGCTTTACGTCGAATTCCTTGAACAGGAACGCGCCGGTATCTGAGGAAAGTGAACCTCCATCATTTGATAATTTGATCTGACGATTGAAATCAAGGGATATTTGCGGTAATGTAGCCATAAGAAGAATCCTTTCTGTTGGTTATTTTGTGGTGATTTAACCTTAGCAGAAACGGATTCTTTTTTCATTTTTTTCATGCATAAGCAAAGGCCCCAAAAGCCGATGAACTCGGGTTTTGGGGCCTTTATCAATAAATCGGTGAATAATTCAGGTATAAAAGTGTTTGTCATGAAATGAGGGAAAATCATGGGGCAAAACCAAAAACAGCAGGCGATGCTGCTGGACTATATCGAATCACCTAAAAAGGTCAAGGCATTGTATCGCCGCACATTGTGGATTGTTGTGCTGTCGCAGATTTTTGGAGGCGCAGGGTTGGCGGCCGGGGTAACTGTTGGAGCCCTTCTCGCACAGGATATGCTGGGCACTGATCGGTTTGCTGGCGCACCAGTTGCCCTATTCACGCTGGGATCAGCCGCTGCAGCGCTTATTATCGGCCGGCTTTCCCAACGCTTCAGCCGGCGAACCGGATTGGCTTCAGGATTTTTGGCAGGTGGAATCGGAGCAATTGGCGTTGTCATGGCAGCGCTATCGAATAATGTGTTTCTACTTTTTGCATCCTTGCTGGTCTATGGAGCAGGCACGGCCACAAATTTGCAAGCACGTTATGCAGGTACGGACTTGGCAACTGTTAAACAGCGGGGGACTGCTATCAGCATTGCTTTGGTTTCAACGACTTTTGGCGCGTTTGCTGGTCCGAATTTAATCGGGGTAATGGGCAGGGTTGCGGAATCGATCAGTATTCCAGCTTTAGCTGGTCCCTTTATCTTAGCTGCCGTGGCATTTAGTATAGCAGGCATAGTGCTGCTAGTTTTCCTGCGCCCAGATCCGTTGCTGGTATCAAAAGCGATAATGGAACATCAGCAAAATCTTGAAGTGAGTTCGGTAGACATAGAACCGGTAGATTCTGCTATCAATAAAAAAGGTGTTGTACTAGGGTCGACCGTTATGGTTCTGACCCAGTTGATTATGTTTGCGATCATGACGATGACACCCATTCACATGGGGCATTATGGCCACGATCTTGGAGACGTCGGTTTGGTCATCAGCATCCATATAGCTGCGATGTACTTGCCATCGATTGTCACCGGGATCCTCGTCGATAGATTAGGCCGGATTGTCATGACGGTAGCGTCGGGAGTGACATTCATGGCTGCAGGAATCTTTGCTGCTGTGGCGCCAAGCGATTCTTTATTGGTGCTGATTGTCGCGTTGGCTCTACTAGGACTTGGCTGGAACTTCGGATTGATTAGCGGAACCACGCTGATTGTCGACTCGACTCATCCATCCACGCGCGCAAAAACGCAAGGTACTGTTGACGTATTGGTTGCGCTGGCAGGAGCGACAGGCGGTGGGCTTTCAGGACTAGTGATGGCGCAGTCAAGCTATGCCGTAATGTCTTTGGGCGGAGGATTCCTCGCACTTTTATTAATACCGGTTGTTCTGTGGTCAACAAAAAAGACAACCAAAGTGAATAGTTGAAATCAAAAAATTTTCAACCCGTGTTGTTTCGGTAGCGAAAATGGCATTGCTGAGCAAATGGTTTAAACGAAAAGAATCTAGTCTGTTCGTGAAGTATCTTGTTGTGTCGATCTTACTATTTTTTCTTATTGTTTTTGTAAATCTGAATAAACAAATTGACACCTTGATCAAACATTCTGAACAAGCCAGTGGATTTTTGAAAGAGATGCAGGATAAATAATCTGGGCTGTAAGATCTTTTTCTTACGCTTCGTTTTGGTCGAAACCGTGGGTTCACGAGAATTCAGCGATCCTTTAAAAAAGCTCCGTTCACATTTGTGAACGGAGCTTTTTATGCTAATAGTGTTTTACGGGTTAGTTGACCAAAGTCCAGCTGATTTCAGTAAAACACGTGGATGGAGTTTCAATTGCGCGACCATCATTTCAGCCAAATCTTCTGGCTGCATGACTTTATCTGGGTTGCCGTCGGTCAGGTTTTCATCAATTGCCAGGTCAGTGGCAACCGTGCTTGGTGTTAGGGCGCTGACGCGGATATTGTGTTTTCTGACTTCCAGCATCAACGATTCTGTCAATCCCATAACACCGAACTTCGATGCGCTATAAGCACTTGTCACCGGAGCACCTTTTTGTCCGGCTGTTGATGAAATATTAATGATGTCGCCTGATTGGCGTTCGATCATTTGAGGCAGTACAGCGTGAGTAACATAATACACGCCCATCAGATTGGTATCGATGATTCCTTTGAATTCTTCAGGTGACAAGTCAAGGAACTTGCCGAATTTACCGATGCCAGCATTATTGATCAAAATATCAATAGGGCCTAGCTCGGTTATGATATGCTCAACTGCTGCATTGACTGCTTCGGGATCAGCTACATCAGCCACGGCATATACTGTTTTTACTCCGTATTGCGCCAATTCTGCTGCCACGTTCTCAAGGTTGCCGGCTGTGCGTCCGACAAGCCCTACATTGATGCCTTCTGCTGCAAAAGCGATGGCTGTAGCTCGGCCAATTCCTCTCCCAGCTCCTGTAATCAACGCATTTTTTCCTGTTAAGTTTTGCATGTAGATAGCTCCTTTTGTAATAAAACTTCATGTAAAATAGTCTAACATGAAGTTTCAGCTCGAGACCTGTTCAACGACTTTTGCAAGCCCTATAAGCGGCATCAGGCTGACAGTAAAAACGAATAATTTATTGACTATTTAAAATATTGAACGTACAATATAAAATGTAAGCGCTTTAATAATCTGATTTGCACGTTTTGAGGAATGGGACAAGTGCCTGTTGTGAGTGAACGTATATATTTTTTTACCTTAAACAAAAACGTTTTCGTAGATTTTCGAAACGGTATTTAGGGAGGAGATTTTCTACATATGATGGATTATACACAAGGGAAAAAAAAGCTTGAAGACTGGGTCGTTTCAGAAATGGAATATTCTCCCGACTCACTGGGAAAATGCGAAGCGATTATGTCCCTAGGCAACGGTTATATGGGATTGCGTTCAGGAACAGAAGAACCGTATATCGATGAAACAAGAAATATGTTTGTCAGCGGTACATTTAATAAGGCGTTTGAAAATGAGGCAACCGAACTTCCGAACTTGGCGGATATAACAAGGATAGATGTTCGAGTCGATGGTGAACGCTTTAGTTTGGAATTTGGAAAAACAAACAACTACATGCGGCAGCTAAATTTGAAGACGGCTGAATTAACAAGAAGCTTTGACTGGGTGTCACCGCTCGGAAAAGACCTGCGATTTGTTTTCAAACGATTCGTATCTCTTCACAACCTGCATTTAATCGGCATGAAAATGGAAGTCGAATGCCTGACTGCTCCGGTCCAATTTTCTTTCGAATCTGGAATAGATGCTCAGATGAATAACTCGGGTACCCAGCATTTTTTAGAAGGCGAACGTAGAATTTTTGATAAGCAGTTTATCCAGCTAGTGCAAACGACAAATGAATCCGAAATCGATGTTGTGATCAACACGTCACACAAAGTAATCTTAAACGACCAGCCGATAGAGCAGGACCCGAACATGAAAATGAATCGGCGAAAAGTCTGGCAGAGTTACGAGGTCGAGCTTGAACCAAATGACAAGCTAGCAGTTGAAAAACTGACGACTTTGTATACTAGCAGGGATAAACCAGTTGATAACGCAGCGTATAGCTTAGACGAGTTGCGTGAACAATCACTGCAAGCGCTAAAGAACAGTGTGAAAGAAGGATACGACCTTCTTTTCAAAGAACATCAAAAAGAATGGGACGACAAAGTTTGGAATGTATACGACTTTGAAATTGACAGCGAAGATGGTTTTGATCAGCTTGCAATAAGGTTTTCTCTCTACCATCTGATCTGCATGACACCTGCCCACGACGACAGAATGGGAATCGCTGCTAAAGGCCTAAGTGGAGAAGGCTATAAAGGGCATTCATTCTGGGATACGGAATTGTTCATTCTACCATTTTTCATTTATTCAAATCCTGAAATTGCTAGGTCTTTGCTCATTTACCGCTATCGCGGGCTGGTTGGAGCACGGAAGAAAGCAATGGAAAACGGCTATGAGGGTTCCATGTATCCATGGGAAATGGCGTGGCCTACGGATGGTGAAGTAACTCCTATATGGGGTGATATTGATGTCGTCACAGGAACCCAAACAAAAATTTGGCCAGGGTTTATTGAACAGCATATTTCGGCAGATATCGCATTTGCGGTTTATCAATACCACAACGTAACAAATGACTATAAATTCTTGGAGGATTATGGTTATGAAATCGTCTTTGATACGGCCAGGTTCTGGGCAAGCCGCCTTGAATGGAATGATGAAAAAAAGGAATACCACATCAATGGAGTAATTGGTCCCGATGAATACAAAGAGCATATAGACAATAATGCGTTCACCAATTATATGGCTTATTTTAATATTAAACTGGCCATTCACTATTATGAAAAGCTGGTGAAAGAAAACCCAGAACTCCTGGGAAAACTGGAAGAGCTTCTTCAGTTTAAAAATGCATTTGCAGACTGGACTCAGAAAGTGAAGGAGATTTACTTGCCGGCTCCTCGTGCAAAGGACTTGATAATACCTCAGGATGATACTTACCTGCAGTTAAAGAAGATGGATCTTTCAAAGTATAAAAATCAAGACCGTGTCAGGACGATCTATAACGATTACAATGCAGAACAAATCAACGCCATTCAAGTATCAAAGCAAGCAGATACTTTAATTCTGTTGTATTTATTGGAACAGACTTTCCTGCATGGTGATCCACGTCTGACTGGCAAGGTCAAAGAAGCGAACTTCCGTTATTATGAATCGAAGACTTTGCATGATTCTTCATTGAGCTTAACCACGCATGCCATTTTAGCGAGCGATATCGGAGAAAAGGAGTTAGCTTATTCACTATTTAAAAAGTCTACTGAAATTGATTTAGGACCGAAGATGAACACGTCGGATATGGGCATTCATGCAGCATCCATAGGCGGAATTTGGAAAACAGCCGTTTTTGGATTTGCAGGGATACGGTTAGTTGATGGAAAACTGAAAGTTAATCCAGCATTACCCAATCATTGGAATCGTCTGAATTTCACGATTCAATGGCAAGGTCAGCCGGTCAGATTTTCTATTACGCAATCTAAATTGTCTGTTGAAGTGATTGATAGAAAGACCTTAATATTTGAGAACGACGGAAAACTTTACACGTGCGAAGATACTATAAATATTTCGATTGTAGCAGCCAACAGTGAATCTTAGTAACTATTTTATGGCTAGTATTCTGAAAATTGATAGTTATAAAATGAATTATTCATTTTATTTACTATAGTAGTAAAAATGACAAGGGGGAATTTACATGACGTTTCAAAGGAAAATAGTTGGTGGCTTAGTTTTAGCTCCATTAATGTTGGCACTCGCAGCATGCAGCGGTGGAGATGATAACAGTGAGGGCGGAGGAGAATCAAGTGAACAAAAAATCACGATCTTCCAAAGCAAGGTTGAGATTTCGGATCAGTTGGCGGCAATGGCCGAAGAATATACGGAAGAAACAGGTGTTGAAGTGGAAGTATTGGGCACCACTGGAGACGATTATTTTCAGCAGCTGCAAATTCGCTTGAACAGTGAACAAGGACCTTCTATTTTCAGCCTCCAAAATGTGACCGAAGCCGAAAGACTAGAATCTTATATTTATGATTTAAGCTCTGAGGAATACGTTCAGCATATTGCTCCAGATATGGAGTTGGCTCTTGGAGAGAAAATCGTTGGCGTACCTTATGGCGTTGAAGGATTTGGGATGATTTACAACAAAGATCTTGTTAATCCTGAAGACGTAGCTGATTATGAGTCTTTCGTCAGCACATTGGAGAAATTCAATGCGGAAGGCATTAATGGATTCAGCTTGGCACAAGATGCTTATTTCCTTATTGGGCATATTAGCAACTACCCATTCTCTATTCAGGAAGACCCATACGGGTTTGTTGAACAGATGAACGCGGGTGAAGTGACAGCGGCAGAAACACCAGAATTTCAGGAGTTTGCCGATTTTATGGTAGCTATTAAAGAAAATACACCAACTCCGTTAAGCATGACATACGATCAACAGGTTGGTGATTTTGCAGCAGGAAAAACTGCTATGATCCACCAGGGAAACTGGGCTTCTGGCATACTTTCAGAGTTCGAATATGATTTTGAAATTGGTATGCTACCATTCCCATTGATGGGCAATGATAAATTAGCAGTCGGAGTTGGAAACAACTGGGCTATCAATAGCCAAAAGGATGAAGGAGAGATTCAGGCAGCAAATGACTTCTTGAACTGGATGTCTACGAGCGAAACAGGGCACCGATACATTGTAGAGGAATTTGGATTTGTTCCTGCGTTAACGAATATTGATGCGGGTGAATTAGACCCGTTATCTCAAGCCGTTCTTGACGCTACTAATAGCGGTGAAACAATTCCGTGGGCACAAAGCGTTTATCCAGCTAACATCGTACCTAATGACCTTACCCCATTTGCACAAGCATTTTTCTCAGAGGATATGACTGCTGAGGAATTTCTGCAAGGCTTTGATCAAGCGTGGCAGGGTGCTCAATAATCAATAGAATGTATTTGAATGTGGACACACCTTTCTCTGGTGTGTCCAAAAATTCTTCTATGATAAACCACCAGGAAGAAGGGATGACATGAAAAACAAAAACAAAAAGAAATGGTATATCCTCTTTACTGTGCCCCTGCTGATCATTTTCACTACGGTAGTCATTATCCCGTTTTTAATCGGAATTTATTACTCATTCTTTGAATGGGATGGAATCGCAGCAAATGCCAAAGAATTTGTCGGATTAGACAACTTCGTGCAATTAGCAGGAGATGAACGTTTTCGAGAGTCGGCCTGGCTGACGATTCTGTTTACTGTATTATCGGTCGTCACCATCAACGCAATTGGACTGGCCTTTGCTCTTTTGGTCACCTCTAAAATCAAATCTGCTAATGCAGCGCGCACAATGCTGTTCATGCCTTATTTGATCGGCGGTTTGATTTTGGGCTATATTTGGCAGTTCGTCTTTTTGGATGTGTTCACGCTGCTCGGCGAAGTAACTGGATTGGATCAGATTTTCTTTAACTGGCTCATCGATCCGGAGTTTGCCTTGTTTGGATTGGTCTTTGTTTTTACATGGCAAATGGCGGGGTACATCATGATCATTTATATCGCGGGCCTCCAAGGCATCCCGAACGATGTCATCGAAGCTTCCAAAATAGATGGAGCGAGCCCGTGGCAAAGATTCATAAGGATCACACTGCCGTTATTGATGCCAGCGTTGACGATTAGCTTGTTTTTGACTCTTTCATCGGCCTTTAAAATTTATGATGTCAACCTCTCGTTGACTGGTGGAGGGCCTGCAAATGCTACTGAATTGTTTGCAATGAATATTTACAATGAAATTTTCGGAAGCGGCAATTACGGGCTTGGCCAAGCAAAAGCCATCGTGTTCTTCCTAATCGTAGCGGCTATCACTTTGACACAGGTATACATTACGAAGAAACGGGAGGTTGAAATGTGATGAGAAGAACACTGGATTTCCTGAAAGCGGCGTTGTTGCTTGTGCTTGCGCTTTTTTTCTTGTCTCCCATCTACATAATCATCGTCAACTCCTTCAAGGATCGACAGGAACTTTATGATAACCCACTCACTTTACCCGATAGCTTCAGTTTTCAGTACTATGTAGAAGCTATGGATAAAATGAATTTTTTGAGTGCTTTTGGCAACTCTTTGTACATCACGATTGTCTCCGTAGTGCTTATTGTCATCTTATCTTCCATGACAGCGTGGATGCTGGTGAGAACCGACGATAAGCTGAGCATGGTAATCTTTATGGTATTCATCGCGACAATGTTGATTCCTTTTCAGACATTGATGATGCCGTTGATGCAATTTATGAGTACCCTGACTAACACATTGAATATTCCGATGTACAACACGCTTGAAGGGTTGATATTTATGAATATCGGCTTTCATTCCAGTCTTTCTGTTTTTCTTTACCACGGGTTCATCAAGTCGATTCCAATCACTTTGGAAGAAGCGGCAACGATTGACGGCGCTTCGAAGTTCGGCGTTTTTTGGCGCATCATCTTCCCAATGCTGAAGCCGATCACGGCTACGGTCATGATTTTAAATGTCATCAGCATTTGGAATGACTTTCTCTTGCCATCACTGACGCTGATTGATACGGACCTGCGAACGATTCCATTGTCGACATTCTACTTTTTTGGCGAATTCACCATTCAATGGAACTTGGCGATGGCCGGATTAACCTTGACCATTATTCCAGTGGTGATATTTTATGCATTGGCACAAAAACACATTATTAAAGGAATAGGTGAAGGCGCAGTTAAATGACCTTATTCTACAGGAGGAGAAAATATGCGTGAATTTAGTGGGTTTACGGGAATTCTTTATGTGCTGGCCGAGTGGATCATGCGGTTCTTTACAGTTAATATCCTGTGGTTCATCCTTAACCTGCCAACGGTTTTCCTTGTTGCCAGTTTTTTCTTCAGCGATCCTGATGTAGGGATTGTGACGTATTTATTGCCGTTGGTGATATTTATTCCATTCCTATTTGTCCCCACGACGATCGCGATGTTTGCAACAGTCCGGGAATGGATTTTGAATACTGAGCAGCCGTCTCTGACAAAAGCCTATTTGTTGCACCTAAAGAACTCCTACAAAAAGAGTGTAGGAATCGGCTTAGCGTTAACAGGGATTTGGTTAATTTGGCTTATCGATTTTCAGTTTTTTAAAAGTTTAAACGAAATGTGGGGAATGGTGTTTTTAGTATTTGGCTGTATTTTGTTCATCTACACCGTCAACTTGTTTTCAATGAGTGCTCATTATCAGATGAAAAATACCGTCTTGTTGAAAAATGCTTTTTTTATAACTGTTGGAAATCCAGTTTTGAGTTTTTTCATATTAGCAAGTAATCTTGCTCTGTTTTATGTCAGCATCACTCAATTACAATTTTTACTGCCATTTTTCACAGGAGCACTGAGCACTTACTTATCTTTCCTTGTGTTTTACCGGTTTACTTTAAAAGTCGAAGAGAAAACGCAGGCAACCACTAGCAAGGAATTTGATATGAAGTAATTTGTAGTCGCTTCGTATGAGGCTGCAAATCACTTCTTTTCATACAAAATAATGTAGGATGTGAACGTAGTCATGACGACAATTAAAGAAGTGGCCAAAAAAGCCGGAGTATCAATCAGTGTCGTATCGAAGGCTTTCAATAATTATGCGGATATCAAAGAAGAAACACGTCAAAGAATTTTTGCAGTGGCTAATGAGTTGAATTATTCACCGAATATCGTGGCCAAGAATTTGTCTTCAAAAAAACAAATGACTTTCGGGTTGATCACGTCAGGTGTGCTTAACAACAATGAAAAAGATAACAACGCCTTTGATATATTCAAAGGTGTTTACACAGCTGTATCTGAAAGCCAGTATGAGCTGTCTATTTTTCTGATAGACTCCCAGAGCCAAAAGCAAAAAAGCTATGTTCAATACTGTAGGGAACGGAATATAGGCGGGGCAATTTTACAAGGAATTCGTACGGATGATCAATACTATAAAGAGTTGATCAATACCAATATACCTTGTGTCGTGCTGGATATTATGACAGAGACGGAAAATGGACTGATTGGTAGTGTGTCAATTGATAATGTAAAAGCTGGTGAAGAAATTGCGGCCTACTTATTGGAGAGAAACCACCGCGACATCATCGTGGTGGCAGGAACAGAAGAAACGTATGTGAATTCAGAACGATTAAAAGGAGTCCATCAAGCTTTCGAACAACGAGAGATCAAACTCGTAGGCGATCACATTTTCTATGCGGAATTTTCCGAGCAAAAAGCGTACAGTCTGGCGAAGGAATATTTACAGGACCACCGGCCAACAGCATTTCTGTGCTTTAGTGATTTAATGGCATTCGGAGTCATCAAAGCAATACAGGAAAAAGGGTTGAAGATTCCAGAAGATATATCCGTTACTGGCTTTGATGATTTGGTATTAAGTCGGTATAGTCAGCCGTCGCTCACTACGATTCGCCAGGATTTCATGGAAATCGGAAGATTATCAGCAGTACTGCTTCAGAACTTAAAAGAAGGCAAAGCAGAAAAGCAGCATATTTACATGGAGCACGGGCTAGTAGAGCGAGAAAGCGTCAAGACGATTTTCACGTGAAGAATGAACTAGATTGTCTTTGGGAAGAAGGAGGAGGACACAAACTATATGGTGAATTACCCAAAAGCTTTTATATACGATTTGGATGGCGTCATTACGGACACAGCAGAATTTCATTTTTTAGCTTGGCAAAAACTTGCGGAGGAAATTAACATCTCGGTCGATAGACAATTCAACGAACAGCTTAAAGGAATCAATCGCATGGATTCATTAGATCGCATTCTTGAACGGGGTTTTTCCGGACGGATATTTTCCAATACGGAAAAAGTAGCACTGGCTACACGAAAAAATGAATATTATCTGAAATTGATTGAGTCCATCGATCCTTCTCATATTTTACCTGGAATTGAAACACTGCTCCAAAAAAATAAAGAGCGGCATATAAAAATCGCTCTTGGATCAGCTAGTAATAATGCTTCGGCCATCTTAGACAAGCTCGAGCTTACTAGCTATTTTGATTATATCGTTGATGCTTCGAAAGTGAAAAAAGGAAAACCAGATCCAGAGACTTTTACTACTGCGGCATCGGCACTTGGAATTGCTCCGGATGACTGTGTTGGAATCGAGGATGCAGCAGCTGGCATCGAGTCCATCAATAAGGCCGGCATGTTTTCAGTAGGTATCGGCAATGCGCAACATTTAGCAGCAGCTGATTACTTGGTAGAAGATACTGCCAAGCTACTTTTTGAAGATCTCATCGCTTGTTACAGCAAGCGCTAGAAACACCCGATTCACTTAAAAAGTGTTAAAAAGTAATTAGAGCAAGGGGTTGAAAACGATGACTTGGAAATTGACGAAATCAGAACTGGATAACGAAAATTTGTTGATTAATGAAAGTTTGTTGTCATTGGGAAACGGCTATCTCGGAGTCAGAGGAAATTTCGAAGAAGGCTATAAACCTGGATTCAGTTCAATTCGAGGTACATACATTAATGCGTTTCATGATAATGTTGAAATTACATATGGAGAAAAGTTATATGGGTTTCCGGATAAGCAACAGAAAATCCTCAATTTAATCGATGGACAAGAAATCCAAATCCATATTGACGATGAACAGTTTTCAATGTTTGACGGAGAAGTGCTCAGTTATGAACGGAACCTGCATTTGGACTTGGGCTATGCAGAACGCATCGTTCACTGGAAATCCCCGAAAGGAAAAGAAGTGAACATTCATTTTAAAAGACTCGTTTCCTTCACTAGAAAAGAATTGTTTGCGATAGATGTAAAAATTATTCCACTCTATGATGTCCAGCAAATCAAAATTCTGTCTCTAGTGAATGGAGATGTATCGAACTTTGTTGACAAGGAGGATCCGCGTGTAGCTTCCGGCCACGCTAAACGCCTTCACGTATCGAAAGTCCGTCAACAGGATGAGTTCAGCATTGTCAAAAACACGACCTATGCGACCAAGCTTGAAGTTGTCTGCGCTGCATCTACGAGCATAACTTCAGAAAACCATGAATACAAAAGTGAGCAAACTGAAAATGGAATTGAAGAAAGCTATGTCTATTCAAGCAACGGGCCAATTCAGTTCACGAAGTACAATGTCTATACAGACACTTTGAGGCACGGGAAAACGGTAGTAGAAAAAGCCATTGACCTCCAAAAGCAGCTTCGTTCAGTTTTTTTCGAGGACTTGCTGCGGGAACAAAAACAATATCTTGATGATTTCTGGAAAACATCAGATGTGGAAATTGACGGGGATGCAAAGATTCAAGAAGGCATACGATTTAATCTCTTTCATTTGCTGCAGTCTGTAGGGAAAGATCCTGCCAGCAATATAGCTGCAAAAGGATTATCAGGTGAAGGATATGAAGGACATTATTTCTGGGATACGGAAATCTATATTTTTCCGGTGTTCCTAATGACAAATCCAAAGATCGCCAAAAACCTTTTGTTGCATCGGTACTCCATTTTGGATAGTGCCAGAGAACGAGCAAATACTCTTGGCCATGAGAAAGGGGCATTGTTTCCGTGGCGGACAATTACCGGTGCGGAAAGCTCTGCATTTTTTCCGGCCGGCACTGCACAATACCATATAAGCGCGGATATCGCTTATAGCTATATCCAGTATTATTTGGTTACAAAAGACGATGAGTTCTTGAAAGCTTACGGTGCAGAAGTACTGTTTGAGACTGCCCGCTTGTGGGCGGACACAGGTCATATGAAAGACGGAAAATTCCGGATCGATGATGTCACAGGACCAGACGAATACACATGCATCGTCAACAATAATTACTACACAAATGCGATGGCCAAACACAATTTGTTATGGGCAGCCAAAGTCCATCAATGGTTCAAGGAACAAGACAGTGCGGGTTTGCGGCAATTGCAAGACAGGTTAGAGCTGACTGAAAGCGAAGTCAAGGACTGGCAGGATGCAGGAGAAAACATGTATCTGCCTTATGACGAAACTTATAAAATCAGTGCACAGGACGATAGTTTTCTTCAAAAAGCTCGTTGGGATTTAAAGCGTACTCCTAAAGAGAAATTCCCGCTCTTGCTGAACTACCATCCATTAACTTTATACAGATACCAGGTTTGCAAACAAGCCGATACGGTTCTGGCCCATTTCCTATTGGAAGATGGGCAGGATTTAGAAACAATTAAAAACTCTTATGATTATTACGAGCAAATCACTACCCATGATTCGTCATTGTCTTCCTGTGTCCATAGCATAATGGCATCGAAATTGGGCTATGAAGAAAAAGCCTATGACTACTTTATTGAAACGGCAACACTCGATTTGGAAAACACTCATAAAAACACGAAAGACGGTCTCCATATGGCAAATATGGGTGGAACTTGGCTGGGCATCGTTTATGGATTTGCCGGATTGAGAGTAAAAGAAGAAGGACTATCATTGGCGCCATCTCTCCCAAAAGAATGGAATTCCTACACGTTCCATATGCAATACCAAGGAAGGTTGATTCGAGTAAACATAACAAGAGAATCCGTATCATACCTATTGGTAGAAGGTGATGGGCTGACTATATTACACCACACAAAACCGGTACATCTTGAACAAGGGAATGAAGTTCTTGTTTCTTGAGAAAGAGCAATTTTGCCAATTCATGTGTGCGGTTTACAGAAGAAATGTGGGAGAAAATTTAATCCTTCACGTAATTGTTTCAATGACTGAAAAAGGATAATTAGAAAACCTCATAACTGGAGCTACCTCTTTAATCTTTAATTAATAGCAGAAAAGAAGTCGCTACTTTTAAAAAAAATACAGCTATTCCTAATGTTTTAGGAAATAGCTGTATTTTTTGTGTAAACATACTTTTATTCGTCGAACAAGTTCATACTCAAGTAGCGTTCACCGGTGTCCGGTGCGATGCATAGTACTTTTTTGCCAGTACCGAGTCGTTTGGCGATCTCGATTGCTGCGTAGATGGTAGCACCTGCGGATGGACCGACAAAAATTCCTTCTTCACGCGCAACTTTCTTAAAGACATCAATTGCGTCTTCATCATTAATTGCCATGATTTCATCGTAAATTTCAGTATTTAAAATACTTGGAATAAAACCAGGGCTCGTACCCACTAATTTATGCTTGCCGGGTTTTCCACCGGACAAAACAGGAGATCCTTTTGGTTCTACGACTGCGATGTAGAGCTCAGGAAGATGATCTTTCAAAGTTTCTCCGGTACCAGTGATCGTGCCACCAGTTCCAGCAGATGCTACAAAAGCATCTAGTTTGCCGTCCATCTGTTCCAGAATTTCCAATGCTGTCGTCGTACGGTGGATATCCGGATTTGCTTTGTTTTCGAATTGCTGTGGAATAAAGCTGTTCGGAATTTTTTTTTGCAGTTCTAACGCTTTGCTTATAGCGCCTGGCATTTTGTCATCGCTTGGCGTCAGCACTACTTCAGAACCGAAAGCCCTTAATAGATTGATGCGTTCTTTTGTGGCATTGTCGGGCAATACGAGAATAGAACGATAGCCCTTGGCCGCAGCAACCATAGCGAGGCCGATGCCGGTATTGCCGCTGGTCGGCTCGATAATAGTAGCACCTTCTGTAAGTGAGCCATCTTCCTCAGCCATTTTGATCATGTTGTAGGCAGCTCGGTCTTTAACGCTTTTGGTGGGATTGAACATTTCCAGTTTGACGAAAACATCCGCCGCATCTTTTGGAACAATGCGATTTAGTTTAACGACTGGCGTATCACCAATCAATTCGATAATACTGTTATATGGTTTCATGGAGACAACAACCTTTCTTGAATAGTGGAATTCACAGTCTGCTTTTTCTTACTGCCGTTGTGTTTCTAAGGGCATGCAAACTGGTACCTTTTAATTGACTGAGCGAAACACAGACTTTATTGTACTAGTATAACGCAATTTTGTTAATCATATTGGATGGCTAGGCTTAAAAACGAGGGAGAGTACAAAATGGAACCAATACCTTTAATTGTCAGTACAGACTGGTTAGAGCAGCGTTTGGGAGACCCGAAACTGCGCATCGTGGATGCAACGACGTTTATGGACATTCCGGAAAATGGCGAGGCACCTTCAGTTTATTCTGGAAAAGCTTCCTACAAGGAAGAACATATTCCTGGGGCCGTTTACGCCGATTTGCTGCATGAACTGTCGGACCCAGAATCACAGCTGCCATTCATGGCACCACCACGTGATCATTTTATCAAAAAAATGACCGAACTCGGTATAGGAGATAACAACTATACAGTCATCTACGATCAGGGGGCACTGGTGGAGAATCCGGTTGTAGCTGCTTATTGGGCTTCTCGGCTGGCCTGGCAGATGCAGTATGAAGGATTCGAGAATATCGCGATACTGGATGGTGGGTTGCCCAAATGGAAAGCGGAAGCCCGTTCATTGACCGCTATTCCAGGGAGTTATTCACCCGCATCTTTTACCGGACTGCGTCGTCCGGAGCTGCTTGCTACCAAAGAGGATGTGGAGAAGGCGACTGGTGATGACAATATTATCTTGATCAATAGTTTGTCGCCCGAGGATTACAGGGGGGAGACGGATTCGTATCCGAGAAAAGGCCATATCCCAAGCAGCGTCAATGTCTTTTTTGGCAGCCATGCCGATATGGAAACGAAAAGAATGCATACTGATGCTGAGCTGCGGAAGCCATTTGAAAAAATAGGCGCCTTGGATCCAGGTAAAAAAGTCATCACTTATTGTGGCGGGGGAATTGCCGCCACCTGGACTTCGCTGATTCTTAACAAACTAGGCCAAAAAAATGTTGCCGTCTACGATGGATCTTTGAATGAATGGGCAAGCGACCCTTCCTGTCTGCTCGTGAAAGAGGACTGAACAAAAGACCGCGCTGCCTTCGAAGGCAACGCGGTCTTTTGGTGGTTATTCTGCAACTACAGCCACTTCGATGTGTTGGAAGCTTGTGACATCGAACAAGCCGCAATCGGTCAGCTTTAAATGGGGGATGACCGGCAACGACAAGAATGACAGGGTTAAAAAGGCATTGAAATGGGTCGGGGCACCTATCTGCAAAAGACTTTCATCAAGCTTTTTGAGCTGCTGGTATACGGCATCGAATGGTTCTTCCGTCATCAATCCTGCAATGGCAAGAGGCAGACTCGCCAACACGTGGCCATCTTGCACAACCACCAATCCGCCTTTTAGGTTGTGCACAGCTTCAGCTGCGGCTTTAATGCCGCTGTCAGTTGTTCCGACAGCGATGATATTATGCGAATCGTGCGCCACGGTAGTAGCGATGGCGCCATTTTTCAGGCCAAGCCCTTGGACGATTCCAAGGCCGATATTGCCAGTGGCACGATGACGCTCAATCACGGCGATCTTCAAAAGATCCTTATCTGTGTTCGAAACAAAGGAACCATTAACGACCGGCGTTTCGATAATCAAATGTTCGGTGATGAGGTTGTTTGGATTGATGCCGATGACATGCGCTTTTGTGCTATTGCCCATCGGAATTTGGAAGCTGGAGGCAGAAAATTCTGCGATGCGCACGGTATCCTGAACCGCGGATGCATCTGTTTTGTTCTGGAGCGGCCCTACATAGCTTCCGTTCTGTGCTGCCAGTTTCCCGCCTTTATAAACTTCTTTAATCGTGAACTTTTCCAAACTGTCGAGCAACAAGAAATCTGCGTCATAACCCGGAGCAATAGCGCCTTTTTGCCGAAGTCCGAAGCATTGCGCCGCATTGAGGCTGCCCATTGAGACCGCCGTAATTGGGTGGATATCCCGCTTGATGGCAGTACGGACATTGTAGTCGATGCTGCCTTCTTCAATTAAATCATCCAGGTGTTTATCGTCTGTACAGAACAAGCAGCGATGGGCATTTTGTTCTGTTACTCCTTCGAGCAGAGCGTGGAGGTTTTTAGCGACCGACCCTTCACGGAGCATGACATACATACCACGCTCCAGACGCAAGATCATTTCTTCTTTCGATACACATTCGTGGTCTGTTAAAATACCGGCAGATCCATAGACATTGATATCATTTTCTGTGAGCCCAGCGGCATGACCGTCAATTTGGCGGCTCAAAAGGAGTTTATCAAGCATGGCGTCATCTCCACGCAGAACAGCGGGGAAATCCATGACTTCAGCCAATCCGAGAACTCCCTCCCGTTGAAGAAAAGGCGCCAAGTCTTCAGCGGAAAGCCGGGCACCTGCATTTTCAAAAGAAGTGGCCGGAACACAAGACGGCAGCATGAATTTGATGTCGAGCAGCGTCGATTCGGCATCCTTTATCATGAAGTCCAAACCGGCAGTGCCACTGACGTTGGCAATTTCGTGCGGGTCGGTGATGACTGTTGTAACACCGTGGGGCAGCACGGCCTGTGAAAACTGCTGCGGTGTTACCATGGATGATTCGATATGAACATGTGCATCGATCAGGCCAGGAGCAATAAACATTCCGGTGGCGTCGATTTCCTGAACGCCCTCATAATCGCCGATGCCGACAATGACACCGTCACTGATGGCCACGTCACCTGTGGTCAGACTTTTCGTGAAGACATTGACGATGGAGGCATGACGAATCACCAGGTCGGCTTTTCTTTTTTTATTGGCAACATCTATTCGAGTTTTCAATCGGGTTTTATTCACAGTTGTTCAGGCTCCTTTAAAGCAGTTTGAATTTCACGGATCGAATGAAGTTTGGATGTTGAAAGTGGTCAGGTGTTTAAATCAAGAAATGAGCTTTAACTTATTCTACAGCAGATAACGAATTGGCTCTATCAAAAAGAGAAATGGTGCGAAGTTGCCGTTTCTATGGTCTGTAAGAAGAATTTATTTGGCAGACGGAAAAAGACATAATGAATAAATTAGCTGTATATGTATCAGAAAGAAGATGACCATATGACGATTTCTCCAATGGCAAAAACTTTTACAATCGGCTTGGCAGGTGTAGTTATTTTGTAGGTGCAGGAGCGCCGATGCCTTGGCTATTGGACCCATTGTTCGCCGTGCTGCTCATGCAATTATTTACGCCGGTTTCACTGAAATGGCATTCCCGCTTTCGAAATGGCGGATTGGTTGAAGCGGGGGATACCATCGGCTATGCCTTTACACTTCAAGCGTTGCAGGGAATGGAACAGTATTTCTTGGCAATGATAGTGATCAACATCGCTTTTTTCTTCCTTAGACAATTGATTTGACGGCGGTGACGTTTTATCATGTTCTATCGCCATTGTTCTGTTTATTGTCGTAAACGGCGGATCTTTGCATGTGGAAGAATCGGGGCAAGGGGATTATTCTTTACAGCTGCTCGGTTTGCTGGTGTTGTGCTACGAGGCAGGGATGTTGGCACAGAACACAAAAGTGCCAACAGCTTCTTTGCTGGGGCCGGTTTTTCTACTTATGACTTTTAATTTGGCTGCTGTGGCAGTACCGTTCATGCTAGGCTCTTTCTTGCATATCGTGCAATTATTCATCGGCATTTATATCGGCATGCTGTTGAAAAAAGAGAATTTGAAGTTGACGAAGCGGCTGATTTTCTATTCATTTTTTTCGAGTGCCGTACTTATCGCGTGTACTTATGGCATCATCTTTATATTCCAAGACCTTTACGGATGAAGCTTTTCCACCAGTTTTCTGAGTGTGGTACCGGGCGGTCTCGACCAGATGGGCATCATTGCTGCGTCGGTCCATGCAGACGGAACAGTCGTAACGGCGTTCTAGCTGTTCCGAATTTTGTTTTTATCGGTATTGGTCGTGCCATTTGTTAAATGGATCGCAGTCCGCAGTGAACAGAGAGAAAAAGTTTCTGCGGAAAAACCGTGATAAAAGTCAATAGCAGCTTCAGGTTATTTTGCCTGAAGCTGCTATTGGTTAACAGAAAAGTGAAGAGGAAGGGGCGGCAACTGTAAGACTATACTTTCTTTCAACATAATCTAAGGAACATAAAGCTCGCCTTGTCCAATGACAATCGCTGTGCCACCGATCTTAACTTCCTGGTACTTTTGTTTTTTCTTTGTGATAGTGATATCGATAAAGCTGGGTCTTCCCATTTCGATGCCTTGCTCGCTGCGAATGGAATAGCTTCCTTCTTCATTGCTTTCGATAACACCATGCTCTACTAGAAAAGCACCGAGAGGACCGCTGGCAGCGCCGGTTGCCGGATCTTCCGGAATACCCATGGCAGGGGCGAACATTCGGCAGTGGACAGTTGATCCGTCATATTCCGTTTCTGTGGCAAAGGTAAAAATATGCTGGCGGTCGGGATCTCCGCTGAAATGTCGTTCCCAAACATCTGTGCGGAAATTGATTTCTCGCATGGCGGCAAGGGAACGGAGAGGGACAAAAAGGAATGGTAAGCCAGAAGAAATGGTTTGAATAGGGAAGCGTGTATCTAGCTCGCTTTTTGGCAATGATAGCAAATCTGCAACCAGGGCTTGCCTTGCCAATGTTTCACCGAAAACGGGCAGGGGCTGTATCATTTCGATTTTGGTGATTTTTTCTCCTTCCTTCCGGACAGTCACAGCAATGTCTCCCGATCCTTCCTCAATAGTCCATTCGTTGAGACCGTCCTTTGAAGGGAGCATTTTAAGATAGGCCATGACAAAAGCTGTTCCAATCGTGGGGTGTCCCGCTATCGGCAATTCCACTTGAGGCGTGAAAATCCGGAGGCTGATCTGGTTTTGTGGCTTTTTAGGAGGACAGATAAAGGCTGTTTCCGATAAGTTCAATTCGTTGGCAATCTGCTGCATAGTTTTAGAGTCCAAGCCTGAGCCGTCATGAAAAACGGCCAGTGGATTGCCACCAAAAAACTGAGTGGTGAAAACGTCGACTAATGTATACTTCAAAGTTTGCATAAATACCCTCCTTTGTGTGAATAGTAAGACTTTATAGTTTCTTTGTATCAGTTACCCCCGGAAATGTCCAATACCTTTCATTGCAATCGCTCCGTTTTGAGAATAAAGTAAGTAAGGTAGAGCAGAAATAGAAAAGAGGGAAACGTGTGAAAAAACAAATTGTGGTCATCGGACTGGGCCGCTTCGGCAGCAGTGTCTGCAGAGAGCTGTACAGCCTTGGGCATGAAATTATGGCTATCGATACAGATCCAGAAAAAGTAGACGCTTTAAGAGACCATGCGGCCTTTACAGTCATCGCGGATGCGACTGATGAAAATCAGCTGAAATCTTTGGGGGTACGGAATTTTGAACACGCGATTGTGGCAATCGGCGATAATCTTCAAGCCAGCGTCCTATGTACCTTGATGCTGAAAGAGCTAGGTTTGCCGAAAGTATGGGTAAAAGCGCGTGACCTACAGCATGAAAAAATCCTGAACAAGGTGGGTGCGGACCGCGTCATCCAACCCGAAAAAGAAATGGGTATCCGTATAGCCCATCATGTCGACTCGGATAAAATTATCGACTATATCGACCTTTCCCATGACTACAGCATTATCGAACTGGTAGCTTCGGGTAAGATGGCGAATAAAAACTTAGTCGATTTAAACATCCGCGTTGAATTTAACTGCATCGTTTTGGCCATAAAAAGACTGGAAGATGTCAACATTGCGCCAGCAGTAGATGACGTTGTCGAGCAAGGGGATGTATTGATTGTCATGGGGCACAAAGACGATCTGAAGCGCTTGGAAGAGAAAGCGCTATAACGAATAGACAACCGGCTCACATATGAGCCGGTTGTTTTTATCGAAAATAGCCGTTTGATGAATTTGCGTATTGGGAATAATATCTATAGAAGAACGGTAAAATAGCGCGGGTACATTGGAAAGGGGAATAAGGCTTGAAAATTCGAATTGAATGGGGCTATAAATCTCCTAAAGGCCAGGAAACCACTTTTATTTCAGAAGAAATGCCGGCAGCGATGGCTCTGGTCATTGCCGAGGACTTGCAGCGCACCGGGCGATTACAAAACCTTTGTTTTGTGGACGGGTTCGACAGCAGTTGGACTGTAAAGGAAATGAAGGCCTATTTGAAAGGGATTGAAACTGAACCGCATAATATAGCGGTTTATTTTGATGGTGGCTATGAGCGTATTGAAAGAATGTCAGGCCTCGGCTGTGTCATCTATTACCAACAAAATAGTAAATCGTATCGCCTGAAGGCAAATACGGTTATTGATAAACTTTCTTCTAATAACGAATCAGAATATGCAGCTCTCTATTTTTGTCTGCAGGAACTGGAACATCTGAAGGTTCACCATCTTCCGGTCCGCTTTATTGGAGATTCACGAGTCGTGATAAACGGAATGACCAAGGATTGGCCGGTAATCGAAAAGCAGTTCACAAATTGGGCCATACGGATTGAAGAAAAAATGGCTGAAATGGGTATTCAGTCTGAGTACGAATTGGTACCGCGCAAAGCCAATGCAGAAGCCGATAAATTGGCAACACAAGCATTGAAGGGGATTGCAATAGCAACAACTGCTGAAATTATTGCTTGAGGAAGGATGTATAAATGTTTAAATAGCCGAAGAGAAAGGAGATAATTCGGCTTTTTCGTAGTATACAAAACAAAGATTAAAGCAGTTGATCCTTAGCGCGTATAGTCAGTTTAGTTCTTTGTATTCAAAATTTAGAATAATCGGTTTATTGCTTGCGGAATTGGAAGTTGTAGGTTATAAATAAGTTGTACAATACTTGTGCAAAAACTACACATATGAAGGAGAGGAAAAAATGAAGAAAATCTTAGTTTCATTCTCTGTTGCAATGGCTCTTGTATTCTCACTGCTCGCCTCTGGAGTAATGGCTGACAACCACACAGCTAAAGTCAGAGTGGTTCACGCTTCGCCTGATGCACCTCCTGTCGATGTTTATGTCAATGGGGATTTAACGCTGGAAGATGTACCTTTTAAAGCGGATTCGGGCTACTTGGAAGTGCCTGCTGGAACACATGATGTAGAAGTTTTTGCAGCCGGAACAGAATATGCTGCGGGTGAAGGCGTGTTACAGGCTGACTTGGCTGTAGAAGCAGGCAAAGCTTACACAGTTGCTGCAGCAAACTTGCTGGAATCGATTGAATTTGTAGTCGCAGAAGATTCAATGGAAGTAACAGAAGGACAAACAAAAGTACGTGTTGGACATTTGTCACCGGATGCACCTGCAGTTGATGTTGGTGTAATTGGTGGAGATGCTTTGTTCAGCGGAGCAGAATTTCCTGGAATAACGGATTATGCAGAATTGGATCCAGGTACTTATGATTTGGAGATCCGTTTGCCGGATGGAACACAGGTATTGCCACTCGAGGGCACTGAATTAGCTGCAAATACTGTCTACAGTGTCTTTGCAGTAAACACAGTTGACTCATTGGAAGTGATTGCGCTTGTTGATTATGAAGCGGCCGGATCACCAGATGGCATGCCGACTACAGGTCTAGGAACTCCTGACCAGTCACAATCTATGTGGTTATTGTTGGGTGGCGCTCTAGTACTAATTGGAGCTAGTACTCTTGTGTGGAAGAAACGATTTCAATAATAAGCTCCTGGCGATACTGGCTCTTTTCTTATTGGCCGGTTGCCAGCAGTCTGTAGATGAAGTAAGCGTCCGTTCAGAAAATGTTGGATTTACACTGGATGAACCGGCTGCAGTCAATATCCAGCAGCCGGCACCAGCCGAAAATCCCATCAACGGATTAAAGCGCTCAGGTATACAGCCGACCTCCCTAAAGATTCCTGCAATTAACCTGGAAGCACAAGTCCAGCATTTAGGAAAAACGGAGACTGGTGAAATGGCGGTACCTGATAATATCGAAGATGTCAGTTGGTTTTCTCCGGGATACCAGCCAGGACAAAATGGCCGCGCTGTTATCGCTGGGCATGTTGATGGTGTTGATGGCCCAGCAATTTTCTGGGATCTTTCCAAGCTTCAATTGGGGGACGAAGTAGTGGTACAGAACAAAGATAAGTCTTTGACATTCAAAGTTCACACCATGGAATCTGTCCCACTGGATTTGGCTGATGTCTCAGATGTCTTCGGATATACCTCTTCGCCAGAATTGGTGATGATCACTTGTTCAGGAACTTACGATTTTGAAAGAGGAACAAGAGAAGAACGATTGATTGTCTACGCAAGTCTGGTAGAAAAATAACTTAAAAGACGCTCTGCTATTCCTTTGCAAGGAATAGCAGAGCGTCTTTTTTTATAATCTTTTAAGCGGTTGCTCCATTTACCGTTTCGATTGTGTCTGAGGAGATCAGTCTGTTGACTTCATTCGCATAGCAGAACAAGCCGAGCAATTAGAAGCACAGGGCATTCAAACGGTCTTGGCGGATCTGGTCGAGACGTCCGCAGAGGCATTCTCACAGCTTCTGAAATCTTGTGACGCCGTGGTATTTGCAGCATGTGAGAAATTGACCAACGCTATTGATAGCGAGGGGTTGGTGAAAATTGCAAGAGCTACCGAATTGGTAGACGTCCGCCGCTTTTTACTGGTATCGGCATTTCCTGAAGCTGAGCGCGGTAAAGGCGCTTCTACAAGCTTTGAGCATTATATGAAAATTAAACGACAGTCAAAAGTCGATTTGGTGAAGACCGCTTTGGACTGGACCATCTTGCGGCCAGGAACTTTAACGGATCAAGCCGGCAGCGGCAAAGTGAATATGGGCTAAACCTTGATGTACGACACAATTTCACGCGAGAACGTGGCTGCTGTGCTAGCGGAACTGCTCAATTACGCTGAAACTTTTGAACAGATATTGAAAGTCCCTCGAGGAGAAGAACTGATTGGTTTCGTAGTGAAAACGAAAGTCGGAAAATATATGCTAAAGTCACTATTCATGGTCTAAATTGGGGCAACCTTTCTCAATTAAGCAGCGTTCTACAATAGTCGAACAAAAGTTTTATTGAGCGATGCCTAAGCACTTATTTTACTAGGGAAAGCAGGATTAACGTATATGGATTGGTTTGATTTATTTAAGGCATTAATTTTAGGGTTTGTGGAAGGCATGACCGAGTTTGCGCCGGTTTCTTCTACCGGCCATTTGATCATCGTCGATGATATGTGGCTGAAATCACAGGAGTTTTTGGGGAAATATCCAGCAAACACATTTAAGATTGTCATTCAGCTAGGATCAATATTGGCAGTTGTCGTGGTATTTTGGAAGCGTCTATTCAGTTTAGTGGGCCTCTATAAAATTGAAGGTCAGCAAGTAAGCTCGAGCTTCAATTTACTACACGTCATCATCGGTATGATGCCGGCAGTGGTTTTCGGATTTGCATTCAAGGATTTAATCGATGATCATTTGTTTAGTGTAGAAACTGTAATCTATGCATTAATTGCTGGGTCTATCCTAATGATTATTGCAGACAAATTTGGCCCGAAAACGCCCACTGTCAACTCATTAGATGACATTTCGTATTTTCAAGCGCTGAAAATTGGCTTTGTGCAATGTCTATCGTTGTGGTCAGGATTTTCTCGCTCTGGTGCTACGATTTCTGGAGGTGTCCTGTTTGGTCTAAATCACCGAGTTGCGGCAGACTTTACGTTCATCATGGCGGTTCCCATCATGTTCGGAGCGAGCCTCGTATCGGCAATGAAAAATTGGGATACGTTATCGATGGATTATCTATCTTTTTACATCGTAGGCTTCGTATCTGCATTCGTCTTTGCGTTAATTTCTATCCGTTTCTTCTTGAAACTAATTTCGCGCATAAAGCTTATGCCGTTTGCTATTTATCGATTGGTTTTGGCTGCAGTGTTGGCAATTATTGTTTTCTTATAGTAAGTAAAAAGGAGCTTCCAAGAGGATGCTCCTTTTTTGCATCAAACTATCGGTAACTTTTCTACCAAAGTGATAAATTCACGTGAAACATAGGGAACATAGCGATTTTTTGCTAAAATGATACCCAAACTCCAAGGGAAAGTATGAGTCAGCGATATCATTTTAAAAGGTCCATCTTCAACGCGGTCGCAAATCAATTTTGGCATTAATGTAACACCCAAGTTTTTTTCAACCATTCCGACGATAAAATCCCATTGCGAACTTTCGTAAGCAATTTTCGGCGTGAATCCTTCACTAATGCAGAATTCAATCGTTCGGCTGTTCAAAGTGAATTCTTTGCTGAGTAAAAGAAACGGATCATTTTTAAATTTAATTAAATCAATCGTCTCATGATGAGCAAGTGGATGTGATTCATGAACTAGCAACTTAATTTCTTGATCGACAAATGGGACGACATCAAATTTTTCTTGATCGACCGGAAGCATGACAAACCCCAAATCAACTTCACCTTCGTATACTTTTTTTTCCACAGTCTTAGCACCATCTTCTGCCAGAATGATTGTCACGTCGGGATAGGCGTGTTGAAATTCAGCGATAATTGTTGGAAAGAACAAGGTGCTGATGACCGGTGGCAATCCAATCTTGATTTTTCCTTTTTTTAAGTTCATGACATCGTATAGAGATGCTGATAAATCATCGAGGCTATGGATGATTTTCTGAGCTTGTTCGTATACCACTGAACCAGCATCGGTCAAGCTGATTTGTCGAGCTGAACGATCAAACAATACTACTTCCATTTCATTCTCCAAATTTTTAACCATTTTACTTAAAGTAGGTTGTGTCACATGGAGAGCAAGTGCAGCTTTCGTAAAACTTCGATGTTTGGCAACTTCAATGAAATAAGTTAATTGACGAATATCCATATTATTCTCCTTTATCTATAACTAATTGTTATAGAACTTATAGTAATTATTCATTTTACCTATTTTAAAGAGAGTTGTACAATAATAAAAGCAAACAGCTCTAAATATTTAGAAAATTTAACTGGTTTTAGAAAACGATTAAGTAAGCGTTTTCAACTAAGCAACAAAAGAAAAAAGGGGGATTTTAAATGTTGAGTATGTTTGGAATGATTGGTGGGCTTTTGCTGCTTATCGTTTTGACGATGAGAGGGATGAATTTATTGATTGCGGGGCCGTTATCGGCATTGTTCGTAGCGATTTTTAGTGGTCTGCCATTATTTCCGCAATTAGTTGGAGAAGGGGAAGCGAATTTATTAACGAATTATATGACCAGTTTTTCTGGATTTATCACTTCGTGGTTCCCGATGTTCCTGCTCGGTGCACTATTTGGCAAAGTCATGGAAGATAGTGGAGCTGCGGATAGCGTCTCGAGATGGCTAGTCGGTAAATTCGGTTTATCAAAAGCCGTATTGGCTATTGTCATTGCGTGTGCTGTATTGACCTACGGTGGAGTCAGTTTGTTTGTTGTCGCGTTCTCGGTTTTTCCGATGGCACTCAGCCTGTTCAAACAGGCCGATCTGCCGCGCCGTTTTATCCCGGCCGCTTTGGCATTGGGTTCGGTGACATTCACGATGACATCTGCTGGTTCACCGGAAATTCAGAACTGGATTCCGATTAAATACTTGAATACGACCCCTTATGCAGGCTGGGAAGTTAGTATTCTGGTGGCCGTCTTTATGGCCGTGTTCGGCTACTGGTGGCTAAAGCGAATGATTCAAAAAGCTGTCAACAAAGGAGAGCGTTTTGAAGCGCGCTCGACGGATCCTGTTATTAAAGATCGTGATCTTCCGAATCCATTGATGGGCTTGATTCCGCTGCTTGTAGTGCTAGTCATTTCATTTATTTTACATGATTCGCTGATGACATCCGCTTTGATCATTGCTTTATTGGGTGGTGTCATTACAACATATTTATTGAACCGCAAGTATTTCCTAAATCTGGGCAAGGCTTTGTCCGAGGGCACAATTGGTGCATTGATCGCAATCGGCAACACCGCTGCTGTAGTCGGATTTGGCGGCGTGGCAAAAGCTGTGCCGGCGTTCCAGACGGCAGTCGATGCCATGACTAATATTCCAGGAAGCCCGTTGATTGGTGGCGCAATCGCTGTCAGTGTTATTGCTGGACTCACAGGTTCTGCTTCCGGTGGACAAGTTATCGCATTGCCTTTGATTGCACCACATTACATAGACATGGGCGTCAATACAGAAGCACTACACCGGACGATTGCGATTTCATCCGGAGCTCTTGATTCATTGCCGCATAATGGCTATGTCGTAACGACAATTCAGGGAATCTGCGGAGAAACGCATAAAGCCGCTTATGGAGCAGTCGGGGCTGTTACGGTCATCGTTCCGTTGATTGGACTGGCCATCGCCATCGTCTTGTTTACATTGGGACTTGGAATTTAACAAAAGTTATGGAGGCAATAGACTATGGTAGACAATAAAGTAGTAGTGGTAACAGGAGCGGCCAGCGGAATCGGTTATGAAATCAGTTCCGATTTTGCAGAAGCCGGCGCGAAAATTGTGTTATCAGATATTGATGAACAAGCCGTGAAAAAAGCAGCAGAGGTGTTAAAATCAAAAGGATTTGACTGCATTGGCATCAAATGTGACGTAACGAATGAAGACGACATTAAAAGTGTGATTGAACAGACTGTAGCCCATTATGGATCGCTTGACGTGCTGATCAACAATGCCGGATTGCAGTTTATCGCGCCGCTTGAAGAATTTCCGACAGAAAAATATGAATTATTGATCCGGATCATGCTGATCGCACCGTTTATTGCGACCAAGCACGCATTTCCCATCATGAAAAAGCAAGGTTCAGGGCGAATCATCAATATGGCGTCCATCAATGGACTTGTCGGGTTCGCTGGAAAAGCGGCCTACAACAGCGCCAAGCACGGCGTCATCGGATTGACTAAAGTAGCGGCACTTGAAGGCGCAGAACATGGCATCACCGTCAACGCCATGTGTCCGGGCTATGTGGATACGCCGCTTGTCCAAAATCAGATGAATGATTTGGCCAAGACGCGCAATGTACCGATCGAAAAAGTATTTGAAGAAGTGCTGTATCCGTTGATTCCTCAAAAGCGCTTATTAGCTGTAAAAGAGGTTTCGGATTATACCATGTTCTTAGCCAGCGATAAAGCATCAGGTGTAACAGGACAAGCTGTTGTTTTAGACGGCGGCTATACAACTCAATAATGAGTAAACCGAAAAACCCATCCAGCATTTTTTGCTGGATGGGTTTTTTATAATTCGATACTGTTGTCAGTGCAAATACAATGATTGCGGAATTCCTAAAAAGATAAATGAAATCTACTCCAGAAAATTCTCTACAATTCCAAGAAAAAGATCAGGCTGTTCAACATTGGGTGCATGACCGGAACGCTTGAATTCCATAAAGGTGGCATCCGGAATGGAGACAGCCGTTTCGCGTCCTTTTTCTGGAGGATTCAAGCCGTCGAATTTGCCACTGATGACCAATGTTTCGGCGGCGATTTGGAGATGCTGCTGGCGAAAGTCGAATTCTTTTAAAGCATCTGCCGCGATGGCTTGCTCCTTCATGTTCAATTGCCGACTATTTTGTGCAGTTTTGCTAAGCCATTCATCAATTCTGTTTTGGTTATGGTAGATATAGCTAGAGGACATGCTAAATTTTTCAAGCATACTCAAGCCATCAAATTTGTTAGGGTAGCGGTCAAAAAGCTCAGCCATAGAGGATTGCTCTCCGTAGGATTTAGTGGCGACCAGTATCAACTTTTTAACTTTTTCTGAATTCTGGACTGCCACTCCCTGTGCAATGTAGCTACCCATCGATACGCCGAGAACATCGATAGTGTCTAATTCCAAATAGGAGAGGAGGGCAATGGCATCATCTATATGGTCCTGCAATGTGTACTGGTTAAGGCGGCTGGAATTGCCATGGCCACGTGAATCCATCGCAATGACGCGGCGTTCATTTTTGAAGAATTCGATTTCGTGATAAAACATCGCTGAATTGCTTGTCAATCCGTGGAGCAGGAGGAGAGGACGACCTTCTCCAATATCTTCGTAGAATAATTCGATTCCATTACGGGTGAAAACGGGCATAGTCATTCTCCTTTTTCAACAGTCTGTTAGATGGTTCTTTATTTGTAATACCCTATGGTTAAGAGAATATAGCTTCTTGAGAAAATTAAAGGGGCTGTCCCATAAGTCTCTAAAAATAGGATTGTTTTTGTCAGGCAATTTATACTTTGTCTACACGTTGAGAACAAGCTGATTGGAATGGAGGCGGCGAAGAGCAATGGTGTGCTCCTGCAGCGCTAAGCTAGCCGCGTCGCAAAGACATTGCCCCAACTCTCTTCGTTCATTGTCTTTACTGGGAGAGCAGCGAAGAGACACCGGGGCCACTGGACTGAGTGCAGCGAAGAAAGCGCCAGCTGCATGACTCACATCCTGTTAGCCCGAAAGCGTCTGCCGCAATGGAAATTAGCCGGTTTTTCCAGAAACGACAAAAGGGGCTGTCACTAAAAAGTCATTTTCTATGACCTTTTGGAACAGCCCCTAGTAAATATTGTAGATTTTAATGCTCTGTTTCTGACACTGAATAGATTCTGTTCAATCAGATTGTGGTCGTGAGTTATGCCATTTTTCGATAAAGCTGAATATGGCCGCAAGCAATAGAAACATGCTAAGGGTGATGTACCAAGGGAACTCTGAGATGGACTGGCCAAAAGCGGTATAAAGGACTGCAGGTGCGATAAGGCCCAATGCTGAAATGATCATATATTCTTTTAATGACTTGGTCATTTCGATCAAATATAACGACAATAAATGAAAATGAACAAAAGGCATAATACGGAGAATCATTACCTGAGCGACCGACAGGGTGCGATCGGGAAAAATTTTGTCCTTCAACCGTGCCATTTTATCCTGGAATTTCGGAAATTTATGGACCAGCACATAGGATATCCAACTCATTAAAGTCAAACCGATAAACGACAAAAGAGCACCTTCAAAAAAACCGAAAAGGTATCCTCCGGCAATACAGACAGCGATAACTGGTAAGAACAGCAACGGACGTATTAAATGCAGTAAAACAAAAAGAAATGGTGCCAACCAGCCGACATTATCCATGAATGCTTCGAGGGATTGATCGAATTGCTCCATACGATCCCAACCTCTCTAAAGATGTTTGCTAATAAGGTAGGATAATTCAAAAAGCGAGTAAAAGCAAGGAGTATGAAATTTTTTTCTGGAATTTGTGTTTAAGTATAACAACAACGGGAAAGATAAGAGATGGTTTAAAAAAGTGAAATCTGAAAACGTCTTATTCTGCATCTGACGAAATGATAGCGGCACAAAATTGGGAGGAACAGATAATGAAAAAAAGCTTAAAGATTGCAAGTGCATTTATCGGTATTGTAGTGGGGGCAGGTTTTGCTTCGGGTCAGGAAATCCTTCAGTACTTCACAAGCTTTGGCTATTGGGGAATTGCGGCTGTACTTGTAGCGGCCGCGTTGTTTGGTTATTTGGGAATGGTACTGACAGGTCTCGGCAGCCGTATGCAGACCATTTCGCATGAAGACGCAGTGTATGCTATAAGTGGAAGAGTGTTAGGTAAAATAATCGACTATACACTCATTTTGACTTTGTTTGGCGTTCTGGTTGTCATGATTGCTGGGGCAGGATCGATTTTTTCTCAACAATTTGACTTGGCACCAGCATTTGGCCGAAGCATCATGATTATCCTTGTTATTTTCACCATCATGCTGAATGTTAAAAAAGTCATTACAATCATCGGCAGTATAACTCCATTTTTGATCTTGTTAGTTGTTGGAATCACCATCTATAGTCTAATGACAATGGATTCAAGCTTTGCAGAATTGGAACCGATTGCTAGAGAACAACTGTCTTCGACACCGCACTGGCTATTATCTGCCGTCAATTATGTATCGTTGGCCATCGCACTTGGTGCATCGATGTCACTCGTCATGGGCGGAGCAGAGAAAGATGAAAAAGTCGCTGCCCGCGGGGGCTGATTGGTGGACTAGGTTTTGGTGTTTTGATTCTCTTGAGCTATTTAGCAATATTTTCAAAAGTCGATGTGATTGGCTCTTCGGATTTACCGATGCTGGCTCTTGCCGATAATATTTCCCCAATATTGGGCGTACTCATGGCAGTTGTTATTTTTGCGATGATCTATAATACGGCGGTAAGTATGCTGTTATCATTTTCAGCGCGATTTATGGAGATGGGAACCAGCCGCTTTCGCATTTTTGTTATTATATCAGGAGCAGTCGCATTTTTCTTGAGCTTTCTTGGCTTTACCGCACTCGTCAACTGGTTCTATCCGGTCATCGGGTATCTTGGTTTGTTATTGTTAGGTGCCCTAGTGATTGCAGATATCCGTAAGGTCGGGAAAACTGCAAAAAAATAATCTTTGGGAAACCAGCTGTCTTGTTTTAGAGGCAGCTGGTTTTTTGTCCTGCTTTGTCAGTTAGTAAGGCTTTACTCCTCTAGATAGAAATTTGACTAAACGCAAAAGTTTGATCGGATCAACTAGTGAACGTGGCGGATAGAGAACTCACCATCATCTGTTGTTTTTCTTATGGTATATTCAGATTAACCAGCAATAGTAACAGTTGCTTGAAAAGAGGGATTTGATGAAAATACTGATTGTCGGCGCAGGAGCAATGGGCAGTTTATTTGGCGGGCGCTTAAAAGCTCGAAAAGAAGATGTCTTCTTATATAATCGAAACAATCCGCATGTCGAGAAAATCAATCACAGTGGATTGACGATTGTTGAACGAGACGATCAAGAAACAACCGTCACGTTGACTGTTGTACAGGAAGCTTCAAAAGCAGATGCTTATGATGTAGTTTTAGTAATGGTCAAAGCACATGCCACTAAAAGCGTGTTAGCTAACTTACAGGATTCATTTTCTCCAGAGACTTTGCTCATCACCTTGCAAAATGGTCTTGGAAATCTGGAAATACTTACAGAACTCTTTCCAGGAAATCCAGCAGTTGCCGGAACGATGGGCTCTGGTGCCAGTGTGGAAAGCGACGGACGGATTCTTCACAGAGGGTGGGCCAAAAATTATATTGGCCGATCCAAAGATACTGTTGCTCAAGAGAAACTGCTGGAATTCATTGAACTGCTAAACCGTTCAGGACTGGAAACCGAATTGGCAGAAAATGTCCAAAGGGTTATCTGGAATAAACTATTCGTCAATGTCGCCTATAATTCGCTCACTGCCCTAACGCGTCTGAGAAATGGCGATATCTTGAATACCGGGGAAGGACAAGGTTTATTGCGAAGCGTTGTAACAGAAGCGTTGCAAGTAGCCAAAGCAGAAGGGATTTCTATGGATACTGAAGAGATTGTCGCAAAATGTCTGCAGATGGGACGAGAGGATATCGGTGCCAATAAATCCTCGATGCTGATGGACATTCTGAATAAGCGGAAAACGGAAATTGATGCCATCAATGGAGCGGTGGCGAAGCTCGGTAAACAGCATGGCATCGAGACACCGTATAATGAGTTGATCACGGGGATCATAAAAGTCATCGAAGCGAATTATGATCTTCAAATCGACTAACTTTTAATGGATTCTGCTATACTTAGGGGATGTTGTCCTGATTGATGGGGCAGATAAGGACGGGATGAATTGAAACAATTAACTGCAACAGGCGATTACATCTACACGTACGCCTATACAAATGATGAGAAAGATTTATGTCAATTAGAAATGCGGTCTTTTTTCGAAAACGACACCAGTGATAAAATTATCAAAAACAGAGTAGCAATCGACCCAAGTCGAAGCCCGTTTATTAAAGAACGAATCGAATTGTTTTTTGAAGGCGAAACATTGCAAGACATCTTGGAGCAATCGGCCAAAGTAGACATGGTTGATGCAACGTTCAAAGTGATCTTTCTGAAGATTAACGGCCTGTCTGAACAAGACCAAGTCGACTTTTCAGGGAAACGTGATGTTGAGCGGCAAATTGGATCGGCTATTACCGGTGAAGCGGACGTTCACAACCCGGATGTGATATTCGGGTTGATTCCTTTTGAAGGTCGTTGGTATTTCGGGCGTTATCTTCAAAGCGAGCCAGTTTGGTTCAAGCACATGAAAAAGCCGAGGGAATATTCAACGGCGCTCAGTACGCGCGTCGCTCGTGCTGTAGCAAATATAGCAGTACCAGAAACGCAAGGCGTCAAAGCCATTGATCCGTGCTGCGGCATTGGAACAGTTTTGGTGGAAGCTCTGTCAATGGGCATCGATATTGTCGGACGCGACATCAATCCGCTAGTCGTCGAAGGGTCACGTGAGAATATTGCCCATTTTGGGTTGACGGGTGAAGTAGCGTTAGGCCCGATTGCGGATGTTGAAGCCACTTACGATGTTGCTATTATCGATATGCCCTATAATTTGTACACGCACGCAACGCCTGCAGACCAGTTGGCTATTCTAAAAGATGCCTTCCCGTTTACAGAAAAATTGCTGGTCGTTACCATTGAGACGATGGATCATATGGTCGAAGCAGCGGGCTTTGTAGTTATTGACCGGTGCATCGCTAAAAAAGGATTGTTTTTGCGTGAAATTTTGGTGTGTAGAAAAGCTGTTTAACGTCGCGATGTGCGGCGTTTTTTTGTTGAAATCAAGTTTGGCATGTATTCAGCGTGGAACGGACAGTATACTCAAAAACGTTAAAAAATAAAGGAGATTTTATTCGAAAATTGAATAGGGTAACAGTACCTTACTCAAAAAGGAGCTGCAAGCAATGAAAACGACTGCAACAACCAACTACCCAATTACTAAAGTCCGTGAGCAATTTCCGGCTTTGACAAGAACGTATAAAGGCAGACCGGTCGCTTATTTTGATGGTCCCGGAGGCTCGCAAGTCGTCGGTTCAGCGATTCAAGCGATCGCTCGTTATATGGAAAGAGGCGGCGGCAATCTTCACGGTGCTTTTCCATCTAGTTGGGAAACGGAAGAAGTGATCTCAGAAGCAAGACTTGCGGTTGCGGACTTTCTAAATGTTCAGGCTAAGGAAGTGGCGTTTGGTGCCAACATGACAACATTAACGATTGCCATCGCTAACGCACTAGGCAAAAAATTCAAGGCGGGCGACGAAATCGTCGTCACTGAAATGGATCACCGCGCCAATGTCGACCCGTGGATCATGATGGCAGAAGACCGAGGGTTAACAGTTCGCTGGGTCAAAGTTGATACCAAAATGAAAACACTAGATCTGACAGAATTAGACGAACTCATCAATGAAAAGACAAAAATTGTCGCTGTTGGGATGGCTTCTAACGCGATTGGCACAATCGTCGATCTCAAACCGTTTGCGGAACGAGCAAAAAAGGTAGGAGCTTTATTAGTAGCGGATGCAGTTCATGCTGCACCGCATCTACCGATCGACCGAGATGACATGCAAATTGATATTTTATTGTGTTCAGCTTATAAGTTCTTTGGTCCGCATATCGGCATCGCCGCAATCAAGGAAGAAATCTTTAAGGACCTAGAACCTTATAAACTGACCACTTCTCCAAGTTATTATCCGGATAAGTTAGAGACCGGCACACAAAACCATGAAGGCATTGCCGGAATTCGTCCTGCCATTGAGTTTTTCGCAGGACTTGGCGAAGGCGAAACTCGCAGGGAGCATATTGTATCTGGCATGGAGCACATTGAAGTGCATGAAAACAGCTTGGCCAATCGACTGCGTGATGGGTTGGCAGCAATCGAAGGCGTGACCGTTACACAGGCTGCCGCAGATGTGCAAAAAACGCCGACTGTCGCTTTCCAGGTCAGTGGCATTGAACCCGGAGAAATCTGCAAGAAGCTAGCAGAAGACTATAGCATTTTTGTCGCTGCTGGTCATTTCTATGCATCGACGCTTGGAGATGTTCTAAGTGTCAATGACAGTGGGGGATGGGTACGTGCAGGACTTGCACCTTACAGTACGGAAGAAGAAGTAGAGCGTTTGATCGACGCCATAAAAAATTTATAAACCAATAACAAACAGGGCAACAGCTGATGGTTCATCGGCAGTTGCCCTGTTTATTTTAAAGTAGTTTCATGAGTTGAAAGCAATTCTGCTTGAACGATATAACGGTCAGGTGCATAGCCAAAAAAATCAAACGGATAACAGGTGGTTAATGTCAGCGTTGACTGATCTTTTTCAACAATGACGGTTCTGTCGTCTTCATGTGTAATCCAAATGTGCGTGATTTCATAGACAAACGTCTCTCCATCGTATTCGATCATCAACTCATCTTTTTCTTCAAGTTCACCCAGCCCAGTGAAAACCGTATCGCGGTGCCCGCTTAATACGGTATGTCCATTTCCTCCAGGGACAGTCGTTAAGTCACTGACATATAAGCCTACACCTTTTTCCAACGTTTTTTCATCTGCTCCCCAATAAACCGAATATTTTTGACCGATTTTAGGAATCAGTAAATCGGCTGTTTTTTCTCCAGGTTCTTGTTGAATCGAAGTGGTCAATACAGGCAACATTTTTTTAGCAGGAGGAAGAATAGCTGTCGCTTTGTCGGCTATTTCAATAGGTTCTTCCGGTATCCTGACTGCAGACTGCTCTTTAAATTTCTGGATCGTTTGGAGTTCTGCTTCCGTTATAGTTTGTGCCGAGCTTGTAGCAGTATGCCATTCGAATAAATGGTAGAGCCCGATCGTCAACCCGGAAACAAGCAAAAATACACCGAGCCATTTCTTCATTCGCTTTCACCTCAAAGAGAGCCGGCAGGAAATTTCCAGCCGGCAAGTTTTATTTTAAGCATTTTGGTTTTTGCGGCGGAACAATAGAAGTGAGCCAGCACCAGCAAATCCGGCACCAAACAGCATCATCAATGGACCATTCGAAGCCGTATCCGGCAATGCAGCGCCTTCTTCTGTTTCATCTTCTTCAGTGGCCGCTTCTTCTTCAGTAGCTGTCCCTTCAGATGAATCATCAGCTTCCTGGCTTGCTACGTAATTATCATATTCACTTTGACTGACCTCACAAGCGAGTCCGTCGTTATCACGGTCCAAATCATGAGGATCATTGCCGGCATTATAACCATTCTCATACCAAAATGCCATCACGTCGTCATGGGATGCAAAATCTCCGCAATCCTTATCATTTTCCACAGCACCAACGTTTAAAGCAGACCCTAATACGAGACATGACCCAAAAACAACTCCAACTAATTTTTTCTTCACAAATATTCCCCTTTTTTTAGTAAAATATGTAACCCGCGTTCATCTTATCTTTAATTTACTTAATTTTCAATCAGTTTTTAATGATATTGTCAAAAAATAACTAGAAAAGGTAAAAAGACTTATGGAAAATACAAGCACGAGAATCTTTAGCCCTCCTAAATCTTCCATTTTTTTGACTGAGACATGGACTAGCAGAATAATCGACTTTTTTCCTTTTGCTCTAGAAGATGCTATACTGGTAGGAACTTGTTCCGTCAACGGAGAGCATTATGTTATTTCCCGTAAAGGGACATATATAAAGGAGAATGAAATTTTGACACAAACGAATAAAAACACTGACAACAAAGCGATCAATCTACCACCGAATTATGACGAATTGAAAAAAGCGGCGAACCGGACAGCAAACTGGAAAGAACGTTTGGCTGCGGTTGAAGAGCTTGGCAATTGGAAGAGTGAACCAACAATCGATCTTTTGACGCATCGCATGAACCATGACTCTGTCTACCAGGTGCAGGAAGCTGCCTATGCGAAATTGAAGGACTTTGGTGAAAACGTCCATATGCCGGAACGCAAGAAATTCGATTTGATTAAAGATACTTCCAAAGTGCTTGTGCGCATCAAGAAAAGTTTGCCAGCAGAACACAGTTATGAAGATTTCAAAGAAAAACTGCAAAAAATGCGTAGCGATATTTACGATACGTATAAAGGCGAAAAAGGCGAAGATTTTGAAAAATGGCTAGAAGAACAATGGAAAGCAGCTCCATTTAAACAACCACGTCGTAGATAATAAAGTCAAAACCCGGATGCCACTAAGGCATCCGGGTTTTTTTAAAGATATTTTTGAATAATAGGTTTTAATCGGTAGCCGAACAAACCGGCAAGTACTGCGAGGATTAAATCTTTTGGAAGAGGTACAGCCATCCATGCCCACGCCATTTTGTACGTGAAACCTTCGGGCGCTGCAAACCATAGCTTATAGGCGGCATACATCCAGTTGGTGCCAATAAAATAATTGACGGCAGTTGCAGCCAGCGCTGCAGCGATAAAGCCTTTTTTGCTAGGCCATTTTTCCACGATCAATCCGGCAGTATAGGCGATAAATACAAAAGAAACAATAAATCCGAATGTCGGGCTGATGATGGTATCCATTCCGCCTGAAAAACCTGCGAACACCGGAACACCTGCAAGGCCGATAAATGCGTAAACTATCATGGATACGGCACCCATGCGGCTGCCAAGGAGAATACCTGCCAAAATTGCGAAAAACGTTTGGAGCGTAATCGGTACACCGCCGATAATTAGAAATGAAGAGATGTTTGCGCCAATAGCCATTAAGGCAGAAAACAAGGCGATATGTACCAATTGAAGCGTGCGAGAGTGATTGATCGATCTGGTGGTGGTCGTTGTCATACTAGTTCCTCCTACTTTTTCATCTAAATTGAGTATAAAGAGATAGAATATTTAAGTCAACTCAATTATTTTTTTAGTTAACTCAAATTGAAAGAGTATAAAAATGAACAAAGAAGCGCCATAGAAAAAAGCTGACCTTCCACGGGTCAGCTTTTTTCTATAGCTTTAAAATCCAGGTTTGTTTAACAGCTTGAAGACATTGTTCTTATAGTCTTCAACTCCCGGCTGATCGAATGGGTTGATGTCGAGCAAGTAAGCACTATAAGCGCAAGCAAGCATGTAGAAATACAGCAGGTGGCCCATATGGTATTCATCGATTTTAGGAATTGTCAGACTAAGCTGAGGAACGCCGCCATCTAAATGGGCGCTCGATGTTCCTTTATAGGCAACATGATTGAATTCCTGCAAAGAAAGTCCAGCCATGTAATTCAATTCATCACCATCGTTGTCAGCTTCGAAAATCGACAGATCTTCTTTTGCTTTCTGGACCAGCAGGAAAGTTTCAAACAAATTGCGTTTGCCATCCTGGATATACTGCCCCATGGAATGAAGATCGGTCGTGAAAGAAACAGAAGCTGGGAAGATTCCTTTGCCTTCTTTGCCTTCACTTTCGCCGAACAATTGCTTCCACCATTCTTGGACGAAGGACAGTTTTGGTTCAAATGTTGCCATTACTTCTGTCGTGTAACCTTCCACATAAAGCTGGTGACGAACTGCTGCATATTGCGCCGCAGGATTTTCATCAAAATCAGTATTGTTGTAAAGTTCTTCTGCATTCGCAGCTCCTGCCACCAAGTCACGGATGGAATAACCGGCAGCTGCAATCGGCACTAGTCCAACAGCTGTGAAAACAGAATAACGTCCGCCTACGTCTGCAGGGACGACGAAACGTTCATAACCGTTTTCTTCAGCGAGTGTCAGCAAGGCACCTTTTTCAGCGTCAGTAGTTACGATGATCCGCTCCGGCGCTTCTTTGCCGTAGCGCTTCTCCATATAATCCTTTAGGAAACGGAAAGCGATAGCAGGCTCTGTCGTTTTCCCTGATTTGGAAATCACATTGACCATGACACGTTTGCCATCAAGATGAGCAAGCAATTGCTTTAAATACTCACCGCTAACTTGATGACCTGCAAAAACCACTTCGAGCCCTGATTCTTTACTGAAATAAGGAGCGAGTGCTGATAACACAGCTTTAGCGCCTAAATAAGATCCGCCAATACCGATCACGACTAATACATCTGCCTTATCCCGAATTTGCGCCGCTGTTTTTTCAACTTTCTTCAAAAACTCTTCATCGAGTGTGCTCGGCCAGTCTAGCCAACCAAGAAAGTCAGAGCCTTTCCCTTTTTTGTTGTAAAGGTCTTCGTGAATCTGTTTTAAACGCGCTCTTTTTTCAAGTGTTAATACGGCTCCAATTGATTCTGAAAATGTAAGTTCAACCATATTCATCCTCCTATCATTTGTTTATCAGTTTACCATATTTAAAGCGGCAATTGTGCAGCCAGCTTATCTAATAAGCAAAAAAAACAGAAACTCATTACTCTGGCCATACGATAAATTCAATGCTAAAAGTTAGCAAGAAAAAAGGGATTCTTCGACTCAGTTTTACTTAAGATCTTTTATTCTTTTAACTTATTGTTTATTTTTGGTAAAATGAAGAAAACTATTGGGGGGTTATCGTGTGACTAAGAAATTAGCAATCATCCTAGCACTGGCTTTCTTGGTTTTTCTTGCAGGTTGTCAACCAAAAGCGTCACCTGAAGAGAGGCTGAAGGAATACATAGGACATTGGAATAAGGAAGAGTTCTCAGAAATGTACAGCGCTTATTTAAACCAAGGAACGAAAGAAGCTTATGCTTCGGAAGATTTTGTCGAGCGGCAGCAAAAGCTTTATGAGGATTTGAAGATTGAAAATGTTGAAGTGACTTACACTGAGCCGGGAGAAGGTACCGAATGGGATACCGAAAATCCGGCAGACTTTCCGGTGCAGGTGAAGATGGAAACGATGGCCGGACCGGTCGAGTTTGAAAAGAATATGACGTTGCTGTTCGAAACGAAGGAAGATAAAGAAAATTGGTTTGTTGAATGGGATCCTTCTTTCATTTTTGAACAGCTGGAAACAGGTGACGAAGTACGCGTTTCCGCAACGGATGCTGAGCGCGGTGAAATTTTGGACCGCAATGAACAGCCGATTGCCGTCAATGGAACAGGCTATGATATTGGAGTGGTTCCTGAAAACTTCACGGAAGTATCTGCTAAAGAGGAGCTGGCGGAAATTCTCGGAATATCAGTTGCCTCAATTGATGAAAAAATCGGTCAAAGCTGGGTTCAGGAAAACCAGTTTGTGCCGGTTTCAAAAGTAGCTAAAAATGATACAGAATTATTGGCGAAAGTAGAAGCAATCCCGGGTGTTGCTTATCAAGAAACAGCAATGCGGGAATATCCATATGGAGAAGCATTGGGCCATTTAAGCGGCTATATCGGCCCAATCAGCGCTGAGAAACTGGAAGAGCTAAAAGATCAGGGCTATACGTCGACCGATTCAATCGGCAGAAGAGGTCTTGAACAAGCACTTGAAGAACGTCTTCACGGTGCGAAAGGCATGGAAATTCTTATTAAAAAGCAAGGAGATAATGGTGAAGAGCTGACGATCGCTGAAACTCCTACTGAAAATGGTGAAACGGTTATCCTGACCATTGATGCTGAGCTACAGAAATCAACTTATGAATCGATGGAAGGTGAAGCGGGAACCAGTGCAGCAGTCGATCCTAAAACAGGTGAGACCTTAGTGTTGGTCAGTTCGCCGGCTTATGATCCGAACGAATTCATGTTGGGTATCAGTGAAAGCCGGTTCGAGGAATTGAGTAAAGATCCCTTAAATCCTTTATTCAATCGTTTTGGAGCGGCTTATGCACCAGGCTCAAGCATCAAGCCCGTAACAGCAGCGATTGGCATGGAAGCGGGAACGCTGGAACCTGCGGATGGCCTGCAGATTGACGGAGCCACATGGCAAAAAGACGGTTCCTGGGGAGATTATCGGGTAACACGTCTCCATCCAGAAGCACCAAACCCAATAGATCTGAACAAAGCATTAGTCTATTCGGACAATATCTATTTCGCCCGCCAAGCACTTGAAATGGGTAACAAAACCTTCGTCTCGGGATTGCAGAACTTTGGCTTTGGGGAAGAGATTCCGTTTGCTTTAGAGCTGCAGTCATCGCAGATTTCCAATGAAGGGACTATTGGATCTGAAGGACAGCTAGCTGATACTTCTTTCGGACAAGGGCAGATGTTGACCAATATCCTTCATCTGGCTTCTATGTATGAGCCGTTCCTAACAGATGGCATCATGTACAAGCCGTTGCTGTTCGCGGATGAGGAAAAAAGCCAAATTTGGAAAGAAGGGCTACTGAGTGCGGAAAATGCAGAAACTCTCCGCGCCGGTATGCGCAATGTCGTGGTAGATGGCTATGCACAATCAGCAAACAGCACATCTGTAAAAATTGCCGGAAAAACCGGCACGGCTGAACTAAAGGGCGCGATTGGAGAAGAAGGTCAGGAAAATGGCTTTTTTGTCGCCTATGATTCGGAAAGCCCGGATTTCATCTTAGCCATGATGATCGAGTCGATTGAAGACAATGGCGGCAGTGATTATGTCGCTGGATTTGCAGCCAAGGTATTTGAAGAATATAAAGCTGAATAAATAAAAGAAATAGCCACCGGTAAGTACTCTTTGTCGGTGGCTATTTTATGGAGAAAGCAGGGTGTATAAGTAAAAAAACGTTCCATGTAGGAGCTTGGGGAGGAATCCAAGGAAGAGGTGCAACCGCATTGGTTTTAAGAGTGGTTTTACGGACTAAGCAAGAAAAGTAGAATTTACTAAAAATAATAGAATCAGCTCATATAGCAGGAATCTCCATGAGAATATTGAATAGAAAGGATAGTGAATTATTATGGGATTTGGGCAGTAATAAATAAGGGGGGATTGGATGGAATTCAAGAACTTAGGGGGCACAGGGCTAAAAATTCAAATATAAGTTTAGGTACAATGGCTTTTGGTCGTTGGATTGATGAACAGGCATCCCATGAAATTTTGGATGTCGCTCTGGATCAAGGCATTAACCGGATCGATACGGCCAATTTTTATGGCAAGGGCCAAGATGAGTCTTTTAAATACGGCACCGGAGAATGCGAAGAAATTGTCGGTAGGTATTTGAAAGGAAAGCGGAATACGGCCGTATTGGCTACTAAAGTAGGCTTGCCGATGGGCAAAGGACCAAATGAACAGGGGGGTGTCTAGGCAACACATCATGCAACAGGCAGAAGACTCTCTGCGCCGTTTACAGACTGACTGGATCGACCTTTACCAGGTACATCGTTTTGATGATACTACTCCGTTGGAAGAAACCTTGTCCACTTTAACGGATCTGGTGAGACAAGGGGAGGTTCGCTATATCGGCTGTTCGAATTATGCAGCCTGGCAAATGGCAAAAGCACGAGGAGTCAGCGACTTAGAGGGATTAGAGCATTTTGTCTCGAGCCAATCGCAGTATAATTTACTGTCCCGTGAATTGGAAAATGAAGTCATGCCTTATTGTGACGCAGAAAAGCTGGGCTTGCTGGTCTATAGTCCAATGGCTCGTGGAGTGCTGTCAGGGAAATACAAGTCAAAAAGCGATATGCCAGAAGACAGCCGTGCAGCAAAAGGAGAAGAACTAATCCAGCCTTATTTTACAGATGCTAACTTCGAAAAGGTAGAAGCCTACAAAGAGTTGTTAGGGGACCAAGGGTATGAGTTATCGCAGTTTGCGCTGGCATGGACTCTCAATCAGCCAGCGGTGACAGCTGCTATTGTAGGAGCCAGCAAGTCTCATCATATTTTGGATGCTGTTGAAATCAGCGGTTGGAAATGGACGGAAGGTTTGAAAGCGCAGGTATCAAATATTTGATTGGTATAGGAGAAAACTGGCCAGTAAAACCGATTCGATAATAGTTATTTCCAGCGTAGGGAAGGGGGAGAGGACTTTGAAAGAAGTATGGTGGAAAGAAGCTGTGGTTTATCAAATTTACCCGAGAAGCTTTAATGATTCTAATGACGATGGCATTGGTGATTTGAATGGCGTGACAGAAAAGCTGAATTACTTGGACGAACTGGGCATCACGATTATCTGGATTTGTCCGATGTATAAATCTCCGAATGTGGATAATGGATACGATGTCAGCGATTACCAGGCCATCATGGAAGAAATGGGGACGATGGAGGATTTTGATCGTCTATTGGATGAAGTCCATAAACGAGGGATGAGGCTTATCATCGACCTGGTACTGAACCACACCAGTGACCAGCATCCTTGGTTTTTGGAATCCCGTTCTTCCAAAGAAAATCCAAAGCGTGACTGGTATGTATGGAGCGACCAACAGACTAATTGGGAAAGTATTTTCGGCGGCCCGGCCTGGACATTCGACCCGAAGACCGATCAGTACTATTTGCATATTTTCACAAAAAACCAAGTGGATTTGAATTGGGAAAATAAAGAAATGCGTGCGGCTGTGTATGAGATGATCCGCTGGTGGCTGGCTAAAGGCGTTGACGGGTTTCGTGTCGATGCCATTAATCATTTGAAAAAAGCTTATAGCGATATGCCCAATCCTAAAAAATTGCCCTATGTTCCTGCTTGGGAAAAGTTTACCGATGTGGAAGGCTTGCAGGATATGCTGGCAGAACTGCGGGATGAAGCTTTTTCAGGTTATGATATTGTCACTATAGGCGAAGCAAACAGCGTCAAATCGCAGAACATGGAGCAGTGGATCAGTGAACATGGGGGGAAATTCAATATGATTTTCCAACGAGAGGCGATTGAAGCTGCAAGCAACAGCCTCGACGCTGGATTGGATGTCGAGGATTTAAAGGAAGTCCTGAACCGCTGGCAGGAAGCGGCACATGGTATCGCCTGGAATTCTCTTTACATTGAAAATCATGATCGCCCAAGAACAGTTTCCATCTGGGGGAATGACCGGGATTATTGGTTTGAAAGTGCTACGGCCTTAGCGTGTATGTACTTTTTCATGCAAGGAACTCCTTTCATTTACCAAGGTCAGGAAATCGGCATGACCAATGCGCCGTTTGATGATATTGAAATGTATGATGATATCGAAACCAAAAATATGTATCGATATAATCGGAAAGAAGGCGTGTCTCCCGAGGAAATAATGAAAGTCATTAAGAAAATCAGCCGCGACCATGCCCGTACACCGATGCAGTGGAACAATCAGGAGTTTGCCGGATTCTCCAAAGTCAAGCCCTGGCTTGGTGTAAATCCGAATTATAAATGGCTGAATGTAGAGGCGCAAAAAGATGATCCAAAATCAATTTGGTCATATTACAAGAAAATGATTCATTTGCGCCAAAACTGGAAGGTTCTCGTCTATGGAACAACCAACCTGACAGATTCAGGATGCCCGGATGTATACGCATACGTCCGAGAAGACCAATACACAAAAATGCTCATTGCCTCGAATTTAAGTGAGCACCCATGTACCTGGAACACCCCGTATGATGCTGAACTTCTGCTGACCAATTATGAAGAACGTGTGAAAGGTGTCCTGCAGCCGTATGAAGCGTGTGTTTACTTCCTGAAAAAAACAATTTACTGATATCCGCGAAATTTAACAAGCCGTAAAGCCATTCTATAAGAGTGGCTTTATGGCTTGTTTTCAAGTAAGAAGGAAAGTATCGAACCGTGTTTTTTTATTGCTGTCAATTAAATTGTATGAAAATTCCGTTTATATACTAGCCATTTTGAGCACTAGATAGATTGGATAGGGAAGACTAAGATGTAGCTAATGGATAAATGCATAGAAAGGGGTCTTCCGCTTGAGCAGAAAAATGGAAATGAAAGAAGTATGGGAAGCACGAAAAAGAATCGCCTCTTTTGTCAAAAAAACACCTTTAATCGAGTCTCCGGTCTTATCGGAAAGCTTGGGGCGACCGGTGTACCTGAAGCTGGAGAATACCCACGACATCGGAGCTTTTAAAATAAGAGGAGCGGCCAATAAAATCTTAAGCTTGAGTGAAGAAGAGAGAAGGCGGGGAGTTACAACATATTCGACTGGAAATCATGGGATGGCGGTCGCATTTATTGCACAAAAATTAGGGATTGAAGCAGTAATCTGCATTTCAAATCGCGTCCCTAAAGCGAAAGTGGAGTCATTGAAAAGACTGGGTGCCCAAATAGAAGTGGTGGGAGAAAGCCAGGATGCTGCTGGTGTCCGATGCTTTGAACTAGAAAAGGAAAGCGGCTATACAGTAATCGAACCATTTGACGACCCTTGCGTTATTGCCGGACAGGCGACCATCGGCCTGGAACTTTTAGAGGACATACCGAATTTAGCGGATGTGCTGGTGCCATTATCGGGAGGGGGGCTGTTGTCAGGCATTGGATTGACGTTGAAAACCAATAGTCCCGAGATCCGCATAACTGGCGTTTCAATGCAAGGATCTGCGGCTATGCATGCAAGCTTAAAAGCAGGTAAACCGATGGAAATGGAAGAAAGTGAAACGCTGGCGGATAGTCTGCTTGGAGGAATCGGTCTCAACAATCGCTATACTTTCAGGATGGTAGGAGAATTTATGGACCAAATGGTTTTGATTTCTGAAGATGAAATTGGCTATGCGATGGTCTATATGATGGATAAGCAGCGTATCATCATGGAAGGCGCAGCAGCTACAGGGATTGCGGCCATATTGGGTAAGCGAATCCCTCACCAAGATGGGGCTCTTGTCGTGATCATAACAGGTCAGAATGTGGATATTTCAATTTTGCTTCAGTTGATGAAAAATTATCCTGTCGAATAGGAATAGTGAATTTGTTCTGAGTCCTTATAAAATGAAGGGGCGGAGGTACTGATACAGCTGATAAAACTGATAAAACAGATTAATGTTCCCCTTCGTTTTCTGCGGTGCTATAATCAGAGTTAACGATTCAGCTTCAGCATTAGTTTGCTTGCGGCAAAAAGGACTTTGTTTAAGCGCGAAGGGGGATACCATGCAATTGACGGTAGACAGTATAATAAATTATGAGATTCTAGAAAAGGCCCGCGTGTTGACAGCAAAAGATTTTGTGACGGATCGCACCGTTCAGTGGATATCCGTAATGGAGATGCCAGTCGAGAACTTTGTCCGTCAGAACGAAGTGGTCCTGACGACAGCTATCGGATGCCACGACGACATAGAGAAGTTTGAAGGTTTTGTCCAAGACATCATCGATTCGAATGCTTCGGCGTTGATGATTGCCATTGGCCGCCATGTTTTTGATATTCCGACAGAAGTCATCGAACTGGCTGAACAACAGAACTTCGTCATTATCGAACTTCCCTGGGAAGTTCGATTTTCCGCCATTATTGAGGAAGTGATGAGAAACATCAATGATACACAGTATAAAGACCGCGAGAAATCAGAGAAAGTACAACAAGAATTATTGAAGCTCATTTTGGGCGACACGGATTTGGAACATATTTCAAAATACATTCAACGGCAGATTGACTGCCAACTTCTGATAACTGATCGAAACGGATTTATACAGGCTAAAAGCGGATATACGCAAGATTTTATGGAAAAATGGAAAAATGCTGTTATTCAAGGGGATTTTCCGATTCGAAGACAAGCAGACTTGGTAAATAACGATCCCATGCTGCGGAAATTTCAGGCTTCTGCTCTGGGTGACCGGATGATATTGCAAATTCCAGTTCTGCAGGTTTCAGAAGACCCACAAGGCTATATTTTTGTGGTATTGCCGAAGGAAATATCGGTAGTTTCTTATTTGACCCATTACAGGGTAGCGGTGCTCGAACATGCAGCGACAACCATATCATTGTGGCTTTCCCGGGAAAATGCCATTGAAGAAACGAAAATGAGTTTGCGCAGCGATTTTGTCCAGGAAGTGGCCACGGGGGGGTTTATTTCTGCTGAAAAGGCATTTTCCAGGGCCAAACTGCTGGGCTATAATCTTGATTTGCCCTATATCTGCCTGGTCGGATTTCCTGAAAACTTCAAAGAGATGTTTGAAAAGCGTAAACAGGATTACCATTCTTATACTCAATGGACAGAAAGCATGATCCGTTACATTGAAGAAGAAATCTATTTTGCTGCCCAGTCATTAAAAAGAGAAATCATGATAACTTATCAAGGAAACCAATTGCTGATTTATCTGGAAAAGCCAGCTGATACTGTTTACGATAACGCCATTAATTTTTTGGATTTGATAGATCGCCGTTTAAAGACTCTTTTGCCGGAAGTCAACATTTCCTGGGGAATTGGAGATTATAGCGAAGGTTTTCAAGGATTGCCTGAAAGTTATCAGCATGCCAATATTGCATTGGATATCGGACGGCGGAAAAAAGGGAAAGGGCAACGTATGCTATACAGCGATACCCGTATAGACCGTGTACTTTTAACCCTTGCACAAAATGAGGAAATGAAAGGAATTATCATGGCCACCATTCAGCCGCTTGTCGAATACGACAAACAGCGAAATATGGATTTGATTGGGACGTTGAAATCTTATAACCAGAATCATGGAAATGTCAGCCAGGCAGCAAGGGATTTGAGTTTGCATCGCCAGTCTTTATTGTACCGTCTTAGAAAAATCGAATCACTGACAGGGCATTCTCTTATCGATCCCGATGATTTGTTCTTATTGGATTTAAGCATAAAGACTTGGGAAATTGGAGTTGCAGAAAATATCAATTGATAAACCGCCCCCCGGCTTTGGAGACAGAGTTAGGGGGGCGGTTTTCACTTTTCTTTAAATAACTAAAAAATTAGAAAATTTGACTATAATAAAGTTAAATTTTCATACAGCATGGCAGATGATAGTTTTGCGGGTGAACCTCTATACTGAATTTACGGATGCAGTGTTCCGAAGATTCAAAAAGTAAATCCAGCTTCATTGAGGAGGGGAATGTTCCTATGTCATTTGGAACAGCAGAGTATCAAGAAAGAATCCAGAAGACGAAAGAGCGGATGGCATCGAAAGGGATAGAAGTTTTACTGATTACAGATCCGGCGAACATGAACTACCTCTCGGGTTATGATGGTTGGTCATTTTATGTGCATCAGATGCTGATCATCATCGACGACGAAGACCAACCGATTTGGGTGGGGCGGACAATGGATGCAAATGCGGCAAAAATCACAACATGGCTGTATCACGACAACATTATTTCATATCCCGATACCTATGTTCAGTCGGATGTGAAGCATCCAATGGATTTCGTAGCTGATATTTTAAAGCAAATCGGACAGGACAAGCGCTGTGTGGGAGTTGAAATGGAAAACTATTATTTCACTGCAAAATGTTACGAGCAGTTGAAGAAAGGGCTACCGAATGCAAGTTTTCAAGATGCGACTTTGTTGGTAAATTGGGTACGAATCGTGAAATCGGATCAAGAGATTAAATACATGAAACAGGCTGCTATATTCGCTGAAAAAGCAATGAACACAGGTATTGAGATGATCAATGAAGATATTCGTGAATGCGATGTCGCAGCACAAATTCTTCACGCACAAGTGACAGGCACAGCGGAATTTGGTGGAGATTATCCAGCCATCATGCCACTGATGCCTTCAGGAGAAAGAACATCTACTCCCCATTTAACCTGGACGGATGCCCGCTATAAGAACAATGAATCAGTCATTTTGGAATTGGCGGGTTGTTACAAACGCTACCATTCGCCACTGGCACGAACCATCCATATTGGAGCTCCAAGCGACGAACTGAAAAAGCTTGCGCAAGTAACATTGGAAGGTCTTGAGAAATGTCTTGCAATGATTAAACCAGGAATTGTTCTGGAAGAAATCTGCGAAACCTGGACCCGGTCAATTGCTGCACATGGTTACGAGAAAGAATCTCGAATCGGCTATCCGATGGGCCTGAATTATCCACCGGATTGGGGCGAACATACAGCGAGTATTCGCAAAGGCGACCGGACGATTTTACAGCCGAACATGACTTTTCATTTGATCCCAGGAATGTGGTGCGACAAATCCGGTTTTGAAGTAAGCGAATCTTTCCGGGTGACAGAAACAGGCTGCGAAATCTTTGCCGATCTGCCCAGAGGACTGTTCGTCAAAAGCAAAGCATTAATCAGATAGTGGGCTCCAGTCAGGGAGGTGCAGAAAATTGTTGATCTTTACGGAGCAAGAGCTAAAGCAGTACATCACGTTAAATCAGGAAGCCCTAACGGTGATTGAAGATAGCTTTAACAAATTGGCCCAGCGGCAAGTGGTGATGCCGCCTATTATGCGACTGGATATTCCTGACCACAACGGTGAAGTGGATGTCAAAACCGCTTATGTGGAAGGCAAAGAACTGTTTGCGATCAAAGTGTCTTCCGGCTTTTTTGATAATCCCAAAATCGGCTTGCCGAGCGGCAGTGGATTCATGATGCTGATGAGTACGCGAACCGGTATTCCACAAGCCCTTTTTCTGGATAATGGGTATTTGACCGAAGTGCGGACTGCGGCGGCGGGAGCTATCGCAGCAGATTGCTTATCACAAAAAGACATCGAAACGGTTGGCATTATCGGAGCTGGAAGCCAGGCCAGATTTCAATTGAAAGCCTTGGCATTGGTCAGGGATTTCAAGAAAGTTCTCGTCTATTCAAGGTCTGCTGAGCCTGCTCATCAATACTCAGAGGAAATGAGTGCGGCACTTGGCATAACAGTTCAAGTGGCAGAAAGTGCCGAACAAGTGATTAGAAACAGCCAACTTGTAGTCACGACAACTCCAGCAACTGAACCGATAGTAAAGGCGGAGTGGCTGCATCCTGGTCTCCATATCACAGCAATGGGGTCAGATGCTGAACGTAAGCAAGAATTAGAGACGGAAGTCCTAGCGGTAGCGGATAAAGTTGTCTGCGATACGAAAGCACAATGCATCCGACTGGGAGAATTGCATCATGCTTTGGCAAGCGGAACTTTAAAGGATGCTTCCGAAGTTATAGAACTGGGGCAAATAACTTCCAAAGAGTTGAAAGGCCGCGATAACGATGAACAGATTACGGTCTGTGACTTAACCGGTACAGGAGTACAAGATACAGCCATTGCAGGGTTTGCTTATCAAGAATTGAAGAAACAGCGTAGAAGGATGGAAATTGACAATGAATATGGAGTGCAAAAAAATTAAAAGGAGTGGTCATATGACACACAAAGATATTCAAATAGGAACAAAAGCGGTATGGGCAGGAGAAAAAGAGTACTTGGTTCACGGAGCAACTCAAGTACCCGTAGTACTGAGCGTGGCTTATACGTATGACGACATGGACGAGTGGTACGATGTAGCGACCGGAAAGAAAAAAGGTCATATTTACGGGCGCAACACGAACCCGACGGTACAGGCATTCGAAGATAAAGTGAAGGTCCTAGAAGGCGCCGAAGCAGCAACTAGTTTTTCTACTGGAATGGCGGCGATCAGCAACACCTTAGCCACATTTTTACTGCCGGGCGATCGTATTGTTTCGGTAAAAGACACTTATGGCGGCACCAATAAAATTTTCACTGAATTTCTTCCACGGCAAAATATCGAAGTCGCTTTGGCAGAAACCGGCAACCATGAGTCAATTGAAGCAGAAGTCGCAAAAGGCTGTAAAATCCTTTACCTGGAAACACCGACAAATCCTACAGTTAAAATCACTGATATTGAACGAATGGCAAAAGCGGGGCATGAAGTAGGAGCTATTGTCATTATCGATAATACATTTGGAACTCCAATCAACCAAAATCCTCTCGAACTGGGAGTCGATCTGGTTATTCACAGCGCCACAAAATTCCTTTGTGGTCATGCAGATGCGCTGGGCGGAGTATTGGTCGGTTCTCAGGAACTCGTTGAACAAGTTTACCATTACCGCGAAATCAATGGCGCGACAATGGATCCGATGGCAGCTTACTTGACGTTGCGCGGCATGAAAACACTTCATCTTCGCGTTCGGGAGCAATGCAAAAATGCGATGGAGCTTGCAAGATACCTGCAGACAAAAGAATCGGTTGAAGATGTCTTCTATCCAGGGCTTGAAACACATCCAAACCACGATATCGCGAAAAAACAAATGAAAGATTTTGGAGGGATGCTCAGCTTCGCAGTAAAAGGCGGCGTTGATACAGTGCGAGACCTTCTGCCGAAATTGCAGTATGCCCACCGTGCAGCAAACCTAGGCTCAGTTGAAACAACCGTTGGACCTGCGCGTACGACGAGCCATGTTGAATGTACACCGGAAGAACGTGCAGCAATGGGAATTCCTGAAGGCTTAATCCGGGTGTCGTGCGGCATCGAAAACATTGAGGACATTATTGCTGATTTTGAACAAGCGTTCAAACACGTTGAAAGCTTTGTGAAAGTTTAAATTTCGAGATCCGAGGTGCAGAGGGAATGGCAGAACATCATCTTGTCGTTAGACAAGCCAACTCCATAGCAGGCAAATTGATCGAATGGCGGCGGACGTTTCATCGGTTTCCTGAACTCAGTTTTCAAGAGTTCGGTACCTCCCATTATATTGCAGAAACTTTACAGGAAATTGATGGCATCAAAGTAGACACTGGAATCGGTGTAGAGACGAGTGTTATTGGAACCTTGACTTCCGGAGAAGGACCGACGATCGCCATCAGAGCGGATATCGATGCACTTCCCATAGAAGAAGAAAATGACACCGATTATCGCTCACAAAATCCGGGTGTCATGCACGCTTGCGGCCACGATGCGCATTCGGCAATTTTATTGGGAACAGCTACAATTTTGGCGAAGCAATTTGAGGAAAAGGGACTCAAAGGCACAGTCAAATTCATCTTTCAGCCGGCGGAAGAATGCATAGACGAAGAGGGCATGTCGGGCTCTCCTTATTTGGTACAGGCCGGAGTATACGACGGAGTGGATGTGGCTATTGCACTTCATATGTGTCCGTGGCTGCCTGTCGGAGAAGTGCAGATCCATGATGGCTACAGTATGGCGAATGTCGATGTTTTTCAGGCGAAAATCAAGGGGACTGGTGGACACGGTGCTTACCCGGAACTTGGAACAGATCCGACATGGATGCTGGGACCTGTTTTACAGGCGTTGCATGGAATTGTTTCACGCAAAGTTCCGCCTTTGGAAGCCGCTGTAGTCAGCATCGGTCAAATTCATGCCGGAACAGCAAGCAATATCATACCGACTGAAGTAGAAATCGAAGGGACAATTCGCAGCTATTCTTCCGAAATCCGTGAGTTATTGTCAAACGAAATCGAGAAGGCATTTTCAGTCACAGAAAAATTGGGTGGTGAATATTCACTGGAAATTCAAAAAGGCGAGCCAGCATTGGTCAATAATCCAGCAGTTAATGACAGGTTTCTGAAAGCGATACACGAAACCTATCCTGATTTACGGATCACCAAAAAGCCGTTTGGCATGGGTGGGGAAGATTTTGGTTATGTCACACACAAGCTGCCCGGCTCCATGTTTTTCTTGGGGAGCGCTCTCCCGAACGAAGTTCAGCGAGATCTTCATACACCGTTTTTTGACATCGACGAAAGCTGTCTGCCAAAAGGTGTTGCAATTCTTGTGCAAACAGCACTCAATTTTTTAACAGAGGAAAAATCAATTATCGGCAAATAAAGTTCCGTTAAATGCAGTTGTTGGTATTTCAAAAAAAGCCTTACTTTCTTTTTGGAAGAAGACAGATGTAGATGAAGAGAAACAGGGGAAGGTGTGAAACCATGGTTCATAAATTAGCATTTATAGGATTTGGTGTAGTTGGACAAGGCTTGGCTGAAATTCTTCTCAGCAAAAAAGAAGCCTTAAAACAGGATGAGGATTTTGAAGCGCAAATTGTGGCGATTTCTGATTTGATGAAAGGCTCTATTTATCAACCGAACGGCCTTGATATCGCTTTAGTTTTAAAAACGCTGAAAGAAACAGGCAATCTAGAAGATTATCCTCAAACAATGGGGCTGATTAAAGGGTGGGATAGCTTGACGACCATTCGTCAATCCAATGCAGATACCATTATCGAAGTATCCTACACGGATGTGAAAACGGGTCAGCCTGCGATCAATCATTGCAAATCAGCATTTGAAAACGGAAAAAATGTGGTGATGACCAACAAAGGCCCTGTCGCTCTTGCGTATAAGGAACTTTCGGGAATTGCTGAACAAAATGGAGTCGCCTGGGGATTTGAAGGCACAGTGATGAGTGGAACTCCGGCACTCCGGATGCCGGTCGCAACGCTTGCCGGGAATGACATTACGGAAATACGCGGTATTTTGAACGGAACGACAAATTATATTTTAACGAAAATGGAGACGGCAGGCGTCACTTATGAGGAAGCCTTGATGGAAGCGCAAGATTTAGGATATGCCGAAGCGGATCCGACCAGTGACGTAGAAGGCTATGATGCCCGATATAAAATTGTCATTCTAGCGAACTATGTGATGAAAGCTCCGTTGACTGTCGAAGAAGTTCTGTGCAAAGGAATTTCAAGCATTACATCAAAAGATATTGAAGAAGCCAAAAAAGAAGGGAAGCGCTGGAAGCTTTTAGCGAAAGTACGTAAAGAAGGGACTGGAGTCATCGCTTCGATTGCTCCAGAGAAAGTGGAGTTGACTGATCCATTGGCATCGATCACGGGCGCTATCAATGCAATTACTTATGAAACGGACCTTTTGGGTTCTGTGACATTAAGCGGAGCCGGAGCCGGAAAAGTAGAGACTGGCTTCTCGTTATTGATTGACCTGATAACGATCGCCCGCGAAAAGCAAACAGTAAAACTATAATGAGATAAGGCGGTGAACGCATGACTACTCATCTTAAGGGCCAAAAAATGTTTCTTGCAGGAGAATGGGTGAACAGTGATCGGAGTATTGAAGTTCGTAATCCTCAAGATAATACCATCATTGATTTAGTGCCTGCTGCTACAGCGGAAGAGATGGTGAACTGTGTGGAAGAGGCGATAGAAGGCGCAAAAATTGCAGCTGCCATGCCAGTCCACCAGCGCATGAAAGTGATTAATGACGCTGCTGATTATATCCAACAGCATAGCGGGAAATTTGCATGGACCATTGCCTCAGAAAGCAGCAAAACGATTCGTGAAGCAACAAAGGAAGTTGGGCGTGCTATTCAAACCCTGCGGATTAGCGCAGAAGAAGCAAGACGGATCAACGGAGAAACAATTCCTTTCGACCAATCGCCCGGCAGCGAAAACCGCATCGGTTATTTCTACCGTTTTCCAATCGGCATTATCGGAGCAATCACACCGTTCAACGATCCGCTCAATTTGGTTGCGCATAAAATCGGTCCAGCCATTGCTTCAGGGAATGCCATCATCGTTAAGCCCGCAACTGTCACGCCCCTTAGTGCGTTGCTCTTGGCGGAAGCCTTTTCGCTTGCTGGCTTGCCGGCTAAGGTCCTGTCCGTAATTACCGGCCATGGCAGCGAAATCGGTGATGCACTTGTCACACATCCTGCCGTCCGAATGATTACTTTCACAGGGGGACTAGAAGTGGGTGAAGAAATTTCGCGCAAAGCGGGATTGAAAAAAATCAGCATGGAGCTTGGTTCAAATTCGCCGGTTATCGTATTGGAGGATGCTGACTTGGAAGATGCAGTGGAATCGAGTGTTTCAGGAGCCTTCTGGGCCGCGGGGCAAAACTGTTTGAGCGTTCAGCGGATTTATATACAGGACAGCATCTTCGGAGCATTCAAGACACAATTCGTTGAGCGCACAAACAGCTATATTGTTGGCGATAAACAATCCGAACTGACGGATATGGGACCACTGATTACTGAAAAAGAAGCAATTCGTGTCGAGAAGCTAGTCTCAGAAGCTATTGGAAAAGGAGCTGTCGTCCTAGCCGGAGGGAAACGCAGCGGAGCCTTTTATTCGCCGACTGTGTTGACGGACGTTCCCGAAAATTGTCTGATTGCCAAAGAAGAAATTTTCGGCCCTGTTGTCTTGCTTTATTCAGTAGCGGATCTTGATGAAGCCATCGTATTATCGAACAGCGTCAATTATGGATTGCAGGCAGGAATATTTACAAAAAATATTGATTTGGCCCATAAAGCGATTGCCAAATTGGATGTGGGCGGAATTATGATCAATGACAGCAGTGATTATCGTATTGACGCGATGCCATTCGGGGGAGTCAAAAACTCTGGTTTGGGGCGTGAAGGCATCAAATTTTCGATCCAAGAAATGACAGAACCAAAAGTTGTCTGCTTTAAACTGTCCAGCCTATAAAAAAGATTAGCGGAGAAGGTGAAAGGGGAAATCTTATGACGAAAAAAAACCTGGAACGTGCATCGTTCAATAATCCGGTCTTTAAAATATCAGCCATCATCGTTGCACTATTTGCCTTATGGGGAATGCTTTCACCAGAAAGCATGACAAAAAATGCGGCTGCTATCGCCAATTATATCGGCAGTTCATTTGGTTGGTTCTACTTGGTTTCAGTCGCCTTTTTTGTGGCGTTTTGTCTATTTCTTGCGTTTAGCAAGTACGGCAATATTAAACTTGGACAAGAGAATGAAAAACCGGAATTTTCATTTTTCGCTTGGATCAGCATGTTGTTCGCAGCTGGTTTTGGCGCTGGGATTGTCTTTTGGGGTGTCGCTGAACCGTTGACGCATTTTGCAAATCCCCCCAATGGAAGCATCGAACCGCAATCGGCAGAAGCGGCACGAGTTGCTATGAATTACTCTTTCTTTAATTGGGGGTTGCATCAATGGTCGGTTTTTACACTTGTAGGATTGGCGCTTGCTTATTTTCAATTCCGTAAAAAAAGCAAATTGCTCATAAGTGAGACACTTGATGGAGTTTCCAAGAAGAAAATGAACAACACATTGAAGAAATCCATAAATATTCTGGCAGTTGTCGCTACAGTAACCGGCGTCGCTACATCCCTCGGCATGGGAGTGTTGCAAATAAACGCCGGCCTCAGCCATGTCTTTTCATTGCCGGACAATGCAGGGATGCAGATTGGGATCGTCAGCATCATGTTCGTCTTATTTACCTTATCCGCTCTTACTGGCGTCAATAAAGGGATTAAAATTTTAAGTAATCTCAATATGTTTTTAGTTGTCGGGTTTATGCTGTTCTTTTTGTTTAATGGACCCACCGTTTTTATTCTTGAAACCTTTGTACTTGGGATCGGCGATTACATAACAAACTTTATCGGAATGAGTTTTCAAATGTCTCCTTATACGGGAGATCCATGGGTAAAAGATTGGACAGTCTTTTATTGGGCGTGGGTCATCACATGGTCACCGTTTGTCGGCTCGTTTGTTGCCCGCATATCAAGAGGGAGAACAATCCGCCAATTTGTTACCGGTGTTATGATTGTTCCCCCGCTAATTGCTTTCGTATGGATGTCTATTTTTGGAGGAACCGGTATCTACATGGATTTGTTCCAAAACACGGAGCTGTCCACAGCTGTCTCAGAAAATGTTGCTACAGCCATTTTTGTTTTTTTAGAGCAGTTCCCGCTTTACGGTTTGCTGTCTGCACTAATGCTCGCATTAATCATGATTTTCCTGGTCACTTCAGCCGATTCAACGGTTTACGTGCTTGGGATCATGACTTCTGACGGCAATGAAAATCCGTCGAATGCTGTCAAAGGAATTTGGGCTGTATTAATTGCAGTCATTACGGGTGTGTTGATTGTCAGCAGTGGGTTGCAGGGTCTTCAATCCGTAGCTTTGATAGCTGCCTTACCGTTTACGGTCATCATGCTACTGATCAGCGTGTCGTTAATGAAATCTCTGTCTCAAGAAAAGTTCGAAGTTGTCACTGAGGAAAGTAAACCGAAATTAAAACCAGTTCAACTACCAACAAGCAAGTCTTTAGTTGCAGGCAAAATGGCGAAGAAGAAATACTGACTATCCCTAAAGATGGTTCTGTCAAAATTCGATGGGACCATCTTTAGTGTTCTTGAATAACTACATAAATTGAACGAAAGAATTAGTTTTTTTGACTCCGCTAGTATAGAAATGAAGAAGTCGCTCCAGTCAGACGCTTTCTTACCTATAGTCAAGTGCTTTCTTGGTAAATTTTCGGAAGGTAAGACAGAGTAAGCCGTAAAGCCATTCATACAGAATGGCTTTACGGCTTGTTTTCATAAGAAGAAAATCAGTTATAGGCATATGTGATTGAGTAAAAAGACTCATTTAGCTTTTTGTGCTCTTTTTTGTGAATAAATTTCCCGATTACGGAAAACTGAAACTTCTGCTAACTTTAGAGATGTGGCAGAGCCGTCAAGTCGGCAAAGTGTGAAAGTGCGGGACGCCGCATCTGGATCCAGGATGCTATAAACCATATTGGAAAAGGGGATTGAACGATGAAAAAATCGGCAAAATTCATTATGACAGCAATGCTGACAGCTACCTTGCTTATACCGGCAATGGGCGTCAGCGCAAACGGGGATTCCATTGAAAAAGCGAACGGCAATGAGAAATTCCGTGTATTGGTTGATACGGCAAATCAGAAAGAGCTGAAAAGTGCTAAAAGTCAATACGGTGTTAAGTGGGATTTTGAAAACGAAGGATTTACCACCAATATGAATGAAAAGCAGTTTGAAGCTCTTCAGAAAAATAAAAATATAAAAGTCCAAAAAGTTCCGGAATATAGCATTGAAGAAACATCATCTGAACCGCTGGCTAAATATTCGACAATGGCGGCCTCTCAGTCAACGCCATGGGGCATCAAAGCCATCTACAATAATTCTAACCTTTCTCAAACCTCCGGCGGAGCAGGCATTAACATTGCTGTACTCGATACGGGCGTCAATGTAAACCATGCAGATTTAGCGAACAATGTGGAACAGTGCAAAGACTTTACACTCAGCGCTAGCATCACGAATGGCACTTGTACAGATCGTCAAGGACACGGAACGCATGTTGCGGGATCTGCGCTTGCGAACGGCAACGGAGGCTTGTATGGAGTAGCTCCACAAGCTGATCTTTGGGCGTATAAAGTATTGGGAGACGATGGATCTGGTTCTTCTGATGATATCGCAGCAGCTATTCGTCACGTTGCCGATCAAGCGACAGCTTTAAGAACAAAAGTGGTTATCAACATGTCATTAGGATCGTCTGCTGAAAGTAGTTTGATTACGAACGCTGTTAACTATGCTTATAACAAAGGTGTACTGGTTATTGCAGCAGCAGGGAACTCAGGACCAAACCAAGGCTCCATCGGATTCCCGGGTGCTTTACCGAATGCAGTGGCAGTAGCAGCACTTGAAAATGTTGTTCAGAATGGCACATACCGTGTAGCAGACTTTTCTTCACGCGGCTATAGTTCTACAGACGGTGATTATTCAATTGGCAAATACGATGTTGAAATTTCAGCTCCAGGTGCTGCAGTTTATTCAGCTTGGTATACAGGCGGCTATGCGACAATCAGTGGAACCTCGATGGCTTCACCGCATGCAGCTGGACTTGCAGCAAAAGTTTGGGCCACGAACCCAAGTGCAACCAACGTTCAGGTACGGGCTAATCTTCAAAACCGTGCAAAAGCATATGACATCCTTTCGGGATTAGGTGCTGGGTATGGTGACGATTATGCATCAGGCTTCGGTTTTTCACGTGCTCAGTAACTAGATTACGCAATTATTGAAAGCGACAACCCTGTCAGAAATGTCGGGGTTGTTTTTTTATGGTATATTTTATTTATTCTGTAAAAAAGGGTGAAATTATGAATGTTGGTTCTATCATCAAGTATTATCGAACAAAAAACAGGCTGACCCAGTCACAATTGGCGGAAGGCATCTGCTCGATTTCACATTTAAGCAAGATCGAATCCAATGCCTACAGCCCACATGAATCGACTATAAAAGCTTTGTTGTTGAAGATGGGCGTTCAACTGACCAGTGAAGTTGAAAAACATAGGCGCCTAGAAAGGATGATTGAAAAATTTATCGATTGCTCACTTCATTACGACCTGAATACGATGAGGGAGATATACAAGCAACTGGAAAGGGAAAATGAGTATATCCAATCCACTGATTTGGTCAATCAATACGAACTTTATAAATTCCGCTTCTATATTTATGACAACAATCCTGCCAAAGCAGAGCAGCAGAAGAAACTGCTGGAACGTATGAAAGCGTCTTTTTTGGCGCCGGAGCATTGGGTTCATCAATTTTTTCAATCGCTGTACTGCTCCATGATGGGCGACAATATAAAGTCTCTTGAATTTCTTAATAGCTTGGATCTTGGCATCCAAAGCATCCCCCAGAAATTCGAAGGGGAGTTCTATTACCAGAAGGCCAGAATGCTGGTCCTTGCCGACCGTTATGAATTATCGGCGCATTTTGCCGAATTGGCAGTCCGATCTTTTCAGCTCCATCATAACTACATCCGGCTGCTCCATGCCCAAATGCTTCTGGCAATCAATTATACCCGCAGAAATCTGTTGGTTCAGGCAGAAAGCCTCTACGAAGTGCTGATTCGTAACACCCACCTGACAAAGCAATCAGCATTGCACAATCAAACACTCTATAATTACACAGAGCTGCTGAGGATGAAAAATGCGCACGGTGAAGCTTTGGAGATTCTTCAGGCCTTAAAAGAGAAAGTAGAACACAACACTTATTTCTATAAAGCAGTCCTGACCAGCCTGCTGGAGTCCATGGTTGAAACAGGTCAGCATTCTTCCGTACTGATTGAAGAGTTAAAGTCGATAAGTGGTGCGCTGGAAGATAAATATTTTCATATTTATGCCAATTATTTCGAGAAAAGAAATTTTTCCCAACCAGACCTTATGGCCTATTGTGAAGAAAAAATGTTCCCGTTTTTCAGAAAATATGGTTATATAAAGGAAACAAAGAATATTGCTGCGGAACTTGCAATCCATTACAGCAGTCAGCAGCAGTGGGAAAAAGCTTATTACTATCAATCTTTCTGGGATGAGAATGGCGGTGAATTTGAATGATGAAAAAGAAATTATTTGTCCTGTCAATTGTCTATGCAGGGTTAATGGCTATCGTTACACTTAGCGGGCCAAATGTGTTACCTCCAATCTAATTATCCGGAAAAAAGCTGCTCACTCTTGAGCAGCTTTTTTCATGGCTTGAAGTCACGTATGACAGTAATGGGAAGGGGGAAGGCCTATGTATAAAAAAACTCAATATGTTTTGAGCGGAGACAAGCCGACCTTGGTAGAAATCCGCGATTATGGCAAGCCCGATTTTCCAGTATTGATCGCAATTCAACAGGAAAGTTTTCCACCACCATTTCCGCCCGAACTTTGGTGGAATCCGGAGCAGTTGACGAATCACGTAGAATTGTATCCAGAAGGCGCTCTATGCACCGAAGTTGAAGGGGAAATGGTCGGATCGATTACAGCGCTGCTGTCTGATTTTAATCCTGCGCAGCCGGAACATACCTGGCAGGATGGCACGGACAATGGCTCCATCCGCAATCACAATCCTGCTGGCAAAACCTTGTATATCGTCGACATTTGTATCCGGCCGAAATACCGTTCTTTGAAACTTGGTCAGCTGTTGATGCAGGCTATGTATGAGCGTGTGGTGCAGGACGATTTAGAGCGCCTACTTGGAGGGGGCAGGATGCCTGGATTCCATGAATTTTCCGATCGGCTCACTGCTGAACAGTATGCAGCTCAAGTAGTGGCGGGGGAAATTAAGGATCCGGTCATTTCCTTCTTGCTGCGTTGTGACAGGATGCCGATATGCGTAGTGGTGAATTACCTGACCGACGAAGAGTCCGAAGGATATGCATTGTTAATGGAATGGAAAAATCCTTTTCGGCATCACCAGCAGCCACCGAATAGGCCAAACGTATAAGAACCAGGGAACATCAAATCCGAAGTAGCCTGGCAACTCCTTGTACATTGAATAAGTAGATAAAAAAACAAGCCGTAGACTTTCAGCTTGTTGAAAAAGTCTTCGTGCTTTCATTTCGCTTCGGGCGGACGCGTTCCATGGGCACGGCTTCTGCCGCTCTCTTCGCTGCGCTCAGTCCAGTGGCTCCAGCTCGTGCTGTTCCCGTTGGAGTCGCCGCCTCCCGCTACATCCAAGAAAGAAAGTAGTTACGAAGTGGTTTGGAGAAGTGTCCGTTCGACACCTGCGGGAAAGCGATACGGCCGAGACCCGCGGTAAGCTTCGGAAAACGACGGCTTGTTAGAAGTTTCTTGACAGCCGTAGACTTTGCGGCTTGTTTTTGCATGTTTATAGATTATAACGGAAAGCTTTGACGACGATGCCATCATCCAAAGGTGTGAAATCGAGTGAAGCAACCCGCTCAAAGCCCATTTTTTCGTAAAGGGCAATGGCATTTATCATGAAGCTTCCTGTGTGGAGTCCGATAAATCTCTGTTTGCGAATTTTGGAAATGTCGATGCAATGTTCGACCAGTGCCTTGCCGACTCCGCGTGAACGGAAATTTGGACTGACTGCCAACAAGCGGATTTCCGGATATGCAATCGTATCTGTCTTCCAGTCGTATGCTTTGGACGCTGCAGGAAACAGCACCACACTGCCAGCAATCTCTCCGCCGATTTCGGCTACAAACACTTCAACGCCCGGCTGTTGGTCATTGTCGGAAGCCAAATTGGCTTTCAGCAGTCCCCAATGCTTTTGCGAGAGTTCTTCCTGATAAGGCATATATGAGTTAAGGCGCTGCTCTTTCAATAAATGGAATTCATTCTTCTTAGCTTCACGGATCAACAAATGACCATCTCCTTTTACTCGAAATTTTTAGCGTTGTAAAATATTTACTGGGAATATTTATTTTCATCAAGGATACGAGTAGATTGTTTTTAAAATTTCCTGATGAAAAGTTATTGTAGACAAGGTAATTATATAGAGATATATTGCATACGACAAGGAAAAGGAAAGGCGCAGGTTTATGAAAACGCATACATATGTAAATTAATTGACAATTAAAAAAATAATGAAATATTATTTTTTAATTCATTGAATTCTGACAAATGTGCTCTATAATATATAGAAAAGAAAGGATAGGATAATTATGAAAAAAGATTTGCGCATCAACAGTAAAGTTTTTGAAGGAGCAATGAAAGCGCCTAACCGAGCCATGCTGCGTTCAGTAGGTGTGACAGATGAAGATTTTAAGAAACCGATGATAGGCGTCGCTAGTACGTGGAGTGAAGTGACACCGTGTAATATACATATTGATGACTTAGCCATCAGCGCAAAAAAAGGCGCAAAAGAAGCTGGAGGCGTTCCATTTATCTTTAATACAATTACCGTTTCTGACGGAATTTCAATGGGAACAGAAGGCATGAAGTATTCTCTCTCAAGCCGAGACGTCATTGCAGATTCGATTGAGACCGTAGTAGGAGCAGAAAGTTTGGATGGCTTAGTGGCAATTGGCGGCTGTGATAAAAATATCCCAGGCTGCTTGATCGCAATTGCAAACTCTGAGGTCCCCGCTGTTTTTGTTTACGGTGGGACAATTGCTCCAGGACGCCATAACGGACAAGATATTGACATTGTCTCGGTGTTTGAAGGAGTAGGCCAGCACAATAATGGCGACATCAACGACAGTACGCTTCGCAGCATCGAATGCAGCGCTTGCCCGGGAGCAGGATCGTGTGGCGGCATGTATACGGCCAACACGATGGCATCGGCTGCTGAAGCGATGGGAATGAGTTTGCCTGGAAGTTCTTCTAACCCAGCGGTATCAGCTGAGAAATTAGCGGATTGTGAAAAAGCTGGAGCAGCAGTACATAATTTACTTGAACTGGATATTTATCCAAAAGATATCATGACCAAAGAAGCGTTTGAAAATGCCATTACCGTGGTCATGGCACTTGGCGGATCGACAAATGCCATTTTGCATTTATTGGCGATTGCTCACGCAGCAGAAGTAGACTTGACGATTGACGATTTTAATCGCATGCAAAAAACCGTGCCGCATTTGGCTGATTTGAAACCAAGTGGCAAGTACGTCATGCAAGATTTGCACCGGGTCGGCGGCGTTCAAGCTGTTATGAAAATGCTGCTCGAAGCAGGTTACCTGCATGGAGATTGCATGACGGTCACCGGCAAAACAGTGGCTGAAAATCTGCAGGCGGCTCCTGCTTTGCAGGAAGGCCAAAAAGTCATCATGCCTTTCGACAATCCGAAACGCCAGGATGGTCCATTGATTGTCCTGAAAGGAAACCTTTCTCCGAGCGGAGCAGTAGCAAAAGTCTCCGGGGTAAAAGTGAAGCGCCATACTGGACCGGCTCGCGTGTATAACAATGAAAAAGAAGCAACCGAAGCTGTTATGGCTAACGAAATTAACGAAGGTGATGTATTAGTCATCCGTTACGTAGGGCCAAAAGGCGGTCCAGGGATGCCAGAAATGCTGTCGGTATCGGCAATTCTTGTCGGGAAAGGAATGGATGCTTCCGTCGCGCTACTGACAGACGGGCGCTTTTCGGGTGGAACACATGGACTTGTCGTTGGCCATCTTGCACCAGAAGCACAAGTTGGCGGACCAATTGCTTTGCTTCAAGAAGGCGATATCGTTACCATCGATTCGGAGCTGCAGGAGATATCCATGGACGTATCCGAAATGGAACTGGAAGAACGCCGCAAGCATTGGATAGCTCCACCGCTTCACAGAAAAGGCGTACTCGGCAAATATGCGCATAATGTTTCCTGTTCTTCAAAAGGGGCAGTTACCGATTACTTAAATCGATGAATCGACTGAGATGTATTCGTTTGCTTAAGCAGATTTCATTGCTTAATTGAATAAAGACCAGAAATGAACAGACTCACCAGGATGTTTTTCATTCCTGGTGAGTTATCCTAATTTAAAAAGTCGGAATATTAAAACCATTCATGGTAGCTGCTATGAACTATTGTGATGGACTAGCAAAAGCTAGCGGTTCAGAAACAAGGTTTGAATGGAGATGTTGTCCGGCATGTCGGCGACGGCAGTTACTACGTTTTGCTGATGATCGATGGAAAAGATCCTGTCGAAATGGCAAGATCCGGAAAATTCGATCAGTATATTGGTGATTATGTCCTTGCACGTGGCGGTTCAATAACTATCATGCAAGCGCTTAGCAAGACATTGAATCCGCATCATTTATTGAATCCAGGGAAATTTTTCCAAGTGACATAGAAAGCAAGCATTATTACAGGATTTATCTCCATGAAGGCAGGCTTTCAAAACCAGATAATCTTTCGTTGCATAGAGGAATTGGACTGGCGATTGGAGCAGGATAAAAAAGGGGGAAATAATAATGACGAAGAAGAAATTTGGATTTGTTTCAATGATGTTGGCAAGTACCTTAGCCTTAACGGCATGCGGAGGAGCTGACAGCGATTCATCATCAGGAGAAGAAGGTTCAGAAGAAACCTATGTTTTACAGGCAGGGCACTCATTGCCTGATGACCACCCTTATCATCTTGGGTTTCTAGAGATGGCAGAAGCAGTGGAAGAACGTACAGACGGCCAAGTAAAGATTGAAGTTTTTGCGAATAGCGAAATCGGGGCAGAACGTGAATTGACAGAAGGCATGGGCTTGGGAACAGTCGATTTGGTCGTTTCTTCAACAGCTCCCGTCACCAACTTTGTTCCGGAATTAGGGGTATTGGATGTCCCATTCCTCTTCCAGGACCGGGAATCGGCAGTGGAAATTTTAGAAGGCGACATAGGAGATGAGTTATTCACTAAAATGGAAGAAAATGGGATAATAGGCTTGTCTTGGGGAGAAAATGGATACCGCCACATCACCAATGCAGTTCGCCCGATTGAAACTCCTGAAGACTTGAAGGGCTTGAAAATCAGAACACAGGAAAATGAAATTCATTTAGCCGCTTTTGAAGCGTTAGGTGCGCAGCCGACTCCAATGGCTTGGACCGAAGCAATTACTGCATTGCAGCAGGGAGTGGTGGATGCACAGGAAAATCCAGCCATTGTTGCGGACCAGTTCAGTTTATATGATGCGAACCAGAAATACATGAGTTTAACGGGCCACGTTTATTCCGTAGCCATTTACATGATGAGCCAGCAGACATACGATGAATTGCCAGAAGAGCTGCGTGATATTGTTGTCGAAGAAGGACAAAAAGCAGGGGCGAGAGAGCGCGATTTGATCGTTGAAATGGAGAAGGAATCGCTTCAAAATTTGAAGGATAATGGGATGGAAATCATAGAAGACATTGACACCGCACCTTTCCAGGAAGCAGTGCAGCCAGTCTATGAAACAATTGAACATCAAGATCTGTTGAATGAAATTCTGGATGCTCAGTAAGCTAGATGATCAACTAAAAGAAATCTGAAAAGAGAGAAATTATTCTCTCTTTTTTATATCGGGGGAAAGGCGATGAAAAAATTAATCGGTTATATGAATTTCGGCATCAAACATGTATTGAATCTTATTATGGGCTTGCTGGTCACCGTCGTTTTTCTCCAGGTGATTTTTCGGTTCATCCTGAATTCACCTCTTGCCTGGACCGAAGAATTAGCTCGATACAGCTTAATTTGGCTGACGTTTTTAGGTGCAGCCTACGCCATGTCTTCAAAGGCCCATATCGGAATGGAGTTTTTTGTGAAATTATTTGCTGCCCCTGTCCGCCAGGCGCTCTATAGCATAGCGACATTTGCAAGCCTGCTTTTTTTCTTGTTGATGGTAATAGAAGGATATGACTTATCTATGCAGGGGATGTCACAAACGTCACCGGTGCTGCGAATTCCAATGGGGATGATTTATATGATCATTCCGGTGAGCGGTATAATCCTGCTTATCAATATGGCCTCGCAGTTTTCAAAAGACTTTAAAAGCGGGGGTGTCTAAAGATGGCATTGGTGTTGTTTATCTTGCTGCTGGCTTTATTTTTAATTAACGTTCCAATCGCTGTGGCGCTTGGGTTGGCTTCAACTCTCGTATTCTTTCTCGATGGAAACGTTTCGTTGATTGTCATTATCCAGCGGATGTTCAATTCTGTTGATTCGTTCCCGTTGATGGCGATTCCCTTTTTTATTCTGGCAGGTAAATTGATGGAAAGTGGTGGGATTTCCCGGCGGCTGATCCATCTGGCTAATGTTATTTTTGGTCGTGTCAAAGGGGGGCTCGGCATCGTATCGATTGTCGCCTGTGCTTTTTTTGCTGCCATTTCGGGTTCTGCCGCTGCGACAACTGCTGCAGTAGGAGCTTTAATGATTCCAGCAATGGTCAACAAAGGTTATGACAAAAGTTTTGCGACGGCCATACAGGCAGCCGGCGGAACAATCGGAATCATGATTCCGCCAAGTGTTCCTCTAGTGCTTTACGGCGTGGCAGCTGGCGTTTCTGTCAGTGAATTGTTCATCGCGGGAATTGTTCCTGGTTTGTTCGTTATGGTTTCGCTGATTTTACTGGTCTACCTAATTTCCCTGAAAGAGGGGTATGGCGGAGGCGAAAAATTCGGCTTCAAAGATTTCTTTAAGGCATTTTTCGACGCGTTCTTGGCGTTGATGATGCCGGTGATTATTTTGGGCGGCATTTACGGCGGAATTTTCACACCGACGGAAGCTGCAGTCGTAGCGGTTGTCTACGGATTGTTTGTCGGGATCTTCATTTACCGTGAAATTAAATTGGCAGACCTGTCAAGAATTTTCTCTTCATCTGTTGTTGTGACGGCAGTCATCATGTTCATCATTGCAGGAGCTTCCGTATTTGGCTATTATTTGACTCGGCAGCGGATCCCGGCAGAACTGACCGAGTTGATGCTCAGTGTGACGGATAATTGGATTATTGCATTATTGATTATCAACCTGCTGCTGTTGATTTGTGGTGTTTTCCTAGAAACTTCAGCGGCTATCATTATTTTAACGCCGATTCTCGTGCCTATTGCCAGTGCGCTTGAAATCGACCTGGTGCATTTCGGTATCATTATGATCGTCAACCTGGGGATTGGATTTATCACGCCGCCGGTCGGAGTCAATCTATTTGTCGCTGCGAATATAGCGGGAACGAAATTTGAAAGCTTGGTGAAAGCAATTGTTCCATTTGTCCTGATTATGATTGTTGATGTACTGATTATTTCGTTTATTCCAGGAATCAGTTTATTCCTTATTGGAGACTAAGCAATTGGAGGAGAATTTATGACAGCGTATAAAATAGCGGTCCTGCCTGGAGATGGCATTGGACCTGATGTCACCAGGGAAGCGGTTAAAGTGTTGGAAGCCTTAAAGCAACAGGATTCAACATTCGTCATCAATTTTGAAGAATTTGAATGGGGCAGTGAATATTACCTGATGCACGGCCATATTATGCCGAAGGATGGACTGGATCAGCTGAAAGATTTTGATGCGATTTTGTTTGGCGCAGTGGGAGACAAGCGTGTGCCGGATGAAGTGACCATTTGGGAACTGATTATGCCCATCCGCAAAAATTTCCAACAATACGTCAACATGCGGCCAATCAAACGGTTAGCCGGCATTGAATCTCCTCTGAAAAATGAGCAGCCAATCGATTTCATGGTGTTCCGTGAAAATGCGGAAGGTGAATATTCGAATATCGGCGGCCGTCTGTACCAGCAACAGTCGCAGGAAATGGCTATCCAAAACACCGTCATCACCAAGCAAGGTGTTGAGCGCATTGCAAAATATGCATTTGAGTATGCCCGAAAAAATAACAAGTCTAAAGTGACGAGCGCTACAAAATCCAACGCTATCATCCATTCGATGAAGCTATGGGATGAGGCTGTAGAGGGTATAGCCAAAGACTATGAAGATATTGAATTCGAAAGTAATTTCATTGATGCACTGGCCGCTTATTTCGTGATGCGTCCGGAATCCTTTCAAGTGGTCATCGCTTCGAACCTGTTCGGAGATATTTTGACGGATCTTGGAGCGGCTTTAGTTGGAGGCCTGGGCGTATCACCATCAGGCAATATCAATCCTGAAGGCAACTTCCCCTCCATGTTCGAAGCCATTCACGGTTCAGCACCCGACATTGCAGGCAAAGGAATTGCCAATCCGATTGCGCAAATCTGGTCAGCTGCGTTAATGTTGGATCATTTAGGGCGTGCAGATTTGTCGGCTGCAATCGTTGATGCCATCGAACAAGTGATCCAAGACGGAGAAGTGCTGACACCGGATTTAGGAGGCACTTCCACTACGCAGGAAGTCGGATCGGCAATTGCGGAAAAAGTCCGTCATTTGGTGACTAAATAGGAGGAGATACACATGAATATAGATACTAAAGTAGCGATTGTTACGGGTGCTGGCGGCGGAATGGGTAAAGTAGTCGTCGAGCAATTTTTGGCACAAGGAGCAAAAGTGGCGGCAATCGACCTCCACGTCGGCGGGCTCGCGGAATTGGAAGTTCAATATCCGGAGCGGCTACTGGTTATTCAAGGGAATTTGACAGATGAACAAAGTGTGGAAGCTGCTATTAAAAGAACTGCTGAAAAGTTCGGACAGATTGATGTATTGGCAAACGTCGCTGGGATTGCACAAGCAGCAACAGATATTGAAAAAGTTTCCTTGAAGGACTGGGAACGCATTATGGCAATCAATTCAACGGCGGTCTTTTTAACTTCGCGTGCTGCAGTTCCTTATATGAAACAACAGAACAGCGGGACAATCATCAATGTCGCCTCCGTTTCTGTAGATCGTCCGCGTCCAGGATTGAATGCCTATGTAGCTTCAAAAGGAGCAACGATTTCTTTGACGAAAGCGCTGGCTATTGAATTGGCTCCTTATAACATAAGGGTCAACGCGATTAATCCAGGCCCTGCCGATACGAAGATGCTGGGTGAATTTACAGCAGCTGGCAGTGATGAAGGAGAAACGAAAGAAAATACATTCCGTAAAAGCGTACCACTAGGTGAATTGATCACGCCGGAAGCGATTGCGAATTGTGTTTTGTACCTCAGTTCCGATTTAGCGAAAATGATGACTGGCAGCGTAGTGAATGTTGACGGAGGACGCGGAATCTAATAGAAGAGAGGTGCAGAAAAATGAAAAAGCTGCAGATGTACGTAAATGGAAAATGGCTAGACAGCATCGCGAAAGAACGGTTCGAAACAAAAAATCCGGCGACCGGGGAAGTACTGGCAGAAATTCCAAGAGGGAAAACAGAAGATGTGAATGCAGCAGTCGAAGCAGCCCGCGCAACATTTGAGTCGGAAGAATGGCAGTCTTTTCCGCCGATTGAAAGAGGAAGAATCTTACATAAAATAGCGGACGCCTTACGGACGGAGATAGAAGAAATTGCTTTGCTGGAAACGCTAGATACCGGAAAACCCTTGACGCAGGCGCGCAAAGATGTCGAGGCCTCGGCACTGTATTTTGAATACTACGCGGGAATGGCCGACAAGATTTTCGGTGAAACCATACCAGTTCAACCGGGAATTCTGGATTATACGCTGCGGGAACCGATTGGTGTAACGGCACATATTGTTCCGTGGAACTACCCACTACAAATCATCTCACGCTCTACCGCAGCTGCAATTGCGACCGGTAATACTGTCGTAGCGAAACCCGCGGAAGACACGCCATTGACCGCCATCAAATTAGCGGAGATCTTTGATCAAACTGCTTTGCCGAAAGGTGTCTTCAATGTGGTGACCGGCTATGGCTATGAAGCGGGAGCTGCGATTTCTGAGCATCCGGATGTTGACCATATTACCTTTACGGGCTCTGTCAAAACGGGTTCCGCTGTCATGATGGGAGCTGCCAAGAACGTCAAACCGATAACTTTGGAACTTGGCGGGAAATCACCGAACATCATTTTTGACGATTGCGATCAGGAAGAAGCAGTGGAGTGGGTTGTTCGTTCCATTATCCAAAATGCCGGACAAACCTGTTCGGCAGGATCTCGTCTATTGATACAGCAGTCCATCAAAGATGAGTTTCTGAAAAAGGTAGTGGCAAAAATGGAAATGATTCAAATCGGCAAGGGAGTAGACGATTTGGACCTCGGTCCGATTCTTAATGAAAAGCAATTTGCACGTATCTTGGAATTCATGGAAGTCGCCAATAAAGAGGGTGCAACATTCCTGACAGGCGGGCAAAGGCAGGAAACAGCTGGGCTCAAAAACGGCTATTTTTTCCAGCCGACTGTCATAGACGGGCTTGCGCCGAAAAGCTATGTAGCACAGGAAGAAATTTTTGCACCGGTCGTCGCCTCTTTTTCATTTGAAACGGAACAGCAGGCGATTGAATTAGCCAATGGTACGGAATACGGGCTAGTGACTGGTGTTTGGACAAAAGATGGGGCACGGGCACATCGTGTGGCCAGTAAAATTCGTGCGGGCCAGGTTTTCATTAACAATTACGGTGCAGGCGGAGGAGTGCAGATGCCATTCGGTGGGTATAAGAAAAGTGGATTTGGCCGAGAAAAAGGGCTGGAAGCTTTGCGCAATTACACTATTTTGAAGAATGTGGCACTGAAGTATTAAAGGTTCGAGAATTGGAAAAGGGATGCCCTCGATTAGAGGACATCCCTTTGTTTGTTTAAGGTAACTATAATTTGTTTTGACTCAATTTTTCAACCCATGTTACTGGGGAATCATTTCCATTGAAAGTATTACTTTCAGTACCGCGGTCATTGTTCCACTGGGTGCTTTCTAACCTAAGCAACGTAAACCCTACCTTCTTTTACGTCCTTGCGATCCTTAAATCGCGCCAGTGTGAATAAGTATTCTCAAAAACATTATCGTAGAATGCCAGATTATCAAAATTTACCAGTTACCTTTATGTTAACTAGGTAAGTATCTCACATAATTTAACGGATGTCAATTCATTAGGTTGAAGAAGGGTAAAAAAATCTGCTATATATTGAAGAAGTAAGTAGCTTTTAAAAATCGCTTCGACCGCTTTGGGCAAGGCTCCCGCAAAAAGGTGGGAAATGCATCCAGCTCTTTGCTCCATCCAGCCCTTGGATGCGCCTAGACTGAGAAATCCAAATGTAAAAAAGCTTCTGTATTTCTTCTGTTCTAGTTAATATAGAAGAAACAAGTCGCGCCGTTGCTTTACGGATTTTCAATGGCAACTGATGCAGAAACTGTAGCTCTTGATTTTCAGTTATCTCGGCTATTGGACCAATAAAAAAATCTTACGAGGACTTTTATTTTTGTCTTTCTAGTATTGGTGTATAATTGGATGCATTACTGATGGCGGAAGAAGGAGACTCTTATGGATAAGCATTATGCAGATGACAGCTTGGCGCTACATACAGATTTATATCAAATCAATATGTCGGAGGCTTATTGGGCAGACGGCATGCACGAGCGAAAAGCGGTTTTTGAATTATTTTTCCGCAAACTGCCTTTTGGCAATGGCTATGCCCTTTTTGCTGGATTGGAACGTGTCTTAGACTACTTGAAAAACTTCAAATTTACGGACAGTGATTTGGAGTATCTTCAGGAAGAACTCGATTACAAGCAGGATTTCCTCGATTATTTGCGGACTGTCCGATTTACGGGAAATGTCTATTCGGTAGTGGAAGGCGAATTGGTTTTCCAGAATGAAGCGTTGATTCGCGTTGAGGCGCCTCTTGTAGAAGCGCAATTGATCGAAACCGCCTTATTGAATATCGTCAATTACCAGACCCTGATCGCGACAAAAGCGAGCCGCATCAAGCAAATTGTGAAAAAAGAGCGGGTCATGGAATTCGGAACCAGGCGCGCCCAAGAAATGGATGCGGCAATCTGGGGAACCCGTGCTGCATACATTGGCGGGCTTGAAGCGACCAGCAATGCACGGGCAGGCAAGAAATTCGGCATTCCGGTGGCAGGTACGCACGCCCATTCGATGGTGCAGGCCTATAAAGATGAATACGAAGCATTCCATGCATATGCCAAACGCCACAAGGACTGCGTATTTTTAGTGGATACATATGATACCTTGAAATCCGGATTGCCTATCGCCATAAAAGTGGCGCAGGAGTTAGGAGATCAAATTAACTTCCAGGGAATTCGGCTGGACAGCGGAGATATTGCTTTCTTATCCAAAGAAGCTCGGAAAATGCTGGATGCTGCAGGTTTTCCGAATGCGGAAGTAGTGGTTTCAAATGATTTGGACGAATACACGATTTTAAATTTAAGGGCTCAGGGCGCCCGTGTGGATTCCTGGGGCATCGGGACGAAGCTGATCACTGCCTACGATCAGCCCGCGTTGGGAGCAGTTTATAAATTGGTCGCGATTGAAAATGAAAACGGTGAAATGGAAGACACCATTAAAATTTCAGGAAATGCAGAAAAAGTCACTACGCCTGGACTGAAAAACGTTTACCGAATTATTGATAGGGAAAATGGGAAGTCAGAAGGCGATTATATCGCCATGCATGATGAAGATCCTGCTTCTCAGGAGCGTTTAAAAATGTTCCACCCGGTCCATACTTTTGTATCGAAGTTTGTTACGAATTTTGATGCAGTCAATATCCACCGTAAAGTCGTTGGAAATGGTGAGATTATTTATGAGAACCCAAGCTTGCAGGAAATGCAAAGCTATGCAATCCAAAACATGGATTTGTTGTGGGATGAATATAAGCGTTCATTGAATCCTGAAGAATACCCAGTGGATTTAAGCCAAAAATGCTGGAATAATAAAATGAAAAACATCCAGGAAGTGCGGGAAGCAGTTCATGACTTTATTGAAGATGGAGGAGGATTCTAATGTCTACTTTACAACAGCAAATTATTGAAGAGCTGAAAGTACAGCCCTCTATTCAACCAAAAGAGGAAATTGAATGCACGGTCTCATTTTTAAAAGAGTACCTGAAGCATCATTCGTTTTTAAAAGGATTTGTGTTAGGGATTTCAGGTGGGCAGGATTCTACATTGCTCGGCAAGATGACTCAGATGGCAGTCAATCAGTTGAACGAAGAATCAGGTGGCCATAACTACGGGTTTTACGCCATTCGCTTGCCATACGGCGTGCAGTTTGACGAACACGATGCCAAAGGTGCATTGGATTTTATCCAGCCAACCAAACTTTATACCATTAATATCAAAGAAGCTGTTGATGCCAGCGACCTAGCATTGGGACAAGCCGGCATTGAATTGTCCGATTTTGCAAAAGGCAACGAAAAAGCCCGTGAGCGGATGAAAGCCCAATATTCAGTAGCAGCCATGCACAATGCTGTCGTTTTGGGAACAGATCATGCAGCTGAGGCTATTACCGGGTTTTATACGAAATTCGGAGATGGGGCAGCTGATCTCACACCACTTTTCCGTTTAAACAAGCGTCAGGGCCGTGCTATGTTAAAAGAGTTGGATGCTCCTGAACATCTGTACATGAAAATTCCAACTGCAGATTTGGAAGAAGACAAACCAGCTATTCCTGATGAAGTGGCTCTCGGCGTAACTTATGAAATGATTGATGATTATTTAGAAGGCAAGAAGATTCCAGCAGACGCTCAGGAAAAACTGGAAAATTATTATTTGAAAACACAGCATAAACGGCAGTTGCCTATTACTGTATTTGACGATTTCTGGAAACGATAATCAAAAGCAGGGCTCCTTCGTGAGTTGCTGCTTTTTTATTATGGGAAAAGTGACGGAGAAAAAAGCCATGCAGTTGAGTTATTATCCATTATTCGTTATGATTACGATAAGATTGTGATAATTCAAAACATTTTCTGATCTGTATTGGAGGAACTATAGATGAATGCAAAAGAACGATTGGAAAAAGTGATTGATAATATTGAAAAAGTCATTATTGGCAAACGCAACATTGCTGAATTGAGTATTGTAGCGATGCTGTCTCATGGCCATGTTTTGCTTGAGGATGTTCCGGGGGTCGGGAAAACTATGCTGGTCCGCGCTTTAGCGAAATCAATAGGCGCCGATTTCAAGCGTATTCAGTTTACGCCAGATTTGCTGCCGTCGGATGTCGTTGGCGTATCCATCTATAACCCGAAAGACATGGAATTTCATTTCCGCCCCGGTCCGATTATGGGCAATATCATTTTAGCCGATGAGATCAACCGAACTTCCCCGAAAACACAATCTTCTCTTCTGGAAGCGATGGAAGAAGCTTCTGTCACAATCGATGGTGTGACGATGCAGATTCCCAAACCGTTCTTTGTCATGGCAACGCAAAATCCAATCGAATACGAAGGCACTTACCCTTTACCTGAAGCACAGCTCGACCGCTTTTTATTGAAAATCAAAATGGGATATCCGACACTCAAAGAAGAAATGGAAGTATTGAACCGTGCGCGGTCTGCGGCGCCGATTGAAGAATTGACTTCGGTGATTTCCCTCAACGAGCTACTAGAACTCCAGGAGCAGGTGAAAACGATTAAAGTGGACGAAACCATCCGCAGCTACATTGTCGATTTGTCCAGACAAACCCGCCAGGATTCCTACGTTTATTTGGGCGTAAGCCCGCGTGGTTCGATTGCGCTGATGAAAGCTTCACAAGCGTATGCTTTATTGAAGGGGCGGGATTATGTGACGCCGGATGATGTGCAGTATTTAGCAAAGTTCGTTTTTGGTCATCGTATCATGCTGCGCTCAGAAGCTCGTTACGATGGAATAACCGCGGAAGAAATTACTGAGCGAATTTTAGCGAAAACCCGTGTGCCTGTTCAAAGGTTAGTGGGCCAATGACCCAACTGAAAAAAATTACTGGCTTATGGGGACGCTTACTCCTCGTTTTATTCATTCTTTTTTTGACATTTTCCTTTGCGATGTTTCAGGGTGGGTTTGTCAGTTGGTTTATTTTTTACATGGTTTTGCCGTTTATCCTATATTCCGTTCTGCTGACGTTCTATCCCTTACAGGATGTCGAAGCTTCGCGTAAAATTCATACAGCCCAGGTCCGAAAAGGCGGAAGCTTTTCTGCCACCGCCACCATCTATCGGAAAACCTCATTTCCGCTTCTCTACACTGTTTTGAGTGAGCAAACCAATTCGCCCTCCTTAAACAAAAGGATGGCGGGACAGCAGCAGAAAATGATTGTTCCGGGATTCCGTAAAAGATATTCCTGGACCTATGCTGTCGACCAGATGCCACGGGGGGAGCATGTGCTAGAGGGGGTTCATCTGGAAATTTCTGACTTTTTCGGATGGGTGAAAAAAACTCACTTGCTGCCGGTCCAACAGACCTTACTGGTTTACCCAAACACAGTGGACATCACATATCGGCCGATGGAATCTCGCTATGATCAAGGGTCGATGGCTGCTCCTTTTACGCTGGTGAAGGACACAACCATGGCGAGTGGAATCCGGGATTACCAGCCTGGAGATCGTGTATCGTGGATTCATTGGAAATCCTATGCACGCACCCAGACATTGCGGACAAAAGAATTTGAAGATCGCCAGTCGCAGGAGCTTTTCTTGTTGGATGACCGAATGGATTCAGAGAAATTTGAGCTGCAGGTAGAGCTGGTCGCGTCCATCCTACAGTCGATTGTACGCGCTAATTCAAGCGTGGCCTATTTGTCAGTTGGGCAAAATCGCAATTATTTTCCGCTGGTTCAAACCGAGGAGCATCTGCAACGGGTGATGTATCATTTAGCGAAAGTGCAAAGCGATTTGGACAAACCGGTTGACCAGGCTATCGGCCGCGAGCTTCAGCAAATGAACACTTCAAGTTTGCTGTATGTAACCAGTCAGCTGTCAACGGACATGATCCAGACCATCAGGAAAAATGCTAAAAACTTAAGCAATTGCATGTGTTTGGTCGTTGCCAATAAAGGCGAAACTCTGCTCAAGGAAGATGAAGAAGTACATCAATTTGCCCGCTCAAAAGGATTTGTAGTCAAGCGTGTGAGCCCAGAGAATTTTGCAACAGTGTTCACGGAGGTGAGCCGTCAATGACTTCCATAAGAAAAAACAAACTATTTATGGCTGTACTATACGTGCTGGTTTTCTTTATGTTGGCTGAATGGTTGACACCGGTCATTGTATTGACCGAAACAGGTCATAAAGCGCTCTTCTTGATTTTTATCGCCGTCGGTTTATTGATGGCTTTCTTGAGAGTTCCATGGTGGTTTTCCGGACCTATAAAAATTCTTTATATTTTGTGGTTCGTCGTTTATGTCTATACCGGCAATCTGTTTTTCACCGGAAGTGCAATTTCATTTCTTCGGACAGATTTTGGTATGAATTTTTCTGCGTTGACGTCTCAGAATTGGGCACAAACAACGGATGTTTTCCGGACTGTGCTGTTTTTTGTGTTGTTATGGATGGCTATTTATTTGATTCATTACTGGGTAAGTTTCAGGCTGAGCATTTTTCTGTTCTATTTATTGACAGTCATATTCATCGCTGTTTTGGACACATTCAGTCCATACTCGGGAGAAACAGCGATTGTCCGGATTATGGTCATCGGTCTGCTTCTCGCCGGCCTGCTGTATTTGGCGCGTTGGATGGAAGGGCATCGCATTTTAGAGCGTACGGATAAAATGGCCTTGTTTGCCGTGCCGCTTGTTTTATTGGTGGCCACTTCGACTGCACTGGCGTTATATCTTCCAAAAGCAGGGCCGATTTGGCCGGATCCTGTTCCGTTTATCACATCCTTCTCTGGACAGGGCGGCGCCGGAAGTGGGGGCAATGTCGGCAGAATTGGATATGGGGTGGACGATTCGCGGCTAGGAGGTTCTTTTATCGGAGACGATACAGCCGTATTCCAGGCTGAAGTGTCAGAAGGCCAGTATTGGAAGGTCGAATCGAAAGATGTCTATACGACAAAGGGCTGGGAGCTGACAGAGAATATCGGCGTCCCGTTGGTTTATGGGAACAACGAGACGGTGGATACTGATTTTGTGTCGGATGAAGAAGAGTTGGAATCGGCTCGATTGTCGATGGAACAGGATTTCCCATTTGTCCTTTATCCGTATGGAACAGAATCTTTTTCCATGGAAGAATCTTTGGATTATCAATACAGTACGGCGGATCAGCGCTTTGAAACCTATCAAAATGGAGAAGAGTTTGAACCCGAAGCATATGAAGTGAGCTTTAATGAACCGAGTTACAGCTTGACAGCTTTACGCGAAACAAGTCCCGAAGATTTAGCAGAGTTGCCTGCCGAGTTCGATCGATTCCTGCAATTGCCTGAGGAGCTGCCTGAACGCGTCAGGGATTTGGCTGCAGAAGTCACCGAGAGCAGCGCCACAGTCTATGACAAAACACGAGCAATAGAGCAGTATTTCAGCACATCCGGATTTGAATACAGTCAATCCAATATCCCGGTGCCTGAAGCTGATCAGGATTATGTGGATCAGTTTTTATTCGAAACCAAAAGAGGGTATTGTGATAATTTTTCAACCTCTATGGTCGTGATGTTGCGCTCTCTAGATATCCCGGCTCGTTGGGTCAAGGGATTTAATGAAGGGGAGCTGAAAAATTCAGAGGGCGACACCGATGTCTATCAAGTAACAAATAATAATGCCCACTCATGGGTGGAAGCTTATATGCCAGGCGTCGGCTGGATGCTATTTGAACCAACGATCGGTTTTACTGGCGCTTCTTCCATCGATTTCGATTTGGAGCTGGATGCGGCAGATCCAGAACAACCTGATCAGCAGGAGCAACCGATAGCGGAAGAACCTGAAAGTTCAGATGACGAAGAGACGGCTGCAGCTTCTGGTCCTTCATACTGGGAGCGGTCGACTGATTTTATTTCAGCCAACCGCTGGAAATTGATCTGGTCATTAGTGGGGATTGCACTTTTAGTGGCGATACTTTTCAAAATTCGTCATAAATGGATGCCTAAGCTGCTTGTTTCCTATTACCGAATGGGCAGCGGGGGAACAGTTCGGTTCGAAAAAGCCTACCTGCGCTTGCTGAAACAATTAGAATTGTACGGCATCAATAGGCGTCCTGGACAAACTTTGAAATCCTATGCAGCATATATTGATTCATTTTTCGGCACAAGGGAAATGTCGGAATTGACCGAAGCCTATGAACGTTCGGTTTATGGAGACGATGCCGAATCCATTGACTGGGCTGAGTTGAGGGAAAGTTGGGAAAACTTAATCAATCGGACAAGCGGTTGATTTTACGGCTTTTAGCTTGTACAATTGAGGAAATTATAGATTACAGGTGCCCTCATATATGTCCGGTAATATGGATCGGATGTCTCTACCAAGTCCCCGGAAATGACTTGACTATGAAGGTGGATGACTCATGCTTTTTTGACATGTGCATTCACCTTTTTGATGTAGAGCAGAAGAACGCGAGGACCAATTTTCGCGTTCTTTTGCTATTTTGAGACCTGAATTGAATAGAAGAGGTGAAGGGTTTGCCAGTTAGTCCAATGTTGAAAGAACAGAAAAAAATCGTCGTTTTGGATTTTGGAAGTCAATACAATCAGTTGATCACTCGCCGCATTCGTGAAATTGGCGTTTACAGTGAGCTTCATCCGCATACAGTTACTGCTGAAGAAATTAAGGATATGAATGCGACAGGAATCATTTTCTCAGGCGGTCCGAATTCTGTTTACGACAAAGACGCTTTTTCCATTGATGATGCGATTTTTGAAATGGGTTTGCCGATTTTAGGGATTTGCTACGGTATGCAGTTGATGGCCTTACACTTAAAAGGAAATGTAGAAAAAGCTCAAAACCGTGAGTACGGTAAAGCAGAATTAAAGCTGATCAAAGAAAGTAAGATTTTCAAAGATCTTCCTGAAGAGCAGATTGTCTGGATGAGCCATGGCGACTTGGTTACTGCAGCCCCTCCTGGATTTGACGTTATTGGAACCAGCTCGGGCTGTCCGATTGCTTCAATGGCTGACGAAAGCCGCGGGTTCTACGGCGTTCAATTCCACCCGGAAGTGCGCCATTCGATTTACGGGAACGATCTACTGCGCAAATTCGTCTATGACGTTTGCGGCATGACAGATGACTGGTCGATGGAAAATTACATTGAATTAGAAATCGAAAAAATCCGTGAAGAAGTCGGCGACAAAAAAGTTCTCTGTGCACTTAGCGGCGGAGTGGATTCATCAGTAGTTGCTGTTTTGATTCACAGAGCGATTGGGGATCAATTGACGTGTATGTTCGTCGATCACGGCCTTCTCCGTAAAGGGGAGGCAGAAAGCGTGATGAAGACTTTTGCTGACGGATTCAATATGAATGTCATCAAAATCGACGCGCGCGACCGCTTCATGAGTAAACTCGAAGGTGTTACAGATCCAGAGAAGAAACGCAAAATCATCGGCAATGAATTTATCTATGTGTTTGATGATGAGGCTTCAAAACTGGAAGGTATGGACTTCCTTGCACAAGGAACGCTTTATACCGACATCATCGAAAGTGGAACAACAACTGCACAAACCATCAAATCACACCACAATGTGGGTGGATTGCCGGATGATATGCAGTTTAAATTGATCGAGCCATTGAATACATTGTTCAAAGACGAAGTGCGCGTGCTTGGAGCCGAGCTTGGCATGCCGGACGAAATCGTTTGGCGTCAGCCTTTCCCAGGTCCAGGTCTTGGTATCCGTATTATGGGAGCTGTCACGGAAGAGAAATTGGAAATCGTCCGTGAGTCTGACTGGATCCTGCGTGATGAAATTAGCAAAGCCGGTCTTGATCGTGACATTTGGCAATACTTCACTGTCTTGCCGGATCTCCGTAGTGTAGGGGTTATGGGCGACGCCCGTACTTATGATTATGCAATCGGCATCCGTGCAGTTACCTCAATCGACGGCATGACTTCTGATTGGGCCCGCATCCCTTGGGAAGTACTGGAGAAAATCAGCGTCCGCTTAGTCAATGAAGTAGACCACATTAACCGTGTACTGTATGACATTACGAGCAAGCCGCCTGCTACGATTGAGTGGGAATAGTTTTTCAAGATGCCAGCTAATTTAGTTGGCATCTTTTTCACGAACTTTTTTTGTTTATTCAGTGTAAATGTTCGTGTTTGGTCTTGTTTATTCGTTTTATACATGATATATTACGAAAGAAATTAAATAAGCTTGTCGTATAATGTCGGGGATATGGCCCGAAAGTTTCTACCGAGTCACCGTAAATGACTTGACTACGATTTTAATCCGCTCATTTTGAGTAGGATGCCTTTCAGGTGAATCGAAGGGGTAAATCGAACGCATACGGCAAACCGCTGTATGCGTTTTTCTTTTGTAGAAATTATATGCAGGCATTCGGAGGAATTAGCGTGAAAAAATATTTTCAGTTTGAAGAACTGGGGACAAATTACCGCCGAGAAATTATCGGTGGCTTAACAACATTTTTAGCGATGGCATATATCCTTGTCGTCAATCCATTAACATTAACGTTGGCATCAGTTCCGGATCTTCCAGATTCAATGCGAATGGATTACGGGGCTGTCTTTATGGCCACGGCATTAGCTGCGGCAATCGGGTGTTTAGTGATGGGGATTCTGGCGAAATATCCAATTGCCCTTGCTCCGGGGATGGGTTTGAATGCATTCTTTGCTTACACAGTTATTCTGACTTACGGAATTCCGTGGCAAACGGCATTGACGGGTGTTTTGTTTTCTGGCCTTATTTTTATTCTCATCACATTGACAGGTGTGCGTGAATTAATCATCAACTCGATTCCTGCTGAATTAAAATATGCAGTCGGAGCTGGGATTGGTCTTTACATCACTTTTATCGGATTACAAAATGCCGATATTATCGTCGGCAATCCAGATACCTTGGTTGCACTAGGAGACCTGTCGAACAGTTCAGCGCTACTAGCGATCTTCGGTTTGGTTGTCACTGTTATCTTTATGGTCCGCGGTGTTCAAGGTGGAATCTTTTTCGGGATTTTAATCGCAGCAGTTGTCGGAATGATCTTCGGTGTAGTCAACTTGCCGAGTGCTATTATCGACCTTAACGTTCCGAGCATGGCACCGACTTTCGGTGTAGCACTTGAACCAATCTTTAATGATTTTGGTTCTTTGATGAATATTCAATTCCTCGTTATCGTATTAACATTCCTGTTCGTTGATTTCTTTGATACAGCTGGAACATTAGTGGCTGTTGCCAATCAGGCAGGCTTGATGAAAGACAACAAACTTCCAAGAGCAGGCAAAGCGCTCATGGCAGATTCGATTGCTACAGTAAGCGGAGCAATCTTTGGAACATCGACGACCACCTCCTATATTGAATCAACTTCAGGAGTTGCGGCGGGAGCACGATCCGGATTTGCAGCTGTCGTCACCGGGCTATTGTTTCTTGTCTCGATCTTCTTTTATCCGCTGCTTGAAGTAATCACCAGTGCTGTAACGGCACCAGCTTTGATTATTGTCGGTGTCTTGATGGTTTCAGCCCTTGGGAAAATAGACTGGACGAAATTTGAAATCGCAGTGCCAGCATTCCTGACGATGATTGCCATGCCACTCGGCTACAGTATTGCAACAGGAATTGCGATTGGATTTATTTTCTATCCAATTACGATGCTCGTAGCAGGAAAAGGCAAGCAGGTGCATCCAATCATGTATGGATTGTTTGTGATTTTCGTTCTTTACTTCATTTTCCTAACGTAAGTAAAAAAAGTCTGCCAAATAAATTGGTGGACTTTTTCTTTGGGCAAAATAAAAGTTACATATGATATCGCGCCTGTTTATTAACCAAATATATCCAATTCCCGACCGAATAATACCTTGTATCGTTCGAGTTGTTCGGTTAGGCTGATGCGCCATTCAATCGGCAGGGCTCCACAAAGAAGCAAGCGTTGAAAACCTGCAAACGACAAGGAGTTGATGGTCCATTTTTGGCCGCCTTTGACATGAAGCCACTTGAGGACGACATACGCGATCAAGGCCGCGAACAATTGGTTGAAGACGGCGTTTTTGGTCGTGCCGAACAGGACAGGGATGTTCAAGTTCTGCTTGATCCAGCGGAAAAAGGTTTCAATCGCCCGGCGCGACTTGTACATGTCGGCGACTTCTTCCGCCGTCACGTTCCGTAAAGACGTCGCTACGCTTACTTCCTTTCCTTCGTAGTCGGTGAACTGGACCACCCGGTGGCGCTTTTGGGTTTGGTGTTGAGGCGTTCCCAATGTACACGTAAAATCGGCGGTTACATTGGAATCCTTTGTCCGTGTGCCTTTCAGCGATTTTTTTCGGTTCAGCTGGATGTTGTCTTTCAGCCGGAGCACAAACTCCTGTTTGTCTTCTCCATATCGGTCGACCTTATCAATGGAAAAGTACGCCCGGTCCCCGACCAGGATAAAGCGCTTGTCTTCCAGTTCGTTGCCGATCGGCCCATCGTGCTCGAGACCGGTCGTCTCCACGACTTGAAGCGGCATGCCCGTCTCATTGGCAAAGCTGACGTGCAGCTTGATACCGGCGTGTTTTCCTAACGGTAATGGTCGTCGAGTCGATTGACAAAAGTTCTTTGGGCATCTTCAGGGGACGGCGTGCCGCCCGGTTCAGTTTTCCGATGATTCCTTCGAGAAGCCGTTTCATGATAGCGTAATCAAGCCCCGTCAACTGCTTGGAGAGCGTTGAATGGTCGATGGAAACCAGTCCGTTGCTCGGTCCGACATCCGCGGAGTGGCGCAGACTTTTCCAACCGTTCATCGCAGCGCTTGTCAAATAGGCGATGATGTTTGGAACAGTACATTTCCGGGCCGTATCTTCGTAATGGAATTCTTGCAAAATCGCGTGCAGTTCGTCTTCCGAAAGAAATTTTTGAATCAGTTTTTGGAGCGTGGTATTCTTGTTCATGAGAGATGCCCCTTTTTCGAAAATGTTTGTGTAGTAACGAACATTTTACAGGATGCACCTCTCTTTTTCGCTTACTTTGACTGGAAGAAATTAGCTAATCAATACGCGTGATATGATATCTTTATAGAAGGAAATTGAAATCTGTCTATAGATTAAGGAGTGTGGTAGAAAGAACTCAAGGATTTAAGATCCTAAGGGGGGAGGACGTTAACAGGACTTATTGACAAAGGAATTTCAATTGCTGACCAAAAGTGGCAGTAGCTTAAATATAAGGAGAAGTCTTCAATGTAAAGAGGTGATTCCCTTTCAAATCTGTAACATATTTGTAATCTAATCATTAAGAATTTTCTGTTATAATAAAGTTATGAAAATATTTCTGTTAAAGTGTTGACTCTGTATATATGAGCGTGTTATATTAATTGAGTCGCCAATGAGCGCGGCACATTGAACCTTGAAAACTGAACAGCAAAACGTCAACGAAAGACGTCACGAGCACTTCGGTGCGAGAACGGCTTTTGCGAAGGTTGCCACCGGCAATTGGAGCAGAGTTGTTCACCTACTCGGTGTTCGTGACTACAACTTACTGATCAGCTTTGTGCAGATCAAGCCATCTTCGGATGGTGCCAGCAACAACTAGAGCAGTCAAATGTTCTCTATAATGGAGAGTTTGATCCTGGCTCAGGACGAACGCTGGCGGCGTGCCTAATACATGCAAGTCGAGCGGAACCAGAGGAGCTTGCTCCTTCTGGTTTAGCGGCGGACGGGTGAGTAACACGTGGGCAACCTGCCCTGCAGATCGGGATAACTCCGGGAAACCGGTGCTAATACCGAATAGTTTGTCGCCTCTCCTGAGGCGGCACGGAAAGACGGCATCTCGCTGTCACTGCAGGATGGGCCCGCGGCGCATTAGCTAGTTGGTGGGGTAATGGCCTACCAAGGCGACGATGCGTAGCCGACCTGAGAGGGTGATCGGCCACACTGGGACTGAGACACGGCCCAGACTCCTACGGGAGGCAGCAGTAGGGAATCTTCCGCAATGGACGAAAGTCTGACGGAGCAACGCCGCGTGAGTGACGAAGGTTTTCGGATCGTAAAACTCTGTTGTGAGGGAAGAACAAGTACCAACTAACTACTGGTACCTTGACGGTACCTCACCAGAAAGCCACGGCTAACTACGTGCCAGCAGCCGCGGTAATACGTAGGTGGCAAGCGTTGTCCGGAATTATTGGGCGTAAAGCGCGCGCAGGCGGTTCTTTAAGTCTGATGTGAAAGCCCACGGCTCAACCGTGGAGGGTCATTGGAAACTGGAGAACTTGAGTGCAGAAGAGGAAAGTGGAATTCCATGTGTAGCGGTGAAATGCGTAGAGATGTGGAGGAACACCAGTGGCGAAGGCGACTTTCTGGTCTGTAACTGACGCTGAGGCGCGAAAGCGTGGGGAGCAAACAGGATTAGATACCCTGGTAGTCCACGCCGTAAACGATGAGTGCTAAGTGTTAGGGGGTTTCCGCCCCTTAGTGCTGCAGCTAACGCATTAAGCACTCCGCCTGGGGAGTACGGCCGCAAGGCTGAAACTCAAAGGAATTGACGGGGGCCCGCACAAGCGGTGGAGCATGTGGTTTAATTCGAAGCAACGCGAAGAACCTTACCAGGTCTTGACATCCCGCTGCCCGGTGTAGAGATACGCCTTTCCCTTCGGGGACAGCGGTGACAGGTGGTGCATGGTTGTCGTCAGCTCGTGTCGTGAGATGTTGGGTTAAGTCCCGCAACGAGCGCAACCCTTGATCTTAGTTGCCAGCATTCAGTTGGGCACTCTAAGGTGACTGCCGGTGACAAACCGGAGGAAGGTGGGGATGACGTCAAATCATCATGCCCCTTATGACCTGGGCTACACACGTGCTACAATGGACGGTACAAAGGGCTGCAACCCCGCGAGGGCAAGCCAATCCCAGAAAACCGTTCTCAGTTCGGATTGCAGGCTGCAACTCGCCTGCATGAAGCCGGAATCGCTAGTAATCGTGGATCAGCATGCCACGGTGAATACGTTCCCGGGCCTTGTACACACCGCCCGTCACACCACGAGAGTTTGTAACACCCGAAGTCGGTGAGGTAACCCTTGTGGAGCCAGCCGCCGAAGGTGGGACGGATGATTGGGGTGAAGTCGTAACAAGGTAGCCGTATCGGAAGGTGCGGCTGGATCACCTCCTTTCTAAGGATAAATTCGGAACCGAGGTTTTCTCGGGGTTGACGTTTTGCGTTCAGTTTTGAAGGTTCACCTTCAGGCGGCAACGCCTTTTTTTGTGACTTTCAATCTTGTTCTTTGAAAACTGGATAAAACGACATTGAAACAAAAATGAAGCAATTCATGTACGCGTGGCACTTGGTGCCACAACTTTTTAATTAACCATTGGTTAAGTTAGAAAGGGCGCACGGTGGATGCCTTGGCACTAGGAGCCGAAGAAGGACGGCACTAACACCGATATGCTTCGGGGAGCTGTAAGTGAGCTGTGATCCGGAGATTTCCGAATGGGGGAACCCACTGCCTTTAATTGGGCAGTATCCATGTGTGAATTGATAGCACATGAGAAGGCAGACCCAGGGAACTGAAACATCTAAGTACCTGGAGGAAGAGAAAGCAAATGCGATTCCCTGAGTAGCGGCGAGCGAAACGGGATCAGCCCAAACCAAGAGGCTTGCCTCTTGGGGTTGTAGGACACTCTATACGGAGTTACAAAAGGCAGGATTAGGCGAAGCGACCTGGAACGGTCCGCCACAGCGGGTAATAGCCCCGTAGCCGAAAACCCTGCCCCTCCAGAGTGGATCCTGAGTACGGCGGAACACGTGAAATTCCGTCGGAATCCGGGAGGACCATCTCCCAAGGCTAAATACTTCCTAGTGACCGATAGTGAACCAGTACCGTGAGGGAAAGGTGAAAAGCACCCCGGAAGGGGAGTGAAATAGATCCTGAAACCGTGTGCCTACAAGTAGTCAAAGCCCGTTAATGGGTGATGGCGTGCCTTTTGTAGAATGAACCGGCGAGTTACGATTGCATGCAAGGTTAAGCTGAGAAGGCGGAGCCGCAGCGAAAGCGAGTCTGAATAGGGCGACAGAGTATGCAGTTGTAGACCCGAAACCAGGTGATCTACCCATGTCCAGGGTGAAGGTAAGGTAACACTTACTGGAGGCCCGAACCCACGCACGTTGAAAAGTGCGGGGATGAGGTGTGGGTAGCGGAGAAATTCCAATCGAACCTGGAGATAGCTGGTTCTCTCCGAAATAGCTTTAGGGCTAGCCTCAAGATAGAGAATCCTGGAGGTAGAGCACTGTTTGGACTAGGGGCCCATCCCGGGTTACCGAATTCAGACAAACTCCGAATGCCAGTGATTTATGCTTGGGAGTCAGACTGCGAGTGATAAGATCCGTAGTCAAGAGGGAAACAGCCCAGACCACCAGCTAAGGTCCCCAAATATCCGTTAAGTGGAAAAGGATGTGGCGTTGCTTAGACAACCAGGATGTTGGCTTAGAAGCAGCCATCATTTAAAGAGTGCGTAATAGCTCACTGGTCGAGTGACACTGCGCCGAAAATGTACCGGGGCTAAACGGATTACCGAAGCTGTGGATGGATCTCTTCGGAGATCCGTGGTAGGAGAGCGTTCTAAGGGCGTTGAAGTCAGACCGGAAGGACTGGTGGAGCGCTTAGAAGTGAGAATGCCGGTATGAGTAACGAAAGACGGGTGAGAATCCCGTCCACCGAATGCCTAAGGTTTCCTGAGGAAGGCTCGTCCGCTCAGGGTTAGTCGGGACCTAAGTCGAGGCCGATAGGCGTAGACGATGGACAACAGGTTGATATTCCTGTACCACCTCCCCGCCGTTTGAGCAATGGGGGGACGCAGAAGGATAAGGAGAGCGTGCCGTTGGTTGTGCACGTCCAAGCAGTGAGGCGTGGAATGAGGCAAATCCCATTCCTGATACGTTGAGCTGTGATGGCAAGAGGTTTACCTCAGAGTCCCTGATTTCACACTGCCAAGAAAAGCCTCTAGCGAGGCGGGAGGTGCCCGTACCGCAAACCGACACAGGTAGGCGAGAAGAGAATTCTAAGGTGAGCGAGTGAACTCTCGTTAAGGAACTCGGCAAAATGACCCCGTAACTTCGGGAGAAGGGGTGCTCTGGTAGGGTGAATAGCCCGAGAGAGCCGCAGTGAATAGGCCCAGGCGACTGTTTAGCAAAAACACAGGTCTCTGCAAAACCGTAAGGTGACGTATAGGGGCTGACGCCTGCCCGGTGCTGGAAGGTTAAGGGGAGTGCTTAGCGCAAGCGAAGGTGCGAACTGAAGCCCCAGTAAACGGCGGCCGTAACTATAACGGTCCTAAGGTAGCGAAATTCCTTGTCGGGTAAGTTCCGACCCGCACGAAAGGCGTAACGATCTGGGCACTGTCTCAACGAGAGACTCGGTGAAATTATAGTACCTGTGAAGATGCAGGTTACCCGCGACAGGACGGAAAGACCCCGTGGAGCTTTACTGTAGCCTGATATTGAATTTTGGTGCAACTTGTACAGGATAGGTAGGAGCCTTAGAGCCCGGAGCGCCAGCTTCGGAGGAGGCGTCGGTGGGATACTACCCTGGTTGTATTGAAATTCTAACCCACATCCCTGATCGGGATGGGAGACAGTGTCAGGCGGGCAGTTTGACTGGGGCGGTCGCCTCCTAAAGAGTAACGGAGGCGCCCAAAGGTTCCCTCAGAATGGTTGGAAATCATTCGCAGAGTGTAAAGGCAGAAGGGAGCTTGACTGCGAGACGTACAGGTCGAGCAGGGTCGAAAGACGGGCTTAGTGATCCGGTGGTTCCGCATGGAAGGGCCATCGCTCAACGGATAAAAGCTACCCCGGGGATAACAGGCTTATCTCCCCCAAGAGTCCACATCGACGGGGAGGTTTGGCACCTCGATGTCGGCTCATCGCATCCTGGGGCTGTAGTCGGTCCCAAGGGTTGGGCTGTTCGCCCATTAAAGCGGTACGCGAGCTGGGTTCAGAACGTCGTGAGACAGTTCGGTCCCTATCCGTCGCGGGCGCAGGAAATTTGAGAGGAGCTGTCCTTAGTACGAGAGGACCGGGATGGACACACCGCTGGTGTACCAGTTGTTCTGCCAAGGGCATCGCTGGGTAGCTATGTGTGGCCGGGATAAGTGCTGAAAGCATCTAAGCACGAAGCCCCCCTCAAGATGAGATTTCCCATTGCGCAAGCAAGTAAGATCCCTCAAAGACGATGAGGTAGATAGGTTCGAGGTGGAAGCGTGGCGACACGTGCAGCTGACGAATACTAATCGATCGAGGACTTAACCAAATAATGTATCATGAAGGAATTTCAATGGGTCAATGTCGTTTATCCAGTTTTGAGTGAACAAGCACTCAACCAAATAGTCCAGTGATGATGGCAAAGAGGCCACACCCGTTCCCATCCCGAACACGGCAGTTAAGCTCTTTTGCGCTGATGGTAGTTGGGGGTTTCCCCCTGTGAGAGTAAGGCGTCGCTGGGCACACGAAAAAAGTCGTTACCGATTCTGGTAACGGCTTTTTTGTTTTGTAAATTGTCAATTCAAGTTAAACATTACAAGAAGCTCACGAATACCTCGAAGGGCGTGTTGTAGTTTAGAACTTTCCGGGGAACCTGGTTGAACTATAGGAGGAAGTCGATGGTCTCCTTTTGTGTCATCCGGCTGAAGTTGTTTCTCTTTGGATAGGTGCGGTGGATGTGACCATTGCTGTTCTCGTTCGTGCCGCGCTGACCCGGCACACCAGGGTCCACGAAGTAAAACGGGATTTCCAAGGCTTTTCTCCACTTCGATCCACTGATGAAATTCCTTGCCTCGATCGGGGGTGATGAACTTCACCACTTTCTTCGGCAAGTTTTTCAACACGCGGATGATGGCTTGTGCCATCTCACTTGCTGTCTTCGTAGCCAACTTATAGACAATCTCAAGCCGGCTGGTACGCTCGGTCAACGTGAAAATCTGAATCTTGTGCGACTTGCCAATGAACGTATCCGCTTCCCAGTGCCCTACTTGGCTTCGAGGCGCCTGGCGCGAATGAATCTTTTTCAGTTGAGGCATCTTACCTAGTATCTCCACTTCGTTATTTTTCAATGTCCACCCTTTACGAATGAGAAGTTTTAAGCCAGCTTGTACAGCCCGAGTTCAGCGTAGTGGTAGATGCTTAAAACACGGATGAAGGAGGATTTCTGATAAATTTTCCAGTAATGTCCAATAATGCTTTCAAGTGACCACCTGAGCTTAAGTTTAGCGAGAATGTAGACGATGTCTTCTTGATCGACCGACCGTCAACAGCCATAGTTTTCCCGTTTGGCATCGTAGTCGGGCTACGCCAGAAAAAGCGCATTTTAGGGCTGATAGGGTTTCAACTCGTAGCTGCTCGTGCTCTTGCTTCTTTTTAACTGTGAAGCAATGAAGGACAGTGATCTCTCTTCCAGGCAATAACTTCTCGATTACCATACGTTCTCGTGAAACGGTATGGGCATAGCTCATTTGGGGACACCCCTTAGTTGCTTCGCGTTAACTACTGTGTTTCCATTTGAGCTATTTTTATTTTCTAACCGTTCGACTTAATATGATAATCTACATTTGGAAAAATGAATGAAGAAAATAGTTAAGGTTTTACACTAAATGTTAGGGTGTTCAAACTACTTAACCAAAAAAGACACGCAATCTCCAATTTCTTTTATACTTGAATTGTCGAGAAACAAGTAATGAAAAGGAGATGCATCGGTAACGAAAATGGAATAGCCGGAGGACGGAGGGGCTCTGCATGTGGAGTTGGAGGTGCGAATACATCGCTGTCCGCATTGCCAGGAGAAGACCAAGCGTGTTCACGATTACCGGATTCAAAAGATTAATCACTTCAAATGATTTGAACGTCTAGCAGCTATTTTCTAAAGAAAAACGCTATGCCTGATTGACATGTGGCGAGAAATTTGTTGGATAGAATTCCTTTGTGGGCCGCTATTAACGGTTCTCGAAAGAATGGAATCAAGCGGTCCATATACGCAGCGTCAGGACAAAAATATTCAAAGAAGTAGCTGAGTAATATGGAGCTTCCGCCTCGCCCGTCGCCCGCCGATTCGACGCGCTAGTGTTAAACAAAACAAATGAAAGCAATATGTTTCCCCGCATCAATGCCATCGACGAATACAAAGGCGACACGCGTGAGGGAAAGTATCATAAGATGTTAGCTGAACGAATAGAGACCCCTGAAAAATACGAAGGTCATAAGGAGTTGTTAAACTAGAAAAATTTTCCGACATCTGCCAAATACAAGACCGAATTTGACTGGCTCAACAAAGTGGACAAGCCTGGCACTGACCAACGCCCAACTGAACCTGTAAAAAGCCTATCCCAACTTCTTTGCGGGGCCGAGCGAAGTTTTCCGAAATTAAAAATCAGGAGACGAAACTGTCTTACACAACAATTGTAGCGAATAGAAACGTTACGCTATTAAATGGGTACATCAAATTACCAAAATTGAAGCAGGTCAAATTGAACCAACACCGAGAGATTCAGTCTCCTCACCCCATCAAGTTGTGTGCCATTTCCCATTCTGTCACTGGGAATTATCACATCTCCATTCTGCCAGACCACGAACACGTCTCGGTCGAAAAAGAAATCAAGCAAGTGGTCGCTTAGACTTTGGCATGAAGGGCGTGAGTGTCGAGAGCGGAAAAGGGGTAGAAAGCCAAGTACCCGTGATTCTACCGCCAGACAGAAGAAAGACTGACAAAAGAACAACGTATCTTATCCCACGGAACAAAAGGGTCCGACCGTTGGTACCAACTAAGGATCCAAGTCGCTCTACTGCGTGAGTGAGTCGCGAACCAGAGGAAGGACTTCTTATACAAGGCTTCTAAACGATTGGCGACACAGTATGATTGCATCATAATTGAAGACCTAAATATGATAGGAATGGCGAAAGTTTAATGTTTTGTAAATAGCCTTGCGGATAACGAATAAGGGATGTTTACAACATTTTTTCAGTATAAATTAGTAGACTAAGGGAAATGGCTAATTAAAATCAGTATTTGGTTTCCTTCGACTAAAACCTGTCCATGTTGCGGTCATGCGAACGATTGTTTGTCTCTGGCACAGCCAACGTATTCATATAACTGTGGATTCACCTGCGACAAGGACTAGAACGTGGCCATCAACATTAAAAACGAAGGCACCCTGCTGTTGGGATTATCCTAACAACTAAACTCTTGGAACAAGAGGGTTAGCTCGGTCTATTTTCGTTGGTTAGTAAAAGCATCGATAAGTCGAGAAGCCCCGCTTCAAACAACCGGTAAGGCTGTTAAGTGGCAGATAGTTTCACGAAATCAGACACATTATCAATGAACTAATTTAGCAGATATCATAGTATTTTGTGTTAGAATTTCATCTATCTTTGAAAAAATGGGTAGCACTGGTGAAATTCCTTTATGCAGCAAGACTTCCTGCGTCTTTTCACTCTTGCATTCTTTAGATTTTTCCCCTAAGATGAAATTTAATTCGCGTAAGAACATCAAACAGTGAAAGGGTGTAGAGATTGGATATAAATCCATGGCTTATGGTGCTGATCATTTTCTCGATTAATATCGTTTACGTATCTTTTTTTACAGTACGGATGATCATGACGTTAAAAGGCTATCGCTATTTAGCTGCTACCGTCAGTATGGTGGAAGTCGTTATCTATATAGTAGGACTTGGATTGGTACTTGATAATCTCGACCAGATTCAAAACTTGATTGCTTATGCTTTGGGCTATGGATCTGGAGTAATAATCGGTTCTAAAATTGAAGAAAAAATGGCGCTTGGCTATATTACAGTAAATGTCATCACTAGTGAGGCTGGGGAGTATTTACCCAAGCAACTCCGTGAAAAAGGCTATGGTGTAACGGATTGGAATGCTAATGGACGTGACGGTGGGCGGCAATCAATGCAGATTTTGACTCCTAGAAAAATGGAGCTGAAGTTATATAAAGCTATTCAACAAATCGATCCGAAGGCATTCATCATCGCGTATGAGCCCAAAACGATTCATGGTGGGTTTTGGGTAAAGACAGTGAAAAGGGGCAATTTGTATAAATGAGTAAAAATACATTGTGGTTTGAAGTTGGAGAACACGAATCCATTTCAGAATGTTTAGAGAGAATGAAAGCAGAAGGCTATGCAGCAGTAGGCCGCAGAGAAGAGCCATTGTTTGAAGAAATAGACGGACAACCCGTACCAATAAGGCAAATCGTCAAATTTAAAGGGGATAAACTGGAGCAATAACGTGTTACCTCTTTTAAAACCGAACGATTAAATAATTGTATAACTTATCGTTCGACTTTATCATTGACGTGCTTTTGTCATCTTGTTATGATAAGTAAGGATACCCCATATATGCAGAAGAATTGGCTTCTGCGTCTCTACCAGGACACCGTAAATGTCCGGACTATGCGGGAAAGCAACTTATTGGATCGTAAAACGAAGGATGTGCTTTTCTATGTCATCATCCATGAATTCGTTTCATTTACAGTCCTTAAGTAAACTGCTTTTCACGTAATGTGAGCAGTTTACTTAAGGGCTTTTTATTTTTTAAAAGGAGAGTGCAATCGATGAATCCGCGAATTGGCGTCATTATGGGAAGTACGAGTGATTGGGAAACAATGAAGCATGCGTGTGACGTATTAGATGAACTAGGTTTGAGCTATGAAAAAAAAGTGGTTTCAGCACATCGGACACCAGATTTGATGTTTAGTTACGCCGAACAAGCACGCGAGCGTGGATTACACGTGATTATTGCTGGTGCAGGTGGCGCTGCTCATCTACCGGGTATGGTAGCAGCCAAAACAACTTTGCCGGTTATTGGTGTACCGGTTCAATCAAAAGCGTTAAACGGCTTAGATTCTTTGTTATCAATTGTTCAGATGCCTGGTGGAGTTCCAGTCGCGACTGTGGCTATCGGTAAAGCAGGTGCAGTGAATGCTGGATTATTGGCAGCTCAAATTTTGGGGACAGTTGACCAGGATGTAGCGCAAGCCTTGCAAGATAGAAGAGATTGCACAGCTACAGCAGTTTTAGAAAGCTCGGGGGATTTGATATGACAACAACAATTTTACCCGGACAAACGATTGGTATTATTGGCGGAGGTCAATTAGGGCGCATGATGGCTCTTGCGGCAAAAGAAGCTGGGTTTAAAATCGCGGTTCTCGATCCGGGAATGGATTCGCCAACCGGTCAAGTAGCCGACATCCAAATTATCGCTCCTTTTGATGACCAGCAAGCATTGGAAGAATTGGCTGATGTGAGTGATGTCATTACCTATGAGTTTGAAAACATCGATGTTGAAGGTTTAACGAAGCTAGCAGAAATTGCATATGTGCCGCAAGGGGCCGAATTGATTCGTGTGACACAGAACCGGATTTTTGAGAAACAGGCCATCTTGGAGGCTGGCGTAATCGTGGCAGACTATATTACCGCTTCCACATTCAAGGAATTAACAGAAAAACGCAGTGAGCTGTCATTTCCTTTCGTTGTAAAAACTGCGCGTGGCGGTTACGACGGCAAAGGTCAGCAAACGGTTTCTTCTATAGATGAACTGCATTTAGCAGAGACGCTTTTTGAAAATGGCGAATGTGTCGCAGAAGCCTTTGTTAGTTTCAAGAAAGAGATTTCGGTGATCATTCAACGCAATGCGCACGGTGAAACAGCCATTTTGCCGATCGGTGAAAATATTCATAAATGCCATATTCTGCATGAAACGATTGTTCCGGCACGAATCGATAAAAAGACGATGGATCTTGCAAAACAGGCAGCTGAAAAAATTGCGGCTCATCTAGACATGGTTGGCACATTAGCAGTCGAAATGTTCGTTTTGGAAACTGGCGGAATTATTGTGAACGAATTGGCACCGCGTCCTCATAATTCAGGCCATTACTCGATTGAAGCAACGAACATCTCACAGTTTCATCAGCATATCCGTGCCGTGTGCGGATGGCCACTGAGACAACCGATTTTGTGGTCACAAGCGGTGATGGTCAATGTATTGGGTGAACATGTTGCGCCACTCACTACAAAAATAGCACAATTTCCGAATTGGTCGATTCATTTGTACGGAAAAGATGAAGCCAAGCAGAAACGGAAGATGGGACATGTTACGATATTAACGGAAGACTTAGAGGCCACTTTAAGTGAAATAGATACATCCGGCATTTGGTCGGAATAATTGGAGGAACTTTAAAATGATCGCACGTTACACAAGACCCGAAATGGGCGCAATTTGGACAGAAGAAAACAAATACAAGGCATGGTTAGAAGTTGAAATTTTGGCATGTGAAGCTTGGGCTGAAATTGGTGATATTCCGAAAGAAGACGTAGCGAAAATTCGCAAAGACGCTTCTTTTTCAGTAGACCGCATTTTAGAAATTGAAGAAGAAACTCGCCACGACGTAGTAGCTTTCACAAGAGCAGTATCTGAAACGCTTGGTGAAGAACGCAAATGGGTTCATTACGGCTTAACGTCAACTGACGTAGTCGATACAGCTTTATCGTACTTGTTAAAACAAGCGAATGTCATTATCCGTAAAGACTTAACGAACTTTATTGAAATTCTTGCGAATAAAGCAAAAGAACATAAAATGACGGTTATGATGGGTCGTACGCATGGTGTTCATGCAGAACCCACTACTTTCGGTTTGAAACTGGCTTTGTGGCACGAGGAAATGAAACGCAACTTAGAACGTTTCGAAGCTGCTGCTGCTTCGATTGAAACAGGCAAAATGTCTGGTGCAGTTGGAACTTACGCAAATATCGATCCGTTTGTTGAAGCATATGTCTGCAAAGAGTTAGGTCTTGCAGCTTCACCTATTTCAACACAAACATTGCAACGTGACCGTCATGCACAGTATTTAAGCGTTTTGGCATTGATCGGTTCATCTGTTGAGAAATTTGCGACAGAAATCCGCGGATTGCAAAAATCAGAAACACGCGAAGTGGAAGAGTTCTTTGCGAAAGGCCAAAAAGGTTCTTCGGCAATGCCACATAAGCGCAACCCAATCGGTTCTGAAAACATGACAGGGCTTGCGCGTTTAATCCGTGGCTATATGCTAACAGCATACGAAAACGTTGCACTTTGGCACGAACGCGACATTTCGCATTCATCTGCCGAACGCGTGATTTTACCAGATGCAACAATTGCCTTAAATTACATGTTGAATCGGTTTGGTAATATCGTGAAAAACTTAACGGTATTCCCAGAAAACATGAAACGCAATATGGATTCAACACTTGGCTTGATTTATTCACAGCGCGTGTTGTTGGCGTTGATCGACAAAGGCATGGCTCGCGAAGCGGCATACGATACGGTTCAGCCGTGTGCGATGGAAGCGTGGGAAAACCAGACGCATTTCCGTGAAATCGTCGAAGCGAATAGCACGATTACTTCAAAACTTTCTAAAGAAGAATTAGATGATTGCTTTGACTACAACCACCATTTACAACAAGTAGACATGATTTTCAACCGACTTGGACTAAACTAAACGGAGGCTTCTGAAATGGAAAAAGATCAGCTATTGTACGAAGGAAAAGCAAAACGCTTGTATGCAACGGACGAAGAGGGAATTTTGTGGGTGGAATATAAAGATTCAGCAACGGCTTTTAACGGTGAAAAGAAAGAAGAAATTACCGGAAAAGGCATTTTGAACAATAAAATCACGTCACTGATTTTCACGAAATTGCAGGAGGCGGGCATTGCTTCACATTTCGTCAAGCAATTGTCTGATCACGAACAATTGGTGCAGAGTGTTAGCATCATTCCATTGGAAGTAGTGGTTCGTAACATCACCGCCGGCAGCATGGCCAAACGCCTTGGAATTGAAGAAGGCGTGGCCATTAGCCGCCCGGTAGTTGAGTTTTATTTGAAAGATGATGAATTAGGTGATCCATTAATTACAGATGAACATGTTGATATGCTAAAGCTGGCAACTGCGGAAGAAGTGGCAGAACTCAAGCAAAAAGCACGCGAGATTAATCGCGTTCTAATCGGCTTTTTCAAAGAAATCGGTGTCGATCTTGTTGATTTCAAAATTGAATTTGGCCGCGACACAGATGGCAATATTTTATTGGCAGACGAAATTTCGCCGGACACTTGCCGGCTTTGGGATATGGAAACAAAACAAAAGCTTGATAAAGACGTATTCCGCCGTAATCTTGGGAATTTGACTGAAGCGTACGAACTCATTTTGACTCGTCTAGGAGGACAACACTCATGAAAAAAGTAAAAATATACGTAACATTACGCGAAAGCGTATTAGACCCGCAAGGCTCTGCAGTTATGGGCTCTCTTCATAAAATGGGCTATGGTGAAGTGGAAGACGTACGAATCGGCAAATACCTAGAATTGGTTATTGGAGACGGCGAGCGTGATGTAGACGCATTGGTCAACGAGCTTTGTCATCGTCTGCTAGCCAACACTGTAATTGAAGATTACCGTTATGAAATTGAGGAGGTTGTCTCGCAATGAAATTCGCAGTAATTGTTTTCCCGGGCTCGAATTGTGATTTGGATATGTACCATGCGGTCAAGGACGAACTAGGTGAAGAAGCAGAATACGTATGGCATGACTCAAAAGATTTGAGCAGCTATGACGGCATTTTGCTGCCAGGCGGATTTTCATATGGCGATTACTTGCGTTGCGGCGCGATTGCTCAGTTTTCTGGAGTTATGGACGAAGTGAGAAAAGCGGCTGAAGCAGGAAAGCCTGTTCTTGGAATTTGTAACGGATTTCAGATCTTAACAGAAGCTGGTTTATTGCCAGGCGTTCTTTTACGAAACAAGAACTTGAAGTTCATGTGCCGTACTGTTGGGTTAAAAGTTGAAAACAATCATACTTTATTTACGAACGAATACGAACAAGGTCAAGAAATCCAGATTCCAATCGCTCACGGAGAAGGCAATTATTATTGCGACGATGAGACATACAAGCACCTTAAAGAAAATAACCAAATTGTTTTTACCTATGGCGATGATTTTAACGGGAGCCGTAACAATATTGCAGGTATTATTAACGAACGTGGAAACGTGCTAGGCATGATGCCTCACCCAGAACGTGCAGTATCCGAGTTAATCGGTGGTAAAGACGGATTAGCTTTATTCAGATCAATCGTAAAACAGTGGAGGGAAGCACATGTCAGTCATGCTTGAACCAAATGCTGCTCAAATAAAAGAACAGAAAATTTATCAGCAAATGGGCTTATCGGATACAGAATTCGAAATGGTCGAAGACATATTGGGAAGAACACCAAACTATACGGAAACGGGTTTGTTTTCGGTCATGTGGTCTGAACATTGTTCTTATAAAAACTCCAAACCCGTACTTGCGAAATTCCCAACTAAAGGAGAACGTGTCCTGCAAGGTCCGGGCGAAGGCGCAGGAATTGTGGATATTGGCGACGGGCAAGCGGTCGTGTTCAAAATGGAATCGCATAACCACCCATCTGCTATCGAGCCGTATCAAGGAGCGGCTACTGGAGTCGGTGGAATTATCCGTGACGTCTTTTCAATGGGCGCACGTCCAATTGCTTTGCTTAACTCATTGCGTTTTGGTGAATTGACAACTCCGCGCGTGAAATACTTGTTTGAAGAAGTCGTTGCTGGCATTGCCGGTTATGGAAATTGCATCGGAATTCCAACAGTTGGCGGAGAAATCCAGTTTGACGATTGTTATGACGGTAACCCTTTGGTGAATGCAATGTGTGTTGGCTTGATCAATCACGAAGATATTCAAAAAGGGATTGCTAAAGGCACGGGCAACCCGGTGATGTACGTCGGCGCTAAAACGGGGCGTGACGGCATACACGGTGCGACGTTTGCTTCCGAGGAACTAACAGACGGCTCGGATAAAAATCGTCCAGCTGTACAAGTTGGTGATCCATTTATGGAAAAACTGTTACTAGAAGCTTGTTTAGAATTGATCAAGTCCGATGCGTTGATCGGTATTCAAGATATGGGAGCGGCTGGACTCACTTCTTCTTCAGCTGAAATGGCTTCTAAAGCGGGATCAGGTATTGAGATGGATCTGGATCACATTCCACAGCGCGAAACAGGCATGACAGCTTATGAAATGATGTTGTCTGAATCTCAAGAACGTATGTTGATTGTCGTTAAAGCAGGACGTGAGCCTGAAATCGTTGAGTTGTTCGAGAAATATGGACTAGATGCTGTAACAGTGGGTACCGTTACAGACGACTCGACATTACGCTTAAATCATAAAGGTGAAATTGTTGCAGAAGTACCGGTTGATGCACTTGCAGAAGACGCTCCAGTTTATCATAAGCCTTCAGCGGTTCCGACTTATTTTACAGAGTTCCAACAAATGGACAATGTCGAGCCACAAGTTACTGATTTCAATAGAACCTTGACGGCGTTATTAGAACAGCCGACCATCGCTTCAAAAGAATGGGTCTATGATCAATACGATCATCAAGTACGCACAAGCACAGTTGTTAGCCCAGGGTCGGACGCTGCAATTGTCCGTGTCCGTGGAACGAACAAAGGTCTTGCGATGACAACCGATTGCAACTCCCGCTATATTTACTTGGATCCGGAAACGGGCGGTAAAATTGCGGTAGCGGAAGCTGCACGTAACGTAGTTGTATCAGGCGCTAAACCACTTGCAATAACGGATTGCTTAAACTTCGGTAACCCAGAAAAGCCAGAAATCTTCTGGCAGTTAGAAAAAGCTGCAGACGGCATGTCTGAAGCTTGTGTAATCTTGGATTCTCCAGTTATCGGCGGAAACGTCTCTTTATACAATGAAACAAACGGTACGGCTATTTACCCGACACCGACAATCGGTATGGTCGGTCTTGTAGAAGACCTTTCACATGTCACAACACAAGACGCTAAAAAACAAGGCGACTTCGTGTATTTGATCGGTGAAAGCTTGACGGAGTTTGGCGGTAGTGAATTGCAGAAAATGGTCGAAGGACGTATTTTCGGTAAAGCACCAATTATCGATTTAGCAGTCGAAGCAAAACGTCAACAAGAAATTTTATCGGCAATTCAACAAGGACTTGTCACGTCCGCGCATGACGTTGCTGAAGGCGGCGTTGCTGTCGCTTTAGCTGAAAAAACATTCGGCAGAGGATTAGGAATGGAAGTTACTTTGTCTGGATCTGCAATAACGGCTTTATTCAGTGAATCGCAATCACGTTTTGTCGTGACCGTTAGCCCGGAAAAAGCAGCACAATTCGAGAAAGTCGTATCAGATGCCAAGAAAATCGGCCAAGTCACGGGAGACAACTTAGTAATCAACGGTGAAGACGGTACGACATGGATTAACGATTCAGTCGCAACGCTTCGCTCAGCTTGGAAAGGAGCTATCCCATGCTTGCTGAAATCAGAAGCTTAAATGAAGAATGTGGTGTCTTTGGAATATGGGGACATCCGAATGCGACGCAATTGACGTATTACGGATTGCATGCTTTGCAACATCGCGGTCAAGAAGGTGCTGGAATCGTTTCAACTGATGGAGAAGCCCTTCGCCCATTAAAAGGTGAAGGCATGGTCAGTGAAGTTTTTACGCCAGAAAAAATAGAAAAAATAGCAGGACATGCCGCAATTGGCCATGTCCGCTATGCAACAGCAGGGGGCAGCGGCATTGAAAATGTCCAGCCCTTGCTCTTTAATTCAACTACCGGTAGTTTGGCTATTTCGCATAACGGCAATTTAGTCAATGCGACACAACTAAAAGGGCATCTCGAACGTCAAGGAAGTATTTTCCAAACGACTTCTGATACAGAAGTGCTCGCTCACTTAATCAAAAGAAGTGGTTATGCGACGTTTGAGGAAAAAGCGAAAAATGCATTGTCTTTATTAAAAGGTGCTTTTGCTTGTGTGATTTTGACAGAAGAAGCGATGTATATTGCGCTAGACCCGAACGGTTTGCGTCCATTATCTCTTGGTAAATTAGGAGATGCTTGGGTGGCGGCATCTGAAACGTGTGCGTTTGATATTGTCGGAGCGGAATTTGTTCGTTCGGTTGAACCAGGTGAATTTTTGATCATTACGAAAGATGGCATGCGTGCAGAGCGTTTTGCTTATCCAGAAGAGCGGTCGATTTGTACGATGGAATATGTCTACTTTTCTCGTCCGGATTCGGATATCGACGGCATCAACGTTCATACTGCTAGAAAGCGTCTCGGTGTTCAATTAGCAAAAGAAGTACAAATTGATGCGGACGTCGTAACAGGTGTTCCAGATTCGAGTATTTCAGCAGCCATCGGTTACTCAGAGCAAAGTGGTATTCCATACGAACTCGGCATGATCAAAAACCGTTATGTAGGACGTACGTTTATCCAACCTTCACAAGATTTACGCGAACAAGGCGTTAAGATGAAACTATCGCCTGTCCGGCAAGTGGTCAACGGAAAACGCGTCATTATGGTAGATGATTCGATTGTTCGCGGCACAACTTCACGGCGCATCGTCACGTTATTGAAAGAAGCAGGCGCTACAGAAGTGCATGTCGTGATTAGTTCACCGCCGATCAAAAACCCTTGTTTTTATGGCATTGACATTAGCACAGCAGGCGAGCTGATCGCTGCTAACAATACAATAGAAGAAATGCGTGAAATTATCGGCGCAGATTCACTAACATTCTTGTCGGTTGACGGCATGGTTCAAAATATTGGACGCACCGATCCCGGATCGAAATGTGGTCATTGCTTAGCTTGCTTTACAGGCGAATATCCAACCAATATTTATCCCGATACGGTGTTGCCGCACGAAAAAGAGAAAGTAAAATAAGGGGGAACCGGTGTGTCAAAAGCATATGAAAAAGCAGGCGTCAATATCGAAGCAGGCTACGAAGCAGTCAACCGCATGAAATCTCATGTAGAACGGACAGCGCGCAAAGGAATGCTGGGTGCGTTTGGTGGATTTGGCGGCATGTTTGATTTGTCTGAGTTGAATTTGAAAGAACCGGTTCTTGTTTCCGGTACCGATGGCGTCGGCACGAAATTAAAGCTAGCGTTTATGGCGGACCGTCATGATACAATCGGCATCGATTGCGTGGCGATGTGCGTTAATGACATCGTTGCTCAAGGTGCAGAACCTTTGTTTTTCCTTGACTATATTGCAGTCGGCAAAGCGGTTCCTGAAAAAATCGAACAAATTGTTAAAGGTGTAGCAGATGGCTGTGTCCAAGCAGGCGCTGCACTTATTGGCGGGGAAACTGCAGAAATGCCAGGTCTTTACGAAGAAGATGAATATGATATTGCTGGATTTGCGGTGGGGGCAGCGGAGAAATCCGAAATTGTTACCGGCGAAAAAATCGCAGCAGGAGATGTGTTAATCGGCTTAGCTTCCAGTGGGATCCATTCAAACGGTTATTCACTTGTACGTCAAATCGTCTTTGAACAGCATCAATTTACGTTAGATCAACAAGTTGAAGGCTATGAGACGCTCGGACCTATTGGTGACGCATTGTTAACACCGACGAAAATTTACGCAAAAGCAGTAGCGGCGATTGGCAACGGAACCGAAATCCATGGCATGGCACATGTCACAGGCGGTGGCTTTATCGAGAACATTCCGCGGATGATGCCAGAAGGTTTAGGCGCAGAAATTTCAATCGGCAGCTGGCCGGTACTGGATATTTTTAATTTGCTAAAAGAAAAAGGCGAGTTGGCAGACCGCGACTTGTATTCAGTATTCAATATGGGAATTGGCTTTGTTTTAGCTGTAGCGCCTGAAGACGCGGAAATCGTTTTGAAAAATGCCAGAGCAAACGGCGAGCAAGCTTTCCAGATTGGCCGCGTTTCGAGTACAGAAGGTGTTCAATTCGAAGGTCAACAGGACGGCACGTTAAATGAACACTAACCCAAAGTTCGCTGTTTTTGCGTCAGGCAATGGCTCTAATTTTCAAGCCATTGCCGACGCTATTGGAGACGGTATACTGCAGGCAGAAATAGTACTTGTGGTATCAGACAAGCCACAAGCCTACGTAATCGAACGTGCCCGTAGTATGGGAGTAGCATCGTTTTCGTTTATCCCTTCTGAGTTTGATTCGAAGCAGCTTTATGAACAAATGCTAAAAGAAAAACTGCAGGAATTGGGAATAGACTGGATTGTTTTAGCGGGTTATATGCGCTTGATTGGACCGGTCTTACTGACAGCTTACGAAAAACGCATCGTCAATATTCATCCGTCTGTTTTACCTGCTTTTCCAGGAAAAGACGCCATTGGTCAAACAATGGCTGCGGGTGCCGAGACAGCTGGTGTCACAGTGCATTATGTAGACGCTGGCATGGATACAGGTATGATTATTACGCAACAGTCGTTTGCGGTTTTAGAGCGTGGACGCGAAGAAGTCGAGCAGCAGATCCATCAGATTGAGCGTGAATTATATCCTGCAGCTTTGCAGCAATTATTCGACCAGTAACATTGCCGGTCTTTATCTTTAGGAGGATTACTTGTGAAAAAAAGAGCATTACTCAGCGTATCGGATAAATCAGGAATATTGGAATTTGCACAGGAATTGGAAAAAATGGGCTATGAGCTTTTATCAACAGGCGGCACTAAGAAATTTCTTGAAGAAAACGGTGTTTCCATTACAGCCGTAGATGAAGTTACCAAATTTCCAGAAATTTTAGGTGGCCGTGTGAAAACCTTACACCCACTTGTCCACGGAGGACTACTTGCTAAGCACGATGATGCAGAACACCAAAAACAAATGGCTGAAAATGGCATTGCACCGATTGATATCGTCTGTGTCAATCTATACCCATTCCGCGAAACCATCATTAAACCAGATGTGACGGTAGATGACGCTATTGAAAATATCGATATTGGCGGACCGACTATGCTGCGTTCAGCTGCTAAAAACCATGCTTATGTAACGGTCATCGTGGATGCAGCTGATTATGCAGTAGTATTGACTGAATTGCATAGTGACAAAACGACTTTACCTGAAACGAGACGTCGTTTAGCTGCGAAAGTTTTCCGTCATACAGCAGCTTATGATTCTTATATTTCCAATTATTTAACTGACCTGACGGGCGAAGAATACCCGGAGCAACTGACGCTGACGTATGAATTGTCTCAAACGCTTCGTTACGGAGAAAATCCTCACCAAAAAGCTGCTTTTTACCGCAGTCCGCTAGGTTCGGCTTTCTCAATTGCTAACGCTGATCAAGTACATGGCAAGGAATTATCTTATAACAATATCCAAGACGCAAATGCTGCTCTTCAAATCATTAAAGAATTCACCATGCCAGCAGCCGTTGCTGTGAAACACATGAACCCATGTGGTGTTGGAACAGGCGAAACGATTGCCAATGCTTTTGGTAAAGCTTATGAAGCCGACTCGACTTCTATTTTTGGTGGAATCGTTGCATTAAACCGAGAAGTTGATGCTGAAACAGCAAAACAACTAGCAACGATTTTCCTTGAAATTGTGGTTGCTCCAGCATTTTCGGAAGAGGCAATCGAATTGCTGACGCAGAAAAAGAATATTCGTCTTCTGACGATTCCATTTGACAACAATAGTAAAGACAAGTGGAATACGATTACAGTTGAAGGCGGTCTATTGATCCAGCAGCCAGATGCTTTCAGCTATGAGGACGCTGACATTCAAGTGGCGACAGAACGTCAACCAACAGCAACAGAACTTGAAGCATTAAAGCTAGGGTGGATTGTCGTCAAGCATGTAAAGTCGAATGCTATTGTCGTTTGCAACTCAGAAATGACGTTAGGAATTGGTGCCGGACAAATGAACCGTGTTGGATCTGCTAAAATTGCATTAGAACAAGCAGGCAGTGCAGCGCAAGGCGCTATTATGGCTTCAGATGCATTTTTCCCGATGAACGATACAGTAGAAGCTGCTGCAAAAGCAGGCATTAAAGCAATCATTCAGCCAGGTGGTTCAAAGAAAGACCAAGAGTCAATCGATGAAGCGAACGAATACGGCATTGCGATGGTCTTTACTGGCGTCCGTCATTTCAAACATTAATCGAGGTGAGTAACATGAAGGTATTGGTCATTGGAAGAGGCGGACGAGAACATGCCATTGTCCGTCAATTCGCGAAATCTCCGTCTGTCACTCAAGTTTTTGCAGCACCTGGTAATGACGGAATGCGTGAAGATGCTGAACTAGCGTCAATCGATGAAATGGATTTTGAAGGTCTTGCAGAATTTGCACAGCAAAAGCAAGTGGATTTCAGCTTTGTCGGACCGGAACAGCCTTTGGCAGAAGGAATTGTCGACTTTTTTGAAGCCAAAGGGTTACGCATTTTCGGCCCATCCAAAGCGGCTGCGCAAATTGAAGGCAGCAAAGCTTTTGCTAAAGAGTTGATGAAAAAATACACTATTCCGACTGCAGGTTATGAAACGTTTACTGAAACTGCTCAAGCAATTGCCTTTATCCGCCAGCACGGAGCACCAATTGTCGTTAAAGCAGACGGCTTAGCTGCAGGCAAAGGTGTTGTTGTTGCCTTGACTGAAGGCGAAGCTATTGCTGCCGTCAATGATATGCTAGAAGGCCAAAAGTTCGGAGAGTCGGGTTCTAAAGTTGTCATTGAAGAATTTTTAGACGGAGAAGAATTTTCTTTCATGTCCTTTGTCTATAGCGGTCAGATTTATCCAATGGTTATTTCACAAGATCATAAACGTGCTTACGACGGAGATCGTGGACCGAATACGGGCGGCATGGGCGCTTATTCCCCAGTCCCTCAAATATCACAAGCGATTGTTGATGAAACATTCGCGAAAATTGTGGAACCGACAGTCAAAGCAATGGCATCAGAAGAGACGCCTTTTAACGGCATCCTTTATGCGGGTGTCATCTTAACTGAAGGAGTGCCAAAAGTGATTGAATTCAACGCACGTTTCGGTGATCCAGAAACACAAGTCGTTTTGCCGCGAATGAAATCTGATTTCGGTCTCTTTATGGATACAATTTTAAGCGAGCAACCTGCTGAATTGGAATGGGACAATGAAGCAGTGCTTGGTGTAGTCATTGCAGCTGATGGATATCCAGAGCAAGTTGAAAAAGGCGCGTACTTACCGGACTTGACGAAACTTGCTGGAGTGGAAGTGACTCACGCGGGAACTAAGCTGTCGTCTGGCAGGTATTTTGGCAATGGGGGACGTGTGCTACTCGTTTCAGCGAAAGGCTCTTCTATTCAAGACGCTCAGAGAAAAGTTTATGAACAGTTGAACAGCATAGAGTGGAATGCCTTCTTCTATCGTACAGATATTGGATGGCGTGCAAAATAATTTTATCCCACTTTAACAGCCAGTAAATCCCACTTGAAAAAGTGGAGATCTACTGGCTGTTAAAGTCTGATTGGAGTAACCAACAAACCAGGGGAATGACCTCCTCATTGAATTTTCTCTTTATATATGCTATAATCGTTGATGACACAAATTCGACAAGAAGCTGTGTCATTTTTGTTTTATTGTCTGCCCTATAGGCAATAAATCTGAACTTGCGGATTTTTGATAGCCCGGGTTCACCTCTATTTAAACTCCAGAATTGTAAACCGATTAAGACCCCAGAAACAAAATTAGCAGGGCATTTAAAATTGAAAGGAGACAAATTATGAATTGGTATGAAAAATTAAATCAGTATTTTCCAGTCGAAGAAATGAAGTCAAAAGAGCATATGGATGCATTATTAAAAGAAAAAGGGAGCGTCTATTACAAAGATGAGGGTCCTTATCATGTCTTGATGTATGCAGAATTCCCTCGTTTTACATTTGTTGATTATTTGTTTGTATCCAAAGAATCACGCGGAATGGGTCTTGGTAGAAAGACGTTACAGATGTTAAAGGATAAGAAAAAACCAATTATCCTTGAAGTCGAGCCTGTTGATTACGAAGACACCGACACAGAAAAACGTCTGAGGTTTTATGCGCGTGAAGGATTTGAACACGCATCGTCCATTGGGTATTGCCGACGTTCATTGGCAACTGGGGAAGAGAATTCCATGGAAATTCTCTACTGGACTCCAAGTGGAGAAACAGAAGAACAAATTTTTGAAGGCATGCAGAAAATGTATGAAGACATCCATACTTACAAGGATGAACAGTTTTACGGAGAATCATACGATTCTGTTACTGATGTATTGACCTTCAAGGAAGAAGAGAAAAAAGATGTATTAAAACCTTTCAGCGATCCAATCAATAATTGATCAAAAATCCACGTGGAATGCGTGGATTTTTTGTGTCTGAGTTTAATCAGAATGTTCCCGTTTTTTAAGGTAGTAACTGTATTTCATTGTATAATTATGCTACGATATTAAGTATTGAAATCACAGAAAGTAGGTGCCGGCAAATGGTCAATCCTCTATGGAAAAACACAGAGATTCGAAATCAACTAAAGATCATCACAAAAGAAATTGCGCCGGATCTTGTTTTGACAAATGCAACGTATCTTCATGGAATCTTTAAGAAATGGATAACAGGAAATATATGGATAGCAGACGACCGTATCGTCTATGCTGGAAAAGATATGCCGAAAATTGATGCTTCTACTGAAGTTGTAGAGATGAAGGATAAATTTATCGTTCCAGGATATATAGAACCCCATGTTCATCCTTCTCAATTATACAATCCTCAAAGCTTTGCAGATTATGCGGCTCAGGGGGGAACAACCATGTTCCTTTCCGACAATCTAACCTTTTTTTTAGCGCTCGAAAACAAGAAAGCGTTTTCAATGTTGGATCAACTTGCGGAATTGCCATTCAGCTTTTATTGGTGGACGCGTTTTGATTCGCAGACAGAGTTGAATGATGAAGACCAATTATTCACTTCTACTTCAGTAGGAGAATGGCTCGATCGCCAGGATGTATTACTCGGCGGTGAACTGACTGGTTGGCCAAAGTTAATGGCAGGCGACGACCAGATGCTGTATTGGATTCAGAAAGCCAAAATGGGATTGAAAAAAATCGAAGGCCATTTTCCAGGTGCTTCGGAAAAGACCTTGGCCCGCATGAGACTGCTTGGAGCTGATGGCGATCATGAAGCGATGACTGTGGACGAAGTGGAGATGCGCTTGCTGCACGGCTATGGTGTGACGCTCCGGCATTCCTCTATTCGCCCTGATCTTCCGAACCTTTTGAAAGGCATTGTGGAGCGGAAATTGAACGTTTTTGACAAGCTGATGATGACGACAGATGGCTCAACACCGGCATTTCATTTGGATGGAGTCATGGACTTGTGCATCAAAATTGCACTTGAAGCAGGCGTACCGCCGATTGATGCTTATATGATGGCATCTTACAATGTGGCTCGCTATTACAATGTGACGAGTTTGCATGGCTTGATTGCGACAGGGCGCTACGCTAATCTGAACATTCTTGATACTATCGACAACCCAGTGCCTTCAGGTGTCATTTCAAAAGGGGTATGGCTGAAAAAAGACGGTAAAAAAGTACAATCATTGCCGAATATCGATTGGTCAATATTGCCTGAACTTGAACTCGACTATGAACTGACAGATGATGATTTCCAATTTTCGATGCCTTTTGGTATTGAAATGGTCAACGATGTCATTACAAAACCCTATACAGTTAGTGTAGATAGTCATGACTCTGATTTATCGAAATTACATGATGAAAGCTTTCTGATGTTGGTTGATAAAAAAGGTAAATGGCGCGTTAATACCTTGATCAAAGGCTTTGCGCCTGGTTTGGATGGATTCGCCTCTTCATATACCAATACTGGTGATATTATTTTAATCGGCAAAAGCCGACGGGACATGTGGGTAGCTTTCAATGAATTGAAACGCTTGAAAGGCGGGATCATTCTGGTCGAAAATGGCGAGATCGTTCAATCCTTGCCGCTTCCTTATGGGGGCGTGATGTCGGATCTGCCGATGGAACAGTTAATCGAACAGGAGAAGTCACTGAAGAAAGCGTTAAAACAGCGCGGCTATAAACATGGTGATGCGGTTTATACGCTGTTGTTTTTGCAGGCAACTCATTTGCCGTATGTCCGCGTTACACAAAAAGGGATCTACGATGTCATGAATAAAAAAATCTTATTTCCAGCATTTATGAGGTAAGCGATATGAAAAATTGGATGTTCACAGTCATCGTACTGCTGGTGCTTTTGGCATTTGCTGCAGGATTTTGGCTAGTTATGAAAGAAGAACCTGCTGAGGAGCCCTTAGTGGAGGACGCTTTGACAATCGCTCCTTTCACTGGAGAGCGAGCGGCGCCCCCAGCAAATCGTCGAACTGTCATGGCAGTCATCAATAATCATCCGGATGCCCGTCCGCAAACGGGGCTGACCGATGCAGATATCGTTTTTGAAGTGATTGCCGAATACGATATCACGCGTTTTTTGGCGCTTTACCAAAGCGACTTCCCAGAAAAAATCGGTCCGATTCGCAGTGCCAGAGAATATTTTGTCGAAATTGCTACAGCGTACGATGCTTTTTTTGTGGCCCATGGCTATAGCCTAGATGCGCGCGCGATGTTGAACTCGGGAGTTGTGGATCATGTTAACGGCATTCAGCACGACGGAACTTTGTTTCAGCGATCATCCGACCGTGTTGCACCACATAATTCCTATATTACGATGGAAAACATCAAGCTAGCTATGAAAAACGTACAGGCAGCCACAGAATATAGAGGGCAATCACCTTATTATTTCTATGACTCGGTTGAAAATGCTAAACTTGAGGAACAGGCTCTTACGGTAAGTGTAGAGTACGGGAGAAATGAGCTATTTTTTAGTAATTATACATATGACAGTCAAACGCATCTTTACAGCCGATCGTCCGACGGCGTACCGACCACCGACAAAGAAACCCTAGAAACAGTCAAAGTCTCAAATGTTTTAGTTTTTGAAGCGCAACACCAAACTGTCGATTCTGAAGGACGTCAGTCAATTGATTTGTCGAGCGGTGGAAATGCATTGCTTTTCCAGGGCGGTGGTGTTCGTGAAATAGAATGGAGTTCGCTCGACGGAATGTTGGTGCCAACAGTAGACGGAGAGTCGGTAAAACTGCTGTCGGGGAAAACTTGGATTCATATTGTCCCATCTTCTCCCAGCATGGAACAATCCGTTAGCTATACCCATAGGTGATCAGAGCAATGAAAGGAAGATGAAGCTGCATGCAAGTTGATAAAATTAAAGGCCATCAGACAGATCAGTTGATTGAAGCTGTTTTGGCCCTGAAGGATAAGGAAGAAGCTTATCGTTTTTTCGATGACTTATGTACGATCAGTGAACTCCAATCGCTGTCTCAGCGGCTGGAAGTGGCGCATATGCTTCGCATGAAAAAAACATATGAAAAAATAAAGAACGAAACAGGCGCCAGCACAGCAACTATTTCCCGTGTTCGCCGTTGCCTGAACTACGGCAACGATGGCTATGATGAAATGTTGGAGCGTCTTTATCCCGACGAAAAACCTTTTGAACTCCGAAAAGACTGAGCAGAGAACCAACTCTGTTCGGTTTTTTTGTTATACTAAATTGATGATAAATGATATAAAGTTAGGTGAAATGAGATGGATTTTAAAACATGGCGGCATGTCTTTAAATTAGATCCGGTAAAAGAGATAACGGATGGACATTTGGAACGAATTTGCAGATCCGGGACTGATGCCATCTTGATTGGCGGTAGCGATGATGTCACACTCGACAATGTCGTTTATTTAATGGAACGTTTGCAACGCTACGCTCTGCCGGTGGTCCTTGAAGTTTCAACAATTGATTCCGTGGCTCCAGGCTTTGACTATTATTTTATTCCGACGGTTTTAAATAGCGATGATCCATTGTGGATTAAAGGGCTTCACCATAGAGCAATTCGAGAATATGGTGACATCTTGGACTGGGATGAACTGATTCCGGAAGGCTATTGTATTTTGAACGGAGATTGTAAAGCTGCAAAATTAACTGGAGCAAAAACAGATTTGACGACGAATGACGTCTTGGCCTATGCTCGCCTGGCTGAACATTTTTTCCAGCTACCCATTTTTTATATGGAGTACAGCGGTATTTACGGAAGCATAGATCTGGTCCGCAAAGTAAAAGAGGTTTTGTCTGAAACCCGTTTGTTTTACGGTGGGGGAATCGATTCTGCTGACAAAGCATTAGCGGCATTGGACGTCGCAGATACTATTGTCGTTGGCAACATTATTTATGAAAATATTGAAAAAGCGATTGAAACCGTAGAGGCAGTTGCGGAAACGGCTGATTAATCGTTATACTAATAAGAACGAATGTTCGAGGTGGTGCACAATGGAATCGATAACGAAAAACTTACTAAACGGCATGAATCCGGAACAAGCGGAAGCGGTCAAGGCGACCGAAGGCCCTTTATTAATTATGGCAGGTGCGGGATCTGGTAAAACCCGTGTGTTAACACATCGGATTGCTTATTTGGTGCTGGAAAAACAAGTTTATCCGTCTAATATTTTAGCAATTACGTTTACCAATAAAGCAGCGCGTGAAATGCGTAACCGGATCGATGGATTGCTGGGGCACGGAACTGGGCAGCGTATGTGGGCTTCTACGTTCCACTCGATGTGCGTGCGTATCCTGAGACGCGATATCGACCGATTAAACATGTCGAAGAATTTCTCGATTTTGGATACCACAGACCAATTGACGGTCATCAAGAATGTACTGAAGCAACAAAACCTGGATCCGAAAAAATACGAACCCCGGACTATGCTCAATGCCATTTCATCGGCAAAAAATGAATGCATCGATGCAACACAGTTTGCGGCAGACATGAATCAGTTTAATCCGTACGAAAAGACGGTATCTGATGTCTACACAGCTTACGAGAAACGACTAAAGAAAAACCAGTCGCTCGATTTTGACGATTTGATCATGACGACATTAAATTTATTTAACACAGTTCCTGAAGTCCTTGAGTATTACCAAAATAAATTCCATTATATTCATGTGGATGAATACCAGGATACCAACAACGCTCAATACCAGCTAGTCCAAAAATTAGCTAGTAAGTTCAAAAATATTTGTGTGGTTGGAGATTCGGATCAGTCGATTTATCGCTGGCGCGGAGCAGACATTACCAATATCCTGTCATTCGAAAAAGATTATCCGAATGCCAAAGTCATTATGCTTGAGCAAAATTACCGCTCAACCAAGCGCATTTTGCAAGCAGCTAATGATGTCATCCAGAAAAACACGAGCCGTTATCCGAAAGAATTGCGGACTGATAACGATGATGGCCCAGCCATCACTTTGCATAAAGCATGGGACGAGCGTCAGGAAGCGCAATTTGTCGTTCAAACTATCCAGAAGTTAATGGATGAAGAAAATTACAAGACTTCTGATTTTGCAATTCTTTACCGCACGAATGCGCAGTCCCGAATAATGGAGGAGATGTTCGTTAAATCGAATATGTCTTATACCATCGTCGGCGGAACAAAGTTCTATGATCGTAAGGAAATCAAAGACTTGCTAGCATATTTGCGTTTGATTGCCAACAACGACGATGATTTGTCGTTGGCTCGTGTCATCAATGAACCAAAGCGCGGAATTGGCGCGACTTCTTTTGAAAAAATGGCACGCTTTGCCATTGAACAAGACCGCACCATTATGGATGCTTTGCAGGAAGCGGATTTTATGGGACTGACGCCTAAAACAGCGCAGACGGCTCTAGAATTCCGTAACATGATGGCTAGCTTTACACAAATGCAAGAATATTTATCGGTAACTGAATTAGTGGAAGAAGTGTTGAAGAAATCTGGCTATCGCCAGATGTTGCAAAACGACAAGACAATTGAAGGCGAAAGCCGTCTAGAAAACTTGGAAGAGTTTTTATCCGTAACGAAAGCCTTTGAAAAGCAAAGTGACGACAAATCATTAGTCGCTTTCTTGACAGATTTGGCATTGATTTCAGATATCGATTCCTTGGATGACGAGGAAGACGCAGATGGACCGATTATTTTAATGACGATGCATGCAGCAAAAGGATTGGAATTCCCTGTAGTCTTTATTATTGGTCTGGAAGAAAATGTATTTCCTCATTCCCGGTCGAATAATGACGACGAAGAATTGGAAGAAGAGCGGCGCCTTGCTTATGTTGGCATTACTCGCGCCGAGCAACGATTGTATTTAACGCATGCTTCTTCACGCACACTGTTCGGGAAAAGTAATTTTAATATGCAGTCTCGTTTTATTTCTGAGATTTCAGAAGAACTGATTGAGCAGACAACAGCACATCACCGCGCCGGTGCAGCCACGAGCTATAAACAGGCACCCAAACGCACGGCTGTGACACGCCCGGACTATAATCAATCGGGCGGAGAAAAGCTGGGATGGAAAACAGGCGACAAAGCGAAACATAAAAAATGGGGCACTGGAACGGTCGTCAGCGTTAAAGGTGAAGGCGAGCAAACAGAACTCGACATTGCTTTTCCAAGCCCTGTCGGCATCAAGCGACTATTGGCCAAATTTGCGCCGATTGAAAAAGAGTGATCGGGAGGAAACTGTATGGATCGCATGAAAGCGGAACAACGTGTTAATGAATTGAACGAATTGCTTCGGAACTATGGACATGCTTATTACGTTCTAGATAAGCCGGCTGTTCCGGATGCCATCTACGATCAATTACTGAATGAATTGCTCGAATTGGAAACACTTTATCCAGATTTGGTGTTTCCGGATTCACCTACACAGCGAATTGGAGGAATACCGATTTCTAATTTTGATAAAGTGACGCACGACCGACCGATGCTCAGCTTATCGAATGTTTTTGGTGAAGAGGATCTTCTTGAATTCGATAAACGGGTGCGCAGCGGTGCAGGTGATGAAATCGAATATGTCTGCGAGTTAAAAATTGATGGCCTTGCAGTATCACTTCTCTATGAAGACGGTAAATTCGTTAAAGGAGCAACGCGCGGAGACGGCCGTATCGGTGAAGACATTACCGTTAACCTGCGGACTATTCGCGCTATCCCGCTAAAATTAGAGCAACCAGTAACGCTTGAAGTGCGTGGCGAAGTCTTCATGCCGAAAAAATCCTTTCATGTCTTGAACGAACAGCGTGGTGAGCGAGGCGAAGAGTTATTTGCTAATCCGCGGAACGCTGCGGCTGGATCGCTTCGCCAGTTAGATCCAAAAGTTGCAGCGAGTCGTAACTTAGATGTTTTTATTTACGGAATTGGTGGCGATGGAGAGACCTATGGCTTGTCTGAGCACAATGAGTCGCTAAGTTATTTGGCAGGGCTTGGGTTTAAAACCAATCAGGAACGCCATGTCGCAAAAAGCGTTGAAGAAGTATTAGCCTATATTGAAAAGTGGACAGAAAACCGGACCAAACTATCCTACGAAATTGACGGCATCGTTATCAAAGTCAATCGCTTTCTTCACCAGCAAGATCTCGGGTTTACGGCGAAAAGTCCAAAATGGGCAACTGCTTATAAATTTCCTGCAGAAGAAGTCATGACGACCGTTCGTGACATTGAGTTGAGTGTCGGACGGACCGGAGTTGTGACACCCACCGCCATACTGGATCCAGTATCTGTTGCAGGGACGACCGTCCAACGGGCTTCTTTGCACAACGAAGATTTAATTAAAGAAAAAGACATCCGAATCGGCGATAAAGTCATTATCCGAAAAGCCGGAGACATTATTCCGGAAGTGGTTTCGGTGATTGTTGAACAACGCACAGGTGACGAACTTCCTTTCGAAATGCCGAAAAATTGTCCGGCCTGCGACAGTGAGCTAAACCGCATAGAAGGGGAAGTGGCACTTCGCTGCGTCAATCCACAATGTCCTGCCCAAATTACAGAAGGCCTAATTCATTTTGTATCTCGTAATGCCATGAATATTGACGGGCTTGGGGAAAAAGTGATCGAGCAGTTATACCGGGAAGATTTGATAAAGGATATTTCCGATATTTATAAGTTGAACAAAGAACAATTGCTGGAACTGGATCGTATGGGCGACAAATCTGCTTCTAATTTAATTGCGGCAATCGAAGATTCTAGAAGCAATTCGATGGAGAAATTACTGTTCGGTCTGGGCATACGTCATGTAGGCGAAAGAGGGGCGCGGATTTTATCCGAGCATTTCGGTTCAATGGAGCGGCTGATGGAAGCGACGAAAGAAGAGTTAGTTGAAATTCATGAAATTGGTGAAAAAATGGCCGATTCCGTCGTCACTTATTTCGATAACGAAGAAGTTCGGACATTGATGGAACGTTTGCGTGAGGCTGGCGTCAATTTAACATATACAGGTACACGAGTCCGAGTGGAGGCCGGGGCCAACGCATTCGCAGGCAAAAAAATTGTGTTGACAGGTAAGTTGGAACAATTGACCCGCCAGGAAGCAAGCGTGCAAATCGAAGCGCTTGGCGGCAAACTCTCAGGCAGCGTCAGCAAAAAAACTGACTTGTTGATTGCTGGGGAAGAAGCGGGTTCCAAGCTCGACAAAGCACGTGAACTGAAGGTAGACATATGGGACGAAGCGCGTCTCGTTGAGGAATTGAATAAATAAGGGGATTTTAACATGAAACGCATATGGTGGATTCCAATCAGCTTGCTACTGTTAACGGGGTGTGTTCCTTCCGGGGCTGATGAGGAAACGGAAGTGGTAAATGAGGAAGAAGAAGTAGAGACGGCAATGATTCCTAGCATGCAATTGGATGATCAGTTTTACCGTACACTTCTGCCATATAAAGAAAGTGCTACACGGGGAAAAATCGTCAATCGTCTGAACTCACGCTATGATATTACCGAGACAGAAAAAGGCTTGTTGCGATTGTCGCAAAAGCAATTTTCACCTGATGATTATTATTTCCAAGAAGGCCAGAAAATCACTGATGAAGATGTGACTTCGTGGCTGCAACGGACCAGTAAAGATAATCCGGCGGGATTGAACGCGGCAGATGATCGCACCGCAGAACAAAAAAAAGCGGGCGAACGCCCGCCTGCGGAAATACTGGCACATGTCATTGAACAGAATTATTTGGTGAAGACCAATGAAGATACGATAAGACTCGGTGGAATCTCGGTTGGCTTGGCGTTGAATTCAGTTTACTACAGTTCTGAAGATGGGATTTCTTACGAAGAGGAGATTCCTCAGGAACAGATTGAAAAAGAAGGCAAACGTATGGCCGGCGAGATCGTCAAACGCTTGCGAGAGAAAGAAGGCTTGGGAGATATACCGATTGTCGTAGGGCTGTTTAAACAGAATTCCCGCAATGCAATGGTGCCAGGCATTTACTTTTCATCTGGTGCCGCTCCCGGCGGAGATCAGGCTGTAGCGAATTGGACGGCAGTTAACGAAACCTATGTGCTGTTTCCGACTGCGGGTGCGGATGAACGTTACCGGGACATCGATACAGCATTCCGTAATTTTAAACAGGATGTCGAGATCTATTTTTCCAATTTCACCAGTGTTATCGGAACAGGATTTTATCAGGACAATGAATTAAAAGAACTGAAAATTGAAATTCCCATCCAGTTCTACGGAGCAGCTGAAGTGATCGGTTTCACGCAATATGTAACCGGACTGGTTGTCGAACATTTCCCTGAAAATGTGTTAGTGGAAGTCAGTGTGACTTCCACTAACGGACCTGAAGCACTAGTATTACGAGAAGCAGGAGAAACAGAGCCGTTTGTTCACATTTATGAATAATTTGCGTTAAAACAGGGACGGCCATGTGCTGTTCCTATTCATTTTTTTAGAAAAATGTTATGATATAGCGTATGTTTACTGAATTCGGAGGTGTAGAAAAATGGCGAAAATGACTAAAGAAGAAGTGATCGAAGTCGCTCATTTGGCGAGATTGGCAATTACTGATGAAGAAGCTGAACATTTTGCAGATCAATTAGAAGCAATTACGAATGCAATGGAATTGCTGAATGAACTGGATACAGAAAATGTTGAACCGACTACTCATGTACTGCAGATGGTCAACGTATTACGCGAAGATAAATCCACCCCAGGATTGGACCGCGAACTAGTTTTGAAAAATGTAAAAGAGCACGAAGGCGGACAAGTAAAAGTCCCAACAATTTTAGAATAGTCGGAAGGAGGAACTATAGATGTCATTGGTAGAAAAAACAGCTGCACAATTGCAAGAAATGATACATACAAAGGAAACAACAATTGCCGAAATGACTGAAAAAGCATTTGACCGCATCGAAGCTCTTGAGCCGGAAGTGGATGCATTTCTTGCGTTAAACAAAGAACGTGCAACACAACTTGCTGCAGAAATGGATAGAGTGCCTTTTGCTGAACGCGGACCATTATTTGGTTTACCAATCGGAGTAAAAGATAATATCGTCACAGAAGGTCTTGTGACAACTGCTTCTAGCCGTATTTTAGAAGGGTTTAACCCAGTTTATAATGCGACAGTTGTAGAAAAATTAAAAGCAGCTGGAATGGTAACAGTCGGGAAATTGAATATGGACGAATTCGCAATGGGTTCTTCTAATGAAAATTCCTACTACAAAAAAACAAAAAACCCATGGAATCTTGAAACCGTTCCAGGTGGTTCTTCAGGTGGCTCTGCTGCTGCAGTGGCGTCAGGACAAGTACCTTTCTCGCTAGGTTCAGATACGGGTGGATCTATTCGTCAACCAGCCGCTTTTTGTGGTGTGGTCGGCATGAAGCCTACTTATGGACGAGTATCCCGTTTTGGTTTGATCGCTTACGCTTCTTCATTAGATCAAATCGGACCAATCACTAGAACTGTAAAAGACAACGCCTTATTGTTAAATTCCATTTCAGGATACGACGATAAAGATTCAACTTCTGCTAATGTCGAAGTTCCAGATTTCACTGCGGCATTGACTGGTGACATTACAGGGCTGCGTATCGGTGTTCCAAAAGAGTATTTTGCTGAAGGTGTCGGAGAAGCGGCAAAAGAAGCGGTTCTTGAGGCATTAAAAGTACTTGAAGAAAGAGGCGCAATTTGTGAAGAAATTTCACTTCCTCATTCGAAATATGCATTAGCCACTTATTATTTATTGGCTTCTTCTGAAGCATCTTCTAATCTTTCTCGTTTTGATGGCATTCGTTATGGCTACCGTACCGAGAAAGCCGGAAGCCTTCTTGAATTTTATATGAATACCCGCTCAGAAGGATTCGGTGATGAAGTCAAGCGCCGGATCATGCTTGGCACATATGCACTTAGCTCTGGCTATTACGATGCTTACTACAAAAAAGCTCAAAAAGTTCGTACATTGATCAAAAAGGATTTTGACGATGCTTTTGAAAAATACGATGTCATCATTGGCCCAACGACGCCAACACCGGCATTCAAGATCGGTGAGATCATTGATGATCCATTGACGATGTATGCCAATGATATTTTAACGATTCCAGTAAACTTAGCCGGTGTACCAGCTATTTCAATTCCATGTGGATTTAACAATGGATTACCGCTTGGCTTGCAAATTATCGGGAAATATTTTGACGAAGAAACGGTATATCGTGTGGCTGACGTTTTTGAACAAGCAACCGATTTCCATAAAAAAACTCCTCAAACATGGGAGGGAGCAGCACAATGAATTTCGAAACAATCATCGGGCTTGAAGTCCACGTTGAATTAAAAACAGAATCGAAAATGTTTTCCCCAGCACCGGCTCACTTTGGTGCGGAACCGAATACCAATACTAACGTTATTGACCTTGGCTATCCTGGTGTTTTGCCAGTAGTTAATAAAACTGCAGTGGACTGGGCAATGAGAGCGGCGCTAGCGTTAAACTGTGAAATTACGCGCCATACGAAATTTGATCGCAAAAACTATTTCTATCCAGACAATCCGAAAGCTTATCAGATTTCACAATTTGATCAACCAATCGGCGAACATGGCTGGATTGAAATCGAGATAAAAGGCGAGAAAAAACGCATCGGTATTACACGTCTTCATATGGAAGAAGATGCAGGGAAATTGACGCATACGGATAAAGGTTATTCGCTAGTTGACTATAACCGTCAAGGAACGCCATTGATCGAAATCGTTTCGGAGCCAGATATTCGTACAGCTGATGAAGCGTATGCTTATCTTGAAAAAATCAAAGCGATTATTCAATACACAGGCGTTTCAGACGTACGTATGGAAGAAGGGTCATTGCGTTGCGACGCGAACATCTCGCTTCGTCCATTCGGTCAAGACCAATTCGGTACGAAAACGGAATTGAAAAACTTGAATTCATTCAACTTTGTTCGTAAAGGTATCGAGCACGAACAAGTTCGTCAGGAACAAGTTCTCTTGTCAGGTGGGACCATCGAGCAAGAGACACGCCGCTACGACGAATCGACAGGAAAAACTTTGTTGATGCGCATTAAAGAAGGATCTGACGATTACCGTTACTTCCCAGAGCCAGATTTAGTCGACATTGTCATTGATGATGCTTGGCTTGAACGTGTTCGATCTGAAATTCCTGAATTGCCGGATGCTCGGAAAGCTCGCTATGTTTCAGAGCTTGGCATGTCTTCCTACGACGCCATGGTTTTAACACTCGCAAAACCAATTTCCGACTTCTTTGAAGCGACGGTAATTGCTGGTGCTGACGCCAAACTAGCTTCCAACTGGTTGATGGGTGAAGTATCCGCTTATCTGAATGCTGAGCAAAAAGAGCTGGAAGAAACAAAATTGACACCTGAAGGTTTGGCTGGCATGATCAAGCTGATTTCTGACGGCACAATTTCGTCTAAAATCGCTAAGAAAGTATTCAAGGAATTGATTGAAAAAGGCGGCGACGCGAACGATATCGTCAAAGCAAAAGGGCTTGTTCAGATCTCGGATGAAAACACATTGCGTGAATTTGTCGCAGCAGCACTCGACAACAACCCACGATCGATTGAAGACTTCAAAAACGGCAAAGACCGCGCAATCGGTTTCCTTGTCGGGCAAATCATGAAGCAAACAAAAGGGCAGGCAAATCCGCCATTGCTCAACAAAATCCTTCTTGATGAGATTGCAAAGAGATAAGAAGATTTTTAAATAGACGAAAGGATGGCCCGTTATGGGCCATCCTTTTTTATGAGCTGTAGTGAAGGCGTGTTGAAGTTTTAAAATGCACCGACCTAGCTCGCGCCAAAAGCAAAGCCCACTTGTCTTTCGGCTCCGCTTAGTCCGTGGGCGCGACGATCTTTAAGAGATTTTTGATAAATAAGGCAGTCAAACTGTATTGATAGTTATGTAAGTAGTTAGCAGTGTAGCTAGAACCACATAGTGGGAACTAAGTTTAGACTGGAGTCGTCTTTAAAACGATAGTCATTTGTTCCCTACACGCTGCTACAAGTAACCGTTTCTGAATCTTAGCCTTGAAGACTTTGCTGCACAACAGTAAACTGGTAATAAAGACAAATTTGGGCAATGGAATGTGTTCGATTAATCATTGGCTGTATGTGAATCTAACTGTTTTTAAGCGAGTAAAACTGCTGCTTGAAGAGTTAGAAGACTAATATAGCGATAAAGTAGGAAAAAGGAGACGTGATCGTATGATGACCGAGCAGCAGTATTTTGAAACAGGCATTACCTTGGAAAGTTATATGGCTCAAATGGAGTCGAACCAGCAAAAGTCCTACAGCATCTACGAAAAGTTTGAACTTCCAGAAGATCCGGAGTTTATGGCCTTGTTGAAAGATAAAAAACCCCATATTTTAGTTATCACCGAAGATTGGTGCGGAGATGCCATGATGAACAATGCCATCCTGCGAAAAATCACTGATGCGGCTGATTTAGAGGTTCATTGCGTATACCGGGATGAAAACCTCGAATTAATGGATCGTTACTTGACGAACAGCGGGCGTTCAATTCCAAAATACATCATCCTTTCAGAAGACGGCAATGTCCTTGGTGACTGGGGTCCAAGAGCACCTAAAGTGCAGAAGTTTGTCGATGATAAAAAATTGATGCTTCCCGAGAAGGACGATCCGCAATACGAGCTTCACATGAAAACGGTTATTGGTGAAATTTCGGACGGTTTTGTCTATAATAATGATTTTTGGCAAATTGTTTACGAAGATTTGCGCCAGGCATTTGAAAAAGCGTTAAAATAGAGAGCATGCTTATCCATAAGGAAAGCTCTGGCAACTGCCGAGATGTCCTTTACAGAAAGTCCAGAAAGGCTGAATCCCATGAAACGTGCACGTATTATTTACAATCCAACTTCGGGCCGAGAGTTGTTCCGGAAACACCTGCCCGAAGTTTTGGAGAAAATGGAGAAGGCCGGCTACGAAACATCCTGTCATGCGACCACTTGTGAAGGCGATGCCATTCAGGCAGCGTCGTTTGCTGTTGAGCGAAAGTTCGATTTAGTGATAGCTGTCGGTGGAGACGGTACATTAAATGAAGTTGTTTCGGGAATCGCTAAATTTGAAGATCGCCCTAAAGTTGGCCTAATCCCGATGGGGACGACCAATGACTTTGCCCGTGCTGTTCACATTCCGCGTGATATTACGAAAGCGGTCGATATTATCCTAAAAGGGAATTCTGTCCCCGTAGATATCGGTCTGATGAACGATGATCGCTATTTTATCAATATTGCAGGCGGAGGCAGACTCACAGAGTTGACCTATGAGGTGCCGAGTAAATTGAAAACGGTACTTGGCCAAATGGCTTATTATTTGAAGGGCATTGAGATGATTCCTTCAATCCGATCTTCACGTGTTCGGATTGAATACGACGGACAGGTTTTCGATGACAGTGCGATGATGTTTTTGATCGGATTGACCAACTCGGTTGGAGGCTTTGAGAGATTGGCACCGGATGCCAGCATTAATGACGGCAAGTTTACTTTATTGATTTTGAAAGAACTCAATATGGCAGAGTTTATTCGCGTGGCTTCTTTAGCTTTGCGTGGGGAGCATTTATCAGATCCCCATGTGATTTATGCAAAGGCCAGTAAAATTACAGTAACCACGCAAGAGCGGGTACTGTTGAATTTGGATGGGGAATACGGCGGTGTGCTACCGGCCGTATTCGAAAACCTGGCTGGCCATATTGAAATGTATGTGCCGATTGATTTTGTAAACGAAAAAGATCACAAATAAAAAGCTGGAAAATGGAATCACTCCATTTTCCAGCTTTTTATTTGCAGCGACCAGAGCCAGCTGCTCAAAGAAGTTCGATTGCCTTGTCTTGCTCTTCTGCTAGTTGCGGCAGATTTTTGATGGGCTCCCACCGGAACAACAATGTCATACCGTTGTCTCGGCCATGGCTTTTGATGGTATGTTCAAACTGCTCAATCGGTTTACCCGTGTATTCAAAATGAAAGATATTCCGCTCGTAGGCTTTGTCTTGATGTTCAGGATAATACGTATACTTATGGATTTTCCCGATGAAGTCGATAACTTCGCGCGGCAATCCTGTTTCTTCTTTTACTTCTCTGTATAAGGCATCGATCAAGAGCTCATCGTCTTCAATCGTCCCACCTGGTACTTGCAGTCCAACTTCCGGTTCACCTTTGTATTCAAATACAAGCAATTCACGATTTTCTTCATCGCCTCTTGTGATGTATGCAAATACTTTCCGCTTTGTTCTCACGATGTCTCACCCTTTTTCTTTATTCTCTACAGAATACTAAAAATTGAGAAAAATTTCAATTCTTTTCGCTTTATCTCTGTCACAGCTTATTCAAAGTTTGGCATAAAAACAAGGCTTGGGAAGCGTTTTGGAAAGTGGGTTTGATGTACAATAAGAACAAGAGTCACAGTGAATCACACGCTTTAACAAAAGGAGACGAGTAGATTGGAATTTCAAGACCCGGCTTTTCTGAGTCGCATTCTAACGTTATTGACTTTATCATTCCATATTCTTTACGCAACGATAGGCGTAGGTGTCCCTCTCATGATCATGATCGCCCAATGGGTAGGCATCAAGAAAAAAGACGAACATTATATTTTACTGGCTCGCCGTTGGGCCAGAGGATTTGTTATCACGGTTGCAGTAGGTGTTGTAACCGGTACGGCGATCGGCTTACAGTTATCGCTGCTATGGCCGAACTTCATGCAATTGGCAGGAAATGTAATTGCTCTGCCATTGTTTATGGAAGTTTTCGCATTTTTCTTCGAAGCCATCTTTCTGGGGATTTATCTCTATACATGGGATCGCTTTGAAGATCAGCGGAAGCATTTTCTGTTGCTTATTCCGGTTGCGCTTGGTGCAGCCGCATCTTCTGTTTTTATTACAATCGTTAACGCCTTTATGAACCAGCCGCAGGGCTTTGAAATACTGAATGGTGAAATGGTCAATGTCAGTCCGCTACTGGCTATGTTCAGTCCGGCAGTGCCGACGAAAGTGGCGCACGTTATGGCCACTGCGTTCATGACCAGTGCATTTGTATTAGCTTCCATTGCAGCGCTTCGCATGTTAGGCGGTTCCAACCATATTTACCATAAGAAAGCTTTGTTCCTAACCATGAAGCTGGGACTGGTATTTGCTATTGCTACAGCTTTAATCGGCGACTTTTCAGGTAAATATTTGGCAGAGTACCAGCCGGAAAAACTGGCAGCTGCAGAATGGCATTTTGAAACTGAAGAAAATGCAGGCTTGGTTATGTTTGGTATTTTAGATGGCGAAGAGGTCAAGTATGCCATCAGAATTCCTTACGCGTTGAGTATTCTGGCGCACAGCAATCCGTTTGCTGAAGTTACCGGACTAAATGAATTCCCAGAAGATGAAATACCGCCGCTGTGGATCCATTATCTTTTCGATACGATGGTGACCATTGGCATGTGGCTGGCATTCTTCTCGTTTGTCTATGTAGTTGCTGCTTTCCGCAACTGGTCGTTCATTCGAAAAAGATGGTTCCGCTGGCTCATAGTAGCGGGAGGACCATTGGCGCTCATCGCTATTGAAGCCGGGTGGTGGTTCACGGAAGTGGGACGCCAGCCTTGGATTCTCAGAGGTCATATGAAGGTAAGCGAAGGAGCGACCACCAGCGGCAATGTGGATCTGATGATTGTTTTGTTCGCCGGCTTATATCTTATTCTGGGTATCGGTACGGTTGTTGTTCTGACAAGAATGTATAGGCGCAACCCGGTTGAAAATGAATTAGCAGAACGCGAACGCGGCAAAGGCGGTGAAGAAGAATGACTCTAGAAATTATTGGGATTTCTGTTTTATGGTTATTTCTGTTTTTATACGTCATCGTGGCGTCGATCGATTTCGGTGCCGGCTTCTTTAATGCTTATAGCTCTTTTGTCGGCAAGCAACATATCTTAACAGGCGTTATTCAGCGTTACTTATCTCCAGTTTGGGAAGTGACCAATGTCTTCTTTGTTTTCTTCTTTGTTGGGATCATCGGGTTTTTCCCGAAAACCGCTTTTTATTACGGTACGACTTTATTAGTACCAGCGAGTATCGCCTTGATTTTGTTGGCGATTCGCGGTTCCTATTACGCGTTTGCAACGTACGGAGCTAAAATCAACCACAGAGGCTATATTTATATGTACGGCTTGTCCGGACTTTTGCTGCCGGCTGCTTTGTCGCCGGTGCTTGCCATGTCTGAAGGTGGCTTTATCCTAATGGATAATGGCCAGCCTTATCTGGATTACTGGGCCTTGTTCACGAGCCCACTGACATGGAGTATTGTGGTGTTAAGCTTAACAGCAGTCCTTTACATCTCGGCTACGTTCCTGACCTGGTATTCGGCTAAAGCCGGTGACGCCAAAGCTACCCATTTAATGCGCAAATATTCGTTGATTTGGGCGGGACCTGCCATTATCACGGCTACCGGCATTATCTACGAACTGCGCGGCCATAATCCGGAGCATTACGCGCGTATTCTTGACTTGTGGTGGATATTCGCTGTTTCGTTCTTGTTGTTTGCCGGTACGGTTTACCTGATCTGGAAAAAACGTCATTACGGATGGGCTTTCATTTTGTTGATAGGTCAGTTCTTTACAGCGTTCTTCGCGTACGGTGCTTCTCATTATCCATATTTACTGTATCCGTATTTGACGATTTACGACAGCTTTACAAATGAAGCCATGGCAATTGCATTGATCATTGCATTTATTGCAGGACTGTTCTTATTGTTGCCGTCGCTCTACTTATTGTTCCGTCTGTTCTTGTTCGATAAGGATTACATCGAAGGAAAATCGGATTACCACGCATAGAGGAGGCACTACCCATGCAGGATTTCATGATATTTTATGCACCATTTCTGGTTTTGTTCGGAGCCATTATTTTTGGTTTCTGGTTCTCGCTAAAAGATGGTCCCGTTACGAAAGACCGGGAATAAGAGCGCGTGCAGGCTTTTGCCTGCCGCGTTTTTTTGTTGTATGATAGGTAAATGTGAAATGGAGTGAATATTTTTGAAACCAGTAAACAAAAATGACCGAATAACAGTCCATGTAGAAGACTTGACGCACGATGGTGCAGGTGTAGCAAAAGTTGACGGCTACCCGTTATTCATCCCAGGCGCTTTACCGGGAGAAGATGTCTTAGTTCATGTGCTGAAAACCTTGAAATCATATGGCTTTGCAAAGTTGATTGAAATACAGCAAGCCTCACCGTTCCGTGTGGATGCCCCGTGTCCGGTTTTTGATACGTGTGGAGGCTGCCAGATACAGCACTTATCCTACGAAGGGCAAATGACCTTTAAACAGAAGTTGGTGCGCGATGCTATCACACGGATAGGCAAATTGCCGGACGTGCCAGTGCATCCAGTGAAAGGCATGGAACATCCGTGGCGTTACCGCAATAAATCTCAGATCCCATTTGGCACGCAAGATGGCAAAGTTGTAGCTGGATTTTATCAGCCGCGGTCGCATGATATTGCAGATACAGATACATGTTTGATTCAAACGCCTGAAGCGGATGCTATTATGGTCGCTTTGAAAAAGAACTTGATTGAGATGGGCATTGAACCTTATGAAGAAGCGACACACCGTGGCATGCTCCGCCATGTAGTGGTCCGAAAAGCCCGCGCTACTGGAGAAATTATGGTGGTGCTGGTGACTAAGAAAAAGAAATTCCCTCAAGCGGCTCGCGCCATTGAATTGATTCAAGCAACAGTCCCTGAAGTTACGTCGATTGTCCAGAACATCAACAGTGAGAAAACCAATGTTATTTTTGGCGAAGAGACGTTGACGCTGTGGGGCAAAGATGTCATAGAAGATCGAATTGGAGACGTTCGATTTGAAATTTCCGCGCGTTCTTTTTACCAAATCAATCCTGAACAAACAGAAGTTCTTTACGGACAGGCGCTTGAATATGCTCAGTTGACGGGTGAGGAAACTGTCATCGATGCGTATTGCGGCATTGGTACGATTTCGCTATTTCTTGCACAGCAAGCTAAATTTGTTATGGGTGTTGAAATTGTGCCACAAGCCATTGAAGATGCAAAACGCAATGCGGAGTTGAACGGCTTAGCCAATACATTGTTCGAAGCAGGACCTGCCGAACAGGTCATTCCCCGCTGGTACAAAGAAGGCAAGAAGGCTGACGTGTTAGTGGTTGACCCTCCGCGTAAGGGCTGTGATGAGCAGTTGCTACGGACTATTCTCAAACAGCGTCCGACACGTGTTGTCTATGTGTCTTGCAACCCGGCAACATTGGCGCGTGATTTGCGTATATTAGAAGACGGCGGCTACAGCACCAAAGAAGTGCAGCCTGTCGACATGTTCCCACAGTCCACACATGTGGAATGTGTAGCACATTTGGAACTAAGATAAAAATTAAAGCCTACTTCCAATTGGAAATAGGCTCTTTTTTAGAGGGAAACTTGTACTTGGTAGATAAATCAATCGGAGGCATCATATCCGAAAGATGAAAATCACTATGATTAGTAATCTTGTGCAAGAACAATTATTCCTATTCTTGTTAGTGTGAGTTTCAGTAAAATAGGGAATCATTAAGTAGCAAGAGAATTCCTCGGTTGAGTTGAAAAAGGAGGATGACAAAATGACTGATAAAAAAGATGAAATCATTTTGAGAGGACTTCAAGAAAATAATTTAAAAAATATAGATTTAAACATCCCAAAAGAGAAAATTAATGTTTTTACCGGTCTTTCAGGGTCAGGGAAAAGCTCAGTGGTGTTTGATACATTAGCAACGGAAAGCAGAAGGCAAATGACATTGAATTACCCTCTTTATGTTAGACATCAAATGCCGAGGTACGAAAGACCTCATGCTAACTTGATGCAACACTTAAGTCCAGTTGTCGTTGTGGAACAGAAACCAATAAGAGGAAATTCCCGCTCAACTATTGGCACTTATATGGATATTGATCCATTGATCCGACTGTTGTTCTCAAGAATCGGCAGTCCATCGATCGGTTCAGCCACTGAATTTTCGAGTGATAGTTCTTTCGGTAAATGCCCAGAATGTAGTGGTTACGGAGAAGTCATTGCACCTGATATAACAAAAATAATCGATGACACGAAATCACTCAGAGAATCCGCAGTGAAATTTAAACCGCTATCTCCTTCAGGGTGGCAAGGCAGATGGATGGTGGATGGCGGATTATTTGATCCTGACACACCCATTAAAGATTTCTCAAAAGAAAAGTATAATCTTTTAGTATATGGACCACCGGAAGGCGAGCGGGCATTTGCTACTTATTATACAAAAGACGGCTCTCAGGACTACGAATGGGATGGAATAATTCCGAGATTTGTACGTCTTTACATTAATAGAGATGTCTCTAAGCTAAAAAAAACGTCTCAAGAAGATGTCTTAGCTATGTCTACACACACATTATGCCCGACCTGTGAAGGTTCGGGATTAAATCCCAAAGTACTAGAATGCAAAATTAACGGCTTTAATATCGCACATTACGACCATTTGGAGCTGACAGAACTGCTGGTTGAACTGGCAAAAATAAAAGATCCTATCGGAAAATCAATTGCACAGCAAGTGTATCCAAATGTAAAACAACTTGTTGATTTGGGATTGGGTTATTTAAGTCTCACTAGAAAAATGGGTACTTTATCTGGCGGGGAAGCGCAACGAGTGAAAATTGCGCGTCATTTAGGCAGCAGCTTAAATAACATTACCTATATTTTTGATGAACCCAGTGCGGGACTTCATCCACAAGAAATAGAGATGTTAACTCAAATGTTGGAAAGCTTGCGAGATAACTACAATACCGTAGTCGTCATCGAACATAATTTAGCTGTAATAAAAACAGCAGATGAAATAATAGAGATGGGTCCAGGAGCGGGCGTGAGTGGTGGAGAAGTGGTTTATCAAGGCGAACAAGAAGGGTTAAAAGTAGCCTCAGCCATAACCACTTTAGATCATAAACTCGCAATCAATAAAAACCCCAGAAAAGTAGAAAGCCGGTTCTCGATACAAAATGCCTCCGATAACAACTTGAAAAATATAAACGTGGAAATTCCAAAAAATGTTTTGGTTTCTGTGTGTGGCGTTTCAGGTTCCGGCAAAAGCTCTTTACTATTTGGCGCATTTTTAGAGAGGTATCCCGAAACAATCTCGGTTAGTCAAGGCGGCATCGGAACTTCCAGCCGTTCGACACTCGCTACTTATATGGGAATTATGAATGACATTCGGTCGATTCTTTCAAAAGAAACGGGACAGCCAGCGGGACTGTTCAGCTTTAATTCGTTGGGGGCGTGTCCTATCTGCGATGGCAAAGGCGTCACCACGCCAGACGTAGCTTTTGCGGATCCAGTGACCGTCACATGTGAGGCTTGTAGAGGTACAAGGTATTCAGATAAAGCATTGTCTTATCGCTATGAAGGAAAAAATATAGTGGAAATTTTAGAACTCACGATCGACGAAACAAATACTTATTTGAAAATGCCAAAAATCATAAGAAAAGTAGATACGTTAAAAGATGTAGGGTTGGGGTATTTGACGTTAGGACAGACGACAAGTTCGCTAAGCGGAGGAGAAGTGCAACGTCTCAAACTGGCCAGCCAACTTAAAAAAGAAGGGCAAATCTATCTGTTAGATGAGCCTTCATTAGGGTTGCATACAAAAGATAATGATCATTTATTAGACGTTTTCCAAAGCCTCGTAAACAAAGGAAACTCTGTAATCATCATCGAACACAATCTAAACTTTATTGCAGCGAGTGACTGGGTAATCGAAATGGGTCCAGGCGGGGGAAAGAAGGGTGGACAACTATTGTTTGAAGGAACACCAGACGAGATGCTGAGCTCAAGCACAGTGACAGCGAAATGGTTAAAAGAAGGTGCGAAGGAATAGTTTAGCTAACTTCTCGAAATATGAATCTAATCAAGTAATCAACCGTATAAGCATTATTTGGCAAGTGAGAAAAGAGCTTGGTCAGCGGAGAATGCTGATTAAGCTCTTTTTTCGGTTTAGACAAAAAATTTTACTTTACTGAGTTACAGGTTTTAAAGAGACGAACTATAGGGTAAATACAAAGGAATACTTCTATAAGGAGAGAACGATTAGTATGGAACAAATACCCGAGTCAAAATTCACTAACAAGCGTGAAACCATTATTCAGGGACTAGTCGAACAAAATGTCTTTAAAATCAATGGACGCCAATTGTATGAAACTTCATTTTATGAGTTGATGAAAACCTATATAGAAAATGAAAAAGCCGGTTGATTCCGGCTTTTTTCAATGGCTGATCTAAAGCAGGAGAAATATTCATGCATGATAAAAAACTAGAGATGTATCGTAAGAATCAGTTGGATGAAATGACATTTGCCGAAATACAGCAAGAGATGACGAACAGCAATTTAACTTCCGAAAAATTAGTTTTAATGTACAAAGAAACAATTTCAGTACGCAATAAAGAAACAAACGCAGTCTTTGAAATACATCCAGAAGCGTTACCAATTGCACAAGCACTTGATTTTGAACGACAACAAACGGGGCCGCGTTCATTTTTGCATGGCATTCCCATTTTGCTGAAAGACAATATAGATACCGGCGATAAAATGCATACAAGCGCAGGTTCTTTAGCGCTTGAAAACCACTATGCATTGCGTGATGCTAAAATCGTAGAGAACTTACGCCGAGCAGGAGCTGTTATTCTTGGCAAAGCCAATATGACAGAACGGGCAAATTTCATGTCGGAAAAAATGACCAACGGCTATAGCTCACGAGGCGGACAAGTGAAAAATTCATACGGGGAATTTGATGTCGGGGGAATCTATATAAGTTGAACGAATGATTCCAGGGCTGTTAATGTTCCGCCAATCAGCTGCTAAGAGCTGGCGCCGAGCGAACTCGGGCCTGCCCCCGAGTGGATTTCTTTCCATGTCACTTACGCTGCTCTCATAACAGTCTCCGCTGGTTTGTTCCGTATCCGGATGACTTGTTACTCAAGGTTGCATAGAAGAAAGAGCGGAAGACGGCGAAGGGCAAAGATGTGCTCCTGCATCGCTGCGCTAGCTCGGTCGCAAAGCCATTGCCCGAACCTCTCTTCGTTCAATGACTTTCCTGCGGAAAAACGGAGTGACGAGAAGACTGAAGCTGAAACCACGGAAAGCGAAGTGACCGGACCGATTGGGGTTATACACTGCTATTCATTTTGATTAGACTTTGTCTATGGTCTGAAGCGAAGCCATCTTTGGCTTCGCTTTTTTATGCCAACTCGTCTAAATGCTTCCATACTTGTTCTATCAATATCGACAGTTCAGATTTGATCTGTTTATCGTTAGCCAATGTAGTGAGGACACTTTCAATCAATGCCTTTCTTGGTGTTTCCATTGCCAACTCTATTGCTAGAAACTGCACCAACTGCTGTGTATTGGCGTGGTTTTTTGTTTGTTCAGCATATATTTCTAGCATATCGGAAAGCTCTTTAATACTAACATGGTCAGCTAAAGTGGCGGTAGGTAATCGAAGCTTGCCGATAAAGCTATCTTTCGCCGCGATTTGAAGAGTAATAGTCGCCTGTAGACGGCGAACGACGAAAGAAGAAAGTTTATCTGCCGGCAACTCTTCTTCAGAAACGAGACGCCACAAGTGAATCAGTTGCTGAACATAGCCATGGACAAAAGCCGCATTCTCTAATGCATACGGAGCGGCTTCTTTGCCAAAGACATCAATGATTCGGGAAGAAATCCATTCCATTTCCAGCGTATATTGTTTAATGGAAAATGATTTTAGTTCCGGATCCTGCGAATAGAAGATGTTTTCGTAGAGAGAAAACAGATTTTTTTCAAGATTCAGCTTGATGCGAATATTTAGTTGTTCTGCCAGAACCTCTGGATCGTTGGTCAGCATTCCGAGAGCTGCAGCCAATCGTTGTTGCCGAATTTCGCTTCCAATTTCTTCCGTAATTGCCATGAGGCATTCTGCTTTAGAGCTGAAATATTTATAGAAAGTTCCTTTGGACACGCCAGCTTCATCCAGGATGTCTTGAATAGAAGAAGGGTTATAGCCTTTATTGATGAAGAGATTGTAGGCCGCGCTTAAGATTTGTTGTTTTTTAGGATTCATATACCTCACCTTTATACCGTTAGTCTATCTTTATAGTATAGAAAAAACGCTTTTAAATCAATATTTTAAGTTATTTATCAAAAAAACTTGAAAAAATTATACAACCGGTATAAAGTGATCAAATGAAGAAATAGAAAAGCGTGCTATATATGGAGGAAACTAAATATGACAGAACAGAAAAAAACACCTTATGGCATTATTGCCATTCTTTTTACCGGCGCATTCGTAGCAATCTTTAATCAAACACTTTTAAATATCGCATTGCCTGAAATAATGCTGGACTTGAATATTGACGCTTCTACGGCTCAATGGCTCGTAACGGGTTATATGCTAGTCAACGGGATTTTGATTCCGGCCAGTGCATTTTTCATTCAGCAGTATTCAAACCGTTCGATTTTTATTATTGCAATGTCGCTGTTTGCACTTGGAACGCTATTAGCTGCAGTAGCCCGGCGTTCAGCATCTTATTAGTGGGAAGAATGATTCAAGCTGCTGGTGCAGCATTGATGATGCCATTATTGATGAATGTGATGCTGTCTGCTTTTCCGGTTGAAAAACGAGGATCTGCGATGGGCGTGTTCGGGCTGGTCATGGTCGTTGCACCTGCAACCGGGCCGACTCTTTCCGGTTTTATCGTTGAGCATTACTCATGGCGTGTACTTTTCTGGATCGTCTTGCCAGTAGCCTTGATTCCACTTTTACTAGGGATCTTCAAATTAAAAAACCTGACATTCCAGAACAGGGACATATCGCTTGATAAAGCTTCGCTAGCTCTTTCAAGTCTAGGGTTCGGCGGTGTGTTATATGGATTCAGTTCAGCCGGGACGCTGGGCTGGACCGATCCGGTTGTTGTGGTTACCATTGCTATCGGTGTCATTTCACTAATTGTTTTCGGTTTCCGTCAGTTGAAACTGGATGAACCGCTGCTGGAAATTCGGATTTACAAATATCCGATGTTCGCCTTATCATCCGCTATTTCAATCGCTCTTTCCATGTCGATGTTCTCGGCGATGATCCTGATGCCTATCTATATTCAAATTATAAAAGGAATTTCGCCGATCGACTCAGGTTTGCTGATGCTTCCTGGCGCGTTGGTCATGGGCTTTATGTCTCCGATTACCGGTCGACTTTTCGACCGGTTCGGGGCAAAAGTGCTGGCCATTCCTGGTTTGGCCATTGTCGTTGTGACAACCTATATGTTCAGCCAATTAAGCATTGATTCCAGCTATGTCAGCATCATGTTGATTTATACACTTCGAATGTTCGGCATCTCGATGGTGATGATGCCGGTCATGACGAATGGCTTGAATACCTTGCCGATAAAAGCTTACCCGCACGGCACTGCAATCAACAACACCTTGCAGCAAGTGGCAGGGGCCGTGGGTTCTGCCTTTTTAATCACCATCATGAACACGCGCACTGAGTCTAGAGCTGTAGAGTTGGCAGCGGAGGGGATTGCTCCCGATAGAATCATGAATCTGGCAATGCTCGACGGCATTAACTTCTCATTTTTCGTCTCGACTTTTATAGCCTTAGTGGCGCTGATTCTGGCATTCTTCATTAAGAAGCCAGTTCGTCCGGTAACTGAAGTGGAAAAAGAAATCGTTTATAGACGACAAGAAGTAACTGAATAATCCATGAGGCTAGCCCGTATGTGGGTTGGCCTTTTACATGTCAAAAAAGGCGGCGGTACGGCAAATATGGTACACTAAAAGCATTGAAAAGAAGGTGGAATCGCAAATGACTTTTATAAATGAATTAAGCCCAATATGGCAAGAAAAATGGGAGAAAGCTGGATTCGAAACAGCTATGCCGATTCAAGAACAAATGATTCCGGAAATGTTGGCTGGCAATGATATTGTTGCAGAATCTCCGACAGGTTCAGGTAAGACTTTGGCATACGTCTTGCCAATATTAGAGCGAGTTAATCCAGAAAAACCGGCAATCCAAGCAATGATCGTTGCTCCGTCACAGGAATTGTCGATGCAGATTGTTAATGTATTACGTGAATGGACAGAAGATACTGACGTGACAGTTACTCAGTTGATCGGCGGTGCAAATATGCAGCGTCAATTGGAGAAACTCAAGAAAAAGCCGACGATTGTAGTGGGGACGCCAGGACGCCTAAATGAATTGGTGAAAACCAAAAAGCTAAAAATGCATGAAATCCGAATTTTGGTATTGGATGAAGGCGATCAGCTAATGGCACGGGAACATCGGGGCATCATGAAGGACTTGATTGAAAAAACTCAACATGAACGCCAATTGGTGCTGGTATCAGCTACTATTACTGAAGAAATAGAATTGGTGGCGGAACGTTTGATGCAGCATCCGACACGTCTCCAAGTGACAGCGGAAGATCTGCCGATGTTTGGAAAAGTAACACATTCCTTCGTCAAAGTGGATGAGCGCGACAAAACCGAAATGCTGCGTAGTATTTCGCATATCCCAGACATGAAAGGTTTGGCATTTGTTAATAATCTGGATCAATTGCTAATGAAGGAAAATAAATTGAAATTCCGTGATGCGAAAATCGTAACCTTGCATTCGGAGATGAAAAAAGATGAACGTAAAAAAGCATTGGATGCTTTCCGAAAAGGAGAAGTGGCTGTGTTGATCGCTACAGAAGTAGCGGCTCGTGGATTGGATATTGACTTAGTGACGCATGTCATCCACGTCGACGTTCCTCAAACGGTCGAGCAGTATTTGCATCGCTCAGGAAGAACCGGAAGAGCAGGAGCAGATGGAGAAGTACTGACTTTATTGGCGTATTCCGATGAGCGTCATTATAAGAAGTTCACTAAGGAACTGCCTTCTAAACCTGTTCAAAAAGTGATCCATGGTGGAAAACTGATCGAAGGTTCTAGCAAAACCATTGCGACAAAGGGGAATAAACGATGAATTTTCAAGAAAAGCTTGAACAATATGCGGATTTAACAGTCTATGTAGGGTTAAATGTTCAAAAAGGGCAATTTGTCGTGATCAATACGACGACCGATACGCTTGAATTTACACGAATCGTTGTTAGAAAAGCTTATGAAGCAGGCGCGAAACGGGTACAGGTTAACTACGAAGATCCAGTGCTAACACGGACGCATTTTGAACTCGCGCCCGAGGATGCCTTTAAAGAATTTCCGAAATGGTCTGTCGTCCAGCGTGATGAAGTAATCAATACGGGTGGTTCTTTCCTATGGATTGATGCGGAAGATCCGGATCTATTGACTGGAATTCCAGCAAAACGGTTGGCTGATTCGCAAAAATCGGCCGGTAAAGCATTAGAACGTTATCGCCAGGCGGTTGGAACAGACAAAGTCGCCTGGTCGATTGTAGCGATTCCATCTCTGAAATGGGCACAAAAAGTATTTCCAGAATTGTCGGCTGAAAAACAGATGGATGCCTTATGGCAAGCTATTTTCAAAACGGTGCGAATTGGTGAAGGGGATGCAGTGGAAGCTTGGAAAAACCACATCGCTTTATTAGAGCAGCGCGCTACTCAATTAAATGATAAACGCTATGTGAAATTGCAATATACCTCACCTGGGACAGACTTGACGATTGAACTTCCAGACAAGCATATTTGGATGTCTGGTGCGTCAAAAACGCCTCAAGGCAACCCGTTTATCGCTAATATGCCAACAGAGGAAGTTTACACTGTGCCTTTAAAGCACGGAGTAGATGGCACGGTTCGCAACACAAAGCCATTGGTTTATCAAGGCAATGTTATTGATGGCTTTACGCTGACTTTTGAAAAAGGAAAAATTGTTGATGCAAAAGCGAAAACAGGGCAAGAACTTCTTGACGAAATGATCAGCGCAGATGAAGGGGCGGCTTACTTGGGGGAAGTGGCATTGGTGCCATATTATTCTCCAATTTCCGATTCGAATATTCTGTTCTACAATACATTGTTTGATGAAAATGCCTCAAATCATTTGGCAATCGGTGATTCTTATCCGACCTGCTACGAAGGGGCACGTGATTTGGAACGTAATCAATTAGCAGCGATTGGCCTTAATACCTCAATTGTCCACGAAGATTTTATGATCGGCAGTGGCAGCATGGATATTGATGGTATCACAGCCAATGGTTCAAAAGAGCCCATCTTCCGAAATGGAAACTGGGCATTCTAAGAGGTGATTGGGATGAAGAAGTATTGGATTGCGACAATGGCGGGATTTATGCTGTTCAGCGGAACGGCTGCTGCTGCGGCTGAGCTTCAAATTCCAGCAGCGTACGTTGCAATTGGGGACTCGCTGGCGGCTGGACAAACACCTGAACGCCAAATAGATGCTGGTTATGCGAATTTGATTGCTCAGGAACTGTCGCGCAATCAACCTGTGGCATCTTTTTCGAAAAGCTTGGCATTTCCGGGGTTTACCACTAATGATGTATTAGAGAGTATTCAGACGGACGAGGCGGGGGAAGTGCTTTCCTCGGCAAATCTTATTACCGTATCGGCAGGAGCGAATGATTTGCTGCGTCTGGTGCAGAATGATCCAAAACAGGGATCTTTAACTTTTCAGCAGGTCCAGGTTGATTTTGCACTTAACAAAGCAAGGAAAAACATGGACTTGATCTTGGCTGAGCTTACTGAACAGTCTCCTGGTGCAGCTGTCTACGTGATGGGCTATTATTTTGCTTATCCACATGTTCGTGACAACCAGAAGAATGGAACGGCCAAGCAGCTTGATCGGCTCAATGAAATTCTTCAGCGCTCGGCTGAAAAGGCGGGTGCCATTTTTGTATCGGTTGACCAGTCTTTTGGCGCGAATGCCGTGGATAAGGTTCCGAATGCAGCAGATGTTCACCCAAACGTAGCTGGTTACCAGGCAATGGCAAATGCATTTTTCCGTGAATATCAAGAAGCATGGACTGTGGAGGATCTCGAATTGCCGCCGCCAAATCCATTTTCTTTCGAACAAATAATGGAAGCACAGGAACAAGAAGACCAGGAGAATCCGGAGGACAGCGAAGTTGAAGAAACAGCACAGCGGCCTTCTGATCACAGCCCGACCGGCTACCTGGCTTTGCAGGAATCAATCCCTCATATCTAGAAAAGCGAAAGCGTCCGTTTAGATTCGACGGGCATAAGACGCTCCGGCGAAGCGGCATGTTTTCAGCCGCACAGCACGAAAAGTGAAGATGCCTGTTCAGCTCTTACATCCCGAGGAGCTAGGCACTGCAACCGGACACCAGGTGGCTTATGACCCTAGAATCTGGGTGCCGGAGTCTGGACGATAAGAAAAGCGAAAGCGCCCGAAGAGTCGATATTGCTTTCTTGATCTAAAAAAACATAAAAAAACGTTCCGGCATATTTTATGCCGGAACGTTTTTTTACTTAGCGTTTTTTCCCACGAGTAGTAGGTTGTTTATCAACTGATTGTCCAGTCTTGCCTTGTTTTCTTTTATTTAACACTTTGCGGATAATCGGGTATGCGATAGGACCATATTTTATCGCGGATTTCAATAATCTTCCAATTGCCATTTGAATCTCTCCATTCATAGGGGTGATAAGTATCATTTTCCCGAATTCTTCATAATGCAAACCTTTCACTCAGATTGCGCATGGGCCAGCAGGATCTCTTTGTACGAATGGACACTTGAAATTAACACATATTCAGCGTTGCCATGCCAATCATCGCCGCTTGGACCGAATTCGATAGCACCTTCGCCTCCAGTGACAGCTGCATAATATCGGGTATCTGCGGCACCGTGTTGACCGAATAAAATAGGTTCCTGCTCGGTCGTTTCCAGAATTGCTTTCTGTAGGCTTTGGATAAATGGATTTTCTTTAGTTGTTGTCAGAGCAGGCGTAGAACCCGAAGCCTTGTAATCCATATCGAGATGTAAGGTGTCAGCCAAGTCTACTAGCTGGCGGACGATTTCATCTTTGTCCTGTCCCGGCATAAAGCGGATATCATAGGACATTTCGCAAATTTCAGGAACCACATTGTAGCGTTCTCCCGCTTTGATGATGGGCAGGTTGACGGAAGGTTGCTCGTAATATTCCGTTGATTCTTTTCGGAACGGCAGATCAGCGATAGCCATATGGAATTTCATCGCAGACTCAATAGCATTGATACCTTCCCACGGCCGGCTGCCATGGGCGGGTTTGCCTTTGAACGTCATATCCATTCGCAGGATGCCTTTGGATTGCAGTCCTACTTTCAATCCGGTAGGCTCGCCGCAAATGACGAAGTCTCCATGGAAGCCTTGTTCGACAAGCCATTTGGACGTGTTGCGACCGCCAATTTCTTCATCGGTAACGATATGAAGCTGTACGATGCGGTTGGAGCTTGAACTGTCGAGTTCGACAAAGGCCTGCATCATCGCGGCAACACCTGCTTTCATATCTGCGGAGCCGCGGCCATAGAGGCGGTCCTGTTCCTCCATTGGCACAAACTGTTCTTCGTGGCCCGGAACCACATCGACATGACCATTCCAGACAATGGTCTCAGTGCCTTGTCCTTTGGCTGCTGTCAGCATCATATAGCCTTTATTGTCGTGAACAGTGACGGTCTCGCCTTTAGCCTTTAGCCAATCTGCACAAAAAAGAAGAGCTTCATTGGCTCCTTCCTTTGTATCGCTTTGAATTTTAATCAGTTCTTTTAACAGTTTAATCATTTTTTTGGCAAGCCCAAAATCACGGCTGCCTTCACCACCTTTCAAATATCTTCGTTATTCAAGTCTTTACCCTATGAATCTATCTTAAAACAGCCTTGCATTAAAAGGGAGGTTTGTGTACAATACAGGGGAAAGTCAAATATCTGTATACACCACAAGGGGAGCTTTTGCTGAGAGTGAACATTCGTTCTTACCCTTTGAACCTGTAAGTTAACACTTGCGCAGGGATGTGGATGGAAACCGGCCCTTACAACGGCGCCAGGCTCTGTCCTGGCGTCGTTTTTAATATGGTTTTATTCACGGCCCTTCTGGTGATGTGCACAACACATAAGGAGGAAGTCATGAGAAATAAAAAAGTGTTATTAATGATGGAAATCGCTATTTTCGCCGCTCTTGGATTTGTTTTGGATTTTATTTCTTTCCGCATGCCACAAGGTGGTTCTGTGAGTCTTGTGATGATTCCAATTGTTTTAATCGCCTTTAGAAGAGGTGTCGGTGCAGGAGTTCTGACCGGAATTTTGGTGGGGCTGTTGCAGATCGTTTCTGGCATTATTTCCGTGACTCCATTGTCGTTTGGATTCGTTGTTATGCAGGTCCTATTGGATTATATTTTGGCGTATGCAGTTGTGGGGCTTGCTGGCGTTATGCGAGCAAAATATATGCAGCATGCGCAAGCCAAGCAAACCGGAAAGATGCTAACGGCTATAGTAGCGGGAGTACTGATTGCTTCTGCGCTCCGCTATCTCGTCCATGTCATTACAGGCATTCTGTTCTTCGGTATGTTTGCTGAAGGCAATGTCGTCATCTACTCGGTCATCTATAATGCGACTTACATGATACCGGTATTCTTGCTGGCTGCTTTTGTCTGTGCTGCGCTTTTTTCGGCCGCACCAAAATTGGTGGATGCAGAAGCTTAAACTCTAGAAGGCTGTCCTTTGGCAGTCTTCTTTTCTATGCTTAGATCCAGCAGTTGTTAAATCTGGAGAAGAGCCTCACTTATAATTTTGTGGTATAATTCTTGAATAGAAAAGCTTGAAAGAAGGGTAATTGATGATAGCAACTACTGAAAAAGATATTGAAATGTTAAAAAAAGCCGGCCAAATGGTGGCCGAAATTCGGGAAACGATGAAAGCTGCAACCAAAGCGGGAGTCACCACCAAGGAAATTGACGAATTGGGTGGTAAATTATTCGAGGAGCTGGGCGGTGTTTCGGGTCCAAAATCAGAATACGATTTTCCTGGATTTACATGCATCAGTGTTAATGAAGAAGTAGCTCATGGCATTCCAGGTGACCGCGTGATCAAGGACGGAGACATTGTCAATATTGATGTATCAGGATCGTATGAAGGATTTTTCTCCGACACCGGAATTTCATTTGTCGTAGGTGAAGGACATGCAGATAAGGAAAAAATCTGTGAAGCCGCTGCTTCAGCTTTTGACCGTGCGATGACGAAAGTCAAAGCCGGTGCAAAACTAAACCAAATCGGTAAAGCAGTCGAACGCGAAGCGAAAGAACAAGGTTTATTCGTCATTAAGAATCTGACCGGGCATGGCATCGGTAAATCATTGCATGAAGCCCCTCAGCATATTTTAAATTACTACGACGCGTGGGAGACGACTATTCTTAAAGAAGGCATGGTTCTTGCGGTAGAGCCGTTTATTTCACAAAAGGCAGAGCACATCGTAGAGTCAGGCGATGGCTGGACATTCATCACGCCGGACCAATCCTTAGTAGCGCAGATTGAGCATACTGTACTTGTTACAAAAGGTGAACCAATCTTGCTGACCAAACTGGAAAAATAAAAAACCGCATACGTTAAGCATTAAAGAGATCCAGTTCAAACGACTGGATCTCTTTTTCTTATTTATTTCACGAGAGAAGTTCTACGGCACAAAAAAACTGTGGACATACTCGTTCTAATCGAGCCGTCCACAGCATTATTGAACTATCGGTGAAGTTCTTTTCTTTATTAATAAAATACCGGTTAATATGACGCCGCTAAGGAAAAGGGAAGCTGTTGTCACTAGCATTTCGTCTGTTCCGTGCTTGACGGCAATCCCAATGAACGCCCAAATGAAAACCAATGCAAAAGGAATGTCCGCGTGGTGAAAGCGAATATGCAAAGCAAGCGCAGTCGCTACTGTTAGCATGATCACTGTCCAAAGTTGGTCACTGAGTCCCCAGCCGCTCCAATTATAATAAGTTAGAACGAAACTGATGTTGGCGATGGTGGCCACGCTGATCCAGCCCATGTTAACCGAAATTGGCAGCCGTTCAGTGAACGTTCTTTCCGAATTTCCGTATTGTAGATAAAGAGCGATCAATGCAACCAGATAACCGAGCATGGCGACGATTGACCAGGCGAAAAATTCATAATGCCATAATAGTAGCCAGCTAATATTGAAAACGCAGCTTAAGATAAAGAATAAGGCGATCTTGGATGAGGGAATTTCTCCCTTTCTTAAACGCATCCAGAAAGCAATGATCCAAACAGCCAGCAAAAGATAGATGATAGACCAAATTGAAAATACATAACCGGCTGGTGTAAATAACACAAGGAGCCGATTAGAAATTTCGCCTGTAGTTTGGCCATTAATTGGCAAGGTGTTTGCTAAAGTATTCATGACGACCACAGCGATAAAAGCGATTGTCATAAGCAAAATACGAATCATGCGAAATCCCCCCTTCTGTTTAGTATACCTGTAGCGGTTTCAATCAACAAATATCCTTTTTTAAAAAATCCCCTAAAAATGGCGATAAGGTGAAGTGTTAACTAGAGAAGTGGAATATTGTTCCGGTTTCGGAAAGAAAAATGATATACTAAAGAAGTATTTTTAGAAAATTTAGTTTACCAGGGGGATAAAAAAATGACAGTTAACTATTCAGAAAGATGGGATTTGGATACGCTATTTCCAGGAGGCAGCGAATCACAGGAATTGCGGGTGCATATGAACGAAGCGGTAACAAAGCTTTCTGAATTTGAAGAGCAGATTCACAATTTTGAAGTGCCGACTGCAAAAGAGGACGCTCATAAACTAGCCGACTTGCTTGAGCAGATGAGCGGTTTGATGAAACACTTAAGCCAATCCGGTGCATTGATCGGCTGTCTAATGGCTCAGAATACGCAAGATAAGAAAGCAGGAATTCTGGAAAGTGAAGTGTCTTCTCTCTCGGCACGTTTCCAAAATTCTTTCCAGAAAATTCAGCAGGACTTGTCGAAAGTAGAAGGCAAAGTTTGGGCAGAGTTGTTGAACCAAGGACCTTTGCGCGAGTTCAACTTTATTTTGAACGAATGGCGTGAAGAAGCGAAAATGTTGCTGTCTGAAAAAGAAGAAAGCCTAATCACAGCACTGAGCGTCGATGGTTATCATAGCTGGAGCCAGTTATACGATATGTTGGTTGGAGAAATCAATGTAACAGTCACTGTGGATGGCAAGTCGAAATCATTATCTGTCGGGCAAGCGAATAACTTAAGTTCTCATAAAGATGCTGCCGTCCGCCAAGAATCCTATGAAAAATTAGAAGAAGCCTGGATAGATAAAGAAGAGTTTTTTGCCAAGACCTTGAATTCCATCGCCGGTTTTCGTTTAGAAACTTATAAAAAACGAGGGTGGGACAATCCGCTTCAGGAGCCGTTGCATATCAACCGCACGAAACAAGAAACATTGGATGCTATGTGGGGAGCTATCAGCAACAATAAACAACCTTTCGTCGACTATTTAAACCAAAAAGGCAAACTGCTCGGAAAAGACGGACTGGATTGGTATGACGTTGACGCACCTGTGACAGAAAGTACGCAGCAGTTTTCCTATCAGGAAGGCGCGGAATTCATCCTCAAACAGTTCGGGAAGTTTGGTCCTGAACTAGAACAGTTCGCACAGCAGGCATTTGAAAAAGGCTGGATCGAAGCGGAAGACCGTCCGAACAAGCGGCCAGGCGGATTTTGCACCGGTTTGCCGTTAAGTGAGGAATCGCGTATCTTCATGACTTATAGCGGATCAATGTCTAACGTGGCAACTTTGGCGCATGAACTCGGCCATGCCTTCCATACTTATGCTTTGCGTCCTGTCCATTCGTTGAACCGGTCATATGCGATGAACGTAGCAGAAACTGCCTCTACATTTGCTGAAATGATTGTTGCAGATGCGGCTGTGAAAAATGCACAATCCGATCAAGAAAAAATCGCCTTACTGGAAGATAAAGTTCAGCGAAGCGTGGCTTTCTTTATGAACATTCATTCGCGTTTCCTTTTTGAAACTCGTTTCTACGAAGAGCGCAAAAAAGGTGTCGTGCCTGCCGCCAGATTAAATGAATTGATGGAGCAAGCGCAAACAGAAGGATTCGCGGGTGGTTTGGCTTCAACGCATCCGCATTTCTGGGCATCTAAGCTCCATTTTTATATCACGTATGTGCCATTTTACAATTTCCCGTATACCTTCGGCTATTTGTTCTCCTTGAGCGTATATGCGAAAGCACTAGAAGAGGGAAGCAGCTTTGAAGAAAAGTACCTAGCTTTGCTTCGCGATACAGCGGTGATGTCAGCAGAAGACTTGGCGATGAAGCATTTGGATGAAGATATCACTCAGCAGGCTTTTTGGGAAAAAGGAATCGCTTTATGTGTTCAAGATGCCAAGGAATTCATTTCGCTGACATCCACTGAGGCTTAGTATGAACTTGCTTTTCGAAGGGCAGACTTGTTACCTGCGCAGTTTAATAGTGGAAGATGCAGGAGAAATGGTGCAATTGCTGCTACGGAACCGGGATTATTGGTCTGTGTACGAACCGCGTCACCGGGACAGTTATTTTTCTACAGCCGTTCAGCGGGAAAAAATTCGGGAATCGGTTTACCAGGCGAGAGAAAACAGAGAATACAGCGTGGGGATTTATGAGCATGCTACCAATAAACTGATTGGGCATATTTCTCTTTACAGCGTCAAACGAATGCCTTTTTTAAGCGCTTTAGTGGGCTATTCCATCGATGAAGCGTATATCGGCAAGGGTGTTGCGACGGAAGCCGTAAAACTGATGACTGTCTTTGGGTTTGAACAGCTCCGTCTCCACCGAATCGAAGCCTACGTCTCCCCGGAAAATGAAGGCTCTATTCGTGTCTTGGAGAAAACAGGATTTAGTAGGGAAGGCTTGTTAAAGGAGTTTCTCTATATTAATGGCGAATGGAAAGATCATTTTTACTACGCTATGATTGAAGACGAGTTTTGAAAGGGCAAGGCCACCTATAAAAAATGGTGGAAAGAGATGCAGCGTTGGTTTGAATCCTAAAAAGTGTGGAAGAAGGTGCGCGAAAGATGAATAAAGACAAAATGTTCTCTTATCATAAATGGGCGACACTGGCTTGCTTGGAACACGTTCAAACGTTTGGCAAAGAGCTTTACCAAAAAGAAGGAATAAATTCCTTTGCTTCAATCCAAGCGACGCTAGAGCATGTAATCGGAGTGGAGAAACTGTGGCTGCTGCGGATGTCTGGTATATCCAAACCGGCATTTGAACATTTCGATGTGGAAACAATAGACAAAGCGATTGAAGCCTTTATGCTGTTGTATGCTGAAATGGAATTGTTTTTTGCTTCTTTATCTCAACACCAGTGGCAGGAAACGCTCGATTACCAGAATATGCTTGGAGACGATTTTTCCACAACTAGAGAAGAAATGCTATTCACTTTTGTTAATCATGCCAGTTACCATAGAGGCCAGATTACATCTTTCCTCCGGCAATTCGGCAAGGAGGGTGCAACCCTCGATTATATCTATTACCAAAAACAAAACCGCTGAGAATTTCTCAGCGGTTTTCGTTTCCGTTGATAACAACATCTAGTTTACCTGTGGTCGGATCGATGACCAAGCCATGGACAGGAACTGTAGTATCCAGCAAGGGGTGGTTTCGAACCATATTGACGCTGTGGGCGACACTTTCCGTTACATCATCAAATCCACGGAGCCAGCCTTCTAAATCAACTCCGGAATACTCCATCATGTCGATGGTTTTTTGATCTACTCCACGCTTTTTCATCTTCTCAAGGATTTTTTCGGGTTTAATAGAGGACATGCCACAGTCATGGTGTCCAATAATATAGATTTCATCTGCATTCAATTCGTATACGGCTACGATCAGGCTCCGCATGATGCCGCCAAATGGATGGTTGATGACAGCCCCGGCACTCTTGACAATTTTCACATCACCATTTTTAAAGTTCATCGCTTTTGGCAGCATTTCAAAAAGGCGCGTGTCCATACATGTCAAAATAACCACTTTCTTGTCAGGGAATTTGGTGGTCATAAACTCCTCATAATGCTTTTCCTTCACAAACTCTTCGTTATAATCCAAAATTTCATCTAATAAAGCCATCTGTGCTTCCCCCTCATCGATTGCTACTCTTTCAGTTTAATCCAAATTTCTGAAAAAGGCGAATTGAAACAAGTATAATATGCGAAATTAAGAATAAAGTCATATTTTCACGTTTTTTTGATAGCAAAACCCTTTATTATGGAAGCTTCTTCAAAAAAACCATTCCATTACGAAGGGGATCCCGTCAAAGAAAAGAACAAAGGTAAGTCCACTCACTCGGGATCTGCCTTGATTCTTTCAATGTTTAACGCGACATTTTCTCCAGTTGTTTGATCATGCCAAGTGATAGTCCTGTTCCAATAGCAACAGACTCCAGCGGCTGCGGGGCGATGTGGACAGGGACCGAAATTTCTTTCGACAGCCACTCCTGCATACCTTTCAGCAATGCACCGCCTCCTGAGATGACAACTCCCTGGTCGACCATATCACCGGACAGTTCAGCCGGGCAATTTTCCAAGGTTGCGCGAATGCATTCCAAAATAGCGGACAACGATTCTTTCAGCGCTTCCTGCGTTTCAAGAGAACTTAAATTGATGGTTTTCGGCAATCCGCTCATGATGTCACGGCCGCGAATTTCCATGTTTTCAACTTCATGAGGAACGGGCGCATAGCCGATTTCCTTTTTGATGTTTTCAGCAGTGCGTTCACCGATCAGAACATTGTAATGTTTCCGGACGTAGTGGATGATGTCTTCGTCCATGCGGTCGCCGGCCACTTTGACCGTGTTAGAAGAAACCACTCCGCCAAAGGAGATGATGCCGACTTCTGTAGTACCACCACCAATATCCACGATAACGCTTGCGACCGGTTCACTGATGGGCAAATCTGCGCCTATAGCGGCCGCTACGGTTTCTTCAATCAAGTGGACGGTCTTAGCACCGCTTTGCTTTACTGCATCGTGAATAGCGCGACGTTCGACTGTCGTAGCTCCAGAAGGCGTACAAACCATGACATTGGGTTTCCGAAAAGCGCTGCCGAGTTGCTTGGCCGCTCTTTGCATGATGATTTTCAAGAGATCTCTAGTGACATCAAAATCTGCAATGACACCGTCTTTCAAGGGACGGATGACCAGAATGGAATCAGGAGCTTTGCCGAGCATGGCTTTTGCTTCATCGCCAATGGCCAGAACAGTCCGTGTTTTCGCATCCAGTGCAACCACGGAAGGTTCATTTATGATAATGCCTTTCGCTTTTGTATAAACCAATATATTTGCGGTTCCTAGATCGATACCGATATCTATTGCAGAAAACATACATGAATTCCTCCTATGAATAAAGACGCTGACTAGTAAGAATTTTACCATTATAGAGGAGTAAGTGAAAGTGTCGAAGGAACCTAAAGCGTAGCCGAAAAGAAAAATACTTTCGTTTCCATACAAATTAAACTCAAAATCTACGCTAACATTGATTCGGCTATACGTATTCCACAAATTTTCGCCTAAAATCTCGTACCTTAGAATTGCTGTGCTGGCTGCGTCGCAAAGCCATTGCCCGAACTCTTCGTTCAATGACTTTGCTGCTGGTGCAGTAAAGCTACATTCAGGAAGCCCCTCAGGAGCTTGCGACGAAGAGGCTTAGCTGCAACTGGTAACGCGATTGTCGCACCAGTTGCATGATCCACATCCTGTGGGACCAAAGCATCCGCCTGGAAAGATTTCCTCGCCTAACTCACGTTTCTTAGCGGAAAAACTAACTTTTGAGTTCAAATTATACAATATATTGCGCAGCAAAGAACATAAAAACCGGCTCCAATGAAGAAGCCGGTTTTTGTCGCTTAGTATTTTTTTTCAGGGATAGGGTCTACATGCTCTGCATCGTGCGAATGGAGCTCTTTCCCAAGAAAATGAAGAAGCGTAAAGAAAAACATGAAAATTACGACCATAAAGCCGAGTGTGACAGTAATGCCATAAATCATAATGATAACTCCTTTCTTACCTGTAATTATCAATATTTAGTATACCTGATTTTGCAGGAAAAAATAAGTGTCGAATTATCGATACTTAGAATGCCCAGTTGCCAGCGCGGAAAACCGGTTCACGCGAGCCGTCTTCCAATACGCCGTCGATGTCCATTTCTGAAGAGCCAACCATGAAATCGACATGGGTAATGCTTTGGTTCAAGCCGGATTTTAACAACTCTTCTTGCGACATCGTTTTCCCACCTTCGAGGCAGAATGCGTAAGCACTTCCGATAGCGAAATGGTTTGATGCATTTTCATCAAACAAGGTGTTGTAGAACAAAATATTCGAATCAGAAATCGGTGACTGATGAGGAACCAATGCCACTTCACCAAGGAAATGAGAACCTTCGTCTGTAGCAACTAACTGCTTCAAGACGTCTTCGCCTTGTGCAGCTGTTACATCAACAATTTTTCCATCCTCAAACGTCACTTTAAAGTCATCGATAATGTTGCCGCCATAGCTCAATGGTTTCGTGCTGGATACATAGCCGTTTACACCTGTTTTATGCGGCACTGTAAAAACTTCTTCAGTCGGCATATTCGCCATGAAAGGATCGCCTTTTTCATTGATCGATCCAGCTCCACACCAAAGATGTCCTTCTGGAAGAGCGACTTCCAAATCTGTTTTAGGTGATGTGTAATGAAGTTTTGCGTATTTCTTGTCATTCAAGTAATCGACCTTGGTGTGCAGCAGGCGGTCATGTTCACTCCATGCCTCGATTGGCTGATCCAAATCTGCACGTACTGCTTTGAAAATTGCATCCCACAACGTGTCGATTTGTTGCCCTGCCGGTACATCTGGAAAGACTTTAGCTGCCCATTTTTGGGAAGGTGCTGCAATGACAGTCCAGCTGATTTTGTCTGATTGGACGTACTGACGGTATTTGCTCAACGCTTGTCCAGTTGCTTTTTGTGAAGCAGCAATTCGCTTTGAGTCGATGCCTGCCAAAAGATCTGGACTTTGGGATACTACGCTGATAAAAGCAGCGCCTTGTTCAGCTAATTGCTCACGTTCCTGTACTTTCCAGGCAGGATATTCCGAAAATGAATCTTCTGGGGCCAATTCAAAGCGTAGACGCGAAACCGCATCGTCATTCCAATCGACGTAAACCTGCTTAGCGCCTGTTTCGTATGCCTTCTGTGTAATCAAACGAACCAACGGAGCCAAGTCGATGGCCGCAGCAATGTAGAGTTGTTGACCAGGTTGGATATTTACTCCCACTTTTACAGCTAGTTCAGCATAGCGGGACAATTTTTCATTAAAAGATGTCAAATAAATCTCTCCTCTCATCTCTTCTATAGTAGCAATTTTCAGTCACAGCCTGCAATGATTTGTAACGATATTCGAAACATTATTTTTCTTGCTTTTTTTATTATAAAAGTTTATGATTTAAACAAATGTTTGGGCGGGGGTGGTAAAATGAATCAGAAAGAAGTAGAAATACTGGAATTGATTCGGCGAAATCCGTACTTGTCTCAACAGGAAATGGCGGAACGTTTGAATATGTCTAGGCCATCGCTGGCTAACTTTATTTCGAATCTGATGCGCCAAGGCAAGATTCTGGGACGCGCGTACGTATTGCCAGAAGAAAAAACAATTATTTGTATCGGTGGCGCCAATGTGGATAGAAAATTCTTGATCGATCAGCCGGCGCAGATGGGGACCTCAAATCCGTCATCAGTTACCGGCAGTGTCGGTGGTGTGGCAAGAAATGTTGCCGAGAATCTGGGACGGCTTGGCCACTCAGTCAAACTCTTGTCTATTGTCGGCAATGATCCGGAATGGAATGTGATCGAGTCAGCTTCAAGCCTGTTCATGTCAACTGAATTAACAAAAGCCATTGACGGGCTTTCGACAGGAACGTATACGGCGATCTTGGAGCCGGATGGCGAAATGCTGCTGGCAATGGCTGATATGAAGATCTACGATTTCTTGACGCCGGAGCTTATCTCTAAAAATGACAGTACTTTGTTGTCAGCTGCTTTTCTCGTAATCGATCTAAATTGTCCGCTCGAAACCGTAGAATATGTTCGGCAGTTGGCTTTTACCAATAAAATCCCGCTAGCTGTTATTCCGGTATCTGCTCCAAAAATGGATCGTCTGAGCAATGATTTGACAGGTATCAGCTGGTTGATCCTGAATCGGGACGAAGCAAGTAAGTATCTGCAGATGCCGATTGATTCAAAAGATGACTGGCATCTGGCCGTTCAACAGCTTCTGGATATGGGAGCGGCAGCGGTGGTCGTCACAGGAGGGAAAGATGGAGCGATAGCGGGGAATTCCATTGGCATCCGCCATTACCATTCGATGCAAGTCCATCAAGTCGCTGATGTAACGGGAGCTGGAGATGCATTTTCCAGTGCCATTATCCATAGTGTGATGAATGATCAAGGGTTTGAAACTGTTATTCATACAGGTATGGTCAATGCAGCCAAAACATTGGAAAGCAAAGCGACTGTTCGTCATGAACTAACATCGGTACAACTACAAAAAGAACTGGAGGAATTACAATGACATCAATAATTTCTTATTCAACTGAAGTACAACAAGCACTAGAGGGCAAAAAACCGATTGTGGCACTTGAATCGACGATCATCTCACACGGTATGCCTTATCCGCAGAATGTCGAAACGGCTCGTATGGTCGAGCAAATCATCCGTGATAATGGAGCAGTTCCTGCAACCATTGCAATTATGGACGGCAAGATTAAAATTGGTTTGTCTAAAGAAGAGCTGGAATTGCTCGGCAATACGCCTGGAGTTGCTAAAGTTTCAAGAAGAGATATTGGTCAATTAATCGCCACAAAAAAAATCGGAGCTACAACTGTCGCAGCAACGATGATTTGTGCAGAACTTGCAGGCATCCGTATTTTCGCTACAGGTGGCATCGGCGGGGTACACAGAGGGGCTGAGACGACAATGGATATCTCAGCAGATCTGGAAGAGTTATCGAATACTGGAGTTGCTGTCGTTTGCGCGGGTGCAAAATCTATTCTGGATATCGGGTTGACATTGGAATACCTAGAAACAAAAGGGGTACCGGTCATTGGATTCCAAACAGATGATATGCCTGCATTCTATACACGCTCGAGTGGTTTCGATCTAACTTTCCGCAGCGACAATGCAGTAGAGCTCGCGCAAGTCCTGAAAGCAAAATGGGATTTAGGAATAAAAGGTGGAGTAGTTATCGCCAATCCAATTCCTGCAGAACATGCCTTGGAAGAGTCATTCATCAACGGTATCATTGCCCTGGCTATGGCTGAAGCGAATGAAAACGGCATTTCTGGCAAAGAAGTTACGCCATTCCTTCTAGGGAAAGTTAAGGAATTGACTGAAGGAAAAAGTTTGGTCGCTAATATTGAATTGGTCAAGCATAATGCGAAAGTAGGAGCAGAGCTCGCTGTAGCATATAACCAACTTTAAGAATGAATTGTGAAGAGAAGTCCATTTGTGGGCTTCTTTTTTTGTAGGAAAGGTTTAAAGGGTTTTCAGTGTCCTAAAGATAGGGTAAGGAGAAAGAAGGGGATGACGCAGATGAAAACTGACGTATTCATTGGCGGGGGTGGGATCGGTGGATTGACGCTGGCATTGAAATTGGTAAAGCGCGGCATCGATGTAGTCCTCGCCGAACGGATGGCTGTCAAGGCACCTACCTATAAGGGGGAGCTCCTTCAGCCAAAAAGCATGCAGGTATTCGATAGCCTCGGATTATACAAGCAGATAAGTGATCGTTCTAACGAGATTAAAGTGTTAGATATGCTTGAACTTTCAAGCTCCCTGCAAGTAAAAGATCAAGCTTTCATGGATTATAGTGTGTTGCCAGGAAAGTATAATGCTGCTTATATGATGCATCATGAAGAGTTGAAGTCAGTCATTTTAAATGCAGCATGTGAGTTTGGAAATTTTCACTATTTAAAAGGCACTGCCTGCAAAGGATATGGAGAAAACACAGCGTTACTTCAAAAAGGTACAGAGAAATTCGAAGTAGAAGCCAAATTTTTCTTTGGAGCTGAAGGCCGTTCTTCCGTCACACGTAAAGCGATGGAAATTGAAGTAAAACAAACTACGTACAACCATCATTTTTTAACGGTCACTTTCCCGCGAGCCGAAGATTTTACTGATGGTAAAATTATTTCTACATATAACCGCTTTTTAGGACTTTTCCCATTACCGGATAACCAAGTTCGTAGTGTATATTTAATTCCACCAGGAGATTACAAGCTATTAAAAGAAAAGCCAATTCGTCACTTTCACAAACTATATACAGATTTGGCTCCTGCGGTAGATGGATATGTCCAACAACTTACCGATTGGAAAAAAATCCAATTGATGATTCCCGTCATGTACCATGCTAATTCTTACGTGAAAGGCAACAAGGCTATTATTGGTGACGCCAGCCATGCTGTCCACCCGATGGCAGGGGAGGGCATGAATATGGCAATTCAGGATGCCGATATTCTTGGTGAACTGACAGCAGATATATTCGAAGAAAGCAAAATGGATCAAGGTAATTTAAAATGGTATGAAACTGTCCGCTACAAACGTGCAGAGCATGTTATTCAGCTGAGCCATTTAGCAGCACTTGCTTATTCGTTTCCATTCAAACCGGTGAGCTATATACGACAGCGGACATTTGATCGCATGGAGGAGGATCCGATTCTTCATTTTAAACAGATGCTGAATGTTTCAGGGCTTGGCATGTGGAAAGAAAATTTCCGTGATCGCTTTATTCAAGGAGGAATTATGCCAGTCCGTATGAAAAATTTGACAGAGGATACGAAAGAAATGAAGTATTATACACCGGAAGACGATTATCCATGGAAAACGGAGGGACTCAAATGATTGATGTTATGAAGATGTTTAAAGCAAGAATGTATATGAAGCGTAACGAACCATTTTTATACAGCTGGCATGCGTATGTGGGCTATGAACTAGATTTGTTTAAAGCCTTTGAACGTCCGGTAACTAAACACGATGTAGCGGATGCACTGCAATTGGACGAAGACTTGCTGAATCAATGGGTGAGCGTGGGGGTATCAATCGGGCATTTGAAAGAATCAGGAAGAAAACGCTACAAAACGTGGAATGCTTGGAAACTACCAAAACCCAAAGGCAATAATTCCTCAGGCGTTCTGCTGAAAGAAATGATGGAATTACATATTCCAACGCTTTTGAGTTATCCCGATATGATGCGTAAACAAGAACGTTTGCATTACGATGAAGAAAAGCATGCACCAACTGTGGCGGAAACAAGTCGATTGCTAGAAGTATTGGCTTTGCCAAAAATAACAAGGCGTCTGAAAGAAACAGCAGCTGATACAGTGTTAGATATTGGCTGTGGTGAAGGGGGTTATATTAAAAAATTAGCGGAACGTTTTCCAAATACACATTTCACTGGAATCGAAATCAGCCCTTCCGTAACAGAAGTCGCGAAAAAACTGACAAAAGAAAATCAGAATATCTCCATTGAAAACGCTGATCTTTGGCAATACAAACCTGCCGAGCCGCAGGATATGGTCATGATGAATAACGTTATCCACTATATCGACCTCGAAAAACGCCAAGAACTATTTAATGAACTGGCTAGCTGGGTGAAAGAAAAGGGAATGTTATCCGTAATCACACCCATTGCTGGAGGCAGTGATAGCCCACCTTTCGCTAATGTCTTTAATAGCTTTTTCTCGTCATTCGATAACTTATACCGTTTGCCTGAGCGTGAAGAATTAGCCGAGTGGGGAGAACAAGCAGGACTCGAACTACTCAGCATCCAAACCGTCATAAAAGAAGGCGGCTGGTACGTCGTGCATTATGAAAAGAAAAGCTGAAACGACCGCTTTGCTCCGACAGGCATAAGATGAACTTCCGAAGCGGCGAACTTTGCCGCACAGGAAGGACAGCTTATGACCCGAGGGGCAGGTCGTTGAAGCTAGACAAAGAAAAGCTGAGGAAGCCGTTAAGGTTCGACAGGCATAAGACAGACTGGCGAAGCGGCGTGTTTCCAGCCGCACAGCCGGGATGACTTATGACCCGAGAACCTGGCTTCTGAAGCTGGACAAAGAAAAGCTGAAACGACCGCTTTGCTCCGACAGGCATAAGATGAACTTTTAATGCTACAAAATCAAAATCCCCTGAAAGGTTACCCTTCAGGGGATTTTGACTGTCTTATTTCCGTAATGAACCAAGTTCTGTGGCAATGGCTTGCATTTCACTCGTACTGAACTTGTCCCGAGTGGAGACCATTTCATAAAGTTCATGCAAATCTTCGTATTGTGAAGCGTTGAAATGTTCAGCTTTCATTGCATCAACATTGACCATGCGCAATTTCGCTTTTATTTCTTCAATCATATAACTGACGTTTTCTGTAGAAGGTTTTGATAAGTCCATGATAAGTTCCTGCCTTTCGGATGGGTATGCTTTATCATTTCATTATTCAAATGTAATGTCAATTTCCAGCTCGTTCGGCTTCTTTTTCTTCTTTGATTTTGGCAATGATACGTTTTGTCTCGTAGACAATGACGCCAGATAGACCAAGAAGTCCGATCAAGTTCGGGAACGCCATCAAACCATTCATGACATCAGAGAATGTCCAGACAACATCCAGTGAAACCGTTGCCCCGACGAAAACCATCAACACGAAAGCGATACGATAAACAATTAGCAATGCTGGATTCTTGAACAAATATTGGAAGCATTTTTCTCCGTAATACGACCAACCGATAATAGTGGAAGATGCAAAGAAAATCAAGCCGATAGCTACGATGATCGGACCTGCACCTCCCAGGAATTGTTCGAAGGCAGCTGTTGTCAATGCAGCTCCCTCAAGTGACTCATCTGTATAAAGACCAGACATAACAATTGTAACGCCTGTAATTGAACAGATGATGATCGTATCGAAAAATACCTGTGTCATGGAAACCAGCGCTTGACGTCCCGGAAGATCTGTAATTGCAGCAGCTGCTGCAATCGGAGCAGATCCTAGTCCTGCTTCGTTGGAGAACACGCCTCGCGCTACACCATATCGAATAGCCGCACCGATAGCACCACCGACTGCGGCTTCACCTGTAAATGCCGCACTAAATATTGTGGCTAAAGCACCAGGAATTAGATCCATATTGAAAATCATAATGATAATTCCTGCGATTATGTAGAATAGCGCCATAAAAGGAACAAAGTATGAAGTGACGCGGCCAATGCTCTTAATGCCGCCGAGCAGTACCAAAGCAGTAAATATTGTTAGAATGATTCCTGTAATCCATGTTGGAACACTGAATGTATCGCGGACTACGGAAGCAACAGAGTTTGATTGTGTACCGTTGCCGATTCCGAAAGCGGCAATCGCGCCGAAGATGGCAAAAAGAACTGCCAACCATTTTTGTTTCAATCCGTGTTCAAGATAGTACATCGGTCCTCCAGCCATCTGGCCTTTGGCATCGACCACACGGTATTTGACTGCCAGTACAGCCTCTCCATACTTAGTGGCCATCCCGAAGAATGCAGAAAACCACATCCAGAAGACAGCACCCGGTCCACCGAGAATGACCGCTGTTGCAACACCGACGATATTACCGGTCCCGACTGTCGCCGCCATTGCGGTGGAAAGTGCCTGGAAATGGCTGATGTCCCCTTTAGAGGTTGTGTCCGTGTTTTTGGTGAAGACCAATTTCAAGGCGTAAGGCAATAGACGGATCTGCAGAACGCCGAGTCGGATAGTTAAAAAAATTCCAGTTCCTACTAATAAAATCAATAAAGGCGGTCCCCATACGTAACCGCTGACAGTGCCCAATAGTTCTTCGATCTGTGCCATTAATACTCCCCCTTTTTCTCTTCTTTTCTTTCTTTAAAACCTCCTATAAACATAATATTCCGAAACTTTTTCAATATAGTCAAGCTATTTTAAAAAATAACTTTTATTTAAGTGTTTAGATTTTTAAAGATTAGGGAAAATTCCTAACAGATGTGAAAAACATATTTTATACTGGGAGGAATTTAAGGATGAGCCAAAACAAATTGATGACAGGTTTATTAGTAGGAGCAGCAGTGGGGATTATTGTCTCACTACTTGATAGTAATACAAGAAACGACGTTGTGCAGAAATCAAAAAAAGCAACTAACAATGCAAAATATTATGCTTCAAACAGAGATGAATTGGTGCAGGCTTTCCAGCATCAGGCTGAAAGAGCACAAAATCTGTATTCACGCATTTCTGAAGATGCATCTTATGTGGGCAGCAAAGTAAATGAGTTGAAGGAAATGTCTCCACAAGTGAAAGAAATGGCACTGGAAACAAAAGAGGCATTTATGGAAACAAAAGAGGCAGTCCTTGAAACGAAGGACGATGTAATGTCAGCGGTGAAAGAAGACAATCCTTCTCCGAGTTCATCTTTGACAGATGATACGGATTCCTCTTCAGAATCAAACAACAATTCGTCGTCAAATAACAACTCTTCAACATCAAATAACAACTCCGGGACAGGCAATCAGTCTGGCACGAACTCAAATCCCGGGAATCGGTCGTAATCCGATTACTCCTATGAAACCTGCAGGACAGCAAAAGAACCAAGACCTTGATCATTCAGTCAATTATGATGTGACTACGGGGAAAGGTTTTCTGAAAGAATTGCTTCAGCGGATTAAAGACGTCGACGTGCCAGGACTTGGAGCACAGTTGGCGTTTTTTTTCCTCTTGTCAATTTTTCCTTTGCTGATTTTCCTGGTAACCCTGTTGCCGTATTTGTCTTTATCGCAAGATCAAATTTATAGTTTCATGGAAGAAGTTGTTCCGGCAGAGGTTTATTTACTGATTGAGAGCACACTGGAAGAAATTTTGACGAATCAAAACACCGGATTGTTATCATTTGGTATTTTAGCGACGATTTGGTCGGCAAGTTTAGGTATGGATGCTTTGATCAAATCTTTAAATCTTTCTTATAAAGTAATGGAAAATCGCCCGCTCCTAATCGCACGGGGAATGTCGATTTTGATGACCATTTTGTTGATTTTTATTTTAATAGTTGCTTTGGCTTTGCCCGTTTTCGGTGAGCAGCTTGGATTGCTGATTTTTTCGTTTCTAGGATTGGAAGAAGGATTTCTTGCTCTGTGGAGTTCAATCCGCTTCACCATTCCGGCGATCATCACATTTGTTGCCTGTGTAATTATCTACTGGCTAGCTCCGAATGTGAAGATGAACATTTTGAGCGTTCTGGCAGGAGCAGCATTTGCTGCAATCGGCTGGCTGTTGACTTCCTATCTATTTTCAATTTATGTCAGTAATTTCGGTAACTTTTCAGCTACTTATGGCAGTATTGGTGGGGTTATTATCTTGATGCTCTGGCTCTATATCTCAGCCATGTTATTGATAATTGGTGGACAGATCAACGCAGTGATGAAAGAACGTCGGCATTTTAAAAAAAGAAGGCATCCTGAATGATTACCAATTCAGGATGCCTTTTTCTATACATTTCGATTGAGCATGCGTAAGCCGTTTAAAATGACCAAAATCGTGCTACCTTCGTGGCCAATGACGCCAATCGGCAAGGTGATGACTTGGAAAAAATTAGAAATAATCAAGAGAATGATGACAGAAACTGAAAAGAAGATGTTTTGTTTCACGATGCGCTGCATTTTTCGAGAAAGGCGGATTGAGTAGGCAATGCGCGATAAATCGTTTTTCATCAGAATGACATCAGCAGTTTCCAGAGCAATATCGGTCCCTGCACCCATGGCGATGCCGGTCGTTGCCGTCGCCAGCGCAGGAGCATCATTTATACCGTCACCCGTCATGGCCACGTACTGATATTTTTCCAGCAGTTTTTTCAACTCTTTCACTTTATCTGCCGGCAAGCATTCGGCAATATAATCATCGACGCCTGTTTCCTTGGCAATAACGGCTGCCGTTTTGCGGTTATCACCCGTTAGCATGATGCAGTAGATGCCTACTTTTTGCAGCTCTTTAATTGTTGATTTGGTGATATCACGGACCGTATCCTTCAATGCCATGGCCGCAAGTATTCCGTCATTGTCACGAACGAAAGTGACTGTTTTTCCTTGGTTGGCCAGTTTCGTCAAAAGTCCATTTTCAAATTCTTCTGCCAGCTGTTCATCTACAAACTTAGGTTTTCCAACGAGAAATTCTTCCCGGTCAATAGTTGCTTTTAAGCCATTGCCCGGGACATCTTCAATGGATAGGTTTGGCAACGGAACAATACCTTTTGATACGATAAAATCATTGATGGCTTTGGCTAGCGGATGATTGGATTGAGACTCGATTCCAGCAATTCTGGCCATCGCAAGTTGAGGATCCGCTCCTTTTCGAATGACAAAATCCGTAACTTCGGGCTGGCCCCGCGTTAATGTGCCGGTTTTATCAAAAGCGATGGCTCGGACCACACTTAAGTTCTCGAGATGCATACCGCCCTTGAAGATGACGCCGCTTTTAGCTCCATTGGAAATAGCAGCAAGCGTAGCAGGCATGATAGAAGCGACAAGAGCACAAGGCGAAGCCACTACCAGCAGGACCATGGCCCGGTAAAAAGTCGTATTCCAATCCCAAACAAAAAGATAATGTGGCACAAACAACATGAGTACAAAAATGACAAGCACAACTTTTACATAACGACCTTCAAAGCGTTCGATAAATTGCTGGGAAGGAGATTTCTCGCTTTGTGCAGATTGAACCAAGTCGATAATTTTCTGGAACATGGTTTCAGAGCTGGGCTTGGTCATTTCCATCGTGATGGCCCCTGACAAATTGACTGTCCCTGCAAATAGTTCATCTTCTTCATACTTTGAGACAGGAAGAGCTTCGCCGCTAATGGCAGATTCGTCTACAGCGGTTTGGCCGATGTGCAAAGCGCCATCCACCGGTATCCGTTCACCCGGTTTTACGACAATAAGGTCGCCTGTGCTCAGCTCGTTTAGAGGGACCCGCACCGTTTGCCCTTCTCTAATCAGCCAAGCGGCTTCGGGTTGCAGTTCCATTAAGGAAGTGATTTCTTTGCGACTTTTGTTCATTGTGTATGTTTCTAGCGCGCCACTTAAAGAAAAGATGAAAATCAGGATGGCGCCTTCTGCCCAATAACCAATGATAGAAGAGCCGACTGCTGCTAAAATCATTAAGATTTCAACATTTAATTGTCTATCTTCTAAAGTTTTCAATATGCCGTATTTAGCTTTGGCATAGCCACCAATTACAAAAGCTAGTAAAAAGATAATGACTGAATAAGTGGAATACTGTTGTAGGTCTAATATAAAAGCGATGACAATTAAAAATCCTGAAAACAACGAGGCAATCAATTCGATATGTGTTTTTAAAAATAGCATGAGTGGCACCTGCCTTTCTGGATCCATTTGTCGAATTTAAAATTCTAAAGGACGTAGGTGCAGAAGGAAAAAATTAAACTTCTATTATTCTGTAGTCTATCACATTATTTCTGAGTAATAGAGAAGCTTGCCCTAAAGTAAAAGGCAAAAGAAAAATCCATTGCCTGTCCGGCAACGGATTTTCTGCTCATTGTTTTTCAGCTGGGCGACCCTGGAATTGTTTCATCTTGTCATCCAAGTCATCGACCATCGCGATTAAGCGATCAATATCTTCAAGTTCCGTGTTTTCAGGTTCAATAGCATCTAGTACTTCCAAAAACATGCTTAAGCGTTGTTTCATATAAGAGACCTGCTGTTCTTTGTTGGTAATGGATTTCCCCACTTGATACACCTCATTTCGCATGTTAATCGTAACGGATAATGGGGACAATTTCAATAACTATAGGTAGAACTAATTATTTTACTGGTTTTTATATTTTGAATATTTACTTAATTTAAAGTTTGTGTTAAGTTAAACTTAATCAATAGAGAGGGGAGGCCGAAGGGAATCAGCGAAACCAAACCACAACATCAGCAAATTCAAAGGAGGGGGTTCGCACATTTCATCGGTGTCTTAGCCGAAAATGGGATTATGAAAGATAACTTAACTGTATATAAAACATAAAGGCTCATCCGCAATCTGACATCAGATACGCTATGAGCCTTTTATGATCGTTAATGGATTTCGAAGGTTTCAATGATTTCAATAGAATCTTGGACCGATTGCACCATTGAACAATTTTTCCGGGTCAATTCCAAAATGCGGGGCATTTTTTCTTCGTTGATATCCCCAGTGATTACAAAGTGCAGGTGAACTTTCTCCACTCGGTCAGCCTCTTCTTCATTGCGCACAATTTCTTTTACTTCAATTTGAATATCTTCAGCAGGCATTCTCATCTTTTCAAGCACTTTCCTCATGACCCCTCCGCTGCATACTGCTAACGACGAAACCAAGAGTTGATACGGACGGAAACCGTGCTCTTCGTTGCTCGAAATTTGAAGCTCACCAAAGGGCAAATGCCCTGTAAAGCCATTTTCGTTCATTGAATAATTCATCCCTAACGCCTCCTATGTTAGAATTGTATCTGAATTCTTATTAAATACAAAAAAACGTGCTTATTCAGGGAGGCATCATGAAGAATTTCTTAAAAAGTGAGCGTGGTCGGTTTTGGATTCTAGTGACCATCGTCTCCATATCCGGTTTTTCGCAGGGGATGCTGCTGCCGCTAATCGCGGTTATTTTTGAGCAAGATGGTGTCTCATCTGCTTTGAATGGCCTGAGTGCCACCGGTTTGTACATAGGTACGTTAGTAATTGCTCCATTTATGGAGCCACAATTGCGAAAGTTCGGCTACAAGCCACTGATTTTAGTCGGAGGGGGATTGGTTATCCTTTCCTTACTTTTTTTTCCATTGTGGAAATCGGTGATGTTTTGGTTTGTACTCCGCATTTTAATTGGCATCGGTGACCAAGCATTGCACTTTTCAACTCAAACTTGGATTACGAGTACGTCGCCGCAACACCGTTTGGGACGCAATATCGCTATTTACGGTATGTCTTTCAGTATCGGTTTTGGAGCAGGCCCTCTTTTTGTGCCGATGGTAGAAGTGTTTGAAGCTTTGCCATTCATCGTTTCAGGGTTGCTTTGTCTGGCAGCTTGGTCATTGGTTTTCTTGTTGAAGAATGACTTTCCGGAATTCTCTGGAGGTTCCATGACTGCGAAAGGAACATTGGGGCGTTTTAAAGCAGCTTTGCTCATTGCGTGGGTCGCGTTTTTGCCTCCGCTTGGTTATGGTTTTCTTGAAGCCTCACTCCACGCGATTTATCCGGTCTACGCTTTGCGCCAGTCGATGGAAGTAGGTATGGTCTCCATCATGCTGGCAGCTTTTTCAGCGGGGGCGATTGCAACACAACTGCCATTGGGAAATTTAAGTGATCGAATCGGCAGAAGGAAAGTCCTCCTGCTAATTCTGGCGGGGGGAGCAGCTGTATTTACCATAGCCAGCTTCTACGAATCCAATCCCTGGCTAACTGTAGGATTTTTTGCACTAGCCGGCATGTTTGTCGGTTCTACGTTTTCGCTTGGCATTTCGTATATGGCGGACTTGATGCCGAAAGATCTATTGCCGACGGGCAATTTACTGTGCGGAATCGCGTTCAGTATCGGGAGCCTGGCAGGGCCATCGCTGGGTGGCCTGTTTATTGAATACTCGGGAGGATTCAGCTTCTTATTGCTGATCGCCGGTATTCTGTTGCTGATTTTGATGCTGATTGCATTGAAAGGCAATACGACAAGGACAGATGTTGTATAAAGTAAGCCGACAAAAAAGCTGGATCAGAGAGTAAAATTCTCTGCTCCAGCTTTTTTATTGTCTAGCTCCAGCTGCCAGATTCTAGGGTCGTAAGCCACTCTAGCTGTGCGGCTGAAAAACACCGCTGCCTGAGCGTCTGACGCCCGTCGAATTTACAAGGCAACTTGCGCTTTTCTTACTTCAATACCAATTTTGTTACTGATTCCACTTGCGCAGTTTGTGGGAACATATCAACCGGTTGAATGTATTCAATGCGGTAGATTTTGGTCAATTGCTGCAAATCTTTTGCCAGCGTGGAAGGGTTGCATGACGTGTAGACAAAGCGTTTTGGCTTTACTTTTAAAATGGTTTGCAACAGTGAATCAGTGAGCCCTGTGCGCGGTGGATCCACTGTTAGCACGTCAGGCACGAATCCTTCGTTGCTCCAAAGCTCCAGCCATTTTTCAGCTGTACCTGTGACGTACTTCGCCGTATAGCCTTGTGCTTTGGCATTGGCTTTTGCATCGACGACACTTTCGTGTAAAACGTCCATTCCGCGAACTTCTTTGGCACTGTCCGCTAACCAAAGTCCAATCGTTCCGACGCCACAATAAGCATCGACGACTGTTTCTTTACCGGTTAATTCAGCTGCGCGTTTGATTTCATCGTATAGTTTCACGGTTTGAGTCGGGTTGAGTTGGAAGAAGGCACGCGCTGACAGATCGAATGCCAGTTCACCCAGCTCTTCGTGAATGGTATCTTTGCCAAACAATGTGACAGTTTCGTCCCCGAAAACCAAAGAAGTCTTTTCTTTATTAATGTTTTGGACGATCGATACTAAATTGGTATCAATCTTTTTTAGACGTTCCATTAATAATTCTTTTTGTGGAATCTTCGAACGTGTCGTCACCAGCACCAATTGGATTTCACCAGTTTTTACGCCGGTGCGGACAACGATGGTGCGGATAATGCCTTTCATCGTCTTGCCATCGTATATCGGCATTTTCAATTCTTCCAAAATTCGTTTGACTGCGTTCGTAATTACCGTTGTATCAGGGTGCTGAACGATGCATTCATCAATATCTAAAAGTTGATGAGAACCTTCTGCGAACAATCCAGCGATAACTTTCGAGCCTTTCAGGCGCGTCTGGAATTGGCTTTTGTTACGGTAACGCCACGGATCTTCCATGCCGATGGTTTTCTCAACACGAACTTTCGTGCCTTTCAAGTAGCGTTCCAATGCCTGCAAGACAAGATCTCTCTTTTCAACTAGCTGCTGGTTATAAGTCATATGTTGCAATTGACAGCCGCCACATGCTTCATAAATTGGGCAAGGCGGTGTCTGGCGGTGCGTAGAAGCGGTATGGATATTGACAATGCGTGCTTGTGCAAAATTACGCTTGACCAGAGTTACTTGCGCAGTAATTTCTTCACCTGGAAGAGCTCCCGGTACAAATACCACATTGCGCTTAAAATAGCCGATGCCTTCGCCGTTAATGCCAAGCCGTTTAATGGTCATCGGCAATTTCTGGCCTTCTTCAATACTAGGTTTCTCGTTCATGGAACTCACATCCTTCAGTTAATCATCTCCTCATTATAGTCTTATTTATAGATATCAGCCAGTGCCGATCGCAAATTAGGAAACTTGAATTGGAACCCCTGTTGCTCGAGGACAGTAGGTAGGACTCGCTGACCTTCGAGAACGAGTTGGCTTTTGTCGCCTAAAGCCGTTTTCATTGCAAACGATGGAACAGGAATCCAATGCGGTCGTCCAAGGGCGTGGGCAATTTCTTTGCCGAAATCTTTCATTTGCTTTGGATTCGGAGCCGTGACGTTAAAGGCTCCAGTTAGCTGATTGTTGTCCAGTGCAAAAGCCAGTGCCCTTACCACGTCTTTAATGTGAATCCATGACAACCATTGTTTGCCGGAGCCGACTGTGCCACCTGCGAACATTTTGTAAGGCAACGCCATCAAAGGCAAAGCACCTGCATCTTTACCGAGGATAATACCAAATCGGCCACAAGCCACACGCAAGCCATCTTCTTCGGCTCGGTGCGCTAAAATTTCCCAGTCCCGAACAGTTTGTGCTAGAAAATCAGAGCCAAGATCAGCAGAAGCTTCTGTATAGGTAACAGTTTGAGACGGCGGATAAATACCGACAGCACTCGCATTCACCAAAACTTTTGGTTTTTTATCTAGTTTGTGGATAATGCGCAATAATTCATTAGTTGCGTCCATGCGACTTGTATAAATCAGTTTTTTTTGTTCTTCACTCCAGCGGCCATCGTTTATAGAAGTACCAGCCAAATTAATAAAAGCGTCAACGCCTTCTAATTGGTTTTCCGGAACAGCATCTTTCTCCAACCATTTGACGTATGTAATTTTATCGGCTGTCGTTTTCGGTGTTCTCGTCAAAATAGTAACTTCATCACCTCGATCGAGTAATAAGCGCGTCAATTCTTTACCGACGAATCCAGTTCCACCCGTAATCGCAATTTTCATTTCTATCGCCTCCTGTTTCTTTTAGCATACCCTTAATGGCTCTAAGCTATGCCATTTTTTGTCCTTAAGGTGTATAATATAAGGAGAAGAGAGGTGCCAGTAAATGCCGATTATTTCAAAAATCACACAGGGAAAGAAAAACCCTGAAAGGTATAATATCTTTTTCGAAGATAAATATGCTTTTAGCGTGGATGAAGCGGTGCTTATCAGGTATCAGCTGATAAAAGGGAAAGAGCTGGATCAATGGACTATCGAAGAAGTCAATTTCGAAGATGAAGTCCGGAAAGCTTACAACAAAGCCCTTTATTACCTTGGCTTCCGGATGCGAAGTGAAGGAGAAGTACGCCAGAAGCTAAAAGAAAAAGAATATGGCGATGCCGTAATAGATGAAGCGATTAAGAAATTATATGTCCATAGTTTTCTAGATGACCAACAATTTTCAGAAGCGCTGATGAGAACGCAAATCAAATCAGGCAAAAAAGGACCGCGCGCAATCCAGCAAGATATGCAAAAGAGAGGAATTGATAAACAGATGCAAAAAGACGTTTTAGATTCCTATTCCGAAGAAGAACAATTGGAAGTTGCTAAAGGCCTCGCAGAGAAAATTGCCATCAAGGAAAAGATGAAAACTCCGAGTCAGATTCACCAAAAAATTACCGATACCTTGATGAGAAAAGGCTATAATTATTCACTGATTAAGCTAGCGATTGAAGAGCTGAACCTTGAAAAAGATGAAGATCAGTGGCTGGAAATTGTTGCAGAACAAGGAGATAAATTATGGCGTAAGCACAGCTCCAAGTTGACAGGCTACGATTTAAAAACGAAAGTCAAACAGGGATTGTACCAAAAAGGGTTTCCCGGTGAAGTGATCAATGACTATCTAGACAAGAAGGAGCTTGAAGATGACTGAAAAAAAACCTTACAGCGACATGACAGAGCATGAACTTCGAGGGGAAATTGGGCGTCTGAAAGAAAAAGCCAGAAAAGCTGAGCAATTGGGCATCGTCAATGAATTTGCCGTGCTCGAACGAAAAGCCATGATGGCGGCGGCATATTTGCTGGATCCAGCAGATTTTAAAAAAGGCGAGGTGTATCGCATTGAAGGAGACCCCAATGTCTATTTCCAAATCGACTACTTAAAAGGGCGGTTTGCCTGGGGGTACCGGATGGGCGGAGAAAAACATACGGAAGCGCTACCAATTTCTATGCTGCGCCCGTTGAAAGAAGGGAAATGAGCGAATGAAAGAAATTATTGATCAATTGACAATCGAATTACAGGAAAAAAATCCGAATCTTACAGAAGAAAAAGCGCGCATTTGGATTGAACTGCTGGCATCTGATTTCGAGTCGTCTTACGCGAAAGCTGGATACGACTATCAAGGAACAGCGGTTGTTGAGAAAGTGATGCGCCAATGGATTGATAGCTATGGCGATAAAATTCATGAATTTGCCAGCACTAATCCTAAATACGCACATTTGTTGAAGGACTAAAAGAAAAGCGCAAGCGCCCGTATAGCTCTGATGGGCATAAGACAGACCGGCGAAACTGCGTTCTTTGCCACGCAGCTGTGGTGACTTATGCCCCGAAAGCTGGGCAATAAGAAGAGTGGAGGCGGCCGTCAAACTGAACACGGCTATGAACCCCTGTGCTTTTTAAGCATTAAAAAAAGAAAACGCGCACCCTGGGGTGTGCGTTTTCTAGTTATGGCTAAAATCCAATTTTTTCTTTAACTTATCTTCGCTAAAAATCCATCCGGTATAAGAATTGATAATTTTACATTCCTTATCCAAATGAGCTACGGCAACGAACGGATAATAGTCATTGCTACGGTAGCGGAGATCGATCAACCGCACCTCATAAATATTTCCATACTCGTTGATTTCCCAGCGGTATAATGGAGAGAATGAAACGAATGCAGCAATATTCTTATCTTTCATCGCCGCTTGGATTAAGTTGTTTTCAGGCATTTCTTTCTTCATAAATTTATCATAGATGTTGATGGTCCGGCCATAGGCACGTCCTACGTAATGATGGCGATCTGTGTCGGCAGCGATGCGCCAATGGAAAAAGCGCATCGTTGGCGCCACAAAAACTTCAGTAGCACCAGGAATAGTATTCCGGACAGCGCTCTTGATAGCTCCTTGCACTGCAAATCTTGCAATATAATAGAAGAACATGGCAAGATATAGGATGCCGATAGTCCAAACAGGATCAGCACCAAATGCCCATATCATGAGAGCCAGCACATGTGCGCCGAAAATGATGGGGTCAAATGTATTGATGACACCCAGTGCAACCCATCGATTGGAAATCGGCCTAAGAGCCTGTGTTCCATAAGAGTTGAAGATGTCAACAAACACATGCATAAAGACGGCCAGGAAAGTCCAGAGCCACAGATGGAGCAGGTTGGCTTCTGGAAAAACAAGCGATAATGCACCTGCTATTAACAGTGGCCACAAAAGCACTGCGGGAATCGAGTGGGTAGCTCCTCGATGATGCCGAATATAAACAGCGTTGTCACGAAGCTTCAAAACGGTGTCAACGTCTGGCGCCAAAGAACCGATGATGACACCGGAAACGACAGCAGTCATGGTGACAGGGTGGCTGGCGACGGCTGGATCAACCATTGCAAAGCCGCCAAGGGCAATGCCCATGACAATATGAGTACCTGTATCCATTGGCTCATCCCCTTTCTAAAAAAGTTTATTTTATGGGGAACTAAAAAGTTTTGTTAAAATAAACTCATTCCTCATTTTCGTACATACCCGAAACCGGGCTGGAATAATCAAGCTGAACGGAGGCAACCCCCATTAAAATAGAAAAAAAACAATTTCAAAATGACTTAATCAATTGGTTCGCAGCAGAAAAAAGAGATTTGCCTTGGAGACGTACGGCAGACCCTTATCAAATCTGGATTTCAGAAATTATGTTGCAGCAAACCCGCGTAGATACGGTTATTCCTTATTATAAACGCTTTATCGAAAAATTTCCCACCTTAGACGACTTGGCACAAGCCGATGAACAAATTTTGCTGAAACAATGGGAAGGGCTGGGCTATTACTCTCGGGCACGCAATTTACAGGCTGGAGTCAAAGAAGTAGCTCAAAATTATGGAGGGATTGTTCCAGACAACCGCAAAGAAATTTCTTCTTTGAAAGGTGTTGGTCCTTATACAGCAGGGGCTGTCTTAAGCATTGCTTACGGTATTCCAGAGCATGCAGTGGATGGCAACGTCATGCGTGTATTATCTCGAATTCTATTGATTGAGGAAGATATCGCTAAGCCAAAGACGCGTAAAATTTTCGAAGAAGCAGTCACTGAAATCATCAGCCATGAAGATCCTTCTTCATTCAACCAAGGATTGATGGAATTGGGGGCGCTAATTTGTACGCCAACTTCGCCGAAATGTCTGCTCTGTCCTGTACGAGAGCATTGTGCTGCTTTTCATGAAGGCAAACAAAACGTCCTGCCGATTAAAACCAAAACCAAAAAAACCAAATCGTTGCAATACGCAATGATAGCGATTCGTAACGAAGACAAATTCCTTATGGAGCAACGTCCTGCTTCCGGTTTACTAGCAAATATGTGGCAGTTTCCGATGTTGGAAACTGCAGTAGATATCCTGCCAGTGGAAATTGAAGAGCAATTGTCGGAAAGTTTGAAAGGGATCGTGGACAAAGCTGAAAAAATTACTTCTTTCAAACATGTCTTTTCTCATTTAATATGGAACGTGGATGGCTTTATTGCCGATAGCAAAAATATAAGCGCACCTAATCATATGAGATGGGTGACGGCAGAAGAATTGGATTTGTTGCCGATCGCAGGACCGGTTCAAAAAATGAAAATATCTTTACAGCAAAGAGGAGATGTATGATTATGACAGAACAAAAAGTAGCATTAGTCACTGGCAGCAGCAAAGGCCTTGGCAAAGCACTGGCAATTGCCCTTGCTGATCAAGGATATGATATTGTTGTCAATTATGCGCGGAGTAAATCCGCTGCACTCGATACCGTAAAGGAAATTGAAGCAAGAGGACAAAAAGCCTTATTGGTCCGTGCCAATGTAGGAGATGTTGAGAAGTTGCGTGGGATGTTCCAGACGATTAAAGAAGAATTTGGCCGACTAGATGTTTTTGTATCCAATGCGGCTTCCGGTGTTTTGCGCCCTGTTATGGAACTGGAAGAATCACATTGGGACTGGACGATGAATATTAACGCGAAAGCGATGCTGTTCGGTGCACAAGAAGCCGCAAAACTGATGGATAAGGGCGGTAAAATCGTTGGCATCAGCTCACTGGGATCTATTCGTTATTTGGAAAATTATACGACGATAGGTGTTTCAAAGGCAGCGGTAGAATCAATTACGCGTTATTTGGCTGTAGAAATGGCGCCACTCGGAATTGCAGTCAACACGGTATCTGGCGGAGCACTCGATACAGATGCATTGAAACATTTTCCAAACCGTGACAATTTATTGAACGACGCGCGTGTCAACACGCCGGCAGGTCGGATGGTCGAGGTTGACGATATGGTCAAAGCTGCTTTATTCTTGATTTCTTCTGACTCGGACATGATCCGCGGGCAAACGATTATAGTCGACGGTGGTCGTTCAGTCGTCATGTAATCCTTTGGTCCTTATGCCTTATTGCTGTATGTTTTCAGAATTGATTGATATAATACTGAAATAGCAGATAAACAAAGGCTTAGACTAGAAGGTGGGATAGTACATGGCGATTCCTGCGGAGGGTGAAACAATTCAAATCCACAGTTATAAACACAACGGCCGAATCCACCGTGTCTGGCAGGAAACAACGGTACTAAAAGGTACCAACAATATTGTAATTGGTGCAAATGAGCGGACGCAAGTGACAGAATCCGATGGTCGAACTTGGTTGACGCGCGAACCGTCAATCTGCTATTTTCATGCAGAGCATTGGTTCAACATCATCTGCATGCTCCGAGAAGACGGTGTTTATTATTATTGTAACGTCAGTTCTCCATTCGTTTATAATAATAGCTCGTTGAAATACATCGATTATGACTTGGATGTCAAAGTGTTTCCAGACATGTCTTACACGCTGTTGGATGAAGACGAATACGAAGACCATAAGCGGCAAATGGGTTATCCTGAAGTGATTGATCAAATTCTTCACCGCAATGTAGAGAAGCTGATCGGCTGGATTAAACAGCGCAGAGGGCCATTTGCCCAGGACTTTATCGAAGTATGGACGAACCGCTATGAATTTCATAGACTAAACCGGATTCGTGATTAAGATGAAAACCTGTTGCTTGCCAACAGGTTTTTCGTTTTGAATAGAATGGAGTGAAGAGTTTGAGTAGTATGAAACGCTATATGCAGTTTGTCAAACCGTATTATTGGCAGATTGCACTGACGATCTTTATCGGGATATTCAAATTTGCGATTCCACTTTTTATTCCGCTGCTGATCAAGATCGTCATTGATGACATTATCGGAGCGGATGCACTGTCGAATGCAGAAAAGCTGGAACAGCTGTATTTATGGCTTGGGGGAACCGCAATTGTCTTTTTCCTATTACGGCCACCGATTGAGTATTATCGTCAATATTACGCACAGTATGTAAGCAATAAGATTCTGTATGATATCCGAGGCTATTTGTACGGACATTTGCAGCGTTTGAGTTTGCGTTATTATGCAAATACGCGTGCTGGCGAAATCATCTCGCGCATCATCAATGACGTTGAGCAGACCAAAAATTTTGTCATGATCGGCTTGATGAACGTCTGGCTAGATCTGGCGACAATTCTCATCGCCATTATCATTATGCTGACTATGGACGTTTCTTTAACTATTGTTGCATTGTTGGCGTTTCCGTTCTACGCATTCAGCGTTAAGTACTTCTTTGGGCGGCTACGTGATTTGACACGCGAACGCTCACAGGCTTTAGCCAATGTTCAAAGTTACCTGCATGAGCGTGTTCAGGGAATGAGCATCATCAAAAGTTTTGCGCTGGAAAAGCACGAACAGAAAATTTTCAACGATACGAACGATCAGTTTCTGGAAAAGGCAATTGACCATACCAAATGGAATGCCAAGGCGTTCGCAGTAGTAAATACCATCACAGATGTTGCGCCATTATTGGTCATCGGTTATGCCGGCTACCAAGTGATCCAAGGCAATTTGACGCTGGGTACAATGGTGGCATTTATTGCCTATATCGAACGCTTGTACAATCCGCTGCGTCGAATGGTCAATTCTTCAACGACTTTAGTTCAGTCTTTGGCTTCTATGGACCGCGTTTTTGAATTAATCGATGAAGATTACGATGTGACAGATAAAGAAAAAGCGACCGACTTGAAAGTGGTTGATGGTAAACTAGAATTCCGTGATGTCTCCTTCCACTATAACGATGGCGGAACGGAAGTATTATCCAATTTGAATTTCACAGTAAAACCTGGAGAGACCGTTGCATTCGTCGGAATGAGCGGTGGTGGAAAATCGACCATTGTTTCCCTGATTCCACGTTTTTATGATGTAACAAACGGCGGCATTTTCATGGATGATCATGATCTGCGTGACGTAACGACTCACACATTGCGCGACCAAATTGGTTTAGTGTTGCAGGATTCTATTCTCTTTAGTGATTCTGTAAAAGCTAATATTTTGATGGGGAAACCGGGAGCAACGGATGAAGAAGTGATTGCAGCAGCGAAAGCTGCCAATGCGGACGAATTCATTTCACAGCTGCCGGAAGGTTATGACACGAAAGTTGGAGAACGCGGCGTGAAATTATCTGGTGGACAAAAACAACGCGTCGCGATTGCACGCGTGTTCCTAAAAAATCCGCCGATTCTGATTCTAGACGAAGCAACTTCAGCACTTGACCTTGAGAGCGAAGCATTAATTCAGGATTCATTAGAGCGTCTAGCGCACGACCGGACGACTTTAATCGTTGCGCACCGGCTTTCAACCATTACTCATGCAGACCAAATTCTAGTTATCGACCACGGCAAACTCGCGGAAAGTGGAACGCATAATGAACTGATGAAGCAGCAGGGTGTATATCACAACCTGTTCCAAGTTCAGCATTTTAATTAATCGTTCTAAGAGCCTCCAATATATTGGAGGCTCTTTTCCTATGTCTGGAACTTCCAGTAAACCCAAAAAGATATTGCATTAATAATAATATTACGTATAATTAAAAAAGGGAGAATAATCTGAATCATTTTCGTGCAAAAGGGGGAGCATCATGAATGAACGCAAAACCATCTTAGACGTTAAAGGTTTGAAAACATCCTTTTTCACAGATGATGGAGAGATACCAGCAGTAGATAATGTGGATTTTCACATACGGGAAGGCGAAGTGCTTGGTATTGTCGGTGAATCCGGATGTGGTAAAAGTGTTACTTCACTTTCCATAATGGGGTTGGTACCGAGTCCGCCAGGGAAAATTACAAATGGCGAAATTTTATTTCAGAATAAAGATTTGACGAAATTATCCGAGAAAGAAATGCGGGAAATCAGAGGCAATGATATTGCGATGATTTTCCAGGAACCAATGACTTCGTTAAATCCGTTGTTTACAATTGGCAATCAGCTCCGCGAAGCGATTAAGATTCATAAAAAGGATTGGTCAAAAAAACAGGTTCAGGAGCGGGCAATTGAAATGATGAACTTGGTAGGTCTGCCTCGGCCAGAAGGCTTGATGAAAGATTATCCGCATCAGCTATCAGGCGGAATGCGGCAGCGCGTCATGATTGCGATGGCTCTGCTATGTGATCCGAAAGTATTGATTGCGGACGAACCGACAACAGCACTTGATGTGACCATACAGTCTCAAATTCTGAAGTTGATTAAAAGTCTCAACGAACGGTTGAATACAGCGGTGCTGCTGATTACTCATGATTTAGGGGTAGTGGCTGAAAGTTGTGAACGTGTAGTTATCATGTACGCAGGGAAAGTGGTCGAAGAAGGTCCAGTCCAGACAATTTTCAATGATCCGCAGCATCCCTATACAAAAGGCTTGCTTGAGTCGGTTCCAGATATGCGTTTCAAAAAAGAGCGCTTGTATTCGATTCCCGGAAACGTTCCTAAACCCGGAACGATAAAAACAGGCTGCAAGTTTGCAGCGCGCTGTGAATTTGCTTTTGATCGTTGCACTGTAGAAGACCCCGAGCTGTACCAAACAGCGGATAATCATCAAACCCGCTGTTTCCTATTTGATCCGAAGGAGGTACAGTCTCATGACAGAACCGTTGTTAAAAGTTGAAGGATTGAAAAAGTATTTTCCGATTACATCTGGAATCTTAGGTAAAGTTAGCAATCATGTTAAAGCGGTGGACGATGTATCATTTACTGTTCAAGAAGGCGAGACCTTAGGTATTGTCGGTGAATCAGGTTGCGGGAAATCCACGACAGGACGAATGTTGATGCGACTTTTAGAACCAACCGAAGGTACTGTTACCTTTGATGGTCAGGAATTGACTAGTTTGTCGAATAACGAGATGCGCAAAGCGCGCCGAGATATTCAAATGGTCTTTCAAGATCCCTATGCTTCATTAAATCCACGTCACACAATCGAGAAGATTTTAATGGAACCGCTTAATGTCCATGATATAGGCGATCCAAAAGAGCGAAAAAGGAAAGTACATGAGTTTTTAGAAATTGTTGGATTGAGCAGTTACCATGCTAAACGCTATCCACATCAATTCAGTGGCGGTCAGCGGCAGCGCATTGGTATCGCACGTGCTTTGATGACAAATCCGAAACTGATTATTGCAGATGAACCGGTATCAGCACTTGATGTATCGATTCAAGCGCAGGTATTAAACTTGATGCAGGATCTTCAAAAAGAGCTGAAGCTGACTTATATATTTATTGCCCACGATTTGGGGGTAGTTCGCCATATCAGTGACCGGGTAGGCGTTATGTATCTTGGGAAAATGGCGGAACTTGCCAATACTGAAGACTTGTATGAAAAACCGTTACATCCGTATACGCAGGCGTTATTGGCTGCTGTACCGGTTCCGGATCCGGGATTTATCCGAGAAGAAGTCGTTATTTCCGGAGATGTTCCAAGCCCTGCAAATCCACCGAGCGGCTGCAGCTTCCATACGCGCTGTCCATTTAAAATGGACATTTGCTCAAAAGTTGTGCCAGTTTTTGCAGAGGTTGAAAAAGGTCATTATGTTGCCTGTCATCTTTACGAAGAATCCAGGCCGCAATGATAATAAATAGAAAAAATGGAGGGGTTATTTTGGGGAAGAAAAAGTTCTTATCGTGGACACTTTTGTTGCTTTTATTAGTATCAACAGCTCTTTATGGCTGTAGTTCTGACAATGGATCAGAAGAAAGTGGCAGTGAAGGTGGATCTACCGAAGAGAAGCAGTTGATCTTTGGACGCGGAGGCGATTCGGTTTCTCTTGATCCGATCACAGTCACGGACGGTGAATCATTTAAAGTAACAAAAAACATTTTTGATACATTAGTGAATTTTGGTGAGCAGGATACAGAAATCGAACCAGCATTGGCTTCTGATTGGACAGCTTCTGAAGATGGATTAACTTATACCTTCACATTGGAAGAAGGCGTTAAATTCCATGATGATACTGATTTCAACGCAGAGGCAGTCGTCAAGAACTTTGAACGCTGGGCTGCCGGTGACGGTGAACAATACCCTTACTACGGTTCTATGTTCGGGGGATATGGTGATGACGAAGGGCATGTTATCGAATCTGTTGAAGCAACAGGCGATTACGAAGTTACCTTTACATTAAACCGTCCACAGGCACCATTCCTTAAAAACCTGGCAATGAGCCCATTCGCGATTGCTTCGCCAACTGCATTTGAAGCAGCAGGCGACACTTTTGGCGACAAACCGATTGGAACAGGTCCATTTAAATTTGTTGAATGGAAACGCAACGATACCATTACAATCGAAAAGTTTGACGATTATTGGGTAGATGGCGAGCCGAAATTGGATCAAGTGGTATTCCGCGCGATTCCAGATAACTCAGCTCGTTTAAACGCTTTATTATCAGGAGAAATTGATTTGGCAGACGGAATCACACCTTCTGATGCAGGGACAATCGAAGGAGATGAAAATCTTCAATTGTTCGAGCGTCCATCTATGAACGTTGGCTACCTAGGAATGACTGTGACACGTGAACCATTTGATGATCCAAAAGTACGTCAAGCGATCAACCACGCAATCGACAAACAGGCGATTGTAGACGCATTTTTCGAAGGACGTGCAGAAGTAGCGAAAAATCCGATTCCACCGGTAATTAGTGGATATAACGACAGCATCGAAGATTATGTATATGATCCTGAACGTGCAAAAGAATTATTGGCTGAAGCGGGTCTTCCAGATGGCTTTGAAATGGAACTTTATGCAATGCCAGTTCCACGTCCATATATGCCGGATGGCCAAAAAGTGGCAGAAGCCATTCAAAAGAACTTGGCTGATGTTGGCGTAACTGCTGAAATCGTGTCGTTTGAGTGGGCTACTTATCTTGAAAAAGCTGCAAACGGAGAAGCTGATGCATTCTTACTCGGATGGACTGGCGATAACGGCGATGCAGATAACTTCTTATATGCTTTGCTTGACCAAGACAATGTTGGCACAAACAACTACACGTATTACAAAAACCAGGAATTGCACGATATCCTGATTGAGGCACAATCAGAAGTCGATGAAGATTTGAGAAATGAATTGTATATGCAAGCTCAGGAAATCATCCATGAAGATGCTCCTTGGGTTCCGCTTGCGCATTCTACACCGCTATTGGCTGGTGGGAATAACGTAATCAATTTCAAAGCACATCCAACAGGTTCTGACAAATTGGCTTCAGTAGATTTAGAGTAGGCAATTCAAGGGAGGAAGTCGGGATGATTTCCTCCTTTTTTTCTTACTGTTATACATATTGCAAGAGATGGAGAGGTGAAGAAGATGCTTCACTATATAGGAAGGCGGCTTCTACAGTTAATCCCGGTTTTACTCGGTATGACATTTATCGTGTTTATGATCATCCGTGCAATTCCTGGTGATCCTGCACAAGTCATCCTTGGTCAACAAGCATCCGAAGAAGCGATAAAGGCATTACGGTCAAATTTGGGATTGGACAATCCCTGGTATATTCAGTACTTTGATTATCTGAAAGGACTGGTTACAGGAGATTTAGGAGAATCACTTCGTACGCGAACTCCAGTGGTAGATGAAGTGTGGCCTTATTTGGCTGCCACAATTGAACTTTCCTTATTCGCTATTATTATTGCAGTGATTATCGGAATCAACGCGGGTATTATTTCAGCTTGGTTCCAAAATTCATGGTTTGATTACTTGGCGATGATTATTGCCTTGATTGGCGTATCTATGCCAATTTTCTGGCTGGGATTGATGAACCAGTGGATTTTCTCAATCGAATTGGGGATTCTTCCTACTACGGGCCGGGAAAATGTCCGAGATCCTGTTGATGTCATTACGAATTTTTATGTGATTGATACATTGATTGCAGGAGATTTTAATCAATTGGCTACTGTTCTGAAACATCTTGTATTGCCGGGTACTGCTTTAGCGACAATTCCGATGGCGATCATTGCCAGAATGACGCGTTCAAGCATGCTTGAAGTCATGCGTTCAGATTATGTCAGAACAGCTCGTTCAAAAGGTTTGTCGATGTTTTGGGTGGTGTACAAACACGCACTTAAAAATGCCATTATTCCGGTGTTGACGATTATCGGACTTCAGATGGGACTGCTACTTGGTGGTGCTATTTTGACAGAAACCATTTTTGGCTGGCCTGGAATCGGACGTTATATTTACGAAGCGATTGGCTTCCGCGATTATCCAGTCATTCAGTCAGGGATTCTGATTGTTGCGTTTATTTTTGTCATGATCAATTTATTTGTTGATCTGTTGTACGGCTTGGTAGATCCACGCATCAAATATGATTAGGAAGGAGGAGATATACATTGGCTGAAACAGCAATCAATCAAGACAAAGAGGAAATGCAGAAAGTCGCCGGTCCCTGGAAAGAGGCATGGCGAGGTTTCCGTAAAAGCAAAGTAGCGGTTGTCGGAATGGGGATTGTCATATTCTTCGTACTGCTTGCAATTTTCGGTCCGCTTTTTACACCGCAGGGCATCAATGAACAAAATCTGTCTCAACGGCTTATGCCTCCTTCTTCCACAAATTGGATGGGAACGGACGACTTTGGCCGGGATATCTTATCCCGGGTTGTGTATGGCGCACGTATTTCATTATGGGTCGGCTTTTTAGCGGTCATTGGATCGGTTGTAGTAGGTAGTATTTTAGGTATTTTAGCTGGTTATTATGGACGCTGGGTGGATACGATCATCTCCAGAATCTTCGATATTATGCTGGCATTTCCAAGTATTTTATTGGCGATTGCGGTCGTATCGGTTCTTGGACCGTCTTTACGTAATGCACTAATTGCTATTGCAATCATTAACGTACCAAATTTTGGGCGTTTGATTCGCTCGAAAGTATTAAGTATTAAAGAAGACGAATACATCATGTCGGCAAAAGCAATCGGTATGAAAGACAACAGAATCCTGATTTCGCATATCCTACCGAACTCCATGGCACCGGTTATTGTCCAAGGAACGTTGGCAATTGCGACCGCCATTATCGAAGCAGCGGCTCTCGGATTTCTTGGGTTGGGTGCACAGGCGCCGTCACCGGAATGGGGCAAGATGCTGGCAGACTCACGTTCGTATTTGACGAATGCACCGTGGACCATGATTTTCCCAGGCGTTGCCATCATGTTAACAGTTCTTGGCTTTAACTTGATGGGTGACGGTTTGCGCGATGCTTTGGATCCGCGAATGAAGTCATAAGAAAAGCACAAGCGGCCCAGCAGCTGAAATTAACCTAAACACACGACTTCACCTTGTAATAGGTAGCTGACCCACATCCTGTGGGTTCTCGATGGGCATAAGTCACTTTAGGGAAGCGACATGTTTTCATTCGCACAATCAAAGTGGTTTACATCTCTGGGATCTGGGCGCTGGAGTCTGAACAAAAAAATCTAAAAGTTATACATTCTCAAGCATAAAAAAAGTGTGAGGCAATCGCCTCACACTTTTTTTATATGGCATTTTCAAGATCGCTGTCTACTTCTTCTGAATGATAATTCAAGTAAGCGATAATGAGTAAATCCAAATGTTCCAGCTGCTCTTCGTAGTCCAATATGGCTGATAAGACGTGCATTAAATGATAAACTGAAAACTCGTCTTCATTTTCCTCATGTGCTAAATTTATTTCTTTTACAAAAATTGTCATTACTTCATTGCGTTTTATGATGGCATCTGCACCAGAACCTTCGCTATGCTCTGGCCGCAACTTGCCCACATACTTCATATATAGCTGTTCGTGGTAACTAGCCAAGCTTTCCAAGCGTTCTTGGACCATCATATGGAAGTGTTCAGGAAGCTCTATCAATTCATTTTCAAAACGGTTCAGGCGCCTTAAAACTTCAAGGCTTTTCTTGGAGGTGGCAATCATCTGGCGATACAATACCAATTTGCGTGCCTTAGCATATTGTTGTTTCTTAGTATAGCTGCGTTCTTCTTTATAAAACGAATACCATTGATCGACTTTTAATAGCTTTTCCGTCAACTTATCGATGTCTTCTTTAACAGATGCATGATCGGAAGCGTGACGAATAGAGACGCGAATCCAGCGAATCACTTCTTCGCTGACCTCATGGATTGAAGTGAAGAGGCGTGTTTCGTACTTCGGAGGTAGAAAGATCATATTCACCACAAAAGCTGATAAAATCCCGAGCATGACAGTACTGATTCTCAACGAAGCGAAAGTCAAAAAGTCGGTAGAGTGAGAATCCATGATGATGATCATCGTCACCAAAGTTAACGGAACGGTATTTTCCAATTTCAGCTTCAGCATCAGCACGATAGCCAGAATCGCAGCTGCGCCAATCGTCAAATAATTGCTGCCGAGCGTTAATACAAAAATGATAGCAATAGCGGCACCGATTAAGTTGCCATAAATTTGATCGAGTAGCGTCAGATACGATCGATAGATGGAAGGCTGGATCGCGAAAATGGCTGCCACCCCCGCAAATACAGGGGAAGGCAATTCCAATAAGTTCGCCAGGAACAAGGCCATAGAAATGGCCACGCCGGTTTTTAAGATACGTGCACCTAATCTCATTGACTCAAGGACTCCTTCCGTTTAATATGATTTTTCCTAATTATAACTGTTTAAATGCTTGACGGACGGCTTGAATGGAAACTTCTACATCTTCTTCAGTGTGTTCAGTTGTTAAAAACCATGCCTCATATTTGGATGGAGCTAAATTGATTCCTTGCTTTAGCATTAGTTTAAAGAACCGGCCGAAAATTTTACCGTCAGTTGCTTCAGCTTGTTCGTAGTTTTCTACTTTTACATCGGTAAAGTAAATCGTCAAAGCGCCTTTCAGACGATTAATAGTAATGGTCACACCAAATTCTTTAGCGGCAGCCAAAATACCTTTTTCAAGTTGAGCACCCAGTCGATCCATTTCATCGTAGACTCCGTCTTCACGCAGTACTTCCAAACAAGCAATGCCAGCTTGGATAGAGGCTGGGTTTCCTGCCATGGTGCCCGCTTGGTATGCGGGACCTAAAGGGGCCACGGTCTCCATGATCTCTTTTTTTCCGCCATAAGCGCCGATTGGTAGTCCTCCGCCAATGATTTTCCCAAGTGCTGTAAGGTCTGGTACTAAGCCAAGCATATCCTGAGCACCACCATAATGGAATCGGAAAGCCGTAATCACTTCATCATAAACAATTAACGCGCCTTTTTCATGGGCGATGCGATGTACTTCTTTTAGATAGCCTTCTTTTGGTTCAACGATTCCAAAATTACCGACAATCGGTTCAACTAGAAGACAGGCAATTTCTTCTCCCCAACGATCCATAGCTTCTGAAAATGCTTCAATATCATTAAATGGAATTGTAATGACTTCTTCAGCGATAGATTTTGGAACACCTGCTGAATCAGGAGTCCCTAAAGTTGCAGGGCCTGATCCAGCAGCTACAAGTACTAAATCAGAGTGGCCGTGATAGCAACCAGCAAATTTCATCATTTTTGTTCTACCAGTGTATGCACGTGAAATGCGGATCGTCGTCATAACTGCTTCAGTCCCGCTATTGACAAAACGAACTCTATCCATGTTTGGCATTGCATCTTTCAACATCTTAGCAAATGTGATTTCGTGGCGTGTCGGAGTTCCATAAAGCAGTCCGTTTTCCGCTGCACGCGTGATTGCCTGTGTAATGTGCGGGTGTGCATGGCCGGTGATGATGGGACCGTATGCCGCTAAATAGTCTATGTATTTATTGCCGTCGACGTCCCAAAAATAAGCGCCTTTTCCGCGCTCCATGGCGACGGGAGATCCACCGCCTACCGCTTTAAAAGATCTTGATGGGCTGTTGACACCACCGACGATATGTTCCAATGCTTCTGCGTGAAGCTTTTCTGAAGTTGAATGGTTCATTGGCGAAATGCCTCCTATTGTTTAATCTATTCCTTATTGTAGACAACCTTGTTCAGAAACGCCAAAGAAATTGAAACTAACGCTGGGGTTCGGTACGATAAGGATAAGAAAAGGAGTGATGGAGATGGCTGCATTGGAAGGTACACAAGCACCAGAATTTTCATTAAAAGACGAAGCAGGGAAGATGGTTTCTCTGAAGGAATTTTCCGGCAGTAAATATGTAGTTCTTTATTTTTATCCAAAGGATATGACACCCGGCTGTACGACTCAAGCCTGCAATTTCCGAGATGCTCAGGCTGATTTTTCTGCACTCAATACAGTGATTCTGGGTGTCAGCGCGGATTCAGAAGATCTCCACAATAAATTCATTGAAAAGCACGGCTTGCCATTTTCGCTGCTGGTGGACGAAGACCACCGAGTATCAGAAGATTACGGGGTCTGGGTAGAGAAAAGTATGTACGGCAAAAAATTCATGGGCATTGAACGTGCAACGTACCTGATCGATCCGACAGGAAACGTTGTAAAAGAATGGCGCAAAGTCAAAGTTCCAAATCACATCCAGGATGTTCTGGACACCTTGAAAACGATCAGCAATCAGTAAGGGGAGAGACATCTATGGAAATCCTATTTACATTTATTCCAAAAGAAGACCAACAGCAGAGGCTAGAAACCGAGTTTCCACAAGTCCATTTCCATTTCATCTATAAAGACAAAACACGTTTGGCGTCTGCCGATATCATTGTCACTTACGGAGAAGACCTAACAGCGGAGGATGTTGCAGCCGCTGAAAAGGTGCAATGGATCATGGTGGCTAGTGCAGGCATTGAAAAACTGCCTCATCAAGCCATCGCAGAACGTGGCATTACTGTATCCAATGTTAAAGGCATCCATAAAATCCCGATGGCTGAATCTGCTTTGGCTCACCTGTTGTCCTTAAAACGCTCACTTCCGACGATTTATGAAAATCAGCGCAATCAGGAATGGAGCAGAAGGATACGTTCTTCAGAATTGAATGGCTCTACAGCACTGATTCTGGGTCCGGGAGCCATTGGTTCAGAGATCGGGCGGATGCTACAGGCTTTCGGTGTCTATACCATTGGGTGCAACCGGTCGGGGAAGAAAGCTCCTCATATGGACGATACGATTTCTTTTGAAAACATTCTCGAAAAACTTCCACAAGCTGATTATGTCCTGTCGATTTTGCCGAGCACCGATGAAACTAAGCAGCTTTTAAAAGAAGTACATTTCAAAGCGATGAAAAAAACGGCCATCTTTATGAACTTCGGAAGAGGCGACTTGGTTTCGGATGAGATTCTTCTAGATGCACTGCGAAATGAAGAGATTGCCTGTGCAGTTCTGGATGTTTTCGAACAGGAACCGCTTCCGCAGGATCATCCCTATTGGACGATGGGCAATGTTGTTGTGTCACCTCATGTCTCTAGCCATTCTGGCAAGTATGTGGAGCGCGCATTGGATATTTTTATTCCAGATCTTAAAAAATGGCTTGTGGACCAAACCGTTCCGACAAATCTGGTCAACATGGAAAAGGGGTATTGAGCATGAAAATTTATACGAAAACTGGCGATAAAGGCACCACTTCATTAGTCTACGGAACACGAGTCGCGAAAAATGATGCAGTAGTCGAAGCGTACGGAACGTGTGACGAAGCGAATTCATTGATTGGCTTGGCGATTGGGCACATGAATACCGAGTTTTTTGAAGAAAAGGAAGCTCTTTGTGAGGTTTTCCACGAAATCCAGACGACTTTATTCCACGTAGGAGCTGAGCTGGCTACGCCGAAAGGAAAAGAAGTGAAGTGGAAGTTGGAAGAACAGGATGTCTTTAAACTGGAGCAGTGGATTGATCGGTATGATGCCGAAGTTCCGCCGCTCAGTAACTTCATTTTGCCGGGAGGACATCCGTCCGGAGCGGCTCTTCACGTAGCGCGCACTGTCGTTAGAAGAGCTGAACGGACGGCTTTGTCGATCGGAACCGATGTTCCTCCGACTGTCTTGGCATATTTAAATCGCTTGTCTGATTTTTTGTTCGTGGCAGCGCGTTTGGTGAACCAGCGTCTTGGACGGAAAGAAAAAGGGCTACACGAAAAATAAAGCAAAACGCGCGTGGCAAATGGCGGTAGTATAGTGATTTCTTGACACCCACCACTTTGATTGGGTACACTGATTATAACGATTACAATGTAAGAATATATATGAAGTGAGGTGCACGGCGATGTCTGAAGTACAATTGAAGGACGCGCTTGATGCTTTGAAGTCAACAGGTGTAAGAATCACACCCCAACGCCACGCGATTTTGGAGTACATGATTCACTCAACAACGCACCCGACAGCGGATGACATTTATCGCGCGCTCGAAAAAACGTTTCCGAATATGAGTGTTGCAACTGTTTATAATAATTTACGGGTGTTCAGAAAAGCAGGACTGGTCAAAGAATTGACTTATGGAGATTCTTCCAGCCGTTTCGATTTTGTCACACATGACCATTATCATATTATCTGTAACGATTGCGGAAAAATAGTTGATTTCCATTATCCAGGACTGGATGAAGTGGAGCATTTGGCTTCTCATGTCACTGGGTTTCAAGTGGACTATCACCGCCTTGAAATTTACGGAACATGTCAAGCTTGCTTAGGTAAAACGGCGAAGGCACAATAAAATTTTTAAGAGCAAAAGAAGCATACTGCACACTAGCAGTATGCTTCTTTTTTGATGCGAAAAAACATCCAGCGAAGTACTGATTCGCTGGATGTTTTCATTATTGTGTACTTTTCTTATTGTAGTCCTGATCAAACTCTTTTCCTTCAAGAGAGCGATCCATTGTTAAAGGCTCATTGCAATGCATGCAGATGTCTACACGGCCAAGCATTTTTGTATGTCTTCCGCAATTAGGACATTCAACTGGGATGGTTTTCATAGAAAGTAAACCGATCCAAGCATAGACAGCTGTACTTCCGATAATCGCGACGACGCCAAGCAACATGAAAATCACCATTACGATGGGATGGTTTCTGAAATAAATGCCGACGTACATGATGACGATTCCGATGAAAATCAGCGCTAACGCAAACGTCCGAATGCGATTGATTTTATTTTTATAAGGTTTCATAGTTTATTTCCTCCTTGCATCCATCATACTATATCATAAATGTCCTTAAAAAGTGATATCGGTTTTCAAATGAAGGAATCAGCAATAAATATGTCGAAATAAAGAAAAGCAGAAGCCAAAACATTTGGTTTCAATGTCTGATATAAAGAGAATGATTAGGTTCTACGAATCAGGGGGATAATTAAAACGCGCTGAAGTTCATTTCCAACTACGCCATTCAGTCCTATGGCGGAAAGGGATAGAGACAGCAAGGAGTGAAAGTTAATGGAACAAATACTACGACCTATTTATCAGGAACGCGCCAGCCAAGAAAGTACACTGGGGGTGATTCTAGTAGAAAAAAGAGAGAAGGTCAGCCAGATTACGGATACGTTTGATTCGATTCTACTGATCATTACCAAGGAAAATGAGACACCGGTCTTCACAAAGCACTATACGTATTTAGATAAAAAAGCTGCGATGCACATCGTTACCGAAAAGCAACTACATAAATGGCTGTTGCTTGGCACAAACCGGAAAATTGTTGACTGGCTTTTCTACGGCCGTATTATTTATGATCGCAATGAATTTATGGAGAAGTTGAAAACAGAGTTAAAAGACTACCCTTTCTACGGACGGAAAATCAAGATGGGTATTGAGTTTGCCAAACTGATCCGCCGTTATATGGAAGGGAAAGTGTTTTTTGAAGAAAGGAACTATATGGACGCCTATCACCATATGGTAGAATCGTTACATCATTTAGCACGGTTGGCGGTACTTGAAAACGGTTTGCCTCCGGAAGTGACTGTCTGGTCACAGGTAAAGCAAATGGAGCCGGCTATCTATAAGTTGTATGAAGAATTGATATCGAGCGTTGAGCCGATTGATAAGCGTCTGGAGCTGTTATTTTTGGCAAGTGAGTTCTATATTCATTCTCGGACACAGGATGGAGCTCTTCATATACGGGAAGTCATGGAGAGGCAGAGTAGCTGGACGATTCAGGAATTACATGAACAAGAAGAATTAAAAAACTACTCATCTAACCTTGAAGTTTTCATTGAATATCTTATAGATAAGGATCTTGTTTTTATTAATGGTGTTACGACAAAAAGCGAGGGAATTTTCCACCGTTATTATTACGTGAAAAACTAAACCGGGAATGTTGTAGGATAGAGACGTTGTCCTTCCTCTCGGCTTTCACCTAGGAGGAACAGAGCGGCATCAGTCTTTCTCTGTATTCAGGTTTTGGTTCTTAATTTTATAAAGGTCGATTAAAATGAACATTTCAAAACGTTGCTTCTGTACCATTTCAATGCGGACCAACTGGAACTAAGTTATTTTGTTTTGCGAAATGGAAGTGTAAAAGCGAGTAGAACGGGTCAACACTTTTTACTTATGAACAAGTAGTACGGATGCTTATGTAGTAGCGATGTATAAAGAGAAAAGAAAAGTTGTTGCTAAAAGCCGTTCATTCGGACTTTTGGAACAGCTTCTTTTTCTGTGAAAATCGTGATGAAACAAGCTAAAGAATAATGATTTTATGGCTTGTTCATTAAAGTTTTTACGATTTTTAAACTTTTTTTGCTTTAATCGTTGACAATTATACGGAAAGTATATTATGATGATACACGTCGCTAAGAGAAATTAAGTTTTTTTGCAATAATAAAAATGCTTGACTCTTTCGCTTAACGATGATAACTTAGAGAAGTTGCTTTTATAGGACGGACGCACTGAACCTTGAAAACTGAACAGCAAAACGTCAACGAAAGACGTCACGAGCACGACTTTTGCGAAGGTTGCCACCGGCAATTGGAGCAGAGTTGTTCATCTACTGGATGTTCGTGACTACAACTTACTGATCAGCTTTGTGCAGATCAAGCCATCTTCGGATGGTGCCAGCAACAACTAGAGCAGTCAAATGTTCTCTATAATGGAGAGTTTGATCCTGGCTCAGGACGAACGCTGGCGGCGTGCCTAATACATGCAAGTCGAGCGGAACCAGAGGAGCTTGCTCCTTTTGGTTTAGCGGCGGACGGGTGAGTAACACGTGGGCAACCTGCCCTGCAGATCGGGATAACTCCGGGAAACCGGTGCTAATACCGAATAGTTTGTCGCCTCTCCTGAGGCGGCACGGAAAGACGGCATCTCGCTGTCACTGCAGGATGGGCCCGCGGCGCATTAGCTAGTTGGTGGGGTAATGGCCTACCAAGGCGACGATGCGTAGTCGACCTGAGAGGGTGATCGGCCACACTGGGACTGAGACACGGCCCAGACTCCTACGGGAGGCAGCAGTAGGGAATCTTCCGCAATGGACGAAAGTCTGACGGAGCAACGCCGCGTGAGTGACGAAGGTTTTCGGATCGTAAAACTCTGTTGTGAGGGAAGAACAAGTACCAACTAACTACTGGTACCTTGACGGTACCTCACCAGAAAGCCACGGCTAACTACGTGCCAGCAGCCGCGGTAATACGTAGGTGGCAAGCGTTGTCCGGAATTATTGGGCGTAAAGCGCGCGCAGGCGGTTCTTTAAGTCTGATGTGAAAGCCCACGGCTCAACCGTGGAGGGTCATTGGAAACTGGAGAACTTGAGTGCAGAAGAGGAAAGTGGAATTCCATGTGTAGCGGTGAAATGCGTAGAGATGTGGAGGAACACCAGTGGCGAAGGCGACTTTCTGGTCTGTAACTGACGCTGAGGCGCGAAAGCGTGGGGAGCAAACAGGATTAGATACCCTGGTAGTCCACGCCGTAAACGATGAGTGCTAAGTGTTAGGGGGTTTCCGCCCCTTAGTGCTGCAGCTAACGCATTAAGCACTCCGCCTGGGGAGTACGGCCGCAAGGCTGAAACTCAAAGGAATTGACGGGGGCCCGCACAAGCGGTGGAGCATGTGGTTTAATTCGAAGCAACGCGAAGAACCTTACCAGGTCTTGACATCCCGCTGCCCGGTGTAGAGATACGCCTTTCCCTTCGGGGACAGCGGTGACAGGTGGTGCATGGTTGTCGTCAGCTCGTGTCGTGAGATGTTGGGTTAAGTCCCGCAACGAGCGCAACCCTTGATCTTAGTTGCCAGCATTCAGTTGGGCACTCTAAGGTGACTGCCGGTGACAAACCGGAGGAAGGTGGGGATGACGTCAAATCATCATGCCCCTTATGACCTGGGCTACACACGTGCTACAATGGACGGTACAAAGGGCTGCAACCCCGCGAGGGCAAGCCAATCCCAGAAAACCGTTCTCAGTTCGGATTGCAGGCTGCAACTCGCCTGCATGAAGCCGGAATCGCTAGTAATCGTGGATCAGCATGCCACGGTGAATACGTTCCCGGGCCTTGTACACACCGCCCGTCACACCACGAGAGTTTGTAACACCCGAAGTCGGTGAGGTAACCCTTGTGGAGCCAGCCGCCGAAGGTGGGACGGATGATTGGGGTGAAGTCGTAACAAGGTAGCCGTATCGGAAGGTGCGGCTGGATCACCTCCTTTCTAAGGATAAATTCGGAACCGAGGTTTTCTCGGGGTTGACGTTTTGCGTTCAGTTTTGAAGGTTCACCTTCAGTGGAGACACTGAACTGATCTTCTATTAGCACTATACTTATACTCAAGAGGGCCTATAGCTCAGCTGGTTAGAGCGCACGCCTGATAAGCGTGAGGTCGATGGTTCGAGTCCATTTAGGCCCACCATTCTTCTTGGGGCCTTAGCTCAGCTGGGAGAGCGCCTGCCTTGCACGCAGGAGGTCAGCGGTTCGATCCCGCTAGGCTCCACCACTCATTTTGTAAGCGAAAGCGAGAACCTTGTTCTTTGAAAACTGGATAAAACGACATTGAAACAAAAATGAAGCAATTCATGTACGCGTGGCACTTGGTGCCACAACTTTTTAATTAACCATTGGTTAAGTTAGAAAGGGCGCACGGTGGATGCCTTGGCACTAGGAGCCGAAGAAGGACGGCACTAACACCGATATGCTTCGGGGAGCTGTAAGTGAGCTGTGATCCGGAGATTTCCGAATGGGGGAACCCACTGCCTTTAATTGGGCAGTATCCATGTGTGAATTGATAGCACATGAGAAGGCAGACCCAGGGAACTGAAACATCTAAGTACCTGGAGGAAGAGAAAGCAAATGCGATTCCCTGAGTAGCGGCGAGCGAAACGGGATCAGCCCAAACCAAGAGGCTTGCCTCTTGGGGTTGTAGGACACTCTATACGGAGTTACAAAAGGTAGGATTAGGCGAAGCGACCTGGAACGGTCCGCCACAGCGGGTAATAGCCCCGTAGCCGAAAACCCTGCCCCTCCAGAGTGGATCCTGAGTACGGCGGAACACGTGAAATTCCGTCGGAATCCGGGAGGACCATCTCCCAAGGCTAAATACTTCCTAGTGACCGATAGTGAACCAGTACCGTGAGGGAAAGGTGAAAAGCACCCCGGAAGGGGAGTGAAATAGATCCTGAAACCGTGTGCCTACAAGTAGTCAAAGCCCGTTAATGGGTGATGGCGTGCCTTTTGTAGAATGAACCGGCGAGTTACGATTGCATGCAAGGTTAAGCTGAGAAGGCGGAGCCGCAGCGAAAGCGAGTCTGAATAGGGCGACAGAGTATGCAGTTGTAGACCCGAAACCAGGTGATCTACCCATGTCCAGGGTGAAGGTAAGGTAACACTTACTGGAGGCCCGAACCCACGCACGTTGAAAAGTGCGGGGATGAGGTGTGGGTAGCGGAGAAATTCCAATCGAACCTGGAGATAGCTGGTTCTCTCCGAAATAGCTTTAGGGCTAGCCTCAAGATAGAGAATCCTGGAGGTAGAGCACTGTTTGGACTAGGGGCCCATCCCGGGTTACCGAATTCAGACAAACTCCGAATGCCAGTGATTTATGCTTGGGAGTCAGACTGCGAGTGATAAGATCCGTAGTCAAGAGGGAAACAGCCCAGACCACCAGCTAAGGTCCCCAAATATCCGTTAAGTGGAAAAGGATGTGGCGTTGCTTAGACAACCAGGATGTTGGCTTAGAAGCAGCCATCATTTAAAGAGTGCGTAATAGCTCACTGGTCGAGTGACACTGCGCCGAAAATGTACCGGGGCTAAACGGATTACCGAAGCTGTGGATGGATCTCTTCGGAGATCCGTGGTAGGAGAGCGTTCTAAGGGCGTTGAAGTCAGACCGGAAGGACTGGTGGAGCGCTTAGAAGTGAGAATGCCGGTATGAGTAACGAAAGACGGGTGAGAATCCCGTCCACCGAATGCCTAAGGTTTCCTGAGGAAGGCTCGTCCGCTCAGGGTTAGTCGGGACCTAAGTCGAGGCCGATAGGCGTAGACGATGGACAACAGGTTGATATTCCTGTACCACCTCCCCGCCGTTTGAGCAATGGGGGGACGCAGAAGGATAAGGAGAGCGTGCCGTTGGTTGTGCACGTCCAAGCAGTGAGGCGTGGAATGAGGCAAATCCCATTCCTGATACGTTGAGCTGTGATGGCAAGAGGTTTACCTCAGAGTCCCTGATTTCACACTGCCAAGAAAAGCCTCTAGCGAGGCGGGAGGTGCCCGTACCGCAAACCGACACAGGTAGGCGAGAAGAGAATTCTAAGGTGAGCGAGTGAACTCTCGTTAAGGAACTCGGCAAAATGACCCCGTAACTTCGGGAGAAGGGGTGCTCTGGTAGGGTGAATAGCCCGAGAGAGCCGCAGTGAATAGGCCCAGGCGACTGTTTAGCAAAAACACAGGTCTCTGCAAAACCGTAAGGTGACGTATAGGGGCTGACGCCTGCCCGGTGCTGGAAGGTTAAGGGGAGTGCTTAGCGCAAGCGAAGGTGCGAACTGAAGCCCCAGTAAACGGCGGCCGTAACTATAACGGTCCTAAGGTAGCGAAATTCCTTGTCGGGTAAGTTCCGACCCGCACGAAAGGCGTAACGATCTGGGCACTGTCTCAACGAGAGACTCGGTGAAATTATAGTACCTGTGAAGATGCAGGTTACCCGCGACAGGACGGAAAGACCCCGTGGAGCTTTACTGTAGCCTGATATTGAATTTTGGTGCAACTTGTACAGGATAGGTAGGAGCCTTAGAGCCCGGAGCGCCAGCTTCGGAGGAGGCGTCGGTGGGATACTACCCTGGTTGTATTGAAATTCTAACCCACATCCCTGATCGGGATGGGAGACAGTGTCAGGCGGGCAGTTTGACTGGGGCGGTCGCCTCCTAAAGAGTAACGGAGGCGCCCAAAGGTTCCCTCAGAATGGTTGGAAATCATTCGCAGAGTGTAAAGGCAGAAGGGAGCTTGACTGCGAGACGTACAGGTCGAGCAGGGTCGAAAGACGGGCTTAGTGATCCGGTGGTTCCGCATGGAAGGGCCATCGCTCAACGGATAAAAGCTACCCCGGGGATAACAGGCTTATCTCCCCCAAGAGTCCACATCGACGGGGAGGTTTGGCACCTCGATGTCGGCTCATCGCATCCTGGGGCTGTAGTCGGTCCCAAGGGTTGGGCTGTTCGCCCATTAAAGCGGTACGCGAGCTGGGTTCAGAACGTCGTGAGACAGTTCGGTCCCTATCCGTCGCGGGCGCAGGAAATTTGAGAGGAGCTGTCCTTAGTACGAGAGGACCGGGATGGACACACCGCTGGTGTACCAGTTGTTCTGCCAAGGGCATCGCTGGGTAGCTATGTGTGGCCGGGATAAGTGCTGAAAGCATCTAAGCACGAAGCCCCCCTCAAGATGAGATTTCCCATTGCGCAAGCAAGTAAGATCCCTCAAAGACGATGAGGTAGATAGGTTCGAGGTGGAAGCGTGGCGACACGTGCAGCTGACGAATACTAATCGATCGAGGACTTAACCAAACAATGTATCATGGAGGAATTTCAATGGGTCAATGTCGTTTATCCAGTTTTGAAAGAATAAGGAAAAGTTTTTTTATGAAAAAGCTTGTAAAAACCTGTGAGATTGGTATAATCAATCTTGTCTTTCAAAATAAAATTAGTCTGGTAATGATGGCAAAGAGGTCACACCCGTTCCCATCCCGAACACGGCAGTTAAGCTCTTTTGCGCTGATGGTAGTTGGGGGTTTCCCCCTGTGAGAGTAAGACGTCGCCAGTCTAATTAATTATTCCGAAGTAGCTCAGTGGTAGAGCACCGCACTGTTAATGCGATGGTCGTAGGTTCGAGTCCTACCTTCGGAGCCAATTTTGGAGAGCTGTCCGAGTGGCCGAAGGAGCATGATTGGAAATCATGTAGGCGGGCAACCGTCTCAAGGGTTCGAATCCCTTGCTCTCCGCCAGAAGATAAATTCCCAAAAAAACATATGGCCCCTTGGTCAAGCGGTTAAGACACCGCCCTTTCACGGCGGTAACACGGGTTCGAATCCCGTAGGGGTCACCAATTTCATGGAGGATTAGCTCAGCTGGGAGAGCATCTGCCTTACAAGCAGAGGGTCGGCGGTTCGATCCCGTCATCCTCCACCATTTTACTCTTACATGATAAAAGCTATGCAGTTATTAAAGTACGAATGTAGTGAGAAAAATTAAATCATATTATCGCGGGGTGGAGCAGTTCGGTAGCTCGTTGGGCTCATAACCCAAAGGTCGCAGGTTCAAATCCTGCCCCCGCAACCAAATGGTCCCGTGGTGTAGCGGTTAACATGCCTGCCTGTCACGCAGGAGATCGCCGGTTCGATCCCGGTCGGGACCGCCATTTTTATTCAATACAGTGGGTCAGTAGCTCAGTCGGTAGAGCATTAGATTGAAGCTCTAAGTGTCGGCGGTTCGATTCCGTCCTGACCCACCATTTTTTTATTAAATCCAAATCTCCATGCCGGAGTAGCTCAACTGGTAGAGCAACTGACTTGTAATCAGTAGGTTGAGGGTTCAAGTCCTTTCTCCGGCACCATTTTACGGTGGGGTAGCGAAGTGGCTAAACGCGGCGGACTGTAAATCCGCTCCTTCGGGTTCGGCAGTTCGAATCTGCCCCCCACCACCAGTTTTTAGGGGCATAGTTTAACGGTAGAACAGAGGTCTCCAACACCTCCGATGTGGGTTCGATTCCTACTGCCCCTGCCATTTTTAAAAATTTTATGATGGCGGTCGTGGCGAAGTGGTTAACGCACCGGATTGTGATTCCGGCACTCGGGGGTTCAATTCCCCTCGTCCGCCCCTAGTTTTCATACATTTGAGAGTTGCACTTATAAAATAGTAAAGTGGCGGTCGTGGCGAAGTGGTTAACGCACCGGATTGTGATTCCGGCACTCGGGGGTTCAATTCCCCTCGTCCGCCCCATCTTATTAATGGGGTATAGCCAAGCGGTAAGGCAACGGGTTTTGATCCCGTCATGCCCTGGTTCGAATCCAGGTACCCCAGCTTTAAGCGGAAGTAGTTCAGTGGTAGAACGCCACCTTGCCAAGGTGGAGGTCGCGAGTTCGAACCTCGTCTTCCGCTCCAATTTTTGGCGGCATAGCCAAGTGGTAAGGCATGGGTCTGCAACACCCTTATCACCGGTTCGAGTCCGGTTGCCGCCTCCATAATGATTTGCCGGCGTGGCGGAATTGGCAGACGCGCGGGACTCAAAATCCCGTTCCTTCACGGGAGTGTCGGTTCGACCCCGACCGCCGGTATCATCAAAGGGCCTGCCTGCCCTTTAAAGACCTCTTAACTGTGATTCATTACAGTTAAGAGGTCTTTTTGTTTCCCAGCAATTTTACAGTGAAAGACCATAAAATAAAAGGTGGTTCTTTCGTTCACACTGTTATTCAAGATTTCAACATTGCTTTTATTATGCCGAATGAGCGTGAGGATATGCTGGTTTTATCAGTGGGTATGGATAACATGTTAGATGGTATGCAGCATACTGCTGCTTTGTTTGATATAATATATTCGGTTGTTAATGGGAATAAGTATATGCTTGAATTCGTTGAAGCGATTCGATTGAGTACGATTGAAATAGAACCTGGGGTCAAACTTATGGTATCTAAAAAGTTACCTCATATTAGACAAAACGCCACTTGGTAAGTCAACACTAAATCAAACAACTTTTTTAAGGGCTGCGTTTCGATAAGTGACAGGGCTGGTGTAGCCTAAGCTGCCGTGTAAACGAATATGATTGTACCAATGGACGTAATCAAATAGCTCAAGTGATAGCTGATTAAGGGATTCAAAGTGCATGCCGTTGATCAGTTCCGTCTTCAGAATCTTAAACGTAGCTTCTGCCACCGCATTGTCATAAGGGTTTCCTTTTTGACTCAGCGACCGTTCAATTTGATGCGTCTCTAGTAAGGCATCAATACCGGCATTTTTAAATTCAGATCCACGGTCTGTATGGAAAATGTTCACGGCTCCCAGGTCGCTTTTGACCGTCGCGAAGGCACGCTGAACTAAAGCAGCGTCTTTTCGCTCACCCAGACTGTACCCGACAATTTCACGGTTATAGAGATCGAGAAGGAAACAAATATAGTTCCACCGGCCGCCAACCTTCACGTACGTTAAGTCGCTAACCAATACGGCACTTTTCTCTGTTGGATTGAATTCACGGTTTAATACGTTTCGATACGTTGCTTCGTTAGGAGGCGTAACCATCGGCTTGTACGAAGGCAGTGCGTATTTCGATTGGATGCCAAGTGTCGCCATGAGGCGTCCAATACGACGTCTCGAGACGATCCAATTCTTTCTGATCTTCAGTTCTTCTTTCAGTTTACGCGTCCCATAGACACGGCGATTCTAATGAAAGATTGCCCAGATTTCGTCTTTTAATTCTTGTTCTGCTCGAGCTTTTTGGCGTTCTTTTTCTACTGAAACGGACGTTTCATAGTAAAAAGTACTGCGAGCGATTTGCAGGACATTACACATTGCTGATACCGAATAGAGGTGTTGATTCTGTTGAATAATCTCTATTTTCGTCCCATGATCAGCGCTGCAAGACTCACATATCCACTTCCATCTCCAACTGTTTGTTTCGTTTCTTGTAGGCAAGTAATTCTGCCTCCAGCGGGCTTCGATTATCCTTCTCTTCGAATGAACCCGTTCGATTGGATTGGGCAATCCATCGATCGAGTGCGGAAGCCGTTAGGTCATATTCTCGGACAATATCTACCCGGCTTTTTCCACCTGCGTGCAGTGCAACCACCTGTTTTTTAAATTCTGCAGAAAATGTGCGTCTCTTTTGGGTCATAGTAGATTCTCTTCACGTATTGTGGACTATTCTACGCTCCCTTATATTTTCTGTCCAATCAAGTGTAGACTATCCACTAAATCAAAGGCTACAAATCTAAATTTAACATCATTTTGCGTCGCTCGGTAGAGAATTTTTTCTGAACTGAAGAAGATTCAATCCTAATTATTCAGTATAAGATGTTTATGGAACTTGGAAGAAATTGCTGATTATTTCAGATTGCACATACATTCGAATCAATCATAATGGGCATTATTGAGTTGATATTAAGTGTGAACAATTCTCAAAGCTCTGATGATATCCAACTGTGGGTGCAGGCGAATTGTGCACTAGCGATGGCATTGAGAACTTCAGTAGGGGGTTGACGAATCATTAAAACAGTAGACAAAAAAATATGAAAATCCGTCCAGCTAACGATGTAGTGGCTGATTTGACATAGGCAGTCGAAATATGCGTAGCTATCTTGGCCCAATTGCCGGTTAGCATACCACACGTTAATTCGTCTTCCATAATGGGGGGAGGCGCACCGAGTTCAGGGTGTTCAGTAGGGAACAGCTAAGACGATGCTGATTACTTGGATTATTACAATGCCAATTCCGGTATCATTGGCTGCTATGTTCTAGGTTCTCCTTAATATCGTTTTGGAGAAAAGAGATTAATAATTTCGATGGAAAATCGAACTGCCATATGAATAAGTATTGGCGAGTGAAATAAGATGTGCTATAATAATTCTTGTCCGCTAAAGAAATACTTGCCGGCGTGGCGGAATTGGCAGACGCGCGGGACTCAAAATCCCGTTCCTTCACCGGAGTGTCGGTTCGACCCCGACCGCCGGTATACCGCAAGCCTAGAAGAAAGGCCCTGACTTTATCGTCAGGGCCTTTTTCTTTTGAATTTTTTGAATGAAGTTCTCAGCATTAAAGCTTATGAAGGGTTTCGTCAATTACCCGGGACTTAGCTAAGGTTTGAAGCGAAAACTTCTCGACTTATTACTGCTTTTAGTAGACGATAAAGATAAAACAAGCCAAACCAAACGTGGTGTTCCAGTGAGTGAGAGAAATTTTATACGCAGGGTTGGACGTCTGCATTGTTTGTAACTAGCGGTGCAAACATTTACACTATAATACATAATTTTCTGCATCTTCACCTTTTTGTCAAAGAACGGGCATCAGATTCTTATAGCTCAACCCTTTGTTCCAAGAAAAAGAGCACATTATGGCTAAGATAAATCGAAAATCATCTCGTCCTTAGCGCTGGATTTGCTTGTTACACGTTTGAAGGGTAACTTTTTTCGGAAAATGTTGAAAAGCAGCAAAAAGACCACCGCAAAAGTTATGGCTTTTGCGGTGGTCTTTTTGTAAGAATTAAATAATTCCTTGGAACCGAAGGATAATTTCGGCAATAACTGCTGAGCCAAGAAACGTTCCGAGCAAGACAACCATGCCGATTACGATAGTTTTCCACCCTAATTGTACAAAGTCGAACCATGAACGGCCAATGGATACGCCGGCATAGGCTAAGATGGGCGTGGCAATTGCTAATAAAGTAACTTCTGTCGTGTGAGTAACAATTTGTGTTGCTCCCGGCACTCCGGGAATTGTCAAAATCAAACCGATAATGCCGATATAAGCGATACTGGGCAGCTGGAAGGGTAGCAGGCGATGGATAATCAATCCGGCCAAGCTAATGCCTATCAGGATGGCTATTCCGGGAAGCGCTTCCCAAGGTAGTATGTCGTAGCCAATCCAATTGCCAATTAGCATGATAACACCGATGATCGTGAAGACTAGTATCCATTCCTTAAGACTTTTTATCATAGTCTACGCCTCCTTTCGCTGCTTTTTTCTCTTTATTTTTAGAGAGGATTTCGTACATCTTAACGGTTAATGGCAAACCGATAAAAATGCTCATGTATAGGCCGGTCACAGAGGAGATCAAGTTGCTGACTCCTGAAAAGGCAGTCAAGGTTTCACTCATTTCAGGAAATGCGGCAATTAAAGGTCCTAGAGAAGCGGCTGCCATACTGCCGCTGCCCACACCTGTTGCCATTGCGAAAGAAATAGGATGCAGAGGCGTCACAGTAGCCAAGAATCCTGAAATCAACCCAATAAAAATCGATCCGAAGACGGTACCAAAAATATACATGGCCATAACGCCGCGTCCTTCCGGAGAGGATAAACCATATTTATCGGTAATAAGAGCAAGATTGGCTTCTCGTCCGATGGAATGCGTCATGCCAATGCTTTCTCTCTTGAGTCCTAGAAATACTGCTAGTGGAAGAGCTAATAAGATGGTGCCAAGATTACCAAATTCCTGTAACAATAAAGCAGGACCGGCTTCGATGATTTGAGGAAGAGCGGGTCCTGCTTGTACGCCGAATTTAGCAATTAGTACAGAAACTGAGAGAAATACTAAGGGTTCTGCGTTAATCGATTGTTTGTCGGTTACCAATGGAGTGAAATATAATGCAAGACCAATCACAACTGCATAAAGCATCGGCAACAAAAGAATGGTTCCAGGTCCAAGTGGAATAGCGAATGTACCAATCGACTCAGTCACGGCTACAATCGCTAAAACGATGACATGCAGCCGCCAATCTTTCCACAACTTAAAAGCTTGTTCGCCCATTTAACATCTACTCCTTCTATGTGGGAGAACTGGCTCTCCATTATTGATTAGCTTGCGTTGATAGCAGACTGGTCTTTTTTCGCATAGTTGAGTGCGGCTCTACCTAATGCTTTTGCGGCTATCAGCAAAGCCTGTTCGTCAATATCAAATTTTGGATGGTGATGTGGATAAGCCTCGGTGTTGTCTGGGCTTTGCGCGCCTGTAAAGAAGAACGTTCCTTTCACATGTTGAAGATAATACGAGAAATCTTCGCCACCCATGACAGGTGCTGTTTCTCTGACATCCTCTACTCCGGGAACAGAAGATGCGAGAGCTGCTACGAAATTTGTTTCTTCTTCATGATTGACTGTCGTTGGATAACCGCGTGTATAGCTGTATTCATAATCCGCTCCTGAAACGAGGCAAGTTCCTTTTATGACGCGCTCAATTTCTTCTTCGATAAAGCTGCGAATGTCTTCTTTGAACGTCCGCACAGTTCCAGTCATTTCAGCAGTGTCTGCGATAACATTATACGGATTTTTTGCTTCAAAGTTACAGATGGAGACAACAGCAGATTCCAGTGGATCAATTCGGCGACTGACGATTTGTTGTAAATTGTTAATGAGCTGTCCACCTATTACAATGCTGTCTTTCGTATCATGCGGACTTGCGGCATGTCCGCCTCTTCCAAGGATTTTAATGTCAAAGCGATCTGGAGCGGCTTGGAGGGGGCCTGACCGATACCCAATTTCTCCAAGAGGCATTTGTGCTTGAAGATGCGTGCCGAAAATGACATCAACGCCATCAAGGCAGCCATCTTCGATCATGGCGATGGCTCCGCCGGGTGGCAGTTCTTCTGCATGCTGATGCAAAAAGACAATTGTGCCTTCGATTTCCGATTGCATGCTATTTAATGCTTTGGCTAAACCAAGTAGACTGGCTGTATGACCATCGTGGCCACAAGCATGCATGACCCCATCATTTTTAGATTTAAAAGGTACATCAGTTTGTTCTTGAATCGGTAGAGCGTCAAAGTCTGCACGCAAAGCAATAGTTGGACCAGGTTTATGACCTTTCAAGTAGGCAAGTACACCGTTACCGCCAACATTCCTACGAACTTCATGCCCTATATTTTCATGAAAAAGAGCAATATATTCTGCTGTTTCTACTTCCTCAAAAGACAATTCTGGATATTCATGAAGATGGCGTCGAATATCGACAATCTCACCGTACAGTTCATCAAGCTTATTGAATAATTGATCCATAGAAAAACCTCCTATTTAATAATGTTTTCATCCTATCATAATTATTCATATGGACTATAAGACTTTTTGCGGAAAACAAAAAATATTCAGTAATATTCAGCTGCTGGTTATTCTGAAAAAGCACCGATGCTTCACCGATAAAAACTGTAGAAGATGTTATAGTAGTTTGTATAATAAGTAAAATTATTATTATTCCATCAGTTGAAAAGAGGGACAATCATGCAGGAGAGAAATTGGTATGGCATTGAGACCACTGACTTGCTCAAGCTCCTTAGTGCAGACGCAGACAGTGGGCTAAGCGAGGAAGAGGCAGCAGAAAGGCAAGAAGAATTTGGACCAAACGAGTTACCTGACCCCAAAAAAGACCCAGCGCTCGTCAAGTTCTTTAAGCATTTTAATGATGTACTGATTTATGTGCTGCTTGCAGCTGCAGTAATTACGTTATTTTTAGGGCATTATATTGATACAGCTGTGATTTTGATGGTAGTCGTTATCAATGCGATTATCGGCTATATTCAACAAGCCAAAGCGGAAAAGGCGTTGGAAAGTATCCGGAAAATGCTGTCATTAAAAGCGACAACGCTCAGAAGTTCAGTTAGGAAAAGAGTGTTGTCTGCCGAATTGGTACCTGGAGACATTGTGGTGCTTACTGCAGGTGACAAAATTCCAGCTGACATTCGGATTCTGGAAGCGGTCAACTTGAACGTGGAAGAATCTTCTTTAACTGGCGAATCAACAGCAGTCGAAAAAAATTCCGCAGTACTACCGGATGATACTGGACTCGGTGACCGGCTGAACATGCTGTTTGCAGGGACGACGATAGCTTCTGGTTCTGGGGTAGGGATTGTCGTGGCAATTGGAGAAGATACTGAGCTGGGAAAGATCAGCTCTTCGATGGAAGAAGTGGAAGGACTGCAGACACCATTGTTAAAGCAGACGGCAGCTTTTGGAAAAGTGATTTCCTTGATTATTGTTATCAGCGCTACTGCCATGTTTGGCATCGGGTACTTGTTTCATGATTATGAAACAGCTGATTTACTGCTGGCGATCATTGGACTAACTGTAGCAGCGATTCCTGAAGGCTTGCCCGCTGTGCTGTCCATCATTTTGGCGCTTGGCGTACAGCGCATGGCGGGACAAAACGCCATCGTCCGCAATCTGCCATCTGTGGAGACGCTTGGAGCGGTTACTGTAATTTGTTCGGATAAAACAGGAACATTGACTAAAAATGAAATGACCGTCACTTCGGTTATGCTAAAAGATAATGAAATGACTGTAACGGGAGCCGGCTATTCGCCAAAAGGAGCTATTCTTCATGATAAAAAACCAGCAAAACTTTCAGATCATTCAAATCTACAAGAATTTTTAACGGTTGTTAAAACGGTTAATGAAGCGTATTTAAGATGCGATGAACACGGACACTGGGTCATTAGTGGAGATGCGACAGAAGGGTGTCTCGTCACACTCGCAGAAAAAGCTGCGGATGCGGTTGAGCGTTTACCAATTCTGTCGAAAATCCCTTTTGATTCGAGCTATAAGTATATGGCAGCATTGGTAGAAATGGATGGCAGTAAATGGATTTATGTGAAAGGTGCGCCAGAGCGTTTATTGAAAATGGCCGATTTAGAAGCTTCTTCTGGAGAAGGGGTACGCTGGGACGAAAAGATGTCTCAGCATGCCAATAAAGGCGAGCGGTTGATCGGGGCTGCTGTCAAAAAAGTCGATTCTTCTATCCTTTCTATTGATCAGGAAGACATGAAAACAGGATTTAGCCTGATCGGACTGGCGGGAATTATCGATCCCCCGAGGGAAGAAGTGATCGAAGCGATTCAGCAATGCAAGAAAGCTGGAATCATCGTGAAAATGATTACTGGTGACCACAAAGATACAGCAGTCGCTATCGGAGCTCAAATGGGCATAGGAGACGGTGAACGGGTGCTTGAAGGTAAAGACTTGGATCGTATGAACAATCAGCAACTGACGCAGGCAGCACTAGAATACGACGTCTTCGCACGCACCAGTCCGAACAATAAGCTGCAACTAGTCAAAGCGTTGCAGGCTGAAAAGCATATCTGTGCTATGACCGGGGATGGTGTCAATGATGCACCAGCGTTAAAACGTGCAGACATCGGTGTGGCAATGGGCATAAAAGGGACAGAAGTATCGAAAGAAGCAGCTGAAATGGTGTTGGTGGACGACAACTTCAGCACGATTGTCAATGCGGTGAAAGAAGGCAGACGTGTTTATGATAACTTGAAGAAAACCATTTTATTCATTCTGCCTACAAACGTGTCGGAAGGCGCTTTGATTTTTGTTAGCATCTTGTTCGGTACTGCCTTGCCTTTGACAGCAGTACAAATTCTTTGGGTCAATATGATTGCTGCTGTCACGATTTCTTTGGCAATCGCCTTCGAGAAATTGGAACCCGGAGCTATGGAGCGGCCACCGAGAAAATCGGATGCCAAATTATTGAGTCCTTATTATATTTTTCGTGTCGCTTTTGTTTCATTTGTTATCTGTGGTGGAATCTTATTGATGAATGCACTTTTGGCCAACCAGCAGATAGATCCAGCGATCGTTAATACGATGACGTTGCAGGCATTGGTGATTTCGCAATTGATGTATTTATTCAATTGCCGCAGCGAAACCGAATTTGCATTGAATCGAAATTTTTTCTCGAATAAAATAGCGTTTTTGGTATCTGGCATTCTGATTGCTGTACAATTGGCAGTTACCTACGTGCCATTTATGAATCTCTTGCTTGGAACGGTTCCTTTAGAAGCGCAGTTTTGGTTATGGCCGATTGTGATTGGTATTTTTGTGTTTACCATTGTAGAGCTAGAGAAATGGATCGTTCGCTTGGTCAGAAAATCTAGAGAGTCTGTTAAAGAAGGTCTATAGCCACTGCAATTTAACGGAAGGAAGAAAAATGATATGGATACGAAAATCCAAAAAATCACACCCAATTTATGGGTTGACATGAATGCTGAGGAAGCGGTGAATTTTTACACATCTGTCTTCAAAAATTCTAAAGTCGGACGCACGACCTACTATACACACGCGGGCAAGGAAATTCATGGCATCGACGCGGGAAAAGTTTTGACAATTGAGTTTCAAATTGAAGAGCAGGACTTTATGGCGCTAAATGGCAGTCCAGCGTTTCAATATACTGAAGCGGTTTCGTTCATCATCAATTGTGAAACCCAAGAAGAAGTGGATTATTACTGGGACAACCTAACTCAAGGTGGAGACGTAAACGCGCAGGAATGTGGCTGGCTGAAGGATTGTTTTGGCGTTTCTTGGCAAGTGGTTCCAATTGAATTGAATGACATGCTTGTCGATGCGGAAGCTGAAAAAGTGGAGCGGGTGATGGCAGTACTGCTGCAAATGAAAAAGTTAGATCTGAGTGAATTGAGGCGCGCATACGAAGGATAAACTAATCGCAGTGGCTATTCCTGTCTTATGAAATCATGAGACAGGATTTTTTCATCCAACTTCTTAAGATATGTAGAACCGAGCTTTTGAGTTTCTTTTTGGAAATGTGTATGCTAAAACATAATCAGTGATTCTGCACAATAAAGGAGAATTTGATGAGACCTATACATAGTGATATTTTAGAATTTAGAGGAAGTCATTACGATTTCGGATTCAAACAAGGCGAACTTTTAAAAGATAGTATTATATTGGAAAATCGGCGAAAGCAATGGAAAGCAAAAAGACCGAGATTTAAAATAGACATACAGGAAACTGAAGATGCCTATCGTAAGTTTGCTCCTCGAATCTGGGATGAGTTAATGGGTCTGCAGGAAAGTCTCGGCTTGCCGATGGAGGAAGTGCTGCGCGATTTTGGAGGCTACCGAATCGATGCAATGCCATCTGGTTGTTCGATTGTGACAGGAACAGATTTTATGGTTCGAAATTATGACTTTCATCCGCAGACCTATGAAGGGCGTTTTAGTTTGTTTCAGCCGGACGACGGTGGCTATGCGACGATTGGTCCAACCTCACGGATTACGGGCCGGATGGATGGCATGAATGAAAAAGGACTTGCCATGGGCTATAACTTTACACACCGGAAAAAGCCAGGAGATGGATTTGTTTGTTATTTAATCGGACGGATCATTCTGGAAACCTGCGCAACAATTGAAGAAGCGGTAGAACTGTTAAAACAAATTCCTCACCGTGGATCGTTTAGCTATATTGTTACAGATACAAGCGGTAGAACACGTATCATTGAAGCAAGCCCTCGCTCGGTTGATGTCCGCATTAGTAACGCATGCACCAATCATTTCGAAATTCAGCAGCACGAAAACCGTAATTATTTGAAGGATTCGTTTGACCGTTTAGAGGTCATTCAAAGTCAGCAAAGCCAGACAGAAGATGCGCTGAAGGCATTTCGTTTGTTCAACGATACAGGCAAAGGTGTATTCTCAAAGCTTTACAAAAGCTGGGCGGGTACGATTCACACTTCTCTTTATTTACCGAAGGACAAGAAGGTTTGGTTTGCACTTGGTGGAAACCAGCAGCCAGTCGTTTTTGATTTCGTGGTCTGGCTACGAGGAGAAAATTTGAACGTTCAACAAATTCATGGGGTAGTGGATACAGACATCGGTTTTGCGCATGTCGACAAACAATTCAGCTAAAGAAACAAAACAGGCGCCAGCAGTTAAATTGCTGGCGCCTGTTATTTATAGTTCTGCCATATGAGCAAATGGAAAATGGGTATCAACTTTTCCATTGATTCGTTTGGCGTATAGTCGTTCACCTTGTAGCCATTTATCGAAATTGAGCATGAGTGGCAGACGATCTGGACCGATAGCAAATCCGACTTCCAGACCATGTGGAAAGTAAGAAGCCGTATGCAAAGTTCCTGAAGCGGTGCTGTACTTTGTTGAAAAGACACCTTGATTGGAGTCGTTCAACAGACAAAATGCACTATAGGCATCAATTTTATTTTGTTGTTGCTTTAGCATGGCTTCTTCTCTTCTGCGGGAATCATCGATTTGGTAACGATTTTCTTCTACGAGCAATTCAAAATGATTGGTCGACACAGCCGATTCACGAACGACGACAGAACGAGGCGATGCTTCAACGACCACTGATTTTCCTGTGCGATCAAGTAAGACATAGCTAAACGACCGACGGTGAGGCAGTTCTGCTAATAATTCGACTGCATCATCGATGGTTGCGCAGTTCTCTAAAATCAAACGGCCAATCATATTACAAATAAAACCATCTTCTGAGTTACGACGGTTAATGAAGTTATAACCCATGACGAGTCCTTTTTCGTTCATGCCATCCGTGCGACCGGTTATTTGCATAGTAGGACCGATCGTGGCAAATCCACCATCAGTTGGTTGATATAAAGCGAGTCGACCTTCATAGCCTTGCGGAGAACTATCATAATTACGGACCATGAAGTCGGATTCGGTATAAATCGAACAGCCACTTCGCGTGTATTCTAAATAATAGCCTCCGAATTCTCTGATAGCGTCGTGCAACGACCAATCCAGTGCATCGGCAAGTCCGATAATTTCTTGCCATATGCGTGGTGCTAGTGTTTGCAATATATTTTTAGCGCGTTGTTCATCTATAACCAAATGGCGACTGGAAGCTGTTCGTTGTTTTTGGCGATTGGTAAGAATCACGGATTCTTTCAGCAATTCTCCTTGCATCTGACCAAAATCATAATGACTTCCACGAAACTGGACAATGTCACTGTGTACTCGTTTCACGTATAGACCCCTCTTTTACTAATTAATGTAAGAAGAGTTTACTGCATTTATCGGCAAATGGAAAAGAATATGCCTATGTTCAGAAATTCAACGTTTCGATAGAGTCTACAAGAAAAAGTTGTTTCGCGAAAAAAATGCAGAAAGACTATTTGAGAAGCAAGGTAGTTATTAAAACGTAAACTAGATAGAAAAAAGACTCGTACTCAGAACTTAGAGCACGGGTCTTTTGCGTAAGTAATTAGACCACATAAAACTCAGCATCTCCACCATTGATGCCCGTAAACATATTAGAAGCAGCAGTAAGAAGCTGCAAGGCAGTATCTGTTTCCATAGATGGACGCAGATAGAAAATGTGTAACGCATTTTTTGTCTGTTCAGTGACGGCTGTTCGTTTAGAATCGACGTAGGGGCTACCGAATGCCCCTTCTGCATCTTTGGATACTAGAATTCCGGTCAAAGTATTGACGCGGTTATTCAGACCTTCGTAGCGATCGGTACTGGTAGCGACAGCGATATCCACATCACCTTTAATTTTATCGGCATCGTATAATCCGAGTGGAATCTCGTATTGCAGCGACAGAAAGCTATTCATATCAATCGTTGAATTGACCGTCGACAAGTAATTCTGGTTTTTAATTCGCCGGTACAGCGCTTCTGCGGACGGTCGGTAACGGTTAGGGTCGGCTCCTAATGCTTTCCAGATCAATTGCCATTCAAGCAAGCCGGGGAAATCCGTCAAGTCTTTTTCTTCCAAATCAAAGTACAGCTGCTCTTGAAAAAGCTGGAGACGTCCTTTTAACATTTGAGGTGATTCGGAAACGGTGATATTGTTATAATGAATGATGCCAATTTTAAAATTACTTAGCGTTTCGTTTATGTGAGGATCGATTGTCAGTTTCATTGCAATCTTCCTTTCGCGTAGGGGTTTTTATTATCGTATCATAGAATTGAGTGGGGGGTTGCGACATGAATCTTGATCAATTTCAAAAAGAGCTTGTTGCGTATGCCTCGGACATCGGAATTGATAAAATCGGCTTTGCATCTGCAGAACCTTTTTATAGCTTAAAGCATCAATTGATTCGCCAGCAGCAGTTGAATTACCAGTCTGGGTTTGAAGAATCGGACGTGGAAAAACGCACGCGGCCCGAGCTGTTATTGAATGAAGCTGTCAGCATTATTGCGATTGCCATCGCTTATCCGTCACGGATGGCGGATGCGCCGCAAGGAGTGAAAGGCGCAAGACGGGGGATGTTTTCTCGGTCGTCTTGGGGCAAAGATTACCATGCCGCGCTCAGGGAGCGGCTGACGCTACTTGAAGCGTTCATTGCGCCGCACTATCCAGAAGCGCGGATGCGGTCGATGGTGGATACTGGGGAGCTTTCTGACCGAGCGGTGGCAGAACGCGCTGGTATCGGCTGGAGTGCCAAAAACACCAACATTATTACACCTGAATTTGGATCTTACGTGTATCTCGGTGAGATGATCACTAACATTCCTTTTCGTTTTGATGAACCGATGGAAGATCAATGCGGCGACTGCCGTTTATGCATTGATACTTGCCCAACAGGAGCGATTGTCGAAGGTGGCCAGTTGAATGCCCAGCGTTGTATTTCTTTTTTGACACAGACGAAAGGCTTTTTGCCGGACGAGTTTCGTGGCAAGATCGGCAATCGAATATATGGCTGCGATACGTGCCAGACAGTGTGTCCAAAAAACAAACGTAAAGCCAATCAAATCCATGCAGAGTTTGAACCAGATCCGGAAATCGCTAAGCCTTTGCTTGAGCCTTTATTGACCATTTCCAATCGGGAGTTCAAAGATAAATTCGGCTATGTGTCCGGTTCGTGGCGCGGCAAAAAACCGATTCAGCGAAACGCCATTTTAGCGTTGGCGCATTTCAAAGAAAAGTCTGCGGTGCCTGCATTGATCAAATTATTGGAAAGCGATGAGCGTCCGGTAATTCGTGGAACTGCGGCTTGGGCAATCGGTAAAATAGGGACTGATGAAGGCTTAGAGGCAATAAAGCAGGCGCAGCAAAAAGAAAAGGATTTAGAAGTACAAGAGGAAATTCAAAAAGGATTGGCATTTTTTGCTGAAAGATTGAAAGGATAAGTGACAGATTTGGCTATTCATATTGTGTTGTACCAACCGCTGATTCCAGCGAATACAGGAAATATCGCGCGTTCATGCGCAGGGACGGGAGTCAAACTTCACTTGATTCGCCCGCTCGGATTTTCAACAGATGACAAGATGCTCAAGCGCGCCGGGCTTGACTACTGGGAGCATGTCGCTATTCATTATTATGACGGGGTGCAGGAGTTGTTTGACAGCTATCAAGACGGGGTCTTCTACTATATTACGAAGTTCGGGGCAAAGCCGCATACCTCATTCGATTTTTCGGACAGAGACAAAGACCATTTCTTCGTTTTCGGACAGGAAACAAAAGGACTGCCGAAAGAATTACTCGAACAAAATCCAGATCGTTGCTTGCGGATTCCGATGAATGACAATATCCGATCGCTTAATTTATCGAATACAGCAGCTATACTGATGTATGAAGCCTTGCGCCAGCAAGATTACCCAGGATTGGAATAGAAAAAAGGACAGCGGATTCCGCTGTCCTTTTAAACTATTCTCTTTCGTTTGTTCCAGGTTTGTCATCGTATCCAGCAGTGAAAAGAGCTACCAAGAACGAAACACAAACACCTAAAATAAGGATTAAGTTCATAAGAATGACCTCCTTGAAATGTGCATCTTTGTTTAGTATAGCTTACAATCGGGAAAAATGAAATATACAACATGGATTGAAATGTGGATAAATTCTGTCGGTCTGAAAAGACGGATGCAGTAAGAAATGAAACTTATATGCTGTTCATCCGTATATAGTAGGTAAGAAAGTTAAAGAAGGGATGATAACGAATGAAAATGAAAATATCTGTCGCTTTGCTTTGGATCACGGGTCTTGCTGAAGCGTTTCTAGCGATTCCGTTAATTGGCGGTGGCTTTGTCATCAGCACCGGCTATACAGCTTTGGGCGTCATGTTCGTGCTTCATGCGATTACACTGTTCTTCTGTTTCCGCGAATATTCGCCAAAATCAGGATCGATTCTAGGGATTATCACAAGCACGATCGCCTGGATTCCGGGTATCGGTTGGATATTCCATTTGATTACAGCAGCCGTCTTGTTAATTACAGCAGCTATATCAGGCAATAGAGCAAGAATCTAAATTAAAAAACCGCCAAATGGCGGTTTTTTAATTGCAGCTGATTAATGTGGAGCTACTAGCAATTGAATCGTAAACAGTATAGCAAATATGTAAAGAATTGGATGAACTGTTTTGCCTTTGCCTTTGAAGATTTTCATCAATGGGTAAGAGATAAATCCGAAAGCAATACCGGTTGCAATGCTGGAAGTCAGTGGCATCGCGAGGACAATAAGAAATGCCGGGAAGGCTTCATCGAATTGATCCCATTCAATTTGTTTGACTGCACCAATCATTAAGCTTCCAACGATGATCAATGCAGGGGAGGTAATCGCCGCCACGTTCGATAAGGCACCAACCAAGGGACCGAAAAATGCTGCAACAATAAACAGAATGGCAACCGTCAAGCTGGTCAGTCCAGTGCGTCCACCGGCTGCAACGCCCGCTGATGATTCAACATATGCAGAAGTTGGACTGGTGCCGACCATTGCACCTGCAGTAGCTGCAATCGAATCGGCCAATAAGGCTTGCCTCATTCTTGGCATTTTATTATCCTTCATTAAGCCGGCCTGTTTGGCTACACCGATCATTGTGCCGGTCGTATCAAATAAGGTGACCAATAAGAACGAAAAGACGACGCCATACAAGCCAAATTCAATGACCAATTGAAGCGCTTCAATCGGGTTCCAGATGAGAATGCCTTCAGGCAATGAAGGCATTCTCATCAAGCTGCCTTCGAACTTTAATTGTCCAGTGAAAAAGGCGACGACACCGGTAACCATCATTCCGTAGAAAATGCCGCCATGAATGTTTAACGACATGAAAATGACTGTAATGAGTAAACCAAGAAGAGTCAATGCCACAGGTGGAGATGTCAAATCACCCAAGCCGACTAGGTTGGCTTCATTGGCAACAATCAGTCCGCTCAGCCTCATACCGATAAAAGCGATAAAAAGGCCGATACCGGCTGTGATGGCATGCTTCAAGTTTTCAGGAATCGCTTGGATCAGCACTTTTCTCATCGAAGTTAAGGACAAGACAACGAAAATAAGGCCAGCGACGAACACTGCTGCAAAGGCGGTTACATAATCGATAGCACCATTCGAACCTAATACCATAGATGTGAAATAGGCATTCAACCCCATGCCCGGCGCAATGGCGATTGGATAATTGGCGGCTAGCGCCATCCATAAGGTTCCGATTGCAGCGGCGATAATCGTCGCTAAAAATACTTGGTCAAACGGCACACCTGCAGCACCTAAAATAACAGGATTGACGATGACGATATAGGCCATTGTTAGGAAAGTCGTCATTCCGGCAGTAATTTCTGTCTTTATAGTGGTATTATTTTCTGTTAAATGAAACATGACGAGCTCCTTCCAAAACACGAACGATTTTAAATGACATCATCTATAATATTCGTTTTATTGGTGGAGTGCAAGAGCTTGCAACCAAATCTTAACAGTCGAATTTATCTACTATTATTTGTACAATAGAATGAACGAAAGGGTGATAAAAGTGGACTTAACGATTAACTCGACTAAAACCTTACATAATGGAGTGGAAATGCCACGATTTGGCCTCGGCGTATACAAAATGACCGATAAAGAAGAAGCAGTAAAAGCGATGATTAACGCGATTGGAGAGGGCTATAAAGCAATCGATACTGCGACCATTTACGACAATGAAGCGGAAGTAGGCGAGGCGGTGCGGAATTCAGTCGTAAAACGCGAAGACTTGTTCATCACCTCGAAAGTCTGGAACACAGACCAAGGCTACGATGAAACCTTACGCGCATTCGAGGCTTCCTTAAAACGTCTTGGCTTTGATTATTTGGACCTATATTTGACGCATTGGGCAATTGAAGGGAAATACGTGGATACGTACCGCGCCATCCAGCGCCTTTACGATGAAAAGCTGATTTGTTCAATTGGAGTTTCCAATCACCAAGAACATCATTTGGAGAAAATCTTGGCAACTGCCAATACAAAGCCGATGGTCAATCAAATTGAGTTGCATCCGCAACTGACACAGGTCCCGCTAAGAAACTACTGTGATGCGAATGACATTGCAATAACGTCTTGGTCTCCGTTAGCGAGAGGTCGTCTATTAGAAGACTCTGTGTTGTCAAAAATCGCTGAACAGCATCATAAGTCGATTGCACAAGTCATTATCCGCTGGCACCTGCAACATGATTTAATGGTGATTCCGAAATCAGTAACACCATCGCGCATCAAAAAAAACGCGCAAGTATTCGATTTCGCGTTGACTCAAGAAGAGATGGTTATGATCGATGGGCTAAACCAAGATTGGCGCAGCGGAACACATCCAGATGACATAAAAGTTTAATGAGAATTGCCTGTAGTGGTAATTAAAACAAAAAGAACGGAGAAAAGGATGTCCTTTTCTCCGTTCTTTTTGTTATCTTGCTGTGTCTTCAACCACTATTTTTTCATTGGTAAACGGGTGGATAAATGACATGCGGAAAGCGTGAAGATGATAGGCACCGTCCTGTGTCGCTGGCCCGTCATATAAGGTGTCTCCAACAATCGGATGACCAATGTGGGAAAGGTGCGTCCGGATTTGATGTGTGCGTCCTGTTTCCAGTGTCAGGTGAAGCAAGGATTTGCCTTCCATTAACTTCAGGACCCGGTAATGCGTTACGGCGCTTTGGCCGGTTTGTGAAACCATGCGGCGAGTCGGATGGTGGCGGTCGCGGCCGATTGGGAAATCGATGGTGCCGGATTTATTGTGGACTTTGCCTTTGACGACAGCTTCGTAGTCACGCACCAGCTGCTTTTGTTCCAGCATACGGTCCAAGACATTTTTGGCGACGGGATGCTTTGCGACCATCAACAGACCCGAAGTTCCTTGGTCCAGACGGTGAACATGCTCACCATACGATCCGCCGTTGCGAATAATGTGGCCAAGAATGGCGTTGATGAACGTATCCGTTTGTCCAACTTCATTCGGGTGTGTTGCCATGCCTTTCGGTTTGCGTGCAACGATAAAGTGGTCATCTTCAAAAAGAACGGGAAGCTCTACATCATGTTTCGGCTCATAAGGCGAGTCAGCAGGCGGCAAATCGAAATGCAGGATGGTTCCAGCCGGCAAAGGCTCTTTCCAGATGACTTCCTGGAATTTATCGTTTTTGACGCTTTTGGCCATACGCATTTGATGGACCACTTTTTTGCCAAGGCCCCATTCGGTTCTCAACAATTCTTCGACGGTCATACGATCGTCTTTGATTTCATAACTCCAAGTCATTCGGTTTCCTCCATAAAAAAGGATCATGCGCCAGGCACATGATCCTTTTGTCAGTTATTTTTTAACTACATCGGTGAAGAATTGTTCAATATTCTCTTTTGGCTGTGCACCGACCCAACGTGAAACTTCTTCGCCATTGTCGTAATGGACCAGTGTCGGTGTAGAATCGACCGTATGTTGTTGCCAGCCCTGATCATACTCTAACAGATTATACTGCAAAACGTCTACATCCATATCTTCAGCAACGGGCATCAAAACAGGTGTGGTCTGCTGACAGTATTGGCAGGTCGGACTGAAGAAATAAACTGTAGTGGGCTCGCCGCTGGCAATCTGTTCTTCCAAATCAGCAGGCAAAACGATATTCTGATAATTTTCGTCGTCTAATTGGTCAATCGTTGCCTGCTCCAAATCTTCTGTATCGTACGGATTATTTGCCAATTTTTCATCATTTGCTTGGTTGGTTAAAAAAACGATTCCAGCGAAAATGACAATGACAATTCCGGCAATGATTAATAGTTTTTTCATTTCACTTTTCCTCCTTAAGGGTGTTCAATAAATAAATGCTCATTCCGGCAATCAGGATAAATGCGGTTAAGGCCAAAAACGGAATGGTGATGAAGCCAAGGTAATTGATGTATTCTCCGGTACATGGAACCTGTCCGCAGGATGGTGCGGACTCCGCCAGAAAATCGAGCTTCTGCAAACCGTAATGATACAGGGAAATCCCTCCGCCTACGATGGAGAAAATTATTGCAGTAACTGCGATTCGAACATTTTTCTGGATATAGGCGACTCCGATGACGATGACAAGCGGATACATGAAAATGCGTTGGATCCAGCACAGTTCGCACGGGGCATAGCCGCGGATTTCAGAAAAATAAAACGAACCCGACGTGGCAATGAGCGCCACCACCCACATGGAAAGCAAAACATTTTCCTGGCGTTTCGTCATTTGGTGTTCCCTCTTTTCAAAAAATACTTCCATAGAATTATAATTGTTATCGTGGTACAAGTAAAATAATATCAACCTGAGTAACTATCCTATATAATAAAGTTTGAAACTTTTGTGAAGGAGAGCTGCACTGTGGCAGAACAATTCGATTTATCCTATTTTGAAAAAAGCATGATTATTCGCGAAATGAATTATGCAGATATAAATGCCATCCTGGAAATGCAGCGTTTATGCTTCCCAGGGATGGACCCTTGGAAAGAAGAGCAGTTAAGAAGCCATTTGGGAGTCTTTCCTCAAGGCCAGATGGTCGCTGAACTAGACGGCATCGTCATCGGCTCATGCTCGAGTTTGCTTATTAACTTTGATGAATACGACGATCGTCATACTTGGGACGATGTGACAGACGCCGGCTATATCACCAACCACAATCCCGACGGCTACAATATGTACGGCATTGAAGTTATGGTACATCCAGAATACCGCCGAATGAAAGTAGGTCAGCGCCTGTACGAAGCCCGCAAGGAACTGGCGCGCGAATTGAACTTAAAGTCGATCATCATCGGAGGGCGTATTCCGAATTACCATAAACACGCGGATGAAATGTCGCCGCGTGAATATGTCGATTCAGTATCTCGCCATAAAGTTTACGATCCTGTTTTAACATTTCAGTTGATGAATGGCTTCCAATTGATGCGCATCAACCCGAACTACCTGCAAGACGATGTGGCATCAGGCAAATATGCAACATTGATGGAATGGAATAACGTCGATTACAAGCCGATTTCCAAACGCCATTTCAAAACCAGTCTACCTGTTCGGATTTGTGTCGTGCAGTATTTGATGCGTGCCATCAAATCATTCGATGACTTGGCTAGCCAAGTAGAATACTTTGTAGACGTGGCTTCGGATGCCCATTCGGATTTCGTAGTTTTCCCTGAAATCTTCACGACGCAGTTGATGTCATTCTTGAATGAGCCATCGCCAAGTCAAGCAGTACGCAAACTGACTGAATACACGCCTCAGTATATTGAGTTGTTTACTGACCTTGCTGTCCGCTACAACGTCAATATCATCGGAGGGTCGCATTTCGTCAAAGAAGAAGACGATGAGATCTACAACATTGCCTATCTTTTCCGCCGGGACGGCTCTATCGACAAGCAGTATAAAATCCACATCACACCAAATGAACGTAAATGGTGGGGGATTTCTGCTGGAGATTCTGTCCGTGTCTTTGACACAGATTGCGGGAAAATCGCTATTCAGATTTGCTACGATATCGAGTTTCCTGAACTTGCGCGTATTGCAACAGACATGGGAGCCAATATTATTTTTACGCCATTCTGTACAGAAGATCGCCAAGGCTACTTGCGTGTTCGTTATTGCGCACAGGCTCGTGCGGTGGAAAATCAAATTTATACGGTCATTTCGGGTACCGTCGGCAACTTGCCGCTAACCGAAAATATGGACATCCAATATGCTCAATCGGGAATTTTCGCTCCATCCGATTTCGAGTTTGCACGTGATGGAATCGTAGGTGAAACCAATCCAAACCTTGAAATGGTATTGATCGGAGATGTCGATTTGGAAATTTTGCGTCGACAACGCCAAAATGGAACAGTTAAGCAATTGAAAGACCGTCGCCACGATGTTTACCGTGTAGAATACAAAAAAGATTAAACAAAGCCGCTTCCGAAAATGGAAGCGGCTTTTCTTCGGAATATTTGGTAAACTAAATAGTGAACAAAAATCTTCTTTTTCTATTATTTCGATCATTTATGTTTGCTCTCGCAGGAAAGCGCAGCTGATTTGTAGAATATCAACAAAAGAGGGTCATTAGTTTAACTTATCTGAAGATGGATGGAGGAGTATATATGTCATGGAAAGAACGATTGAAACGTTGGTTGGAGAACGAGTCGCTTGATGAAGAAACGCGTCAATCACTGAATATCCTAAAAGAAGATGAAAAATCAGCGGAAGATGCTTTTTATCAGGATCTGGTTTTTGGCACCGGAGGAATGCGCGGTGAAATAGGACCGGGTACAAACCGGATGAACGTCTATACCGTAAGAAAAGCTTCTCAAGGAATTGCAGATTACATAAAGGACAAGGGACAGCTAGCTATGGCGCGCGGCATGGTAATTGCTTATGACAGCCGCCGCATGTCACCGGAATTTGCGGAAGAAGCAGCACGGACTTTTGCTGCCAACGGTATCCATACGTACTTATACAGCGGTACGCGGACGACGCCGCAGTTGTCGTTCAGCGTGCGCTATTTGAACGCATTCATGGGTATCGTCATCACCGCCAGCCACAATCCGCCGGAATACAACGGCTATAAGGTTTATGCAGAAGATGGCGCCCAATTGAATCTGGAAGACGCCGATCGCGTTATCGACTATGTCAGCCGCGTCGAAGACGAACTGGCTATAATCAACAATAAGTTTGACAAGTCGCTGCTTGTCCAGATTGATAAAAAATTGGATGAAGCTTACCTCGCCAATGCGCTGACTGTGCAAGAACACGCAGCGAGACCCATTTCGGCAGTCTTTACACCACTTCATGGGGCTTCCGGTGCAACAGTCAAACGGTTGCTGGACCAGGCCGGTTATGATCAGATAACGTATGTAGCAGAACAGATGGAACCCGATGGTGAATTTCCGACGGTAACCTCTCCGAATCCTGAGGAAGGTGAAGCTTTCGAATTAGCTGAGCAATATGGCAAAAAAACAGAAGCAGACTTGCTGATTGCTGTTGATCCTGACGGGGACCGAGTCGGCATCGCAGTGTGGAGCGGACGGCGATATGAATTGCTGAGCGGCAATCAGACCGGGGCCATATTGATCGAATACTTGCTGAGCCAAAAACAGGTAAAAGGCACGTTGCCAACAAATGGTCGTATCTTCAAGACCATCGTCACATCAGAATTCGGTCGCGTTGTAGCCGATTCTTATGGAGTAAGCTGTGAAGATGTCTTGACGGGCTTTAAATTTATTGGTGAAAAGCTAAAGCATAATGATGCAGATCCGAAATTCGAGTTTTTGTTTGGCTATGAAGAAAGCTACGGTTATTTGATCCGTGATTTTGCACGGGACAAAGATGCTGTGCAATCGACTTTATTGCTTGTCGAAGCGGCAGCCTTCTACAAGAAGCAAGGCAAAAATCTTCATGATGTCCTGGTAGAACTGTATAACCGGTTTGGCTGGTATCGGGAATCGCTAGTTTCTGTCACCAAGAAAGGCATCGATGGTGCGCGTGAGATCACCGCATTGCTGGAAGACTTGCGGAAGCAGCCGGTTCAAGCCCTTGCAGGCATTCCCGTTGTATCAATTGAAGATTATGAAACCCAGAATCGCAGTTTTGTCGATTTGGACACCAACGAAAAAATTGAATTGCCTCAATCGAATGTTATCAAATATTTTTTGGAAGACGGTTCATGGGTCTGTGTTCGCCCGAGTGGCACAGAACCGAAAGTGAAGTATTATTTTGGTATCACAGCGGCAACCCAGCAGGAAAGCGATGAAAAACTGGAATTGCTAAAAGAATCGTTTTTAGAAGAAGTTAATAGTCGTTGATTTTTTAGCTCCTTGAGAAAGGAGCTTTTTCTTTCCGCTTTTCTGGTTGTCCAGCTTCAGCAGCCAGATTCTAGGGTCATAAGCCAACCCGGCTATGCGGCAAAGAGCGCCGCTTCGCCGGTCTGTCTTATGCCCGTCGAATCTACATGGCTGCTTCCGCTTTTCTTTGGAAAAGTGTATGGTTAAATCAACACTAATTGAGGTGAGCGTTTATGGTAGTAGGAGAACCTTCCGATATCACGTTACTGAAAGAAATTGCCGAGTTATTGAATGAAGAAACGGACATGGTGCGTATGCTAGAAGGCGCCATCCGGAAATTATTAAGCGGTTCTACTTTTGAAACTGCCTGGATTTTCTTTATTGATGAAAAAGGCAAGCATCAGTTGGTGGCGCAGGCAAATTTGCCCGCTTCTTTGGAAGACAATAACTGTCGCCATCTGCAAAAAGGCGGCTGCTGGTGCGTCAAACGCTACCATGATGGCGATTTGGAAAAAGCATCAAACATTATTGCTTGTCAGCGTATTGAAAATGCCATACCAGCAAAGTCGCGGAAACAGGGCAGCATCACGCATCATGCGACTGTGCCTCTACAGTCTGGAAAAGAAAAATTTGGCTTGCTGAATATTGCTGCACCGGATACTGTCAGTTTTTCAAAAGACGAATTGGCACTCTTAGAATCGGTGGCTTTTCAAATCGGCTCGGCGATCAAACGGATCGGCCTGACCAAACAGGAGCAGGAACTGGCCCTCGTCAAGGAACGCAACCGGCTAGCCCGTGATCTGCATGATTCGGTCAATCAATTGCTGTTTTCAGTGACTTTGACTGCTCGTGGAGGAGTTGAGATGTCGGAGGACACGTCAGTGCAGGAAACTTTCCGCGATATCCAACATTTGACGCAGGAAGCATTAAACGAAATGCGGGCTTTAATCTGGCAATTGCGACCCAAAGGCCTAGAAAGCGGGTTGCTGGATGCCATTAAAGGCTATGGTGAAATGCTTGGGCTGACAGTCGAAACAAAAATGACAGGAGTCATTCAATTGCCGTCGCGCATCGAAGAGACGTTGTTTCGGATTGCACAGGAATCGTTAAACAATGTCCGGAAACATGCAGGGGTCGATCAAGTTGAATTGTATTTGTCGGTCACTGCAACGGATGTCTTATTGGTTTTAAAAGATGAAGGTCGGGGATTTGTATTTGATCATAAAGCAAATTTGCCATCTATCGGTATTCAAAGCATACGTGACCGCGCCAAGGCAGAAGGTGGAACAGCCGATTGGTCCAGTGAAATTGGTAAGGGAACGGAAATCCTTGTACGGATTCCGTATTAATAGAGGAGTGAAGAACATGGTGAAAGTATTGATAGCCGATGACCATCATGTGGTTCGGCGAGGCTTGTTGTTCTTTTTGAAAACCCAAAAGGATATTGAAGTGGTGGGGGAAGCGGTAAACGGAAAAGAAGCCGTGGAAATGGCTGCTGCACTTCAGCCGGATATTGTTCTTATGGATTTGATGATGCCAGTGATGGACGGCATCCAGGCAACTCGGATAATCAAAGAGCAATCTCCGGAAATTATCGTGCTGATGCTGACCAGTTTTTCAGATCAGGACCATGTGGTGCCGGCGATTGAAGCGGGAGCAGCGGGCTATCAATTGAAAGATATTGAACCCGATGAACTGGTGGCTTCACTGCGCAGTTTGATGCGCGGTGAAAATACACTCCATCCAAAAGCTTCATCCGAGCTGCTGAAAGCTCCGTCTGAACCGGCGCCACATACCATCAACCAGCTGACGCCGAGAGAACAAGAAGTGCTGGCTGAATTGACAAAAGGCAAAAGCAACCGGGAAATTGCTTCCGCATTGTTTGTCACTGAAAAAACAGTGAAGACCCACATTTCCAACATTTTCATTAAATTGGCTGTCCAAGACCGGACGCAGGCGGCGCTTTATGCTGTTAAGCATGGACTGACGGAACCTGGCAGAAGATAAAAAGAGTGCGACAGAATTTTCCGTCGCACTCTTTTTTAGTTTTTTTTAACAGGCCGTTTCCTACTGTCTTTGGTCAATTGCTTCCATTTGTTGCGTTCTGCCTTTTGCGCAGCCGCATCGCTTTTTCGTTCCATATGGGCGAGTTCGCGCTTGAGCTTTAAGTAGCTCCCGTAACGTCCGGCATCCAGCGCTCCGTTTTGGAGTGCTTCCTGGACTGAGCATCCAGGTTCGTCATGATGGGCGCAGTCGCGGAACCGGCAGGCGATCGCCAACTCTTCCACATCGCTGAATCCTGCTTCGATGCCTTCCGAATAATCCCCCAACTGAAATTCGCGCATGCCGGGAGTATCGATCATCAATCCACCAGCAGGCAGTAAAATCATTTCCCGGTGTGTAGTGGTATGCCGGCCTTTGCTATCATCTTTACGGATATCTTGAACCATCATCTGTTCACTGCCGGATAAAGCATTGATCAATGAGGACTTTCCGACTCCAGAGGAACCAAGCAAGGCACCGGTCTTTGAACTGGACAGCTGCTTTTGCAGTTCTTCTATTCCTTCGCCGGTAAGAGCGGACACTGCAAACACCGGAACCCCAAATGCCACACTCTCTACTTGGCGCATGTAAGGATCGATGTCCTGGCACTGGTCTTTCTTCGTCAAAACGATAACAGGATTTGAGCCCGAATCCCAGGCAGCCAGTAAATAACGTTCCAGACGGCGGACATTGAAATCATGATTCAGCGACATTGACAAAAAGACAGTGTCGACATTAACGGCGATTAATTGGATATCGGATGTTTCTCCTGCCCCTTTTCTTGAAAACTGTGAAGTGCGGGGTAGGACTTGCTGGATGATGCCTTTTTCTTCGCCGGGCATTTGCTCGGTCATTACCCAATCGCCGACACATGGAAATTCCGTGCCGTGATGCTGGTGCCTATATTTTCCGGATAATGAGCAAAGCCATTCTCCATTTTCCGTGACGACACGGTAAAGATTCTTATGTTCCAAGGTTACGCGTCCCGGGATTCCCGGGGCGTTTATTTTTTTTTGCCAGTTGGTATTCCAGCCATATTGTTCAATTTTCGTCAATGTTGTTTCCTCCTATTTATGCAAAATAAAAAACCACGGATGCGCAATTCGCAGTCCATGGTCTCCAGGCATAATGGAAGAAGCGTATCGTCAGCGATACACAGAAGGAGACACTATAGACTGGAATTGCGTATTCAAAAATAAAATAGCCATAATGCCTCACCTCTTTCTTCAAGTTAAGTTAACGATAAATGATATTGAAGTTCCGGTCAAGAAAAATTTTCGGATTATTGAAAAAGGATCCACTTCTGCTTGCTTTAAGGAAATGATCGCGCTAACATTAAGTGACTATTACGAATATTTATATTAGCTAAACTCATTGGAATCAAAAAAGGTGGAGAAATAATGGAGAGACAAGATGTGATTATTCCAGTCAGAGCAGGCGAAGAGCTAGATAAGATTTCGCTTGAACAATTTCTACGTAAGGAAATTGAAAACTTGCCACAAGGAAAACTCGAAGTCCATCAGTTTGGTACCGGTCACTCCAATTTAACCTATGCTCTGCAAATTGGAGGCTGGGAGGCTGTCCTGCGCAGGCCGCCACTTGGCCCAGTGGCACCCAAAGCACATGATATGGAACGTGAGTATAAAATCCTATCCGCTTTGCACCCGGTCTTCAAAACTGCTCCAAAGCCTTTTGTCTATTCAGGTGATGCAACGATTATCGGCAGTCCGTTTTTTGTTATGGAAAGGCGGCATGGCTTTGTATTGGATAGCGATTTTCCTGAAGGCATTGAACCAACTAGAGAGTTGGGACGGGAAATCTCGGAGAAGATGGTCGATCTATTGGTTGAGCTTCATTCGCTGGATTACAGGCAAACCGCTTTGGCAGATATGGCCAAGCCGGAGGGCTTTATGCAGCGCCAGGTTGAAGGCTGGATCGGACGCTATGAGCGCGCGCAGACAGATAATATTGAGGGAGTGGACCGATTAACTGAATGGATGATGGAGAACATGCCAGTATCCCAAGATCCTACTATCATCCATTACGATTTTAAACTGAACAATGCTTTGTTTTCAGAAGGGTTTTCAGAAGTGACCGGTTTGTTTGACTGGGAAATGACCACAGTTGGAGATCCGCTTGCGGACCTTGGAGCTGCCATGAGTTATTGGATTCAGGCGGACGATCCTGATTTATTGAAAAAAGGGCTCGGAAAAGCACCCGTGACTGTGCTGGACGGCTTTTACAGCCGCGAAGAATTTATAGCGAGCTATGGCGAGAAGAGTGGTCGGGACGTGTCAGATATGAATTTCTATTTGACGTTTGCTTATTTTAAGCTGGCGGTCATCGTCCAGCAAATCTATTTTCGCTATAAAAAAGGTCAGACGCAGGATCCTAGGTTTGTGCATTTTGATCAATACGTCAAAAGCTTGATGACCCATGCTTTATCGACAGCCTTAAAAAGGTGATTCCTTGCAGAATAAAAATTTCTGCAATCCTAAAGTATGGAGTCAAATATTCTTGTCCTCTTTCAAATTTGAACGAATTGAATCTACTGGAGTAAGGGGATAGAGAAGGAAAGGAGGAGGAGTGGAAATGACTTCAAATCGTGCCGGTGATGCCGGCTTGTTTACCGAGCAATTTACACAAAATCCCTATCCGATCTACAGCAAAATGCGGGAAGAGGATCCGATTCATGCTGTACGCTTTCCAGATGGCCAGAACGGCTGGATGGTGACGCGCTATGAAGATGCAGAAAAAGTCCTGAAAGATCCCCGTTTTACGAAGGATCTTTCGAAGATTTACGGGGGCAGTATGGATCAGATGAGTGTCTTTACCCAAAACATGCTGTTCTCAGATCCGCCGGACCATAAACGGCTGCGCGGTCTTGCTCAAAAAGCCTTTACGCCGAAAATGATAGCAGGCATGCGCGATAGAATTCAGGAAATAACGGATGAGCTGTTAACAGCAATGGAGGGTCGAGATCAAGTCGATTTGATTGATGAATTCGCTTTTCCATTGCCAATCATTGTCATTTGTGAAATTCTGGGCGTACCCTCGGCTGACCGTGATAAGTTCAGGCTTTGGTCGAACTCGATGATTGAAGGAACCAGTGGTGAGTTGGGTGCCACGGTCTACCAGCACATGAATGATTTTGTCCAATACTTAGGGCAGTGGTTTGCTACTGTCCGTGAACAGCCAGGAGATGATCTGATCAGCAGTTTGATCCAGGCGGAGGAAGAAGGCGACTACTTAAGTGAACGGGAACTGTATGGCGTGATTACGCTATTGATTATTGCAGGCCATGAAACGACGGTGAATTTGATCGGCAATACCGTTCTTTCCCTGTTGGAAAATCCAAAACAGCGAAAAATTTTGGCGCAACAGCCAGAGCTTGTCAACCAGACAATTGAAGAGTCCTTGCGCTTTAATGGACCGGTGGAATTCAGTACGTCCCGGTGGGCAGGCGAAAGTTTTGAGTTTCAGGGAATAGAGTTGAAAAAAGACGATTTGGTCGTTGTGTCGCTAAATTCCGCTAACCACGACCGGGACCAATTTGCCGAACCGGAACTCTTCGATATCCAGCGCGAGAAAAGTCCGCATTTGGCATTCGGGAAAGGAATCCATATGTGTCTGGGGGCGCCTCTTGCCCGCCTCGAAGGGGAAATTGCCATTGCCAGTCTGCTCGACCGTTTTCCGGAAATGGTGTTGGCTGTAAAGAGCCATGAACTGGAATGGCGGCCGGGCATGATTGTCCGTGGCGTCAAGGAATTGCCGCTGAAGTTGAAGTGAATAGAAAAAAAGGCTGGACAGCTTCCGGCCTTTTTTGTTTGTCCAAAAGCCATCGAGGGAAAAGAGAGTGGAAAGAGACATACAAGAGAGGGGGGACTAAATATGAAGTCACTATCATTTTGGCTGCAGGAAAAACTGTGGATTACTCCCGCGTTGTATATTGTGATGGCAATTCTCCTATCAATTGCTCTCTACTACGTCGACCTATTGTATATCGAAGAGCTGAAGCCATACATCCCAGCAGTTATTCTAACGAATGTCGATTTAGCCAAGACCATCATGGGGAGTTTAGCAGGCTCACTTCTAACGATGACCACCTTTACTTTTTCAACAATTCTGGTTGTACTTACTATGTACTCATCTCAATTTTCGCCAAGAACATTGAAGAACTTCATTCACGATAAAATTGTTTGGCGGGTCTTGGGTATTTTCCTCAGTGGCTTCATCTATAATACTTTATCGCTGTTGTTTATGAGAGACGATTTGTATGAAACTGACGTACTTTCCACATTTGTCGGAATTGTTATCGCTTTTTTCTGTCTTTCCACATTCGCTTATTTTATTCATTATATTGCAACCAACGTACAGGTTGGACAGTTAATTAATCATTTGATTGCGGATACAGAGCAGGCCATTTCCAAAATCGAGGAGCTGCAAAAAAATGAAGGAGAACAAAAAACTGAATGGTATCCGGTTGGCATCAAAGAAACGCACCGGGCTGAAAAAGAAGGGTATGTTCAATATCTTTCCTTCAGCAAGCTGGTGGATTATGCGGAAGAACAAAAGCTGAAGGTGGAGATTCTTGTCGAAACCGGCGACTACGTATACGAAGGGAAGCCACTCTTTCATATTTTTAAGGTCAGTGACGAAGAATTGTCTATTGGTAAATTTTATTCACTCGGCACTTCTAGGACTTCGGAGCAGGATATCAGTTTCGCTATTCAAAAATTAGTGGAAGTGGCGTTGCGTGCCATATCCCCAGGAATCAACGATCCGAATACAGCCAATGAAATCATTATCCGGTTGGGTCGCCTGTTGGGCCAGCTGGGCCAGCTGAAAACCGGACCATTCTTGTTGGGTGAAGAACGGGTCTTGTATCGTTTCCCGGTATATAAAAGTATATTATATAAAACCTTTTACCAATTATCCCATTATGGCAAGGAAGATGTTTCGGTGTTGATTACTATGCTTGAATCCTTGAAAGTCGCTGCCGAAATTGCACCTCAGCAGCATCATCAGGAGCTATGGGAAACCCATGCCTACATTCTGGAAGGCGTTGATAACGAAGAGTTGAAATCGTTCGATCATGAAGCACTGCAGGAGAAAGTCGACCAGCTGGCTAAAGCCACCGGTCAGCATTCCTATAATCTTCTTTTGGCGAAGGAAAATTGAAGTGGCTTTTTTGAGATAGTCACACACTTAGCTGTAAAGGAGGAGAACGATGCAGAACAATCAGCTGTTTGAAGGAATCATCTTTTTAAGAAATTTGTCTATACAAGAATTTCTTATGTTCTTTATTTACCTGGCTTTAATACTCGTTGTGAAATCCTTGATCCTATTCCTGCTGAGAAAGTTGGTTTCTTCCAGTGATTTCAAAGAGCGCATTTATCCGGTCATTGAAGATGTTTTAAATTGGCTGGTGCTTTATGGCAGCATTCTTTTTTTCCTTTTCTATTTTTCCAGAGAACAATGGCTGACTTTGGCTTTTTATGAAACTGAAGGAGTAGAGATTTCCATTTTGTTGATTGTCGTGGCGGTGATGATTGTCACTTTTGCCAGCCGTCTTGTCAAAGCATTTAACCATTATGTTACGCCCTTTGTTTATGAACAGTTTAATGTGGACATCGGGATGGGCTACACGCTCAATCGGCTGCTGTATTATGTCGTGATGTTTTTAGCTTTGGCTATCAGTTTTACTACAGTCGGATTAGATCTGACAGCGCTTGGCTTTGTTTTCAGTGTTCTGGGAATCGGCATAGGGTTTGGAGTCCGCAACATCGCAGCCAACTTCGTCTCAGGCATCATCATTTTGTTTGAACGGCCGATGGAGGTCGGAGAAATGGTGGAAATCGACAAGAAAATCGGGCGGATTACAAAAATCAAACTCAGGTCGACGGTCATTGAAACTTTGAAGGAAGGTACACTTGTCGTTCCAAATCAATATTTCATCGAGCAGATTGTTAAAAATAGATCCAGCGCCCAATTGTACGCAAGGGTTGTGGTAAGTGTGGATTATGGCAGTGATACTGAAAAAATAGAACAGCTTCTTACAGAATCAGCTCTGAAGGCTATGAAGCTGATGAAAGGAATTCCAGAAAAAGAGCCTGACATACGATTTATTGATTTCCGGAATTCGGCGCTGGATTTCCAGGTGGAAGTTCAAGTGTTCGATGTCGAAATGAAGGAAAGGCTCGAAAGCCGGATCCGCCATGCCATTGCACATGACTTTATCCGTAATCATGTAAAATTGGCTCAGGCATTGCATGATAGACTATAAAAAGTCCATGGCTGATTGGAAGCCATGGACTTTTTATATGTTGTTATTCAGTAGCAAGATTACTCGTCAAATCTATCGTCCTGAGCGTCAGCATGGGCATAATCCGGTTCGATATGGACGAGAATGACACAATTGGGTTTTACTTTCTGGATTTTTCTCTCGATTTCTTCTGTAATCCAATGGCTTTCCATCACAGTCAGGTTGGGGGCGACACTGACCGTCAAATCAATGAACATGACATTGCCATGGTTGCGTCCTTTAAAGTCACGCAAAAAGATAACACCGGGTACTCTTCTGACCAAAACAGACAGAGTTTCAACTTCATCTTCGTCAAAGCCATCTGTCAAAGTGATGACAGACTCCTTAAAAATATCCAGAGCGGTCTTAATGATGATCAAGCCGACAACAAAGGCTGTGATAACATCAAGGATCGGCGCACCGAAGATTGCACCGATAATGCCGATTCCAGCACCAATACTGATCAAAGCATCTGAACGATTGTCATAAGCTGTGGCACGGACGGCAGAACTTTTGATTTCTTTGCTGAGTTTTAAATTATAGCGGTACACAGCGTACATGACGATTGCCGAGAAAAAAGCGACCCAGGCAGTGATTAAAGAAGGTGCTTCAGCAGCCGGTTCGAAAATCGACCGGACAGCATTGGTCAGAACCTGCAGGCCAATGACCGCCATGATGAAAGAAGCTAAGAGTGAGGCGATGGTTTCGGCCCGCAGGTGGCCATAATGATGATTTTCGTCCGGTGGCTTCTGGGAAATCCGGAGACCGACTAGAACCGCGATGGATGCAATGATGTCCGTCAAGTTGTTAAAGCCATCCGCTTTCAAGGCTTCGGAAGAGCCCCAATAGCCGAAACCAAGCTTGATGGCGCTGAGGAACACATAAGCACCAATGCTGATCCAGGCGCCTTTTTCCCCTTTGCGTAAATTTGTATACACGTCCATAAAGTTTCCCGCCTCCAAGTCGCTGGAACAAAGTGAAACGACCCTCATAGGAGGGCCGTTTCACGATCTTTATTTGATATTTTAGTTATTGAAGTAGATATTTTGAGATTTGCTTATATATATGGCGATGTTCTGCACAAAATGTGCAGCTCGGGACAAATAGCGCCAAACCGTCTTTTAATAGTATCAATGTCTTTTGAGGCAATGTCAATACCGAAAAGCTTCTATGACAGCAGCGTTCATAATTTTTACATAAATTTAATGTTGAAACACATAAGTAAACAGTTATGCTTATAGATAGAATCTTTAACTTAAAGGAGAGAGCTATGGCTAAGAAAAAAAATAACTATGCAGAAATTTTAAAGGCTTCGACGAAGTTGGGGCTGACATCCTTTGGGGGACCAGCTGCGCATATCGGTTATTTCAGAGATGAGTATGTCACTAAAAGAAAGTGGTTGGACGACAAAGCGTACGCAGACTTAGTGGCGCTTTGCCAATTTCTTCCGGGACCGGCAAGTTCCCAGGTGGGGATTTCCATCGGCATGCTGCGCGGCGGGATATTCGGCGGATTTTTATCCTGGTTCGGATTCACGATGCCGTCTGTCATCCTACTGCTTTTATTTGCGCTCGTCGTCACCAATGGTTCGTTTGATAGCGGATGGATCCAAGGGTTGAAAATTGTCGCCGTCGCTGTTGTGGCACATGCATTATTGGGAATGGGGAAAAGTTTGGCGCCTGACCGGCAACGTATTGCGATTGCCTTGGGAGCGGCAATCATCATTCTGCTGATACCGACAACCTGGGCTCAAATTGGGGTGATTGTTCTGGCGGGGATCCTTGGATATGCCATTTACCGCAACGACAAAGCACCTGAACCGGTCAAACTGGTTTTGAGCTTCGGAAAAAAGACAGGCATTGCAGCCTGGGCTATTTTTGCAAGTTTATTGATTGGATTGCCGTTGATTCGACCGTTTATTGAATCCACTTCTTTCGCGATTTTCGACATCTTCTATCGTGTCGGTTCGATTGTTTTTGGTGGAGGGCACGTTGTGCTGCCGATGCTGGAGCGGGAAGTGGTGCCGATTTGGATGACACCTGACACGTTTATTGCCGGTTATGGAGCGGCTCAGGCTGTGCCTGGTCCACTCTTTACCTTGGCCGGTTATTTGGGCCAATTGATGAACGGAGGATCGGGAGTGGTGATTGCCGTAATCGCCATGTTCCTGCCGTCATTTTTGTTGATCATCGGAACCTTGCCTTTCTGGAGCATCATCCGTACAAAGTCAGGGGTACAGGCAGCGCTGAAAGGCGTCAATGCAAGTGTGGTCGGAATTTTGCTTGCCGCTTTATACGATCCTGTTTTCACTTCAGGAATCCGTGGACCTGTTGATTTTGCAATTGCGATAACCGCCTTTACAATGTTAGTCTATTTTAAACTGTCTCCTTGGATTGTTGTACTAGTGACGGCGGTTCTAGGTGCAGTCGCCTATGCGATGTAATAGCTGAAGGAGGATGGAAATGGTGATGAGCAAAGAGATGGATCAACAGGATCCGTTAGCGAATTTTAAGCAGGAGTTTTTTTTGGAAAAAGAAACGGTATACATGGATGGCAATTCACTTGGGTTGATGTCCAGACGGTCTGAGGCGAAATTGCAGGACCTGATGGATAGCTGGAAGACATTCGGAATTGATGGGTGGACCGAAGGAGAGAATCCCTGGTTCACCTTAGCGGAAACGATGAGTGCTCGCGTTGCACCCTTGGTTGGCGCAGAAGCGCATGAAGTGATGGTGACAGGTTCGATTACATCAAATATCCATCAGATGCTGTCGACAGTGTATCAACCGACAGTCGAACGTTTTGTAATTGTCGTGGATGACTTGAACTTTCCTTCTGATATCTATGCAGTGGAGAGCCATCTCCGTCTGCGCGGACTGGATCCGGCTGAGGCGATGCGCAAAGTCGGAAGCAGAGACGGCTACACGCTGGAACTAGATGATATTATCGGACAGCTAACAGACAACGTGGCAATTTTGCTATTGCCATCTGTGCTGTACCGAAGCGGCCAATTATTGCCAATCCGGGAAATCACGGAAGCAGCACATAAAAAAGGTATCCTGGTCGGCTTTGACCTGGCGCATTCAATTGGTGCCATGCCGCATAATTTGCACGATGATGGAGTGGATTTCGCCGTCTGGTGCCATTATAAATACATGAACTCCGGACCAGGTGGGACGGGCGGACTTTATTTGCATGAGCGCCACCATCAGTTGTTGCCTGGTAATGCCGGCTGGTTCGGCTCTGATAAAACCCGCCAATTTGATATGGATCATGAATTTTCGAAAGCACAGGGTGCAGGTGTCTACCAGATCGGTACACCGCATATTTTCAGTATGGCTCCTTTATTGGGGAGTCTGGAGTTGTTTGAGGAAGCGGGCATTCTGGCAATCCGCCAAAAATCACTTGAGCTGACAAGCCTCTTGAGACAGCTGGTCGGACAGCAGGTTCCTGAATTGGTCGACGTTACGCCTATGCATGACGAGGCAAGAGGCGGCCATATTGCCTTTTCTCATCCTGAGGCTGCGCGGATCTGCAAAGCATTGAAGAAAGCAAAAATCGTCCCGGATTTCCGAGCGCCGAATATCATTCGGCTGGCGCCTATCGCTTTTTACACCTCGTTTGGCGATGTGGAGCAAGTGGTAGAGAAGCTGCAGAGCATCATGGAAAACGAAACCTATAAAAACTTCAGCAACGAACGAAATGTGGTGGCTTGAGTGGGACCTAAAAAAATTATCGGTATTTCCATGGAATTGAGCGATATGACGCCAGAATGGCCGGGGGATGCGCCGTTCAGCTATGAGCTGTCTGTCACTAAGCAGCAAAGCGGTTCAGTCAATATCGGAAAACTGCAGACAAGTACTCATATTGGCACGCATGTTGACGCACCTTTTCACTATGATGAACAGGGGCTCAAGGTACATGAGCTTCCGCTGGACATCTATTTATCGAAAGCGCAGGTTATGGACGTCAGTGGCTTCGACAAAATCAGTTCATCGGACTTAGAGCCGCTTGGAGAAGGAGTCACAGCTCTATTGCTAAAAACCTTGGCCTGGAAAGATCGATACGAATTCCCTGGAAAATGGCCGGTGTTTGATGATTCGATCGCAGAATGGATGGCTGACAATAAAGTCAGGCTTCTTGGAGTCGACGTTCCATCGGTGGATCCTGAGACCAGTAAGGAATTGCCGATGCACCAGGCGATGAACCGACACCAACGATTTATTCTAGAGGGCATTGTATTGGATGATGTGGCAGAAGGAGTATACCAGTTAGCAGCATTGCCTTTAAAGATTAAAGGCGCGGAAGGCAGTCCCGTCCGAGCAATCCTTTATACTTAAGAAAAGCGGAGGTGCCCAGGTAGCTCTGACGGGCATAAGACAGACCGATGAAGCGGCGTTTTTGCCGCACAGTCGGGATGACTTATGACCCGAAGAGCTGGGCACTGAAGCCGGACAAAAAGAAAAGCGGAGGTGCCCAGGTAGCTCTGACGGGCATAAGACAGACCGATGAAGCGGCGTTTTTGCCGCACAGTCGGGATGGCTTATGACCCGAAGAGCTGGGCAATAAAGTTATAGCCAGTATTTTCTTGGATACAAATAAAACCTTCACCGAGATTGCCGGTGAAGGTTTTATACGTAGTCTGCACGGAAGTAGGCTTCCATATTTTTTATATTCATTGCGATCTCATCACAAATCTCTTGGTAAAGTGCCCATTGCTCCGAACTGTCGGTGCTCCGTAGTTCCGGATTGCGAATATCCCAATGCAGCAATTTCTGGCTAGGCAAATCGGATGGAATGTCTCCATGCTCCAAGTCTCCGTCGTGCAGAGCGATAATTAGGTCAGCTTCGCTCACTTCTTCTGGATTGTAGATGCGGGCTTCAACTGTCGGTAAATCCAATATGATTTCTTTCATCACTTCCAGAGGCATTTCATTGGAAGAGGAATGTGAATCCTGCGTCCAGGCAGCGCTGCGAATTTCCCAATCAGGAAGCATAAGTCGATTAGCCCAAATTTCAGCCATTAAACCGCGATGCTGGTGGGAAGATAAAAAATAAACAGTATGTCTTGGCATGGGTGATCCCTTCTTCCTGTTGGTTAACATGATTTTTACTACTAGTAATCTTTACCCATCCAACAGGGAAACAAACTACCAATTTTGTGATGAAATTGTGATAATTAGTCATTTTGATATTTAAAAATCCGATCTGCTGGTAAAAAGCTTGTTCCAGCAGATCGGATTTTTTATTTGACTACCAATATTGAACTTGAAGAGTCCTTGATCAATTTTTTGCTTACTGATCCAACGAAGAATTTTTGTAATCCTGATTTCCCACTGTTTCCAATCACTAGAAGATCGATGTTCTGTTCTTCGATAAAAGCGGAAATCGTTTTTGCGGCGTTTCCCTCCAAGGCAAGTACAGATGCTTTGATATTATGTTTGTCGAGCTGCTGTTGGATGGAATTATGCATGTGTTTTGAGTACTCGGCTGTTGTATCATCATGATCTTTTGGGGGTCTAAAACCCTCGTCGCCAAGTCCAGGGGGCATAAACTGAGCATAATTACTGTCGACATTTGCTGAGACAACAGGAGCTGAAGCGTTGCCAGCATCCATATATCCGACACTTTCACGGTGGTCTTCGTCAACGTAGATTACGGAAAGTTTGGTATCCGGCAATGCTTTGACAAATTCTACCGATTTTTGGAGTGCGATCCGACTACCTTCTGATCCGTCGTATGCAACTGCGATGTTTTTATACATTTCCCTCACCTCGTCCTATTCTCTTAGTACTAAATTACCCTCAAGCCTTAGAATGAAACATTGATTTTCTCTTTTGGAAGAAAGTATTTTCGAAAAATGTTGACAATTCAAAAAAGACTTTGGTACTCTTGAATTAACAAATAAAAGGAAATGGAGGGTATGAGGATGAAAAAGACTAAAAAGTTTAAAAACATCAATTTAATATCATTTTCAGAACCTCCTGTTTTTTTCTGAACTTATTTCGGGAATAGAAATATTCAGGACAGGTCTGTAAAATTGTCCTGTTTTCATGAGCGTGCGCCCAGAAACGAGGCGTGCGCTTTTTTTATGCCTAAGAAAGGATAGCTTTTAGTTTCTCACTTGGCGTCTGGACTCTAACGCCCAGTTTTCCGTGATGCAAACCAGCTCCAGTGGCAGCGCCTGATTGCTTGGGTAAAAAAGTAACCCGGCCGCGTGGCAAAAAACACCACTGTGCCGGACTGTCTTCTGCTTGTCAGAGCTACTTGCGCTTTTATGGTGTTTTGATCAGTTTAAGAAACTATATAAACAAAACCAATAGGGAGATGTTGTGGATGACAATACTTCATAAAGAAAAAAACGGGGTCAAGGAATCGCTAGAAGGCGATTAGCAGAATTGGAAAAAAGAAAGAAGGCGTAAAAGATGTTTGATGTGTTATGGAAATTAAAATGGTTTTTTAAAGAAAATTGGCTGCGGTACACCACAGCGATTACGCTGCTTTTTATTGCAAATATATTAGAAATAATTCCACCTTGGCTGATCGGCATCGCTATCGATTCCATAGCGCAAGGGGAATTAACTGCAGAATTGATGTGGCAGTATATCGCGGTTTTGGGGATATCGATGGTGCTGGCCTATTTGATCAATTTTGTTTGGCAGTATCAATTATTCGGCGGAGCATATGTCATTGAACGCCAGCTTCGCTCCAGTCTAATGGGGCATTTTCTGAAGATGACTCCGACTTTTTACGAGAAAAATCGAACTGGCGACTTGATGGCACGTGCCACCAATGATTTAAAAGCGATTTCCGAGACAGCTGGATTTGGTATTTTGACGCTGGTGGACTCGACTTTGTACATGGCGACCATCATTGTCGCTATGGGCGTGCTAGTTTCCTGGGAGTTGACGTTCCTTGCTATGATTCCCTTGCCAATTCTGGCAATTGTGGTGCAAATGCTGGGCAAGAAAATTCATGCCCGCTATATAGAAGCACAAGAGGCGTTCGGGGATATGAACGACAGTGTGTTGGAATCGGTTGGAGGCGTTCGTGTAATTCGGGCGTATGTTCAGGAACGAGCTTCAGAGAAGCAGTTTGCTGATATGACAGATGACGTTTATGAAAAAAATATGGCTGTAGAGCGGATTGACGCTTTGTTTGCACCTGTGACCAAAGTACTGACTTCTATAAGCTATATGGTGGGCCTTGGCTATGGTGCATTTTTGGTAGCAGAAGGAACTATGACACTGGGGGATTTGGTAGCGTTCAATGTCTATCTGGGCATGATCGTTTGGCCGATGTTTGCGATTGGTGAACTGATCAATATTCTGCAGCGGGGAAATGCATCTTTAGATCGGGTCAATGAAACATTGGATTATCCGGAAGATGTAACCGATCCGAGTGACCCTGTAAAAACGGGTCGTCCAGAGCGAATTGGATTCAAAGACTTTAGCTTTACTTATCCACAGTCAAGCTCCATTAATCTTCAAGGCATCAATCTTTCGATGAACAGCGGACAGACATTAGGAATTGTAGGCAAGACCGGCAGCGGAAAAACGACTTTCGTCAAGCAACTCATGAGGGAGTATCCAACCGGACAAGGATCTATTCTGATGAATGGCATCGAATTGAAGAAATTATCAAAAGACCAATTGCGCAGTTGGATTGGCTATGTGCCGCAGGATCATGTTTTGTTTTCACGAACAATCCGGGAAAACATTCTTTTCGGCAAATCAAATGCCAGCGAAGAAGAGTTGATCGAAGCGCTCCGCCTATCCTATTTTAAAAAAGATCTGGCATTGTTGCCAAACGGTTTGGATACGTTAGTCGGTGAAAAAGGAGTTGCCTTGTCCGGGGGGCAAAAGCAGCGAATTTCGATAGCGCGAGCACTGATTAAAAACCCTGAAATCCTGATTCTGGATGATTCATTGTCAGCGGTCGATGCGAAAACGGAAGCTCGCATTATTGAAAATATCCAAGCAGAGCGCTCCGGCAAGACGACAATCATCACCACGCACCGACTGTCTGCGGTAAAGCATGCTGATTGGATCGTAGTACTTGATGACGGAAAGATTATTGAAGAAGGAACTCATGATGATTTGCTGAAAACAAAAGGATGGTATAACGAACAATTCCTCCGACAGCAAATCGAGGAGGTGTAAACATGGGGACAGGAAAACGATTAGTACAATATGCAATGAATTTTAAAGGGATCCTTATTTGGGGATTAGTGATGCTGGCTATTGCAGTGGCTGCTGATCTAGCAGCACCGCTGATTGCCAAAGAAATCATCGACAACCACATTGCAGTGGCAGGAGACACGATAAACTTCGAGCCGATCGCTTATTTATTGGCTTTGTTCTTTTTGCTTGCCATCGTGACGGCGATTTTCCGTTACTGGCAATCCATTTTTTTGCAAAAAGGAGCTAACCGGATTATCCGAAAGATGCGCAATGATGTCTATGAACATACACAGACTTTACCGATCCGGTATTTCGATAATTTGCCAGCGGGAAAAGTAGTAGCGCGCATCACCAACGATACAGAAGCGATCCGCGATTTGTTTGTGACAGTGCTATCTCAATTTGCTACGAGCTTCATGTATATGGGTGGGATTTATATTGCGCTGTTTTATCTCGACTGGAAAATGGCGTCTATGACATTGGTGCTGATACCACTGCTGTATATATGGATGCTGATTTACCGCAAATATGCAGCTCGCTATAATCATGTGGTGCGGGAGAAAGTCAGTGAAATGAACGCCATGATTAATGAGTCGGTCCAAGGAATGACTATTATTCAGGCATTTCGCCGGGAACGCAAGATGAAAGATGAATTTGAGGAAATGAATGATGAACATTACAAATACCAGAAGAAATTATTGGTGCTTGAAGGAGCGGCTTCCTATAATTTGGTCGGGGTGTTGCGGTCAATGACCTTCATCTTATTTGTTTGGTATTTCGGAGGAGCTTCCATGTCGGGCAGCACAGTGGTAACGGTTGGCGTGCTGTATGCATTTATCGACTACATTATCCGGTTGTTCAATCCAATTAGCGGAATCGTCAATCAGTTTGGGCGTCTTGAGCAGGCATTAGTGGCGGCTGAGCGAGTATTTCGGTTGCTGGATCAAAGCGGCGAAGCAGTAGTAGATAAAAAGCTGGCACGTTATCAAGGCAATGTCCGTTTCGAAAAAGTTTGGTTTGCTTATAATGAACAAGAATATGTCCTGAAGGATATCTCCTTTACAGCAAAACAAGGCGAGACAGTGGCGTTGGTTGGTCATACCGGTTCCGGCAAAAGTTCTATTATGAATCTGCTGTTCCGCTTCTATGATGTCTCCAAAGGTGCTATTACAATTGACGGTGTTAATATCAATGACATGCCAAGACAATCGGTTAGGGAACATATGGGCATTGTTTTGCAAGATCCTTACCTATTCAGTGGAACGATCGAATCGAATGTGACACTTGGCGATAAGCGAATCACCAGGGAAATGGTGATTGATGCACTGGCAGCGGTTGGAGGTGAGCGGGTATTGAATCACCTGCCGAAAGGAATCGATGAGCCGGTAGTTGAAAAAGGCAGTACACTTTCTTCTGGGCAGCGGCAATTGGTATCCTTTGCCCGTGCATTGGCATTCGATCCATCCATTTTGATTCTAGATGAAGCAACGTCCAATATTGATACAGAGACGGAAGAAATTATCCAGCACGCGATGGATGTATTGAAAAAAGGCAGAACGACGTTCATCATCGCCCATCGTTTGTCAACGATCAAGAATGCCGATCGCATACTGGTGTTGGAAAAAGGCGAGATTGCAGAAGCTGGTTCCCATGAGGATTTGATGAAGCTCGGCGGCACCTATTTCCAGATGTACAAAATTCAATCAGGAATGTCCCAAACCCAATCTGTTGGGTAAAGGGACATTCCCTTTTTTATTAGGTAAGTTGAACGAATGATTTCACCCTGACGGTATTCCGCAAACCAGCTCTGCCTTCGGGCCCAAAGGATGTGGGCCCGAAGCGTCCGTCTCGAGCAATTTCTTCCTTTACCCGTCCTCATCGAGTTGAAAGAGCTATGTCTTTACTTTAACTTATATAGTTCACGAAGCTATCGCTGTTAAATTCGGACGGCCTTCCCTATAATTAGAAGAGCGAACGAAAAAAAGCACTGGAACTTTCCAGCGCTTTAATCGTATACATGATAGAGCATTAGCTCGTGAATCATTGTTTTGATGGTCTTTTCGTCTTTAGGCGGTTTTGAACGCCAAACGATGCTGCCATCCGGATGATACTCTCCGGTAATGCGCTCGTTTTTATAAAAAAAGGAAATATCCCATCCTGGTAGTTGTTTATTTTCGAACATCGGCTTGAATTTAAAATGCTGAAGCATACAGGTCCTCCTTTGCCTTGCTCTTTCATTATAAGGGAATGCCAAGAATACACAAAGCAGAAAAAGAAATGAGTGACAATAGTGAATATTATATGGACATTAGCTTTTATGGCAGTGGTCGGCGCGTTAATTGGTGGAGTCACCAATCACTTGGCGATTAAAATGCTCTTTTGGCCTTACGAGGCAAAGTATATTGGAAAAATGCGAGTTCCGCTAACACCCGGACTGATTCCAAAGCGGCGTGACGAATTATCCCGTCAATTAGGCAGGACAGTCGTAGAACATCTACTTACTCCAGATACATTCAAGAAGCGGTTCTTCAATCGGGAAATGCATATCAAAACAGAAAAGTGGATTAACCGGCAGCTGAGCAAGCACTTGTTTGATTCTCCGAAATCCTTTAATGACTGGCTGCAAGCAGCAGGGCAAAGTGGAATGGATGTAAAAATAGAAGCCAAGTTAGATGAGCTGGTTGAACTTCAAAAAGATTCTCTGCAATCTTATATCGAAGGGAAAACGATCCGTGAACTAATGCCTGATAATTGGAAAGTCGAAACAGAGACCAAGCTATTTGAAGGCGTACAGTATGCGATTGATCAAGGAACAGCTTATTTTGAATCGCCGCACGGCAGACAAACCATCAAGTCACTGCTGGACGAATTCCTGGAATCACGCGGTCGTTTCGGCCACATGTTGCATTCGATTCTTGGCGAGTCAAAGCCTTTAGTCGATCGCATACAACCGGAAATTATCAAATTTCTCAATTCACCGAGGACCTTTGAGCTGATGGGGACTTTGGCGTTTAGTGAGTGGGAAAAAGCGCAAGACCGCAGAGTCGACGAACTGCTTAAGGAATTTGATTTTGAAACAGCATTAGCGGGAGTTAAGCAGTATGTGCGTGAAAAAGCAGCGATTTCTGCGCGTTTAAACACAACACTTGCAGAGACTTGGCCTGGAGGGTTAGAATGGACAAGTGTCAATATTACGCCACTTGTGACAGACTTTGTCTTCGAGCAAGGAGAGCATAAACTGGAAGAAACCATATTGAGAATCGATATGGAAGGTATGGTGAAAGAGCAAGTCGATTCTCTGCCGCTCAGCCGCTTAGAAGAATTGGTGCTTGGGATATCACGGAGAGAATTTAAGATGATTACCGTATTGGGCGCTTTTCTGGGAGGATTTATCGGAATCTTCCAAGGGGTTTTTGTCATGATACTAAACTAATTACAGAGGAGATTGATGACAATGACAGTAAACATTTACGACGACATCAACAAATTAGAAGGCACGTTCCGTTCAACAGATGAGTTCAAAAAACTGGAGGACGCTGTTGCACAAGTAACTGCAGACAATGAAGCAAATGAATTGTTTAAGACTTTCCGTGATTTACAGATTTCTCTTCAGCAAAAACAAACAGAAGGTCAAGAAATCACAGAAGAAGAAATGATGAACGCGCAAAGCACTGCACAAGAAGCTCAACAAAATGAAAAAATTCTAGCAATGCTTGAAGCTGAAATGGGATTAAGCCAGATGATCGAAGAAGTAAACCGTGTCTTGATCAAACCGGTACAGTCTTTATACGAAAGCATGTAATTTTACAGAAATAAAGGAATATTGGAGAGAGACACCGAATACGTAGAAGTGAATGATAATTCATTTCTACGAAGGGGTGTCTCTTTTTATGTATGAAACGATCGAATTGACAAAACAAGGACGAATCGGACAACTGGTATTGAATCGTCCTAAATCGATGAATGCAATGAACGGAACAATGATGAAAGAATTGGCGGATTGCTTCGAATCTCTGCTGCAAGACAGCACAATACAGGTCTTGATCATACGAGGAGAAGGTAGAGCATTCTCAGCTGGCGGGGACATTAAGGAAATGATGGATCCGGAAAATCCAATGGACATCGAGTTGGTCATGAAGGATGTCAGCCGTTTGGCAAAAGCGCTTTATACACTTCCTCAAATTACAATCGCAGCGATTCACGGCGCATCGGCAGGGCTTGGGTTTAGCATAGCACTTGCTTGTGACCATGTGATCGCCGAAGAAAACAGCAAATTGGCCATGAATTTCATCGGCATCGGACTAGTGCCGGATGGCGGCGGCCATTTCTTCATGAAAGAACGTGTCGGCGTACCGAAAGCTCAGCAGATTATTTGGGAAGGACAGACCTTAAAAGCACATGATGCCTTGGCAAAAGGCTTGATCGATGAAGTGACTGCCGAAGGGCGTGGTCTCAAACAAGCTGAAAGCTATGCAACAGAAGCGGTTGAGTCGCCGGTCAGTGCTAAACTTGCATCAAAGCATATCCTTCATCAAGTAAAAGTCGATGAATTGGAGAAAGTGCTGGAGATGGAAGCGGCAGCGCAGTCGGCAATGCGGAAGTCAGCGGACCATCTAGAAGGCATACAGGCATTTGTCGAGAAGCGCAAACCAGAATTTAAAGGTGAATAAAAAAAGCATGGCGGAATTTTTCCCGCCATGCTTTTTGAGTTCCTATGAATGGAAAAGAAGCAGTTTTCCAGCAGGTGATGCCAGACGGTGCGTTTGTTTAGTCAATTCTTTTTCTTCCAAGATAACTTTTCCTTTATCGCGCGCCTCTTCATCTGTTTCGGCTGTAAAGGTTTCGTCCATTATCGGTTTGCCTGTTTGTTCAAATGCGGTCAGTTTGTAAGTTCTCAAGCAAAATCAATCCTTTCTGAATGGATATTCAGTTTAAGTATAAATGATTTCTTTTGAAAAGTCCTGAAATTCTTGAAACATTTTGGCAAAGGCTTCGTAGTAAGTAGAAAGAGAGGAGCGGACGGAAACGGCTTTACATGTTGAACAGGTGACAAAAAATTCGGTGATTTTACGGCGGTGGATAATCTTTCGCTGTCGATTGAGGAAGGTGGGATGCATGGATTTCTTGGGGCGAATGGCGCTGGTAAGACGACGACATTCCGGATGATCCTAGGACTGCTGGATCCGACGAATGGGACAGTCCGATGGAAAGGCAAGCCCATTACTTATGCTAACAGTCCAGAAATTGGCTATTTGCCTGAAGAACGTGGTCTCTATCCGAAGATGAAAGTGGAAGAGCAGCTGGTGTATTTAGCTCAGCTTCGCAAGATGTCGAAGGCGGACGCCAAGCGCGAAACCGCTACCTGGCTGGAACGCTTTGAAGTGCCGCATTACGGGCAGAAAAAAGTGGAGGAGTTGTCAAAAGGCAATCAGCAAAAAACTCAATTGATTGCGTCGCTTTTGCACAAACCATCTTTGTTGATATTGGATGAACCTTTTTCGGGGCTCGATCCGGTAAATGTAGAAATGCTGAAAAAAGCCATTCTGGATTTTCAGAAACAGGGTGCGACCATCGTCTTTTCAAGTCACCGGATGGATCACTTCGAGGAATTATGCGATGAACTGAGCATTTTAGATCGCGGCAAAGTGGTAGTAGGCGGTTCGATAAAAGAAGTAAAGCGGTCATTCGGCAAGCAGAAAGTTCGCTTGAACATGGTAGCTGATTTAAGCAGCTTGAATGCCATAGCGGGTGTCGATCATTTCACCAAAACCAAAGACGGTGCTTTGTTTCAGATTACGGATGAAGATGTTGCACAGGTCTTGCTGGCTAAAGCAATGGATCTCGGAACACTTCGCCATTTTGCAGTAGAAGAACCTTCCTTGGAAGAAACTTTCATTGCGAAGGAAGGTAAAAATCATGCATAGTTTCTGGGTTATTTTCCAAAAGGCATTTATGACCAAGGCAAGAACGAAATCCTTTATCATTACGACCTTAGTTGTCGTCGCCTCCTTTTTTCTGTTGGCCAATATACCGAATATCATTTCAGTTTTTGATGGTGAAGAATCTGAGGAGAATGTGCTGCATGTACTTGATGAAACTACAGAACTCGTACCAGAATTACAGACCCAGCTCGATTTGATGGACAGCGGCATTAAAGCTGTCCCGACTTATTTGACCGAAGATGAATTGCAGGAAAGCATTACAGAAGGTACGATTGATGATTAGTTGGTTTTAACACAGAAAGGTCAATTAGGCGCACGTTATATCTCGGAATCTGCTAACGAACTGGGAAGTGGTATTGAGATTGAAAATGCGGTTTAGGCAATACATACGGCATTGACTGCTGAATCGCTCGGTTTGGATGACAGCCAGGTGGGCCAGCTGTTCATGCCAGTCGAATTTGAACGTCAGGCTATTTCGGAATCGTCCAAATCTCAAGAAGAGCTGAGCCAAGCCAGAGGACTTGTCTATGTCTTGATTATGCTCATCTATGTGGCAGTCATTTACTATCCAAATATGATCGCCATGGAAGTGGCGACTGAAAAATCTTCCCGCGTCATGAAAATTCTCATTTCCAGTGTTTCACCGGTTAAGCATATGCTCGCAAAAATTGCAGGCATTGGCAGCCTGGGCATTCTGCAAATGATGATTTTCGGGTTAGCCGGCTATTTTGCCATAAAAACCGCAGGTACGGATTTGACTGAAGGCTTCTTCAGCTTCATGGGCTTTTCCGAAGTCAAAATCAGTACATTCCTATTCGCTATTCTTTTTTTCTGGTTGGGCTATTTTTTGTGCGCGGTGCTGGCAGTATTGTTGGGTTCATTGGTCAGCCGGACAGAGGATGTACAGCAGTTAATGCTACCGATAATGATCTTGATCGTTATTGGGTCAGTCATTGCATTTTCCGGAATCTCGATACCGGAAGCCTGTTATGTGACTGTTTCTTCCTATATCCCATTCTTTGCACCTTTAGTAATGTTCCTGCGTGTCGGCATGCTGGATCTGCCATTATGGGAGCCGTTGCTGTCCATAGGGATCATGCTGGTGACCATCAGCATCCTGGGCTGGTTCGGTGCTCGTGTTTACCGTGGGGGCGTGTTGATGTACGGCTCTTCTCAATCGCTGAAAGCGATCCGGTTAGGCAACAATAAATAGCGGAGATGACCGTCTAGGCCAGTTTGCTTTATATTTTCATAGACAATTATGAAGTATTTCTATCGATACAAAGGCTTCTCTGAAAAAAACTAATCTATGTTATCAAGAAGATCCTTAAAAGAAAGAGCGGAAGGTGGCGACTCCTGGGGGATCAGTATGAGCTGAAGATCCTGGACTGAGCAAAGCGCAGGAAGTGGCTGAAGCCGTCCTCCCAGAAAGCGTCCACCTGGAGCAATTCCTAAACCTTGCTCGCTTTAAGTAACATAACCAGCTGTTTGTAGGAAACTTTCTGCAAACAGTTTTTTTTATGGGATTTACATGGTAAAATAAGAACAAATATTCGGTATTTTAAAGGGGTTAATTATGGAATCCATTCAATTTATCCACACGGCGGATCTGCATTTGGGAAGCCCGTTTATCGGCATGAAGGGCTTGCGGAAAGAGCATTGGAAAAAACTGAAAGACAGCACGTTGGATGCTTTCGATCGGCTTATTCAATATGCGCTGGATAATAAGCCCGACTTTGTGCTGGTTGTCGGAGACATCTACGACGGAGAAGACCGCAGCATCCGTGCACAAGCCCGCTTTCAGCGGGGAATGCAGCAACTCGCGGAGCAGAAAATCCCGGTGATTGTCAGCTACGGTAATCACGATCACTTGAGCGGCAATTGGACTCGTTTTGAGCTTCCAAAGAATGTCCATGCGTTTGATGATTCGGTATCTCAGTTCAGACTGGAAACTGCAGGCGGTCCAGTGGTCTTTACCGGCTTTAGTTATGGCAAACGCCATATCAGTGAATCGGTGGTTGAACGGTATCCGGTAGCGCAAGATACGGAAGCCTATCACATCGGCATGCTTCACGGCAGTCTTGAAGGTGATTCGACGCATGCCGTTTACGCGCCTTTCAAAAAAGAACAGTTGCTCAACAAACAGTATGATTATTGGGCGCTTGGGCATATTCATAAACGTCAAGAGCTTCACCGGGAGCCTTCTATTGTCTACCCAGGGAACATTCAAGGGCGTTACCGCAAGGAATCTGGAACAAAAGGTTTCCACAGTGTGACCTTGTCAAAAACAGATACTTCCCTAGAGTTCATTCCGACATCAGTGGTTCAATTCGATCAGGTGACCATCTCAATCAGAGGAATGCTTCACATGAATGAATTGATTGATGCCTGCCGAAAAGAGCTTAGCCTTTTAGGTGAAGCAGTAGGGTCAGCAATTGTTGATGTGATGTTTACTGAGCTGGATAGAGAAAGTTTTCAGCTTTTAGCTGAAATTCCGGAAAGCGAACTGCTAGAAACCTTGCGGGAATCGATGGATGCACTGGATCAGTTTATCTGGATTCAAGGGATTCAGTTTCAACAGGCAGACAATGAAGCCGAAATTTCTACGCTCGGAATCACATTGGTCCAGACAATCGTTGGGTGGAATACAGAAGAATGGAAATCGATACTGAAGGATTTATATAGGCATCCGAAAAGTAGCCGCTTTTTAGAGCCTTTGGAAGATCAATCTGTTGCAGAACTTCAACTGGCAGCCGCTCAAAAAATTCGCCGCAGCATGCAGGCAGGAGAGTGACGGCATGAAAATTGAAAAACTAATCATTTACGGCTTTGGCAGGCATGAAAATCGGACAATCGATTTGACGAGTCAAATGGCCTTGTTCTATGGCCCTAATGAAGCTGGGAAAACCACGATGCAGCAATTTATCATCCAAATTCTCTTTGGCTTTCCTGCACGCAAAGGAGCGCAAATGCGCTATGAACCAAAAAATGGTGGAAAATACGGCGGTCAACTTCACATTTCTGATCCGCATTATGGAAAACTAGTGGTTGAGCGGATAAAAGGAAAATCTGCTGGTGATGTCACTGTCTGGTTTGAAGACGGTAGGCGTGGGACGGAAGTTGAGCTGAAGCAGTTGCTGCGCAATTACGATCGTGCTTCGTTTGAAGCGGTTTTTTCATTTTCCATCCATGAATTGCAGGGGCTCGAAGGGCTGACTGAAACAGAATTGAGCCGCACACTGCTGGCTTCCGGAACAATGGGCATCGATGAGGTGACGCGCCTGGAAATCCAGCTTGAAAAAGTAATGGCGCAATTGTTCAAAAAGAGTGGACGTAACCCAGAAATAAATGTCTTAGCTGATGAACTCCGCGGCATTGAAGGAGAGCTGAAGGAGTACCGGCAACGCACAGAGCTATATGGTCCATACATAGAGCGGCTACAGGAAATTGACGATCGGTTGGTAGCCGTTGAAGTTGAAGAAACGAAAATGGATCAGCAAATGAGAAAAATTGGCAAATGGCAGCAGGCTGTTCCTTTGCTTGCTGACAAAAGGAGATTGACAGAGCAGCTCAAAACAATGGAAGTTGTGCAATTTCCATTGGACGGTAAAAGGCAGATGGACCGGCTGGTGGACAAGCTGTCAGAAACAAAAGCCGGCACAGAGCATTTGGTTAACCAGCAAAGCAGCTTACCTGCTCTGGAAGAGGGGGAGCCTATTTTTGCTTTGGAAAATCTATTGAACCGTGAATCTGATTGGCATCATCTGCGTATGCAGTTGGTGCAAAAGCGCAATGAGCACATAGAGCTGTCAGAAGATCGCCAGACGACATTGTCCCTGCTTGGGCTGTTAGAGCAGCAGGCTTTGACTGTGGATGTCTCTTTGAGCAATGAAGAGCAATTAGTTGGCAGGTTAAAGGATTTGGATGTGGAGGAAGAGGACCATCGTTTCCGACTGCGCAATCTTCAAGAAGAAAAAAACAAACTAGCCCAAATAGAAACAGAGATGACGTCTTTTTTGACAGGAGAGCCTGCTGGAACAGAGCGCTTGGCTGCGGAACAGTGGCCTGCCATTTCTGCTAAGTTGGCAGAAGCTAAAGCAGCGTCAAAATTTCAAACTACCGGTAGCGGGAATGGACAGTTCATTAACTACGTCTTGATTGCGATGGGCTTGATTGTAGCAGTTTACGGAGTTGTTCAATCGTCTGTATTGTTGATAGTACTAGGACTTACGGCAATCGGAGCAGCAGCATGGTTATTCCTGAAAACGCCAAAATCTGGAGAGCTGTCGGCAGAATACAAAGCGACTTTAAAAGAATACGACGGGAAAGAAAGCGAATACGAGGCAATATCGAGAAAAATCGCAGAATTTGACTATCAGCTGGATGGCTTGATGGCTCAGCGAGATGCGATCAAAAAGAAAATCGCCAGCTATTCAGCTGAACAGCCTGCAGGTCCTGCTAAAGTCGCCTATCAACAGCTTCTGCTGCAGATCGGTCTTCAGCCCGAAGCAAGCCGGACAATGGTTCTTGAACTGTTTGAGAAACTCCGGAAGGTACAAAGCATGCATTCAAGGCTACAGCGAATAGACAGCGAAATTCGTCTATTAGAAAAGCAGCAGAAAGAATGGCTTGAGAAAGCAGAAGCGGCATGCGAAAAAGAGCTGGCAATCGGCGAACTGATACCGTCTTTGCGTTCAGAACTGGCGTTGCGCAATCAGAAACAAGAAGAATGGTTTAAAATAAAAGAGAAAAGAACGACGTTGCTGCAGGAAACTAGTCGCTTGACTGCTTACCAGAAGCAGCTTGAAAAAGAGCAGCAAGCTCTGCTGGAATATGCCTTTGCAGAAGGTGTCTCCGTCTTTTATGAGACGGCAGATGAATGGGAGCGAAAACAGCAACTAGAAAGAGAACTTGCTCTTGTCGATGGGCAATTAAATTCGATTGGCGAAATAGCTATACCAGACAATTGGCAGTTTGATGAGGCCGGAATAGCATTAGAGAGTTGTCATGCCAATCAGAAAGAGTTGAAAACAGAGCGGAACGTTTTGCTGGCTGAACAGGCGGATAAGCAGCAAATGACCCGTCTGTTATTGTCGGATAGCTCTTATGAAGAGAAGCAACAGAAATTTGAAGAGAAAAAAGCAGAGTTCACTGATTTAGCTCGCCAGTGGTCCATCAGCAAAGCGATTGTGGCAGCGATTAACCAGACGATGGATGAATTGAAGGACAAGAAACTGCCGGCGGTGCTGGATAATGCTCAGCTATATTTTAATAAATTGACCGCTGGTGCTTATCAGGGATTAGCGCTGAACATGGCTGGTTATTTTGAAGCCGAAAGACAGGATGGCACATATTTTCGAATAGCGGAGCTTAGTCAGGCGACCAAAGAACAGGCTTATCTGGCATTGAGGTTATCTTTAGCTAAATCGATGAAGAACAGCCATCCATTCCCGATTATTATGGACGACGCTTTTGTTCATTTTGATCGCAGTCGACTGCAGCAAATGATAAACTTAGTGACAGAGCTGCAAAAAGAGCATCAGTTCATTTATTTCACTTGCCACGAAAGTATGCAGCAGGCATGGCCTAATGCGCAGATCATCAACGTGGCCAATACCGAAAGGAGCATTCATTCATGACCAAAGGAATTACACACCGTGCAGTTGGAGAGACCGTCGATGAGTTCTTGCTAATTAAGCAATCAATCAAAGGAGTCACCACTACTGGAAACCCATTTATTTCGTTAGTATTGCAGGACAAAAGCGGCGATATCGAAGCGAAATTATGGGATACAAAAGATGAACAGGAAAAGATATTCGCAGCGGAAACAATCGTCCGTGTCGGTGGCGAGATTCATAACTACAGAGGGAAAAACCAATTGCGTATCAAAAGCATACGACCGGCAAAACCTGAGGAAAACCAGTCGATTTCAGACTTGATGCCATCGTCGGAAAAATCAACAGATGAATTACTGGAAGAAGTAATGAAGTATTTGTTTGAAATGGAGAATCCTCAAATTCAGCGAATTACGCGTTTTATGCTGAAAAAGTACCAACAGCAATTTTTGACATATCCAGCAGCAACGCGCAACCATCACGATTACGTTTCCGGTTTAGCGGATCATGTTGTTTCTATGTTGAAGTTGGGTAAGGCATTAGTCGACATTTATCCAGGTTTGAACAAAGATTTGCTATTTGCCGGAATTATTTTGCATGACATCGGCAAAGTCATCGAGCTTTCCGGTCCGATTGCCACTACTTATACAGTGGAAGGCAATTTGATCGGCCATATTTCCATCATGGTGACGGAAGTGGCCAAAGCTGCGGAAGAGCTAGAGATTGAAGGGGAAGAAGTGCTGTTATTGCAGCACATTATTCTTTCTCATCACGGCAAGGAAGAGTGGGGAAGTCCAAAAAAACCGATGCTCAAAGAAGCGGAAATTCTGCACTATATCGATAATATTGATGCCAAGATGATGATGTTGGACCGTGTCCTTGGAAAAACCAAAGAAGGCGAATTCTCTGAACGCGTCTTCGCATTGGATAATCGTTCATTTTATAAACCGAAAATCTAACAAGTCTGGTAGATTTCCAAACCACAAAAAAAGCAGTCAGAGAAAAATCGTCGATTTTTCTCTGACTGCTTTTTAATTTGCAACAATAAAAGCTACCCAAAAAGTCATCTTAGATAGCCTTTCAAGTAGCTCTACTTAATAATGAGTTCTATTTGTTATTCAGCTGGAGCAGCAGGTGCTGGTGCTTCTTGTGGATTTAGAATATCCTCCAAAGCGCCTTTAAGATCTTCGTCTTTAATCTCAACATTCGCTTCTTTCATCAATTCTGCGACTTTCGGCAATAAAGTGGTTTGATCCGCTTTTAAAAGTGCTAATTCAGAACGGATATCTTCTTTCTGATCTTCTAGTGCCGGTTGGTCTTCTACTTTGCGTGTATCAAGAACCTGGATGATATGGAATCCAAATTCAGATGCGACAGGATCACTAATTTCATCGACTTCAAGTCCATAAGCGACCTCTTCGAATTCAGGTACCATAGCTCCAGGTCCGAACCAGTCAAGGTTTCCGCCATTTGCAGCAGAAGCTGTGTCAGTTGAATTTTCTTCAGCTAATGCAGCAAAATCGCCGCCTTCATCTAATTCCTTCTCGATAGAGTTGGCAGTTTCTTCATCAGCTACTAGAATGTGGCGTGCATTCAACTCGGTACCTTGGCGATCGTATTGAGCTTGTATTTCTTCGTCTGTGACTTCAACGCCTTCAGTCAATGCTTTTTCTTGCAATAAATTTAAACGAATGACTTTTTTATAGCTTTCTTCGGTTTGATTGTTTTGTTCAAGAAACTGATCAAAGCTATCTCCAAGCTCTTCTTTATTGCTTTCAAATTCTGCATTTACTTCTTCGTCTGTCACTTCAAAGTTTTCAGCAAGTACTTTTTCAATCATGAGAATTTGTACTGCTTGTTCACCGATTGAAGTTTTCATTTCTTCGTAAAGTTCATCTTTCGTGACGTCTCCAGCATCAGAAGTTATGATGACTTCTCCCTCACCGCTGTCGCTGCATGCGGCCAAAGCCAGTACAGATGCTGCCAAAGTAACTGTTAAAAAAGATTTTCTCATTAAATTTCGCTCCCAACCTTCTATCTAGATGCAGTAGTTACTATACTATAAACGTATTGCAATGTGCAAAGTTCCTAAAAAAAGACACTTGCCAGAAGGCAAGTGGATTTAAGGTGTAAATTCTACGCCCACATACAATGATACTAGTAATATTGTAATTAATATATTTATTGTACGAAATATTTTTTGATGATTTTCTTCCGGAATTTCCCGAGAAGTGACAAGCGCCAATGTCATCCGGTTGATCTGGAAAAGATAGAACACGGAGAACATAACAATGAATGCGATAATCATGGATTTCCTCCCCTCTGACTTTACTTTCTAGTATAACAAAGACGGGGAGAAAAAGCAGGAATCAGCTAATCACTGGAGGTACAAGAATTTCAAAACCAGTCTCTGTTTCTTCTATAAATGCATACTTGGGAGAACGTGCTAAGTTACGAAGATAGATGATGTCGGTCAAACACAAAGCGCAATGATATGCCAAAAGCATAGCGAAATAATGGCTGAATTCCGGCATTGCGAGACTAAGGGCTACGATGGCAGTGTTCAGCACAAGAAAAGGTGTGGCCAGCGACAATAGGAATCGGAACTTAGAAACCGGCTCGTTAATATGAAGTAAAATCGCCGGACAAACCTTCATGTGTTTTCGAATCATAAGTTTCAGTGATTTATGACAGCCGATCATCGGCAAAAAATGCAAAATCTTATGGAGTGGATAAATAGCCAGTAAAGTCAAAATAAAATACAGAAAGTACTGATCAGATAACGGAGTGGCATAAGCAATTGCGAGGCCAATGTAAGAGGCCATAAAAACAGCAATTCCAAAAAGCGCTGATATCATGAAAAGCCGATCAAAACCGTATTGTTTTTTTACATTGATTGTTTTCCAGCAGTGCATGTGTGCATCCCCTATATACTAAATTCATTTTCGATTCGATACATACAATACAATGATTTATAGGGAAATGCAACCATAAACTTTATTTAACAATTTGCTGATTATTGCTGGCTTTTCTGATGCACAATCACATGATTTTCTTCACTGAATTTGTTCTCTATATTTTTAAATGAAGCTTCAAAAATCTCCATGAAATCATCTCCGTAAATATTGCGTATGACAGCCATGATATCCATGAATTCAGGGAATTTTCCATACAACTCTCGTAAAGGGAGAGAACCATCAATGACAGAATGAGGGGTTTTGTGATAATTTTCAATCATTTCCTGCATCAATTTCTCGCCTTTTTCGGTCAATTGTACATAGGTATTGCGCTTGTCCGTGTCACGTTTCGAAAAAGACAATAGTTCACGTTCTTCCAACTTTTTTGAAAAATTGAAAGCAGTCGAAACATGCATCACACCGAATTTGGCGACATCCGATATGGAAGCACCCTTTAAGTGGTAGGAGATCCAAAGAATATGATGCTCATTGATATTCAAATCATAAGGTTTTATCCACATTTGCCAATCTTTTTCTACCGCTTTCCATAGAGCTTTCGACAATTGCCCGATGCGCTGGCTAAATAGCATAGCCTCTTTCATGGTATATTCTTTTTCGTTCACGCAAGCACCAACTTTCTTCCGAAATATTTTCTTTATTATAGCAGTAAAGCAAACGTAATTAAAGTAAGAATAGTAAAATAATTTACAGAAGAAAAGCAAGGCATGGACAGGACCTTAAATAAGAGCTGAAGAAATGAGATTGTCTATTCCAACTGAAGCTATTCTACAACAAGTTTTACCGTCCTGTGAGTTGTGTCGCTTAGCAGAATTCTCTGGGATTACTGTTATTTCTCGATTGTTCATCACAAAGGCAACTTAATCTATATAAGTTGAACGAATGATTCCGGGCTGTTAATGTTCCGCCAATCAGCTGCTAAGAGCTTGCGCCGAACGAACTCGGGCTGTCCGAGTGGATTCTTACGCTACTCTCATAGGAGTCTCCGCTGGTTTGCTCCGTATCCGGATGATTAGTTACTCAAGGATGCTCAGAACAAAGAGTGTAAGACGGCGAAGGGCGAAGATGTGCTCCTGCATCGCTGCGCTAGCTTCGTCGCAAAGCCATTGCCCGAACTCCCTTCGTTCAATGACTTTGCTGCTGGAGCAGTGAAGCGACATCCAAGAGACCCCGCAGGAGCTTGCGATGAGGAGGCTGGGGCGAGGTCCTTGGCAACTGGCACCGCGACGTCCTGTCGCGCCAGTTGCATGACCACATCCTGTGGGTCCAAAGCGTCCGTCTGGAGCGATTTCTTCGTTTCCCTACCTCATTGAGTTGAAAAAGCTGTTTCTTTAATTCAACTTACATAGTAAGGTTCTGAAATGATATTTTATAAAAAAACAAAAAAACAGCCACCCGAAGGCTGCTGTTTCATGCGCTTTGTGTATCGTCATCGACTTTTTCCTTTTTTGGTTTATCATCATCTTTGTCTTTTTTATCTTTGCTAATGGTGTTTTGCAATTCTTCAATGGCATTTTGAATAGCCATGATTTCAAGCTGAAGATGTTCTTTAGCGGGAGCAGTGCTCTCTGTCCAAGTTTCAAGTGAAGCTTTCAAACCATCGACCACTTCAGGTAGCTGTGATTTGGCTTCTTCCGTCAAAAGGGTAATCGACTCTTTCAAGCCATTTACTTTTTCTTTCAGGTCATTTAAGTATTCTTTCCATTCTGATGATGTCGATTTTACCGTGGTCCGAAATTCTTGCCCTGATTGTGGAGCAGAGAATAAGGCAGTTGCAGCTCCAGCTGCTAACCCTGTCGCAAGTCCTAAGAAAAATCTTGATGCTTTCATATGTGGAGCTCCCCTTTCTTCCTATAAACTTCTTTTCCTTTATTTTACCTAATTAAAACATAAAGATGAATGACTATCTAATAAAAAAAACTTTTCGCCAAAAAATAATGGCGAAAAGCTCTTGTGTTATGCGGCTTGTGAAACAGCCGTGTCGAATTTTGAGCGCTTGACCAATGAGATGACAATCGGATAAATAAAGGCGAAAGCGACTCCGTTCATCAATACTGCAGGCAAAACCACCGTAACAACCAACAGGCTGAAAGGGATGTTGGCGCCGATCACAAAAATGGCTGCAGAAAGGAAAATCGTTCCGGACAATAAAGTGCCGATTGCACAAAGGGCAATAGTAACTGGCAGTTTGGAAACAAATTTCTTCAGGATCATCACCAAAGCAAGAAAAACGAAAGCAGTGATGAATTTGTCGATGATGTTCGGAAAAAATCCACCTGGGAATGTAGAAAACAAACCTGATAAGACACCCGTTGTTACCGCCAATAAAAATACATTTTTCACATTAGGGAATAAAAGGATGCCGACAAACATCATCGTCAACATGAAATCGGGTTTCATTCCTCCATTGATGCCTGGAATTACCACATAAAGTGTAGCTCCGACGCTGACCAGCAACGCCATTAAAACTAGGTTCTTCGTATTCATTTCTCATCTCTCCTCAGCTATGTGCTAGTTCTTTTCCCGGTCGTGTCCTCATGACCGCCGGCGAAAAACTTATTTTGATTCTATCCTGTCCACTTCAGAAAATCAAGCGTCAGCGGTTAACTTTTGTTTTACACTTTCTGCGAGCTCCTGAATGCGTTCAGAAGTAAATTCTTTCTCTTTGGTTACCCATTTAGCACCGAAGCCATCAGTTTGTCCATAACGGGGGATAAAGTGTAAATGGAAATGGAAAACGCTTTGTCCAGCTTTTGCGCCGTTATTGTTCAACAAGTTCATGCCATCAGGCTGAAAAGTCTCATTGATGGCTTTGGCGATTTTAGGGGCCACAGAAAACAAGTTGGCTGCCTCTGCTGGTGTCATATCATAGACAAATTCACGATGTGTTTTGGGAATCAGCAAAGTATGTCCTTTTGACAAGGGCATGATATCCATAAAAGCAAAGACATGTTCATCTTCATAAATTTTCACACTCGGGATTTCACCTGCAATGATTTTGCAGAAAATACAATTTGTCATTGGTATCATCCTTTCCATTTTTACCATTTTACCATAATTGCCATATCGAAAAAGAATTCGACAGCCAGTTTTGATACAATAGCTTTATAGACAGAAAGAGGTGTTGTGCATGGTTATCTTAGAAGTCGACGCGCTGACGGGTGGATATACACGTAAACCCGTTTTGCAAGAAGTAACATTTTCGATAGGAAAAGGGGAACTAGTTGGACTGATCGGTTTGAACGGTGCTGGCAAAAGTACCACGATTAAGCATATTATTGGATTGATGCAACCGAAATCCGGACAGATTCGATTGAATGGGAAAACCTTTGAAGAAGATATGGACACCTATCGCTCAGCTTTTTCGTATATTCCGGAGACACCGGTCCTGTATGAAGAACTAACGTTGCGAGAGCATCTTGAGCTGACAGCGATGGCCTATAACATAGATTCTGAGCTATTCGAAAAACGTTCTGCAGAATTGTTGAAGGAATTTCGAATGGAAAAGCGCTTAAAATGGTTTCCGTCGCATTTTTCAAAAGGAATGCGCCAAAAAGTGATGATCATGAGTGCGTTTCTCGTAAATCCAGCACTTTATATCATCGACGAACCTTTTGTTGGACTCGATCCACTGGGCATTAAATCATTATTGGATCAGATGGAGCAACAAAAGAAAAAAGGCGCATCGGTGCTGATGTCAACACATATTTTGTCTACAGCTGAGCGCTATTGTGACCGGATTATCCTGCTTCATAACGGTCGTGTGCGAGCAAGCGGGACAATGGATGATTTGCGGAAGGCTTTCAATATGCCGGAAGCATCACTGGACGATTTGTATATTGCGATGACCGAGGATGAGCTAAATGAAGAATTTGCATGATATTTGGTCAAGAAGACTTCATAAGTACACTGTTGAAGTCCAAAATTACCTGAAATATATTTTTACTGATCATATCGCCGTCGTCCTATTATTCGCTCTTGGAGCAGCAGGATTCGCATACAGCGAATGGATACAGGACATTCCGTCTGAATTCCCGGGAGCGCTCCTGTTGGCAGTGGTCTTTGGGTTATTACTAGCTGTCAGTCCACCATCAACCTTATTAAAAGAAGCAGATTCGGTGTATTTTTTGCCTTTGGAAAACAAGCTGGATGAATTTTTAAAACCAGCTTTGAAATGGTCGTTCTTTTCTCAATTGTACTTGCCGATCATTGTCTTTATCGTTTCGCTGCCGATGGTTAATGCTCTCTACGGCCTGCCATCTTCCTTTTTGATTGGCTTTCCGATTTTGCTGCTGCTGATTAAATGGTGGAATGTCCAGACAGAGTTTGCTTTTCGCAGACAAGGAGCAGGTGAGGGCATCTGGCTAGACCGGTTGCTGCGTTTCTTGTTGGTCGGACTGTTTGTGTACTTTTATGTAGAAGAGCAATTGGTGATTGCTGTCCTTGTACTGTTTGCGATCATTTTTTATGGCAAATGGATAGCCCGTAAAGCGGTGGGCAAGCCTTTCGCTTATGAACATTTTATCGGTTTGGAAGAAAACCGTATGCTGCGTTTCTATCAATTTGCCAATTACTTTACCGATGTTCCCCATCTGAAGGGCAAAATCAAAGCTAGAACCTGGCTGAATTGGATTTATCGATTTATCGAGCCGGGTCTTAAAAACGCTCACTTGTATCTGGTCTGGAGAACTTTTGTTCGATCGGATGAATTGTTTTATCTATGGGTGCGGCTGACGGCCATCATCGTGGTGGGTGCGTGGTTTATTCCATTCCAAATTGGGATCGTGTTATTTGCCGGAGCCTTGGCATTCGCGACGGTCATCCAGATCTGGCAAGGGCTGACGCATACCCAGCATTTCCGGATGGACAATCTGTTTCCACTGACTCAATTCAGCAGACAGCAGGCTGTCCGGAAACTCATCACGCTGCTGCAGATTTTGCAAAGCATAGCTACAGCAGTTGTTTTGCTGGTGATAGGCGAGGTGATTACGGCTCTGTTGACTTTGGGTGTCATTTTAGCCGTTTCTCTCTTTACCGTTGCGGTTTTAAAAAGCAAGAAAAATTAAATCGAGCCCAGCATCTAAAAAAAGATGCTGGGCTTGAATTTTTATTTGTGAAAATTGACAGCTGCAGCGCCAAGTGTCTTAGCGGCAAGCAACATGGCTTCTTCTTTGAAATCGAATTTCGGGTGGTGGTGAGGATAGACCTCTCCATCAGGCATTGCTCCGGTAAAGAAGAATGCTCCTGGAATTTCTTCCAGGTAATAGGCGAAATCTTCTCCGCCCATTTGAGGGGGACAGTCATAGACTTCTTCAACACCAGGAACAGTTTCTGCGATATCTTTCACATATAAGGTTTCTTTTTCATGATTGATGACCGGCGGATATCCACGTTTAAAATTAAATTCATAGCGGCTGTTGTTGGCCAAACTGGCGCCTTTAATGACACGCTCCATCTCCGTCTCCATCAGGCTCCGGACATCTTCTTTGAATGAACGGACTGTTCCAGACAACACAGCCTGATCAGCAATAATATTGAATGGGTTCTGCGCCACAAACGAACCTACCGATAACACTGCAGATTCTAAAGGGTCCACACGTCTGGATACTAAAGTCTGCAGATTCGAGACAATTTGAGAACCGATGACGACCGCGTCGATCGTTTCGTGAGGGCTGGCACCGTGGCCACCTCGTCCTTGAACTTTGAGTTCAAAGCTGTCTGCAGCCGCCATGATTGGGCCGACACGCGTATCGATTCTGCCGAATGGCGTTGTAGACCAAAGGTGGGTACCGAAAATCGCATCGACCCCATCAAGCACGCCTGCTTCAATCATCGATTTTGCGCCTCCGGGAACCAGCTCTTCGGCATGCTGATGAATCAATACGTACGTTCCAGCCAATTTATCACGCATATTGTACAGGATTTTTCCAAGTACCAGAAGCGTGGCCGTATGACCGTCGTGGCCGCATGCGTGCATAACTCCATCGACGGTTGATTGATAGGGAACATTTTCTTTTTGATCCTGGATTGGCAAGGCATCGAAATCAGCGCGCAGTGCAACGGTTTTACCGGGTATAGCACCTTTGATCGTTGCAACCACACCGTTTCCACCAACACTGTGTTTAACATCGACACCTAATTGTTCATAATAATCACGAATATAGCGGGCTGTTTTGATTTCATGAAACGACGGTTCGGGATTCATATGCAGGTGACGGCGGATTTCCACCATTTCTGGATAAGCAGTTTCTAAATCAGCGTATATTGCATCAATCACTTTCAAAACCCCTTTCTTATACTAAAAGCATATCATAAATAGCTATGGATATGAGCAGACGCAGATGCCCATCTTCTAAGTACCGAAGTAGCGAAATCATAATTGAAGGGATTTAAAGTCCACCAAAAAATAGAAAAACGCGGCCAAATTCCATTTTAGGAGTCTGGCCACGCTTTCTCTAGTTAGTAAGTAAAATTCATATACGATGCTGCGAAATACACGATGAGAATAATCACCGATGGCAGTGCATAGGACAATGTAGAAGCACTTTCCTTGCGGTAAAGCGAAAACAAAGCAAGCAACGACATAATTAGCACGCCGACAGCGATGATCATATTCGCACCAGAAACATCCAACATGATAGGTCCTGCAGTATAGACTGGGTCAGACAGGGCCAAGATAATCATATTGAAAATATTACTTCCGAGAATCGCGCCGACAGCCATATTGACATTACTGAGTCGCAGCGCCACAAAGACAGAGATGGCTTCTGGAAGGGAAGTCGCAGCTGCAATCAAGAAACTGCCGATAAAGCTGGAGCCTATTCCGGTAATAATAGCAATCTGGTCTCCGGTAATCGATAAAGCAGTACCGGCAGCCAAAATAACAAGTGCTGCAATAACAAAGCGAAAAATTGCCGCTTTTGGTGATAATGAGGCACTCGGATTATCGGGCTCTTCTTCCGACTCCGCAACCGCTTCTGCTTCAGGATCCAGTGAAGGTAATTTATTGATGACGACCATACCGACAATATAAGTAATGGCGATAATCAGGGCATCCAAACCAACACCAAGGATTTGGATATCAAGGCGCAACCAAAGAGCCATAATGACAAGAACAGTCAATAAAATACCGAGAAGGGCTGTGTAAATATTGTTGCGCGAAGCCCGGTTTAAAATCCGGCGTCTTCTAAGAAAGAAATCGAATCCAGCAAGGATGAACAAATTGAAAAGGTTCGATCCGACCATGTTTCCGACAGCGATATCAGCATTGCCGATCGCTGCTGCCGAGAAACTAGTGGATACTTCCGGCAGGGAAGTGGCACCTGCAAGTAATAGTGTACCGACCATCATACCGCCCATTGCCGTTTTAGAACTGATGACATCGGCGTATTGGGACAGTTTGATAGATGCGAATACAGTGAGTGCTGCTGCTAATATGAAAATAACGAAAACCAAGTAATTTCCTCCTTTTTAGTATTGACGAAAATCCAGTTGCGCTGGTTTGCAGTCATCATTCTTCTTCGGGTTTTGCTCGATAAGTACCGATATACGATACTCCTGAGAAAATATTCGGGCGCTGCGAACCAGCTGGACTTTCTGGTTTTGCCGAATGAGCTTGTGCAAAGGCCTGGGACTCTTTCCATTTTTCATAAAAAGCAGGTGATTCCCATTCAGTTAAGACAATATACGTATCTGAATCGAGCGGTCTCAGAACGCGAAACGCAACATAGCCCAGTTCGTTTTCGATTGCCCCTGCCCGATTTTTAAAACGGTGTTCGAAAACAGGTCGGCCTTCTTCGGAGACAGGTATATTATTAAAGACAAAAAATCCTTTTTCTTTAAATTCCCCTGTTCCATCGACCACTTCATAGCGGCGGGGGGTTTGGAAAATCGTTTTTCCCTCTGTTTCATGGATCATCAAGGTCGTATTTTCACCCTGCATGACAACCATCGTCTCCTCCGAGTGTTTGTCGCGCATTTTTTTCATGTAATCGTACGTTCCTGTTGTCATATAAAAATTCACTGATAACACCTCCTTAAATAATATGCTCTCTTCATTATATCCTTCCCTTTAGAAATCTACACGAAACAGGTATTGACAATCAAGTGAAAAGCAGAAGTGTCTAATTTATGACAATTGCGCCGGGAATCTATACAATAAAGAATGGAGAGTCTATAGTATAGACGGATATAGGCAGGCAGACAGCATAGTAGCAGACTGAAGGGATGAAAAAATCATGACATTCAACGACACATATCTTCGCGCAGCGCGAGGAGAAAAAACCGATCATGTACCGGTTTGGTATATGAGGCAGGCTGGACGTTCCCAGCCGGAATACCGCAAAATCAAGGAAAAATATTCATTGGAGGAAATTACGCATCAGCCAGAGCTATGCGCATACGTGACGAAACTTCCTGTGGATCAGTACAATAACGATGCGGCGGTTCTTTACAAAGATATCGTTACCCCATTGCCTGCAATCGGAGTTGATGTAAAAATCAAATCGGGAATCGGTCCGGTCATTGATACCCCGATTCGTAGCATGGCAGACATTGAACGTTTAGGTGAAATCAATCCTGAACAGGATGTTGATTATGTTCTCGAGACGATTCGTCTGTTGACGCAAGAGCAATTAGATGTGCCGTTGATCGGATTTTCCGGAGCGCCTTTCACATTAGCGAGCTACATGATTGAAGGTGGTCCTTCCAAAAGCTACAACAAAACCAAAGCAATGATGGTTTCAGAGCCAGCCATGTGGTTTGCATTGATGGACAAACTGGCAGACACCATCATTCCTTACGTAAAAGCACAAATTAAAGCAGGCGCGAAAGCTATCCAAATTTTTGATTCATGGGTTGGCGCATTAAACGTTGAAGATTACCGTATTTTTATTAAACCGGTAATGGATCGTATTTTTGCTGAACTGCGCACAGAAGGTGTACCGTTAACGATTTTCGGTGTTGGAGCTAGCCATTTGGCTAAAGAGTGGCATGAACTTCCAGTGGACGTAGTCGGATTGGATTGGCGTTTGCCAATTTCAGAAGCACGTTCCATGGGATTGACCAAAACCCTTCAAGGCAATTTAGATCCTGCTTATTTATTGGCAGACTGGCCGGTAATCGAAGAGCGGACGAAAAAGATTCTGGATATGGGCATGCAAAGTGATGGCTACATATTCAACCTTGGGCATGGTGTGTTCCCAGAAGTTAATCCGGATACGCTGAAGCGATTGACTTCATTTGTACACGAGTACAGTACTGCTTATAAAAGTAAGTTGAAATAAGAATAAAATTCATGTTGAGGTGATTATGTTGAAGAAGACAATGGGATTATTAGTGATGGCATATGGAACGCCGTACTCAGAAGATGATATTGAGCGCTATTACACACATATCCGTCGCGGTCGCAAGCCAAGCGAAGAAAGCTTAGAAGACCTGCGCAGCCGCTACAAAGCAATTGGGGGCCTTTCACCGCTTGCGAAAATTACGTTGGATCAAGCGAACGGTCTATGTGAACGGTTGAATGAAGTTCAGGATGAAATTGATTTTAAAATGTATCTTGGGTTGAAACATATCGAACCGTTTGTTGAAGACGGTGTCGAAGAAATGAGAAAAGATGGCATTACGGAAGCTGTTTCAATTGTGTTGGCACCGCATTTCTCTACTTTCTCCGTGAAGTCGTATAATGGCCGTGCAGCAGAAGCTGCTGAAAAAGCAGGCATTTCATTGACATCTGTTGAAAGCTGGTACAAAGAACCGAAATTCATCCAATACTGGAGCGAAAAAATCAGCGCTTCATTCGCTGAAATGTCGGAAGAAGAACGTGCGAAATCTTGCCTGATCGTTTCTGCACATTCGTTGCCAGAGAAAATTATCGCAAATGGCGACCCTTACCCAGATCAATTAAAAGAAACAGCCCAAATGCTCCAACAAGCTACGGGTGTTAAAAACGTGGAAATTGGTTGGCAAAGTGCTGGACAAACAGGAGAACCTTGGATTGGACCAGATGTTCAAGACTTGACTCATGATTTGTTCGAACAAAAAGGATATACATCGTTCGTGTATACACCAGTTGGCTTTGTCACAGACCATTTAGAGGTGCTTTTCGATAACGACTACGAATGTAAAGTAGTTTGCCACGACATCGGCGCAAATTACCGTCGTCCTGAAATGCCGAACGTCCAGCCTCTATTCATCGATGGCTTGGCTGATGTGGTAATGAGAAAAATGGCAGAAAAGTAAAACAATTGAAAGTGAGGATTAAACGTGACCGAACATACGCATAAAGTAATCGTCGTGGGCGGCGGCATCACTGGACTGTCAGCGGCGTACTACTTACAAAAACAGGCAATTGAGCAAGGTTTGGAGATTGAAATCACATTGATTGAAGTGGCCCATCGTCTCGGCGGGAACATCCAGACTTTGCACAAAGATGGTTTTGTAATTGAGCGTGGTCCGGATTCGTTTGTCTCACGAAAAAATAGCATCCAGCAGTTAGCCAAAGAGTTGGAAATAGAAGACCGATTGGTTCAAAGTGCTCCCGGGAAAACATATGTGGCAGTCGAAAATAATCTTTATCCGATACCGGTTGGGTCGGTCATGGGCGTGCCAACGAATTTTGGTTCGTTTCTCACTTCGGGCATCAGTTCTTGGTTTGGCAAAGCCCGAGCTTTAGGAGATTTTGTCTTACCGGCATCCACAACAGTTGAAGATCAGCCACTTGGCAAGTTTTTAAGGCGTAGATTTGGCAATGAATTAGTTGAGAATTTAATCGAACCTTTGTTTTCGGGAGTTTTTGCTGGAGATATTGACCGTTTGAGCTTAACAGCAACTTTTCCCGAGCTGCTAAAAACAGAACAACAGCATCGAAGTTTAATACGTGGCTTAAAGAAAAACCGAATATCGGATTACCGGGCATTCAATACTGAAAAAAAAGGCATGTTTCAAACGTTCGAGGGTGGTCTTGAAACACTGGTACGCACCTTAGAAGCAGAACTTGAAAATTGTACGATCCTTAAAGGCGTAAAGGTCGAAAAACTGGAACGGCAAAATGACCAGGCAAAATTACGACTGAACAATGGCGCCACTATCACAGCAGACGGTGTGATTTTCGCATTACCGCATGTTAAGCTGCTGCCAATATTCGAACCTTTGGGATTATTGAGGGGCCTGAAAGAAATGCCTTCAACATCCATTGCGACGGTATCCATCGCATTCCCGGAAGGTGCCGTGAAACCGGTGCAAGATTGTATGGGTTTTGTGGTGGCACGAAACAGTGACTTTACCATTACAGCGTGTTCTGCAGCCCACTTGAAGTGGCCGAGCCTGACACCGTCCGGAAAAACCATGTATCGATCTTTTATTGGACGTGTCGGTGACGAAGCAGTCGTGGAGTTGTCTGATCAAGAAATTGTCAAAGCCGTTTTAGAAGACTTGCATAAATTGTTGGACATTCAGGCAAATCCTGAGTTCACGGTCGTTTCTCGCATGAAAGAAGCGATGCCTCAATATATAGTAGGACATGTAGAACGTGTGGCTTTAGCGAAAAAAGAGCTACTTGAAGCTCTGCCAATGGTGCAAATTGCAGGTGGATCTTTCGAAGGTTTCGGATTGCCAGCCTGCGTTGATCAGGGGAAAGCAGCTGCCAATCAATTAATTGAACGATTTACTGCTGAACCTTTCAGCATGGAGGGAAATTCACAATGAAAAAATTTGTAGGGCTTGGATTACCGTTCTTGATGTTGGCAGCTTGCGGAACAGGAGAAGCTGATTCTCCTGGTGCTGGAGAACAAGTTGAAGAAGTGATGGTGGCATTCAACACCGAAACACAAGCTGACCCGGTTGAGGAAGTTGTGCTATCTGTTACTTTGACACAAGGAGACGAAACTGTAGAGGATGCGGACGAAGTCGTCTATGAGGTGTGGGAGTCTGGAGATCGCGGCAACAGCGAAATGATTCCAGCCGAGCATATAGAGGACGGTGTATACGAAGCGGAAACTAGCTTTGAGCAAGAGGGTTTATATTACATGCAGGCACATACGACTGCGAGAAGCTTGCACGTCATGCCGAAACAGGAAATTACGGTCGGCACTCCGGATCCGGATTCAATCGTTCCAGATGACAGCGATGATTCACAGGGTATGGACAAGATGGAAGATCATTCCAGTCATTGATACAGATTGACGAAGATGCTGCTAAGGCAGTATCTTTTTTTGTAGGATTCTAGAAGTCACTTCGGTCGCTTTGGAGCGGGTTCCCGCGATAAGCCAGACAGCTTAAGAACGCTGCCAGTCTTATCGCTCCACCCAGTCCTTTGACGCGCCTCAGCTGGATAGCTGCTTAATCAAGTGGGAATTTATTTGTATGTGGTAGGGAGTCGGAGAAGGTTCTGAATTCGCTCTGCGCGATTAGCACACGCGCCTTTGCTAAGTGTTATAGTACAGCAATTAGAAAGTAAAGGACAATGGGACCTGTAAGTGGTTTTTGATTTTACAGCTCACCTTTTTCTTCGTATTAACTTTTTATCTACTTAAATGAATCTCATGAAAAATGAATTTTCTCTGTGAGAGAAGAAAAGCGATAAGGTGTTAAATTTTATGATCACCTGCACGCGCTCTATCTATTATTAAATTGCAAAAGTTCAACACTAGATAGTACGAGTAATTCAAGAAATTAAAAGTGATGCAATTTTCGTACAGCAGCGACACTTACTTTTCAGACTTTTATTACAACAAGAACATTAAGGAAAGGAGAAAAGCAGCGAATGGCAAAGATATGCTCCTGCATCGCTACGCTAGTTTCGCCGCAAAGTTACTGCTCGAACTCTCTTCGTTCAATGACTTTCCTGCGGGAGCAGCGAAGCGGCATGAGCCGGAGCCATTGGACTGAGCAGAGCGGGGAGAGCGGCCATGTCCTGGCAACTGGCGCTGTGACTGTTACGCCAGCTGAATGACTCATATCCTGTGGGCTCAAAAGTGTCCGCCTGAAGCGATGTCTCACACATTCACCATTTGTCAAAAATCAAAAAACGAAGCAGCGCTAGTTAGCGATGCTTCGTTTTTTCTGAGTATGTTTTAGTTGAACTTATAATTCGTTGCACGAGTCACATTTAGTACCATAACATTCATGCTGCTCTTCCATTTTTTCTCCACAAGATGCGCACTGTTTCGGGGGCAAGTTCTTGAAAAATTCGACTACGTTTTCAATCATAACTTCCATCTCCTTTTTGTTATAGTACTGTTGGTGTTTAGAGTAGTGTATTATAACAGTTTCGATTAGTCAACCCTAAACAATGAATTTATTCGAATAATCCGTTAAACTAGAAAGAAGAACGCAGTCAAAAGGAGAGAGATTATGTATTTCGTAGACAATAAAGGCATTACAGATCCACGGATTAACTTGGCAATCGAAGAATATCTATTGAAGACGATGGATGTTGAAAAAGATCCATTTCTTCTGTTCTATATCAATGAACCATCTATCATTATCGGTAAGAACCAAAACACGGCAGAAGAAATCAATACAGATTATGTCGATTCTAATGGCATTCATGTGGTCCGACGCCTATCTGGTGGTGGGGCAGTTTATCACGATTTAGGAAATTTGAATTACAGCTTTATCACAGTAGACGATGGCAATAGCTTCCGTAATTTCCGCAAATTCACTGAACCTGTCGTGAAAGCGTTACAAAGCCTGGGGGTTAATGCTGAGCTTTCTGGACGCAATGATTTGATGGCAGAAGGTCGGAAAGTATCGGGCAATGCACAATTTTCAACTAGAGGGCGTATGTTCAGCCATGGAACTTTGATGTTTGATACGCAGATTGATGAAGTGGTATCTGCGTTAAAAGTCAGCAAAGAAAAGATTGAGTCGAAAGGCATCAAATCGATTCGTAGCCGTGTCGCAAACATTTCTGAGTTTTTAAAAGAGCCAATGACAGTGACGGAATTCCGCAACGCTGTTTTACACTCGATTTTTGAAGGTGAAGAAAATGTCCGTTATTATGAACTAACGGATGAAGACTGGAAGAACATTCATGAACTGTCTAAAGAGCGTTACGGCAATTGGGATTGGAATTACGGCAAATCGCCTAAGTTCAATATTAAGCATTCCCACCGCTTCTCTGTCGGCGGCATTGATGTTCGCCTGCAAGTGGAGAAAGGTATCGTGCAAGACGCTAATATTTATGGTGACTTTTTCGGTGTCGGGGACGTATCTGAAATCGAACAAGCCATCATCGGCTCGAAATACGAGCGTGCTTCGTTGGACAAAGCAATCGCAGGAATCGATATCCCAAAACTTCTTGGTGGCATCACGACGGAAGAGTTTTTGAAATTAATTTATTAAGAATTTCTGGGAGCCTGCTTTTATGCAGGCTCTTTTGTTAAAATGGAAAGAAAAAGGAAAGGGGGAATCAGTATGGCTGTTCAACGAATCTTCATTGTAGAAGATGATTTGAAAATTGCGGAGTTATTGGCAGAGACCTTAAGGAAATATCATTACGAAGTAGAGACCGCAAAAGATTTTGATCGAATCATCGAAGAATTCGAAGCTTTTGATCCCCATTTGATTTTACTCGATATTAACTTGCCTTCTTATGATGGCTATTATTGGTGCCGCCAGCTCAGGCAGCAAACCACTTGCCCTATTATTTTCATTTCGGCCCGCTCGGGAGAAATGGATCAAGTCTTCGCTTTGGAAAACGGTGGAGATGATTTTATTACGAAACCTTTCCATTACGAAATCGTCCTTGCAAAAATAAGAAGCCATTTGCGCAGAGCTTTTGGCGAATATGCGCCGAAGCAGGAAGAGCGATCTATCAAAGCCGGGCGAATCGTATTGTATATGGAGCGCATGGAGCTATATGTAAAGACAGACGCTATTCCGCTGCAGAAAAAAGAATGCACGATTCTCGAACTCCTGCTGTCCAATTATCCAAAAGTGGTCTCACGTGAGCAACTGTTGGAAGAATTATGGGATGACCAGGCATTTGTAGATGAAAACACGCTGAATGTCAATATGACTCGGGTCCGGAAAAAGCTGTCTGATTATGGCGTACTGTCAGCCATTGAAACTGTTAGAGGGGCTGGATATCGCCTGCTGCTTCATGAGGAGGAATCGTGATGCTGCGATTATTCCTAAAAGAACATGCAGCGTTCATCGTCTTCCAGTTTGTCCTAGTGGCGTTCATCATGATGTTATACTGGTTGGATGGCTTTCGTAATCTCGATACGGCTATCTATTCATTTGTCATCAGCACGATGCTGGTCATTGCATTTCTGACCGTTCGCTTTGTTAAACGCTATCATTATTATCAGCGGATTTTGGTGACGCCGCAGAACTTGGAACATATGCTTCAGCGCGAAGGAAAGTCACCTGAACAAATTCAAAATGAAGTTTATCTGCAAAAATTGTATCGTTTGTACCAACATGAAGTGCAATCTTTATACGCTACTCAAAATCGCCATCTGCAGTTCATGAACCAGTGGGTGCACCAGATGAAAACGCCTTTATCGGTTATGCACCTGTTGCTTCAGGAAGAGCAGGAGCTCGATAAAAACAGTGTGCGTGAAGAAATGGACCGGTTGAAAGCAGGGTTGGATACGGTTTTGATGAATGCCCGTTTGGACACATTCGAGCAGGATATGCAAATCGAACAGGTCTATTTGCGGTCTTTAGTCAGCGAAGTGGTCACAGAAAACAAACGGCTGTTCATTTCGAAACGTATTTATCCAGAGATTTCGATTGCAGAAGAGCATATTGTGGCAACTGATCAGAAGTGGATGAAATTTATTATTGGCCAATTTTTGACCAATGCGGTCAAGTACACATTCGAACCCAATAAAAAAGTAATGATTGCCGCGGAATGTTCGAATGGCAATACGCTGTTGAAGATTCGGGACGAAGGAATCGGAATTTCTGCCTCCGATTTGCCGCGTGTAACCAAGGCATTTTTCACTGGAGAAAACGGACGGAAAACTGTAGAATCCACTGGGATGGGCTTGTATTTGGCAAAAGAAATTTGCGGAAAACTGGGTCATGAATTGTCGATTTCTTCTGTTCAAGGAGAAGGGACGACCGTATCTGTACTGTTCTTCGACCAGGATTTTGCAACACAGGAGGAAAAAAATGACGGTAGTGAAAATCGACGAAGTGACCAAGGTTTACGAAGGGAAAGTGACACACAGGGCAGTCAACCAGTTAAGCTTCACAGTGGAGAAAGGTGAATTTCTGGCAGTGATGGGACCTTCAGGTAGCGGCAAAACGACGCTGTTAAATTTGATTTCCACAATTGATACGCTAACTTCCGGAGAAATCTTGATTGATGGAACCAATCCACATTTATTGGATAAGAATGAGCTCGCACTATTCCGCAGACGGGAACTGGGTTTTGTTTTCCAGGACTTTAACTTGCTGCAGATGCTAACGGTTGAAGAAAATCTGGTGCTGCCTTTGACGCTTGATTATGTTCCTATCGATGAGATGGCAAGGCGGGTGCTGCTTATTGCCAAACGCCTTGGTCTAACATCAATTCTTCATAAGAAGCCGAATGAAATTTCGGGAGGAGAAGCTCAACGCACAGCAATTGGCAGAGCACTTATTCATCAGCCTGCGCTCATCTTAGCCGATGAGCCGACAGGAAATCTCGACTCCAAATCGTCGCGCGATGTACTTGAAATTTTATCAAATGCCGCTAGCGACAGCGAAACCACAATCATCATGGTGACGCACGATCCGATTGCTGCAAGTTATTGTGACCGCGTCCTTTTCATCAAAGACGGTGAATTTTTTAATGAAATCTATGGAGATGAACGACGCCAGACATTTTATCAGCGGATCTTGAATGTCCTGTCGTTGCTAGGAGGCTCCGTGAATGACCTTTCGGCAACTCGCTTACCATAACGTTGTCCGTAACCGGAGAAACTATGCGGCTTTTTTTCTGGCCAGCGTTTTTTCAGTCATGGTATTTTTTGTCTATTCGATGTTTATTTTTCATCCAACGTTCGAGGAAGACGGCCTTCGTCTGCTTGCCATTCGAGGGATGCTGATTGCAGAAGTAGTTCTGTATATTTTCACTTTGTTTTTCTTGTTTTATTCGATGAGCGCCTTTTTGCAGGCCCGATCGAAGGAATTCGGAGTGCTAATGCAATTAGGAATGACAAAAAAACAGTTGAACAAATTGATTTTTTTTGAAATGCTCATAATCGGTACGATTTCGACTGCAACGGGCATCGCATTCGGCTTCGCTTTCTCCAAGTTCTTTCTTATGATTGGACGAGAAATTATGGAGCTGGAGTCCTTGCCACTATATGTCTCATGGCAACCATTTCTGCTGACAATTGCAGCGTTCGCGAGTTTGTTCGTCATTATTTCATTTGTAAGTGTCGGGTTCATCCGAACAAAACGTGTTGTTGATTTACTGCAGGGCTTTTGGAAAGTGGAAGAAGAAACAAAATCGTCGACGGTGCTGTCTATTATGGGAATTGTCTTTTTGGCAATTGCCTACACATTTGCAGCGAGCGTGTCAGATCAAACCGTTTACTTAATGATCTTCATCGTTCCGCCACTTGCCACATTCGGCACTTATTTATTTTTTACGCATACGATTCATTCTTTGTTGCGGCTGTATAAGCGTAAAAAAAATGTCTATTGGAAAAAAACGCGTTTAGTGTCGTTGGCAGAGGCATCGGTTAAGCTGAAAGATAGTGCACAGATGTTCTTCATTGTTACTATTGTATCCACAGTGGCTTTTTTGACAGTGGGGACTTTAGCATCTTTCATGTCTTACACAGGAGACTTCCGTGAATCAAATCCTCTTGGACTTGTCTATATTTCATTTAATGGCAACGAACAGGAAGCGGCGCATATAGATCGCTTAACAAGCCAGTTGGAAAGTGAACAATTATCTTATGACCTGGTTGAACTGACAGTCAAACGCCAAACTTCAGGTGCTAGCGGAAATGATGTGGATATTTTATCATTGTCTGAGTTTAACCGTTTAGCGATTGCGCTTGATTTTGAACCTGCACAATTACAAGAAGGCGAAGGTATGTTTGTCCCGTTTTCATTAGACTCCTTGAAAGAACTAAAAAGTACCAGCGTCGAGACAGTGCTTTTCGAGAGCAACGTGCCTTTGTCAATCCAATCGTCTTATCCGCATGTCGTATTTCCTATTCACACTTTGAATGTCAACACAATTATTGTCAGTGACGCAGACTATGAAGCAATCGATCAACCCCTGCTGGGATACTCAACAGGTATGTCTGACTTTACTTATTACGCCTTTGATATACAGAATTGGACTGAAACGATAAATATCGGCAATCGATTGACCAATACAGTGAGCGAAGCAGTGGAAACTGCTGATTTTAATAACGTAAACTTTTTCTTTGAAAATCCAGGTGATGACTACCGCTGGTTCAAATCTTCGTTTGCCTTGCTGCTGTTTATTGGGGTCATGGTGGCGGCAGTCTTTCTGCTAGCAGCGGGTAGTTTTATTTATTTTAAGCTGTATACTGGCCTTGAGCGGGATCGGAAACAATACAAACTGCTGGTTCGTCTAGGGATGACGGATAAGGAACTAGGCAAAATCGTCAATCGGCAGCTAATTCCTCAATTTTTCTTGCCGTGGACTCTCGCCCTACTGCATAGCGCATTTGCTTTTGTTTCATTGCAGGTTGTGTGGGAGGAATTTGCCGAGCTGTCGATTCTCGGCGAAATGGCTCTTGTCCTTGGCGGATTTACTATTGCACAAATCTTATACTTTTTCTTAATTCGTTGGCGTTATGTCGACCATCTACAGGCACCGTGAATTTACGGTGCCTGTTGTATTGTCTGAAGATTTATTTTATAATGAAAACAGAATAAAATATGAATGAATATTCATTCAATGGAAAAGAGGGATGGACATGAATTTAATGTCACGCGTTCACGAAATTGCTGAGCAGGATTCTGCTCGAGTCGCTTACAGCTTTATGGGGAAAGATACAAGCTATGGTGAATTTGATCAATCTGTTGCTGTTTTTGCTGGTGCTCTACAAGGATTAGGCGTGGAAAAAGGGGATCATGTCGCATTTCTTCTAGGCAACACACCGCATTTTTTAATTTCTTTATATGCAACGATGCGTTTAGGAGCCACAGCTGTTCCGATCAATCCTATTTATAGTCCTGATGAAATCGCTTACATAGTCAACAATAGCGACACAAAGGTAGTAGTAGCAATCGATATGCTCTTGCCGCTTATCGAAGGAGCGCATAAAGCACTGCCGGCTGTTGAATCGTACATTATTTGTGAAACGGATCCATCGACACTGGAAAAAATGGCTCAATTGCCTGAAGACATTCAGGGGAAAGTCCATTCGTTTACGAATCTGCTAGCCAAATCAAAGGCGAATGATGTGTTCCCAGAAGTCCAACCAGATGATAATGCAGTTATATTATATACATCAGGTACGACAGGTAAACCGAAAGGCGCTATGCTGACGCATCAGAATTTATATTCGAACGCACGTGATGTAGGTGAATATCTTCAGATTGGTTCAACTGACCGTGTACTGGCAACTTTGCCAGTTTTCCACGTATTTGCGCTGACAGTAGTAGTCAACGCGCCACTTCTGCAGGGGGCGACGATTGTCTTGGTGCCACGTTTCAATCCAAAAGAGGTATTCGAAGCCATTAAGACGTCCAAAGCAAGCATTTTTGCCGGAGTACCGACCATGTTCAATTTCATGAATCAATTACCGGATGTTGATCCGGCTGATTTCGCTTCCGTACGCTTAGCGATTTCAGGTGGTTCCGCCATGCCTGTAGCTCTGCTGCATAGTTTCGAAGATAAATTTAATGTCCGCATTTCAGAAGGCTATGGTTTGTCAGAAGCTTCGCCGGTTACTTGCTTTAATCCGATTGACCGCGAGCGGAAAGCCGGTTCGATCGGCACTTCCATTATTAATGTGGAAAATAAAGTCGTCAATGAACTGGGAGAAGAAGTGTCAGCAAATGAAGTCGGTGAGCTGATTGTTCGTGGACCGAACGTCATGAAGGGCTATTACAAAATGCCGGAAGAAACCGCTGCAGCAATTCGCGACGGCTGGCTGTACACAGGTGACCTAGCTCGTGTTGACGAACAAGGCTATTTTTACATTGTCGACCGTAAAAAAGACATGATTATCGTGGGTGGCTACAATGTATATCCGCGCGAAGTTGAAGAAGTGCTGTTTGCCCATCCAGCAGTATTAGAAGCAGCGGTTGTTGGCTTGCCGGATCCGGATTTCGGCGAAGAGGTCAACGCCTATGTCGTGCTGAAGGACCCATCCGTTTCAGTGGATGAATTGAAGGTGTATTGCGCAGAGCATTTAGCAAAATACAAAGTTCCAAGACAATTTGAAGTGCTTGAAGAATTGCCGAAGAATACGACAGGGAAAATTCTGCGCCGGTCGCTGAAGGATCAGGCTATGCAAAAATAAATGATTTAAGAGCTTGTGGTTTGAAGAAATTAATTCATGAACCATCTCCTTAGATTCTGAAAGCGAAACTGATTATGAGGTAGGTAATAGCAAAAAAATAAGTATAAGCAAGAGGGTCCGGTTTTTATGCCGGAGCCTCTTGCTATTTTGAGTGTAATATAGAACAGCTTTATTTTTCTTCATTTACAGCCAAATTAGAATTTGATTGAAAAAACTGACATTTTTTATTATAGTTAAGGAGCAGTATTACGAATTTCGAAATAGTTCAATCCGAGGAGGAAATGGAATGGCGAAAAAAGCAGTGGAAATAAACGATTTAACGAAGTTGGTTTCAGTGACAGAACCACGGATTTCACCAGATGGAAAAAGAGCGGTATTCGTCCATACACAAATCGATGAAGAAGAAAATACATATAGAGCCCATCTCTACCACCTCGATCTCGAAACGGGCAAGCAGACCCAGTGGACGCATGGTAAGGAGCGGGTGGGTTCACCGCGGTGGTCAGCCGATGGAACCGCTGTAGCTTTCTTATCGGATCGGGATGAAAAAAATCAATTGTTTGTCATGTCGTCGACTGGCGGGGAAGCGCGGTCGCTAACTGATTTCGAAAAAGGGGTCAATGGGTTTGAGTGGGCACCCTGTGGGACGAAGATCTGGTTTAATGCTTTGACGAAAGAAGGGAAAACCTTCACGGACAAAGAAGAAAAAGAAGAAAAAGAAGAAAAAAAGCAACCGGAACCTTACCATGTCGACAAAATGAAATACAAGATGGACGGTATGGGTTTATTGCCTAAAGAATTTCATCGCCATATCGGTTCGGTGGATATCGATTCGAAGAGCGTGGAGCAGCTGACGGAAGGAAGCCATCATTACAGTCTCGAAACTGTTTCGCATGATGGTGAGAAACTTATTTATGGTGTGACTCGCGAAGAGAATCTGGATTTTGTCTTCCGACAACCTCTTTATATATATGATATTGAAACAGAACAGGAATCGGTACTGATAGCAGAAGAAGGTTATTTCGGTGGTGCGGCTTTTTCATTTGACGATTCGAAGGTCGCTTTTGCAGGAAGTATGCGGCAATATGAGAATGCGACGCATACGGAGATTTATGTAGCGGATTTAGACGAACAAACCCGTATCTGTTTGACCGAAGGCTTGGATGTGCCTGTAGGTGATTATGTGGTAGCCGATCATCAGCAGGGAGCGGCTGCACCAGATGTGGTCTGGACAAAAGATGATCATTTGTATTTCCAGGTGTCGACGATGGGGGATGTGCGCCTGTACTTCGCTTCGCTCGATGGCATGATTTTTCCGGCGTCTCCCGATATGGAGCATGTGTATGGCTATGATATTTCCCAGGATGGCGAATTTGCGATTGCGGCCATCAGCAATCCAGTCAACCCGGGTGAACTGTACCGGTTGACCATTGCAACAGGTGAACGTCAGGCTTTGACCTCATTTAATCAGGAGTTCCTGGAGCACACAGAGTTGGTTGAAGCACAGCCGATTATCGCAAAAGGCTCAAAGGAATGGGCGGTCCATGGCTGGTTGATAAAACCATACGGCTTTCAGGAAGGTCAAAAGTATCCACTGGTCGTCAATATTCACGGCGGCCCACATGCGATGTACGCGAATACCTTTGTCCATGAAATTCAATTGCTGGCAGCACGGGGGTTTGGCGTACTATACGTCAATCCGCGAGGAAGCCACGGTTATAGCCAGGAGTTTGTAGACGCAGTACGCGGTGATTATGGAGGCGGCGATTACGAGGACATTATGAATTCTGTCACTGAGACAGTAGAATCGAACGGCTGGATTGATGCCAATCGTTTAGGCGTCACCGGTGGCAGCTATGGCGGCTTCATGACCAATTGGATCGTCGGTCATTCAGACCGCTTCAAAGCAGCGGTGACCCAGCGCTCCATATCCAACTGGGTGTCGTTCTTCGGCGTTTCGGACATCGGTTATTATTTCAGTGACTGGCAGATTGGTGCAGATATGACGGACGTCGATAAGCTCTGGCAGCATTCGCCATTGAAGTACGCCAAGAATGTCCAGACGCCATTGCTGATTCTTCATTCTGAAAATGATTACCGCTGCCCGATCGAGCAGTCGGAACAATTATATGTGACATTAAAGAGTATGGGAAAGGAAACGGAATTTGTCCGTTTCCCGGAAGCTGACCACAATTTGTCACGGACCGGCAAACCGAATCTCCGCTTTGCACGTCTGGAGCAGATTACGGATTGGATGGAAAAATATTTGTAAGAATCAAAAAACGGAGCGGCTGATTAAAGCCGATCCGTTTTTTGATAGATAAAAATTATAAGGTTTAATCCCTTATCTGTTGTCCAGTCTCAACGAGCGCTTGCGCTTTTCGTTGTCCAGACTCCAGCGCCCAGCTCTTTGGGTCATAAGCCACTCAGGCTGTGCGGCAAAAACACGCCGCTTTGCCAGTGCGTCTTATGCCCGTCAGAGCTACATGGGCGCTTGCGCTTTTCGTTGTTATCTTCCTTTAAACACGGGTTTGCGCTTTTCGCCAAAAGCGGCAAGTGCTTCTAGGCGGTCTTCTGTTGGAATGGTGATTTCGTAGGCTTTGCGCTCGATTTGGAGACCCGTCTGTAAATCAGTGTTCATGCCATTCTTAACGGCAAATTTTGCTTGTTGAAGAGCGATTGGCCCATTGGTAAGAATCGCATCGGCAAAAGCGCCGGTTACTTCTGCAAGCTGTTCACGCTCTGCAATACGTGTTACTAGGCCGTACTCCAGCGCTTCAACTGATTTCAGGCGGCGGGCAGTCAAAATCAATTCTAATGCTTTGGACTCACCGATCAAGCGCGGCAAACGCTGTGTGCCGCCAGCACCTGGAATAATGCCTAGGCTGGTTTCAGTCAGCCCAAGCAGGGTGTCATCTGCAACAATTCGGAAATCACACGCCAGTGCCAGTTCCATGCCGCCGCCGAATGCAAAGCCGTTCATCATGGCAATGGTCGGCTGCGGCAAACTTTCAATCGTGGAGAATATTTCACCGATCTTGAAGATGTTGCGTTTGACGTGCTGTTCCGTCAGATTTTTACGTTCTTTCAAATCTGCACCGACACTGAATGCCTTTTCGCCAGCACCTGTAAATATCACGACGCGAATGTCCGGGTTAATGCGAATCGCTTCCACGACCTGCCCTAATTCGAAGAGCATATCATAATTGAAAGCATTCATTGCTTCTGGCCGATTTAATGTAATAAAAGCTAAATTGTTTCGCTGTTCATAATGAATTGTGTCCATTTCCATCCCCCTTGTATTGTTCCATTCATTAAAAACATATCACTTTTTGGACTATTTCGCTATCAGACTCTATAATGAAATTCATGGGAGGGACTGCATTTATGAATCAAATCACGTTTATCCGTATCTTTCGGATTGTCTGGCTGGCAGTCAAAATCTTTTTGCAAGTGACTTTCTTCCAAAAACGAAATCGTGGGAATTGGAACCCGCTCGTTGAAAAAAGATGGAACGAAATGATAACGAAACAAGCCAAAGAATATAAGAATCTGGCGTTGAAGCTAGGTGGACTCATGATCAAACTGGGCCAATTTCTGTCAACACGAGCGGATATTATGCCTCCGTCATTTCTTGAAGAATTGGAAGGATTAACTGACCGCGTGCCGTCAGTTCCAAGAAAGAGTATTGTCTCAGTGCTGGAGCAGGAATGGAATACACCGCATAACAATTACCTGGATCAGTTATCGGATTCGGCAGTCGCTTCAGCCTCTATTGGCGAAGTATATAAAGGTGTGTTGAAAAACGGTTTGGAAGTAGCCGTGAAAGTACAGCGACCGGGAACGGACCGCATTTTGCGTGCGGATTTTAAAGCCATCCGCATCGTCATTTGGATGGCTGAAAAATTCACCCCGTATGCTAAACAAATTGATTTTAAATTATTGTACAAGGAAATGACAGAGACGATTGGCGACGAATTGAATTTCCTGAAAGAGCTTCAGAACGGGCGTGCTTTTGCCGATCGCTTTGATGCGATGGAGGGTGTCCGCATTCCGCTGTATTTCGATGAATTCACAACGCGACGTGTTTTGGTCATGGAATGGATCGAAGGAGCGCGCATCACAGATTTGGCATTCATTGAAAAAAATGAATTGAATCGCCATGAAATTTCAGAACGGCTGTTTATTTTGTTTCTGGAGCAGGTTTTATATGGAGGGCAGTTTCATGCAGATCCCCACGGCGGCAACGTCCTGCTAGAACCGGATGGTGGCATTGTGCTGATCGACTTCGGAATGATCGGCAATATTACACAAAAGGATTCTCAGGCAGTCTTACGGGCAGCAGAAGGAATCATTTTCAAAAATTATGATCAAGTATTGGATTCGCTCGAAGACTTGCGGTTTTTATTGCCACAGGCTGATCGTGCCGTTTTAGGAGATGCCATTTCAAGGCTCGTAGCAGCCTATGAGTCGAACGAATTGTCACAGATGGACAGTTTTGTCGTTGAACGCCTGTTGAACGATATGCAGGAAATCGTCCGGACACAACCAGTCCAATTACCTGCGGAATTCGCCTTTTTTGGACGTGCTGCTTCCATTTTTGTAGGTGTCCTGCATGTGCTGGATCCAAAAGTGGATTTGCTTGCGCTTGCCCGCCCGCGAATACTAGAATGGGCTTCTACGCAGAAAGAAGGCAAAGGGATCTTCGGCAAAGAAGATATCCTGCGCTGGGCGTTAAACGCTACAGGGCCATTGCGTGTATTCCCTCAGAAAGTGATCAATTATTTGGAAGAACCGGAACGCTTACGCCGCTATTTCGAAAACCGAGATGGCCGAGAGCGTGAATACCGGCGTGATTTGCAGTCTCGTATGTTTGCAGGAATTTTCACCATCATTTCATTTACCGGAATTTCAGTATCGGTGTGGTTCTGGAACGAACCGTACATGTGGGTCTCTTCGGTATTTTTCGTCGGATCCCTATGGGCATACCGGTCAATTAAATAAGGTAAGCGTAAACGCACATGCTGCTCCAGAGTCTGGACAGTCTGAAAAAAGAGTTGCCATTCAAAGTTATATTACTTTGAGTGGCAACTCTTTTTATAATATGTAAGTTCAACTATTAAATGAGTTAAACTTCAGAATCAGCATTTCAGACGCCGCTTTCGGTAGAGCAAAGATCACTCTCCTAAGCAGGCTCGTCGCCAAGAACTAATGAGCCAAGACATAAAGTGCTTGCAGACAGAAACGATAGAAAAAAAGTAATATATACAGTCTGTCCATATGAAAATGCTACGCCGCAATAGAAATGGAACCTTTGTAGAGCAGTTTCGCTATGCTAGATGACTGAATTTACTCGAGTGGCTGCTGTTTGCGTGGTGGAAACGTTCGTTTTGTCACATAGGCCATAGGATGATTATGGACACGCTGCGCTTTTTTGAAATAACGGCGGAGGGAACCGGCAAAAGAGTGCTGATTTCGCAATGCGATGGGCGACACATCCAAATAAACCGTTTCACTATTGCTTAAATATATGATGCTGCCTTTGCCGCTGGTGTCGCTTTCGATCAAATCAATGGCATCATAATTGAACCAAACGCATTCTTTGTTTTTTGGAGAGTGTGTCGGGAAGAAGATAAGTGGATTGCCGTAGTACTCGCCTATGATAATGGGGGGCTTATGTTTTACGCCGATTGCTTTTTGGGCATAGAGTGTGACACTTTCAAGTGAAGCACGATAGAAACGGCAAGAAGTCGTAACTGTTTTGTAAACTGCTTCTTCAACTACTAATTCACTGCGGTCTTCAATCACGCGCATCCAGGTGCGATGACCTTCCGTATAGGGTAAAAGGGCGTACGTATTTGTGCAAATTGTATACGAGTGCGGTCTCTGATTCTTTTTGCTCATGAAGATTAACCCCCTAAATTTACTTTACATACCTTATTATAATAAAAAATGGAAATTTCGCAATGCACATTAGACTGAAAATAAATTTTTTTCTATTTCATCGGAATTTTCAAATAAATATTGATTTTTACTCATCCTCTAATGTATACTAATGAAAAGCATTCGGGGTGAAGAAGAATGGAAAACTATTATTCTTATGCTGATTTCATGAAAGCGATGGCTCAAACAAAAAAAATCACGGAAGCGGAAAAACTACTGAACGATATTTACTTGGATCTGTTCTTAAAGCATGTACACCGTTCCCAACAAGAATCGCAGTTGCTGACTCTTATCGACGAAGCCCTGGATAATCATGACCAAAAAAAGTTCATTATATATGCTACCCAACTACAATCTTTAAACCATGAAGAATCTGAATAAATAGCTACTTGAAAAGAACAGAACAAAAAAGGAAGTCGGATTTAATCCGACTTCCTTTTTTGTTGGCATATGATAAGTAGCTGCAAACTTTCTAGTCAAGTTGAAACACCACTTTCGCCATTTAAAAGCATGATTTTTCTCTTTTTTAAGATGATCTTCACACAAAAAACATACGTTCGCTTTTTGTTAGTGGTTTTTTAGGGCATATGTTAAAATAGAAGTATCGGAAGAACGGGAGGACGTCTTATTATGAAACAAGAATTCAATCTTCAAGCCCCTTATGAACCAGCGGGTGATCAGCCACAGGCCATTACCGAAATTACAAAGGGTATCATCAACGGCAAGCGCTGTCAAACATTGCTGGGAGCTACAGGTACAGGGAAAACCTATACCATGTCGAACGTCATCCAGCAAGTTAAAAAGCCGACTCTCGTCATGGCACATAATAAAACATTAGCAGGCCAGCTCTACAGCGAATTCAAGGAATTTTTTCCTGATAACGCGGTTGAGTATTTTGTCAGTTATTACGATTATTATCAGCCGGAAGCTTATGTGCCTCAATCAGATACATTCATTGAAAAAGATGCCAGCATCAACGACGAAATTGATAAACTTCGGCACTCTGCCACCAGTTCGTTATTTGAACGGGAGGACGTTATCGTTATTGCATCGGTATCCTGCATCTACGGACTTGGTTCACCCAAGGAATACCGCGAACTTGTCGTTTCTCTTCGTAAAGGAATGGAGATTGAACGCAATCAGTTGCTGCGGAAATTGGTCGATGTTCAATACGAACGCAATGATATCAACTTTATCCGTGGAACATTTCGCGTACGCGGAGACGTTGTTGAGATTTTCCCAGCGTCGCGCGACGAAAGATGTTTGCGCGTCGAATTTTTTGGCGACGAAATTGATCGGATCCGTGAAGTCGATGCACTAACCGGTGAAATTATCGGTGAGCGCGATCATGTCGCCATTTTCCCTGCGTCTCACTTTGTTACGCGTGAAGATAAGATGGTCAAAGCAATTGAAAACATCGAAGCAGAATTGGAAGAACGTCTAAAGGAAATGCGTGCAGAAGATAAATTGCTGGAAGCGCAACGCCTTGAACAGCGGACGCGCTATGATTTGGAAATGATGCGGGAAATGGGCTTTTGCTCTGGTATCGAGAACTATTCACGGCATTTGACGCTTCGGCCGGCAGGTGCCCAGCCTTATACGTTAATTGACTACTTCCCTGAAGATTTTTTACTAGTAGTGGATGAAAGTCACGTAACTTTGCCGCAAGTCCGTGGCATGTTCAACGGCGACCAAGCACGTAAAAAAGTGCTGGTCGATCATGGTTTCCGTCTGCCATCAGCAATGGATAACCGCCCGTTGACTTTTGATGAGTTTGAAAAGCATATCAGCCAAGCGGTCTTCGTCTCAGCAACTCCCGGCCCCTACGAACTGGAGCACACGCCGGAAATGGTTGAACAGATTATCCGTCCGACTGGCTTGCTGGACCCGACCATTGAAATCCGTCCAATCGAAGGCCAGATTGATGATTTGATGGATCAAATCCGGCAGCGTGCTGAAAATAATGAGCGTGTACTAGTGACGACACTAACTAAAAAAATGTCGGAAGATCTCACTGCTTATTTGAAAGATGCGGGTATCAAAGTCAATTATCTTCATTCGGAGATTAAGACACTGGAGCGGATTGAAATTATCCGAGAGCTGCGGATGGGTGTTTACGATGTGCTGGTTGGTATCAATTTGCTGCGTGAAGGACTGGATATCCCCGAAGTTTCACTAGTGACTATTTTGGATGCTGACAAAGAAGGGTTTTTGCGTTCAGAACGTGCACTTATTCAAACGATGGGACGAGCAGCGAGAAACTCAAACGGCCATGTTATCATGTATGCTGACAGAGTGACAGATTCGATGCAAAAAGCGATGGATGAAACGACACGTCGCCGCACGATTCAGGGCGATTACAACGAAAAACATGGTATTACGCCAATAACGATACAGAAGAAAATCCGCGACGTGATCCGTGCGACCAACGCAGCGGAAGAGTCAGAGGAATATATCTCAAAAGCGGTATCAGGCAAGAAACTCAAAAAAGAAGAGCGCGTGAAACTGATAAGCTTGTTGGAAACAGAAATGAAAGAAGCAGCTAAAGCACTCGATTTCGAACGAGCTGCAGAGTTGCGTGATACGGTGCTTGAATTGAAAGCGGAAGGATGATAAAAAGTGAAGAAGCAGGAAATTCGCATACAGGGCGCACGGGCGCATAATTTAAAAAATATTGATGTTGTCATTCCGCGTGATAAGCTTGTTGTAATGACTGGACTGTCAGGATCCGGTAAATCTTCTCTTGCATTTGATACGATTTATGCAGAAGGGCAGCGGCGGTATGTAGAATCATTGTCCGCTTACGCGCGCCAATTTTTAGGGCAAATGGACAAGCCGGATGTCGATTTGATTGAAGGTCTGTCACCAGCCATTTCGATTGACCAGAAGACCACCAGTAAAAATCCACGATCCACAGTAGCGACAGTAACGGAAATCTATGACTATATGCGTTTGATGTTTGCTCGGATCGGCAAGCCGATCTGTCCGAATCATGGGATTGAAATTTCATCTCAGACAATCGAACAGATGGTTGACCGGATTGTAGAATACCCGGAACGCACCAAGATGCAGATTTTGGCTCCTATTGTCTCCGGTCGTAAAGGAACGCATGTCAAGCTACTTGAAGATATCAGAAAGCAAGGCTATGTGCGTGTCCGTGTCAACGGAGAACTGATCGATTTAGACGATGACATCGCACTAGATAAAAACAAAAAACACAATATTGAAGTGGTCATTGACCGTATTATCATTAAAGAAGGCATCGCGCCGCGCTTGAGCGATTCTTTGGAATCGGCTCTTAGGTTAGCGAATGGGCGGGTATTAGTGGATGTTATGGAACAGGAGGAGTTACTGTTCAGTGAACATCATGCGTGTCCAATCTGTGGGTTTTCTATCGGAGAATTGGAGCCGAGGATGTTTTCGTTCAACTCGCCTTTCGGGGCTTGTCCGGAATGTGACGGATTGGGCATGAAGCTGGAAGTTGATCCTGAACTGGTGATTCCGGATTGGAACGTTTCGCTCAATAAGGGAGCAATCGTCCCTTGGCAGCCAACCAGTTCGCAATATTATCCTCAATTGTTAAAAGCGATTTGCAATCATTATAAAATCGATATGGATATACCTGTCAGTGATCTGCCGGAAGAACACATCAACGTCATCCTGCGTGGTTCCGGAAATGATAAAATTCGTTTCCGTTATGAAAATGACTATGGCCAGATTCGGGATAATCACATCCATTTTGAAGGCGTGCTTTCCAACGTAGACCGTCGCTACCGTGAGACTTCATCTGATTATATTCGAGAACAGATGGAAAAATACATGGGGCAACAGCCATGTCCGGCTTGTGAAGGTTATCGCTTAAAGCCGGAATCGTTGTCAGTTAAAGTAAATGACTTGCATATCGGCACAGTTGCTGAATTCTCAATTGTTGAAGCGCATCAGTTTTTCGATCAACTCAAACTATCAGAAAAAGATATGCAGATTGCAAAGTTGATTCTACGGGAAATTCAAGAACGCATCGGCTTCTTGATAAATGTCGGGCTTGATTACCTGACTTTGAACCGTGCATCTGGAACCTTGTCAGGAGGAGAAGCTCAGCGTATTCGTTTAGCAACTCAAATCGGTTCAAGATTGACGGGTGTATTGTATATTCTTGACGAACCGTCAATCGGACTGCACCAACGTGACAATGATCGATTGATTGAGACCCTAAAAAGCATGCGGGACATTGGCAATACATTGATTGTCGTCGAGCATGACGAAGACACGATGCTTGCAGCGGATTATCTGATCGATGTCGGACCGGGGGCAGGCGTTCATGGAGGGGAAATTATAGCTGCGGGGACACCCGACAAGGTAATGAAAAACAAAAAGTCATTGACTGGTCAATATTTGAGCGGCAAGAAGTTTATACCGTTGCCTGCAGAGCGGAGAGTTCCAAGCGACCGGAAGATTTCCATCCGTGGAGCCAACCAAAACAATCTGAAAAAAGTGGATGTTGATATACCACTTGGCCTATTTACAGCCGTAACAGGCGTTTCAGGCTCAGGAAAAAGCACACTTATCAATGAGATTCTATACAAGACGCTGGCACATCGATTGAATCGTGCCAAAACGAAACCGGGTCATTTTGACTCAATAGAAGGCACAGAAGAACTGGAAAAAGTCATCGAGATCGATCAATCACCGATTGGCCGGACGCCACGATCGAATCCGGCAACTTATACAGGCGTTTTTGACGATGTTCGGGATGTTTACGCTACAACGAACGAAGCAAAAGTCCGCGGCTATAAAAAAGGTCGTTTTAGTTTCAATGTCAAGGGCGGTCGCTGTGAAGCTTGCCGTGGAGATGGTATTATAAAAATAGAAATGCATTTCCTTCCGGATGTCTACGTACCTTGCGAAATTTGCCACGGCAAACGATATAACCGGGAAACCTTGGAAGTGAAATATAAAAACAAAAGCATTGCTGATGTTCTGGCTATGACAGTAGAAGACGCCTATTCATTTTTTGAGAATATTCCAAAGATCAATCGTAAACTAAAGACCATTGTAGATGTCGGGTTAGGATATGTTACCATGGGACAACCTGCAACAACTTTATCCGGAGGTGAGGCACAGCGCGTCAAGCTGGCATCAGAGCTTCATAAACGTTCAAACGGCAAGTCCTTTTATATTCTGGATGAACCGACCACAGGCCTTCATGCGGATGATATTTCTCGACTGCTGCTAGTCTTGCAGCGTCTTGTAGAAAATGGCGACACAGTATTGACAATTGAACACAATCTGGATGTTATCAAGACGGCTGACCACATCATCGATTTAGGCCCTGAAGGCGGAGACAAAGGCGGAACAATTTTAGCAACAGGCACGCCGGAAGAAATTGCTGCTGCTGAAAATTCCTATACCGGAAAGTACTTAAAGCCGATTCTTGAACGGGACCGAGCGCGTATGGATGCTTTGGTTAAAGGAGCGGGACGGAGGAAAAAAGCGGTGAAATGAAACTTTTCCCGCTGGTAAACGTATCAATTAGAAGAACAGATCTGTTTGTTCATGTAAGCTCTTGCTTATCGGCATTCAGACAATGAGGAGGTCACAATACATGCAAAGCGAAAAAGAACGCATTTTAGACATGGTTGAGAACGGTACGATTTCAGCGCGTGAGGCGGTTGAGTTGCTGCGCGCCATAGATGGCAACAGTTCTTCTTCGAATGAGCCGAGTTATGGCCGCAACAATCAAAAAGATAAATCAGGCAAACGCGGTTTTTTCAGACCGGAAGATATTGTCAAGAAAGTATCGAAAGATTTCTCGAAGAACGTTTCAAAAAACGTTTCGAAAAATGTATCGCGTGATTTCAATGATTTTGGGACCCGGATGATGGACTTTATGCAGTCTTCTGTTGGCAAGTTGAAAACGATGGAATTCGACTCGCCATTCGGCGAAGCGGTTCAATTCAACCATACCTTTACAGATGAAATGAAAGACTTGAATACCATTATTGCTGATATTGCTAACGGACAGTTGGAAATTTTCCCTTCACAGGACGGTTTGTTGCGTGCGGAATGCAGCGTGAAGGCGTATCGGTCGGAATCCCCTGCACAGGCAAAAGAAGATTTTCTTGATAAGTTCGTCTTTATCGCCGATGACCACAAGCTACGGATCATCAGCGATTTCAAGACGACCCAAGTGAATGTAATTCTCTATGTGCCAGAAGCTTCTTACGAACACATCACAGCTCGTTTATTCAACGGTGGGTTCACGATGAAGCGTATCGATGCTGCGTTGATAAAAGTGAAAACTGCAAACGGTAAAATCGATTTGAAGCATGTAGAGTTTGATGATGCAGAACTGGAAACAGCCAATGGCGCCATCCACGTTCAGGAAACAAAAGGCAAAGTATTAGAAGCTGAAACTTTGAATGGCCGTATTTATATTGATGGCGACATTCAGACGATCGTTTCCAAGTCTTTGAACGGCAACATTGTAGCTACTACAAGATGCAAAGAAGCACGTAAGTTGGAAACAAAGACTTTGGCAGGCAATGTGGAAATCTACATTCCTTCACATTTGCCGTTGAAAGGCGAAGTTTCGTCGAATCTTGGCAAAATGGATGTCTTGCTTTCGGATATCGACAGTACGCATGAGCAAGGACAATTCATGCAAAAATCAATTCGGTTCTCGAAACAAGGAACTGAACCAGCTGCAGCTCCACTATTGGTCTATGGCGAAACCAAAACAGGTTCTGTCCTGCTTCGCTACCTAACAATCGAATAAAATAATTGTAAAGCCGACACAGGCATCCTGTGTCGGCTTTACTTATCAAATGCACATAATTGGTATTTTCTGATTTTTTATCATAGTATTTAAATAAAAGAAAGGTTTTGAGGAATGATAGCCACTATTTTAATTGGACTGATGATCCTTCTGATGTTGCTTAATCTTTATTACTTCTTCACAAATCAGCAGCATAAGGAAAGTTTTATCCACATGTCACTGTTTACAAAACTATTTCTCGTGATGACAGCAGTCACTTTTGGCTTTGCTATCATTTATTATTTACTGGCTTTGAATAACAATGTTCTAAGACTCAATGATGAAACAGGAAGAGTAGCAGGAGACGATTTTTGGGACTTTTTATACTTTAGTGGAGTGACGATGCTATCCGTAGGCTATGGCGATTTGGTGCCGGTTGGCGTTGCCCGATTTTTTGCTGTCATTCAAGCGGCATTGGGCTTGTTGTTGCCGTCAGCCTATTTTGTTAAAGCGTTTGGTGAAATGACTAACCATGAAAAAGATGGGCAAGGAAATCGAAGTGATAAAACAGTGGAAAATGAGGAGGTAAAGAATAGTGAATAAGAATGTTTCCGCTCATATAAAAAACACTTTCGATAAACTGCTGGATAAAAATAAAATTCAACAGGCGCTGGTATTTATTGAACGAGACCATCAGCTGACAATCAAAGAGTAGATTGCTCTGACGGAAATTCCGGCACCGCCATTTAAAGAGCAGCTACGTGCTGAAAATTTCATGGAGCGTCTAAAAGCTCTAGGATTGGAAGATGTCCGTATGGATTCTGAAGGCAACGTCCATGGGTTAAGAAAAGGGCGAGGGAAAGGCCCAAAAGTATTTGTGTCGGCCCATCTGGATACAGTGTTTCCTGAAGAGACCGATACAACGGTGCAACAGAAAAATGGTATGATGCATGCACCTGGAATTGGTGACGACGCCCGTGGACTGGCCGAATTGCCGGCGGTCGTAAGAGCCATTAGCGAAGCAGGAATTGATAACACTGGAGCTATTATTTTTGGAGGGACAGTCGGTGAGGAAGGTGCAGGAGATTTGCGCGGCGTAAAAGCTTTTTTTGCTGAGCATCAGGACATTGATGGATTCTTGTCACTGGATGGGCCAGGATCCAATGACATTACCTATTTGGCCACAGGAAGCTATCGCTATAAGATTACATACAGAGGACCCGGAGGCCATAGCTTTGCGGCCTTTGGCACACCTAGTGCAACACATGCATTAGGTCGTGCAATGGCCGCAATTGCTGATTTGGAAACGATCAATGAGCCGAAGACGACTTTTTCGATCGGTCAGGTTTCCGGTGGCACCTCGGTGAACGCGATCGCTCAGGAAGCATCGATGCTAGTCGATCTTCGTTCCAACGATCAACAGGAACTGGATAAATTGGAACACTACTTTCTCGAAATTGTAGAAAAGGCGGCTCGAGCTGAAAATGTACGCTGGGGTGATGACCGGCTGCGAGTTAGAATCAACCGTTTTGGCAACCGTCCACCAGCAAGCCAATCGGGGGATGAGCCAATCGTGCAGGTGGCAAGCGCTGCGAGCCATTCGCTTGGAGCAGAACCGCAGTTAAAGAAACCGAGCAGCACCGATGCCAACTATCTGGTGAGCATTGGAATTCCGGCCATCGCCATCGGCCTCGGTGGAGAATTTGTCAAAGCACACACGTTGGAAGAATGGCATGATCCTAAAAATGGTTATTTGGCTATTCAAAAAAGCTTGATGACGATCCTTGGGTTGGTCGGAGTTGAAAAAATTAGTCCACCATTGCTCTAGAAAAAAATCCGGACAGCCTTTAAAGGCTGTCCGGATTTTTTGTTTTTGTGTCTGGATACAATTCCTGCAGAAAATCAATAGACTTCCGAATCAATTGCTGCAGGACGTCGAGGTTGACGTCTTCGATTTTATCGATATAGACGCAAGCTTTTCCGCTGGTGTGTTTGCCGAATTTCTCGAGCAATGGCCCTCGGGCCTCATCTCCGGTTGCAAAATATAAGCTAGTTTTCGCTTTGCGGGGAGAAAAACCGACCAGTGGTGCATCGCCCTCATGGCCCGTCTTGTAGACATAATGATAGGAGCCGAAGCCAATAATGCTGTGTCCCCACATTTTTGCTGTGTAACCGCTTGTTTGTTCAAACAGCTCCAGTAGTTTATAAGCATCTTGCTGTTTTTTTGGATGATCGATAGATTCGATAAATTCAATAACGTCGGTATCGGTTTCTTTTGTTTTTTGTTCATACATGGCTCGCTCCTCCTTCGATTTAGATAGGGTCTTACAAACAATGCATAGCTTTTTCTGCTTCGTCCCAAGAGACTTTATAACCTTGACCTTTCGCGCAAAAAATAGAAGTGGATGTGTAGAGAGGGTCGGCGTTTTTTTCGTAGCCGATCCGGTCGATTACTTGCGCTTCATTATGGCAGAGGTCGTAGCCATCGAATAGTAAACTGAGTGCGCCTTTGCCATGAGTTAAAGCAGCAAATTCTGTACTGTACTTCATAAATGTAGCAACCGGTACACGACCTTCAATAATTGTTTTTCCGCCAGTTGTTTCAGGAGCGTTAAAGCTTCCATATGCTTGCTGAACATCCGATAACACTTTTCCCATTTGCTCTAAATTCACTTTGATTTTAAAGCGGTACATTGGTTCGAGCAGCTGGTTTTGTGCTTGTTCGAGTCCTTGACGAAGCGCACGGAAAGTGGCTTCCCGAAAATCACCGCCTGAAGTGTGCTCATTATGACCGCGTCCAGTCACTAAAGTCGCTTTGACATCAGTCAAAGGAGAGCCGGTTAATATGCCGTGGTGATTCCGCTCTGTTAAGTGTTGAAGGATTAGGTTCTGGTTACCGACAGATAAAGCATCGGCATGGCAAGTATTGTCCACTCGAAAACCACTATCTCTTTTACCTGGTTCTAATTTCAGATGAACTTCGGCGTAATGACGAAGAGGTTCAAAGTGGCCATAGCCCATAACTGGCAAATTGATGGTTTCCTTATAGAGAATTTCAGGTTCGCCAAACTTAACATTATGGCCAAATCGTTCGAGGACTACTTGCTCGAGAACTTCTAATTGAATAACACCCATAACTTGAATTTGAATATGTTGAAAATATTCATCCCAGAAAACAGATAAAGAAGGATCTTCAGCGCCGAGAATTCTGAAACTAGTCAATACGTCTTTTGTGTGAAGAGACGGGTCAAAAAGAACGGTTGACTTTAATGTGGGTGTCACTTCAGATTGGTTGTTGTTAGGACAAACTCCAATGGCATCGCCAACTAGAGCTTCTGTTAAGCCGGCTATGGCGAACAGTTCGCCTGCCTGTGCTTGTTCTGATGCTTTGAATTTACTGCCGTTATAAATTCGGATTTGCGTCACTTTTTCTTCGAGACAATCTGCACCATACACTAATTTATCACGAACTTGTAAAATTCCGCTAAACGCTTTTAAAAAACAGATTCGGTTCCCGTTTTCATCGTGCCGAATTTTATAAATTCGTGCCCCAAATGCTTGTTCATTTGAATAAGAGCTAGTCGTTAATTGATCGAGCTGAAGCAGGAAATCCAAGATACCGATATCTTGCAAAGCAGAGCCACTGGCACAAGGGTAAATCTCGTTAGCGGCAATCATACGCTGAAAAGATTTCATCCAGGTTTTTTTATCAAAACCAGTCTCCAAATACTGCATCAGTAACTCTTCATCTCGTTCAGCGATAAATTCAATGAGTTTCTCGCTCAACACGTTATTTTGAAAGTTGCTTGTAATGTCACAGGCATCTTCAGAAAAGTTTGTACGGATGTCTTCTAAAACTTGAACGGGATCTGCCCCTTCACGATCTGTTTTATTAATGAAAAAAAAGACTGGAACCTTATGTTTTTGAAGAAATTGCCAAACGGTTTCGGTATGCCCTTCAATGCCATCAACTGCACTGATGATAATAATGGCGTAATCCATCACTTGGATCGAGCGCTCCATTTCGGGGGAAAAGTCGACATGTCCAGGGGTGTCGATAAGGAAATAAGTTGAGCCATTGAAGGAAAAGCTTGCCTGGTCGGCGAAAATCGTGATGCCGCGGCTTTTTTCGATGGCATGGCTGTCGAGGAACGCGTTTTGATGATCGACTCGTCCGCGCTTGCGGATGCTTTTTGTGTGATACAACAATTGTTCTGAGAATGTGGTCTTGCCGGCATCGACATGCGCAAGAATTCCGATGGTTTTGTTCATGTGGTCACCCCTTTAGCTCCAGTTTAACAGAATTTATATTTAACAAAACAAAAAACGCGAAAGCCGATTGGGCTTTCGCGTTCAGGTATGGTGTATTCGATTGAAAAGTGTTCACCGGCTTGCATCGAAACAGGCGATCCCGAAACAGATGCCCAGTGCGCAGCGTTTCCGGTAGGCTGTAGACTTCAGCAGTTCTACTTCTTGCTTATGTGTCATAAAACCACATTCCACAAGAATTGCCGGCATGTGCGTATTGCGCAAGACAGCAAAGTCGCCGTGTTTAACTCCACGATCTTTTCGTCCTGTCACTTGTACTAGGGAGTGTTGGACCAAGGCTGCAAGTTCTTTGGTTGCTGTCTGGGGCCGATTGTAAGTATAGGTTTCTAGGCCGCTGGCAGTATTGAAAGTATTGCCCATTGCATTGGCATGGATAGAAACGAACAAATCTACCTTTAAGCGGTTTGCGAGTGCTGTGCGCTCGTGCAGCAGAACGTCCAGATCGCTTTGATGGCTGAAAAAAACATTATGTCCATCCAGGACTAACCGCTTTTTGACTTCTTCGGCAACTGCCGAATTAAAATAGAATTCTCTTAGCCTGCCATCTGGCGAGCGCTTTCCTGGCGTGTCAGGACCATGGCCAGCATCAATCATTATCTTCATTTTGAAAAACCTCCTTTTTTGGTCTATATAGTAGAAGGAAGCGTCAAAGGGGACAAAAATCTTCAAATATATTTTTTCCATGTTAAAATAAGAGCAAACCGCATGTAAAAAGAACAACTTCGACGAAAATTCGAAATAATGTGTGGATAAGGAATGAGGGGTAACAAATGGGACAAGTAACAACAAAGCAAGTGATGGAAAAGTTCGAGCTGGATTTAATCAGCGGTGACGAAGGCGTCGGCCGCCATATTCCCATCAGCGATATTTCAAGACCCGGTTTGGAAATGGCCGGTTATTTTACTCATTATCCAGCGAACCGTGTACAGCTGCTCGGCAAAACCGAGCTTTCTTTTTTTTCCATGCTATTACCGGAAGAGCGGCTGGACCGCATGATGAAATTATGTACCGACGATACACCGGCCATCATCGTTTCACATGGTGTTCCGGTACCGGAAGAATTGGTCATCGCTTCAAGCAATCGACATGTTCCGGTTATGACGACTCCAATGTCAACAACTCGTTTTTCCAGTTTGCTGACGAATTTTCTGGAAAGTCAATTGGCTCCAACAACAGCCGTCCATGGCGTGCTTGTTGATATTTATGGCGTAGGAGTTTTATTGACAGGTAAAAGCGGAGTCGGTAAAAGTGAGACAGCGCTAGAGCTTGTCAAAAAAGGTCACCGTCTTGTAGCGGACGATTGTGTGGAGATTCATCAGGAAGGGGAGAATACATTGGTTGGCCACTCTCCTCAACTGATCGAGCATTTGCTTGAAATCCGGGGAGTCGGCATTATTGATATTATGACCTTGTTCGGAGCAAGCGCTATACGTACGTTTAAGCGGATTTCCTTAGTGATTGACCTGGAGATTTGGGATCAGGAGAAAACCTATGATCGTCTTGGTCTGGAAGAAGAAAAGATGAGAATTATCGATACACATTTGACGAAGCTGACAATTCCTGTTCGGCCTGGGCGAAATTTATCCGTCATCATAGAAGTTGCAGCGATGAACTATCGCCTCAAACGAATGGGCATTAATGCTGCTGAAGAATTTTCAAATCGTCTGAATGACGTAATTGCACAAGATGCAAACTAAGCGAATGGGAAGGTGCACAAGATGTTTTCAATAGTGGCTTCAATAGACCCGACCGCTTTTTCACTCGGTCCGATTTCAGTTCAGTGGTATGGCGTCATTATCGCCGCTGGTATTGTCATTGCCTTTCTGGTGGGACAGCGTGAAATGGTCAAACGGGGACTGCATACTGAATATTTAACCGATTTGCTTATTTGGGCAGTACCGCTGGCGATTGTCGGTGCCCGTATTTACTATGTGGCATTTGAATGGGAGCATTACAAAGATAATCCCGGCCAAATTATCGCTATCTGGAATGGCGGAATTGCGATACACGGAGCATTGATTGCATCTGTGATTGTTGCTTATCTGTTTACTAAAAAGCGCAACACATCGTTCTTGAAAGTGGCGGATATATTAGCCCCAAGTATCTTGATTGGACAAGCGATTGGTCGCTGGGGAAATTTCATCAATCAAGAAGCGCATGGCGGAGAAATATCTCGAACTTTTTTGGAAAATCTGTTTATTCCTGATTGGATCATCAATCACATGTACATAGATGGAGCTTATTACCACCCGACTTTCCTTTACGAATCCTTGTGGAGTCTGGTGGGCATCATCATTTTGCTGTTGCTCCGCAAAGCCAGTCTGGTACGCGGCGAAATGTTTTTCTTCTATATGATCTGGTATTCTGTTGGCCGTTTCTTTATCGAAGGCATGCGGACAGATAGCCTTTATGTGGTCGGTGAACTTCGTGCCGCTCAGCTGGTGTCGGTCATTGCTGTCGTTATTGCAGTGGTATTGATCGTTTACCGCCGCCTATCAATCAAAAACCCGCCACACTATAAAGACAATTAACTAATGAAAAGAGCGATCAGATGTCGACTTTTAAAAATGGATTGAAAGCGGGGTTGAAGACGACTTGGTCTCTGGGAAAAATCATTTTTCCTATCACTTTGCTCGTCACGATGCTGCAATATACACCGGTTCTGCCTTTTATCATCGATTTGGTGGCACCAATCATGGGCGTATTCGGTTTAAGCGGCGATGCCGCCATTCCGCTGGTCCTTGGGAATGCGCTTAATCTGTATGCTGGAATTGCCGGTATCTTGTCCCTGGAATTAACGGTCAAGGAAGTTTTTATTCTCGCCGTTATGCTATCCTTTTCACATAATATCTTTATTGAAACCGGCGTAGCGCTGAAAGTTGGCGTCAAGCTATGGGTGGTGCTGGTGGTTCGTTTTGGACTCGCTGGACTGTCTGGAATCATCATTAATCTATTGTGGAAAGGCGGCGGTGAAGCCGCACAATACGGCTTTGCGCCTGAAGCAGCGGCCGCACCTGAAAGCTGGCTGGGGATTTTGCTGATCGGGCTTGAAAAAGCTTCGTTCGGCGTCCTGCAACTGGCGATGATCGTCATTCCGTTGATGATCATGATTCAAATTCTGAAAGACAAACAATACCTGCAAAAGATATCGAACTCGATGGGGCCGTTAACCCGCATATTGGGCGTAGAAAAAAATGCTTCTGTGACGCTTGCTTCCGGATTGGTTTTCGGACTGGCGATGGGAGCGGGGGTCATGATCCAGGCAGTTCAGGAAGATGGGGTCAGCAAAAAGGATGCGACATTAGTGTTCATTTTCCTAGTTGCCTGCCACGCAATAGTGGAAGATACGCTGATTTTTATTCCACTGGGGATTCCGATTTGGCCACTGCTGGCGATCCGCGTCGTCACTGCATTAGGCTTGACCATCTTTGTTTCCTATATGTGGCGTAAAGCGGAAGAAAAACAGAAGGAAGTGATTTCAACATGACACTGAAAAAGATTGACACCTTATTATTCGATTTTGATGGTACCTTGCTGGATACTAACGAATTGATTATCCAAACCTTTCTATCCGTTTTGGACGAGCATTATCCGGGACGTTTTGACCGAGGGGAAGTGTTGCATTTTATTGGTCCGTCGCTGGAGCAGACATTTACAGCTATTGACCCCGAGCGTGTGGAAGAGCTGACAGTTCAATACCGTGCCCTCAACCGAATCATGCACGATGATTTGGTTGAGGAATACGAGGGCGTGGTGGAAACGCTGCGCCTGCTGAAAACACAAGGGTTGAAAATGGCGATTGTATCGACGAAAAGAAGCGAAACAATCCGTCATGGATTAGACTTAATGGGTATCAGCGATGTGTTTGATGTACTGGTCGGCCTAGATCATGTCAGCAATCCAAAACCGGATCCCGAACCTTTACATCTAGCATTAGAGCAATTAGGTGCATCTCACGATGAAGCCTTGATGATCGGTGACAACTCGCATGATATCGAAGGTGGCAAAAATGCGGGAGTTCGAACTGCTGGTGTTGCTTGGTCGGTGAAAGGCGAAGACTTTTTGGCCAGTTTTAATCCTGACTTTATGCTTCAGCACATCAGTGATTTGCTGGTGCTGACTAAAGAGGCTGTGAAATGAGAAGGACACAACGTCATTTTGTAGAGGGACCAAATTCGCTTTGGCATATTTACAAAACGGTGCCGTTCTGGAAAGTGACCAAGAATTTTTTGGTGATCCAAACAGCTAGATACACGCCATTTTTACCTATGAAAAATTGGATGTATAAAAACTTTCTTAAAATGAATATCGGAAAGCATTCTTCTTTTGCATTGATGGTTATGCCGGATGTTATGTTTCCTGAAAAAATCACAGTGGGAGAAAACTCAGTAATTGGTTATAATACCACCATTCTTGCACATGAATATTTAATAGATGAATACCGACTCGGCGACGTGGTCATCGGAGACCACGTTATGATCGGAGCAAACACTACGATTTTGCCCGGCATTACCATCGGAAACGGGGCAATCGTTTCCGCTGCCACGCTCGTCCATAAAGATGTGCCAGCTGGAGCTTTTGTCGGCGGAAATCCGATGAACATCATCTATACAGCTGAACAAATGGCGGCGCGCCAAGCAAAATCCTGAAAGCATTCTTTGCTTTCAGGATTTTTTTCGAGTATATCTCTTGACGGTGGATGGAACAATGCGCTAAAATAAATATTACTTCATCACATTAGCGAACTAAAGTGAAAAAACCAATATTAGGGAGTTTTATAAATGACCATACAAATGTTCGAAAAACCGTTAGGCATGAGAGACGATTTTCCATTTATCGCGAAAAAGAAAGCGGAGCTACGCTCAAGTGGAACATCCATTATTCAGCAGGCAGGCTATGATCTGTTGCAGACACCAACTTTGGAATATTATGAAACGATCGGTAAAATTTCAGCAATCGCAGACAATGCCTTGTTCAAATTATTAGACAGCCAAGGTGAAACTTTGGTTTTGCGTCCTGATATGACTTCACCAATCGCGCGTGTTGCTGCAGCTAAACTATTGAAAGAAAAGATACCGGTAAGACTTGGCTATTATTCAAACGTTTTCCGTGCTCAAAAGCGAGAAGGCGGACGACCAGCTGAATTTGAACAAATGGGTGTGGAGCTGATTGGTGACGATTCAATATATGCCGATGCAGAAGTGATTCTTCTTGCGGGAAATATTATAAAAAAATTAGGTATCGAATCGAGTCGTTTCGTAATTGGACATACCCAATTATTGCAGTTGATTTTAGAAGATTTCGGGTTAAATCAAGAGCAAATTGAACAAGTTCATAGCGCATTTGTTTCAAAAAATAGTGTTGGCTTTGAAACTTTAGCAAAACAATTGCCTATCGAAGCGTCTAGAGTCGAATCGTTTATTGGCTTGATATCAACGACTACTGTAGAAGAATGGCAACAATGGATTGATCCTCATAACGCCAAACAAAGTTCTTTATTTGAAGACATGAAAAAGCTGAAAAACATATTAGATCGCAGCGGCTTAGCTGACGCGGTAACTTATGATTTGTCGTTTAACAGCCATATGACCTATTACACCGGCTTAGTATTTGAAGTGTATGCAACGGGCAGTGGTTTTCCACTCGGTAACGGTGGACGTTATGACGGCTTGATGAAACAATTTGGACTAGAGGTTGGTGCAACCGGCTTTGGATTACGCGTCGATCGTTTGCTAGAACTTATTTCAGCTGTTTCAGAACAACAAGAACATACGTTGATCTTATTTGATGAACGAAACGAAGAGCAAGCGGATGATGAAGCACAAAAGCTTCGTGAGCAAGGAGCGCGAGTCACGCTGCAATTTGCGCAATCAGTTTTAGCCATTGACGAATTCAGCAAACATTTTAGTAAGGTTCTACGATTGGAAGGTGCTAACTAATGGATGCATTAACGATTGCAATGCCTAAGGGCAGAATATTTGAAGAAGCTTACGAATTATTAGTGAAAGCAGGCTATGATTTGCCGAAAGAACTCGATGATTCACGAAAATTGATTGTCGAAGCGCCAAATGAAAATATTCGTTTTATTCTAGCTAAACCAATGGATGTTCCAGCTTATGTCGAACACGGAGTCGTAGACATTGGCATTGCTGGAAAAGACGTGATGCTTGAGCACGACCGAGATGTTTATGAATTATTAGACCTTGGCATCAGCCGCTGCTATATCGCAACTGCGGGTATGCCGGATACGCCGATGAATAAAGTATCTCCGCGTGTTGCGACGAAATACCCAAAAGTGGCGTCGCAATATTATCGTGGCAAAGGCGAACAAGTCGAAATCATCGAACTAAACGGTTCGATTGAATTAGCGCCAATGATCGGTTTAGCGGATCGTATTGTGGATATTGTCTCGACCGGCAAAACATTAAAAGAAAATGGCTTGGTTGAATATGAAAAAATTGTCGACATCACGTCGCGTTTAATTGCTAATCCGGTAAGTTATCGCTTAAAGCAAAAACGCATTACAGATCTAGTAGAAAGACTGAGAAAGCAGGCCATTTTATGAAAGTGACTCGTTTATCCTCAGGAATTTCCATCAGAAGAACAATTGCAGATGGAACCGGTCAGCAAGTTGCAGCAGTCAAAGAAATCATTCAAGATGTACGGGACAACGGAGATCAAGCGATGTTCCGTTATGCTGAGAAATGGGATGGCGCAAAATTATCTTCATTGCGTGTAACGGAAGAGGAAATTGCGCAAGCAGTCGAACGATTTGATCGTCAATTACTAGAGGACTTAACAGAAGCGGCAGCAAATATCCGTCGTTACCATGACAGTCAACAGCAAAAAGGCTACCAGCTAGACCACGATGACGGCTCTTACTTAGCACAGCGCGTTACGGCTATTGAATCGGCAGGCTTGTACGTACCAGGCGGAACAGCGGCTTACCCATCATCGGTGTTGATGAACGTCATTCCAGCACAAGTAGCAGGAGTGTCGCGCATCGTGTTGATCTCGCCTCCAGGAAAAGACGGCACTTTATCAGATGGTGTATTAGCTTCAGCTCATATTCTTGGTATTACAGAAGTTTATAAATCAGGTGGGGCTCAGGCAATTGCAGCTTTAGCGTATGGCACGCAGTCTATCGCTCCAGTTGACAAAATTACCGGTCCAGGCAATATTTTTGTCGCTTTAGCAAAACGACAAGTGAATGGCGACGTGGCTATCGACATGATTGCCGGACCGAGTGAAATCGCAATAATTGCGGATGATTCCGCATATGCTGACGAAGTGGCGGCGGATTTGTTGTCACAAGCAGAACATGATCCGATGGCGAGCGCTGTGTTATTAACGACTAGCGAAAAACTGGCCGATGCCGTTTCTAAAGAAATAGAGCGGCAATTGGCAAGCTTGCCTCGTGAAGCTATCGCTAGTCCAGCAATGAAAAATCATGGCATGATTTATCTAGGGGAAACGATAGAAGAGCTGATCACAGCCGCCAATCAACTAGCGCCGGAACATTTGGAAATCATGACGGAAGATGCAGAAGCAGTAGCGGAGAAGATTCGCCACGCTGGTGCCATTTTTATCGGAAGGTTTTCGTCTGAACCAATTGGCGATTATTTTGCAGGAACTAATCACGTGTTGCCAACGAACAGCACAGCACGTTTTTCGAGTGCTTTATCTGTTTATGATTTTATTAAACGAACCAGCATTATCCGTTATAGCGAACAGGCTTGGCAAAACAATAAAGAAAAAATCGCTCGTCTAGCACGCCTTGAAGGGTTAGAAGGACATGCGCGTGCAGTCGAATCACGGTCGTGGGAAAAGGGGAATCAATCATGAGAAAAGCTGAAATCAAACGCAATACCAATGAAACCAAAGTGGCCATCAATTTTTCCTTGGACGGCGAAGGCAAATCGGTAATTGATACAGGTGTTCCATTTATGGACCATATGCTGGATTTGTTCATTAAACATGGTTTGTTTGATGGGGACATTAAGGCAGATGGCGATACGCATATCGACGACCACCACACGACTGAAGATATCGGCATTGTTTTAGGTCAAGCCGTTAAAGAAGCACTTGGCGATAAAAAAGGCATACGACGTTATGGCAATGCATTTGTGCCGATGGATGATGCGTTGGCTCAAGTGGTGATCGACTGTTCAAATCGTCCGCATCTGGAATTCCGTAGTCAGCCGCTGAACGAAAAAGTGGGAACGTTTGATACGGAACTGATTCAGGAATTTCTTTGGAAATTTGCGCTGGAATCACGGATGAATGTTCACGTTATCGTTCATTACGGAAAAAATACACACCATATTATCGAAGCGATATTTAAAGCACTAGCACGTGCGCTTGATGAAGCGACAGGGATCGACCCACGGGTTAAAGGCGTGCCATCAACAAAGGGGCTGTTAACATGATTATCGGTATCATTGATTACGGCATGGGCAATTTGTTTAGTGTCGAGCAAGCTTTGAAAAAACTGGAATGCACAGTGATCGTATCCGATGATCCTGCCGTATTGCTAGAAGCAGAAGGAATTTTGCTGCCAGGAGTCGGTGCTTTTCCAGATGCTATGGAGCTATTAAATGAAAAAGGACTTTCGAAATTTATTCAATCATTAAAGGAGAAAAACATCCCACTTCTTGGCATTTGTCTCGGCATGCAATTATTGTATGAAGACAGCTCAGAAGTAAAGTCGACTAAAGGTTTAGGCTTACTAACGGGACAAATCCGACGTTTTGAAAAAGGCACCTACCGGATCCCACATATGGGGTGGAACCGTTTGGAATTTTCACGGGTACCTTACTGGCTAGACGAAGTATTAAGCGATACGCATGTTTATTTTGTTCATTCCTTTTTGGCGGTCAATACAAATGAACAAGAAGTGTGGGCAACGGCAAGCTATGGCGGTCTTAATGTTCCAGGAGTAGTCGGTAACGGACTCATTACGGGCATGCAGTTTCACCCAGAAAAATCAGGTGATTTCGGTCATCACTTATTAGAGCAATGGATTTCAAATGTTAGGAGGAATCTACATGTCTAAATTTCTAATTTATCCCGCGATCGACTTAAGGGACGGCAAATGTGTACGCCTTTTTCAAGGAGATTATGCCCAGGAAACCATCTATGGAGATTCCCCAGTCGACATGGCTCGAAAATTCGTAGAAGCTGGTGCAGAGTGGATACATATGGTCGACTTAGATGGTGCCAAAGATGGCGTCCGAATAAACGATCAAGTGGTCATCGAAGCTGCAAAGCTCGGTGCTAAAGTACAGATAGGCGGAGGCATCCGGACACGTGAAGATATTCAGCATTATTTATCAAATGGTGTAACGCGTGTCATTATCGGCAGTCTAGCCATCCGTAATCCGGAACTTGCCGTGTCGTTGATTGAAGAATTTGGAGCTGACCAAATTGTCATCGGCATCGATGCGAAAGATGGCATGGCCGCGACAGAAGGTTGGATCGAGACATCTGGACAAGCAGCGACAGAAGTGGCGAATTATTTCGCGCAAAAAGGCGCAAAACATTTCATCTATACAGATATCGCAACAGATGGCACGTTAGCTGGACCGAATATTAAAGCCAACAAAGCGTTAGTGGGTGCTGAATCAGCACAAGTCATTGTTTCGGGTGGTATTGGTTCGCTTGAAGATGTACGAAATGTTAAAGAAGCATCTGCACAAAGTAATATCGCAGGTGTTATTATAGGGAAAGCACTTTATGAAAAACGTTTTACGCTGGAGGAGGCCTTGTCATGCTGACAAAACGCATTATTCCATGTCTTGATGTTAAAGAAGGGCGCGTCGTTAAAGGCGTTAGCTTTGTTTCGCTGCGTGACGCGGGGGATCCGGTTGAACTGGCTCGTTTTTATGATGAGCAAGGAGCGGATGAATTGGTGTTTTTAGACATCTCGGCTTCCCATGAAGGCAAAGAAACCATGGTCGAAGTAGTGAAAGTCGTCGCTACAGAGCTGTCGATCCCGTTTACCGTGGGCGGCGGCATTCGCAGTCTAGAGGACATGAAGCGCATGCTGCGTGCTGGTGCTGATAAAGTGTCTTTAAACACGGCGGCTCTTGACCGTCCGGAGCTGATCAAAGAAGGCGCAGATTTCTTCGGCTCTCAATGTATCGTAGTAGCCATTGACGCCAAGAAAAACGGCGATAGCTGGAACGTCTATACGCATGGTGGCCGCAATAAAACCGAGTGGGATGCAGTTGAATGGGCGAAAAAAAGTGTTGAGCTTGGAGCTGGTGAACTGTTGTTGACGAGCATGGACAAAGACGGCTCGAAAGACGGCTTTGATTTGGAGTTGACGCAAGCTGTGCGTGAAGCTGTAGAAGTACCGGTCATCGCCAGCGGAGGAGCAGGAAACAAAGAACATTTTAACGAAGTTTTTAAAACAGTAGACGCTGACGCGGCGTTAGCGGCATCTATTTTCCATTACAAAGAAACCAGCGTAGCTGAAGTAAAACAGTATTTACGGAAAGAGGGAGTGAATGTCCGATGACAACTATACAATATGATCAAAACGGGCTAATTCCCGTCATTATCCAAAATGCCGAAACAAAAGAAGTGTTGACTTTGGCTTATGCCAATGAAGAAGCTGTCCAAAAAACAATAGATACCAATGAAACATGGCTTTATTCAAGAAGCCGGAGTGAGCTATGGAACAAAGGTGCGACGAGTGGTAACACGCAAAAAGTGACAGCTGTGCGTTTAGACTGTGACGGTGATTCGCTAATCTACGAAGTAATCCCAAACGGACCAGCTTGTCATACCGGCAAAGTTAGCTGTTTTTTTGAAACCATCCACGGCGAGCACAATGAATCTCCAGGAGAAATGTTCGCGCAGTTAGCCTCATTAATCAAAACGCGTGAAGAAGAAATGCCTGAAGGAGCTTATACAACTTATCTATTTGAAGAAGGCGTAGACAAAATTTGTAAAAAAATAGGCGAAGAAGCAGCTGAAGTCATCATAGCAGCTAAAAATCGAGATGCTGAAGAATTGTCGATGGAAACAGCGGACTTGTTCTATCACGTTTTGGTGCTTTTGCAGGAACAAAAAGTGGAATTCAGCCAAGTGATTGATGTACTAAAAGAACGCCATGCCATAAAAACGACAAGTAAATAATAAGGGAATATGCTATAATTACAGCACATTTGAGTATAGGGATGATTTTAATCGTCTCTTTTACTTTTTCGGAGGCATATTTTGGAGAATAAAAAAATTAATACTAAAAATGTATTATCGTTTATTCCGACAGGGGAATATTATTACAGAAAAGCGCTGAAAGAACTTCAGCGTGAAAACTACCCGAAAGCACATAAGTATCTACGTCGCGCTTCAGAGCTGAGCCCGAAAGACCCGCTCATCCTGACACAATACGGCATCGTGTTGATGGAAATGCAGGAATTTGAACAGGCGATGGACATGCTGCACTTAGCACATGAATTGGATTCGAAAGAACCTGATATCCTTTTTTTCCTCGCAGAAGTCCATGCACACATGGGCTTGTTTTGGGATGCGCGAAAATACGCCAAAAAATACCTGGTCTATGAGACACAGGGAAAATATTCGGCTGAAGCGATGGAAATCGTTGATTTTGCGGAACAGGAAGATTGGCAGCTTTTTGATGACGATGGAGAATCGCAGGACAGCGAATGCTATTACCGCCAAGAAAAGGCGCGTCGGATGATGGAGCAGGGGGATTTTGCGGGAGCCATCGAACGGTTGGAAAAGCTGGTTGAAGAAAAGTCTGATTTCTGGGGAGCTTATAACAACTTGGCTTTGGCTTACTTTTATATTGGCGAAGCGGAAATGGCGAAAGCCCTTCTCCATGATGTGCTGCGGAGAAATACCGGCAACCTCCATGCGCTCTGCAACTTAGCAGTCTTTCATTATTATGAGAAAAATGCAGAACTGGACGATATCTTGGAGCTGCTGAAAAAGATTCAGCCCTATGTATTTGAGCATCGTTATAAATTGGGGGCGACATTTGCACTCGTCGGCAAATACAAAGAAGCCTACCGTTGGCTGAAAAGTCTTCAGAAACGCGGCTTTGACGGAGACCCGGCTTTTTACTTTTGGTTGTCGCATGCCGCCTACCATTCAGGGCACGAAGAAGCGTCACGCCAAGCCTGGGACCAGTTGAAAAAGATGGATTCCGACAAAGATGGTTATGAGCCATGGAGCGACCATTCAGCGATGCCGCACGCAGATGCACTCGAGCATGACCGTGATTATTTGGTGAAAAAATTGGACCATGCAAAAAAAAGTGAACGGTTATTCGGCTTGTTCCTACTCGGCAAATCAGCACATAAGCAGGAAGTTATCTCACATCCAAATTGGCTCGCGTCCGATCAGCCTTCTGTCTTGGAAACATTTGTATTGGGGTATGCTCTTGGCCACCCTTTCAAAAAAGAAATTCCGGCCGAGCAGGCATTCATGCGGGCGATGGAAGTTGCAGAGTATCTTTACGTCCAAAACGGCATGGTGACCGAGCAACAGGCTGAAGTTTTCCAACTGTGGTTCTTGCTGGTTGAAGAAGCATTCAGCCGGAATTACCCATTTAAGAATCCGGCAGCTTTAGCTTCAGCTGTCGAGTATATGATCCAATCTGCTAAAAATGAAAAAGCGACAAAAAAAGAACTGGCTGACAGTTTTGGCGTATCGGTCGCTACCTTGACAAAGTATGTAAAAGAATTGACCGCTTATTTGATGGATGCGGGATCATAGGCATAAAAGTTGAAGCTTTTGCCGGAATCTTATACGATTTAGCTACTGAGAAATAGGAGGCCTATCATTATGACTGAAACAAATACAATTTATGATGTAGTTATTATTGGAGCAGGACCAGCCGGTATGACTGCCGGTGTATACACTTCCCGCGCGAACTTGACGACCTTAATGCTTGAACGTGGTATTCCTGGAGGCCAAATGGCCAATACCGAAGAAATTGAGAACTATCCAGGCTTTGATCATATTTTAGGGCCGGACCTTTCAACGAAAATGTTTGAACATGCAAAGAAATTCGGTGCTGAGTATGCCTACGGCGACGTCACCGAAATTATCGATGGTGAAGAATTTAAGATCATCAAAGCCGGCTCGAAAGAATACAAAACACGCGCTATCATCGTAACGACTGGTGCAGAATACAAAAAAATGGGCATTCCCGGTGAAACTGAACTAGGAGGCCGTGGTGTCAGCTATTGTGCAGTGTGTGATGGAGCTTTCTTTAAAAAGAAGGAATTAGTTGTTGTCGGCGGTGGGGACTCGGCAGTTGAAGAAGGTGTCTACTTGACCCGTTTTGCGGACAAAGTAACAATCGTCCATAGACGCGATGAGCTTCGTGCTCAGAAAATCATTCAGGATCGCGCATTTGCCAACAACAAAATTGACTTTATCTGGAGTCATACTGTCAAAGAAATTCACGATGATGGAAATGGCAAGGTCGGAAGTGTTACTTTGGTATCGACTGATGACGACAAAGAAAGAGAATTTAAAGCAGACGGAGTCTTTATCTACATTGGCATGTTGCCGTTAACTAAGCCATTTGCCGAATTGGGTATCTTGAATACGGAAGGATACATTGTAACCAATGACAAGATGGAAACTAATGTCCCTGGAATTTATGCAGCAGGCGATGTTCGTGAAAAGACATTGCGCCAAGTAGTTACGGCAACAGGCGATGGCAGTATCGCAGCACAGGCTGCTCAACATTATATTGAAGAGCTGGTAGAGAAAATCGGTATGAAAACAAAAGCTTAATTTTTTCTTAATCATTCTGTAACGCGCTTGTCATGAATAGGGTCTATAGTAAGAAGAGTAAGTTGCCCCCCTTTTTAGAAAGAAATTTTGATGGCTGTTTTTCGAGTAACTCGAAAGATGGCCTCTTTTTTTGCGTTTTTTTGCATGACACACCAGGATAGATGTATAATGGAGTAAGTTTACAATAGATGCGGAGTGTCGAATGTGCAGCGAATCGCGAATTTATTAGTTATAAAAGATGGACAAGTTCTATTATTAAAAAAACCACGGCGTGATTGGTACGTGGCCCCCGGTGGGAAAATGGAAGCTGGAGAGTCGATTTTCGAAGCGGCAGTTCGGGAGTTTGAGGAAGAGACGAACGCAACACCAATCGGTACGCATTTAAAAGGCGTCTATACGATGATGATCCAGGAACATGACCAAATTGTGGACGAGTGGATGCTGTTCACGTTTGCAGCGAACAATTTGACTGGAGAGTTATTTGAAGAAACAACGGAAGGACTGCTGGAATGGCATCCGATGGAAGAGTTGGCAGTATTGCCAATGGCTGAAGGGGACCGTACCAATCTTCAGTTTGCGATTAGCCAGCAGGGAGTGCAATATGGAACTTTCTACTACACACCGGAATTTCAGCTAATAAAAGAGACCATCCAATCATCAACCGAAGAGGTGAACCGTCCCAATGGATAATCGTCAAGAAGAAACAGAGTTACTCATCATTACAGGCATGTCGGGAGCAGGCAAAACTGTCGCAATCCAAAGCTTTGAAGATTTAGGTTTTTTTACAATTGATAATTTACCCCCTGCACTGCTGCCCACTTTTATCAAATTGATGAGAGATTCAGGAAAATCGATGAAACGAGTAGCGGCAGTTATGGATTTGCGTGGCGGAGACTTTTTTGACAGCCTTGTAGACGCAATCGATCATTTGTCACAGGAACCGAACGTCTCCATCACTGTACTGTTTCTGGATGCGGAAAACCAGACACTGGTGAGCCGATACAAAGAAACAAGAAGGTCCCATCCCTTGTCACCGGGTGGATTGGTATTGGGAGGCATTAAAAAAGAGCGAGATATGCTAAGCGATCTTCAAGGAAGAGCCCAATATATCTACAACACGTCCGATATGACGCCCCGTCAGCTGAAAGAACGAATTATCGCTGATTTTTCAACAAAGTCCAGTAATGTCTTTACGGTGAATGTCATGTCTTTTGGATTTAAGCATGGAATGCCGATTGATGCCGATTTGGTTTTCGATGTGCGCTTTTTGCCAAATCCCTATTACATTCCAGAACTGAATCCATTATCAGGTCTTGATGAACGGGTATCAAGCTATGTTTTGAAATGGCAGGAAACACAGACTCTTCTCGAGAAATTGACGGATCTGCTGCAATTCATGATTCCACAATATAAAAATGAAGGAAAAGCGCAGCTAGTTATCGCTTTTGGCTGCACAGGTGGCCAACATCGCTCGGTTACTTTGGCTGAATACTACGGCAAGCTTCTAGCTGAAAACAATAAAGTTATCGTTACGCATAGGGACGTCAAAATAAGAAAGGAATGAGTGCATGGAACTAAATCAGCACCGGAAACGCATCGTTATTTTAGGTGGCGGCACCGGACTTTCCACACTTTTGCGCGGATTGAAGCTATATCCCTTGGATTTAACAGCAATTGTTACTGTTGCAGATGACGGGGGAAGTTCAGGGCGTTTAAGAAATGATTTGGATATTCCTCCTCCAGGAGATATCCGTAACGTCTTGGCAGCATTATCGGATACGGAACCATTAGTTGCTGAAATGTTCCAATACCGTTTTAAGCAATCTTTAGATCTTGACGGCCATTCTTTGGGGAATTTGATGCTTGCCGCGTTGACGGATATTACAGGGGATTTTTCACATGCTGTCCGCGAAATGAGCCGTGTATTAAGCGTTAATGGAACCGTGTTGCCTGCAGCCAATCAAATCGTAACGCTGAATGCGGAATTGGAAGACGGCACTATCATTAAAGGAGAGTCCAAGATTCCAGCCTATCTTCAACCAATCAAACGGGTGTTTATCGAACCTCATGATGTAAAAACCTTGCCTGCAACTATAGCAGCGATTGAAAATGCAGACGTTATTGTGGTCGGTCCGGGTTCTCTGTATACCAGCATTTTACCTAATTTGTTAGTAAAAGACATAAAAAAAGCGGTGGTCGCTGCGAAAGCCAAGAAAATCTACATCTGCAATTTGATGACGCAAGCGGGCGAAACGTATAAATATACTGCTTCTGACCATGTCCAGGCAATTTACGATCATGTCGGCGAAAGTTTTCTTGACGCCATCCTGCTTGATAAAGTCCAAATGCCACCGGTTGTTGCCGAACGTTACGAAAAAGAACAAGCATGGCCGGTTGAATATGACGAAGAGCGACTGAGACAGCTGGGCCTTGAAGTCTACAGAAAAGACATTGCCAATATTTCAGGAGAAACTGTACGTCATGAGCCAATGAAAGTGGCGGAATGGTTATTTGAATATGCTGGGGGCCGTGCCAGTGAAGATTCGAAGCAAATCTTTTTTTAATGCTTTGAAAGGGGGAACGAATTTTGTCTTTTGCATCAGAAACAAAGAAAGAAATGACGCAAATCGACGTGGACGATTGTTGTGGCAAAGCGGAGCTTTCCGCAATGATTAGAATGAACGGCACCTTGTCGTTTTCCAATCGGCAACTGAGCCTGGACATCCAAACCGAGAATGCAGCGATAGCTCGGCGCATCTATACGCTGTTAAAGCGATTTTACAAAGCTTATCCTGTCGAATTGCTAGTCAGAAAAAAGATGCGTTTAAAAAAGAACAATATTTATATTTGCAGAATTCGTGAAGGAGCTAAGCATGTTCTCGAAGATTTGGAAATTTTGACGGAAGGTTTTCAGTTCCAGCATCAAATTGTCAAGAGCCTAATCGAGAAGAACTGTTGCAAACGCTCTTATTTGCGTGGGGCTTTTTTGGCTGGAGGATCTGTCAATAACCCTGAAACTTCATCCTATCATTTGGAAATCTACTCTCTTTATAAAGACCATGCAGACTCTTTGGTCGACTTGATGAACGAGTTTCATTTGAATAGTAAGACGATTGAACGGAAAAAAGGCTTTGTGACTTATCTGAAAGAAGCGGAAAAAATTGCAGACTTTTTGAGCGTTACAGGAGCCCATTCCGCTTTATTGAAATTTGAGGATGTCCGAATCATTCGAGACATGCGCAACAGCGTAAACCGTCTCGTAAATTGTGAAACTGCTAACTTGAACAAAACCATCGATGCCGCTTTACGGCAGGTGGAAAATATCCGTTTTATCGATGAAGCAATTGGAATCGACCAATTGCCTGAAAGGTTGCGTGAAATTGCTCGACTTCGGGTAGAGTATCAAGACGTGACTCTCAAAGAGTTGGGTGAAATGGTATCGAGTGGTTCGGTCAGCAAGTCTGGTGTCAACCACAGGCTGCGAAAAATCGATGAGATTGCAGCGTCACTGAGAAAGGGAGAAATGATCGGCCGCTAATTGCTGGCTGTTCTTTCATATATAAGAGAGTGAAGTTTCAGAGGAGGATAAGCATGGTTGAAAAAAAGGTGAAAGTACAATTAAAAACAGGTCTTCAAGCAAGACAGGCTGCATTATTTGTTCAGGAAGCGAACCGATACAGTGCAGATGTCTATTTAGAAAAAGACAATAAAAAAGTAAACGCCAAAAGCATCATGGGAATCATGAGCTTGGCCATCAGCAAAGGCACAGAAGTCAAAATTTCAGCAGATGGATTGGATGAGGAAAAAGCGGTTCATTCCTTATCGGAGATCATTGAAAAGGAAGCGTAAATAAAAAGCGTTATACTTGAAAAAAACAAAAAAACTCACAGCGCAAAGCTGTGAGTTTTTGTTTTAGCTATCTTTTTTATGATCTTCAGGCAATTTACTGCGTGTGATAACCTGATCAATCAAGCCGTATTCAAGCGCGCGTTCTGCCGTCATGAAGTTATCACGGTCCGTGTCTTTGGAAATGACATCGATCGGCTGACCCGTGCGTTCAGAAAGAATCTGGTTCAACTTCTCGCGAAGATGAAGAATGCGTTTTGCTGCAATTTCAATTTCAGTTGCTTGCCCTTGAGCACCACCAAGCGGTTGGTGAATCATGACTTCGGCATTTGGAAGCGCAAGGCGTTTGCCTTTTGTTCCAGCGGCCAACAGGAAAGCTCCCATCGAAGCAGCCATACCGATACAGATAGTCTGAACATCTGGACGGATAAATTGCATGGTGTCATAAATCGCCATTCCGGCAGTGATGCTACCACCTGGGCTGTTGATATAAATTGAAATGTCTTTATCTGGATCTTCTGCTTCAAGGAACAGGAGCTGTGCAACGATTGAATTCGCAACATTATCATCAATGCCGCTGCCCAGCATAATGACGCGGTCTTTCAACAAACGCGAGTAAATATCATAAGCACGTTCGCCTCGGCTAGTTTGTTCAATTACTGTAGGAATTAAGTTCATAGAATAGTTCCTCCTCGATTAAGTGGTTTACAAACAATACTGAAAAAACTCTCAGCTGTACTATTATCATACACATCATGGTCAATGAAGGTCAAATCTAACGAATTAAAAAAAATAGCTTGCTTAAGTGAAAGTGTTTTCGTATAATAGAAAAGTCGCTAATAGCGAAAATGCCCTCGTAGTGTAATGGATCACACGTAAGATTCCGGTTCTTGAGATGAAGGTTCGATTCCTTCCGAGGGCATACTAAAAAAATGACTTTGCTCGCCTTACGAGGTGAGCAAAGTCATTTTTTATTTGGGGTAATTAAGAGGTTGCGTTAAACAATAAGCCGCAAAGGGATAGCCAGTAAAGATGAATAGAGTAGAAAGGAAGGGAAAAGATGTTTACATTATATACGCGCGCAAACTGTCCGCTTTGCGATGAAGCTAAGTTGATGATTCAACTTGTTAATGAAGATATTCCTTTGTCTTATAGGGAAGTAGACATTGAGAGTGATGATACTTTACATGAGAAATACATGCTAATGATTCCGGTTCTGGAAAAAGACAATCACGTATTGTTATATGGCAATATCGGTTACGTAGAATTACTGGAAGCGTTAGAAAATTAACGCTTCTTTTTAGTTGCAATTAAAAGAGGGATTGGGTAGAATGAATTTAGTGGGACACAAAATTATTTAATGGGACAAAAAACGTCCAGCTAGAACGGAGTGAAAGTGTGGATGCATTATCTGCGGCTCAGCAAAAGCTGATGCCTGAAATGTCCGAGCTCCTGAAAAAGCGATACCAGATTTTACAGACAATCAATTTGGAACAACCAATCGGCAGGCGCACGTTAAGCGAAGTTGCCGGTGCAACAGAGCGTGAGATTAGGAAAGAAACCGATTTGCTGCGTAATCAGCAGCTGATTGAAATGAAGACAGCAGGCATGGCAGTCACTTCGCAAGGATTAGAAGTGCTGGAAAAGCTGAAAATTTTCGTTCGCGAAATGTCCGGACTGACAGATATGGAAGTGCAGTTGCAGAAAATCTTAAAGATCTCGAAAGTGGTGATTTTGCCACAGGACAGTGATGAGATTCCAGCAGTGAAATCCCATGTTGGCAAAGAAGCTGCCCGTATTCTGGAAGCATTATTTGGACGCTATGAAAAAATAGCTGTCACTGGCGGCAGTACGATGGCAGCCATTTCAAAAGAGTTGTCGATTGGCAAACCCAACCGGGCGCTTCAATTTATCGCAGCCCGCGGTGGACTAGGAGAGGATGTCCTGCATCAGGCCAACACCATCGCAGCTGCCTTTGCCGAAAAAACAGGCGGTTCATTCAAAACCCTTTACTTGCCTGATCACTTGAGCGCTGAAGCTTTCGCTATGATGATGAAAGAGCCGGTGATCAAAGAAATGATGGACCTGTATGACCAGACCGATGTAGTGGTCCATGGCATAGGCAATGCGGAAGAGATGGCGGTTCGCCGGCATTCTTCTCTGGAAGAAGTAGAAAAGATACGTTCAGGCGGAGCGGTTAGTGAGGCTTTCGGCTATTATTTCGATAAAGACGGAAAAATTGTTTATCGCATCCGTACAGCGGGCATTCAATTGGAACAGGTGCAAAAAGCTTCAACAATTTTAGCAGTTGCCGGTGGAGGTTCAAAAGCAAGAGCGATTTTATCTTATCTCAAGAATGCGTCGAATCCGACAGTGTTGGTCACAGACGAGGGCGCTGCACGAAAAATTATTGAATTGACTAAAAAATTGGAGGAATTATAAATGACTTTGAAATTAGCAATTAACGGATTTGGACGTATTGGACGCATTGTATTTCGCGAAGCTTTAACAAATGACGACGTAGAAGTGGTAGCAGTAAATGACTTGACTGACGCTAAAATGCTTGCTCACCTTCTAAAGTATGATTCAATTCACGGAATATTGGATGCTGAAGTTTCAACAGAGGGCGACAACATTGTTGTTAACGGCAAAACAATCCGCGTATTCTCTGAAAAAGATCCATCAAACCTTCCATGGGGAGAGATTGGCGTAGACATCGTTGTTGAGTCTACTGGATTCTTCACAGACACAGAATCTGCTTCAAAACACATTGCAGCCGGAGCGAAAAAAGTAATCGTTTCAGCACCAGGTAAAAACGGCATGAAAACACTTGTTATGGGTGTAAACCATGAAACGTACAACCCTGAAGAGCACCATGTTATTTCGAACGCATCTTGTACGACAAATGGTCTTGCAGGAATAGCGAAAGTATTGAATGACCGTTTCGGCATCAAACATGCCATGATGACAACAATCCACTCTTACACAAATGATCAAATTCTTTTGGATTCTCCGCACAAAGATTTCCGTCGTGCGCGTGCAGCTGCAGAATCAATGATTCCGACAACAACTGGAGCCGCTTTAGCGGTTGCAAAAGTATTGCCTGAGTTAAAAGGCAAAATTGATGGAATGGCGATTCGCGTTCCAACACCAAACGTTTCATTAATCGATTTAGTTGCTCATCTTGAAAAAGATGTAACTGTCGAAGATGTTAACAATGCTTTAAAAGAAGCATCTGAAAACGAATTGAAAGGTTTCATGGATTACAGCGAACTTCCACTTGTTTCTAGAGACTATAACGGCAACACGGCTTCATCAACCGTTGACGCTCTTTCTACAATGGTTGTTGGCGACAACATGATCAAAGTTCTTTCTTGGTATGATAACGAATCTGGCTATTCAGGCCGTTGTATCGACCTTGCCTTGCACATGTACAAAACCGGATTGTAATCTCAAAATCATAGCTTAATTACCAATGAACCTCTATAATAAAAGAGGGTAAAAGGGGCGGGGACATACCCCGTCCCTTATTTTTTTGAATACAAATAGGAGGTATTTCATGCAGCAGAAAATGACCATGAAAGATTTGGATTTGAAAGGAAAACGTGTATTTTGCCGTGTCGATTTCAATGTACCGATGGAAGAGGGCAAGGTGACGGACGATACAAGAATCCGTGCCGCTGTACCGACTATTAAGTACCTGATCGAACAAGGCGCGAAAGTGATTTTGGCCAGCCACTTAGGCCGTCCTGAGGGTGAGTTCAATGAAGACATGAGACTCGCTGCAACAGGCGTCCGGTTAGCTGAATTGTTACATAAAGAAGTGAAAAGTCTGGAAGAGTCGATTGGCGAGAAAGTCGAAAAGGAAATTTCAGCGATGCAAGAAGGCGATATCATCCTGCTTGAAAACGTCCGTTTCAATCCGGGAGAAGAAAAGAATGATGAGGAGTTGGCAAAAGCATTTGCTGCACTGGCTGATGTCTTTGTCAATGATGCATTCGGCGCAGCTCACCGTGCTCATGCTTCTACAGCTGGTATTGCAAGCTATCTGCCAGCGGTATCAGGTTTGCTGCTGGAAAAAGAGCTCGATGTGCTAGGGAAAGCGTTATCTGAACCCGAAAGGCCGTTTACAGCAATTATCGGTGGCGCTAAAGTAAAAGATAAAATCGGCGTTATTGATCATTTATTGGATAAAGTCGACAATTTATTGATTGGCGGAGGACTTTCGTACACCTTTATCAAAGCACAAGGCTTTGAAATCGGAAACTCCCTAGTGGAAGAAGATAAATTAGAACTGGCTAAATCTTTCATCGAAAAGGCGAAACAAAAAGGCGTTAACTTCTATTTGCCAGTTGACGCGACAGTGGCAAGTGAATTCTCGAAAGATGCGGCTACGAAAAGCGTGAATATCCAGGAAATTCCTTCAGACTGGATGGGACTGGATATTGGTCCAGAAACTGTGAAAGTGTATGCGGATGTCATTAAAAACTCGAAGTTGATCATCTGGAACGGGCCAATGGGCGTCTTTGAAATGCCGGCTTTTGAAAACGGTACGAAATCCGTTGCGCAGGCGATGGCTGAAACCTCAGGCTATACAGTAATTGGCGGCGGAGATTCTGCTGCAGCTGTTGAAAAATTCCATGTGGCCGATAAAATGGATCACATCTCTACGGGCGGGGGTGCCTCCCTCGAGTTTATGGAGGGCAAGGATTTGCCGGGTGTCAGTGCATTAACGGATAAGTAAGGCGATTAATTGAAAGGGAGTGTTTTTGTGAGAAAACCAATTATTGCAGGAAACTGGAAAATGTATAAAACAGCAACAGAGGCAAAACAATTTGTCGAAGAAGTGAATGGCTTAGTGCCGGATTCTGAAAAATTGGATGCCGTTATTTGCGCACCTGCGATTTTCCTAGCGCAGCTGGTCGTTTCTGCAGAAAACAGCCCGCTTCAAATCGGTGCACAAACAATGTCCGAAGAAGATGAAGGCGCGTTTACCGGAGAAATCAGCCCTGTCCAGTTAACGGACATCGGTGTAAAATACGTCATTATTGGACATTCAGAACGCCGCCAATATTTCAACGAGACAGATGAGTCAGCAAATAAAAAAGTAAAAGCTGCTTTCAATCATGGATTAATTCCAATTCTTTGTGTCGGCGAAACGCTAGAGCAGCGTGAAAATGGCGAAACAGGTGCTGTAGTTGAAGCGCAAGTAGAACAAGGGATTTCCGGTTTGACCGAAGAACAAATCACGCAATTGGTCATTGCTTATGAGCCTATCTGGGCAATCGGTACAGGAAAAACCGCAACTGCGGAAGACGCTAACGAAGTTTGCGGAATCGTCCGTAAAAAAGTGGCAGCATTGTATCACGATGAGGCAGCTGAAAAGCTTCGCATTCAATATGGCGGCAGCGTAAAACCGGCTACTATTGACGAATTAATGGGCATGGAGCATATTGACGGAGCATTGGTTGGAGGCGCAAGCTTGGAAGCCGGTTCATTTGTTAAATTGTTGGAGGCTGGTTCACATGCGTAAAACCGAACATCCAGCGGCGCTCATCATCTTAGATGGATTTGGCTGCCGCGAAGAGACTTTCGGTAATGCCGTTGCACAAGCAAAAAAGCCGAATTTTGATCGGCTATGGAAAACCTATCCGCATGAACTGCTGACGGCTTCTGGGGAAGCAGTCGGTTTGCCAGTAGGGCAAATGGGCAATTCCGAAGTAGGGCATTTAAATATCGGTGCTGGACGAATTGTTTACCAAAACTTAACGCGTATCAATAAGGCAATTCGTGAAGGCGATTTTTACGAAAACCCTGTATTTCTTGAAGCGATTGCCAATGCCAAAAGCCGCGGCAAAGCGCTTCACATTTTAGGCTTATTGTCTGATGGCGGCGTTCATAGTCATTACGCGCACCTTTTCGCTTTGCTGAAACTTGCAAAGCAGCAAGGGTTAACCGAAGTTTATGTGCACGGGTTCCTAGATGGCCGCGATGTGGGGCCACGGACTGCGCTTAAATACGTCGAACAAACCGAACAGCAAATGAAAGAAATTGGTGTTGGTAAATTTGCATCAATTAGCGGGCGCTATTATGCGATGGACCGTGACCAGCGCTGGGAACGTGCCGATTTGGCGTACCGTGTATTGGTTGACGGCATCGGCAAAACGGCTCCTTCGGCAAACGCCGGCATCACGTATTCGTATGACCAGGATGTTTTCGATGAATTTGTCGTGCCATTTGCCATTGTCGAAGACGGCGAGCCAGTAGCGACTGTTGATTCAGGCGATTCATTGATTTTCTTCAACTTCAGGCCGGATCGTTCGATTCAACTGACATCTGCGTTTATCCGTGAAGATTTTAATGGCTTTCCGTTAAGTGCTAAGCACCCAAAAGATTTGACCTACATTACGTTCACTTCGTACAGCGAGGACTTGCCAACACTTGTCGCTTTCGAAACGCTGAATCTGGAAAATACCATTGGAGAAGTAGTCTCGGCTAATGGATTGACGCAGCTGCGAATTGCAGAAACGGAAAAATATCCGCATGTGACATTCTTTATGAGTGGCGGACGCGAAAAAGTCTTTCCTGGAGAAGATCGTATTCTCGTGGCTTCTCCGAAAGTTGCCACGTATGATCTGCAGCCAGAAATGAGCGCATACGAAGTAACCAACCGCCTGGTAGAGCAGATTGAAGCTGGAGCACACGATGCCATCATCCTAAATTTCGCCAATCCAGATATGGTTGGACACAGCGGCTTGCTGGAGCCGACAATCCGTGCCATTGAAGTGGTGGATGAATGTTTGGGACGCATTGTTGATGCGCTGCATGCACAGGGAGGCTCGGCATTGATCACAGCTGACCACGGCAATGCTGACGAAGTCCGCACGGTTGAGGGCCAGCCAATGACCGCGCATACCACCAATCAAGTACCGGTGATACTGACGAAATCAGATTATGTACTGCGCCAAGACGGCATTCTCGCCGACTTGGCACCAACAATTTTAAAAATGTTGAACATTGAACAACCGATCGAAATGACTGGAAAACCATTATATTAAAAGGGAGCTGTTTTAATTGCCAATTATTACACAAATTCAAGCACGCGAAGTTTTAGATTCACGAGGGAATCCAACAATCGAAGTTGAGGTATTCACAGAAAGCGGCGCATTTGGCCGTGCAATCGTTCCTTCAGGTGCATCTACAGGTGAACACGAAGCAGTCGAGCTTCGCGACGGCGATAAGAGCCGTTACCTTGGAAAAGGCGTATTAAAAGCAGTAGAATTTGTTGATACTGAAATTGCAGAAGCACTGGAAGAAAAATACTCAGTGCTTGACCAAGTATCAATCGATAACGCTATGATCGAATTGGACGGAACAGAAAACAAAGGGCGTTTAGGCGCTAACGCAATTCTAGGCGTTTCATTGGCCGCTGCTCACGCTGCAGCCGACTACCTGGACGTTCCACTTTACCAATACTTGGGCGGCTTTAACGCAAAACAATTGCCGGTTCCAATGATGAATATTTTAAATGGGGGCGAACATGCTGACAACAACGTAGACATCCAGGAATTCATGGTAATGCCAGTTGGAGCAAAATCATTCCGTGAAGCGGTTCAGATGGGTGCAGAAATTTTCCACAACTTAAAAGCTGTATTGAAAGAAAAAGGCTATAACACGTCGGTTGGAGATGAAGGCGGATTTGCTCCGAACCTTGGTTCAAACGAAGAAGCGTTGACGACCATCATGGAGGCTATTGAAAAAGCTGGCTACAAAGCTGGAACAGACGTATTGTTGGCAATGGATGTGGCTTCTTCTGAAATCTATGATAAAGAAAAAGGCGTATACAACTTGCCAGGCGACAACACTGTGAAAACTTCTGCCGAAATGGTTGACTGGTACGAAGAACTTTGCAACAAATACCCGATCATTTCGATTGAAGATGGATTGGATGAAAACGACTGGGCTGGACATAAATTATTGACAGAACGAATTGGTGACCGGGTTCAATTAGTTGGAGACGATCTTTTCGTTACCAACACGAAGAAATTGGCTCAAGGAATCGAAGAAGGCATCAGCAATTCGATCTTGATCAAAGTAAACCAAATTGGTACGTTGACAGAAACTTTTGATGCAATTGAAATGGCGAAACGTGCTGGCTACACAGCCGTAATCAGCCACCGCTCAGGCGAATCTGAAGATGTTACCATTGCAGATATCGCTGTCGCAACAAATGCGGGACAAATAAAAACAGGTGCTCCGTCACGTACAGACCGCGTTGCGAAATACAATCAATTATTACGCATCGAAGATCAGTTGTTCGAAACTGGCCAATACCTAGGATTAAAAACTTTTTATAACTTGAAAAAATAAATTTATACTAGTAGATGCAGATATCCGTAAACTAGCTCCGCTTTTGGGCCTACAGGATGTAGGTCATGCAGGTAGTGCGACAGGACGTCGCGCTCCTAGCTGCCAATGGTTTGCGTCGAATTAACTCGGGCTTCGTGCCCGAGTTAATTTCGACACTTCGCTATCCCGCGGGAGTCTCCGCTAGTTTACTCCATATCTTAACTTGTTTATTATTTAAAGATTTAAATAAGAGTGCGCAAAAGGTGGCGGCTGTGCTAATAAGTAAGCAAGTAGTAATAGCGCTGCTCCTGCATGGCTCCGTTTCATCTTCGCAAAGACATTGTCCTTAACTACCTTTGGCCAATGTCTTGTCCGCCTGGAGCGAATTCTTCATTAAAAAACTAGCGAAATTTATACTTTAGCTAAAATAAATAGAGGCAATTGCCTCTATTTTCTATTGCTATTGTCACCGGTCACAATTTTTGGTAAACTTAGATTTGTTGTGAACGTTCTTTTCAGGAGGTGGAATTTATGCATACGTTGTTAATGACATTACTCGTCATCGTATCGCTCGCATTAATCGTAGTCGTTTTATTGCAATCTGGAAAAAGTGCAGGTCTTTCAGGAGCCATCTCCGGTGGAGCAGAGCAACTTTTCGGCAAGCAAAAAGCTCGTGGGCTGGACTTGGTCCTTCACCGGGTAACGATCGTACTTGCTGCCTTATTCTTTATTCTGGCTGTTGCCATAACGAAAGTTTAATGTAGATGATTAAATCGCCTGACCATACATGGTTGGGCGTTTTCTTTTAGTATTGGAACGGAGGAATTTTTATGCGGATTGCGCAGCCAAAACCATTTTTCTTCAAGGCGGGACAGCGTGCAGTTCTTCTATTGCATGGATTTACAGGAAACTCGGCAGATGTTCGGATGCTGGGACGTTTTTTAGAAACTAAAGGATACACTAGCATCGCACCGCATTATGCAGGTCACGGTGTCGCACCTGAAGAATTGATTGGCACGGGTCCAACAGACTGGTGGAAAGACGTGGAGCGGGCATATGAGACTTTGCTTGAAGAAGGCTATACGGAAATTGCAGTGGCTGGACTGTCACTTGGCGGCGTATTCAGCCTGAAATTAGGGTATACAAAACCTATCAAAGGAATTGTCACCATGTGTGCACCGATGTATATGAAAACTACTGACCTCATGTACGAGGGTGTGTTGAAATACGCGCGCGATTATAAGAAATTTGAAGGAAAAACCGATGAGCTTATCGAAGAAGAAATGAATGCTTTTCAGGAACGTCCAATGGAATCACTGGCCGAATTGCGTGCCTTGGTTGAAGATGTTAAAGAACATGTGGACCATGTTTATGCTCCATTGTTCGTCGTTCAGGGCAGACTGGATGATGTTATTAATACGGATTCGGCTAATGTTATTTATGATAATGCCGAATCAATCGATAAAAAGATCAAGTGGTATGAAAAATCAGGACATGTTATTACGCTTGATAAAGAGAAAAAGCAATTGCACGAAGACATTTTCGCATTTCTCGAATCACTCGATTGGAGTGTGTGAACCGTCATAAAGGAGGAGTTAGAGTTGGGAAATACCGAGAGTTCATTGGAACAGCGCTTATTGGTCTTCATGCGTGAAGAAGCATATAAGCCGCTGACTGTACAGGAAATAGAAGAACAATTCGGTTTTGAAGATGCCGACGAATTTAAGGAACTAGTAAAAAAATTGGTGCGCTTGGAAGAATCAGGAACGCTTGTCCGCTCAAGATCCAACCGCTATGGCGTACCGGAGCGAATGAATTTAATGCGCGGAAAATTCATCGGGCATCCAAAAGGGTTCGGTTTTGTCGCACCTGAAGAAGCCGGTTTAGATGATGTCTTTATTCCGCCTACTGAAACAAATGGCGCAGTGAACGGTGATAAAGTACTGATCCGCATTTCAGAAGGATCTTCTGGAGACCGTAGGGAAGGCGCGATTATCCGGATCGTTGAACGCGGTACTACAAAAGCTGTCGGAACATTCCAAGAAAATAAAGGCTTTGGCTTTGTCGTTACAGACGACAAGAAAATGAATATGGATATCTTTATTGCCAAGGATGACACTTTAGGTGCAGTAGACGGCCATAAAGTCGTCGTAGAGATTACAGGGTGGCCTGAAGGCAGAAAGTCTGCAACAGGCATGGTGACGCAAATTCTTGGCCATAAAAACGACCCGGGTGTCGATATTCTTTCGATTATCCATAAATACGGCATTGAAACCGAGTTTCCGCCGGATGTGTTGGAACAGGCAAATAATGTGCCGGATGAAATCGACCCGGCAGATTTGGCTGAACGCCGTGACTTGCGCAACGAACAGATTGTCACGATTGATGGCGCCGATGCCAAAGACTTGGATGATGCAGTTCAAGTGGTGAAATATGAAGATGGCACGTATAAATTAGGTGTTCACATCGCTGACGTTAGTCATTATGTCACCGAAGGATCCGCCATTGATCGTGAAGCTTATGACCGCGCTACAAGCATCTACTTGACTGACCGCGTAATTCCAATGATTCCGCATCGTCTGTCTAACGGTATCTGTTCATTAAATCCTCAGGTCGACCGTCTGACTTTGTCTTGTGAAATGATTTTCAATGACCAAGGCGAAGTTCAATCTCATGAAATTTTCCAAAGCGTCATCAATACGTCAGCTCGTATGACTTATACTGACGTTTATGAAATTTTAGAGCAGGACAACCAGGAGCTGAAAGAACGATACAGTGAATTGGTGCCGATGTTCGAATTAATGAAGGAGCTAGCCGGAGTCTTAAGCGCGAAACGGATGCGCCGCGGCGCCATCGATTTCGATTTCAAGGAATCAAAAGTGCTGGTGGACGAAAACGGCTACCCAGTAGACGTTGTTGTTCGTGAACGCACTGTTGCTGAACGTCTGATTGAAGAGTTTATGCTGGCTGCCAACGAAACAGTGGCTGAACATTTCCACCGCATGGAAGTTCCCGCTATCTACCGCATCCATGAAGATCCAAAGCCGGAAAAACTGCAGCGCTTTTTCGAATTTGTCACGAACTTCGGCATTGTTGTGAAAGGCTCTGGAACACAGATTCATCCGCGTGCATTGCAGGAGATCGTCGAGTCCATTGCAGGAACGCCAGAAGAGCCAGTGGTTTCTACGATGATGCTGCGTTCCATGCAACAGGCAAAATATTCTTCTGAGAGCTTAGGACATTTCGGTTTATCGACTGAATTCTATACGCATTTCACTTCGCCGATTCGTCGTTATCCGGATTTAATTGTCCATCGCCTCATCCGCACGTATTTGATTGAAAAAGATTTGTCTCAGAAAACAATCGCTCGTTGGGATGCTAATATGGATGACATCGCGACTCACACATCAGAACGTGAACGCCGTGCAGTAGAAGCTGAACGCGATACCGATGCTTTGAAGAAATCTCAATTTATGGCTGATAAAATCGGCGAACAGTTTACAGGAATCATTTCATCAGTAACAAATTTCGGTTTATTCATTGAATTGCCAAATACCATTGAAGGTTTAGTGCACGTTTCCAATATGACCGATGATTATTACCGCTTTGACGATCGCAGCATGATGATGATTGGTGAACGAACAAGCCGTCAATTCCGTATCGGTGACGAAATCGAAATCAAAGTCATTGGTGTAAAACCAGAAGAATCATCTATTGACTTTGAAATAGTCGGCATGGTGCAAAATACGCGTCAATCAAGAAGAGAGCAGCCGAAAGTGATCCGTGCTAATAAAAAAGATGGCGGCGGAAAACCAGGACGCGATGGCAAAAAACAAGAAGGCGGCGGACCTACGCGCAAATCAAAAAACGTGAAGAAAAAATTCTATGAAGGCGCAGCAAAACAAGGGCGCAATAAGAAAAAATAAAATTGCGGCTTGAGGGCCGCTTTTTGAATATAGCTGAGGTGAAACCACATGGCCAAAGGAGAAGGCAAAGCAATTGCCCAAAACAAGAAAGCCGGTTTCGATTTTTTCATCGAGGAAACGATCGAAGCAGGAATTGTCTTGCAGGGAACCGAGATTAAATCTGCACGAAACGGCAAGGTCCAGTTGAAGGAATCATTTGTACGGATCCGCAACGGCGAAGCATGGATATCAAATATGCACATCAGCCCTTATGATCAGGGCAACCAGTTTAACCACGACCCAACACGGTCGCGCAAGCTGCTGCTGCACAAAAAGCAAATCAATCATTTGCTAGCTCACTCAAAAGTGCAAGGCTCTGCTATTATTCCGCTGAAGATGTATTTGAAAGACGGCTTTGCTAAAATTCTACTGGGTGTCGGTAAGGGTAAGAAAAACTACGACAAACGAGAAGATTTGAAGAAAAAAGATGCGAAACGCGACATGGCTCGTGCGATAAAAGAACACAACCGCTAGGGCTTGATGTCTGGCCATCGTTGCCTTATAATAGGGATATAGCACATGAAGCTGTTTATCCATCTTCCGTGTCTCTTTTTAATAAGGGGACGTTACGGATTCGACAGGGATGATCTGGGCTTGGGTCGCGCGTCGGAGGATCGGCTCCGTCACCAACGTAATTATAACAACTGGCAAAACAAACCAAAACCTAGCATTCGCAGCGTAAGCTCGGATCTGCTTTATCTATCCATCGCCCATGTGGCTGGGTAAAGCTCAACTTTAGTGGGATACAACGTTTGCTGCCATCTGAGGCAAACGGGAGAGATTCACAGATTAGTGCCCAGGACGCCTGCTTATCGGCAGAATGGCGCATGAAACCTCAATAGATGAGCTACACGCGTAGACGCTCAAGTAGCGGAGTTTCTGGACGCGGGTTCGACTCCCGCCGTCTCCATAGTGAGATAAAAAACGTCAAAACCTTTGCGGGTTTTGGCGTTTTTTTGTACATTAAATAACTTTGCATAAGTTGCTATTTTCGTAAAACGGCTGCGCTTTCGGGCCACAGGATGTGGATCATGCAACTGGAGTGACAGGACGTCTGGCTACAAGCTGCAAACCGAACCAACTCGAGCATCTAGCCCGAGTTAGTTCGGTACTTGGCTATCCCGCAGGAGTCGCCGGCCTCCGCTTCAATCAACTAGAAGTGGATTAGCAAAATGATAATTATATAGACTATGTCATTAGAAATTAAATTTTGAAGAACTTTCAACAAAAAGTAACGTCATCTTATAAAAGAGATGTGAAAGAGGTGGCACAATGGGATTTTGGTATTTTTTAATCACGCTCATAGGATTGTTTTTGGTTTTTGAAGCACTATTCAAGAAAAAGCGGTTTTCCCCGCCTGTTAGAATCGGAATTATTTTTGTTGGATTCATATTTTTGGCTTTCTCGCTATTTATGTTTTCACCAGGAAGTGATGAAATTATTGCGGATTTACTTGATTTAAGCTGAAGCAATAGAATGTCTTCAACAAGCAATTACTTATCAAGGTAATAAAAAATCAATTACTGAAGCAGGAGAGATTACTATAGCAATTACACATAAAGTATCCATTCGAAAGATGACCCACAACGATTATGAAATTATAGCTCAGTGGTTAAGCGAACATGAAGTTTTAAAATTCTATGGGGACGTGAACTTTCCATTTACATTGGAACAGGTTCAGCGTAAATATGAACCGAGAATAAATGGAGATGTCTCCGTGCACCCATTTATTGTGGAGCTGGACAAGACGCCTATCGGATTTCTTCAGTGTTATAAATTAACTGAAGAAACTAAAGAAACATTTGGTTACCCGGACAATCAAAACGTATATGGCATTGACCAATTTATCGGAGATCCACAATACTTTAACAAAGGAATAGGAACTGTCATGATTACTAAATTTCTGAATGGTCCGTATCTTAAATCAGAAGTAGATGTTGTGACTTTAGATCCTGATATCTCCAATAAGAGAGCGATTAGATGCTATGAAAAATGCGGGTTTGTTAAAGTGAAAAAAGTTAATGAAGGGGCTAGTTGGTTGATGGCATTAAAAACAAGGGGCGTTGTGCATGAAGCTGCTAAAAGCGGAAATGAATAAAAAAACAGCTGAAGAAATTCTGAATTGGAAATACGATCCACCTTATGATTTCTATAATAATGAGTTGTCCGATCCGGAAATGGCAGAGCTATTAAATGGAACTTACTTTGCTGTATTGTCCGAGAAAAAAGAAATGACTGGTTTTTTCTGTATTGGAGAAAGTGCTCAAGTTCCATCTGGAAAGCAGTATGGAGTCTATGAAGAGTCATGTATTGATATGGGATTAGGAATGGATCCGAGGCTTGTAGGCAAAGAAAACGGCAAGGAATTCGGTTTGTTTGTACTCCATTCTATTGAAGAAACTCATGATGGATTGCCGATTCGGTTAACCGTGGCTGCGTTCAATAAACGAGCCATCTATTTGTATAAAAAGTTGGGATTTATTTTGAACAATCAATTCAGCACTGAAACTACAAAATTTATTACTATGGTGAAAAAGTATTAAAAGACAAATCAATAGACTTTTAGCAGCGTTTCGTAAGAGGGAAATATGAAATCATTCATTTTCGATATGGATAGTACCTTGTTTCAAACGAACAAGATTCTTGAAGCGGCAGCGGATGAGAACTTTGCGTAACTCAGAGTGCTGAATTCCACAAATTCAGCACTACTGAAAAATTATAGGCAATTTGCTGTCAAAAATCTGAAAAAATTTGCTGTGGAATCATTCCAGTAACATACCAGAAAGCGCAAATAAATTTTTTCATGAACCATTAATTCTAAAAATTGCTGTTGAAAACGGGACTTTATGTCCGAATACCGAAGAGCTGCTCACTTATTTAAAGTAAAAAAGACATGCCATCTATATAGCAAGCAATGGTTTAACAGCGCACCTGTAAGTTATCGTGAAGTTTTACAGATTGAATCTTTGGGTTACGGAAGTCTTTAACATTCAACAATTAGCTTTCTTGGATAAGGGAGAATAAATCAGAACCATCATTAAAAAATATGAAAGTGACAGCGGAGCCGCAAATGGTGAATGGTTATCCGATATTGAAGCGGCTAGATGCATCAATTTGATAGCGATTGGATGCAGGTTCGATTTTGCTCAAGAAGACGAGTTGGTTTATACAAATTTTATGATCGAAGATTTACTACAGCTGAAGAGATTACTTTCGGCATATATATTCAAAAACTGAGTTCACTGGATTTCGAAAATTCTTTCGATACATTAATATCTGGGCTGTTTCAGTTGGTTGATTGAAAGCGGGTTCGGTTGAATAAAATGGCTATACATAGCGATTAACTCGCAATATTCTTCTTGCTTGGTAGACTCAAATGGTATTGGTAAATGGTTTTTGTTTTTACAGCTGGAGTGAATGTGCTACAATAACGGACGTTATGACTTGGAGGGAGAATACCTATGATTAAAAAATGGTTTTTGACAATCGTACTTGGAGGATCCATGGTGGCATTAGCTGCTTGTGGTGATGAAACTGCAGAAGAAACGAACGGCGAAGAAGCACCTCAAGAGGAAGTAGCAGCAGATCAGGAAGCTGGTAGTGCCGAGCAACCAGAAATGCCTGAACCGGATTTAGAAGGTATTCCTGATGTTGTCGCAGAAGTGAATGGTGAAGAAATTGTGAAAGCAGATTTCGAATCAGCTTATACAGGGCAATTTCAACAGATGGCCATGCAGGCACAGATGTCTGGACAGGAAGTTGATCAGGCTCAGTTAAAAGAACAAATTGCTGAAAGCCTAGTCGCGCAGGAATTACTTGTTCAAGAAACCGAAAAGCAAGAGATATCTGCAACGGAAGAACAAACCACTGCGGCGATAGAAGAGCTGGCCAAGCAAAATGGTCTTGAAACAACAGATGAGTTCTTGGCAGCCCTTGAAGAGCAGGGAATTTCTGAAGAAGAAGTAATGAAACAGGTAGAAGCTCAAGTGAAAATAGAGCAATTGATTGCAACGGAAACCGGCGAAATCAATCCGACGGATGAAGAACTGCAAACATTTTATGATGAAGCACAAGCACAGCAAAAAGAAGCCGGTGGCGAAGAAATTCCAGCATTCGAAGAAGTGAAACCACAACTTGAAGAACAAATAAGAGTGCAAAAAGAAGGAGAAGCTACACAAGCTTTGGTAGCAAAACTTCGTGAAGAAGCGGACGTCAGCATCAACCTATAAATAGAAAAAACCAGATCCTCAGCGGATCTGGTTTTTTGCGTTCAGAAATAAAGTAATAGTAACAGTTTCCAGTTAGAATGCACGATATCCGACAAATGGTTGTGTGGGAGTTTGTCTGTCCATTAACTTACAAAAATTAAAATCAATAGACCAATCTAGAGAGCTGAAAGGATTGACTAAAGGGATTGTTACTGCATATTAGCTGCTTGAGAAAAAAAGATTTGGCTCTTCTTTGAGTAGGCATTATGAATGTATAGATTTTTCAGTAAAATTATTTTCGTATCTTCTTGAGCCCCCTTTTGAAACAGCGGGTTTGACAGAACCGGAAAATTTCCGTATCCTATAGACTTGTGATAAAGAGAAACTTCAATCAGCGGTGGATTCTTCATCCATCGCTAATTTTAGTTGATCAATGCGGACTTTAGCGGTCAGTGGACTCTTCCTTGTAAAAGTGAGAGCCTATTGACCGTTAAAGCGGTAAAAAAGAAAAAGGAGAGAGACTATATGAAAAAAGTAACCAATGTTTTTTGGATTGCTCTTGCACTCGCATTATTAGCCATTGGCTACGGCGCATTTGCACCCGATAATTTTGCAGAAGTTACAGGGAATATAGAATCATTCCTGACAACTTCGTTCGGATGGTATTATTTATTGATAGTTTCCATCATGGTTATATTCTGTTTGTTTTTCCTCTTCAGTCCGATGGGGCAGATCAAATTAGGCAAAGACGCAGATAAGCCGGAATTTGCATTCGGGACATGGATTGCCATGCTGTTTTCAGCAGGAATGGGAATCGGTCTTGTGTTCTGGGGAGCTGCAGAGCCGCTATCGCATTTTGCGATCGATTCGGCAACCGCTGAACCTGGAACCGCAGAGGCAATGCGCGAATCAATGCGTTTCAGCTTTTTCCACTGGGGGATTCATGCGTGGGCTATTTATGCCGTAGTGGCATTGGCACTCGCTTATGCTCAGTTCCGGAAAGGAGAACCGGGATTGATTTCCGCGACTTTGAAACCGTTATTCGGAGATAAGATGAAAGGGCCATGGGGAACGCTTGTCGACGTTATCGCTGTTTTCGCAACAGTTGTCGGCGTTGCAACGACTCTTGGCTTTGGCGCTATTCAAATCAATGGCGGTCTTGCCTACTTATTTGATGGAATACCGGGAGACAGCTTTACCGTTCAATTAGTCATCATCGGTATTGTTACCGTGTTGTTTATGATTTCTGCTTGGTCTGGTTTGAGCAAAGGCATCAAATACCTTTCCAACACCAATATGGTGCTGGCAGTTGTATTGCTTCTGGCAGTCATCATCCTTGGACCAACTTTGCTGATTATGAACATGTTTACCGATACGATTGGCACATATTTCCAAAACTTGGTTCAGATGAGTTTCCGCGCGGCACCTATAGATGGTGAAAATCGTTCTTGGATTGATGGATGGACGATCTTTTACTGGGCATGGTGGATTTCATGGTCTCCATTCGTCGGTATTTTCATTGCGCGCGTATCCAAAGGACGGACAATCCGACAGTTTCTGTTGGGCGTCTTGATGATTCCGACCTTCATCAGCTTTCTTTGGTTCGCAGCTTTTGGTACGACCGCCATCGAAGTGCAAAATAGTGGAGTAGATTTAACAGGCTTGTTGACAGAGGAAACTTTGTTCGCAGTGTTTAATGAACTGCCGCTTGGCGTTTTACTATCAGTCATTGCGATTTTCCTGATTACAACGTTCTTCGTCACTTCTGCCGATTCTGCGACATTCGTTCTTGGTATGCAGACAACAGGCGGTTCAATGTATCCGCAAAACACAGTAAAGCTGACTTGGGGAATTGCTCAATCATCAATTGCTGTAATTTTACTATCAACTGGTGGACTTGGTACATTGCAGACCGTACTGATCATTGCGGCTTTCCCGTTTTCGATTATTATGCTGTTAATGATGGCCTCCTTCTACAAAGCATTGAATATCGAATACAAAGCCATAAAACGCAAACGATAAAACCGCCTCTTTGGCGGTTTTTTCATTGCATAAGAGTTATAATTGAAATCAGGCAACCATAGGATGGAGTGTTTTTAGTATGGAAAAACCGCATGTATTATTAGTGGACGGAATGGCGTTGTTGTTCCGGTCGTTTTTCGCAACATCGGCTGTTGGTCAGTATTTCAGGACGACTGAAGGCTTGGCAACTAATGGTGTACAAGGATTTACCCGCCATGTACTGGCCGCCAAAACGATGATGAAACCGACTCATATGGCGGTTTGTTGGGACATGGGGTCTAAGACGTTCCGGACGGATCTTTTCGAAGGCTATAAAGCCAATCGACCAGCACCGCCAGAAGACATGGTGCATCAGTTTGATTGGGCACAGTCGATTTCCGAGCAGCTCGGCTGGAAAAATTATGGCGAGGCAGGAATCGAAGCAGATGACTTTATCGGCTCATTTACGAAGCAATGGCAAGATCAAGTCGACTTTACGATCATCACTGGTGACAAAGACATGCTGCAACTATTATCACCTTCTGTCAAAATCGCGTTTATGAAAAAAGGATTTCATGTATATGATGTGTATACTGAAGAACGGTTTATTGAGGAGTATAGCATTCAGCCTTCACAATTTACGGATGTCAAAGCATTTATGGGCGACCCGAGTGATGGCTATCCTGGAGTCAAAGGCATCGGACCGAAGACAGCACTTCAACTGATTCAGAACTATGGTTCGACTGATGGCGTGCTTGAAGCCATCGACGAATTAAAACCGGCGCAGAAAAAGAAAATTGATGAGCATAAAGAAATGCTTCTGCTATCAAAAAAACTGGCTGTCATCAAATGTGACATCCAGTTGGATCTGCCGCTAGAGGAACTTGTCGTTCCTAGCTACACCAATGACCATATTCAATTGTGCCGTGATCAACAATTATTACAACTTGCTAAACAGCTCGAGAAAAATGTCGGTGTTACTGCCGACCCTTGGGCGTAATTTTCACAAAGGTCAGCACTTTCCGATTTTTCTGATAAGAAACCGTCCGCATTTTGCTGGGGCGGTTTTTTTGTCCGTTATCGTGAAAATAAAGGGTTAGGTCTTTAGCTGTCTGCTCAAAGCCGACCAGCGGTACCCAATGATAGCTATAAGGCGGCTTTGAAAACCATTGGAAAGTGAAATAGCGGTCGAACTTCATGGCAAGCGGCCGGCCTGCCAATAATTCTACTTTTACTGCCTCGATGCTTCGGACTTTTGCGACCTTGTAACGTTTGCCGCCGACTTTATGGAAGTTTCTCAGCAATCTCCAAGTAAACAGACCGATGCGCGTGGAGCCGAGCAACCGGTATAACTGATCGATGCCAACCTCAGGCTCTTCATGGTATTGCATAATGGCGGCAACTGTCACAGGTCCACATGCAGAAGAACGGTATTTCGCGTGGACTGTCGTATCGTGCTGGGAAAGACCTTGAAAAGCAATCAGTTTTTTCATGACGTTCACCTCCGAGTATCCACTACCAACCCGTTAAATCAAAATTTGGATAAGGACTTTTTGTTTTCACTAAGCAAATGTTCAAGAGCAAATTTGAAAGTCGTATATACTTCTAATTCTACTTGTATTCCGGCACGGACAATTTCCCGCACAAACAGCGGATTAAATCCAACATAAATAGCTCGCAGTCCCATTAGGCTTAGTGCCGAGTTTAATGGACTCAATTCACTGGCTAAGCCATTATAGTCGAACTCCGTAAGATTATCTGTCGTCACACCAGTAAAATCAAAATAACACGTTCAGTATCACGATGTTTTTCTGCATGCATCAACACTGTAGTGCAAATCATGTCAAAGCGGTCTGTAAAGATAAAACCAGCGATTGGTACTAAAATGGTCTTTGGAACAACCGATGGAATAATAGGAGCCGACATATTTTTTATCAGCTTTTGATAATAAATCAGCTGTTCTTTTAATTGTTGTATTTCTTGTTGTGAATCCATTCATATACCCCCGTAATCTTATAGGAAGGTGACCTTATCGAATAGAGCGATATAGACAGCTGCTCAATTTTATCTCGCATAAACTAAATCATCATAAACAGATAAAAGTTGTTTTACTGGAGTGGAAAAAACGAGTAGGCTTTTGCCTACTCGTTTTGGTCATTTAAAAATTCTGTAACTGATCCGGGTGATTTAGCATTGGCGCTGTGAAGATGCGCTGTTTTCTCACCATTCTTGAAGATCAATAGACTCGGAATTCCCATTACATCATATTTTTCAGCAAGATCTGGGAGCTCGTCACGATTGACATCGACCCATTGATATTGGCCGAATTCTTCGACGATCGGATCGATGAACATATCCATGCGTCTGCAATCAGGACACCAGCCTGCCTGAAATTTTACGATTACCGGCTGTTCACCGTTTACGACTTCGTTAAATTGTTCGTTAGTAGAGATTGATTTCATTTGCATTGCCTCCTTGTAGGTTCTCTTTAAGTCTACCGTGCTTTTAAAAAATGGCAAAGAATTTGTTCTTGAAAATTTAAGGGGATTTTTAACGATTAAATATTGCGAAAATATGAAAAATAACTTACACTAAGAGACATAGAGAACGTTCTATTTTTTTTAATTAAAAAATGAATGAGTATTCATTCAAAAATTCAAGGAGGGTTTGCTAGTGGCTTACCAAATTAGAAAAGCGGCTGTACTCGGTTCAGGTGTTATGGGTTCGGGAATTGCAGCGCACCTTGCAAATATAGGAATCCCTGTATTATTGCTTGATATTGTTCCGCGTGAATTGTCAAAAGAAGAACGAGCAAAAGGCGCGACTCTTGAAGACAAAGCGGTACGCAATCGAATTGCAACCGGTTCTATCCAAAAACTGCTAAAACAGAAACCAGCTCCATTGACAGCTATAAAGAACCTTCAATTGATTACTCCAGGAAATTTGGAAGATGATCTGGAAAAGTTAAAAGACGTCGACTGGATCATAGAAGTTATAGTTGAAAACTTAGATGTAAAAAAATCCTTATACGAAAAGATTGATAGCGTCAGAAAAGACGGCACTATTATTTCTTCCAATACATCAGGCATTAGCATTAACGCTATGGTGGAAGGGCGCTCTGAAGACTTCGGCAAGCATTTCCTGGGAACCCACTTTTTCAATCCGCCTCGTTACTTGAAACTGCTGGAAGTGATTCCTGCGAATACAACGGCTCCTGAAGTAGTGAAGTTTATGTCGGCATTCGGAGAAGACCGTTTAGGCAAAGGCGTAGTGATTGCCAAAGATACACCAAACTTTATTGCTAATCGAATTGGCACTTACGGTTTGCTAGTAACTTTACGTGAAATGATGGCGCGCGGCTATTCAATAGGAGAAGTCGACTCGGTCACGGGTCCAATGATTGGCCGTCCAAAATCAGCGACCTTCCGTACACTTGATGTAGTGGGACTGGATACGTTCATGCACGTTTCCAAAAATGTCCATGACCAAACTTCAGGCGAAGAACAAAAGGTTTTTGAAGCGCCTGAATTTATGACGAAAATGGTGCAAAACGGCTGGTTAGGAGCAAAATCGGGACAAGGTTTTTTCTTGAAAAAAGACAAAGAAATTTTAGAACTTGATCCAGAGACGCTTGAATACCGCACAGCCGGTAAATTGAAAACGCCTTCACAAGAACTAGCGAAACAGCAAAAAGGTCTTGCAGCTAAAATGAAGACGCTTGTTTATGCAGAAGACCGCACCGGTGAACTGCTTTGGAGCATACTTGCTCCGACACTTCTGTATTCGGCTGAGCTAACTGGAGAAATCGCGGATGACATCGTTGCCATTGATAATGCCATGAAATGGGGCTTTGGCTGGGAACAAGGTCCGTTTGAAATTTGGGATGCTCTTGGCGTCCGAAAATCAGTCGATAAAATGAAAGAACAAGGTCATGCTATTCCAGCATTTGTTCAAGCTTTGCTGGATAGTGAAAATGAAACCTTCTATAAAGAAGAAAATGACGATTTGCATTTCTTTAACGGTACAAGCTATGAGCCGGTCCCGGTAAATGAAAAAGTGATCGACTTAAAGCGCTACAAGAAAAAACACGGCGTTATCAAATCGAATTCAGGTGCAAGCTTGATTGATTTGGGTGATGGCATTGCGTTGCTTGAATTCCATTCGCGCTCAAATGCCATTGGTTTGGATATCACGCAGATGATCAATTATGCAGTTGATGAAGTAGAAAAAAACTTCAAAGGACTTGTTATTGGGAACCAAGGTAAAAACTTCTGTGTAGGTGCAAACCTCGGAATGATCTTAATGGAAGCACAAGACGATAATATTTTTGAACTTGATTTCACGATTAAGACTTTCCAAAATGCCATGATGAAAATCAAATACAGCAACAAACCAGTCGTAGCAGCGCCATTTGGCATGTCTCTAGGCGGTGGTGCAGAAGTAACCTTACCAGCTGCTCATATTCAAGCATCGATGGAAACGTATATGGGCCTCGTGGAAGCGGGCGTCGGTCTTATTCCTGGTGGCGGCGGAAACAAAGAGTTGTATATGAAACAATTAAAAGGTCTACCAAACGGTGTAACAGTCGATTACCAAAATATCGCGACGAAAGTATTCGAATCAATCGCCATGGCAAAAGTTTCGACTTCAGCAGAAGAAGCCCGTGAAAATAACTTCTTAAACTTCGTAGATGGCATTAGTGTCAATAGTGATCATTTAATTTTTGATGCTAAACAAGTCGCTCTGTCATTATACGAAAACGGCTACCAAGCACCTTTACGAGAAAAAGTTCCAGTTCCCGGTGAACCTGGCTACGCAACATTGCTTTTAGGTGCAGAAGGCATGTTCATTTCCGGCTATATCAGCGAACACGACCTGAAAATCGCTAAAAAGCTAGCATTTGTTTTAGCAGGCGGTAAAGTTCCATACGGCACGAAAGTGGATGAGCAGTACTTGCTCGACCTTGAGCGACAAGCGTTCTTAAGCCTAGTGGCAGAACCGAAAACCCAACAGCGCATGCAACATATGCTAGTTAAAGGAAAACCATTACGTAATTAATCGTTGATAATAAGGAGGAAATATACATGCGTGAAGCAGTAATCGTGGCCAGTGCTCGCACACCGGTCGGAAAAGCGACAAAAGGTTCTTTAGCGACTGTGCGACCGGATGATTTCGGTGCCTTAGTTGTTAAAGAAACACTACAACGAGCTGGCGGCTATGACGGGTCGATAGATGACTTGATTATGGGTTGCGCCATGCCAGAAGCAGAACAAGGCATGAATATCGCTCGCAACATCGGAGCACTTGCAGGTTTGCCGGATACGGTTTCAGCCGTTACCGTCAACCGTTTTTGTTCATCAGGCCTTCAGTCAATCGCTTATGCAGCAGAGCGAATTATGGTCGGTTCAGCAGAAGCCATTATCGCAGGTGGTGTCGAGTCAATGAGCATGGTGCCAATGATGGGCAATGTCATTCGCCCGAACGCAAAATTAGCTGAAACAGCGCCTCAATATTATATGAGCATGGGTCATACAGCAGAGCAAGTAGCCACAAAATACGGCGTGAGTCGTGAAGACCAAGATGCATTTGCTGTCCGCTCTCATGAAAAAGCAGCAGCAGCAATCGCAGCTGGTAACTTTGATGAAGAAATTGTGCCGGTTGAAGTAACGAAACGTTACGTAGACGAAAACAATAACTACCAAGAAAAAACGTCGATGTTTGAAATGGACGAAGGCGTCCGCCACGGAACGAACATCGCGGGATTAACCAAATTACGAGCAGCTTTCTCAGCTCGCGGATCGGTTACAGCTGGTAACTCCTCACAAACGTCAGATGGCGCCGGTGCATTACTCGTGATGGACCGTGAAAAAGCAGAATCGTTGGGATTAAAGCCTATCGCTAAATTCCGTTCATTTGCAACGGGTGGTGTTCCGCCCGAAGTTATGGGAATTGGTCCAATCGTGGCGATTCCAAAAGCCTTAAAATTAGCAGGCTTGACCATCGACGATATCGACGTATGGGAGTTGAACGAAGCCTTCGCTTCTCAGTCACTTGGCGTTATCCGCCATTTAGGCCTTGATATCGACAAAGTTAACTTTAACGGGGGCGCCATTGCACTGGGCCATCCGCTAGGTGCTACAGGATCTATCTTAACGATTCGCATGTTGAGCGAATTAAAACGGCAAGGCAAACAATTTGGTGTCGTCACAATGTGTATCGGCGGAGGAATGGGCGCAGCAGGCGTCTTCGAAATGCTTTAGAGAATAGGTAAGGAAGAAATCGCTTTAGGCGGACGCTTTGCGACGAAGCTAGCGTAGCGATGCAGGAGCACATCTTTGCCCTTCGCCGCCTTACGCTCTTTCTTCAAAGTTATCTGTTTACTAATAAGGAAAATGATATAAACCAATCACCAAGATGTGAAGCAAAGCAACGGAGACTCCCGCGGGATAGCGAAGTGTCGAAATCCACTCGGGCGTTTAGCCCGAGTTAGTTCGGCGCAAGCCCGCAGGAAAGCGGAGTTGGTTTGTGTAACATCTGAGTTGAAAAGCAACTCAACCTAAAATACAACTCACCTAAGCAAGTAAAAAATAGGAGGAATACAACATGGAACAAGCAAAAACATTGATCAAAGGCGGAAGCTTTTTAATTGAAGATGCAGACCTGTCACGTGTGTTCACACCCGAAGACTTTACAGAAGAGCAAAAAATGATCGCAAAATCAACTGAGGATTACGTCAACAATGAAGTAATGCCAGTAGTTGAGAAACTAGAAAACCATGAATTTGAACATTCTGTCCGACTGTTGAAAACAGCTGGGGAACTTGGGCTTCTCGGTGCTGACGTGCCGGAACAATACGGCGGTCTTGGATTGGATAAAATCGCTTCTGCGTTAATTGCTGAAAAAATGTCGAAAGCAGGTGGCTTCTCAATCACTCACGGAGCCCACGTAGGAATTGGTTCATTGCCAATCGTTCTGTTCGGTAATGAAGAACAAAAACAAAGTTATTTGCCACGTCTAGCGACTGGTGAAATGATCGCGGCATACGCCTTAACAGAGCCGAGTTCAGGGTCTGACGCATTGGGTGCGAAAACAGTTGCCAAACTGAACGAAGCAGGAACGCACTACGTATTGAACGGTGAAAAACAATGGATCACCAATGCCGGTTTTGCTGATGTTTTCATTGTTTATGCAAAAATTGATGGTGACAAGTTCTCGGCCTTTATTGTAGAACGTGAATTCCCTGGCGTTTCTGTCGGACCAGAAGAAAAGAAAATGGGCATTAAATCATCTTCTACACGGACATTGGTCTTGCAAGACGCTGAAGTTCCTGTTGAGAACTTGCTGGGTGAAGCAGGACGTGGACATATTATCGCGTTCAATATTCTCAACATCGGGCGCTACAAATTGGGAGTGGGCACGATTGGTGCTTCTAAACGTGCAATGGAATTGACAATTCCTTATACAAACCAACGTCAGCAGTTTAAAACGCCAATTTCGTCATTCAACTTAACACGCGAAAAACTGGCGACAATGGCTTCTAAATTGTATGCAGTTGAAAGCTCGGTTTATCGTACGGTTGGTCTTTTCGAAGACCGCATGAGCGGATTTACGGATGAGCAGCAGGCAGATGGTAAACTAGTAGCTGATTCAATTGCTGAATTTGCTGTAGAATGTTCGCTGAACAAATTCTTCGGTACGGAAACATTGGATTATATCGTAGACGAAGGTGTTCAATTACACGGCGGCTACGGCTTTATGCAAGAATACGAAATCGAGCGCATTTACCGCGATTCACGCATTAACCGTATTTTTGAAGGAACGAACGAAATCAACCGTTTACTCGTACCAGGAACATTATTGCGTAAAGCAATGAAAGGTGAATTGCCTCTACTAGAGCACGCTCAAAAGTTACAAGAAGAGTTATTGATGATGGTGCCAGAAGAAGTGGGCACAGAAGCGCTAGATCAAGAGAAATATTTAGTGAAAAATGCCAAGAAAATTGCATTGCTCGCAGCAGGGCTTGCAGCACAGACCTACGGTTCGAAACTGGAAGCGGAACAAGAAGTCCTTATCAACATCGCGGACATCGTCAGCAACGTCTTTGCAATGGAATCAGTCGTGTTGCGTACTGAAAAAGCGATTGCTGCTTCAGGAGAAGAAAAATCTAAGCAAAAACTTCTGTATACACAAATCTATTGCCAAGAAGCATTTGATCAAATCGAAAGAGATGCAAAAGAAACATTGATCGCTGCAATCGAAGGCGATAACCAACGTATGATGCTATCTGCTTTACGCAAGTTGACTCGTTCGACGCCTTATAACGTGATAGCGAAAAAACGTGAAGCGGCTGTAAAGCTGGTCGATGTCGAGAAATACGTGGTTTAATGAGCGATAAAATTCTGGCAACCCCGAGCTCGCTGGGTTGCCTATTTTTTTATTCGTCGACCGACTGTCTTCTTTTTGGTAAGCTTGAAAAAAAGGGAGGTTCTAAATTGATTACCTATTATGCATATCCAAAATGTATGACTTGCCGAAAAGCAAAAAGTTGGCTAGAACAAAATAACGTGGAATATAATGAAGTTCACATTGCGGACAACCCACCGACCAAAGAGCAATTAACTCAAATCCATCAAGTAAGCGGTTTGGAATTGAAGAAACTTTTCAATACTAGTGGATTGGTTTATCGTTCACTAAGCCTAAAAGACAAGTTGTCGGATATGACAGAAGAACAGCAATTAGAGCTGCTGGCTTCAAATGGCATGCTGATTAAGCGGCCATTGGCATGGAATGGCGAAACCGTGACACTTGGCTTTAAAGAAGCAGAATATCAAAATAGCTGGTTGTAAGCGGTCGGCGCCATCTTGTATTTCACAGCTTTTTATGTCAAACTGAACTTGAATAGACTACATAATTTGGAGGGGTCAAGATGAGCACACCAGCAGAACTTCGTTATTCAAAAGAACATGAATGGGTTAAAACCGAAGATGGCAATGCACGTATCGGAATTACTCATTTCGCACAGGCAGAACTAGGGGATATCGTTTTTGTTGAACTTCCACAAGTTGGAGATGAACTGAAAAAAGACCAGCCTTTTGGCAGCGTGGAATCTGTTAAAACAGTTTCGGAATTGTATGCGCCACTCAGCGGAAAAGTGATAGAAGTCAACTCGGAGCTTGAAGACAGTCCAGAATTTGTGAATGAGTCCCCTTATGAGCAGGCTTGGATGGTTGTTATTGAAGCCCCTTCTGAAGAAGAAGTCAATGAACTGATGACAGCAGATCAATACAAAGAGATGACCAACGAGTAATCCCTGGAAAGCGCCTGTGTTTTGGCGCTTTTTTTTATTGCCGGCTAGCAGTATGCAGAGGGTTCTTTTGTATGCGGTCTTGCTAAACAACGGCTGCAATGCTTGGACAAGTCGTAAAAATGGACTATGAGCTTTTTCACTGGTATTTTTAAAGTAAATAGGGTGAGCTACTAATTTGTGAAGAACGATTCCGCCAAAGATATTCTACAAACTAGCTGACTTTGTCGTTTACGTTGCTCATTTGGAGTCTCCACGGATTTATTATTCAAAGACGCTTAAAAAAGAGCATTAGACTATGGAAAACCAATTACTCCAGCATCGTTTGCCTGAGGCGATATCTTCTTTCTAAATTCTATATTCGATGGGGTGAGTGTTTTGGGAAAAGTGATTGTTGTGGAAGGCATCAGCGATAAGTCGAGAATTGCGCCACTCATTGCAGAACCCGTGACGATTCTTTGCACAAATGGTACAGTAAGTGCAACTAGACTTGAGGAATTATTGTTGCCGTATGAAAGTCAGGACATTATCATATTGGTGGATGCCGATTCTTCGGGAGAAAAGTTGCGGAAGTTGGTCAAACGCGAATTTCCTGAAGCCCGTCATTTTTACATCAACCGGAACTATAAGGAAGTCGCGGCAACGCCGCTTCGGATACTGATGGATGTGCTCATCACAGCGAATGTCCAGGTCAAAAAGCTATTGATAGAGGGATGAAGAAGATGAAGGAATGGACGCATAAAGAATGGATCAAAGAAAAAAATACTAATCACATCACAGCGTTTTACCTATACGCGCCAATGTGCGGAACTTGCCAGGTTGCTGCGAGGATGTTATCGGTCGTCATGGAATTATTGCCAAATCTACAGATTGGCAAAGCAAACTTGAACTACATTCAGGAAATTGCGGACCTTTATGAAGTGGAGAGTGTACCATGCTTGCTAATAACGGAGGATGGGATATTGAAGGAAAAGATTTATGCTTTCCATTCAGTTCCTTATTTGTATGACAAGTTAAAATCTGTTGACGAATACAGCCGGTCATGGTAAATTAGTTTTCTGATAAAAAAATGTAAGCGACCATCTAAAGTCGAGAAAGTATACTTTTTATGCTCTCCAACAATTTCATATCGAAACTCTTATTAAGAGTGGTGGAGGGAAGTGCCCTATGAAGCCCGGCAACCGTCATGAAAATGAAATGGTGCCAAATCACACAGAGCGAAAGCTTTGGAAGATGAGAGATTGGTTTCCGTATACTATACGTTTGCCCTTCTGCTCAGTTATGCGCGGAAGGGTTTTTTATTTCTAAAATTTAGGGGTGTTCATGGAATGATTGAATTGAAAAAAGTGACGAAAAAATTCGATGCGGGAAAAACGGTTCTGACGGCCGTTGACCAGGTCGACCTATCCATCTCCGCTGGTGAAGTATTCGGCATCATCGGATACAGTGGAGCCGGTAAAAGTACGTTGATCCGACTGTTGAACGGATTAGAAAAACCGACTTCAGGAACGGTGGAAATCAATGAACAGACGATTACAGCGATCAAAGGCGGAGAATTGCGCAAAGCCCGCCAGAAGGTCAGCATGATTTTCCAGCATTTTAATTTGTTGTGGTCCCGTACGGTAAAAGAGAATATCGAGTTTCCGCTTGAGATTGCTGGTGTGGCAAAAGCGCAACGGGGCAAACGGGTTCAGGAACTGATTGAACTGGTTGGTTTAACAGACCGTGAAAATGCTTATCCATCCGAGCTTTCAGGTGGACAGAAACAGCGCGTTGGTATTGCCCGAGCACTGGCAAACGATCCCGAAGTGTTGTTATGTGACGAAGCGACATCTGCGCTCGATCCGGAAACAACAGATGCCATTCTTGATTTGCTAGTCGATATCAACAAACGATTGGGATTGACAATTGTTTTGATAACCCATGAAATGCATGTCATCCGGAAAATCTGTCACCGTGTGGCAGTGATGGAAGGTGGCCGAGTTGTTGAAATGGGCGACGTCTTGAATGTTTTCCAATCGCCGAAAGAGAAAATCACCAAACGTTTTGTTGCCCAGGTGACCGATACAGGAGATTCGCAGGAAACCATCAAAAATCTGCGGGAATTGTATCCGACAGGTGAATTGGTAAAATTAGTTTTCGTTGGTGATCAAACCGAACAGCCGATTCTAACGAAATTGATCCGCAGCCATTCTACGGAAGTCAATATAGTCCAAGGCAATATTTCACACACACAGCGAGGCGCGTACGGAACCTTGATCTTGCAGCTCAAGGGTTCTCCAGCAGAGATTGAAGAAGCACTGACATTTCTTCGCTCAGAAGATATTCAGGCGGAGGTGATTCACAATGATTGATTCTTTATTCCCGAATGTAGATTGGGACAGCATGTGGGAGGCCACTCTTGAAACACTGTATATGACGGCATTGTCGACATTATTTACATTTATTATTGGTCTAGCCCTCGGAATTTTATTGTTTTTGACAGCGCCCAAACAATTATGGGCAAACAAAGTGGTCAATTGGCTAACGGGAGCATTCGTTAATATTTTCCGGTCGATTCCCTTTATTATCCTGATTATTTTATTGATTCCTTTTACTTTGTTCCTAATGGGTTCAATTCGTGGACCCAACGCGGCTTTGCCAGCATTAATCATCGGATCAGCTCCTTTTTATGCGCGTATGGTACTGATTGCATTAAAGGAAATTGACAAAGGTGTCATTGAAGCAGCTCGTTCAATGGGCGCAACGACTGGTACTATCATTTGGAAGGTGCTGTTGCCCGAATCGAAACCGGCACTGATTTCCGGGATTACGGTCACGGCTATTGCATTGGTCGGCTATACGGCCATGGCAGGCATCATAGGTGCGGGCGGCCTTGGAACGTTGGCTTTCCTAGACGGATTTCAGCGTAGCCGTGAAGATGTCACTTTGATGGCGACGATTTTAATCCTAATTATTGTCTTTATCATTCAATACATTGGCGATTTAGTAACAATAAAAGCTGATAAACGGTAATAGCGGAATTTCCGTGAATATATAAAACACAACAAAAGGGAGAGATTCAACATGAAGAAATTTGTAGCAGGAACAGCATTAACAGCATTGGTACTCGCAGGATGCGGAAATGGCGGAGCAAGTGAAGAAGAGTCGAACACATTAAGCGTAGGTGCTTCGAACGTGCCCCATGCTGAAATTTTAGAGCAAGCACAACCAATTCTTGAAGAACAAGGCATTGAACTTGAAATCGAAACCTACCAGGATTATATCCTGCCAAATGAAGATTTGGAGTCGGGTGAAATCGACGCAAACTATTTCCAACACATTCCTTATCTGGCATCACAGGTTGCAGATCATGGCTATGAATTCGAAAACGCCGGTGGCATTCATATTGAACCAATCGGTGTTTACTCTCAGGACTATGCTTCTCTTGACGAACTTCCGGAAGGCGGAACGATTTTGATGAGCAATTCAATAGCTGATCATGGCCGTATTTTATCATTGCTTGAAGCTGAGGGCTTGATTACTTTGGCAGAAGGCGTAGATAAGACAACTGCTGAAGTGAGTGATGTTGTTGAAAATCCGAAAAACTTGCAGTTTGAAGCAGATTACGAAGCAGCACTGCTAGTTCAACTGTATGAATCAGGTGAAGGTGATGCAGTCTTGATCAACTCAAACTATGCAATTGATGCAGGAATCAATCCAATGGAAGATTCAATCGCATTGGAATCATCTGATTCACCTTACGTAAACATTATCGCTGTACGTGCAGGCGATGAAGACAATGAAAATATTAAAGCGTTGGTGGAAGTATTAAAATCTCAGGAAATCCAAGATTTCATGTTGAAAGAATGGGGCGGCTCAGTGGTACCAGTAGATTGATATAAAAAAGCATCCTTATGGGGTGCTTTTTTATTTTTTTCTAAATAATAAAAATATTTCGCGTTCTTTGGAATACCTTACATTTTGAGAAGGTCTGTGCTAATTTTGAATAATATATAATAAGCATTTGTTCATATGAGGGGGACATATTTATGAAATTCAATTTTGGTTTATTGCCGCGGATCGTTGTGGCAATTGTTTTAGGGGTGCTAATTGGATTGGTTGCACCAGAAGCTTTGGTGAAGGTATTTGCGACATTCACGACGATTTTTGGTAATTTCCTAAACTTTGTTGTACCTTTGATAATTCTCGGATTTATTGCTCCAGGAATCGCCAAATTAGGAAAAGGCTCTGGTAAGCTCTTGGGTATGGCCACTGGAGTCGCGTACGCTTCTACGGTTATAGCAGGGGTTTTAGCTTTTCTCGTTGCGACAGCTGTCTTGCCCAATTTTATGAAAGCAGGTTCTTTAAGCAGCATGGAAGATCCGGAACACGCTTTGGCAGCTTCCTTTATTGCACTTGAAATGCCGCCTGTTTTCGGCGTAATGTCTGCTTTGATACTGGCTTTCTTGCTGGGCATCGGGATGGCATCGACAGGAAGCAAGACCATGGCGTCGTTTTTTGATGAGTTCCAAGCGATTATTGAAAAGACGATTTCTTATGTCATCATTCCTTTGTTGCCGTTCCATATCTTCGGTATTTTTGCCAATATGGCCTATGGCGGAGCGGTGTTTGAAATCTTATCATTATTCGCCATTGTCTTTGTGATGATCATCATTCTTCACTGGACCATGCTTTTGCTTCAATACTCAGCAGCTGGGGCTTTGAAAGGAAGAAATCCTTTTGCAATCTTGAAAACAATGATGCCAGCTTATTTCACGGCACTTGGGACTCAGTCGTCAGCGGCAACAATCCCGGTCACTTTGCGCCAAGCTCGCAAATCCGGAGCCAATGAAAGGGTGGCGGACTTTACGGTTCCCTTGTTTGCGACTATCCATTTATCCGGCAGTACCATCACTCTGGTATCGTGTGCCATTGGTGTTGTACTGCTGACAGGCGGAGTGCCGACATTCGGCAGCTTCTTCCCATTCATTTTAATGCTAGGTGTTACGATGATTGCTGCACCAGGAGTTCCTGGTGGGGCAGTCATGGCAGCGATTGGTTTGCTGAAAGTCATGCTAGGATTTGATCCAACAATGGTTGCCTTGATGATTGCACTTTATATGGCACAGGACAGTTTTGGTACTGCAGCAAATGTCACTGGGGACGGTGCTTTGGCGCATATTGTCGACCGTTTTACAAATGGCCAAAAAAGTTTAAAGTAGTCGAATGATTCGAGCAATTATGGCTATTTGAATAGGTCTATTCTATTGGTAATTTCTGTGCTATTATAACGAAGATATTACACAATAGGGGGAAACATCATGAAGAAATTATGGGCAATCGGTTTAACAGCTGCAGTCTTACTAGCCGGCTGTGGAGAAGAGGAATCAGCTGAATCGAAAGAAACAACAGCAGGCGCTGAAGGTTCTGAAGACAGCAAAGAAGTGAAACAGGAACTGATGAAATTTTACATGTCTATTCCGAATACCATCAATGCAGTAGATGCTGACTTGAATGCATTCGAGATGAACCAAGCAGAAGACACGTTGCCAGAAGGCGAAGAGCTTCAAGCGATGAAAGCTGCAGCAATCGCTTCTGCTGAAGAAGCAGCGAACGCTGTCGAAACGGTGGAAATTCCAGCAGCATTAGAAGAGCAGCAAGAAAAGTTTGATACTGCTTTTGCAGCAATGATTGAATCATATGAAATGAAAGCTGAAGAATTGACGAAAGATGCATCTTTTGAAGCAGCTGACGAAAAATTCGGAGAAGCCGATGCAATATTAAATGAATTGCTTGTAGAGCAGGATTTAGCTGCTTCAAGCATTTACAATGAAGTTTCACAATAAATAAGAAAACCCCCTGACAAGAAAATGTCAGGGGGTTTTTGATCCTAGCAGGAATATAAGGCGATAGTTCTATTTTCAGATTAATCCGTCTATTTATATGTTTATTTGATATTCCACGGGGTATAATAGTTAAAGTAATCTTCAAAACCCCAAAAATTGAAAGGAATGGTTCATTATCGATTCGCAAGGAATTGAAAAGACGGAGAAATTGGAACAGGCGTTCAGAAACGCGCATGGTTTCGGAATTGACGAATATCAAAATGATCCTGATAAAATACTTGAAGTTGAACAGCGCCGTGAAAAGGATTATCAGCTAGGTCAAAAAGTAGCTAGCCAAATCGAACGGCAGATTCATCGAGACTAATCATATAAAAATGGTACCAGCATCTTTGGGTGCTGGTTTTTTATTGAAATAAATTCTCAATTGAGAAGCTATTATTGAAAATCTGAAAGTATGACAGTTATCATATAGCGCTTTTAAAAATAAGAGAGAAATCCAGTATTCTAAAATGTTTTGCCGCAACTTTTTAGACAGTTTAATGATTTGCTAGTAAGGTGAATATGAGTTAAGATTAGAATGATACTAATTAAGAATGGTTCGCCATTCAACATTAACTTATATGGAGGTATTTACATGTCAACTTTGGTCATTAAAGATTTACACGTTAAAATCGAAGACAAAGAGATTTTAAAGGGTGTAGACTTAACAATTAATACAGGTGAAATACATGCAATCATGGGGCCTAACGGTACTGGTAAATCAACTTTAGCATCAGCTATCATGGGTCATCCTAAATACAAAATCACACAAGGATCTATCACTTTGGACGGCGAAGACGTTCTTGAAATGGAAGTAGACGAACGCGCGCGCGCAGGTCTTTTCCTTGGCATGCAATATCCAAGTGAAATTTCAGGCGTAACCAATGCTGACTTTATGCGTTCTGCGATGAATGCACGTCGCGAAGAAGGCGATGAAATTTCACTGATGAAATTCATTCGTGAATTGGACAACAAAATGGAAGTGCTCGACATGGAACAGGAAATGGCGCAGCGTTACTTAAATGAAGGTTTCTCAGGCGGAGAAAAGAAACGCAATGAAATTCTTCAATTGATGATGATCAAACCAACAATCGCTATTCTGGACGAAATTGACTCTGGTTTGGATATCGATGCATTGAAAGTTGTTTCAGACGGTATCAACCAAATGAAGGGCGAAAACTTCGGTTGCTTGATTATTACTCATTATCAGCGTCTGTTGAACTATATTACGCCTGACCACGTCCACGTAATGATGCAAGGACGTGTCGTTAAATCAGGTGGAGAAGAACTTTCTCTCAAACTTGAATCTGAAGGTTATGACTGGATCAAAGTTGAACTTGGTATTGAAGACGAGACTGTAGGACAAGCATAATTGAAGGGAGAGACTAGCATGACGGTTGAAACAAATTTAAAAATGACCGAGCAGGACGTGCGCTCTTTTTCAGAAATGAATGGTGAACCTTCATGGTTTACTGAGCTTCGTCTTCGTTCATTTGGTGAAGCGCAAAGCTTGCCTTTACCAAAACCAGATAAAACAAAAATCCTTAGCTGGAATTTTACAGATTTTCCAGTTCATACAGTACAAAGTTCGGTTTTTGATTCTATTGAAAACTTAACGGATGATATTAAGTCCATTGTAGACCTAGAACAAAAAAATCTTTATATCCAACACAATAATACACCTGCATTTTCACGCATTTCTGATGATCTTGCAGCACAAGGTGTAATTTTGACGGATATTTTTACAGCTTTACGTGAACACGGCGATTTGGTCAAAAAATACTTTATGACAAATGGCGTGAAAACGGACGAACATAAGTTGACAGCGTTAAATGCAGCGTTGATGAACGGCGGAGCATTCCTTTATGTTCCGAAAAATGTTGTTGTAGAAGAGCCTGTACAAGTGGTCTTTTACCATGATGACGCTGACGCGTCATTGTTTAACCACGTAATTGTCGTTGCGGATACAAGCAGTAAAGTAACATATGTGGAAAACTATTACTCGACAGTTCCACATGCAAATGGTTTAGCGAATATCGTTTCAGAAGTGTTTGCTGAAGATAACGCACAAATCACTTATGGCGCAGTGGATACATTAGCAGAAGGCTTTATTACGTATGTAAACAGACGCGGCATCGTGGCTCGTGACGCACGTATTGAATGGGCTTTAGGTATGATGAATGATAGCGACACGATTTCTGAAAACACGACGCATCTAATCGGCGATAATTCTTATGGCGATACGAAAAGTGTTGTCGTTGGACGTGGATCACAAAAACAAAACTTTACCACTCAAGTTGTTCACTGGGGCAAAGACTCCGAAGGCTTTATTTTGAAGCATGGAGTTATGAAGGATTCATCTTCTGCCATCTTTAATGGTATCGGCAAGATCGAACACGGCGCGACAAGATCTAACGCAGTACAAGAATCACGTGTGTTGATGCTAAGTGAAAAAGCACGTGGTGATGCCAATCCAATTCTTTTAATCGATGAAGACGATGTAACGGCAGGACATGCTGCATCAGTTGGTCGTGTAGATCCGCTTCAATTGTATTATTTAATGAGCCGCGGTATTACAAAACAAGAAGCTGAACGTCTTGTTATTCACGGTTTCTTGGCACCGGTTGTCCGTGTATTGCCAATCGAAGGCGTTAAAAAGCAATTGACGGAGGTTATCGAAAGGAAAGTCCGCTAATGATCAACCAAGAAATAAAAAGCTATTTTCCAATACTCAACCAAGAAATAAATGGTCACCCACTAGTTTATTTGGACAGTGCTGCCACTTCACAAAAACCTGTTCAAGTTATTGAGGCATTAACGGATTATTATAAGCTGAATAATGCCAATGTGCACCGAGGCGTCCATACGCTTGGTAACCGCGCGACTGAACAATATGAGGGCGCACGTGAAAAGGTTCGGGAATTCATCAATGCCAATTCGATGGAAGAAATTATTTTCCTAAGGGGAACGACAACTGCTATTAACCTCATTGCGCAAAGCTACGGCAGAGCCAATGTAGAAGAGGGCGACGAAATCGTCATCACTTATATGGAGCATCATTCCAACATTATTCCATGGCAGCAGTTGGCGAAAGAACGTGGAGCCATTTTAAAATATGTTGAACTTGAAAAAGATGGTACGATTTCTTTGGAGCAAGTTCGTGCAGCAGTGTCAGAGCGAACAAAAATCGTCTCGATGGTTTATGTTTCTAATGTCCTCGGTACGATGAATCCGATAAAGGAAGTTGCGCAAATTGCCCATAAAAATGGTGCGGTTATGGTTGTTGACGGTGCCCAAGCGGCGCCTCATTTGAAAATAGATGTTCAGCAGCTAGACTGTGATTTCTTTGCATTTTCTGGACATAAAATGTGTGGTCCTACTGGAATCGGTGTTCTTTACGGCAAAAAAGAATTATTGAACAATATGGAACCGGTGGAATTTGGCGGGGAAATGATTGACTTCGTCGGTTTATACGATTCAACGTGGAAAGAGCTGCCTTGGAAGTTCGAAGGCGGTACGCCAATTATTGCAGGCGCTGTTGGATTAGGCGCAGCGATAGATTTTCTAAATGAAATCGGCTTAAATGAAATTGAAAAGCATGAACATCAAATGGCTGCCTACGCAATGGAGAGAATGAACTCGATTGAAGGATTGGAAATATACGGTCCAGCAGATCCGCAACAGCGGGCTGGCATCGTCACTTTCAATTTGAATGATGTTCATCCACACGATCTTGCCACTGTCCTAGATATGAGTGGCATTGAGGTTCGTGCAGGTCATCATTGTGCGCAGCCTTTAATGAAATGGCTGGAAGTTACAGCTACAGCACGCGCGAGCTTCTACTTATATAATAGTGAGTCCGATGTGGACAGCTTAGTGGAAGGTCTGCGTTCAACAAAGGAGTATTTCACCGATGGCTTCTAATAACTTAGACCAATTATACCGACGTGTTATTATGGATCATTATAAAACGCCCCGCAATAAAGGGGCGATTGAAAACAACAGTGTCAATATCGAGATGAACAATCCGACCTGCGGAGATCGCATCCTTTTGACTTTGCAGGTCGAAGACGGCATCGTCAAAGATGCGAAGTTTGACGGTGAAGGATGTTCGATTTCAATGGCTTCTGCTTCCATGATGACGCAGGCTGTCAAAGGACAGGGAATTGATACGGCATTAAAGCTTTCCGGCATCTTTTCCGACATGATGCTCGGCAAAGACTATGATGATTCAATTGATCTTGGTGATATTGAAGCATTGCAAGGCGTCTCTCAGTTTCCGGCCCGTATCAAATGTGCGACTCTAGCATGGAAAGCCATGGGAAAAGGCGTGCAAAACGAAGAAAAATCATAATAGAGAACGGAGGAACGACGATGGCGAAAAAAATGCCAGAAATCGGTGATTACAAATATGGGTTCCACGACAAGGATGTTTCAGTTTTTAGATCTAAACGTGGGCTCACTGAAGACATTGTAAGAGAAATTTCGAAAATAAAAGAAGAACCAGAATGGATGTTAAAATCCCGTCTGAAAGCGTTAAAGTTGTTCTACTCAATGCCAATGCCACAATGGGGCGGCGATTTAGGTTCGTTGAACTTTGATGAAATTACGTATTACGTAAAGCCATCAGAAGCGAGCCAGACTTCATGGGATGAAGTTCCTGAAGAAATCAAGCGCACATTTGATAAATTAGGTATTCCAGAAGCAGAGCAAAAGTATTTGGCTGGTGTTTCGGCTCAATACGAATCTGAAGTCGTCTACCATAATATGAAAGTCGAATTGGAAGACATGGGCATCATCTTTAAGGATACCGGTTCTGCTCTTCGTGAAAATGAAGACCTGTTCAAAGAATATTGGCAGTCGGTCATTCCGGCAGCAGACAATAAGTTTGCGGCATTGAATACGGCAGTTTGGTCTGGTGGATCGTTCATTTATGTACCTAAAGGCATTAAAGTAGAATCTCCACTTCAAGCTTACTTCCGTATCAACTCGGAAAACATGGGTCAATTTGAGCGTACACTAATCATTGTTGATGAAGGCGCAAGCGTTCACTATGTAGAAGGCTGTACAGCTCCTGTTTACACGACAAATTCACTTCACTCCGCTGTTGTTGAAATCATTGTGAAAAAAGATGCTTATTGCCGTTATACAACGATTCAGAACTGGGCAAATAATGTCTTTAACCTTGTAACGAAGCGTGCATTTGTTGACGCTAACGGCACAATGGAATGGATTGATGGCAACATCGGTTCGAAATTGACAATGAAATACCCAGCTATTTACTTGAAAGGCGAAGGCGCACGCGGCATGACCTTGTCGATTGCTATCGCTGGTAAAGGGCAGCACCAAGACGCCGGCGCGAAAATGATTCACCTGGCTCCAAATACATCTTCATCAATTGTTTCGAAATCCATTTCGAAACAAGGCGGTAAAGTTTCATACCGTGGGATGGTCCATTTTGGACGCAAGGCGGACGGCGCACGTTCAAACATTGAATGTGATACGTTAATCATGGACAACAAATCAACTTCAGATACAATTCCATACAACGAAATCTTAAACGATAACGTTTCATTGGAACACGAAGCGAAAGTTTCAAAAGTATCTGAAGAGCAATTGTTCTACTTGATGAGCCGTGGCGTTTCGGAACAAGAAGCAACAGAAATGATCGTTATGGGCTTTATCGAACCATTCACGAAAGAACTTCCAATGGAATATGCGGTTGAAATGAACCGTTTGATCAAGTTCGAAATGGAAGGCTCTATCGGTTAATAGACTAGCAAACAACCCTTGGTATGATGACTTTCATGCCAAGGGTTGTTTTTGTGGAATTTGCTCAATGTAAATCTAACCCCAATGCAAGAAGGTATGCCGTTTTACGTGTTAATCAGCGGGTATAGAAACGTAGATGAAATTTCAAAGGGCTATGTCAGGGATGAGTCAAATATTCAAGACGCTAAAACAGAAGCTCAGCAATATAGAGTCGAGGCAAGTAAAAGAAGTATTTGAGCAAGCTGATGAACTAGCTTGTGAAGATGGATAAATCGATGAAACCGAGAAGAAACAGCTGATGGAATCGGCAAAGTCCGTTATTGGGGAAGACAAAGGATTCGGAAGATTGTTCTAAAAGACTGAAATGAATATTCAATAAGTAAAAATAACCTTTGGCATGTTGCGTATACCAAAGGTTATTTTTTGGCATGTTTTAGCGCTTCCTGTTTGCTGAGGGGCATTAAAGTATGGTCTGATACAAAAGACCGCACCCACTCAGCGTCCGTTTTGGCATACTCGCGCAGCGCCCAACCGAAAGACTTTTGAATGAAAAACTCAGAGGATGCGGCATGCTGCAAAATAATGTGAGCCAGTGTTACAGTATCTGTCTGCTGTTTGTATTTCAATTGATGGAGGATAGCTGAGCGGTTAGTCCAGATATTTGGGGCTTTGGACCACGCAAACATGTCAGCAGTACCTGCAGTCCGATTTGTTTCGATGACGTAGCAAAGTGTTCGTGTAACGATGGGATCAACGCTGTCCCACCAGGACTTGCTTTCAATGAGCTCTCGGAGAAAAGGAAAATCCTCCGTCGTTAACTGCTTTTTCATTTTCTCCAATAAAGCAATCGCCGCATATTGGTATTCCCGTTCCGGCAAGTTATAAAGTTTCCAAACTTCTTCTGCTAATTGTACCGGATCTGGCAGCCGGTGCTCTAGAAATTGCTCTTTCAGCAATGCATTCCGCAATGGGGTTTTAATGCCCAGAAAGTCGAACTGATTGCGCATATACGCAGACATCGGCACTGCCAATTCATCATTGCGATGGGCCTCAAATTTTTCAACGATTCCTCTATAGTCCTATATTTTCTTCACTATCATTTCATCTCCTCAACTTTTCTTGAAAAAAGTGTTGCACAGTCAAAAGAATGGAATGGAGGAACAGTTATTTAAATTTTATTACTGATGCCTCTCGGTATTTCTTAAGAATTTATTAACAGGCTTACACTTTTATCAGAACACAACATTTAATTTCTCTTTTTATTAAGCAACTAGCTTAGCATCGGCACGTTTACGGGCTGGGCAGAGCGATAAGACGGGTGATCTTTCCGGCTTATCGTGTGAGTCAAGCCTTAAGATGCCGCTGCGGCAAATAAGTGATTCTCAAAATCGACTTATAAAAGTAAAGCTGTTATGAAAATAGGACTTCGAAATCTCAATAGCTTGAAAGAATCTCTCTTTAAAAAAGACGTTCTATTTTTTCTATGCTATCATAAAATAATAACTAAAATGGAGGCGGGACGATGATTTATGTAGGATTGACGGGTTGGGGAGACCATCCGGATGTCTATAGCCCAGGCTCAAAGAAAACAGAAAAATTGATTGATTACAGCGCACATTTTCCGATTGTCGAACTGGATTCCTCTTTTTATGCGGTTCAACCTGAACGGAATATCCGGAAATGGATTGCCGAAACGCCTGAACAGTTCCAATTCGTGGTGAAAGCTTATCAGGGAATGACGGGACATCAACGTGGAGAAAATCCATTTGAGTCGCGTGACGACATGTTCGAATCATTTTGTAAATCCGTGCGGCCATTGAAAGAAGAAGGCAAGCTCGCAATGGTACTATTGCAATTTCCGCCATGGTTTGATTGCCAGAAAGAGAACGTCGAACAACTTCGGGAAATTACTGGACGTTTGACTGAATTTGACTTGGCGATAGAGTTTCGTCACCAGTCCTGGTATGCCAATGGGATGAGAGAAAAAACGCTGGATTTTCTGCGAGACAATAACCTGATTCATTCGGTCTGTGACGAACCTCAGGCAGGAGATGGCTCGATTCCGCTGGTACCCGTATCTTCGAGGGGAAATAAGGTGCTAGTGCGCATTCATGGGCGCAATGTCCATGGATGGCTGAATCCGGGACATGGGCAAAATTGGCGTGAAGTCCGTTACTTGTATGACTACAACAATGAAGAACTCGAGGAAATCAGCCATGCAGTCGAGTCATTGGCCGATACTACTGAGAATGTCTATGTTATCTTTAATAACAATTCAGGGGGCCATGCAGCAGGTGATGCGAAGGAGTTCCAGAAAATGAATGGATTATCCTTTGATGGGCTTTCGCCAAAGCAGATGGATTTATTTGAAGGAGGATTTTAATGATTTTCTTAATCATGGCGTTTGTCGGTGTGATTTCCGGTATCGTAGGCGCTTTGATAGGACTGGGTGGAGGAGTCATACTGGTCCCGGCCTTGCTGTTTTTAGGCACAAGTTTCGCATTTTTTCCTGAGCTTTCCCCGCAAAAAATTGTTGGCTTATCCGTTATCATGATGATTTTCACAGGACTTTCTTCCACTTTAGCCTATATGAAAGTTCGGACAGTCGATTATAAAAGTGGCCTTATATTCTTTGCGGGAAGCGCGCCGGGAACGGTGATTGGCGCTTTTGTCAATAAAAACCTGGATCTGCCTTCATTCAATCTATACTTTGGTATTCTTCTCGTTTTTCTATCCTTGCTTTTGATGATGCGTGATCACCTGAAGGCTGTTCACTGGTTTGTTGATAATGGGCGCAAGACGACGTTTACGGACAATGAGGACAAGCAATACATTTACGGCTATCCCATTTGGTTTGCGTTGATACTGACATTTTTTGTTGGATTTGCTTCAGGACTGTTCGGTATAGGTGGGGGATCGATTATTGTGCCAGCCATGATTCTCTTATTCTTGTTTCCTCCTCACGTGGCGATTGGTACATCGATGTTCATGGTTTTTTTATCGGCTCTTGTCAATTCGGTCACTCACATTGCATTGGGTCATGTACCATGGATTTATACGATTGCAGTTATTCCAGGTGCATACATCGGTGCAAAAATTGGAGCAAGGTTAAACAAACGCCTCGATTCGGAAATGTTGGTGACGATTTTACGGATTGTGCTCCTGGTTCTAGGACTGCGATCAATTTACGAAGGAATATTCAGTTCTTAAAGAGGTGTTTTTATGAACAAAACCATTCATATTTATCATACAAATGATTTGCATAGCCATTTCACAAACTGGCCCCGTATCAAGTCTTTTTTAGCTGAACGGAAAAGATGGCATGAAGAAGAAGGAGATGTCTGTTTGATACTGGACATTGGCGACCACGTGGATCGTTCGCATCCCTATACAGAAGGCACTGCCGGCAAAGGCAATGTTCAGCTGTTGAACGAAGCGGAATACGATGCAGTGACAATTGGTAATAATGAAGGCATCACGCTGTCAAAAGATGAATTGGATGATTTGTACGTCCAGGCTGATTTTAAAGTTGTGGTGTCAAATTTATTCGATTTGGAAGGCAATCGGCCAGACTGGGCAAAACCTTATCACATCATCCACGCAAAAAACGGAATGCGTATCGGTTTGGTAGGAGCGACTGCTGAATTTACTCCTTTTTACCGTAAGCTGGGCTGGCAAATCACCGATGCGAAACAGTCAATCATTCAGGCAGTAGAAGAAATAAAAGAAGAGACAGATTTGATCGTCTGTTTGTCGCATCTTGGTATCAAAGAAGACGAGCTTTTGGTGGACCTCTGCCCGCAAATCAATATTATTTTAGGCGCTCATACGCATCATGTATTCCATGATGGGAAATGGCAAGGGGATACACTGCTTGGAGCTGCCGGCAAATTTGGATTCTATGTTGGACACATCGCTGTAGAAAACGCATTTGAAAAATCTTCGGCACAGTTGATTGAGACTTCCCGATTACATGAAGTGGAACAAGGATTCGATGAATTTCTGGTTGAGCAAGGGAAAATACAAATGGAAGAGTTAATTTTTCACAGCACAAAGGTCTTGAAAGCGGAATGGTTTAAGGATTCGGAGTTGGGAACTTTATTTGGTAGGGCGATGCTGGAGTTTGCAGAAGCAGATTGTGCCTTATTCAATGCGGGAATTTTCATGGAAGACATGCCTGAAGGTTGTCTGACTCGTTACGATTTTCACAAGATGCTGCCTCATCCAATCAACCCTTGCCTGGTCGAGTTAAGCGGTGCAGAATTAAAGGAGATATACCTGCAATCCTTGAACGCAGAATGGCCACAGCTCGAACTCAAGGGTATGGGATTCCGGGGAGTCGTGTTCGGCAAGATGCTTCATTTGAATATGGAAATCATTGATCACCGATTTTATATCAATGGACAACTGGCGGTGCATGACCAGATTTACCGGTTGATCACATTAGATATGCTGACGTTTGGCTATTTTTTCCCAAGCCTGAAACGGGCTGCTAAGACATACTTTATGCCAGAGTTTCTTCGGGATGTCTTCAGTGGATATTTTCATAGTAAAGCCTTGAAGTAGAAGAAATGTTCAGAGTATACCGGCAGTTGATTTTGAGCTGATTTTGGGCTATGCTAACAAGGAAATATATATTGGTGGGTAGAGGCTGCAGAACTAATCAGTAAGATGCGCGAGTTTGACCGCGTGGAACGCATCTGAAAGGAAGTTTTGCCGAAATCGATTTTCTGAGGTCTAGGGAGATGGATTGGGGTCATTCTGAACAAGAATGTCACTGTCATTTAAGTAGAAGCTTAAATGGAGAGCTACAGGGTTGTTTGACGTTTTAACGCACAGACGAATTGTAGAAGGCTGACTTATCCAACTGGAGAAGTCAGTTTTTTTTCTCGTTTTTCACCCATCAAAAAAGAGGAGGAATTTTTATGGAAAATACGATTTTTTCGATTTTGCCGCCGATCATTGCAATCGTTATGGTGCTCTTAACGCGCCGTGTGCTATTGTCACTGGGCACCGGTATTGTTGCAGCAGCTATTATCCTGACATGGTTTGCGCCGCTTGAAGCTTTACAGGAGCTTGTGACATCATTTGCTATTATTTTTTGGAACGAAGGCTTCAATGCTTACAATGTCTTTATCATTCTTTTTCTGTTATTGCTAGGCATTATTACAGCATTCGTTAGTTTGTCGGGAGGCGGCCACGCTTTCGCTGAATGGGCTTCGACTCGTATCAAGTCAAGAACAGGGGCAAAAGTTCTGACAGTCGTTCTTGGAATGATTATCTTTATCGATGATTATTTCAACGCCTTGACAGTGGGGCAAGTAGCGCGCCCAATTACGGACCGTTACAAAGTTTCACGTGCCAAGCTTGCTTACTTTATCGATTCCACTGCCGCACCTGTCTGTGTAGTATCTCCGGTATCAAGCTGGGGTGCAGCCATCATTGGCATCATTGCAACCATCCTGGCCAGCCAGACCTTCGTTGAGTATTCCGCGCTGGAAGCTTTCCTATGGATGGCACCAATGAATTTCTATGTAGTCGCTTCGCTAGCTATCGTCTTTTTTGTCGCTATCCGCGATGTCGATTTTGGTGAAATGAAGAAGCACGAAGTGCTTGCGATTACTGAGGGGCAACTTTTTGATCCTAAAAAAACAATTCCAGGTGAAATGAAAGAAGAGTTTCCAACCCATTCACATGGCCATGTTAGAGATTTATTGCTGCCGATTTTATTATTGATTGTTGGTACAGTAGGGGCAATGATTTGGACCGGCTATCGGAATGCGGATCAAGTATTCGATATTTGGTTGATTTTCGAAAACACTGACGTGCCATCTTCATTATTAACAGGTGGTGTGTTAGGGGCATTGATGTCAATTATCCTTTACGTTACGCAAATGAAGAAAAATAAAACAGCTAATGTAGGATGGATTGGCAAAGGCATCTGGGCAGGCATCAAATCAATGATGGGCGCTGTGTTGATTCTAATTTTTGCCTGGTCATTGACTTCATTGATCGGATCCCTTGAAACGGGGGCTTACTTGGCAAATGTCGTTTCTGAAGGCAATGTACCGACATCTATTTTGCCGGTTCTATTGTTCGTCTTAGCCGGCATCATGGCTTTCTCTACAGGAACGTCATGGGGATCATTTGGTATCCTTTTACCGATTTCAGGAACGATCATGATTGAAGCCGATCCATCCTTGTTGTTGCCTGCATTGTCAGCTGTTTTAGCAGGAGCGGTATTCGGGGATCATTGTTCACCGATTTCCGATACGACGATTCTATCGTCCACTGGAGCGGGAAGCAATCATATGGATCATGTCTTAACACAAATTCCATATGCGTTGACGGCTGCGGGTATTGCAGCGATAGGGTATATTGTCATAGGCTTTACTGGTTCACTGCTAATCTCTTTAGGGGTGGTTGTAGCGGTCCTGACGGTACTTTTCATTGTCTGGTCAAAGCGGACAACTATTATTGAAAAACAGCAAAATGCATAATAGAAACAAGGCAGGGAAGCTTATTCTCTGCCTTTTTACTTTTGTGGCAATAGTTTTTTAAAAATATATTGCGAATTCATCTTTACTTTGGCAAAGCCTCTCGGTATACTATTTTTAGATTAACTAATAATCTGAAAATAAACAAAATTCCTATTTTTATGTAAAATGAATGGGAAAAAAAAGGGGGAAGAGAGATGGAACGTTCGCAATGGGGTACACGTGCTGGCTTTATAATGGCCGCCGTCGGCTCTGCAATTGGATTAGGGAACATTTGGAGATTTCCTTATGTGGCCTATGAGAATGGTGGAGGAGCATTTTTTATACCGTACTTATTCGCTCTGTTGACAGCAGGGATACCAATTCTTATTTTGGAATTCACCATCGGACATAAATACCGGGGATCGGCGCCATTGTCATTCTTCAGAATGAGCGGCAAGAAAGCAGAATGGATTGGATGGTGGGCAGTATTTGTCTCCTTTGTCATATCTGTCTATTACGCGGTTATTATTGCTTGGGCAATGCGCTACACGATTTTTTCTTTCAACCAAGCGTGGGGAGAAGATACAGAAGGATTTTTATTTAATGATTTCTTACAGCTAAATGCGGTACCGGGACAAACAGGGGAAATTGTCTGGGGAATCTTTATACCATTAGCGCTAGTTTGGATTATTACATTAGGGATACTACTTGCAGGTGTTAAAAAAGGAATTGAGATGGCCAATCGGATTTTCATTCCAACATTGGTAGTTATTTTCCTTATTGTTGTTGTCCGTGCATTGACATTGGACGGCGCGATGGTGGGCTTGGATGCATTTTTCCGACCGAATTTTGACGCCATTATGGATCCGTCGGTTTGGGTCGCCGCCTACGGACATATTTTCTTTAGTCTGTCTGTAGCTTTTGCGATAATGATCACTTATTCCAGCTATCTTCCAAAAAAATCGGATATTACGAATAATGCATTTATCACTGGATTTGCAAACTCTAGTTTTGAGCTTCTGGCAGGGATTGGAGTTTTCGCGGCACTTGGATTTATGGCTAACCAAGCTGGAGTTCCAGTTTCTGAAGTGGCTACCGCTGGTGTCGGTTTGGCATTTGTGGTATTTCCACAAATCATTAACGAATTTCCAGGATTTAACGGATTTTTCGGAGTCTTATTCTTCTTGTCCTTAACTTTGGCAGGTTTGACTTCATTGATGTCAATCACTGAAACATATGTTGCGGGAATTTCTGAGAAATTTGGACTCTCCCGTACGAAAGCAGTTGCTTTTGGTGGTGGACTGGCAGCATTGATTTCAATTTTATTTGCTACTCAAGGCGGATTATTCTTCTTAGATCTTGCTGATTACTATATTAACCAATTTGGTGTAGCTGCAGTCGGGCTTGTCGAAGTTGTTATGGTAGTTTGGGTTTTGCGAAAAGCAGATACTCTTCAAAGTCATGCAAACAGTATTTCCGATATTCATCTCGGTGCATGGTGGAAGGTCAGCTTGGGAGTTATAACGCCAATCGTCTTAGGTTATATGATGTTTGGTTTGTTGAAACTGAATATCCTTAAGGAATTCGACAATGAAACAGGAAACTATGAAGGCTATAGTGACATGTTCACCTTAACAGGCGGCGTGGCTGTAGCAGTTGGAGCACTTGTTCTCGGAATCTTATTCTCACTGGGCAAATGGCATAAAGACCATGCCCGGTTCGACGAAGAAAAATAGGGGGTACTTGATATGACAACTAGTGCAATCGTAGTTATGATCATCGGCATCGTCATTATATGGGGCGGATTAGCTGCCAGCATCATGCACGCAATTAACAGCAGCAAAAAGAACAAAGCAAGTGACGCTGCAAATAACGTATAATGTAAAGGTCCGGAAACTTCTAGTTTCCGGGCTTTTACATTTTTTCAGAGCGATACACCAACTTGTGAGTAGCATGCCTTTATGATACATTTGAATTAGAATTGGATTCCATACATAAATCAGATAGATAGGGGACGATGTGCATGTCAACAAAGCAGGAACATCTTAGAAAGCCCGATTGGTTAAAGATCAAACTCAACACCAATGAAAACTATACGGATTTAAAGAAAATGATGCGGGAAAATAATTTAAATACCGTCTGTGAAGAAGCAAAATGTCCGAATATCCATGAGTGCTGGGGTACACGGAGAACCGCTACGTTTATGATTCTTGGCGCTGTCTGCACGAGAGCATGCCGTTTCTGCGCGGTAAAAACAGGTTTGCCGAACGAATTGGATTTACAGGAGCCTGAACGTGTCGCTGCTTCTGTAAAAATGATGAACTTGAAGCATGCTGTCATCACTGCCGTTGCACGCGACGATTTGAAAGATGGTGGATCAGCCGTCTTTGCTGAAACTATTCGGGCGATCAAGCGAGCCAATCCATTTACGACTGTTGAAGTCCTGCCTTCTGATATGGGTGGAATCTATGAAAATTTGGAAAGGCTGATGGATGCGAAACCTGATATTTTAAATCACAATATAGAGACTGTGCGGCGGTTGACACCAAGAGTCAGAGCACGTGCTAAATATGACCGTTCACTGGAACTGTTGAAGCGTTCGAAAGAACTACATCCGGAAATTCCGACAAAATCTTCTTTGATGATCGGTTTAGGTGAAACGAAAGAAGAGATCATCGAAGTCATGGAAGATTTGCGCGCAAATGATGTTGATATTATGACGATCGGCCAGTACCTCCAGCCTTCGAAAAAACATTTAACTGTACAAAAATATTATTCGCCAAAGGAATTCAAGGAATTCTGGGAGATTGCGATGACCAAAGGGTTCTCACATTGCCAATCAGGACCTTTGGTTCGAAGCAGCTATCATGCGGATGAGCAAGTCAATGCAGCTGCCAAAGAGCGTCAGCGCCTCGGAGAAGAGCAAGCGGCTGCTATTAACAGCTAATGGATGGTGAAAAAATTGTTTACATTGGATCAGTGGAATTATGACATATTGATCGATTATCGAGAAGCGTTTCAGGAGGAAGCAATAACCGCTCGCTTTAGTGAAATCTTATTAAAATACGATTACATTTTGGGTGATTGGGGCTATGGGCAGCTGCGGTTAAAAGGATTTTTTGAAGATGCTAACCATAAAGCGACTTATGATACGAAAATTAGCACGCTACAGGACTATCTATACGAATACTGCAATTTCGGCTGTGCCTATTTCGTGATAAAGAAAGTCGGAAAAGTAGTTCTTCCGATTGAAGAACCCGAACAACAGACTCCCGAAACGGACATTTGATCCGTCGGGGGTTTTTTCATGCATTATGATATGATAAAGGAAGAAATGAAAGATTTTCAAACGCCTATTGGAGGGTTTTTTTATGTATTTTATTGACCGCAACAAAATTACTGGAACCATTCAGTATATGAATTCTTTATTGGATTTTTATGAAAGCCATCAGCAGTGGACATCACTAGGTGATCAACTTGCGCTAGAACGTGTAGGGGCGAATATTATCGAGTCAATCATCGATGTTGGCAACTCTATGATCGATGGATTTATCATGCGTGATCCGGGAAGCTATGATGATATTATCGACATACTGGTGGATGAAAAAGTGATTACAAAAGAAATGGATCAGCCATTAAAGCAGGTAATTGCGCTCCGTAAAATGCTAGTCCGCGAATTTATGAATGTCGATCAGCAGGCCATTAAAGGTGCAATCGATAACAACTTCGAGTCATTGAAAGCATTCGGACCAAAAGTTGAGCATTATCTTGTTCACGAGCTGGGACCAGTTTCGGCATTTATACCGGAGAAAAACGATGAAAACTAAAAAAGAGTATCAAACCTATTGCTTGGATTTGGATGGAACAGTGTATCGCGGAACGGAAGCGGTTGAAGAGGCTGCAGGCTTTGTCCAACGTCTTCTACAAAAAGGGATCGAACCTTTTTTTGTAACCAATAATGCGTCCATGACGCAGCAGCAATTAAAGGATAAGATGGCAGGCTTTGGTATCACTGCAAAAAAAGAACGCATTATGTCTTCTGCAATTGCAGCGGCAAAATACATCAAGCGCTGGTACCCGGGGAGGACTGTTTATATGATTGGGTCGGATGGTTTGGATCAGGCGCTGCGTCAGGAGGGAGTCGAACGGGTGCAAGAAAAGGCTGACATCGTATTGATGGGAATCGATCGTAATATCACCTACGATAAGCTAGCGACTGCCTGCTTAGAAATTCGGAACGGCGCGGTTTTTCTATCAACAAACCAGGATTTGGCCTTTCCTTCGGAAAAAGGCTTTTTACCCGGAAATGGCGCATTTACTACATTGGTATCCTCCTCGGCTGATGTAGATCCTGTTTACATCGGCAAGCCGGAAATTCATATGCTGGAAGCCATTCAGCATGAATACGGTTTTGAAAAAAGCCAGATGGTGATGATTGGGGATAACTACGATACAGACATCCAGGCGGGCATCCATTTCGGTATCGATACCATCCACGTCAATACAGGTGTTAGCCGAATGGAGACGGTATTGGAGAAAAAACAGGTCCCAAGCTTTGTCATTGAAAATCTTGGTTTTTGGGAAGTATGAGCAAAAAGTAGGGATCAAAAAAAGCCCACGTACAGCATAGAGCTGACGGACGGGCTAAACCGCATTTTGCGGATTGTGGAATCTTCAACTGACTCTTTTCAGAGATCAAAAAACCGTTTTTCAGTGGTTTAAAATAACGGGTTTTCCTCTATGAATTCGTAAACTTTTTTCGTCAGCTCATCGGTTGATTCCGCTTCGACAATTTCTCCGTTAACCAGTGCATATAGAGACTCGGAACATTTTGTGCAATAGCTTAAACAGCCGTATTCCAAAACATCGAGATTGGGATCCCGTTCGAGTTTTTCAAAAGAATCTTGTGCGCCATTGGCAATATTACTAATGCAAAATTCAACAATCGGTTTCATTCTAAGTCACCTCACTACAACGAAATCCTACCTTTTTTCGAGGCTAGAGTCAATTAATTGATTTCTGGCTAAAGTATTGTGAAAGTTATCACAATCAGCTATACTCATATTTGAGAAATCGATGAGACAGACGAAAGTTAAAGGAGATTTTTATGCGAAAACTAGTCTTACTTGGAGGCGGTTATGGCAACATGCGAATTTTGCTTCGTCTATTGCCAACCAGCCTTCCACAGGATACCGAAATAATTTTAATCGACCGCACGCCATTTCATAGCATGAAGACCGAATTCTATGCCTTAGCAGCCGGTACAGAAGCTGACCATGAAGTCCGCGTTCCTTTCCCAGAACATGAGCGTCTAAAGGTAGTGAATGGTGAAATTTTGGAAATCGGCTTGCAGGAAAAATGCGTCTTCATGGATAATGGTGAACGTATTGCTTATGACGATTTGGTGATCGGCTTGGGCTGTGAAGACAAGTACCATAATGTACCTGGAGCTGATGAGTTTACTTACAGCATCCAGACCATTGGGAAGTCACGTGCTGCGTACCAAGCGCTGCTTGGCTTGCCAGCAGGTGCAGTTGTAGGCGTTGTAGGAGCGGGGCTAAGTGGAATCGAACTGGCCAGCGAATTGCGTGAAAGCCGTAAAGACTTGAAGATCAAACTGTTTGACCGCAGTCCCCGAATCCTCCGCGATTTTCCGGAACGCTTGAGCAATTTTGTCAGAAAATGGTTTGAAAATAATAATGTCGATGTGGTATCAAATTCAAATATTACACAAGTCGAACCCAAAATGCTTTATAACCACGAAGAAACGATTCCAGTAGATGCTGTCGTTTGGACAGCGGGCATACAACCCGTCAAGCCGGTTCGAGACTTGGGTCTAGACAGCGACAGCAGCGGACGGGTAGTCATCAATCAGTATCACCAGCTGCCGAACGATGAGCATGTTTACGTTGTCGGGGATTGTGCTGCATTGCCGATGGCGCCTTCTGCACAGTTAGCGGAAGAACAGGCTGAACAGATCGTCAAAGTATTGAAAGCCACATGGAAAGGCGAAGCATTGCCTGAAGCTATGCCGGAAATCAAATTGAAGGGCTTTCTCGGATCCCTCGGCAAAAAGCAAGGCTTTGCTTATTTAGCGGACCGAACCGTAACCGGCCGCATCGCCCGTCTGATGAAATCAGGCGTATTGTGGATGTACAAGTGGCATAACGGGTAAAAAAAAACGCTCAAAACTGAGCGTTTTTTTATTTCACTTCAGAAAATCCGTGTTTTTCAAGCTCGCGGTAAACAGGCTTTAATTGCACATAGCCTTCCCCGACAACTTCTCCTTCAATCAAAACTAATGGATAAAAGAATTCGTCATCCAAAATGCGTTGCGCGTAATTTTTTTGGTGCTCAAGTGCCACGGGTTTCTCAATATCGATATAGGTAATTGAAAATGACTGATCTTTGTATTTCCTTGATATGGCGGCTTCTAACCACTCATAGGTATCAAGTGAAGAGGGGGCATTGACGCAACTTGCGCAGATAACATCAGTTCCGTAAACTTCAATGGATAATTCTTTCTGCATAATTTTGGACCTCCTGTGAATTCATTAGTGGCTTTTTCCTTCTAATCACATTATAATGATCATAATGAAAGGAGTCGATATAAATGACTGAAGCTTTAGTTGAAGATCAAGTAATGGAAGTCTTAGATAAATTACGTCCATTCCTTTTGCGTGACGGGGGAGACTGTGAACTTGTTGACATAGAGGATGGGATCGTAAAACTTCGTCTGCTCGGTGCATGCGGAAGCTGCCCAAGCTCGACAATTACATTAAAAGCAGGGATTGAACGCGCGTTAGTGGAAGAAGTTCCTGGTATAGTAGAAGTAGAACAAGTATTTTAATATCAAGGGACCTTTTTTAGGTCCCTTTTTCTGTATAGAAGATAAATGGCTGTGCGGCATCGGGTTTTCAAGTTCTGTTTTCGACTCTACAAATTTTGTCTAGTTTTTGAAGGTGGACGGCTTGAATAACAGTGGAAACAATTGCTATGATAATCTCTATAGGAAGGTGATTTAATTGACTGAAGTTGTTGAAATTACAGAAGCTGCTTCATTTCAGGTAAAAGAGATGATGCGCCATAACGAAGAAGAAGGATCCTTTTTGCGGGTTGCAGTTAAAGGCGGCGGTTGCAGCGGATTGACATATGGCATGGGATTTGAAAAAGCTAAAGGCGAAGAGGACGATCTCTACGAGCAATTTGAAATTCCAATTCTGATTGCTAAAGAGGATGCCCCTATTTTACAAGGTACAGTTGTTGATTACAAACAGTCACTGATGGGTGGAGGATTCACCATAGAAAATCCGAATGCCATTGCATCGTGTGGCTGCGGAACCTCATTCCGTACGTCTAAAAAAGCAGGTACTCCAGAGAATTGTTAAAAGTCGGTGACAAACCGGCTTTTTTTGTTGTGGATAAGTGCTTCTAAACACATTACTTGGTTGAAATCATATGGTATTAGGTCTAATATAGAGAATAGATGTTTATCGGTGCGTCAAGGTCTGACCACTTTGTCGATACTCGATTAAAAAATGACTTGAAGGTGGTTGCGATTGTGTTGAAAAGACCGTCAATATTAGTATTAGGAGCAGGATATGGTGGATTAACTACTGTAGTAAACCTGCAAAAAGTTCTTAGCGCAGATGCTGCGGACATTACATTGATCAATAAAAACGAATACCATTACGAAAGTACATGGCTCCATGAAGCAGCTGCAGGAACTTTGCTTCCAGAGCAAGTGCGTTACGATATCAAAGATGTAATTGACAGCGTCAAAGTAAAATTTGTGCAAGCGACTGTCGAAGCAATCGATGTAGTAGGAAAAAAAGTTACAACCGACAATGGCGAATTTACGTATGATTACATCGTCATTGCACTTGGTTTTGAAGGAGAGACTTTTGGAATCGAAGGCCTTGATAAATATGCCTTGTCAATTGCTAATGTAAAAGCTGCACGCTATATCCGTGAGCATATTGAATTCCAATTTGCGACTTGGTCTGCAGAACCCGTAAAAGACGACAGTCGTTTAACGATCATCGTTGGTGGAGCAGGATTTACTGGCATCGAGTTTCTTGGTGAACTGGCTAACCGTGTTCCCGAGTTGTGCAAAGAGTTCGATGTTCCGCGTGAGAAAGTGCGCGTTGTCTGTGTAGAAGCTGCACCTATGGTATTACCAGGCTTCGATCCGGAACTTGTCAACTATGCGGTAAGTAACTTGGAGTCTAAAGGAATTGAATTCTCGATCGGTACACCGGTTGTGGAAGCGACTCCTGAAGGCGTTAAGGTCAAAAAAGGCGACGATCATTTTGACTTCATCAAAGCCGGTACAGTCGTTTGGGCTGCGGGCGTTCGAGGTAACAGATTGATCGAAGCAACTCCAATCGAAAATATGCGGGCTCGCGTTAAAGTCGACAAAGATCTGCGTGCTCCAGGATATGATGATGTTTTTATCATCGGTGACTGTGCATTGATGATCAATGAAGAAACGAACCGACCGTATCCGCCAACTGCACAGATTGCTATGCAGCAAGGTGAAAGCGTAGCGAAGAATCTGAAAGCGTTAATGAACGATGAAACGACAATTGAATTCGTTCCGGATCTGAAAGGGACTGTTTGCTCACTTGGCGATGACGATGCCATTGGCGTTGTATTCGGCAAAAAAGTAACAGGCAAAAGAGCTTCATTCATGAAGAAAATGATTGATAACCGTGCATTATTCATGATTGGTGGACCTATGCTTGTACTGAAAAAAGGTAAATTCAACGTTCTGTAAACTGAATGAGTAAAGCTCCCTTAACGGGGAGCTTTTTTTGTAGTCTCAAAAAACGCTGCATCGTTTTTTATGGATTGCCTTCAGTGAAATTACTGATAGCTTTTCTATTTTAACCGGAAAGAGGGATGTTCTTGGCAACTAATAAACGTGGAAATGTTTGGCTTGGAGCAGCGGGACTCGTTGTAAACTCCAAAGGCCAATGGCTAGTCGTGAAAAAAAGATATGGCGGACTACATGGGAAATGGTCTCTTCCAGCTGGATTTGTGGATGGTACTGAAACGATTGGTCAGGCTGCCTTGAGAGAAGTTAAAGAAGAAACTGGAATTGATTGTGAATTGATAGGAATGATTGGTTTTCGTTCAGGAGTCATTCAAGAGAAAGTTAGCGATAATATGGCGATTTTTTTATTGAAAGCACAGAATGAAGAGCAGCCAATTACTGCACAATTATCCGAGTTGTATTCAGCAGACTGGTTATTACCTGCAGAATTATCGAATGATGCAGAGGCTTCTGTGATGCTCAGAGAAATGGCGTCTTGTGTACTAGAAGAAGGATTGAAACCGATTGAGGACGTAGATCCAGGTAAAATATTTGGCTATTCGGACTACAAACTATTTTTCAAAAAAGAGTAGATGATCTAGCGAAATCGAGAAAAAAATATTTTTTTCGATGATAGCGTTTACATTTTAGTTTTCGGCTTGCGCTCTAATGAGTGCCGTGCTATATTATCAGAATATTGAAAACGAGAACAGAAGGAGGTGTTTCGAATGACGATCTTCAAAAAGGCTAAAAACGTCAATCAATGCCCTTATTGCTCAGGACAAGGTTATTTTCAATTACGACTGGGCGGTTCAGAAACGTGCTCCTGCTGTTCGGGTTCAGGGAAAAAATAAGCTGTACTTTAAGAGCAATCGGTCCAGTCATGCCGGTTGCTTTTTTGTTTGCAAAGAAATTCAGTATGGACTGTTTCCGCATTTCCTAGTGTCCAGCTCCAACGGCCAACTCCTCGGGACGTAAGACGGTCTAGCTGTGCGGCTGAAGAAATGCCGCTCTGCCAGACCGTCATACGCCTGTCGGAGCTAAACGGCCGTTTCCGCATTTCCTAGTGTCCAGCTCCAACGGCCAACTCCTCGGGACGTAAGACGGTCTAGCTATGCGGCTGAAGAAATGCCGCTCTGCCAGACCGTCATACGCCTGTCGGAGCTAAACGGCCGTTTCCGCATTTCTTTCATAAGTGACAAAGCGATGAACTCTGTTCTGCTAGATTGAAAGCCTTTGTTTTTTCGGTTAAACTGATGGAAGGAATAACGGAGGTTAGAGTTCATGAACAGTTCATTTACAATTGTGCAATTAATCATTTCCATGTTACTTTTCTATGTTATGTTTTTCGGAATCGGTTTTTTATTGAATATGTTGCTTCGTATGACGTGGCTGATGGCTGTGGTTTACCCGGTTGTCATCTTGCTGGTCGTGGATGATGTGGGCATTTTCGATTATTTTACCAATCCAGGTGAATCTTTTTCAATGCTGGGAGATACTATTACTTCCATGACAGGCAGTGATATTGCTGTTTTACTTGCTGGCTGGGCAGGCGCTATCACATCGGGCTTTATCATGAAAATTTTGCGCAAAATGGGTTATCAAATGTTCTAAAGAAAAATCGCCGATCCGGTTATCCGGATCGGCGATTTTCTTCTTTATTTTGCTTTTTTTCTTATTATTGCAAGATGCCGTAAAAGATAAAAGAAATCGCGATGCCTGTCAAAGCACCCATAAAGACTTCGCTTGGCTTATGACCAAGTAAGGTCTTCAGTTCCTTAATCTTTTCCTCTTCTTTTTTCTTTGGCCATTTTCTAGTTTCTTCCATAAATACGTAAATGTCCTGACGCATTTTATTGATGGTCAGAGCTTGCTGTCCTGCTTGAAAACGGACACCTGTAGCATCATACATGGTAATGACTGCGAACATGGTGGATACAGCAAATATAGTAGATGAAACGCCGTGTTCAAAAGCTACAGCAGTCGTTAAAGATGTCACAGCAGCTGAATGAGAACTAGGCATGCCGCCAGTCGATGAAAATAGTTTCCAGTCAAGTTCACGCGTTACAGCATATTGAATAGGGATTTTAATAAATTGAGCAAAGACGATTGCAAATAGGGCAATCATTAAAGGGGAATTAGAGAAAATTTCCATACGTAGCCACAGCCTTTCTGTCTAAATTTGTTCTCCTAGTATATCATAGACGGAAAAAGTCAGAACCAGTTATTCCTTCGTTACACGAACTACTCGAAGATCATATTAAATGCTACACTTGAAGAGAACGTAAAAAGGAGGAGTTTTATGCAAATCAAGTTACAGCAACATTCGCAAGACAACAAAGCTGAAATCCTTATTGTTGGGTTAAGCCGACATCCGGAAAACAGCAGTGGATGGAGTGAATTCGCGAAGCGTTTTGATGGCAAACTAGAAGGGTGGATCAAGCAGGATTTATCATTTGATTCGAAGTCTCTGATTACTTATCCTACGCTGTCTGGAGCTATTTCGCGGGTTTTATTTGTCGGCTTGAACGACCGCAAAAAAATGATTGAAGAAGATCTGCGGTCGTATTTTGGATTGGTCGGCAAAGAATTAGTCAAGAAAAAAATAAAACATGCGGCAATTTATATGGAATCGTTCCAAAACGATAGAATCACATCCGAAGATGTCGCTTTTTTAGCTGCTGAAGCCATTACGATGGGTGGCTATCGCTTTGATGATTACAAAACGACATCAAATGAAACGCAAGTAGAGTTAGAAACTTTGACTTTATTGGCAGAAGAAGTGCAAGAAGACGTCGAGGCGGCGGCCACTGTAGGAACTATTTTCGGACAGTCTGTCAATGAAGCGCGAACGCTTGTGAATATGCCAGCAAATATTTTGACAGCAACAGCAATGGGCGAATATGCACGTGAACTTGGAGAAACTTATGGCTTTGAAACCGATATTTTAGGAAAAGCTGAGCTTGAAGAACTGGGCATGGGCGCAATTCTTGCAGTCAATCAAGGTTCAGTCGAAGAGCCGCGTCTCATTGTTTTAAAATATAAGGCGACAGAAGGTTTTGAAGACCCGCTGGCGCTTGTCGGCAAAGGAATCACCTTTGATACAGGTGGTTATTCAATCAAGCCGAAAGACGGCATTGTAGGGATGAAAGGCGACATGGGCGGTGCTGCTGCAGTGCTCGGAGCTATGAAAATCATTGGTGAACTGCAGCCACAGCAAAACGTCATGGCAGTTATTGCATCAACTGACAATATGATTTCTGGTAGTGCCTTTAAACCAGATGACGTGATTACGTCTATGAGTGGGAAAACCATTGAAATCCTCAACACAGATGCAGAAGGTCGTTTAGTATTAGCTGATTCCGTTAGTTATGCGAAACAATTGGGAGCAACGAAAATTGTCGATGTGGCAACCTTGACTGGCGGCGTCATTGTGGCATTAGGCAAAGATAAAACCGGTGCATTGACAAATGATGAATCATTTTTTGAGACTTTCTTGGAAGCTTCCATGGAAAGTGGTGAATTTGTTTGGCGTTTGCCGCTCACAGAAAGCGATAAAAAACGTATCCGGAAAAGCAATGTTGCAGACTTAAACAATTCGCCGGGACGTGATGGCCATATGATTTTTGGTGGAGGATTTGTCGGAGAATTTGCGGGAGACACGCCTTGGATCCATTTGGATATTGCCGGAACCTCCGACGCAGAGGGAGCACACGATTTAGGACCGAAAGGCGGCACCGGTGCTATGGTTAGAACGTTGGCTATGCTAGTCGAAAAGATGGCAGATGAACAATAGAAAAAAAACCTGCAGGCAATATTGCCTGCAGGTTTTTTTTCTATTGTTCAGTGGTTTTGTTATCCATCAGTTTTTTCTTTTGTTCTGCCAATGCGTCCTCCATGTCATCACGCACCGTTTCTTCGGCCACTTTGATGCCAGACATATATGCAGCACGTCCAATTAAGTGTCCACCTACCGGAGCTGTGATGAAAAGAAACGCGATGGCAATAATCATCTGTGTATTGAAGATGCCCTCGACCAGCCAAAAGTGGATAAAGGTAGCAAGCAATACGCAGAGAACCCCCAGCGTCGAACTCTTAGAGGAAGCGTGCGTGCGCGTGTAGACATCCGGCAGGCGAATAAGCCCTAAAGCCGTAACGAGGCTGAAAACGACGCCTGTGCTCATTAATAGGATGATGAGGATGTTAATGATTATTGTTTCGATCGAAAATCTCTCCTCTCTCAAGGAATTTTGCAAAAGCAATGGTACCGATAAAGGACAGGATGCTTAATAATAAGATAATTTCCAAGAAGAATTCCGTCTCGATAATCAATGATAACAAAGCGACAATTGATACGAGTGAGATTCCAATGGCATCTAGCGCCACTACTCGGTCGGCAATTGACGGTCCTTTAACAAGACGGAATAGAAGCCCTGTAAAGCCTATACTGACAATGATAAGTGAAATCCAGTAAAACATCATCATGGACGGCTCACCTCCAGAATGGCTCTTTCGAATGTGTCTTTGATCGAATTGACAGCCTTGTCAATGTCCTCGAAGTTGAGCGCATGGATATAAAGCCTCTTCTGATCATCTGAAATGCCGACAACTAGTGTTCCGGGTGTCAAAGTGATCAAAGCGGACAGCAAGGTAATTTCCCAATCCTCTTTTAATTCGGTTTCCAATTCGAATATAGCTGGCTTAAGGTTCATATTTGGCGCGATGACAATTCGCAAAACTTGAATACTCGACATGAAGAGCTCTTTAAGGAACAACAGGAACAACCTGAGGACAGCCCATGCCCGTGAAGTATAGAGGCGATATGAAAAAAACCGGCGCATCAGCAGGATAATGGCGAGCCCGACGATAAAGCCGATGGCGAATCCGTCGGGGCTGAAGGAGACGGTCATAAACATCCAGACAAAGGCCAGGAAGAAATTCAATAAGATTTGTAAAGCCATATGTCACCTACTCCTTTAAGACCGCATCGATATAGATGGATGGATTCAGCAGCACTTCACCCGCGCCTGAAATGAACGGCATGAAGAGTTCCGCGCCGACCCCGAATACCACTGTAATGGTAACAAGGATTACTGTCGGTATGAACATTTGATTGAATACTGATTTTTTTAACGGGACGGTTTCAACCGGTTCCCCCCAGAATGCATAGACAAAAATGCGCACAGCACTCAACAAAACAATTAGGCTGGTAGCGAGAATAACAATGCTGCCCCAGAATTGAGGGCCTTCAAATCCACCCTGGACAATCAGCAGCTTCCCTGGGAATCCACTGAGCGGCGGAATTCCGGCTAAACCAAATGCAGTAACCAGGTAAACCCACCCAAGAACCGGGTAGGTTTTGATCAATCCACCCATTTTCCGTAGATCTGTCGTGCCGAAAAGCACAGCGACAATTCCAATCAGGAAGAACAAAGCAGCTTTGATTAACATATCATGGATCAGATAGAAAACAGATCCATCAACGCCCGGCTGATTTAACTGTGCAATTCCGAATAGGATGACACCGACAGCAATAATGATGTTATAAATAATAATTTTTTTTACGTCAAAATAAGCAAGTGCACCGATGCACCCGGCAAGAATGGTTAGGATGGCGATTATTCCAAGCAATTCATGGGTAAAGCCGATATTCATCGTAAAGAACAACGTATATGTACGCATGATCGCATAGACGCCGACTTTTGTCAGCAAAGCTCCAAATAGCGCGAGTATAGGAATTGGCGGTGTGTAATAAGAGCCTGGCAGCCAGAAATACAAAGGGAAGATTGCGGCTTTGAAACCGAAGACAACTAAGAACATCACAGCAATGACAGTCAGGATGCCGGTTTCTTCAATCTGTGGAATCTTCACTGCCAGATCGGCCATATTCAAAGTTCCGGTAACTGAGTAGAGGAAAGCGACAGCTGCGACAAATAAAGCAGATGAAATGATGTTCACCAACAGGTATTTGATGGATTCACGCAGTTGCGGCTTTTCTCCGCCATGAACGATCAAGGTATAAGAAGCCATCAGCAGTACTTCAACAAAGACAAAAAGGTTGAAGATATCGCCAGTCGTGAAGGCGCCGTTCACGCCGACCATTAGGAATAGCACAGCCGGATAGTAATAGGATTGTTCACGTTTCACGCCGATGGTTGGAAAACTATAGAACACGACGAACAAAGTGATAATCGACGACGTGACGACCAGTAGAGCGGACAATGGATCCGATACCATGGAAATACCAAAAGGTGCCGGCCAACTGCCGAGCGTTACTGCTTGGACACCGTCAGTATTGACTTTTGTCAGCAACACCAAGGCGGAGATCAAGGCAGATCCCGCTCCTACAGTAGCCAGTACTCGCTGGAGCTTCAAGCGTTTTGGAAATATCATCAGAATAGCAGCAAAAAACGAAGGAATGATGATTGGAAATAGGAGTAAATTACTCATAATCTTCAGTTCCTCTCAGCAATTCCATATTGTCGGTACCGAGCTCCTGATAAGAACGGTATGCGAGCACAAGGAAAAATGATGTAACGGCAAATGAAATGACAATTGCTGTCAAAATCAGTGCCTGGGGCAGGGGATCTGCATAATCGCTGACGCTGACTCCATCAGTCACCACAGGCGGAGAGTTACCGCCAAGCCCACCCATTGTCAATAGTAAAAGGTGGGCGCCGTGGCTCAACAGTCCCGTACCGATAATGATACGGATCAAGCTTTTCGAAAGCATTAAGTAAACAGCTGCCATAAAAAGAAATCCGATGGCAACCGACATAATTATTTCCATTATTCATCCTCTCCAATCGTTTGAATAATGGTCATCGTTACACCGACAACAACCAGGTAAACGCCTGTATCAAACAGCAAGGCCGAATGCAGGGAAGTGTTACCGAAAAGCGGTAAATCAAAGTAATCGTATGCATGAGTGAAGAATGGGACATCAAAGACGATAGATGCAGAAGCTGTAGCAAGTGCCAGCAATAAGCCGACTGCGGTCATCGTCAAGTAATTGATCGGCAGTATTTTTTTAACCGTTTCAATGTCAAAAGCAAGCATCAGCAGGACAATCGCACTAGTAGTCAATAACCCGCCAACAAACCCACCGCCCGGTGTATAATGCCCCGTAAAGAAAATGTGTACAGAAAACATCAAAATGATGAAAGTTACTACTTTAGTGGCAGTTTGAAGCATGACATCATTTGTTCTCATGCTGCCCCTCCTTTTTTGACAACCGCAGTTTGATCATGGTGATAATGCCGATAGCGGTAATACCCAACACAACAATTTCAAACAATGTATCAAATCCACGATAATCAACCAAGATAACATTGACGATATTTCCACCGCCAGCTTCCGAATAAACGGTTTCTTTATAAAACTCGGAGATCGAAGGCAATGCCTTCTGCGAATGGGACGATAGAGCAATTAAAGTCATAGTGACGCCGACACCTACTGCAACCAGGGCATTTCCAAGACGGAAGCCTATACGCTCTTCTTTTCGACTGAGTTGCGGCAAATGATAAAATGCCAACAGGAACAGCGCAACAGAAATGGTTTCAATCACCAGCTGGGTCAACGCCAAATCCGGCGCACGGAAAATGACGAAGAACAAGGCGACTGAATAGCCGACAGCCCCCAGCGCGATAATCGATGTAAGCCTCGATTTTGAAACGAGAATGGTCAGCGTCGAACCGACCAATGCCACTAAGATAACAATTTCATAAAAGCCGATTGGTGCCAGGTTGGTTAGATCCAGTGCGAACGCCTCGGTCAGATACAAAGTTCCGAGAAGGATGAAAATAACGAAACTGAACATATACACTAAATAAGAACGGATAAAGCCGGTCATGTATAGCATAGAGAAGCGGTTTGCGCCACCGTCACTCAGAAACATCAAATTGTCGTACAAAGCGTTTAATGAGATGGAATCCGGAAAACGGTCGTAGCTCTTTTGCCATCTGCGTAGCGTCCAGAACATCAGTCCACCGATGGCAAAGATGCCGATGGTCATAAACAGTTCAGTGTTGAAACCATGCCAGGCTGATACATGGACATCCACTTCTGCCGGTGAATTGTACAGGAAGGGTTGGATGGCCATGACGGCCGGCTTAACAAGCCAGTCGCCGACGTGATTTGGTATGAAGAAAATCACGATGACAAGAAGGGCTAGAAACACCGGAGAAATGAGCATTCCGATGGGAGCTTCATGAGCAGGCTTCGGCAATTGTTCAGGCTTATGCTTACCGGCAAAGGTATGGAACACAAAATAGAAGCAGTAAATGAATGTGAAAACTGAGCCGAGCCAAGCGACGACTGGGAACAGGACGCCCCAGACGTCCATCGAGAATAAATCAAATTCCGTCAATGACAGCATAGCAGTTAAGAACATTTCCTTGCTCAGGAAGCCGCCAAATGGAGGTAAACCTGCCATGGAGAATGCTCCAATCATGGCAACGGTGAAACTGATCGGCATCAAGCTCATGAGCCCGCCTAGTTTGCGGATATCCCGCGTTCCGGTTTCGTGATCGACGATGCCGGCAATCATAAACAGGCTGCCTTTAAAGACCGCATGGTTGATCAAATGGAAAATCGCTGCGAATCCAGCATACTTGAAAGTGGTTTCCGCAATATTGTCAATGTGATAACCGGCTGCAGAAGCTCCGAGCAACGACATGATCAAACCAAGCTGTGAAACTGTCGAGAATGCCAGTATGCCTTTCAGGTCTTTTTGTTTCAAGGCAAAGAACGATCCCCAGAACATGGTGAACAATCCGACTCCTGCAACCAACCACATCCACGTACCGGATATAGCAAAAACAGGCGTCAGGCGAGCAACGAGATACAAGCCCGCTTTGACCATTGTCGCAGAGTGTAGGTAAGCGCTGACTGGAGTAGGGGCTTCCATCGCATCCGGAAGCCAAATGTAAAATGGGAATTGGGCGGACTTTGTAAACGCACCAAGCAGCACCAACACGAGAGCCCAAATAAAGAAATCATGCGTTATCATTTCCTGTGCCTGCGGAATCAATTCGCGTATCGAATATGTATTGCCCATAATACTCAGCAGTACAAAGCCTCCAAGCATCATCAATCCTCCAAAGACGGTAATCATCATTGATTTTAATGCACCGAACCTTGAACGGTCACGGGTATACCAATAACCGATCAACAGGAAAGAAGAAATCGATGTCAACTCCCAGAAAAGGTAGAGAGTGATCAAGTGGTCACTCTGAACAATGCCGAGCATCGCAGTCATGAACATCAATAGATAGACGTAGAAATTATGTAATTGCTCACGGTGCTTGTCCAAATAGAATATGGAGTACAGCACCACTAAAGCTCCGATGCCGGTTATTAGTAAAGTGAACAGCAGACTCAGTCCATCGATATACGCGACAAACGCGATATCAAGTGAAGGAATCCATTGGAATTCAGAAACCAGGTTGCCGCCAGCGATGGTTGTGGGGAGCAATGAGGCATAGTAAATGAATAACACGACGGGAACGGTCAACACAAACCAGCCCGTGTGAATCCTTCCGAATTTCTTAAATAACAGCGGAATGAACAAGGCTGCAAGCAAAGGTAAAAAGATTAAAAACACAAATGACAAATGAATCCTCCTTCCGGCATAAACGTGATGAGTTCTAATTAGAAATTATAACGCAAATCGAGTGGATTTGCACCGTTCATCCACTAAGAGAGCTGAATCCAATAGACTTTCCGTACGCTTTTTAGATAGGAAGAAACCCAATTAAGTTAATTTTGTGAATTTGGATAAAGGTAAAAAAAAGACGATTTTCAACTGAAAACCGGCTTTTTTTTTATGTGTTTTTCAATTCCTGTTCAAGCAATACATCTTCGAAATCCTGCTGCGGTTTGGCCAGTGTAAATCGCAGGAAGGCAAAAGCAAGGACAAACAGTACGCCTGTTACGATAAAGACCGAAGAAATGCCGATAAAGCCGCTGACAATCCCGCCAAACATCGGGCCGATAATGTTTCCGAGGAAACGGAAGCTAGTATTATAGCCCATGATCTCTCCTTGAATTTCAATTGGCGCTTCCCGGCGCATTAAGGCAGTTGTCGTCGGGATCATGCCGCCGACCGCGATGCCGAACAATAAGCGCAAAGCGATCAATTGCCAAAGCTCAGTGACGAAAGCCTGAGGAATGATAAAGACGAATGCCAGTAAAAGCAGGAAGCCTAAAACTTTCTCATAGCCAATCGAATCGCCCAGTCTGCCCCAACGGCGGGCGAACAGCAAGTTGCCGACACCGGTGGCACTAAACGTAATCCCAGCAAGGAATGCCACTTGAGTGCTACCTTCCGTCAATTCCGCCACATACAGAGACAGTAGGGGCTGAATGCTAAAGTTACCGATTTGGATCAATGCTGTGATAATCATGACATTGAGCATCAGACGGTGGCTTAAAATTCCGTTAACAATCGTCTTCGGCGCATAGACATGGGCATCTTTCAATTTGACGCGTTTGATTTCATGCAGGCCGAAGACCACGAACAAGGCCGCAATGGCAATCACACTGGCTGTAATCAGGAAAGTATATTCAAAACCGAAAGCATCTGCCATCAAGCCACCGAGAACAGGACCAAACAGCGTACCCGAGACACTGCCCATTTGCAGCGTTCCTAGTGTTTTTCCCGCTGTCTCCTTAGATGTCTGGGAACTGACAAAAGCCAAGGATGTTGGAATGAACCCTGTCACTACGCCCATGAACAAGCGGATCATGAACAGCTCTGAAACAGAATCGGCTGTTCCCATTAGGAAGATGCTGGTGGCGATGCCGAATCCGTTGATGATTAAAATGGGCTTGAAGCCATATTTGTCGGCAATGCGTCCCCAAATCGGCGACATGATCAAAGCGGCAACAAAAGTGATCCCAAATATAAGGCCAGACCAACGCTGAACATACTCGTCCGTAAAATTTCCGAGCGATTCAATATAAAGAGATAAAAAAGGCATGATCATGGTCGTACTGCCGGCGACCAGGAAATTGGTGAACATGATAATAACGAAATTCTTTTTCTGAGTATCCATAAGGAACCCTTCTTTCTGAAAGGAGCATCTGTTCTTATTATATATTACTTCGACACACGAAAAAAGCACTAGGTTTTATTAGTTAATTCTAATAAATCTATCTATACTAAGCTGAACTAATGACTAAGCCTGTCGATATTCCGAAATCCAGTATACTGAAAACTTATGCTTCAGCATTCCTGCGTTAGCTTCGTCGCAAATACACGGCACAAACTTATTTGGTTCATATCTTTCCTGCGAGCTTACGCCGAACTAACTTGAGCTTTGTGAAGAATAGTTTTTTTTCCATTGGTTTCGCTCCACATCCTGATAATTTATTGTCCAAGGACGTTTAGAAGAAAGAGCGGGGGACGGCGAGGTGCAGAGATGTGCTCCTGCATCGCTACGATAGCTTCGTCGCAAAGCCATTGCCCGAACCCTCTTCGATCAATGTTCTTCCAATTGCATGACCCACATCCTGTGCGCCAAAAGCGTCCGCCTGGAGCGATTTTTTCGTTGTACCCGCTGGTATCGAGTTTGAAAAGCTAGTTCTCCAGTTAAGTGAATTTATGCTAAAATAAAGCGGGGTGAAAAAGATGGAAAAAACAATCGTTACGCCGATTTTATTGGCATTGTTCCTGGGTGCATGCTCAGGACAAGAAGAACAGTCAGAAACAACAACTGAAACTAGTGAAAGCCAAGCAGTTGAAGTGGAAGGTTACCCGCAGCTATCGACAGAAGCTGCAGACAATGAAGCGCTTGTCGAAGTCACCACATCGATGGGGGCCATGCAAATCAAACTGTTTCCTGACATTGCGCCAAAAGCGGTGGAAAACTTTTTGACACATGCAGAAGAAGGTTATTATGACGGGTTAACCTTTCACCGAATCATTGAAGATTTCATGTTGCAAACAGGAGATCCAACCGGCACAGGTGGCGGCGGTGAAAGTATTTACGGGGCTCCATTTGAAGATGAATTCAACGATCACTTGTTCAATATTCGTGGAGCTTTGTCCATGGCCAACGCTGGACCAGGCACGAATAGTAGCCAGTTCTTCATCGTCCAAGCACCGCCAGTAGAAGAAGGCATGCTGACAGGCGATTATCCAGAGGAAATTCGAGAAGTGTATTTAGAGCAAGGAGGCACACCTTGGCTTGACGGTGCCCATACTGTATTCGGTCAAGTGATTGAAGGAATGGATGTAGTAGATGCCATTGCAGCAGTTGAAACCGAAGCCGAGAAGCCAATTGAAGACGTGACCATCGATTCCATCGAAATTCTCCAACAATAACAAAGCTTAAGAAATCTTTTTACTAGGCTCTTCCACCTAGCTATGAGTTTGCGTTTGGGAAATGGATTCCTTTAGAGCAATGCGTTGACCTTTCCTACAAACTACTGGCACTCAAATACGAAGCAAAGCACATTATCTGAAACAAAAAAGAGCTTTCGGCGATATTTGCCGAAAGCTCTTTTTCATGATGTCTTAGTTAGATCCTAAGCCGTCCACTAAGTTAGAAGCTGGAACTTCCAAAGCATTTGAAAGGATGAGGATGGTTTGATTTGATGGTACTTCTTCACCGCTTTCATAGGCTTGAAGTTTGGCTACACCGATTCTTGTTTTTAAAGCAAGTTCATCTAATGAAAGATTGCGCTCTTCGCGAAGCACTTTTAATTGGGCGTGTAAGTCATTTTTCAAATTCATGCACTCCTTCGTATATGGAACTTTCTTCTATTTATATACTATCACGCACTGATATTTTTCGAAAGGAGAAGTTATGGCATTTTTCGAACAGTTAAATCAGAAAATGGCAATGATTCCTTGGACGAACACAACGATAATAGCGACAGGAGCTACGTAGCGCACCAATGCACGCCAGACATCAACCCATAATGTCTGCTGTGACAACTCGTTGTGCGCATCTTCCTTCGTCAGGACATAACCCGCAAATAACGCAGTGAATAGGGCACCCAGAGGCAACCCGATCCGGCTGGTCAAGGTGTCGACGAAATCGAAGAATGTCAAGCCGAAGAAAATTTCCTGCGGCATGACGCCGAATGACAAAGCGCTTGGAATCCCGACGATGAAAATCATCAAGCCGAAAATCAGTGCGACGCGGCGGCGGCGATCGTATTTGTTTTTGACGCCAATGGAAACCGTAATCTCCAGCATAGAGATGGAAGAAGTCAAAGTTGCAAAAAGCAATAGGACAAAGAAGATGATCATCAGGAATTCACCCATGAACAATTGATCGAAAATGGCTGGCAGAATGATGAAGACTAGTCCCGGCCCTTGATTTGGCGTATATCCCAGAGCGAAAACAGCTGGGAAGATGATCAAGCCCGCCATAATCGAAATCACGATGTTCAATGATACAACGCTGACAGAAGAACGCGTCAGGTTTTCCGACTTTGATAAGTAGGATGCATAAGTGATCATTCCTGCAACACCGACGCTCAAGGAGAAGAAGGCTTGGCCAAGTGCCACTAATGCTGTCTCGAAGTTGAAGAAAGACCAGTCTGGAACGAACATGAAGCGTACGCCTTCCATGGCACCATCAAGTGTCAATGAGCGAATCATCAGCACTACAAAGAAAACCAGTAAAGCGGGCATCATAATTTTGCTGGCGCGTTCGATACCGCCTTTAATGCCACCTTGAACAATCCAAATTGTCAATCCCATGAAAGCAGCCTGTGCAAGTAGAACTTCCCATGGATTTGTAATAATCCCAGTGAACAGCTCGGCAAATTCATTGTCCCCTAAATCAGATAGCTGGAATAGGACAGAGCGTCCTAGATAGGATAATACCCAGCCGCCAACAACACTGTAAAAAGATAAAATCAGAAATGAAAAAATAAATCCAGACCATCCGATTAAATACCACGGTTTTCCTGGTGCTTGTTTTCTTAACCCGCTGACAGCATCTGCCTGACCTCTGCGGCCGATGACAAATTCAGCGAGCAGGACCGGTAATCCAATTGCCACTGTGCTGATAATAAACAGCAGGATAAAGACACTGCCGCCGTTTGCGCCGGTTTCGTATGGAAATTTCCAAATGGCACCTAAGCCGATCGCACTTCCTGCTGCTGCAAGAATAAAGCCTAGCTTGGAACTCCATTGTTCACGTTTTTTCAAAATCATCTCTCCTATCTCATATAGATTTCCTCATTTTACATGAGCGGCACTAAAAAAAATAGCAGTTTTTGAAACGCTGCATCGATTAGTCCGTATAACTATCATTAAGTTTAATAGAATGATTATTCCGACGAATCGGGGAGTGTGGCAATGACATCAGAAACTGATTTATACAGAAAGGCTCAAATAGGGGATGAATTCGCATTTAAACTATGGGCCGACACTATTCAACCTAATATGGGGCGGTTCTCCTATCAACTAGGAGTTTCCATAGAAGCATTACCGAAGTTCCAACGGCGGAGTTTGCAGCAACTGCATAGACAACTAGAGTATCTTACGCAAGAACAGGCACAAGTCGACCTTTACAAAATAATGGTCCAGCAACTATCCACAAATTCCCTTGAACTTGAAATCAAAGAAAATCTCGCAGTGCTTGGCTTTCCGGAAGACGATGAACTGCATGCCGAGCTGCAGAAACTAGAACTGAACCAGCGGATCCCCTTGGTTCTAACTCATTTTCATAACCGTTCGAAAGTAGACATCGCCATGATTGCGGAGAAAACGGAGCATCAGATCATACAAACAATGAACGATGGGCTGCAGGCATTGCAGCACAATCTGCGATTGGATGAGGCGCAGGTGTTTCAACGTCTGGCCATGCTTCAGAAATCCTATCAGCGTTTTATGCCGCCAGCACCATTTGATCAGGAGATTCAGGGTGCGGACGAAAAATTTTCTGTTCCGGAAGTCTCAAAAACAACTGCATCACCTAGGCAAATCCGTAAAAAGCCAGCTATCGTGCTGGGAGCTGCCAGCCTTTTTCTGATAACGGTCATCGGCGTCAGTTTTTCTGTCAACGACCAGCTGATGGAAACGGCAGGTACGTCGGAAGGGAAGCAGGCTGAAAAAGTGACGGATGAAATGGTTGCAGATTGGCATAGCAAATACGAAATGATTAAAGAAACATCACCGGAACGTTTGGGGATGTCTCAAAAGCAGTATGTTCAGCTGGATTACGTCAAACTGGCCGATGCTGAAAGGGAAAGGGTTTTTAGCGATGAAATGCTAGATTCATTAAAAGATGATCCTATTAAAATGGAATCTACTGTCTATCGTCTTTTCTGGCAGATTGAAACCCCACAAGGAATGGTCGATTCTTTATCTAGTAATTCGATGTTGTCTTCTGCAGTAGATGATTTTCTACTAAATTATGCAGCGAAGACAGATGAGTTACGTTTTTTTGTCGAGGGGATGATGCAGAAATACCAACAGGAATTAGAAACGACAATTGTAATGGGCCAGTTGTCTCCAGAAAAACTGGTAGCACAATCTCATAGCTATCCCGAGCAATTGCGTAAAGTGATAGAAGCTTTACCGGAGTACAATTTGCTTGCAATCGTCAATCCAAATGACAATCAGTTTAGAACAATTCGAGATGTCAACAAGCTCAATCAACAACATGTAATTGCATCTCACCCCTACGCTTTTCAATATTTGAGCTGGTTAAGTGGGGAACCTTATTTTGATGACAGTGGATTTTTCTGGCCAATTGATAATATTACACACAACCTGATCTCTATGGAGGAGTCTTTACTAGTGGAGGAGGAAGAGTCAGCATTGTTTGATGGAATAGAAGTGGCCTATCAGCAAACGTTCTGGCAGTTGGTAAAAGGCAGCGACAGCTCTCCTGTTTTTGATAAGCAAGGCAAAGTTAAAGTAGAATACCAAAGCGCTTGGAATAGTATTGCTTCGTCCAATCCAATGGCGTTTATCATACTGCCGATTTTAGAAGAAATGGAAGCGAGCGAGTGGACCACTTCAGCTGCTTACGATGAATTGGAGTTCCATGATTTGCAGGATGCTTTGGAGATGGAAAAGTCCGGGCAGCTTGCTGATAAATTGCCCAATGGCAATTTAATGATCGAAGATGAATTCGTCGATATGCAGGATTTCGACTATAGCCGCATCCAATCCCTATACGAATCGTTTAAAGTGTCCCATGATTTGCAGCTGTTATCGGGTGTGCAGCCTCTAGATGTGCTATTTGTGTATCATTACGCCAATAAAGTAGAAGATGCAAAGACGCAGTGGCATCTGTTGGCAGACAGTCCGTTAAAGCCCACACTGGAGACATTCATAAGGGACTGGAAACAGATTCCTGAACTGACGAAAACAGCGAGATGGATTGAGCTTTCTAGCAATTCATTCAAACAAAGAGTAAAAGACAAAGTCTATATGTATCCTCAAGTCGATATGTACGAATTTGATGAGCGATTAGATCTGCTATTGGTTACAGAGAAAAATCAGATTTGGCAAATCGACTATCGTCAATACGAAAGCTACGATTTGCAAGGCGAAGATCAGCAGTTTAAGCAAACCGTTGATTTGTTGTATCAAGCGTTTTCTGTTGATCAACAGCAACAACTTCTAGCGGAAGCCAAACCAGGAGAAATAGCGGGTGTATTTTTTAAAGCTGTTGAAAACGAAGATATTCTGACCGTGAAAAACTTAATGGAAGAAGTCGATTGGAAAGATGAAGATTTTACTGCCTTATTCGAATCGCATAGTTTCCGTCCGTTTTCCGAATTGGCGCAATTAACATTCAAGAGCCATTTTGCTCCGAACAAAGCAACAGGTCATGCGGGTTCAGTGGAAATACTCTATGCTTCAGGACTTCAAGACGGCTTGTTTCCAGAGCATTTTTTCATGGAGAAAACCAAAAATGGCTGGCGAATGTCGAACATAAACGAATACTGATTTTGCTCTCAGCATATACCTGTGCTATAATATACAGATGCCAATAGGTGTACAGGACAATTAGATATGACTAGGAGCGGGTAAACATGACGAAAACATACCAAACAGGCGATACGGTCTCAGGTAAAGTTACAGGAATCCAGCCATACGGCGCATTCGTAGCTTTAGATGACCAAACACAAGGATTGGTTCACATTTCAGAAATCACTCACGGTTACGTGAAAGAAGTAAGTGAGTATTTGGCAGTAGGACAAGAAGTTGACGTGAAAGTATTGGAAGTTGATGAAAAGTCCAAAAAAATCAGCTTGTCAATCCGCGCGCTCCAAGAGCAGCCACCAGCAGCTCAAAAAACTGAAAAACCAAAACAATCTCTTCAGTCGCACGTTAACGAGAGTGATTCTGAAGGATTCAACTCTTTGAAAGACAAAATGCAAGAGTGGATCAAACGCTCTGGACAGTAAGAATTGAGTAAGCGCCAATTTAGATTTAACAGGCATAAGACCAACTGACGAAGTGGCGCTTTTTGCCACACAGTCGGGTTGGTTTATGACCTGAGAATCTGGGCGCTGAAGCTGGACAGTAAGAAAATAAAAAACGAAGCGCAGACAATCATGTCTGCGCTTCGTTTTTTTTGATTTTCCGCAATCGATATTGTAGATTTTGACGGCTCATGCCAAGTGCAGCAGCAGCTTTTGTAACATTTCCACCATGTAGATCCATCGCTTTCTGCAAGTAATATATTTCAGCTTCAAACAAGTAATCCTCGAGCGGCAGCAGATCCGTATTGGATTGAACGATAAAATCCTCAGGCTTATGCGCTCCGTTCAGATCGCTCTTAAGTTTGAAATGGTTGGGCAGCATGTCTGCGGTCACGATTTCCTGCGTTGTCAGCATGGATGTGGTTTCATCTAACAGCAATTCGAGCTCTTTTAAATTACCCGGCCAGTCATATGTATACAGTAAATCCGCTACTTCCTCATCCAGTCCACGAACGACCGAACCAACTTTCATCCGGTGGCGGGAAAAATAATCGTAAACAAACGGCAAGATATCTTCTTTTCTCGACCGCAGCGGTTCTACTTTAATGGTCATGGATGAAAAGAAATAATACAGGTCTTTCAGTAATTTATGCGAAGCGATCAATTCGACCGGATCGTCGCCGACACTGGCGATAAAATAAGTATTACTGCGTGAACCTTCTTCGGCCATCTCCAGTAATTGCTGCTGCAAAGACAGCGGCAGTAAATCGATTCTTTCACAGTAAATCGTGCCATCACCTATCTGTTTGCTATCTTCACCTAGTTGCTCGATGATGGTGCCGTCTGTTCCATGGGAATAGAGTGTATACATCTGTCTGCCAGAAGAATGCGCCCAATGAATCGCTTCCGCAATCAATTCTTTGCCGGTTCCCGATTCTCCCACCAGCAGCACTGGGAGTTTTGCTGTCGCTGCTTTTTCGGCCGTAGCAATCACTTTTTTCATACTTTTGGATAGAGCGGTAATCGTCGAGAAAGTGATAGGTTCGTCGTATTTTCTAAGTGGCTGATAAATCACTTTTTCAAGCGTTGTCACATCACGTGACAATTCAATGGCGCCAATTAGGTTTTTTCCATCGAGGACCGGATAAGTATCATTGATTGTCGTAATTTCCTGGCCTTTCCGGTTCCAATAAGTTTGTTTGACGTTAAAAACTGGCGTACCGCTTTGTAAAACCTGCAGCAGGGTGCTTTCATGCTGGTCGAAGCGGAACATCTCAAGCAGTGAACGATCTACCAGCTCCTCGAAATCGAACCCTTCAATTTCTCGCATTTTTTTATTATAAAGAATGGTTTTTCCTTTTGTATCTATGGCGTGAATCCCAATAGCCACGTGTTCTCCAGCAAATTTATAGAACGGGGATAAGTCGATATTTTCTGGCTTCAAAACGATCACTCCAAAATTATTTTGACTTTTTAAACGAAAATACTTGAATTATGCAACAATCTTTTGCATTATTATAAGTGGAAACAGTTTAAAAGTGCAAATTTTTTTTGCGCTTACTTAAAATTCAAGGAGGATTTACATGATTCCCTATAAACACGAACCGTTCACAGATTTCTCGGTTGATCAAAACCGCACAGATTACCTTGAGGGCTTGAAAACAGTTGAAGCTTACCTTGGACAAGACTACCCGTTAATTATTGGTGGAGAACGCATCACTACTGAAGATAAAATCGTTTCATTTAATCCTTCAAATAAAGAAGAACTAATTGGCAATGTCTCTAAGTCAAATAAAGAATTAGCTAAAAAAGCAATGCAGTCAGCTGACGAAGCTTTTAAAACATGGAAAAAAGTAAAACCTGAAGTTCGCGCTGATGTATTGCTTAGAGCGTCTGCAATTATACGCCGCCGCAAGTTCGAATTCTCAGCACTTTTAACAAAAGAAGCAGGCAAGCCTTGGAACGAAGCAGATGCAGATACAGCTGAAGCAATTGATTTCTTGGAATACTATGCTCGTCAAATGCTGCGCCTTAAAGATGGTATGCCAGTAGAAAGCCGTCCAGGTGAAGATAACCGTTATGACTACATTCCTTTAGGTGTAGGCGTTGTTATTTCCCCGTGGAACTTTGCATTCGCAATTATGGCTGGAACAACTGCAGCAGCGATGGTAGCAGGAAATACTGTACTATTAAAGCCAGCTTCAACAACGCCAATCGTTGCTTACAAGTTTATCGAAGTTCTTGAAGAAGCAGGTATGCCAGCAGGCGTGGTTAACTTTATTCCTGGACCAGGTTCTGAAGTTGGAGACTATTTAGTCGATCACCCGAACACTCGTTTTATCTCATTTACTGGTTCAAAAGAAGTCGGATTGCGCATCGCAGAACGTTCTTCAAAAGTGCACGAAGGACAAATTTGGATGAAACGTTTGATTGCTGAAATGGGCGGAAAAAATACAATGGTAGTGGATAAAGAAGCTGATCTTGAGCTTGCTGCGCAATCAATTGTGAAATCTGCTTTCGGCTTTAGTGGACAGAAATGTTCAGCTGGATCACGTGCAGTTATCGTTGAAGACGTATACGATACAGTACTTGAGCGCGTTATCGAATTGACGAAAGAATTGACAATCGGTGACCCAACAGATCAGTCTAACTACATGGGGCCAGTTATCGACGGCAACTCATATGACAAAATCATGAGCTATATCGAAATTGGTAAAGAAGAAGGACGTTTAGTAGCTGGTGGAGACGGAGATAATTCTAAAGGTTTCTTCGTAAACCCAACTGTCTTTGCAGATCTTGATCCACAAGCACGCATCATGCAGGAAGAAATCTTTGGCCCAGTTGTTGGCCTAATGAAAGCAAAAGATTTTGACCATGCACTTGAAATTGCCAACAATACGGAGTACGGCTTGACGGGTGCAGTTATCACAAACAACCGCGTGAACCTTGAAAAAGCCCGTGAAGATTTCCATGTCGGAAACCTATACTTTAACCGCGGTTGCACAGGTGCAATCGTTGGATATCAATCATTCGGCGGATTCAATATGTCAGGAACTGATTCAAAAGCAGGCGGACCAGATTATATCGGTCTTCATATGCAAGCAAAAATCACTTCTGAAATGTACTGATAAATCATAAAATGTTATAATAACTCACCAAAAGGCAGACGGATGTCTGCCTTTTTTTAAAAAAAGGAGGAAATCACATGACACAAACACAAACTATCATCGAACAAACAGAAAAATACGGAGCGAACAATTATCATCCGCTGCCGATCGTTATTACAGAAGCGGAAGGCGTTTGGGTAAAAGATCCAGAAGGCAATAAATTCATGGATATGCTGTCAGCTTATTCAGCTGTCAATCAGGGACATCGTCATCCGAAGATCATTCAGGCGTTGAAAGACCAAGCAGACCGCGTTACCTTAACTTCACGTGCTTTCCATAATGATAAATTGGCTCCTTGGTATCAAATGATCTGCGATATTTCCGGCAAGGAGATGGCGTTGCCGATGAATACAGGCGCTGAAGCTGTAGAGACAGCCATAAAAGCAGCTCGCCGCTGGGCTTATGACGTCAAAGGCGTTGCTGAAAACCAGGCAGAAATCATAGCCTGTGAAGGAAACTTCCACGGTCGTACGATGACAGCTGTTTCATTATCCTCAGATCCTGAATACCGTAGAGGCTTCGGACCGATGCTTCCAGGCATTAATGTAGTTGCTTTTGGTGATTTGGAAGCATTGAAAAATGCCATCACACCAAACACTGCTGCATTCTTGATCGAACCAATTCAAGGAGAAGCCGGAATTATTATGCCTCCAAAAGGTTTCTTAAAAGCTGCTAGAGAACTTTGCCGTGAAAACAACGTGCTTTTCATTGCTGATGAAATCCAGTGTGGTCTTGCGCGAACAGGTAAAATGTTCGCTTGTGAATGGGAAGATGTAAATCCAGATATGTATATTCTAGGAAAAGCGCTTGGCGGCGGCGTATTCCCGATCTCATGCGTCGTAGCAGACAAATCTGTTCTGGGTGTATTTAATCCGGGATCACACGGTTCTACTTTTGGTGGGAATCCACTAGCTTGTGCTGTTTCGGTAGCATCTCTAGAAGTATTGCTTGACGAAAAACTGTCTGAACGCTCTCAAGAGCTGGGTGAGTACTTTATGGAGAAATTGCGTGAAATCGATCATCCATCTGTGAAAGAAGTTAGAGGCCGTGGCTTATTCATCGGTATGGAATTGACTGAAGCAGCAAGACCTTATTGCGAGCAATTGAAAGAATTAGGCCTTTTGTGCAAAGAAACGCATGACACGGTCATCCGTTTTGCCCCCCCATTAATCATTTCAAAAGAAGAATTGGATTGGGCAATCGAACGCATTCAAAAAGTATTTTCTAAATAACATCGGCATGGCACATAATTCTTGACATGTGTTACACTAGATGCTGAGTAATTACTAAAATATAAAGAGGCGAACTAATACAATGGCTGAAAACTTGAACTTGTTGACGTCTACGCAGAATGTTATTAAAACTGCATTGGATAAGCTTGGATACGAAGATGCGATGTACGAACTTCTAAAAGAACCGATGCGGATTTTGGAAGTGCGCATTCCGGTGCGTATGGATGATGGCAAAACAAAAGTCTTTACAGGTTACCGCGCTCAACACAGTGATGCGGTTGGACCGACAAAAGGTGGAGTCCGTTTTCATCCGGATGTAAATCGCGATGAAGTCATTGCTTTATCAATGTGGATGACATTAAAATGTGGAATTGTGGAATTGCCTTACGGCGGAGCGAAGGGTGGCATTATCTGCGATCCGCGTGAAATGTCCATGCACGAAATTGAGAAATTGAGTCGTGGCTATGTTCGCGCAATCAGCCAGATTGTCGGACCGAACAAAGATATTCCGGCACCTGATGTGTTCACCAACTCCCAGATTATGGCCTGGATGTACGATGAATACAGCAAACTCGATGAATTCAACTCTCCTGGTTTTATTACAGGAAAGCCAATTGTTCTTGGTGGATCTCAGGGCCGAGACAAAGCGACTGCACAAGGAGTGACCATCTGTATTAATGAAGCTGCAAAAAAACGCGGCCTCGATATGCAGGGGGCACGCATTGTTATTCAAGGTTTCGGTAATGCAGGAAGCTTCCTGGCAAAGTTTCTCCATGACGCAGGAGCAAAAGTAGTCGGGATTTCGGATGCATACGGTGCTCTTCACGATCCAGATGGCTTGGACATCGATTATTTGTTGGACCGCCGTGACAGTTTCGGTACGGTTACTACGTTATTTGATAACACCATTACAAACAAAGAGTTGTTTGAACTGGATTGTGATATTCTGGTACCAGCAGCTATCGCAAATCAGATTACGGAAGAAAATGCCAATAACATCAAAGCTTCGATCGTTGTTGAAGCAGCGAATGGTCCAACGACAGCTGAAGCCACTAAGATGCTGACGGATCGTGGAATCCTTCTGGTTCCTGATGTTTTGGCAAGTTCTGGTGGAGTTACGGTTTCTTACTTTGAATGGGTGCAGAATAACCAAGGTTATTATTGGACACAGGAAGAAGTGGACGAGAAACTCAATAAAAAACTGGTTGATGCATTTGAAAATGTCTACAACGTTGCCATTACACGCAATATCGATATGCGTTTAGCAGCTTATATGGTCGGCGCCCGCAGAACTGCTGAAGCTTCACGCTTCCGTGGATGGGTATAAGACTCAAAGAAACCGCCTGGAGATTTTGATCCAGGCGGTTTTTCTATCTCAATCTTTTGCTTTTCTATGTAAGAAACATCATACTATGATTTGAATAGAGGAGGATGATTGGATGAATGCATTTTCATTTTATAACCCGGTAAAACTTATTTTCGGTGAAGGCCAGCTTCAAGCGATCAAGAAAGAATTACCGAAATTCGGCAAAAAAGTTTTACTTGTATATGGTGGAGGCAGCATTAAAAAGAATGGCCTTTACGATGAAGTTATTCAAACCTTAGCTGAAGCTAAGCTTGAAGTTTTCGAACTAGCCGGAGTGGAACCAAATCCACGGATCTCAACCGCGAAAAAAGGGATCGAAATCTGCAAAAAAGAAGGCATTGATATGCTGTTAGCAGTTGGTGGCGGTTCGGTCATTGACTGCACTAAACTCATCGCATGTGGCGCCAAGTATGATGGAGATGCATGGGATTTAGTTTCCCGCAAAGCACAGCCGAAAGAAGCGTTGCCTTTCGGAACAGTTTTGACAATCGCCGCAACTGGTTCTGAAATGAATGCAGGTTCTGTAATCACCAACGAAGAAACACAGGAAAAGTATGGCTGGGGAAGCCCATTGTCGTTTCCTCAATTCTCAATCCTAGATCCGACTTACACCTTATCGGTACCGGAAAACCACACGGTCTATGGAATTGTTGACATGATGTCCCATATTTTCGAACAATATTTCAATGATGCTACTAGCACACCAGTGCAAGATCGGATGTGTGAAGGGGTCTTGAGTGCAGTTATCGAAACTGCACCGAAACTAATGAAGGATCTTCAAAGCTATGAGCATCGCGAAACCATTATGTTCGCTGGCACAATGGCTTTGAATAAATTTCTTGAAATGGGCTACAGAGGAGACTGGGGTTCACATAACATCGAACACGCGGTGTCTGCTGTTTACGACATTCCTCATGCTGGTGGATTGGCAATTCTTTTCCCGCAATGGATGCGCCATAATGTGAAAGTGAATCCTGGCCGCTTTGCTCAAATGGCGGTTCGTGTCTTTGATGTCGATCCGGCAGGTAAGTCGGAGTCTGATGTCGCTTTCGAAGGCATCGATCGCTTATCAGCATTTTGGACTTCACTCGGAGCACCAACGCGGTTGGACTACTACGAAATCGATGATTCTAAAATCGACTTGATGGTCGAAAAAGCGGTGATTTATGGTGAATTTGGCAACTTTGCAAAATTAAAAGGCGAAGACGTTAAAGAAATTCTGCAGGCTTCTCTATAAAATAGGCTCGACGCTAAGGAGGCCACTGAAAAACTTGCAATTTTTTTCTCATTTAGTAGTCGAATCAAAAAAGACGACGCCAATTCATTTTTTGAATTGTTGCGTCGTCTTTTTTAGGTTTTTTTGTCTTTTTTGGAGCCTTATTCGGCTTCTTTTTTTGTCCAGTAACTTCACAATTCGCTTCAGATTGACCGTGAAAATCGCCATGGCACTTTGCATCTCCATGCCAAAGAGACCCGACGAAGATGCTACATCATAGCCGTGTCTGTGTTTCAGTTCGCTGTTTTTCGCTTCTATTTTATAGCGCTCTTTGGCTTTCTCTTTGAAATAGTCGCTTTCTTGAAACCTGGCTTGTTCAGTGTGCCCAGCTGACTTGATGCTCACAGAATAGCTTTTGCTTTTCGCGCCTTCTTTATAACACCATTCTTGGAAGGGGCAACGCCGGCATTTCTCCGTATCAAAATAGTAAGTATCCGTTTGGTTGGTGCCCACGCCTTTTTTTCCTTGGGGAGCTTTGTGGATGACTAGATGACCTGCCTTGCAGACGTACATGCCGGCATCTTTATTGAATTGAAGTTCATCTTCTTTTTTTCGAAAACCTTTTGTAACAGAGGGGTTCAACTTTGCTATCAGTTTCAATTCCTTTTCATTGGCGTATTCAATATTGGCTTTTTCGGAATAAGCGGCGTCACCGATGACGTTTTCAATGACCATACCGGTCTCCTTGCTTTTTTCGATTAATGTCTCCAGTTGCTTCCCGTCATTCTTCTTGCCGGTTGTTACGACAGCCGCTGTAATGATGCGTTCTTCACTCATCGCCAAATGGGTCTTATAGCCGAAAAAAGATGAGTCTGCTGATTTGTGACCCACTTTGGCATCTTCGTCTTTCGAGATGCGCAACTGTTCGAGATCGTCCGCCAATGTCTCTTTTAATAGATTCATTTTTTTCACGATCGGATATTCCCGAAGAATCTCTTCTTTTTCGATGACGTCGATCAATTTTCCGCAGTAGCTAATTTCATCTTCCAATTCATTCGTCGTTATTTTTGATGGGAACGTCATTTTCATCTTTTCATCAATTTGATAGATAGATTTCCGAAGCAGCCTCGCTTGATCTTCCAAGATCTCTTTGGGGGATTTCTAGTTATAGCGAGCTTTCGTTTGAGTAGCGTCGACAATAATGGACTTGCTTATGAGAATCCCTTTCTCGATGGCAATCTCCACTATTTTCCCAATAAGCAGATTTAAAAGAGCGACATCTTTCAGTCGCAGTCTGCGGAACTTCGTTAGCGAACTCGAATCAATGGTGAAGTCTTCCGGAGCCATTTCCAGGAAATACTTGAGTGACAGATCGTAACGGGCCCGCTCGACAAGATCTTCATCCGATAAACGATGAAGGGATTTCAACAATAAGTACTTGAACATGCGGATGGGATGAATCACGTTCCATCCGTTATCCAGATAGTAGTTCGTGACCAGCTCTTCATAGACGAAAGAGAAATCGATTAATTCGTTGATTTTACGCAATAGGTTATCTTTTGGCACGACTAAATCATAAATTTCCATAAAAGAACTGAGGTTCATCGTCTCTTGTCGCTGAATCATTGGACCACCCGTCTGTCTGTAGTAATTCCATTATAAAACAAAAAAAGGCACGATTCCTCAAAATTTATGAGAAATCATACCTTTTTTGAATTGAAGAGACTTTTTCAGTGGCCTCGCGCTAAGCGCCGAGCCTTTTTTTGTTTATTTTTATCAAGTGATGCCGGACGTTTGCTCAGATGTTTCCATTGAGTTTGGCCGTCATCTGCATCGAGAGAAACAATTACGTCATCGACGCTTGGTTGGCTAAGGATAATTTCTGCTAAGTGCTCCTGCAAAGCATCAGCTTGGGTGACATTTAAATTTGGATCAACCTCAATTTTAGTTTCAACATGAAGAAATTCGCCTTCTTTAACAACTTCCAGTTCTTTAATGTCCCGAACGTCAGGATGTTCGCTTAATATGTGCGCGATGTGGTTGACCATTTGTTCGTCTGTTTCGCCAATGGCTCCACGGGCATTATCCAAAAAGACTTTCCCAACAACGTATAGCATCATAAAGCCGATGGCGATAGATGCCGCGCCTTCGACTTGCAGGAGGCCTATGAAATGCGCGATCAGCACGGCAGTCAAAGCCAATAGGCCACCTGCAGTAGCCACTAGATCTTCGAGAAACACCAATTTTGTTGCCGGCTTTGCTCGATCCAAATGCGTAAAACTAGTCGTCAGTGGAGCCATTGCGCCACCCTTCACACCAGCTTCATGCAAAATTTCTTTGCCGGCTTTATAAAGAACGAAGAATTCAAGAATAATTGCAATAGATAATACCACAACACTGATGATGAAACCTTCTGCTTGAACAGGTTGAGTTAGTTGGTGCCATCCTTCGATGGCCGTTTCATATGCCATGATTCCGACGATCAGTACCGCACCAAGGAGAACGATGTTCAACAGACGCCCAAAACCATTAGGGAATCGTTTAGTCGGTGCTTTCTTCGAGAGTGCTGAACCGATGAAAACAAAATATTGGTTGGCTGCATCGCCGATCGAGTGCATGGTTTCTGCAAACATGGCAACGTTCCCTGTAAGAGAGAATGCGACTCCTTTCATTATCGCGATAAATGTATTAATTATTGCTGCCGTCAAAGACGGTTTATTGCCATTTTTCAATAACCCAAAAAATTCCTTCATAAAAATTCCTCCTCGATCAAATCAGTTCAATTTCAACTTGCACAACTTTTTTCATATCTGATATTTCTTGGTACAAATCGATTGTGTCTTTCTCATGAGAAAAAGACATGCGAATCGATAGTACGTGGAGCGAAGCGGAACTCTCCTTATCTGGATGGGTTATGGAAATGCTCTCGATAACCGATCCGCCTATTTTTAACTCATCTAACACCTCCCGGATAGCCGCTCGATCAGCAACAATCACTTTTAAATTTGCTTCCACCATCTTCAAACGCTTTGGTCCGAACTTAAAGAGCAGGGGAGGCAGAGCTTCTATTCCAATTAGAACTAACAGAACTGCAGTCACTGCTTCAATATAGAAGCCGGCCGCAACTGCAATACCGATTCCGCCAGCGCCCCAGATCATGGCGGCAGTCGTTAATCCGGAAATAGAATCATTGCCGCGCTTTAAAATAACTCCAGCTCCCAAAAATCCGATACCTGAAACAATCTGTGCGGCGAGGCGCAGCGGATCCATCGTAATATTAACATTGTCATACTCGCTGCCTTGTGCAATATAAGCGGATTCAATCGAGATGATAGTTAACAGACAACTAAAAGTCGAAATGACCACGCTTGTCTTCAAACCGACTGGCTTTCTTTTTAGTTCCCTTTCTAGACCGATAACTAAACTCAAAAGAGCGGCTATAACAAGCTTGAAGAAAGTTTCATATGAAGAAATTTGCATTGCGCTGAAAAACTCCATAAGGAAAACCTCCATTTATTTATCTTGTATTGATTCCGCTTGGTGAAAGTGGCAAACTTATTATGTGCATTGTCGGTGATGTTGGAGAAGAAGAGGTGTTCGAATGGAAAAACCGGCTATCCACCCGTATATCCCTATTATAGTAGGAGTTTTCTCAGTAGCGTTGTCAGCCATCTTTGTAAAGATGACATCTGCTGATTCTGGAGTCACTGCTTTTTACCGTATGCTATTCTCCATAGCGATTATGAGTCCGGTCTTCTTTATAAAATATACCCATGAAATCAAAAAGCTAAGCAAAAGGGATTGGATCTTCACTACCGTTGCCGGAGTATTTTTAGCTTTCCACTTTATCTTATGGTTTGAATCGTTGAATTATACATCGGTGGCCAGTTCAACGGTGCTTGTAACTCTGCAGCCTTTATTCGCTTTTGCAGGTACATATTTTTTCTTTAATGAAAAGCTTTCTAAAAAAGCACTCATTGCTGGGGCTGTTGCAATATCGGGTAGTGTGTTAATCGGCTATGGAGATTTCAAAGTAAGTGGCAGTGCTTTGTATGGAGATCTGCTTGCTTTGATTGCCTGTGCATTAATAACGGCCTACTTGTTATTTGGGCAGGATGTCCGAAAGAGATTGTCATTAGTAACCTACACATTTGTGGTATATGGAGTCAGTACCATAACGTTATTCTTCTATATTTTATTCAAAGGAGAATCCTTCGGTCCGTATCCGGCATCTGAGTGGATGTGGTTTTTGTTATTGGCGCTCATTCCGAATTTGCTTGGGCATACTTTATTCAACTGGGCTTTGAAGTGGGTAAGCACTAATGTGATATCAATCGCAATACTTTTTGAACCGATAGGGGCTGCTGTATTAGCTTACTTTATACTTGGCGAGTATTTGAGTGTCTCTCAAATAGTAGGAGGAAGTATAGTGCTGGCAGGGATCGCATTGTTTGTTGCAGACTACCAAAAAATTAAAATACGATTTTTAAAATTAAAGGCTTGATTTTTTGCTTGTGGCGGTTTATATTTATATATGTCCTTAAAACAACTCGCGAAAATATTTTGAAATAGTATTGACAGTGAGTTTGAAGTAAGGTATATTAATCAAGTCGCCAATAAGCGCGGCAAACAAACTGAACCTTGAAAACTGAACAGCAAAACGTCAACGAAAGACGTCACGAGCACTTCGGTGCGAGAACGGCTTTTGCGAAGGTTGCCACCGGCAATTGGAGCAGAGTTGTTCATCTACTCGGTGTTCGTGACTACAACTTACTGATCAGCTTTGTGCAGATCAAGCCATCTTCGGATGGTGCCAGCAACAACTAGAGCAGTCAAATGTTCTCTATAATGGAGAGTTTGATCCTGGCTCAGGACGAACGCTGGCGGCGTGCCTAATACATGCAAGTCGAGCGGAACCAGAGGAGCTTGCTCCTTCTGGTTTAGCGGCGGACGGGTGAGTAACACGTGGGCAACCTGCCCTGCAGATCGGGATAACTCCGGGAAACCGGTGCTAATACCGAATAGTTTGTCGCCTCTCCTGAGGCGGCACGGAAAGACGGCATCTCGCTGTCACTGCAGGATGGGCCCGCGGCGCATTAGCTAGTTGGTGGGGTAATGGCCTACCAAGGCGACGATGCGTAGCCGACCTGAGAGGGTGATCGGCCACACTGGGACTGAGACACGGCCCAGACTCCTACGGGAGGCAGCAGTAGGGAATCTTCCGCAATGGACGAAAGTCTGACGGAGCAACGCCGCGTGAGTGACGAAGGTTTTCGGATCGTAAAACTCTGTTGTGAGGGAAGAACAAGTACCAACTAACTACTGGTACCTTGACGGTACCTCACCAGAAAGCCACGGCTAACTACGTGCCAGCAGCCGCGGTAATACGTAGGTGGCAAGCGTTGTCCGGAATTATTGGGCGTAAAGCGCGCGCAGGCGGTTCTTTAAGTCTGATGTGAAAGCCCACGGCTCAACCGTGGAGGGTCATTGGAAACTGGAGAACTTGAGTGCAGAAGAGGAAAGTGGAATTCCATGTGTAGCGGTGAAATGCGTAGAGATGTGGAGGAACACCAGTGGCGAAGGCGACTTTCTGGTCTGTAACTGACGCTGAGGCGCGAAAGCGTGGGGAGCAAACAGGATTAGATACCCTGGTAGTCCACGCCGTAAACGATGAGTGCTAAGTGTTAGGGGGTTTCCGCCCCTTAGTGCTGCAGCTAACGCATTAAGCACTCCGCCTGGGGAGTACGGCCGCAAGGCTGAAACTCAAAGGAATTGACGGGGGCCCGCACAAGCGGTGGAGCATGTGGTTTAATTCGAAGCAACGCGAAGAACCTTACCAGGTCTTGACATCCCGCTGCCCGGTGTAGAGATACGCCTTTCCCTTCGGGGACAGCGGTGACAGGTGGTGCATGGTTGTCGTCAGCTCGTGTCGTGAGATGTTGGGTTAAGTCCCGCAACGAGCGCAACCCTTGATCTTAGTTGCCAGCATTTAGTTGGGCACTCTAAGGTGACTGCCGGTGACAAACCGGAGGAAGGTGGGGATGACGTCAAATCATCATGCCCCTTATGACCTGGGCTACACACGTGCTACAATGGACGGTACAAAGGGCTGCAACCCCGCGAGGGCAAGCCAATCCCAGAAAACCGTTCTCAGTTCGGATTGCAGGCTGCAACTCGCCTGCATGAAGCCGGAATCGCTAGTAATCGTGGATCAGCATGCCACGGTGAATACGTTCCCGGGCCTTGTACACACCGCCCGTCACACCACGAGAGTTTGTAACACCCGAAGTCGGTGAGGTAACCCTTGTGGAGCCAGCCGCCGAAGGTGGGACGGATGATTGGGGTGAAGTCGTAACAAGGTAGCCGTATCGGAAGGTGCGGCTGGATCACCTCCTTTCTAAGGATAAATTCGGAACCGAGGTTTTCTCGGGGTTGACGTTTTGCGTTCAGTTTTGAAGGTTCACCTTCAGGCGGCAACGCCTTTTTTTGTGACTTTCAATCTTGTTCTTTGAAAACTGGATAAAACGACATTGAAACAAAAATGAAGCAATTCATGTACGTGTGGCACTTGGTGCCACAACTTTTTAATTAACCATTGGTTAAGTTAGAAAGGGCGCACGGTGGATGCCTTGGCACTAGGAGCCGAAGAAGGACGGCACTAACACCGATATGCTTCGGGGAGCTGTAAGTGAGCTGTGATCCGGAGATTTCCGAATGGGGGAACCCACTGCCTTTAATTGGGCAGTATCCATGTGTGAATTGATAGCACATGAGAAGGCAGACCCAGGGAACTGAAACATCTAAGTACCTGGAGGAAGAGAAAGCAAATGCGATTCCCTGAGTAGCGGCGAGCGAAACGGGATCAGCCCAAACCAAGAGGCTTGCCTCTTGGGGTTGTAGGACACTCTATACGGAGTTACAAAAGGCAGGATTAGGCGAAGCGACCTGGAACGGTCCGCCACAGCGGGTAATAGCCCCGTAGCCGAAAACCCTGCCCCTCCAGAGTGGATCCTGAGTACGGCGGAACACGTGAAATTCCGTCGGAATCCGGGAGGACCATCTCCCAAGGCTAAATACTTCCTAGTGACCGATAGTGAACCAGTACCGTGAGGGAAAGGTGAAAAGCACCCCGGAAGGGGAGTGAAATAGATCCTGAAACCGTGTGCCTACAAGTAGTCAAAGCCCGTTAATGGGTGATGGCGTGCCTTTTGTAGAATGAACCGGCGAGTTACGATTGCATGCAAGGTTAAGCTGAGAAGGCGGAGCCGCAGCGAAAGCGAGTCTGAATAGGGCGACAGAGTATGCAGTTGTAGACCCGAAACCAGGTGATCTACCCATGTCCAGGGTGAAGGTAAGGTAACACTTACTGGAGGCCCGAACCCACGCACGTTGAAAAGTGCGGGGATGAGGTGTGGGTAGCGGAGAAATTCCAATCGAACCTGGAGATAGCTGGTTCTCTCCGAAATAGCTTTAGGGCTAGCCTCAAGATAGAGAATCCTGGAGGTAGAGCACTGTTTGGACTAGGGGCCCATCCCGGGTTACCGAATTCAGACAAACTCCGAATGCCAGTGATTTATGCTTGGGAGTCAGACTGCGAGTGATAAGATCCGTAGTCAAGAGGGAAACAGCCCAGACCACCAGCTAAGGTCCCCAAATATCCGTTAAGTGGAAAAGGATGTGGCGTTGCTTAGACAACCAGGATGTTGGCTTAGAAGCAGCCATCATTTAAAGAGTGCGTAATAGCTCACTGGTCGAGTGACACTGCGCCGAAAATGTACCGGGGCTAAACGGATTACCGAAGCTGTGGATGGATCTCTTCGGAGATCCGTGGTAGGAGAGCGTTCTAAGGGCGTTGAAGTCAGACCGGAAGGACTGGTGGAGCGCTTAGAAGTGAGAATGCCGGTATGAGTAACGAAAGACGGGTGAGAATCCCGTCCACCGAATGCCTAAGGTTTCCTGAGGAAGGCTCGTCCGCTCAGGGTTAGTCGGGACCTAAGTCGAGGCCGATAGGCGTAGACGATGGACAACAGGTTGATATTCCTGTACCACCTCCCCGCCGTTTGAGCAATGGGGGGACGCAGAAGGATAAGGAGAGCGTGCCGTTGGTTGTGCACGTCCAAGCAGTGAGGCGTGGAATGAGGCAAATCCCATTCCTGATACGTTGAGCTGTGATGGCAAGAGGTTTACCTCAGAGTCCCTGATTTCACACTGCCAAGAAAAGCCTCTAGCGAGGCGGGAGGTGCCCGTACCGCAAACCGACACAGGTAGGCGAGAAGAGAATTCTAAGGTGAGCGAGTGAACTCTCGTTAAGGAACTCGGCAAAATGACCCCGTAACTTCGGGAGAAGGGGTGCTCTGGTAGGGTGAATAGCCCGAGAGAGCCGCAGTGAATAGGCCCAGGCGACTGTTTAGCAAAAACACAGGTCTCTGCAAAACCGTAAGGTGACGTATAGGGGCTGACGCCTGCCCGGTGCTGGAAGGTTAAGGGGAGTGCTTAGCGCAAGCGAAGGTGCGAACTGAAGCCCCAGTAAACGGCGGCCGTAACTATAACGGTCCTAAGGTAGCGAAATTCCTTGTCGGGTAAGTTCCGACCCGCACGAAAGGCGTAACGATCTGGGCACTGTCTCAACGAGAGACTCGGTGAAATTATAGTACCTGTGAAGATGCAGGTTACCCGCGACAGGACGGAAAGACCCCGTGGAGCTTTACTGTAGCCTGATATTGAATTTTGGTGCAACTTGTACAGGATAGGTAGGAGCCTTAGAGCCCGGAGCGCCAGCTTCGGAGGAGGCGTCGGTGGGATACTACCCTGGTTGTATTGAAATTCTAACCCACATCCCTGATCGGGATGGGAGACAGTGTCAGGCGGGCAGTTTGACTGGGGCGGTCGCCTCCTAAAGAGTAACGGAGGCGCCCAAAGGTTCCCTCAGAATGGTTGGAAATCATTCGCAGAGTGTAAAGGCAGAAGGGAGCTTGACTGCGAGACGTACAGGTCGAGCAGGGTCGAAAGACGGGCTTAGTGATCCGGTGGTTCCGCATGGAAGGGCCATCGCTCAACGGATAAAAGCTACCCCGGGGATAACAGGCTTATCTCCCCCAAGAGTCCACATCGACGGGGAGGTTTGGCACCTCGATGTCGGCTCATCGCATCCTGGGGCTGTAGTCGGTCCCAAGGGTTGGGCTGTTCGCCCATTAAAGCGGTACGCGAGCTGGGTTCAGAACGTCGTGAGACAGTTCGGTCCCTATCCGTCGCGGGCGCAGGAAATTTGAGAGGAGCTGTCCTTAGTACGAGAGGACCGGGATGGACACACCGCTGGTGTACCAGTTGTTCTGCCAAGGGCATCGCTGGGTAGCTATGTGTGGCCGGGATAAGTGCTGAAAGCATCTAAGCACGAAGCCCCCCTCAAGATGAGATTTCCCATTGCGCAAGCAAGTAAGATCCCTCAAAGACGATGAGGTAGATAGGTTCGAGGTGGAAGCGTGGCGACACGTGCAGCTGACGAATACTAATCGATCGAGGACTTAACCAAACAATGTATCATGAAGGAATTTCAATGGGTCAATGTCGTTTATCCAGTTTTGAAAGAATAAGGAAAAGTTTTTTTATGAAAAAGCTTGTAAAAACCTGTGAGATTGGTATAATCAATCTTGTCTTTCAAAACCAAATAGTCCAGTGATGATGGCAAAGAGGCCACACCCGTTCCCATCCCGAACACGGCAGTTAAGCTCTTTTGCGCTGATGGTAGTTGGGGGTTTCCCCCTGTGAGAGTAAGACGTCGCTGGGCAATACTTATCGGAGGATTAGCTCAGCTGGGAGAGCATCTGCCTTACAAGCAGAGGGTCGGCGGTTCGATCCCGTCATCCTCCACCATTTTTTCTTTCGCCGGAGTAGCTCAACTGGTAGAGCAACTGACTTGTAATCAGTAGGTTGAGGGTTCAAGTCCTTTCTCCGGCACCACTCATGTAAATGAGCCATTAGCTCAGCTGGTAGAGCATCTGACTTTTAATCAGAGGGTCGAAGGTTCGAATCCTTCATGGCTCACCATTTTAATTGAATCATTGCCACGCGGGTGTGGCGGAACTGGCAGACGCACTAGACTTAGGATCTAGCGCCTTCGGGCGTGGGGGTTCGACTCCCTTCACCCGCACCATTTTTGCGGAAGTAGTTCAGTGGTAGAACGCCACCTTGCCAAGGTGGAGGTCGCGAGTTCGAACCTCGTCTTCCGCTCCATATTTTTTTTGCACATTATACCGACCCTTAGCCGGGGTGGCGGAACTGGCAGACGCACAGGACTTAAAATCCTGCGGTAGGTGACTACCGTACCGGTTCGATTCCGGTCCTCGGCACCATTTATGCAAACCAGATGAATCCCTTATATGCGCCCGTAGCTCAATTGGATAGAGTACTTGACTACGAATCAAGCGGTTAGAGGTTCGAGTCCTCTCGGGCGCACCATATTTTTACACTCAGCAACTCAGTTCGGGAAGTAGCTCAGCTTGGTAGAGCACTTGGTTTGGGACCAAGGGGTCGCAGGTTCGAATCCTGTCTTCCCGACCAAACAATGGGGCCTTAGCTCAGCTGGGAGAGCGCCTGCCTTGCACGCAGGAGGTCAGCGGTTCGATCCCGCTAGGCTCCACCAACTTATCACATTAAAAATCTCGGCGGCGTAGCTCAGCTGGCTAGAGCGTACGGTTCATACCCGTGAGGTCGGGGGTTCGATCCCCTCTGCCGCCACTTTTTTAGGACCTTTAGCTCAGTTGGTTAGAGCAGACGGCTCATAACCGTCCGGTCGCAGGTTCGAGTCCTGCAAGGTCCACCATATGTATTTTATCACGGAGGAATACCCAAGTTTGGCTGAAGGGATCGGTCTTGAAAACCGACAGGGGAGTCAAATCCCGCGGGGGTTCGAATCCCTCTTCCTCCTCCATATTTTTAAAATGTGTGGACAATTATTAATGAAGCGTGTGCTAGAATTAATATCTATATTATTATCGCGGGGTGGAGCAGTTCGGTAGCTCGTTGGGCTCATAACCCAAAGGTCGCAGGTTCAAATCCTGCCCCCGCAACCAAATGGTCCCGTGGTGTAGCGGTTAACATGCCTGCCTGTCACGCAGGAGATCGCCGGTTCGATCCCGGTCGGGACCGCCATTTTTATTCAATACAGTGGGTCAGTAGCTCAGTCGGTAGAGCATTAGATTGAAGCTCTAAGTGTCGGCGGTTCGATTCCGTCCTGACCCACCACTTTTGCGGGTGTAGTTTAGTGGTAAAACCTCAGCCTTCCAAGCTGATGATGAGGGTTCGATTCCCTTCACCCGCTCCATATATATACACATATGGGCCTATAGCTCAGCTGGTTAGAGCGCACGCCTGATAAGCGTGAGGTCGATGGTTCGAGTCCATTTAGGCCCACCATTCCGAAGTAGCTCAGTGGTAGAGCACCGCACTGTTAATGCGATGGTCGTAGGTTCGAGTCCTACCTTCGGAGCCAAACTGGGGAAGTACTCAAGTGGCTGAAGAGGCGCCCCTGCTAAGGGTGTAGGTCGGGCAACCGGCGCGAGGGTTCAAATCCCTCCTTCTCCGCCAGTATTTGGCCCCTTGGTCAAGCGGTTAAGACACCGCCCTTTCACGGCGGTAACACGGGTTCGAATCCCGTAGGGGTCATCATCGATAAGAGTCATGCATTCAATTGCATGACTCTTTTTTTCGTTTTACCGGAAACGTAGCTGTGAACCATCATGCCTAACATCACCAATAGAAGGCCAATCAAAGATAAGTTGGATGGCAAGGCGATGGACAAGAAAAGAATTTCTCCAGACAAAGCAAATAAAACTTCCAACGATTGTATGGCTTCGACTGCACCTAATTTCTACATGTTTCCCCTGACTAAGTCCGTGGCTTTAAAGAAAACCACCGTAGCAATGACTCCGGAACTGATTGCTACAATAAAGGTTTGGTAGCTTTGCGAAGCAGTCGGACCACCGACAGCGATCAGTCCATAAAGCGATAACATTAGCCAAAAAGGCAAACTCGCTAATGTCATTCCTAAAACTCGTTGATATGCATCCAGTCTATCACCGCATGGATCCATCATTTTTCTATTGCCCAATGGATATGCAAAAGTAGCAATAATAACGGGAATAAAACAAAACCATAAAGTCGCAGAAGGAACGGCTGCTATATGTTCTACCTGCATCAGACATACCCCGGCTAATATGATAAAAGAAATCAGTAAGCCTTTCGAAGGGATTTTCCTTCGCATATAAACGTTGTCTTTATTACTATGTGCGGTAATTAAAAATAAGGGTGTAAGGAGAGTATCCGCAATAATAGTGATTTGCCATGTTCCTGCAATCAACGAGCTAGGAGAATAGGCAGCGGCAAAACACAAGGGAGCATAAAAAAAACGAATCCGATAAAACTCCATAACACCCAAGCTTCTTTATTTTTGCTCATCTCTTGTAGTAGGGGGCTTTAGATTTTTTCGGGAAAGAACGATCATCAGCAAAAAGGGCACCATAAAAATATAGCGAAGAGAGGCACTCCCAATCCAGCTTCCGCCAACTGTTTCCGTCGTAGCGTTCAGCAAAAAAGTAAAAGCAAAGAAAAAAGCTACGATAATACCGAAAATAATAGGTTTCACCTTATGTCCTCCTAAAACAAAAGCATATAAATTATTCATCCACTATAGCGCAAGTATTCAGTTCTTCAAAGTATTATTTGGATATAAAAAAAGGATTTCCATAGAAATCCCTTTTTAAGCATCTTATTATAGAAGGTAATCAATCAGCAATCCGATTCCAAGTAAAAACGCGACAAATGTATTTGTTTTACCGGTATCCTTCATCGCGGGCATCACTTTTAGCGGTGCCGTGAAGTGTTTGAAAATCTGGACGACTTTGATAGGTTTTAGCACGCTGAGGAATACCAGTAAAGCCCAAGGTGTCAGCGTCCCTGTGATCACTAAAATTACAATCCAAGCATAGGCTAGTATGAAGAACATCATTAGAATGTTTACTGCTGCGGGTCTTCTGACTAATATTGCAAGCGTATTACGGCCGCTCTCCTCGTCTCCGACAATATCGCGGATATTATTGGCCAACATAATTGCAGCTACCAGCAAAGTACTCGGTACAGCAAGTAAAGAAGCCTCCCATGTAACCATTCCAGTTTGAATGTAGAAGGCAATGATAACAATTAAATAGCCCATGACCACTCCGGAAAAGAGCTCACCGAAAGGAGTATAAGCAATGGGATAAGGTCCGCCAGTATAAAGATAGCCGATCATCATCGCTACTCCGCCAACAACCAAAAGCCACCAGCTGGTTTGTGAACAAATATAGATGCCGATGACCGCGGCGATCCCGTAGAACATTAGAGCTAACGCTAAAACGGTTTTCGGTTTGACTCCGTTCCGAACGATTGCGCCGCCGATGCCGACAGAATTTTCATTATCTAAGCCTCTAGCGAAATCATAATACTCGTTGAACATATTAGTAGCTGCCTGAATCAATAAACTTGCAACAAGCATAGCCAAGAATAAAATCCAGTCGATCGGGGAATGATTTAAAGCAATCATCGTTCCTAAGAAGACAGGAGCGAAGGATGCGGTTAAAGTATGGGGCCGGGTTAGTTGCCACCAGACGCGCCATCCGCTGTCTGCCTGTAGTGAATGTGTCATATCTATCTCTCCTTTAATTCTTTCCACTGTTCATTGTACTTCAAATATAGAAGGGAATACAGCAAATGATGTGCTGATTTTAGCAGAAAAGAGTATGATAGAAGGTAGATATTAAAAAGTAGAAAAGTAAGTGGAATAAACGAGACTCTTGTCTTAAAACGGAGGTAATCAGGTGAATTCAGAATCGTCTTCATCGACCCAAAAATCTACGGAAAGCCATTACGAAGGCTACCGTTTTTATACCGAAACAATCGAAGTCACTCGCATGTCAGCATTGGCATTCTTTGAAGCCGGGGGAGATGAATACTTAGGAAAACGCATGTACTGGCAGAATCGTGAAAAGACCTTCACGTTGGTTGGAATCGGACATGCCCATGTCCTTTCTACAAACAAAGCAACAGGGCGATTTAAGAAAATCAAGGATGACTGGAAGAACCTTTGCAAACAAATCGTCAATGAAGAAAGTTCTGTCCAGCCAGTCCTATTCGGAGGATTTTCGTTCGATCCCTTAAATAGCAAATCGAGTGAATGGACACGGTTTCCACAGGCTTATTTTGCGGTGCCAACTTTTCAGTTGGTTTTAAAAGGTGAGCAGGCTTTTGTCAGCATTCATTTAATTACGGAACAACAAGAGAGCTATGCAGAATTTGATGCGATGCGTAAAGAACGTGATAAACTGATCCATGCGGCACAGGTATCTGAAGTCGATAAATATGATAAACCACAGGCAACTGGCCGCATAGAACTAAGAAAAGAAGAGTACCTGGATTCCATTCAGCAGGTTACCGATATTATTAAAGCCAAAAAAGTGGAAAAAGTCGTTATTGCACGGACGCTGAAGTTGGAATTTGAACACAAATTTTCGCCTTCTTCTGCGTTGTATCAGGTTTCCAATGAACAGCCTGAAAGTTTCTTGTTCGGTTTGGAAGCGGAAGAGCAATTCTTCTTTGGAGCAACTCCTGAAAGGTTGGTAAAAGTAGAAGACCAAAAAGCACTCTCGACATGTTTAGCAGGTTCCACTCCGCGCGGCAAGACGGTTGAGAAGGATACCGAACTTGGCGAAGCCTTGCTGAAAGATCCGAAAAATCGGGCTGAGCATCAATTTGTGGTCAAGATGATCAGCGATGTATTTGAAGCGAATTGCAGCCGGATGGTCGTACCTAAATTGCCAAAATTAATGAAGATCAGGGACATTCAGCATTTGTATACACCGGTTGAAGGCGAGTTAAAACCAGGCGCAACCTTATTTGATTTGGTGGAGGTTCTTCATCCGACACCGGCGCTTGGCGGAGAGCCGAAATTGAAGGCGCTGCAGATGATCCGCGAGCACGAAGCGATGAACCGTGGCTATTATGCAGCTCCAATTGGCTGGATTGATGCTAAAGGTGATGGCGAATTTGCTGTTTCGATAAGGTCGGCTTTGTTGGATGGCGAAAGAGCTTATTTATATGCGGGCGGTGGAATTGTAGCAGATTCCACGCCGCAATCAGAGTATGACGAGACATGGGTTAAATTCAGACCGATGCTTCGGGCATTGGGAGGTCAATTGAGTGACGAGTCGTAAAGCGTTAACAGAATATGTATCTGCATTTACCCATTCGCTGGTCGGGCTTGGAGTGTTGGATGCTGTAATCAGTCCGGGATCCCGTTCCACACCGCTCGCCTATGCCTGTATGATGCAGGAAGGCTTGACAGTATACCGGCAAATCGATGAACGTTCAGCGGCTTATTTTGCGCTGGGCATGGCGAAAGCGTCTGGCAGACCCGTGATGCTGTTGTGCACGTCTGGAACTGCAGCGGCTAATTATTTCCCAGCGATTGTCGAAGCGTATTATGCGCGCGTGCCTTTAATTGTCGTGACGGCAGACCGGCCGCATGAGTTGCGGGAAGTTGGAGCGCCGCAAGCGATCAACCAAGTCAATTTGTTCGGAACGCATGTCAAATGGGCGACGGATTTGCCGATGCCGGAAACAGATAACCAATTGGCGTTCTTGTCTCGCCATCTGCATCGTTCTGTCCAGAGTGCAAGCAGCGAACCGAAAGGCCCGGTACATGTCAATGTTCCATTCCGTGAACCACTGCGCATCGATTTTGAACAGACTTACGAAAGTGGTGGGGAAATCGCCCATTTTGGTGGAGACATGTCTTTATCTCCTGAAAGCCGTGAATTTTTTCAGAGGCTGATGAAAAAGAAAAAGGGCCTGTTGATTGTCGGAGAAATGACAAAACCGATGCCGCCTGAGTTCTGGGACTTTATCAATAAGCTTAATTGGCCGGTTCTTGCGGATCCTTTGTCGAATCTGAGGGGCAATATGCCTTCTGAAGCAAAAGATCTAATTATCGATTCGTATGATGCCTTATTAAAAAATGAAGCATTCAAGGAAGAGGTAGTGCCTGAAGCGGTTATCCGGGTCGGACCTCAGCCGGTTTCAAAACCGTTGACTTTGTTCCTAGCTGCAGCGAAACCGGAAGTCTATGTTGTGTTCGATGAAAGTCCGATGTTACGGGACGCGCAGTCAGTTGCTACGCATCATATTCAGGCTTCGGCAAACGGCTTATGGCAGTTGCCTTTGGAGATGAAAAAAAAGAACCCTTATCAGGAAAAATGGACGGTTGCTTCAGCCTTATACTGGGAAGTTGTTAGCCGCCACTGCCAGGAGGAGCTAGATGAAGGCATCTTAGCAAAAATATTTTTTGATCGATTAGATGCCTGCGATTTAATCGTCGGTAGCAGTATGCCGATTCGTGATGTTGATACCTTCTTTAAATCGACTGAGCGGGATGTCATGATTTATGCCAACCGCGGTGCAAACGGCATTGACGGTGTTGTGTCAACAGCATTTGGTGTCCAGGCGGCAAAACAACGGCCGGCCTACTTATTTATCGGCGACTTATCGTTCTTGCATGATATGAACGGTCTGATTGCGTCCAAAATGCAGGCAACGGATTTGACGATTGTTATCATGAATAATGATGGCGGCGGTATTTTCTCTTATCTCCCCCAGTCTCAAGAAGAGCGTTATTTTGAGGATTTGTTCGGTACACCGACGGGTTTAACTTTCGGCGACGTAGCGAAAATGTATGATACGCAATATGTAGCTGTGGAAACGGTAGAACAATTGGCAGAAGCGTTGGATCAGCCGAAAGACAAAGCTGTGAAAATCATTGAAGTGTTCACAGATCGTCAGAAGAATGTCATAACGCACCGAAAATTATGGACCCGCTTTGGCGAGGAGCTAGCTAAGCAATGAAGCTCGATATTAACGGAGTCCACTATCATGTTGAAATGACTAATAGAGACATGCAGGAAGCGGTTGTCTTTCTGCATGGCTTTACGGGCAGTACTAAGAGCTGGCAGCCGATTACAAAATCGTGGAATGAGTTTAAAGTCGTCTTGATTGATTTGATTGGTCATGGTGAAACCGATTGTCCAGAAATGATTGATTCTTATTCAATGGAACGGCAGCTGGAAGATTTGGATGCATTGTTCAGTCAGTTGAATTTGGCTTGTTTAACGCTTGTGGGCTATTCGATGGGCGGACGGACAGCACTGGCTTATGCCTGCAGATTTCCAGAGCGAATCAAAAGACTCGTGCTGGAAAGTGCTTCTCCTGGACTTCGGTCTGACGCAGAGCGGCAGGAACGTCGGATGCGTGACGAGAGGCTGGCAGAACGGATTATTGCTGGAGGAATAGTAAATTTTGTTGATCGTTGGGAAAACATTTCTTTGTTTGACAGCCAAAAATCTCTGCCGTATGCGGTCAAACGATCTATTCGTGAAGAGCGGCTGTCTCAAAATCCAACAGGACTTGCAAACAGCCTGCGAGGTATGGGAACTGGTGCGCAAATATCTTACTGGAATAAGTTAGCGAAGCTGGAAATCCCAGTTTTATTGGTGACAGGACAGTTGGATTTGAAGTTTGAGTCGATTGCTGAGGAGATGGCTGGGCTGATGCCAAATGCTATTCATAAAACTATCGATGCGGGACATGCGATACATGTGGAAAAACCTGCTGAATTTGCTACAATAGTAAGAGAGTATTTAAGCTTGACCTACTAAGGAGGAAAAACATGACACGCAAGTGGATTACAGAACGTACATATGAAGATATCAAGTATGAAATTTTTGACGGCATTGCTAAAATTACCATTAATCGTCCGGAAGTGCGTAACGCATTCCGTCCGAAAACGGTTCACGAATTGATCGATGCATTTTCTCGTGCACGCGATAATGCCCAAGTAGGCGTTATTGTTTTAACTGGAGAAGGCGAAAAAGCTTTCTGTTCAGGTGGAGACCAATCCGTACGCGGACATGGTGGCTATGTTGGAGAAGACGAGATTCCACGTTTGAACGTGTTAGATCTTCAGCGCTTGATCCGTGTGATTCCAAAACCGGTTGTCGCCATGGTAGCAGGCTACGCAATTGGCGGCGGGCACGTTTTGCACGTTGTGTGTGACTTGACAATTGCAGCAGATAACGCACGATTCGGTCAAACAGGCCCACGCGTTGGTTCGTTTGACGCGGGGTACGGTTCTGGTTACTTGGCACGCATTATTGGTCACAAGAAAGCACGCGAAATTTGGTACCTATGCCGTCAATACGATGCACAGGAAGCACTAGACATGGGCTTAGTGAATACGGTCGTGCCTCTTGATCAGCTAGAAGATGAAACAGTTCAATGGTGTCAGGAAATGCTCGAAATGAGTCCGACTGCACTTCGTTTTGTGAAAGCGGCTATGAATGCTGATACGGATGGCCTTGCTGGATTGCAGCAAATGGCCGGAGACGCAACTTTGTTGTATTACACAACAGACGAAGCAAAAGAAGGTCGCGATGCGTTTAAAGAAAAACGCAAACCGGACTTTGGTCAATTCCCACGTTTCCCATGATTACTCGAATAATTGAAAGCTGTCCTCTCAGGGGACAGCTTTTTTTAAAGAAAGGATTTTTTAGATGACCTATCCAAACTGGTTGAGCCAGCGGAGTTATTTGAGCGGCGACCGAATGGCTTTATCATTCCAAGAACAGCAATGGAGCTTTTCAGAAATCAACGACTTAGCGCTTGCTTATGCAGGTAAACTGACTGCACTTGGAATAAAGGCAGAGTCGCGTGTGGCAATTCTGTCCAAGTCGAATCCTCAGTTTGTCTTTGTCATGTATGGTTGCCTTCATCTTGGCTGTGAAATGGTTATGCTCAATGAACGTCTAGCAACTGGCGAGTTAGCCTATCAAATTGATGATGCTCAAGTAGATTCTATTTTAGTAGACGATGTGCTAAAGGAAAAAATCGTATCTTCAAAAGTTATCTTGTTTAGTAAATTGGACGATACAATGCCGGTTCGTTGCGAACCAGAAAAGCAGTGGCAGAAAGATCAGACGCTATCGATTATGTACACATCTGGCACTACGGGACATCCTAAAGGTGTACGGCAGACAGCGGAAAATCATTTTTCCAGTGCCATTTCTTCTGCACTGAATATCGGCATTGCTCCTGAAGATATATGGCTTTGTTCAGTGCCGCTATTTCATATTAGTGGATTTTCGATTTTGATGAGATCGCTGATTTATGGCATGGGTGTGCGTTTGTATGAAAAATTCGATGCTAAAAGCAGTGCAGAAGAAATCCATAATGGAACCGTGACACATATGTCGCTCGTCGGTGTCATGCTTGAACGTGTTCTTAGCGAAATGGAAAAAGCTTCGGTGCAGGCGTCACCCCGTTTCAAAGCGGTGCTTGCAGGAGGTGGTCCGGTTCCAGTCGCTTATATGGAGCGCGCCGCCGCATGTGGAATTCCGGTTTTGCAAACATATGGCATGACAGAAACTTCTTCGCAGACCACTACGTTGCAGTCGGCTGACGCAACACGAAAAATTGGTTCTGCCGGTAAGCCGTTATTTTTATATCAAGTGATAATAGACAAAGCAGAAAATCCGGGGGATAAAGGCGAAATTCTTATCCAAGGTCCTCAAGTGACACCGGGTTATATCGGCAAATTTGCAGAGCGGAATGTCCAAAAAGACGGCTGGCTCCATACTGGAGATATCGGTTATTTGGACGGTGAAGGTTTTTTATTCGTAGTAGATCGCCGTTCGGACCTGATTGTTTCTGGCGGAGAAAATATTTACCCAGCTGAAATTGAGAAAGTATTGATGACCCATCCAGCTGTTCGTGAAGTGGGTGTCTGCGGTGCAGCGAGTGAAGAATGGGGCGAGGTTCCCGTGGCATTCGTGGTGCTGAGCAAAGAAACAACGGTAGCTGAATTGCTGGTTTATTGCTGCGAACAGCTGGCTGCCTATAAAGTGCCGAAGCGGCTGTCAGTTGTCGAGGCGCTGCCGCGCAACGCTTCGAACAAGCTGCTAAGAAGAGAGCTGAGAGCATGGCTGTAATAATTGAGGGTATTCATTTGGAAACAGTCCGCCAACCGCTAAAAACACCGTTTAATACGGTTTTACAGCAAGTTACAGAGCGGGAAGTGATTGTGGTTGCAGTTACTGGTGATTCGAGAGACGTCGGATACGGGGAATGTGTTGCATTTGAAACGCCTTGGTATAATGAAGAGACTATCTCGAGCTGCCGTTTTGTGTTGGAGCAAGTTTTAATGCCAGTGCTGACGAATAAAACCATCGAGCATCCACAAGAAGTTTGGGAGTTGTTCAAAGTTGTCAAAGGCAACCGCATGGCCAAAGCAGCTATTGAAATGGCAGTTTGGGATTTGTTCGCTAAGCAGCAAGAAGAGCCGTTATGGAAATTTGTAGGAGGTACTCAGCAATCAATTCCAGCAGGTGTCGTGGTGGCCGCAGATCCTTCAAAGATTAAAGAGCAAGTAGCACAGGCGGCTAAAGCTGGTTACCAACGTATCAAAATAAAGATTCATCCTGATTCAGAGCCGTCTTTCTTAAAGACAGTGGTCTACGCTTATCCAGAACTGCAGTTTTTTGCGGATGCCAATGGAAGCTTTTCTGGACATCGTTTAGACCGGTTAAAGGAATTTGATGAGGTCGGCTTTACGTTAATTGAACAGCCTTTTGGTGAACGACAATGGGACTTGCATACACAAGCGAAAAAACAGCTGAAAACTAAGATCTGTTTGGACGAAAGTATTTGTAGTGCGGAGGATGTTCAACAAATGATCGACCTAGAAGCAGGCGACATTATTGTTTTGAAAATGAGTCGTCTCGGTGGTTGGACGGAAACCTTGAAGGTTATTGACCTGTGCAAAGCGAATACGATTGGCATGTGGGTCGGTGGCATGATTGAATTTGGTGTTTCTAAAGCACATAATTTGGCTTTAGCGTCATTACCGGGAATTAATTATCCAGGTGATTTTTCAGCCTCCGCTCATTTCTGGGAAAAGGATATTATTGAACCAGAGATTTCAGTAGAAAACGGCAAAATTTTTTTGAGCGAACGACCTGGAATTGGCTATAAGGTGGTTTGAAACGATTTGGAATCCAGCTTTTTTGTGAAAAACTTCAATTAATGAAGCAAGAATATTACTAACTATTAAAATGAAGTAGTTGTTTTCGACAGAAAAAAAGTATAAAATAATGAATAATAATTAATTAAAACGAATAAATATGAAATTTTTATTCACTTCGATCACTTCAGAAATTACTCGGATAAAAGCCTGAAAGAGCAGCCGATTTGGTTTTCAATCTATTATGTAGATGCACTGGCACTTGGCTTCTGTTTGCATAAATCAATAGGATACAGTAGGTGAGGGGATGGACCGATGTTTTTAAATCGGATCAGTTTAGTAAAAGAGCATGTACAAGATTTTAAGTAATTTCCATTTACCGTGCCTTCGATAAACAGTTGGGAGCAATTGGATCTGAGCAATGCAATCACGTTTTTTGTCGGAGAAAATGGTTCGGGCAAGTCTACACTGCTTGAAGGGATAGCGGATAAATGTGAATTCAATACGGCCGGTGGCGGACGCAATAATACCTATGAAGTACATGCGGCTGAATCTGTGCTTGGCGACTATATCCGGCTTTCATGGATGCCGAAAGTGACGAGTGGGTTCTGTATGCGGGCAGAATCGTTTTATCATTTTGCCTCTCATTTAGAAGAAGTGGACGGAGATGGATTTCAGTCTTATGGCAGGTGTTCTTTACACGAACAATCGCATGAGGAATCGTTCTTGTCCTTGTTTTTGAACTGCTTTAATGACCGTGCCCTGTATTTGCTGGATGAGTCGGAAGCGGCACTGTCTCCACAGCGTCAATTGACATTTCTCCGAATTTTAAAGGATTTAACGGAACAAGAGAGTGGCCAATTTATTATCGCGACTCATTCGCCGATTCTGCTCGGCTTTCCAGAAGCCCCAATTTTAAGTTTTGATGGGGACTCTATCGAAGAAATCGATTATGAAATGACAGACCATTACCGGATCACTAAATATTTCCTTAATCATCGGGAAAAATTTTTGAAAGAAATACTGGAAGATTGACTGTATAATGACAATAAAGAGAAGTTTTTATTGTGACTGAAAAAAAGGTGGGGTGGCATGTGAGGAATTCCGAGAAGGCGGTCATAAAGAATTTTGCTGTTGGGTTGCCGGAAAAAATGACATATGGAGACGGCAAGGAAATGGAATCAGCTATTCGAAAGCAGCAGGTAGAGGAAGCATTTTTAACCAAAGATGGTTTCCACGGGGATGGCGTTGCAGATCTGAAGCATCACGGAGGACCCGAACGTGCCGTCTGTGTTTATCCATACGAACATTATGATTACTGGAACAACTATTTTGAGACCCAATTACCCGCTACTGCCTTCGGAGAAAACTTGACGGTGACGAATATGCTAGAGCGGAACATTTGTATCGGTGATATTTTTCAAATTGGCGAAGCGGTAATCCAGGTGACACAAGGGAGAGTTCCCTGCAACACGATCGACAGAAGGCTCGACATGAAGCCGTTATTGAAAGAAATGGTGAAAACTGGGTATACCGGATATCTTTGTCGGGTATTAGAAGAAGGCACGATCAGAGCTGATTCCGTCATTCGCCCAGTAGCGAAAGATCCTCAGCAAGTATCCGTTCTGTATGCCAATGAAATTAATTTCCACCGTCCGAAAGATATCGATGGAATTGTCAAAGTGCTTGGAGCAGAAGATCTGGCGGATGAATGGCGACAGTTTTTAACCAAGCGATTAACCAAATTGACAGCCAGCAGTTAGCAGGTAGGTCTTCTTTTCAAATAGAAAAAAGCACTGTTGCGAAATTTCGCAGCAGTGCTTTTTATCATGCTTTTGTTATTGAAGAATCGTTTCAAGTACTTGCAGATTTTTTTCCATCAACGTGAAGTAAGTTTCTTCATTGTCGATGTTTTCCTGTGTCAGAACGCCGAGATTGTGCATTTCAATTGCTTCGGCACCCACTTCTTTTTGGATGACCTCAGTCAGGTTGGAAGAAACGTTTTGTTCAAAGACGATATACTGTATATCCTTTTCTTTTGCCTGATCAACAATTTCGGTCAATTCTTTTTGTGAAGGTTCGTCTTGGCTGTTCAATCCTGCGATTGCGACTTGCTCAAAGCCATATGGCTCTGACAGATAGTTGAAAGCCGCATGTGAAACAAAGAAAGTATCTTTGGTGACGCGTTCAGACAAAGCATCGAACGAACGGTCCAAGGTTTCCAGCTCTACAACCAATTCCGTGAAATTGCTTTCGTAAGTTTCTGCATTTTCCGGATCTGCTTCCGTCAACGAGTTCTTAATCGATTCCGCCAACTTTTCGCTCAGTACCGGCGACATCCACACATGTGGATCAGTCGAACCGTGGTCATGGCTATCGTGGCCCCCAGCTTCTTCGTCATGAACTTCTTCGCCGTGGGCTTCTTCGCCATGAGCTTCTTCGCCATGAGCTTCTTCGCCATGAGCTTCCTCTTCATGGGCTTCTTCTTTTTCATGCCCTAATGCCGCTTCCAGTTCTTCGTCTGAAATCTGATCGGCAGTAGCAATAAATTCGACATTTTCATCCTGCAGGGTCTTTTTGGCGCTGTCAATAAAGCCTTCCAGGCCCAGACCGATGGAGAACATTAGGTCAGCGTCTGCCAGCTGGATCATTTCCTGCTGCGTTGGTTCAAAGGTGTGTTCGTTTGAACCGGCAGGATAGATCGACTGCACGTCAACCAAATCACCAGCGATGCGTTCAGTGAAATAAGTCAGTGGATAAACCGTCGTGAAGACCTGCAGCTTGTCCGGATCTTCGTCGACACTTTGTGCTTCTTCGCTAGTTTCTCCACAAGCGGCCAGTAGTAAAATTAAAGATACCAATACTAAAATCTTTTTCATGTTATACCTCCAAAATGTAATGATTACGTTTTAATGACTATTAAAATACTACAGGATGATCTTAAAAAACACAAGAAAAACCACCAATTATTTTTTTGGTGGCCATTCTTCTGGAACAAAATCGATTCCGCCTTTATGGAAAGGGTGGCAGCTTAGAATACGTTTGGCTGCCAGATATCCGCCTTTCAGCGCGCCGTGCTTTTCTACAGCTTCGATGCCATAATGAGAACATGTTGGATAGAAACGGCAACTTGGCGCCGATAAAGGGGATATGAACCGCTGATAAAAGCGGAACATTCGCAGTAAAACAGTCTTCATGATTGTTCAGCTCTTTTCGTATGAATACTTGGTATGTTTATTGTAAGGGGCTTAGAGGTATAGATAAAGTATAAGAACTTATCAAACTAATTGGAGAGTGATTGGAAATGTCAAACGAATTAAACCACGAACTAAATGTGCAAGTGGCGACATGGTCGGTTGCCTATACGAAATTACATAATTTTCATTGGTATGTAAAAGGACCTTCGTTTTTTACATTACATGTGAAATTTGAGGAATTGTACAATGAGGCCACTCTTCACATGGACGAAATTGCTGAGCGTTTACTAGCACTAGGCGGTAAACCGGTCGCTACTATGAAAGAACAGCTCGAACTGTCAGTGATTGAAGAAGCTAGTAGCAAGGAATCGGCAGAAGACATGGTCGATACTGTAGTCAGTGATTACGATGAAATCATGAAATCCTTGAAAAAAGGCATGGAACTGGCTGCCGCAGACGGCGATGACATGACAGAAGATATGTTGAATGCCGTTCACCAGAATTTAGAAAAACATTCTTGGATGTTATCAGCATTCCTTGGTGAAAAGAAGTAAAATAGAATTATACAAGCGTACACTTATTTTTAGTGTACGCTTTTCTTATGGCATCGAGGTGGAAGAATGCAGTATCGGGATTTGAACGGCTATCCATGTGAACTATCATTCGAAAAAAATAATTTTTCTTACGAAAGCAGGCATGTTCTGGTAATCTGCCGCTACAACGGAAAATGGGTGCTGACGAGGCATAACGAGCGGGGCCTGGAGTTTCCAGGTGGCAAAGTAGAAACTGGTGAAAGTTTACAAGCTGCTGCAAAGCGGGAAGTGTATGAGGAAACTGGTGCCTGTGTAAATAGCCTCGAATGGTTCGCTGAATACATGGTTTATTCAACAAAACCGTTTTGCAAAACCGTTTTTGTTGGAGCGGTGGAAAAGGTGAACAAGATTCCGCTTCTTGAGACGCAAGGAATTATACTGGTGGAAGAGTTAGAGCCGGGCGGTGAGTTTAGTTTCCTAATGAAAGACGCAGGAATGAGGACAATAATAGAGAAGGTGAAACAACTTGAAAAATGGGACGATTAGATCGAAAAAACGCTATCCTTCACCCAATCCCCATGTCCGTTTAACGGAAATCGTTTATTGGTCAGAAGGTTTAAAGGTCAAAGGGATGCTTGCGGAACCGAAAGAGCCAGGAACTTATAGCGGCATCTTGTACTTGAGGGGAGGTATCCAGTCGATTGGCATGGTGCGCCCTGCCCGGATTGCCCAATTTGCTGCGCAGGGCTTTGTAGTGTTTGCGCCTTATTACAGAGGCAACCGAGGCGGAGAAGGTCGAGACGAGTTTGCCGGAGCTGATCGCTGGGATGCCGTCTATGCAGTCGATGTATTAAAGAAATTCAGCAACGGAAAGGTGCACCTGCTGGCATTTTCAAGAGGCGGCATCATGGCCTTGTGGACCGCAATTCTGCGTCCGGATATTACGTCACTTGTCACTTGGGCTGGAGTTACAGATACGGTATTGACCTACAAAGAACGTCCGGATATGCGACGCATGATGAAGCGTCTCTATGGGGGCACACCGAATACAGCACTGACCGAGTACGAAGAACGCAATCCGTTATTGCGAATCGAAGAAAACCATGTGCCGATGCTGATTATCCATGGTCTACAGGACGAAAATGTGTCCGCTGAACAGGCCTATTTACTAGAAGAGGCATTAAAGCTTAACGACCAGAAGCATGAAACCTGGTACTTTCCAAATTATACGCATTTCTTCCCGCCAGCAGCCAACCGAAAAACAGTTAAAGCGGTTTGTAAGTGGATGAGAGATACAGAGGCATAACGAGGTATCGAAAAGTGACAGTTCTATTTTTCATCTAGAACACAAAAGCCCGTTCGGAGTAAAATCCGAACGGGCTTTTGTAAACTCTTTATTTTTGAACAGGACCGCCTAACACACTGATTTCAGGTGCAACAGTACCGAACTTCTTGAAGTTTTCTTGGAATTCTTGCGACAATTCCGTTGCTTTTTGGTCGTATGCATCTTTATCCGACCATGCATTGCGTGGGTTTAATACTTCACTTGGCACTCCAGGAACTTCAGTTGGAATTTCAAAGTCGAAGATGGCTTCTTGTTCAGTAGCAACATTGTTCAAGTTGCCTTTGATTGCAGCGCGAACCATCTTGCGTGTGTAAGAAAGCTTCATACGGCTTCCAACGCCATATACTCCGCCTGTCCACCCTGTGTTAACAAGGAAAACTTGAACACCATGCTCATCGATTTTTTTGCCAAGCATTTCTGCGTACACCGTTGCGTGTAATGGCAAGAAAGGTGAACCAAAGCAAGTTGAGAATGTAGCTTCAGGTATTGTGATTCCGCGTTCTGTACCAGCTAATTTCGAAGTGTAACCACTTAGGAAATGGTACATAGCTTGTTCTTTTGTTAATTTACTGATTGGAGGTAATACGCCAAATGCATCAGCTGTTAAGAAGACAATTGTTTTTGGGTGCCCTGCTACTGAAGGGTCCACGATATTGTCGATGGCTTGCATTGCGTAAGCTGCACGAGTGTTTTCAGTTAATGATCCATCATTGTAGTCGGGAATACGTGTATCAGGATCTACAACAACGTTTTCAAGAACCGAGCCAAAACGAATCGCGTCGTAAATTTGTGGTTCGTTTTCACGGGACAGGTTGATGGTTTTTGCATAGCATCCGCCTTCAATATTGAAGACGCCGTTATCGGACCAGCCGTGCTCGTCATCGCCGATTAGCTTGCGGTCTCCGTCAGCCGACAAAGTCGTTTTGCCTGTACCGGACAAGCCGAAGAACAAAGTCACATCGCCGTCCTGGCCAACGTTTGCTGAACAGTGCATCGGAAGAATACCTCGTTCCGGCAATAGGTAGTTCATAATAGAAAAAATTGATTTCTTCATTTCGCCAGCGTACTCAGTTCCGCCGATCAAAATAATGCGTTGTTCCATCGATGCGATAATGAATGTTTCTGAAGCTGTACCATCAACTGCGGGGTCTGCCATGAAAGTAGGGGCATAAACCACAGTAAATTCAGCTTCATGTGCTGCCAATTCCTCAGCCGAAGGACGGATGAACAATTGATGAGCAAACAAGTTATGCCATGCGTATTCATTGATTGTTTGGATCGGCACACGTGATTCGTGGTCTGCTCCTGCAAATCCTTTGAAAACGAAAAGTGCATCTTTTTCTTTTAAATGCTTGATGACTTTGGCGTACAGTTTTTCAAACACTTCGCTGGAAATCGGACGGTTCACATTGCCCCAGTCGACTTTGTTTTTAGAGCTTTCTTCTTCGACCATGTATTTGTCTTTCGGTGAGCGGCCAGTGTATTTTCCTGTTTCCGCTTTTACAGCGCCTTCCCGAGTCAATACCGCTTCCCCGCGGGATGTTGCTGCTTCCACTAGTTGTGGCACTGATAATTGAACATGTACATTTTGGCCAGTTAAAAGATCCTTTAAATCGTTTGCAAAGTTCACTGAAGTCATATATATGTACCTTCCTTTTCTGTTATTCCCATGACGATGGGGAGGATGTATATTCGTTCATTAGTATAACACATTAGGTTTATTAGTCTATACTAATCCACTTCGGAAATCAAAATTATTGAATTGCACCTCTACATGAGGTTGCAAAATCCGGACAAACAGACCATATAAGGGTCATTCAAAATCTTTTTTAGTCGGCTTCCTACACCATCTGACAGCGGTCACCCAAAAAAATTCTCAAAAAAAACTAAAAGAAATAATTTTGTTTGCCAAAAACATTGACATTTTTATGCTACTTCCGTATGATGAAAAATTGAACGGATACTCTTATTCCGAGCTGGTGGAGGGGACAGGCCCTATGAAACCCGGCAACCTGCTGCAACTGCAGTGATGGTGCCCAACCTGAAGCAAGGCGCACAGGCCTTGGATGATAAGAGTGAAAGGTGCTTAAGATGATTTTCCTTTCCTCATGATGAATGAGTGAAAGGATTTTTTTATGTCTATAAGAACATACATTTGTGAGTTTGAGCGAGGCTAGGGAAGCGGCATATTTTGGTCTAGACCCCAGCACCCAGATTCTCGGGATCATAAGCCACTCTGGCTGTGCGACAAAAACACGTTGCTTCGCCAGATCGTCTCATGCCCGTCGAATCTACACGGGCGCTTGCGCTTTTCTTATGGAATGCCCTTAATCCTCGTGTAAAAGGCCACAACGGCTTGAAGTTCAATCCGGATTTTTCTGGAACAAACTTGACATGGGAAACGAGTACCGTATCAATTTCGAGAGCAATCTCGCAGGATATAAGGAGGAACATTTTTGAAAAACCGTCGATTGTTTACATCAGAATCAGTAACAGAAGGACATCCGGATAAAATCTGTGACCAAATATCAGATGCTATTTTAGATGCAATCTTAACCGAGGATCCAAATGCGCGTGTCGCGTGCGAAACAACAGTAACTACAGGGTTGGTTCTGGTAGCCGGAGAAATCACCACTTCCACTTATGTAGATATTCCAAAAGTTGTTCGACAAACCGTAAGAGAAATCGGATACACGCGAGCTAAATATGGTTTTGACTCAGAAACAAGTGCTGTTCTTACAGCGATTGATGAGCAATCACCGGATATTGCTGCAGGTGTCAACGTAGCACTTGAATCACGCGAAGGCCAAATGACAGATAAAGAATTGGATGATATCGGAGCAGGCGACCAAGGGTTGATGTTCGGGTACGCTAACAATGAAACAGAAGAATTGATGCCATTGCCGATTTCGTTGGCGCATAAATTGGCGCGCCGCTTAGCTGAAGTACGCAAAGAAGAAATTCTTCCGTATTTACGTCCAGATGGCAAAACGCAAGTGACCGTTGAGTATGATGAAAACAATAAACCACTTCGCGTGGACACGATTGTTATCTCTACTCAACATCATCCAGAAGTAACTTTGGAGCAAATTCAACGCAATATTAAAGAATATGTCATTAAAGAAGTTGTACCAGCAAAATGGATCGATGAAGAAACCAAGTACTTCATCAACCCAACTGGTCGTTTCGTTATTGGCGGACCTCAAGGAGATGCAGGCTTGACTGGCCGCAAAATCATCGTTGATACATACGGTGGCTATGCACGTCACGGCGGCGGTGCTTTCTCAGGAAAAGACGCGACAAAAGTTGACCGTTCAGCAGCCTACGCTGCTCGTTATGTAGCGAAAAACATCGTAGCAGCTGGTCTTGCAGACAAATGTGAAGTGCAATTGGCGTATGCAATCGGTGTAGCACATCCTGTATCGATCGCTTTTGACACGTTTGGCACTGGTCTTGTCGATGAAGACAAATTAGACGATTTGGTACGCGCGAACTTTGATTTGCGTCCTGCTGGAATCATCAAAATGCTAGATCTTCGTCGCCCGATCTACAAGCAGACTGCAGCTTACGGACATTTTGGCCGTACAGATGTTGATTTGCCTTGGGAACGTACAGACAAAGCAGCGATCTTAAAAGAACAGGCTGGCGTATAAGCTGGCATGTAAAAAAAGGACGACTAGGCAGTAATGCCCGGTCGTCCTTTTTTTAATGCTTTACTCTTTTTGAAACGATTTGTAATAAGCCCCTTTTTCAGCGTACTCACGAACAATTCGTTCCATGTCTTCTTTGTCGTCTTCGCGGAGTTCGCGAATGACTTTTGCAGGACGACCGAGAGCAAGCATGCCAGGAGGAATCACTTTGCCAGGGGGCACTAAACTGCCCGCCCCAACAAACGCACCTTCTCCGACTTCTGCACCATCAAGAATAATAGAACCCATGCCGACCAAAGCGCCTTTCCGAATGGTGCAGCTATGCAGAGTCACTTGATGGCCAATCGTCACGTTGTCTTCAAGGAGCAATATTTTCCCTGGGCTTTGGTGAAGCATGCACAGGTCTTGAATATTAACTTTTTCACCAATAATCGTTGGGGAAACGTCACCACGAATAACGGTGTTAAACCACACAGAAGAGTCTGCGCCAATCATCACGTCACCGGAGATGGTGGTATAATCTGCAATAAAAACAGATGGATCGATTTGGGGGGATTTTTCTTTAAATGGATAAATCATGGCAAAGCTCCTTTAAACAAGATAAGATATTCTTAATCGTAACAAATCAAGTCAAAACGTCAAATTAAAATACAACATCAAGAATTGATTGGCAGGGAAAGGAAGTTGGATTATGTGGAAATGGCAAGCTGACGGACCAGCAAAGGCAGTAGTCTTGTTGATACATAGTGCATATGAACAACATTTGCGTTATGCATGGCAAATTGAAAAGTGGCGTTCGGCCGGTTTTGATATCTATATGGGTGATTTGCCGGGTCATGGCAAAAACGCAGGGGCAGACAAGGTTCACCGGGAGTCATTCGATGACTATGAGCAGGCAGTTAATGATATGCTGAAGCTTTCGTCAGAAAATGATCTGCCGGTGTTTGTTATTGCCCACGGCCTCGGTGCTACGATCACCATGAATGTCCTCGGCAACCGCAAATTCAATGTAGCAGGCGCCATCTTTACGTCTCCTTGGCTGCAGTTAAAGAAATTGCCGCCAAAAGCGCCGAATGCATTCCCAGGCGTTGCGCAATTGACGGGCCGCAGAAAAATAGACCATGGCATCGAGCTGCGCCATCTAACACGCGACCGCTTTTCTTATAGCCAGGAAACCGAAAGCAAGCTTTATCACTCTGTTATTACTGCGGGATGGTATAAAGAGTTACAGGGATATATGAAAGAAACTGCAGCTGCTGTTCAGGTGTATCCTCAGATTCCGACTTATCTACACACAGCGGAGCGGGATGTGATCACCGAAAAAGAAGCGGCTCGCCAATGGCTGCTGAAGCAGCAGCTTACCGAGTTCAGCTACAAAGAATGGAAATTCTGTTACCACGACATATTTCAGGAACCGGAAAAAGAAGCAGCTTTTCTGGCGACTCAGGCATTTATCCATACCGTTTTGCGTTCTGTCGGGTATTTGATCGAAGAGTGATAAAGAAAATCAATGTCGTACGCTTTGTCCCAATGACAGGTTACGTGTGATAAAGGAGAGAAAGAAGTTTGGCAATAATCTATAGTGTGCTGGATCAATCACCAATTTCAGAAGGCAGCTCGCCGCAGGAAGCCTTAAAACAGACAGCACTACTCGCGCAACAAGCTGAAGAGTGGGGCTATAGACGGTTTTGGGTGTCTGAACACCACGATGCACCGACTTTAGCTGGGTCGTCACCGGAAGTGCTAATTGCACATCTTGGTGCTGTCACAAAAACCATCCGTCTTGGTTCGGGTGGTGTTATGCTGCCGCATTACGCAGCTTTTAAAATTGCAGAGAACTTCAAATTGCTAGAAGCCTTATACCCAGGCAGGATCGATGCAGGAGTCGGCAGAGCACCTGGAGGCATGCCGCGTGCTTCTTATGCATTGAATGAAGGCAAAAAGCGCGACACCAGCCAATTCCCTGCCCAGATTGACGACCTTCGCATGTATTTGACCGACTCGATCCCTGAAGAGCATCCATACTACGGCATGAAGGCAACACCAATCACTGAGCACAGCCCGCCTATTTGGATACTGGGCTCGAGTGAAAGCTCGGCACTGCTCGCAGCAGAAAAAGGATTGCCTTATCTATTCGGACATTTCATCAATGGCGAAGGCGGGCAGCATTTTGCCAAGGAGTACCGTGAACGTTTTATGCCCTATAAAAAAAGTAAGCCCCATATAGGCTTTGCCATTTTTGTCGTCTGCCAGGAAACACAGGAACAGGCGGAGTGGGTGGCTTCCTCAATGGATTTATCACTTTCCATGGGAGCCCAAGGTATGCCCTCTAAAGGTACGCCCCCGCCTGACAGGGCAATAGCCTACCCCTACTCCAGATTCGAAAAATTACTGGTCGCTGAAAACCGGCGGCGAATGGTTGTCGGGACACCCGAAGAAGTTGTGGACCGGCTAGAAGAACTAGCCGCAGAGTACGAGGCAGACGAAGTGATGTTGGTTTCCTCTGCCTATTATTTTAATGCTAAACTGAAAACGTTTCAGTTGATCGCAGAGGAAATGCAGAAACGTGAATAGGCTGAAATTGGTCTGATTAAGCGTTCGTAAATGTATCCGCAAATTCGCGAACGTTCGTAAAGTGTTTTGACACGTTTACGAACGTTCTTTTTGATGCTTTGTCACTGTTTTTAGAGCGTTCGTAAAAGTGTACTTTTACGAACGGTTTTTATTTTGAAGAAAGAATATTTAGCCCACCTTCATGTTTATGGAAATTAATGTTAATCTAATATAGGTTAGTCAGAATTGAATGTAAATTAGTTGTTGTTATTTACTCTCAAAAGAATAGAAAAAGAAAGTTAGAAAAAAATGCAGTCAAAATTAATACTAAAGGGGTAAGCAAATGTCGATTCGAAATTCTGCTAAAGCAATTATTATTAAGGACTCCAAAATTCTACTTACAAAAAATATAGATCAAGAAGGTCACTTTTATCTTTTTCCTGGCGGGGGACAAGATCATGGAGAAGTTCTGTCAGATACCGTAAAAAGAGAATGCTTAGAAGAAATCGGCGAAAACGTGAAAGTGAAAGACCTTCTTCACATTCGAGAATATATAGGCAAAAATCATGAACATGCGCACTTTGACAGCCACGTTCATCAAATTGAATATTATTTTGTGTGCCATATTAGCACTGAACAAAATATTTCTTCTGTGCCTTCTAATCCTGACTCCCATCAAGTAGGAATTGAATGGGTACCGATACAAGATTTGATGGACTTTCGCATCTACCCAAAAGGGATTCGTAAATATATTCAAGAGTATAAGGACAAAAAAAGAAATACTGTTTATTTAGGCGATATAAATTAAGTCAGATTTGAAACTTATACTTTATTAAAAGGGGAATCGATACATGACCACATCGTATGTGAAGTGGGGAGAAGCCACAGTTAAATTAACTTGGGAAGCGAATAATTCCCTTCCCGAGTATCGGTTAATAACTAGTGTGCATGGCTTTTGTTTTTATGAAGATCAATTGCTCTTAGTCGATTTGAATCATCGCGGATGGGATTTCCCTGGAGGGCATATCGAAGAGAACGAAACCCCGAAGGAATGTTTTCAAAGAGAAGCGATGGAAGAGGGATATGTTTCAGGGAGTTCTCAACTACTAGGGTATATTGTGGTCGATCACTCAGAAAATTTGGTTTGGGATGAAAATGGAAAATACCCTAAGGTCGGGTACCAGGTATTTTATCGGATGAATATCGAGACATTGCATCCCTTTAAGGCGGAACATGAATCCGCACAAAGAATATTCATTCCGATTAATGAAGTTGCTAATTATTATCATGAATGGAATGGGTTATATCAAGAAATTCTTTTAGAAGCTCAATTAATGGTAGGTAGATAATATGAGATTAATACTAAACTGAAGAACTAAAGAAGGTTAAGGGGATTGTTCCTAAACCATCCCTTTAAATACCGATAATATAAAAACAAATTAGCATTCAGAAGATACGACTCTGGCTGCGCTTTTACAGTAGCATATAGGGGGATTTAGATGATTGCATACGTTCAACATAAAGATATTCTTGGAGATTTATACATACCTGCTAAAGAAAAAAATAATGGGATTGGCCTCGTGTGGCTAGCAGGACTCCCAAATAAACCCATGGCTGAAGATATGGGGAAACCATTGTCAGACTTAGGTTTCACGGTATTACAGGCACGCTATCCTGGAAATTGGCAAAGTTACGGAGATTTTGGACCTTCGACATCGCTTGATGGAGCAATATTAGGTTTGGAATTACTCTCCCAAGGCCAGACAATTAATCTAAATAACCAAAAAGAAGTAAGTTGGAATGTAGAGCATCTTGTCTTGGTTGGTGTCAGTTATGGTGGCGGCATAGCCATTTCGGCGTTGGGTTCAACTGATTTAGCCGATGCTGCAATCGCCTTATGTCCGCTGATAGAACCCGAGTATCAGAATACCGATCCGGCTTTACCTGAGGATGACTTGGCAACACTCTACCCTTATTTAAAGAGATGTCATGAAAATGTGTACCGGAATCTGGATGAAAAAGAATGGCTAAATTATATACAGGGAAACCATATTGCCATTCCTGCGAATTACTTGGAAAACTTAAAAGAAAAACCGTTACTTTTAATTCATGGCACTGAGGACCACGCGATCCGACATTTTCATACACAAAATTTTTATAATATCCTCAAAAGTTTCGGTTCGAAAAAAGTCGGACTGCATATTGCGGAAGGAATTGGACACGGTACAGAATTAAGAACTACTACAAGAGATAGGTGGATTCATTGGTTGAATGAATTATTTGGCTGATTAAGACATATTTCTTTTTTAGTCTAAAAAAAGAATGCTTTTGCGAAAGGCTATTTTCTAAAATATTTCTTCGATTATAATTTTAGGGTTTCAACATAGTATTATTGGCAAAAACGGTGACAAATTATATTTGTAGGGTGATCAATCGATGGTAGGAATAAGTATAGCAACGAAGTGGGAATATGAAGCGACATTGGAATATTTCAGCGTAATAAATAATGAACGTTTCGGTTATCCTTATGGCGAATATTTCATAAGAACAATTGATGATGTCGAACTTGTTTTTTATAGTACAGGGGTAAGAAAAGTAAATGGTGTTGGTGGCAATCAGTATATGATTGCTAAATTTAATTTAACTAAAGTAATCGTTGCCGGCACATGTGCAGGAATAGATCAGCAGTTCAGTAATTTGGATATCTTTATACCTGAGAAAGCCGTTCAATATGATTGCACAGTAAAAGAAATTGAGCCTTTTATTAAACAATCCTTCATAGTTGATATTGATTTATCCAAATATGGCAATGACTTTTATACGGGAACAATTGGCACCGCTGATAAAGCTGTAGTTATGTGGAAGGACTATTTAGAACTTAAAGAAAACGAAATAACAATAGCCGATACAGAAGCGAGTGCAATTGCTTATATCTGTAAGAAGAATGATATTGAATGCATTATCATTAAAGGAATATCTGATTTTCCAACAGAAGAAAGTGACTCTGATAAATTCGAATCAAACATAGAACAAATTAATATTTATTTAGAAAACACACCCAAACCTGAATTATTCACGCTTGGTCGCTCATCCGGGAATTTAGCTGAAATTCACTGATTGTCGAAATTTTTTAAGGCATATTTCCTCTTTTTCATTTCATCTACGTGAAATTCTGCATCGACTCATTTAAAAAGAGCGTTTTTGGGCAGACGACTCCCTTGGCAGAGATCCAAATTTCAAAAAAGGAGTAATGAGAAGCTATTCGATTTTCAGCTGTTGAATCCGGGCGAGGATTTTCCAAAAGAAGTCTTGGTAGACAAAACTGGAAGACAATTTGAAGTAAAGAGACCGTCCTGACTTCACCAGCTTACTGGCCACTTTTACCAGTCGTGTCCGGATGGTCTGGATCTGCATCTTCTTTTGCCCTTCCGGAAACGTTAATGTGCGCAGCCAATTCACTAAATTATAAGCCAACAGGCTTAGCATCATTTTCGCTTCGTTCACTTGGTAGGAATGGCTGTTCATTCGATCAAATCCAAACCCATTTTTAGCTTCTTTGATGTAATTTTCCATGGTTCCTCTTTTTTGATAGGTGCGGACAATGGCTTCCGGGGAGAACACGTCCGTGAAATTCGTCACAAAAAATGTATGGGTAAAGAACAATTCACCCGCAGGCCGTGCGGACTGGATGACGACTTTCCGGGGCTTATCCCATTTTTTCGCCTGATAGGTTGTTTCTGAAACATGATATTCGGTCTTTGTGCTGTCAGATGGTGTCGAAGATGGATGGTATTCCTCCGCAAGACATTGCAGGATGGCATTGGATTTGAGCCGGATGACGTAATAGACCGATTCCTTTTCACATAGTTCATACAAAGCCGGAACGGCAAACCCACTGTCCCCGCGGATGAACGGCGTCGTCTCAGGAAACTGTTCATTATAATGTTCAATCAGCGGCCGGATGAAATCCACGACTCCGTTGGATGTGTAGACATTGCCGGGGCGCAGCTGGGCTTTCAAGAAATCACCGGTGATCCCGTCAAAAGCGACCAACGGATGGAAACCGACCGTCCCGTAATGGGCATTGTACGCCGCATCGCACTGGTTGCCGTAGGTATCGGCATGTGTCGAGTCCAGATCGAAGATGATCGCTTCAGCTTTCCGGTGCCGATGCACTTTATCGAGCAGTTCCTGGTTGGCTTGTTGTAATTGAATCATCGCTTCCGGATTAAAACGTGGCCAAAAACGAGATAGACTGGGTTGGGAAGCTAACGCTCCTTGTCCGAGAACTTGAGTGAAAATCGGATCGTCCGTCAGGTGGTCCGCAGCATCATCTTCCGCATAACCCGCTATTATCTGGTAGATTTTCTGGCCGAATAATTTTTCGTTCGAATGGATCCAATGAGAACGAGTATCTTTCAAATGAAGATGCTTCGCCACGGTTTGCGAAAAGCCAAGCTTTACGTCGAATTCCTTGAACAGGAACGCGCCGGTATCTGAGGAAAGTGAACCTCCATCATTTGATAATTTGATCTGACGATTGAAATCAAGGGATATTTGCGGTAATGTAGCCATAAGAAGAATCCTTTCTGTTGGTTATTTTGTGGTGATTTAACCTTAGCAGAAACGGATTCTTTTTTCATTTTTTTCATGCATAAGCAAAGGCCCCAAAAGCCGATGAACTCGGGTTTTGGGGCCTTTATCAATAAATCGGTGAATAATTCAGGCCAAAGTTATGAACAAAATATTTGATGAGTATTTAGAAAGATTTATTTAAATAAATTTCAAGTTAAAAGTAAGAGTTTCGAAACGAAATAGGTTTACATATCATGAGTTATCGGAAGTGAAACGAGAAAGAATAGAATACAAAAAAGGACGAAACGAAGAATAGCATTCGTTCCGTCTTTTTTTATTGTTCACTTCAATTGTTCAAGCCCATAATTCCGGACACGAAAAACATGGTCGCATAAAATATCGATGTCTTCCTGATTGTGGCTCGTCAACACGATTGTTTTGCCTTGCTCTTTAAGCAAGAATAGTAAGTCGCGTATTTTTTCTACACTATCGATATCCAAGGCGTTGAAAGGCTCATCCAGAAGAAGAACTTCCTGATCTTCCATAATGGCTTGGGCCAACGCCAGTTTCTGCTTCATGCCAAGTGAGTAATTCTTCACCTTTTGCCGAGCTGCAGGCTGCAAGCCGACAGCAATCATCGCTTCTTTGATTTGTTTGTCAGTGATTCGATTTTGAATCATCGCCAAATAGTTGAGGTTCTCAAAACCGGTTTTATTGCCCAAATAACCTGGGCGATCGATTATGACGCCAAAGTTCTCAGGAAATCTGTTCTGTTTTCCCAATTTTTCACCTCTTACTGTAACAGTTCCTTGATCCGGGAAGACAAACCCACACATCATTTTGAACAAAACGGACTTGCCAGATCCATTTGGGCCGACTAATCCGTAAATCTTTCCCTTTTCAATGGAAAGATCCGTGTTCTCAAAAAGTACTAGCCCTTTATAGGACTTGCTTACATCTTTCATTTCAATCAAGGTCATTTTGCCACATCCTTTTCAGAAATTGAAATCTTTTTTTCGGAGCAAATAAACAAGTGCAACCCACAGTAGCAAGTTATAAATCAGCAAAACAGCTGAATGCTGTAAGAGGGGTGTGGAAGCTTGCAATAAGCCCATGCTGTTTAATCCGAAAGGGAAGAAGTAATTGAAATTCGCACCTGGAAACATGAAAATGCTCATGCCAAGCAGAACCGTAAAACTTTTCATTACATCTTTTGTCAGCAACGATACAAAAACTACCAGCAAGATGTAGAATGCAAGCTGCAAAAAACCGTTCACCCAAAAGTGATAGAGAATCAGCAAGAAAGAAGTATGCGGAAACAACTGCGAAATCTCCATTAACGGATAATCAAAAGAAAGTCCAATTACCAATGCGCCAATCATCAATATCGCTAAAAAAAGCAAGGCAAATCCGAATAGCTTAGCCAGCCATCCTGCCAGCCATTTAACCATTGAACGATGCCGGATGATCGATGTGTAATTCAATTCCTTTAGCTGTGTATGTAGAAAAAGTTGGACGAAATATATGAAACCTAAAAAGACAATCAGGTAAAAACTGAAGGATAGAATATCGAAACCTTCCTGGGTCGTACCGAAAAATGAGACAATCCAATAATCACTGGCCGTCAATTGCTCTCCGTGGAATTGAACAGCTTTCATTATAAGTGCGAATAAGATGAAACCGCTGAATACGAGAATCGGCCATTTTTCTTTGAGGTGTGTTTTTAAAAAGGGATAATCCCTTCCAATGAGCTTTAAACTGCATATGCATATCACCAGTATCGCACTCAGAACAGCTACAGGAATAGCGAAATGACCGAAACTGCCAATGCCGTGGAAAAGACTTAAATAGTTCGGCAAGGAAATCCATTTGAATGATGGCGGAAACACTTTGAATGATAAAATTGCCAAGATAAATAAGGAAGTCAGAAATGAATTGAGTAGCCATTTGCTGTTGGAAGTCGCGTATAAAATAGCAGCAAGCAAATGGATAATGCTTAAGGTCAAGAAAAATAACAGGAACTGACCAGCCCAAGCCAATAAGGGAGATGAAAAGAAACTACTCAGGATAGAAAGAATTCCATTGCCGTTTCGGTCAAGGCGAGAAAACTCACTCCATTCCGTAGAAAAGGGAAGACCGAGTGCCAATCCCAAAATCGCAGCATTCCAAAGCAATAACAAGGAAAGAGTGAATATTGAAAAATGCAGTGTTTGGCGAACAATCCATTTGGAATACGAGCCGAAACGGATCAACCTTGTGTATTCAAATGTTTGTGTCAGTTGATAACCAATTCTGAACAGGAACAATGGAAACATCAAGTAATTGATTAAGTAAACATCATTGCTTCCTTGAATCAAAAGATCCCAAAAATTCATGGAAAGCTGTTCCGTTTCCGAGACGGAGATCAGGGACTGGCGAATGCTCCAGGCATACAGGCAAATTACCGGTACAATCCATAACCAACTCAGAGTCTGCAACTTATTCCGCATAATCATAAACAGCTTTTTCGAATCTCATTTTTGTATAGAAGACTAATCCGGATAACAACACAACATTCACCGTGAATGGCACAAACACTGTCCAAAGCGGCTGCTGAATGATATTAAAAGGGAAGACCGTGCTGGTCATTGAGAACTGCGGATATCCCAAAACTGCGATGGCAAAATCAATGACAAAATACCAAAGGAAAGGCAACGAGAGCGCCAGGAAACTGTTTTTAATTAGTAGCGTCAAGACATAGGCAGCCGTTGCATAAAGGACCGCATTTACAGCTACCCACAAGGAATAGATGATAGCGTATACCAAGGTGCCATATTGAAGAAAAGGCTCAAACGTGCCAACCGAAACGACTCCTTGTCTCCGTGTGAAATAGCTGACGAGTCCGATAGCTGGTTCAATATAGACGATAAAAACAAAAGGTAGAAAAATCATCAGAAAAGCAGTACCAAAAACGACAACGGCATTCACAATACCTTTTGCAGTTACATACTGAGAAAGACGAACGCGTGTCTTCGTATAGGTAATAAAGTTCTCTTTTTGTTCAATGGCGTAACTGTTGGCATAAAGAATGATAAAAAACAAAGGAAATAGTAACGCAATGACGCTTCCAATGGCTTCCGTGTGCACATCGACGGGTCGGTAAAATTCATAACCGGTACGCACCGCAAAAAATTGAATGGTCGGTAAAATGAAGATAACGGCTAGGCAGATAAGCAATCGCTGCAGTGTCATGGCTTTTTGCCATTCCGTTTTGATTAGATGCTTCATGATTTTCTCCTTTCTTTAAGCCCCTGCTAATTTATCGCTCCACTTTTCTTTTTGCATGGTAACGATTGATCGTAAACCAAATAGAAAATAAGATGATAAATCCAGTCAGGCCAATTGCCAATAACAACAAACCGATAATTCTTGTATCTGTGATTTCCAATACTACAAAATTTTCATCCGTCCCGTAGCTGTATTCTGTTGAAAACAGACTGGTGGGGAAACTGGTTTCACGGGTTGATGTGTAAAATGGTTCAGCAGATGATGTTTCAGGGTAAATCCTTGCCTTCTTGATATAGTTGGCTTGGTCGAGAAGCGTTTTAATTTCCTGTTCATCCACTTCTGCCAGTGTTGCAGAATCTCCAGCGATCGCACTGATGCTGTAAGCGATGTCGGCTTGTTCCGATGTCTGGTTATTGCCGTTTATGATAATGAAAACAGCTGCAATAACTGTTACCAGCAGCAGTCCGATTCCGATGGAAAGAATCCTTTTACCAAAATTCTTCTGACGTTCAAACAACTGATTGACTAAGTTGCGCAGCTCGGTGACTTCACCAAAACGTTCTTTGGCAATTTGAACCGCTTGCTCCTCTGTCTTGCCTTCGACTTGCAGCTCTTGAACCGTTTCCAGCAAATGATTTTTCATTTCCAGTTTCAGTTCCTGAATTTCTTGATCGTTCCCTTTTGCGTGGCGATAAACCTGATCCACATATTCATCAATCTTCCGAGTCATCATTTCCACCTCCGATAAATCCATCGATTAACCCTTTTACAAATTCCCACTCTACCTGTTTTTGGCGATAGCCTTCTTGACCTAAAGGAGTCAACTTGTAATACTTGCGTCTCCCACCAGCGCCTTGTTCATCTCCCCAGTAAGACGAGATCCAGTTATTTTTCTCCATCCGTTTCAAAGAAAGATAGAGGGTGCCTTCTTTCATCTCAAACTGATTCTCACTCTTTTCCCGAACCACCTTGGCAATCTCATAGCCGTATCTGTCTTTTGTAAAGAGAAGAGAGAGAATGATGGTATCGATATGTCCCTTCAGCACTTCTTTGTTGATTTCCACAAGATTCACCTCTTTCATTTAATATAAATAACTATACCTAATAATGCAAGGTATTATTTTAAAAAACGGCAATCTATCATGATAATTAGGTTTACATATGACAGATTATCAGAAGTATAAGAGAGAAAAAACTAAATTCAGAAGGAAATCCTCTTCATCTAGATTCATTTGCTATTAAAAAGAGAAAAACCCCAGTGAAGGATAGTTAAACTCATCCGTCACTGGGGTTCAATTCATTATGTGTACCGAAATCTGCAATCATACCTAATTTGTTAGGAAGACAGCTAACTTTTTTCAGCTGAATGATTTTTCTCTTTTCACTAGTTTTTCATTTTTAATCGCCTGTTTAAAGGATTGCTTAATAGAAGGGTTATCCAACATGAGTTGCATTAATCTAGCTGCAGAGCCATTAGGGGAAGAACGTCCAATCTCCCATGCCTCCACTGTACGTGTAGATACACCGAGCACATCGCCAAAGTTTTTTTGCGTAGCGCCTAGAGCTTTTCTTAATTCTTTTACTGAAGTGAGATCGATTTCGGGTAAATCACGTAATTTATAAGTAATAACCTCGACATGTTCTGAATTACCCTTGGCAAACTGATTTAACTGATTGACACTCTCTTCAAGTAAGTTTTCAAAATCCAATTTGTTTGATTTCATCCGACCCACCACCTTCTTACTTATTTTTCTTCAATTCTTTTACTCTATTCTTAATGATGCTTTTTTCTTTATTAGTAAGCGTTTCTTTATCTGATTTCTTATAAATTAGCAGCATAGCATAGACACACCGACCATACTTGGAGTAAATAATGCGATACCCACCACTTTTCCCAACATTGTCACTCGAGCTATCAAATCGAAGTTTTATAGCGCCTCCGGTATCTGCGATAATATCTCCTAGTAGATTACTTGGATCCGTGTTGTTTTCTTCATATTCTCGGACTTGTTTTTCAAATCTCTTTTTATCTTTTTCTAATAAACCATAGTGTTCCCAGATTTTATTGAAGACTTACGTATAAACAAACACTAATTCGACATTTTCATTATACTTTTGTTTTCCACTCGGCTCGCTCCAGTTACATGACTTTTATATCTTTATTTTATACGATTATATCGTAGTATTCAAGTGATAACTTTCGATAATGTGTTTAGAACCATACAATGGAGAATGTGCATTTTGAACGCTAAAAATATAATGGAGAGAAGGGAGAAAGTAAAAAATCAAGTTTCTACCGATAATTTACCTTCGTAAGGAAGATATCGATTCGGAAAGAAAAGCAATAATTATTCAGTAAACCAACGTTCTTATTTGTTCGTAAAAGTGTACTTTTACGAACGGTTTTTGCTGTTTCTTGGAGTTTGTCTTATTCAAAAAAAAGCTGCCATAAAAGGCAGCTTGATCTTTCCTTAAAAATTTTGTTAGTTGAATAAGAGATAAAAAAACAGGCCAGTTAACTGGCCTGTCTTTTCAAGGGTTATTTATGACTTTGCATTTCCCAGTCTTTTCTAAGTAGACCCATAATATAAACATCATGATATTTTCCAAATCTAAAAATTTCTTCTTTTAGCGTACCTTCCAAGAGGAAACCACATTTTTCATAAGAGCTAATCGCTCTTTTGTTATAGCCAAACACTTGAAGTTTCACTTTATTTAAATTCATGTAATTAAAAATAAAGTCTACCAATACGTTCATTGAATCAGTTCCATAGCCTTTTCCTTGGTGGTCAGGGCCTATTGAAATACCAACGTAGCAAGTACCACTTTTCCAATTTACTAAGTAAACAGCGATGGTTCCAATGAATAGCTTTTCGTCTTTAAGTTCGATTGCAAACGCATAGTCATCTTTCTCCGAACTAATTTCATTAAGAAACTTCTCATGATCTGCATCAGTAGGAGGAAATGGTATGCCATCATTCATTAGTAAACGACTTTCCATTACATTTTCAATTGCAAAGAACTTTTCATAATCCTCTTTTGTAATTTTCCGTAAAGCAACTTCATTTCCTAATAAAAAATTTTCACTATATTGCTTAATCAATTTAATGTCCCCCAATTAAATTGCAGGGGTCAGCAGTAAGGGGTTCAGTTGTTTTACTGTGCCCTTGCGAAGTTATTTTGTTTGTTAAATACTTTTAAAACTTCTACTGCAATGCTCGATAACATAGGCTAATCTCCCTTTTTTTAGATACATAAAGTATACCTTCAATTTCCCTGGAATTCCAACTAAATATATAAAATAGTAAATTATGTAACTGATTAATCTTCAAACCTCTGATCTGTTCACTGGACGGGGTTGTATACGTCCATACATACTAGGTTTACATATCATCAATTTATCGGAAGTTACCTTTGAAAATGAAATAAAGGAAGAAAAGATGGGTCGCAAGCCAACTTTTCTTCCTTGTTAATATTTCCTGGCGAGAACGACCATAGAGATAAAGATAGTGCTGATCATGAGGGAAATTAAAATATTGATGGCTTCGATTGCAGACAAATGGATAAGATTAAAACGAAGAGCTGACGTAACGACAAACGCATAAAATAAGAAAGAAAAACTTGAAAAAAACATGGCTTTTTCTCGGATCATCCTTGTTCGTTCATCTTTTTGGATAAATTGCGGATACAAGTAGCTTAAAGAAAAAGACATTACAGCCAAAGAAAGCAGAGCATAAGTTTCAGAATTTGGAGCGCTTTTCACCATAATGGCTGCAAGTATTAAAAAGCCACTGATCAATGAAAAAAAGGAACCGAAGATTATAAATACTGCGCGATTTCCGATAATATCTCCTCCATATGTTTAAGTAGTTTGTTCATTCATCAGTTTCGTCCAGAAAGAAAACATCTTCAATATAAGTATTAAAAATTTTGCCTATCTGTAAGGCGAGAGGAAGGGAAGGATTATATCTCCCTTTCTCAATCGAAATAATCGTTTGCCTGGAGACGCCCAATTCCTTTGCCAGCTTGTCTTGTGAATAATCGTGTTTCTCCCGAAATTCCTTCAATTTATTATTCACTTAATCACTTCCTCATTTAATAAGTTCAGTATATATGTAAAGTTCGCTTTACGTCAAGCTTACTTTACACAAAAGTTTACATATGACCAATTATCGGAAGTGATATTAAACTAAAAACTATATTTTTCATAAACAAATAGGCTGTTATAAACTGTAATTTTTCTTCCTTTTAACTGAAATAGTTACGTCATGAGTGTTAAAGATTACTTCACTTGCTTAATGTAGATACATCGTATATACTAAGAGTGCAAATAACACTCTGAGGAGTTGAATCGTATGCCGCAAATCAAGCAAAAAGTTAGTCATCGAGAGGCTAAACTTCAGAACTGGGGTAACAGTAAAGCAGTTCGTCTTACAAGAGATATCCTCGAGGAAGCCGGATTCAATGCAATGGATGACACTGTACTTGATGTAGAGATTGAACCAAATCGAATTTCTTTAGTTCGAAAAAGCAAGTTAACTCCGTTTCAAAAGTTATTTGTTGGATATAATGGTGGAAAACCTGAGCCTGAAGTACTCTGGGATGAAGTAGAACCAGTCGGAAAAGAAGACTGGTAAGCAGTTAATAGGCTTTAAGATCATGTGCCTGTACTTAATCCTCAATGGAAAAGTACAGGCACTATTTAAATGGAGGAATAGTGATGACAAGATTTTTTAAAGTTGGTGATATTATAAAGGTCGATATGTCCCCGGCAAAAGGGCACGAACAGCAAGGTTATCGCCCAGCAATCGTGGTTTCAGAAGAAAATGTACATAAAGAGACCGATTTAATTTGGGTCTTACCCATTACCAATACGGATAAAGGTTACCCAACCCATGTGCCGGTAAATGGAAGAACCAAAAATAACCAGATAAGTGGTAAATCCAATCAGACTTCTGGCTTTGTTTTGTGTGAAAAGATAAAGGCAATTGACCCCTCAGCCAGAGCAGCAAGATTAACGGATGAGGCCCATCAGGATCTCGTTGAAGATTGCAAGGCGATTATTGACGCCATAACTTATATAGGATGAAGCATGAAGGGATCAATCACAAGGATTGGTCTTTTTTAATACTTTCGTTGTTTTCTGTTCGCAAAAGTGTACTTTTAAGAACGGTTTTATTTTTGAAGGCAAGAGAGAGACATAACTAAATGTGAAGAGAAAAACAAAACGGTGTTAACACTTTACACTAAAAGCGTAAAAAGTTTTGAGGATTAAGAAAAAGGTCTGGCTATTATGAATATGCTAGACCTTTCTCTGTTTAAAAATATTATTTAATTTTTCTGAAGCTTAAAAGAGAAGTAACTACTAAAGCGATAATCGAAGCAATAAGGAAGGAAAGGCCAATAATACCCATTCCCATTCCAGACCATCTCCCGACTATAAAGCTTAGGCCGATGGTTATAATACTTAAAATAGCCACGATTAAGGGCACTACATATTGAAATGAAGAGTTTTTCTTATAAAACATCCAAGAAATATAAATCAATATAATACTAGTGATAAGCGTAATAATAATCAAATCCATTTTATATATCTCCTTAGAATAAAGATTTGGAATCATCATAACATATACTCGCGCTCGCTAAACTAAATTACATTAATTATAAAATTTCCCATTTAAAAAATCTATATTGATTTAGAAATTTATTGTATTACAGGTTGGATGATTTGTTCTTCAACTGAATACCACCAGCAAGAATAACAATAGTAAGCAACAGAAATCTACTTTTATTAATAATACAAGCTACTAGAGAGACCGAAAAACATTTTCAAATAATTATTCTCTTCGTTCGTGCGTTTCTTCAAGACATCAAATAACGAAGATCAGAGGGGATTTATCAGTTATGTGTAAAATTATAAAATACTTGTATACGTATATAGATTAGTTTATATATGACCCATTATCGGAAGTTACTCGAAGACAAACGGACAGAAGCTGCTAATCGAAGCAAATGTTTTATGCTTTTCTTACTTGAAAGTGTAAGGTTGCGAAAGTCTGTAACGAATAAGTTTATAAAATATTTCCAAACAGAATGCTCTACAAGAACGCATGAGTTAAGCTAATACTGGCATGTTGGCGAGTTAAAAAAACTGAGCCAGGAAAGTGCCATCCAAAATAAAAAAGACCATAGACAAACTCAATTGAAATGAGTGTGTCTATGGTCGGTGTGGTCGCACTATTAAGTGATTTTTACAATTGGTTTGATGGTGATTCCTTTTTTAGAGTCTTCAAATGCTTCGTTAATCTGATCAAAATCATATATTTTAATAAGTTTATCGAAAGGGAACATGCCGCGCTTGTAGTAATCCACCAGTTGTGGGATGAACACTTGCGGAATCGAGTCGCCTTCAATTACCCCCATGACTGTTTTGCCTTCTGCCATGATGTCGTTATGGACATCGAAAGTGATTTCAGATGTCACACCAACAATGGCGCATGAACCGAGCGGGCGCAGGGCGTGGATGGCTTGTTTAACGACAGGGGGTACTCCTGTTGTCTCAACCGCGTAATGTGTCCCGCCTTTGCTAATCTTTTTGATTTCTTCTACGACGTCGACATTTTTGCCGTTCAGTATATGCGTCGCACCTAATTCCTTCGCGAGCTCCAGACGTTCATCGTGGATATCAACAGCAATGATATTAAAGCAACCTGCGATTTTTGCGGCCATTACAGCGCTCAATCCAACTGCTCCGCTGCCGTATATGGCGATGGAAGAACCAAACTCAGGCTTGAATCGGTTCAATACTGTGCCCGCTCCAGTCTGGATGCCGAAGCCTAGTGGGCCGAGCAGAGCCAAATCCACTTCTGAGTCAACTTTGACGACATTCCGTTCGTTGGCAACCGCGAAAGTCCCGAAAGACGATTGGCCAAAAAACGTTGACACGGCATGGTCATGATGATGGATCCGGTTTGTCCCGTCCTGCATCTTGCCTCCAAAGTTCAACTAATTGAAACTTAAGCAAACTGTCGGATGCCCCGTTAGGCAATTTTCACAATGGCCACAATAAGCAAATGATAGCACCACATGGTCGCCGGCTTGGATTGTCGTAACGCCGGATCCTACTTTTTCAATGACTCCAGATCCTTCATGTCCAAGTACTGCAGGAAACGGCGACAAGCCCAAATCTCTTGCAACAGCATCTGTATGGCAAACACCGGCAGCCAAAACTTTCACTAACACCTCATTAGCTTTTGGTTCGTCTAGTTCCACTTCTTCAAATTTAAAGTCTTCTCCTAAGCCGTGTGTAACAGCTGCGTGTATTTTCATTGGAATCCTCCTCAATAAATTTGTTCCTGTTAAGTTAGCACCCGATTATCTACTATTTATACATGATCAACAAAGTGGATGGGAATTTATGCCATAAGACAAAAGAGAAAGACATTGTATCTTGAGACGTTTGAAAAGAAATTTGAAAAAAGTATAAAAACAGAGGTGCTGCCTAAGTCAAGAACTTAGGCAGCACCTCTGTTTCTTGTTTAAAGATTGATGCATTGGCCAATTGAAATTTAAGAGTTAACTCGTGCTTTTTTAAGTTTCTTATACTTACTGTTGATGTTCGTGCGTCGGTTCATTTTTTGCCGTGCAAAGAATGGAGTTGCTATGTTTGTGTGTTCCTGTTTCCATTTGAATTGTCACATGTGTAATTCCTTTATGCTCTAAGCTTTGTTCAATTTTGTGCAAGATGTTTTCACTTTCTGCAATGGTCAGGTGGGTATCGACCACCGCATGACAAGACAGGGCATCATATCCGCTTGTAATAGTCCAGATATGAAGATCATGAATATCTCGGATTCCTGTTGTCTCGCTGATAGTTTTCAGGACGTCATTTACATTCATGTTTTGTGGGGTTCCTTCCATCAAAACATGAACTGCAGCTTTTGTAACAAAGTAACCGCTTCTTAGAACGAGAATCGCGACAATCACGCTTGCTGCTGGATCGGCCCATCCCCAACCAAAGAAAATGATAAGTAAAGCAGCTACAATGGCGCCCACTGAGCCCAGCATATCACTCAAGACATGTAAATAAGCGCCACGCATATTCAAGTTCTCATGAGTATCTTCGCCGCGCATCATAATCCAAGCGACGAGAATGTTTACAACCAACCCAATGACGCTGATAATCAGCATTCCCGTGGTGGCTACTTCTGGCGGATTTGCGAAGCGTCCAATGGCTTCATAAAAAATATAGAGAGCAATCGCTATTAATGTCACACCATTTATTACGGACGCGAGGATTTCAAAGCGTTTGTAGCCATAGGTTTTACTATGATTTGCTGCTTTTTCGGCTAGTTTGAAGGCGATAAGAGCAATCGCCAATGAAATGGAATCACTTAGCATATGTCCGGCATCCGATAAAAGAGCCAAGCTATTTGTCAAAAAACCTCCGATGGCTTCAATAATCATGTAACTGGTAATGATAAGAAACGAAATCATCAGTATTTTTTTGTTTGCTCCATGTGTATGGTCGTGATTATGATCATGCGCCATCTCAATTCCTCCTTCCAATTTTAGAATTGAAAAAGTCTACTTTAATTTTTTGGGAATTTCTAAGACCACGCCATGTTTAGTTATGAGTCGCATGCTCAATGGCCTGATTTAACAGATTCATAATGTGGTCGTCATCTTTTGAATAATACAAAGTCGTTCCAGCTCTTCTGAATTTCACTAAGCGCAGTTGCTTTAAAAAGCGTAATTGATGAGATACAGTGGACTGTCCTAGATTTAATCTTTCGGCTAATTCATTGACGGAATGTTCGGCAGAACAAAGCAGATTCAAAATGCGGATCCTTGTCGGGTCGCTCAATGCTTTAAACGTTTGGGAGACCAAGAAAAGGGTTTCTTGATCTAAAGGATGTTTGTTTATAAAAGAATCTTCATTTTTGTTCATGTGTTGATTCATTAGTCGTACACCTCCAAAGAAAAATGTGAATTTTATAATCAATATATGAGCATATGTTCATATATTGATTATAAAACCCATATGTAATCTATATCAAGCCAACCGCTGAAAGTTCTTTTTCTAGAATTGTTGAATCCAAAAGAAGAGAAGAGAGTCTAAAAAAGGAATAATGTTATTTAAATTTTTAGAATTTGTAATATATTACAAAAATATTTCAGTTTTGGAAGGAAAAGAAATGCTGATGTAACACTTTATAAGGTTTTAGCTGTTATACTGACCGGGTCGCAATTTTCGAAGAAACCTATTTTTTTAAATTTACATACATATAATACATATAGATTAAAGCATTAGATAGATCTTGAAAGGGGAACAAGTAGTTGATTTCGAAATGGATGGTAACAAGTTTATCCTCTGTATTAGCCTTATCAATTTTGATACCAACAGCTAACGCAGATACATTAAGTGAATTGGAGCAGAGACAGCAAGAAATGCAACAACAGCAAAGCGAACTAAATTCAAGCATCGGTGAAAAATCAGGGCAAATCAATCAAAACGTATCAAAGCTAGAACAGTTGGCAGCTACAATTGCAGATTTGAACACACAAATCAATGATGCAGAAGCAAAAATCAACAATGTTCAAACGGAAATTGATCAAACAAAAATAGAAATCGATGACTTAAAAAAATCTATTGAAGAACTCAAACAAAAGATTGCCGAACGCGAGGGACTGTTGAAAGAACGAGCTCGTGCCATCCAATTGAGTGGAGGCTCTGTAGATTATATTGATGTTCTTCTAGGCGCAAACAGTTTTGTCGACTTCATCGATCGGTTCTCTGCTGTTAACACGTTGATCGAAGCTGACCGGGAAATCATGCGTGAACAAGCGGCAGACAAAGAATTGCTAGCCAAACAAAAAAAACAAGTAGAATCCAAACTGGCTGAGCAGGAATCACGCCGTTCGGAATTAGTTGGGTTAAAAGCATCTTTAGACAGTAAGAAGACGGAACAAGCAGGTTTTGTTCAAAATTTGGAAACTGAACAGAATCGATTGGCAGCAGAAAAAGGTGGTTTAGAAAATGAACGCACCGAAGTTATTGAAATCAGTTCAGATTTGGAAGAACAAATCATTAACGAACAAGCACGCTTAGCTGAAATTGCTAGGAAAGCAGAAGAAGAACGTCAACGAAAAATAGCAGCTGAGAAGGCTGCAGCAGAAGCTCTTGCACTAGCTGCAGCAGAAGAAGAAGCTCGCGTACTAGCTGAAGCAGCAGAAGCTCGTGCACGAGAAGCAGCAAAAGAACAAGCTAGTGAGAAGGCTATTGCAATAGAAGAAGCCCGTGCACAAGCAGCCCGCGAAGCGGAAGCTGCTAGTAGCGCGAAAGCTGAGTCTGCCAAGGCTAAACCAGCCATCCAGCCGAAAGCAGCAGCTCCTGCTGTGAGCTCTCCTAGAAAAGTAGAAGCTGCACCTTCATCCAACTCGATGTTTATTAAACCCACCTCTGGTCGGTATTCGTCAGGATTTGGTGGACGGGATATCGGTGACGGTGCCGAATCGCATCTTGGTCAAGATATTGCCAATGTGACGGGCACTCCAATTTCAGCTGCGGCGTCTGGCTATGTTTCTTTTGCCGGTAGAATGGGTGGTTACGGGAACGTTGTGATCCTGACTCATTCAATCAACGGTCAAACCTATGCGACTGTTTATGCCCATATGAGTGCTATTAACGCTTCGGTTGGCCAGGCGGTCACACAAGGGCAAAATGTTGGATCAGTCGGCAGCACAGGGCGTTCTACTGGACCTCATCTACACTTCGAAGTGCATATTGGTCCATGGAATGGGTCTCGCTCAAACGCAGTGGACCCGATGAATTACTTCTGATATAGATTAAAGAATAGCATGCACGTGAAAAAAGAACTGAACCCCAAATGGGAACACTTAAAAAAGTGAGCCTATTTGGGGTTTTTTCAGTTTTCAATCCTTGGTACACTAAACTTATCTCAATCGAACAAGAGCGTTTCACCTGAATGAAATCCTATTTATATACATCAGCACAGCGTATTGGAGGGCAATCTGAATGTTGTCTCTGTCTCAAACTAAATCAGCGTAATTGCTGCGGAACTCTAAAAAAAGTTTCAACTATCCAATTTATTCGTATACTTACGTCCTTTTCAGGAAGACTTCAACTCCCTCGTTCTACCTCCTATCCCAAAATACAGGGAGAGATTCATAGGATAATTTTCGATTTCGTACGCATCACGTGGGCTACTTATTATGAACCCTGAAGTTCTTCTTGATGTAGGCAGTCGATGATGTTTTGAAGATCTGTTTCATATCGGTTCTATCTCCGTTTATCGGCAGCTTGAACTTCACTCACCTGAATCTCAAATCCAACAATGTCCTTGAATTCTTTTTACGTCAGTGAAGGGACTGCTCGTCTCACAGAACAGGATTTTCGCGATAGCTCTCGTATTTTGCTTTAAGCTTGTTAGGTTCTATTTTAATTCTTCCTCGGTTAAGATATGGTCTGTGTCGTATGGTGGGGCAGTCCGATAATTTCATATTGGAACATGATCCTTTCCAATCTACAGTTGCTATATTCGTAAAGACTTTTTAAAACTACTAAAATCCGTTTGAATATATAAGTATATGCTGATATGATATTACGAGTCTCGAAAGCAATAATTAAAAAAAGTCCAGCAAATGAGGTGAAAGAAAAGATGGAAGTGAAAGCGAAAGAAATTGAAATTGAACAAGCTAGTGTTGTACTAAAGCTCCTGGGAGACAAAACCAGACTATCGATGATGAAGCTTTTGGAAAAGAACGAATGCTGCGTCTGTGAGTTTGTTGAAATCTTCAACATCACACAGCCAGCCATCAGCCAGCATCTGCGGAAACTGCGTGATGTCGGATTGGTAAAAGAAAACCGAAAAGGGCAGTGGATCTTCTATTCGCTGAATGGAGACAGTGCCATGTACCAAATGGTCCTGCACATTCTGGAATTCATTCCAAGCCAAGATGAGCGAATCAAGGAATTAGAGAAACAAGGATTGCGAATTAGTTGCAAATAATGGAGGGAATGGAATGTTACAAGTAGTTTTAGCATCGTTGATTTTCCTCCTCACACTTGTACTGGTGATTTGGCAGCCACGCAATCTTTCGATTGGGTGGTCAGCTATCGGCGGTGCAATTCTTGCCTTATTGGTAGGGGTAGTCGATTTTCAAGATGTATCAGATGTAGTAGGCATTGTATGGAACGCAACACTGGCATTTATCGCCATCATCATTATCTCGTTAATTTTGGATGAAATTGGATTTTTTGAGTGGGCGGCATTACATATGGCACGGATCGCCAAAGGAAATGGGCTGCGCATGTTTATCTTCGTCAGCATTCTGGGTGCTTTTGTAGCTGCCTTGTTTGCGAATGATGGAGCAGCGTTGATTTTAACCCCGATTGTTCTGGCAATGGTCCGGAACTTGAACTTCTCGGAAAAGATGATATTTCCGTTTATCATCGCCAGCGGATTTATTGCGGACACGACGTCGTTGCCGTTGGTCGTCAGTAACTTAGTAAACATCGTTTCGGCTGACTTTTTCGGCATCGGGTTCGTGGAATATGCATCCAGAATGGTTGTTCCGAATCTTTTTGCTTTAGTATCCAGTATTTTGGTGCTGTACTTGTTTTTTCGCAAAGATATCCCGAAAAACTATGATGTAACGAATTTGAAAAAGCCGGTTGAGGCTATCAAGGATCACAAAATGTTCCGCCTCTCCTGGGTGGTTCTGGCCGTATTGCTCATCGGCTATTTCTCAAGCGAGTTCATCGGTCTCCCGGTTTCTATCGTAGCCGGCATCATCGCCATCTTCTTTTTGCTGATGGCACAAAAGAGTCCGGCTGTCCGCACGCGCATCATTTTGCGCGGAGCACCTTGGGCGATCGTCTTCTTCTCACTCGGCATGTATGTCGTGGTCTACGGACTTAGGAATGTCGGGTTGACCAGTATTTTAGCAGATGTTATTCAGTCTGCTGCCGACCAAGGCTTGTTTGTTGCGACGATGTCCATGGGCTTTATCGCAGCCATCTTGTCTTCAATTATGAACAATATGCCGACCGTGATGATCAATGCCCTGGCCATTTCCGAGACCCAAACAACCGGGACCATTCGCGAAGCATTGATTTATGCGAACATCATCGGCTCGGATTTGGGCCCGAAAATAACGCCAATCGGCTCACTCGCGACCTTATTATGGCTTCACGTCTTGTCGGTAAAAGGGGTAAAAATCTCGTGGGGAACGTACTTCAAGGTTGGGATTATTTTAACGATTCCAACGCTGATTGCGACACTCATCGGACTGTATTTATGGCTATTAATCATATAATCCATCAATCAGATTGGTAAAGGAGTTTTACTTTATGACACGAAAGACATTGCACTTCCTTTGCACGGGCAATTCATGTCGCAGCCAGATGGCAGAAGGCTTGGGGAAAAAATTCTTGGAGATGAATGGCAAGTACTGGGTGCTGGCATCGAAGCTCACGGACTGAACCCGAATGTGGTAAAAGCAATGAACGAAGTGGACATCGATATTTCCAACCAAACATCGGATATCATCGACTTGGGCATTTTGAACAATGCAGACTTTGTCGTTACACTGTGCGGCGATGCAGCGAACAAATGCCCAATGACGCCGCCGCATTTAAAGCGAAATCATTGGGGAATTACAGATCCGGCGAAAGCGGAGGGAATGGAAAAAGAAAAATGGACGGTCTTTCAACAAGTCCGTGACGAAATCGGAGAACGGATTCGCCAATTCGCCGAAACAGGCAAATAAGAAAAGTGAATAAACTATACGTAGCAGTTAACTCAAGAACGCGATTCCCTGGAATGCCATGATTAGAAACAGACTTTGACACGATAGGAGGAAATGAAATGACCAAAAACTATCAGGAATTGGTGAAAGACCGTATTTTCATTGGCGGTGCAGCTGATGCGAAACATGCAGCAACAGCTGAAAAAATTGATGTGGTGATTGATCTGCGTGCAGAAGCAGCAGAAGGTGATTATGACTATGTCCGAGTCCATAGCCCGATTGTGGATGATTCTGATGTACAGCAGGATGAATCGATTAAGAAAGCAATCGATCAGGTAGTAGATGCCTATACCGAAGGCAAGAAAATCTATTTCCACTGTGCAGGGGGAAGCAACCGGGCAGGCACTGTAGCGATTGGTACGCTTCTGGCACTTGGCAAAGCGGATACTATTGAAGAAGCCGAAGCCCAAGCGACTGCCGTACGCCCGCAGATCATGGTCAAGCCACAATTAAAAGAATCACTCGAACGTATTTTTTATCAAGACTGATAGATAGAACAACGAGCAAGAGGAATTGATAGGTAGACAAGAAGAGCTCAATCATAGGCTCTTTTTGTTTTGACTGTGATCAGGTAATTTGCATTGGACAGGGGTTTCCTATTTGCGTGCAATGTTCTGTCTATCAAGCCGATTTTTACAGATCCGACTAGTCTATCTGATTTGGGGTATAGGATGTAAAAGGATGCAAAAAAATTTTTAATGAATCGAGCCTGGACTTGAAGTGAGCATAAGTACCAGACATTCGAAGGAGGATTTAAAATGGACGGAGCTATTAAAGCTTTTGTTTTCGATGTTTATGGAACCTTGTTTGATGTAGCGGCGATTAACAAAGAATGTGAGGAGTTGTATCCTGGATATGGCGAAAAAATAAGTCGGACGTGGAGATCAAAGCAAGTTGAATATTTTATGCTCCGTCAGCTTATGGGGAGTTATGCCACGCTTTATTCGATTACACATGATGCTCTAAAATATGCACTTAACGAAAATGACTTGCAGGCAAGTGAACAAAATGAGCAACAATTGTTGGAAGCTTATCTGCATCTGCCGCTTTATTCGGAAGTAGAAAAAGTTCTTACGGAATTGAAAGACAACAATCTAGTAGTATTCTCAAACGGCTCTCACGATATGCTAGATCCTTTAGTTAAAAATGCCGAATTAGAAGAGTTATTTAACCAGGTCCTCAGCATTGATGAAATCAAACAGTTTAAGCCGACACCTGAATCTTATCAGTATGCATTGGAAAAGCTGGAATTAGAAAGCCATGAAGTCCTATTCATGTCATCAAATGGTTGGGATGTTTCGGGAGCTAAAAGTTTCGGATTTCAAACGGCTTGGATCAACCGTAAAAACTTGCCGGTAGAAGAGCTTGATTTGGATCCGGATTATATATTCGATGATTTGAATGGCTTGTTAAAGTGGAAATGAATTTAGATAGAAGGTGTTTCGAAAATGAGGAGGAAAACAAATGACAACATTGCTACTCGGAGATAAAGCACCCTTATTTGAACTGCCTTTAGCTGAAGGGAAGACTTATTCTCTTGAACAGGATTTGACCGATCGTCCAGGATGGCGGTTTCTTGTGTTTTTCAGAGGGTCTTGGTGTCCTGTCTGCAATCAAGATTTAAAGGAGATTGAAGAAAGTATTTCTTATTTTGAAGGGAAAGGAGTTTATTTCACGGCGCTTTCAACAGATACACAGGATAATTCATTGTCGATGAAAAAAGAGCATAGCTTGAGCTATCCAATCGTATCCGACCTTACAAAAGAAATCTTGAAAAAGTATGGTGCCTATTATCATGGAGAAGATGCGCCGTATGAAGATCATGGATTCCACGGGGAAGCTGCACATTACCTGCTTGATGAAAAAGGCCATATTCTTTATCAGCAACAGCAGACGAGCCCTTACGGACGGCCAAGCGCTAAAGAGCTTCGGAAAGTCGTTCAATACATTAAGGGAAATTTGAAGCAATGAATTTTTTAGAAATACAGTCGTCGTTAGTTGAATACAAAGGAATCATATAGAGGGAATTGAGGAGAAAATAAAATAATTCACAATTCGGACAAAAATACTGTTTCAAAAAAGCCGCCGACATGCTATTCTATTTAAACAATTCAATACACTTTTGACTTTACGTCAAAGGGGAGTAGCTTTAGGGAAACCTATTTCACAATTGTCATTATATGGTTTATAGCCATCGGTTGTGATAGCAGAAATTTGCTTAGCGAGACCTTTGCCTTTAATTAGGCAAGGGTCTTTTTTGTTGGTGAAAATTAGGGGGATGATAGATGATGGAAGCAATTTTATTGGAGTATTTATGGGTGTTGTTGGTGCTAGTGGCATTGGAAGGCTTGCTTGCTGCAGATAATGCAGTGGTGATGGCGGTTATGGTCAAGCACTTGCCGGAAGAGCAACAGAAAAAAGCATTATTTTATGGGTTGGTCGGGGCGTTCGTGTTCCGTTTTGCCGCATTGTTCATGATCACTTTGCTAGTTAATGTATGGCAAATCCAGGCTTTAGGAGCCGCTTATTTATTGTTTATTGCCTTTAAGCACATTTACGATCAGCGAAAAGGAAGAGAACATTCAATCGAACCAGAAGAAACAAAAGGCGCTGGATTCTGGATGACGGTTTTGAAAGTCGAGCTGGCTGATATCGCTTTTGCGGTTGATTCAATGCTGGCTGCAGTTGCTCTAGCGATGACATTGCCACACCTCGGCAATATGGAAATCGGTGGAATCAATGGGGGGCAATTTGCTGTTATGCTTGCTGGTGGATTGGTCGGTATTATCATCATGCGATTTGCGGCGCATAAATTTGTCAAGCTTTCAGCAGACTATCCGCAATTGGAAGCGACCGCTTTTGTGATCGTCGGGTGGGTGGGCGTCAAATTGCCAGTACTCACTTTATCACACGAAAGACTTGGATTCCTGCCATACGATTTTGCCCATTCAACAGAATGGAAACTGACTTTCTGGGCAGTGTTGTTAGGAATTGTGTTGGTAGGCGCATTGGTCAGCATAAAGAAGAAGAGGGAACTTGAAGCATAAGGGCTCGTTTGCAAGCAAAATTTTGGAAGTTGATAAGCTGCACAAAAAAGGAAGATTAAATGCCTCCGGGCATTTAATCTTCCTTTTTTTATTGTTCTGTATCAAGCAAATGGCCAGTTTCTTCATCGTAAAACCGTAGCAGATCGCCATTAATGACTCTCTCTGAATAATTGAGTTCAGCTAATGCACGCTCGGAGAACGGAGCACAGTATTCCTGGCTGATTTCTGCGCCTGTGCCGTTTTCATAACAGGTATTTCCAGCGAAGACATAATCGTCTGTGACATAGCGACCGTCACGGAAAATAGTGAATTCTTCATGCTCTTCAGAAAACAAATCACTGCCGAACTGCATATCTGTGTCTGATTCCACACCCATTAAATTGAGGATGGTCGGACGCAGATCGACTTGGCCGCTGATCTTGTCGTTTACATGCCCTTGCCCGGAACCCGGAATATGAACGAAGAAGGGGACCCGCTGAAGCTGTGCAGATTCATAAGGCGTGATTTCTTTTCCAAGGTATTGGGCCATTGCGTCATTATGATTTTCTGAAATGCCGTAATGATCGCCATACATAACGATAATCGAATTTTCATAAAGACCTTGTTCTTTTAGGTCATCAAACAATTCCTTTACAGCTTCGTCCAGATAACGGGTTGTCTGGAAAAAGCGGTTGAGCGTACCTGAATTGGAGTCGAACTCATTAATCAGCTGGTCTTCTTCATCCAAAGTAAAAGGATGATGGTTGGTCAGCGTGATCAACCGGCTGTAAAATGGCTGCGGCATCTCTGCCATATGGGCAACAGACTGTTCGAAAAATGGAATGTCTTTCATCCCCCAGTTGACTGCCTGGCCTTCTTCAACGTTATAGCTTTGGATATCGAGAAATTCATCAATTCCCAATGACTCATACATCATGTCGCGATTCCAAAAACTCTTGTTATTGGCATGCTGGACATTGGTTGCATATCCTTGATTGCCCAGTTTTTCTGCCATTGAATTGTAGGTGTTTCCACCGTGCGTAAAGAACACAGCTCCACCGCTTAACGGATAAAGGGAGTTCTCAAGCAGAAATTCAGAATCGGAAGTTTTGCCGAGACCTGTCTGATGATAGAAGTTCGGAAAATAAACCGTATCCTCATCTTCTGTCAGGCTATTGAGGAACGGGGTGATGGTCTGTCCATTCATTTCCTGATTTAAGGTGAAAGTCTGCATCGATTCCAGCGTTACGACAATCAAGTTTTTGCCTTCAGCAATTCCAAGCATTTCTTCCGATGGTTCGACCTGGTTAGCGCGAACGTAGCTGTGGACATCGGTTAGCTCCGATCCATCCGCAAATGCCCTCTGTGCCTGGGATTTGGACTGAACGTAAATATCATACAAATGGTAGTTGTACATGCCAAGGTTCTTCACCAGCATTTCCCGGTCGAAACTGCGGGTCAGCAATTGAGGGCGTTCCGCTTCAGCTAATCCAAGATTCAGGAATAAGATAGCGCCGGAAAGCACAAAGTAGGCTTTCCGGTGACGCTTCCGGGATTCCTTGTTTTCTTCCTTGATCTGCAGCAATTTGACTGCAGTTAATAACAGAATGAAATCACTGAAATAAAGGATATCCGTCGTGTAGACGCTCGCGGCAGCGCTTGAACCGAGATCTCCGAAATTGTCGGTCTGAAACAGAACCGGTAATGTGATAAAGTCGCTGAAAAATCGGTAAAAAGCGACATTGCCATACAAGATAATGGAAGTAACCAGTGCCATCACCAGTAAATATTGATTTTTATTCTTTTGCTTCTGGAAGAACAATGACAATCCATATAAAAAGAGAAGCAGGCTCAGCGGACTGAGAAATAGGATCGCTTCCTGCCTAACATTATCGATCGTAATTGAGAATCCTATTTGGTAGACAATATAAGTTTTTAGCCAAGTGGTGATGATGGCGATTGCCAGTATTGTGTGTTTGGGCCATTTTTTATTCACTATGTAAAATCTCCTTTTGGAGGAACACCGAGCATTAATTTTCCAGGTAGCGGTATAAAGTGGATTTGCTGATGCCGGTCTTTTCCTTAATTTCAGCTAAACTAAATTGTTTGCTATCGTACATTTCAATTGCTTTTTTTACGTTTTCATCTGGTTTCCGAGGCCGACCAGAGATGGCACCTTTTTCTTTGGCAACAGACAAACCGGCTTTGGTCTTTTCGCTAATAGCATCACGTTGAAAATCGGCAAGACAGCGAAGAATTCTGGAAAATGGATATTCTTTGTCCCGGTTGGTTTCAATGTTTTCATGAATGGAAAGAAAGGCGACTCCTTTTGTTTCAAGCTTGTCCAAAAGTTCTACTAAATGACGTGTGGAATCCGCAAAGGTATAGAGTTTGGAAACGACGATTAAATCGCCAGATGACGCCTTATCCATTAGATTATGAAGTTGTTGGCGATTTTTAGGAGAGGCATGCTCTTCCGAATAAATTTCCATGCACTCTGAATTTTTAAGGAGTACTAGCTGGTTTTTGCATTCTGGATCTTCGTCGCTGGGTCTTGTGTATCCTATCAACATATTAAAATCTCCTTACGTAATTGATTCTATTCATCATAACATAGAATGAAAAAAGTTCCAAAAAGGTTCTATTTTGGGGAGTTAAGTGATACACTGATGCCACTGTTTAAAAACACAGGGCTTTTCTGAGAGTGAAAAGCCATCAAATAAAAAGCAAGAGAGGAACGATATTGTGTGGAAAAAAATTAAAACTCAGTGGTTCGGAAATGTTCGTGGAGACGTCCTTGCAGGGATTGTCGTAGCGCTAGCATTGATTCCCGAAGCCATCGCATTTTCTATCATCGCAGGCGTTGACCCGATGGTTGGATTGTATGCATCGTTCAGCATCGCAGTAATCATCGCATTCGTGGGTGGACGCCCAGGGATGATTTCTGCTGCCACTGGAGCTATGGCGCTATTAATGGTCCCGCTCGTGCAGGATCACGGCCTGGAATATTTATTAGCTGCCACCATTCTGACAGGCGTAATTCAAATTGTGTTTGGTGTCTTTAAAGTGGCGAAGGTGATGAAATTCATCCCGCGTGCTGTCATGATTGGTTTCGTCAATGCGTTGGCCATTCTAATTTTCATGGCGCAGGTGCCGCATTTTATTGGCATCAATACGCTGACTTACGTCTTTGTTGCCGTTACACTGGCAATTGTCTATATCGTTCCCCGGTTTTTCAAAGCTGTTCCAGCACCGCTGATCGCCTTAGTAGTACTGACTGCGGCTGCGATTTATGGAGGATTCGATTTGCGGACTGTAGGGGATTTAGGTACAATCAGTCAAACTTTACCGACGTTCTTGTTGCCAGATGTACCAGCAAACTTGGAAACATTGATGATTATCTTGCCATATTCTCTGGCGCTAGCAGTGGTTGGCTTATTGGAATCGTTACTAACAGCCAATATTGTGGATGATATGACAGGTACGGCAAGTGATAAAAATAAAGAATCTAGAGGGCAGGGAATTGCTAACTTCGTTACCGGTTTTTTTGGAGGAATGGCAGGTTGTGCCATGATTGGTCAATCCATCATCAATGTGAAGTCAGGTGGACGTGGAAGATTGTCAGCCTTAGTAGCTGGAACTTTTCTAATGTTCCTTATCATTGTCTTGGGCAATGTGGTGATTCAGATTCCGATGCCGGTCTTGGTCGGAATTATGATTATGGTTTCCATTGGTACCTTTGACTGGTCCTCCTTTACCTATTTGAAAAAAGCACCAAAAGCCGACTCGATTGTGATGCTCGCAACGGTAGCGATTGTCGTTTATACACATGACCTTTCTATTGGCGTGTTGGCGGGTGTACTTCTAAGTGCTATATTCTTTGTCGCAAAAATCTCGAAAATTAACGTTAAGAAGAAGTTACTTGAAGATCTGCATTACCAAGTAGTTGGTCAATTATTCTTCGCTTCCGTGGAAGATTTTCTTGAAAAGTTTGATTATGGAATAGAAGGGCAAACAGTAGTCATCGATTTTACCGAATCGCATATCTGGGATGATTCCGGCGTAGGTGCCGTTGACCGAGTTGTCTTGAAATTCAGGGAAAACTGCAATGATGTGAAAATTACCGGCTTGGACACAGGTAGTCAAAAACTGATCGATCAGCTAGCGATTTTCAATAACGACCATGTCAAATTACCAACCCATTAAAAAGAGAAAAGGAGTGCTCGAACATGTATACTCGAATATTACTAGCGGTGGATGGCTCAGACCATTCAGAGCGTGCTGCAAAAGAGGCAGTCAAATTAGCAGCAGGGTCATTGGAATCTCAAGTGACCATCGTATTTGTAGCGGACTATGATGATTCAAAAAAAGAAGTGCTACATAGCGGCAGTTCTGCGGAACTAGATCTTAAGCGTAGAAAGAAACTACGACCGATTGAAGAGTTGCTGACTACCAGAGCAGTCAATTACAAAGTAGAAATTCTTCACGGCACACCGGGACCTTCCATTGTCGAATACGCCAATCAGAAAAATTTCGATGTACTAATCATTGGCAGTCGCGGCTTAAACTCGTTGCAAGAAATGGTTCTAGGCAGCGTCAGTCACAAAGTGGTAAAACGTGCAAATTGTCCGGTTTTAATTGTGAAATAATAACAGTATAAAAAAGAGCTCTAAGTGGGCTTTTTTTTCTTTTGAGGAGGATAGTTATGAATAGCACATCGAAAAAACAGAACATGATCAGTAAAAACGGAGTGATCCATACGCCCTTTTATTATGGCTGGATCATTGTCATTCTTGCAGGGTTGTCTCACTTTTTCTCAGGACCAGGACAGACGTATTCAAATGCCATATTTATTGATTACTATATAGAGGAATTTGGGTGGAGTCGCTCGATGGTTTCTGGTATCTATTCTTCAGCGACATTACTTGCCGGTTTTTTATTGTTTATTATCGGCAGGATGATTGATAAAATTGGTGCCCGCAAAATGGCCATCATTGTGTCACTACTCCTAGCTGCTGCGAGCATATTCAATAGCATGGTAGTCAACTCGGTCATGCTATTTTTTGGCTTTTTCGCCGTTCGGCTGTTCGGCCAAGGATCGATGTCGCTTGTTCCAAACTCGCTTGTACCTCAGTGGTTTATTCAAAAGCGTGGCCGTGCACTTGGGTTGGCAGCTCTTGGTGGCATGATTGGTTCGGCGGCTTTTCCGCTGCTCAATGTGTGGCTGATCGAAGCGTATGGATGGAGAACAGCTTGGCAAATTCTTGGTGCATCCATTGTCATTATTTTTACGCCTTTGGCATTTTTCTTTATCCGGAATCGTCCAGAAGATATTGGCTTGAGACCAGACAATGGGCCACTTTCGAGCGAGTCAGAACAGCATAAGCCTTTATCTTCAGACATCAGTTGGACGGTAAAAGAAGCCAAAAAGACCCGTTCTTTCTGGTTGCTGCTATTTTGTGTGGTTGTTCCTGCGTTAGTTAATACCGGTATGACTTTCCATTTGGTTTCTATCTTTTCTATCGAATCACTGGCTCCAGAAACGGCAGCGACTGTCTTGAGCTTAATGGCAGTCATTGGTTTCCCGGTAACTTTCCTGGCAGGCTACTTGCTGGATAAAATCAGTGTGCAATGGATGCTGGCGATTGTTTTTGCAGGCGAAATTGTATCGATTTTCCTGCTGAAACAAGCCGATGCGTTTTCCGGCGCGATTTTGTTTGCGGTCGTTTGGGGATTCATGCTGGGCATCGAACGAGTGACACTCAGCGTTGTCTGGCCCAATTATTTTGGTCTCCAATATCTTGGCAGCATTACAGGAATTTCGATGGCCTTTATGGTCGTGGGATCTGCTCTCGGTCCGTTGCCATTCGGTTTGTTTTACGATTTCTTTGGTGGCTACGAAGAAGTATTATGGGGAATTATGATTTTCCCACTTCTTGGAATCATTGCAGCTTTACTGGCAAATTCGCCGGAAAAAGAGCTTATTGAAGAAAGTTGAAAACTAGATTTGGAGCAGCAAATTAAAAAAGGCAGAAAGGGATAAGACCCTTTCCGCCTTTTTTAGCTATTAGCCTGTTTTTTCTCAATTGCCAATAGAAAAGGCGGAGAATGTTGTTGATTAATGAATTCGTATTTAAGAACGTCAAATGATTTTTGCGGCAAAGTTGAAACGAATTCCGTGACGGCGTCCCGTTCTTCACTGCCGCCTTCATGTCCGCTGTATACCACAACTAATAAAACACCTTGAATCTTTAAAAGATCTAAGCATTGTTCGAGAGCGGCTAACGTACTTTGCGCTTTCGTGATTATGTTGTGGTCGCCTTTTGGCAAGTAGCCAAGATTGAAAACAGCTGCTGAAATAAGCTCCGTAACATAATCTTTTATTTTGGCATGGCTGTCGTAGACAAGAGTTACTTGTTGAAAGTCTTTGACTCGTTCACCAGTTGCCTCTATTGCTTCTGCTTGGATGTCAAAAGCAAAAACTTTGCCGGAAGCTCCAGTTAATCCCGCGAGGAAATGCGTATCGTGACCGTTGCCGGCAGTGCCGTCGATTACCGAGTCTCCTGGAGAAACAGCTTGTTCAAGCAGGAATTTTGTATAAGGCAAAACGCGTTGCAAGGTCATAACGTTACACTCCTAGCCACTAGTTTTCCTTGCCAACTTTCACGGCGTTCGAGTTCAGCATCAATGCCGTTTAAGACTTCCCATTTGTTAGCACTCCACATCGGACCAATCATTAGATCAATCGGACCATCACCAGTAATGCGCTGTACGACCATTTCCGGTGGCAACACTTCAAGTTGATCAGCTACTAAATTAATATACTCTTGCTTTTCTAGAAATTCGACCATGCCTTTTTCATATTGTTTGACCATCGGCGTGCCTTTTAATAAGTGCAAAAGATGAATTTTAATGCCTTGCACGTCGAGCTTAGCGACTTCACTTGCCGTTTCCATCATCATGTCACGGTCTTCAAGTGGCAAACCGTTAATGATATGAGTACAAACACGAATGCCGCGCTTACGTAATTTCGTGACACCTTCGACGTAGGCCTCGAAATCATGGGCGCGGTTAACCAAAAGGGCAGTGCGCTCGTGAACCGTTTGAAGTCCAAGTTCGACCCATAGATACGTTCGTTCGTTTAATTCAGCTAAATAATCAACAACGTCGTCAGGCAAACAGTCGGGACGCGTCGCGATGCTCAATCCGATGACATTGTTCTGTTCTAGAGCCGCTTCGAATTTTTCCTTGATAACAGGTAAGGGTGCATGGGTATTCGTATAGGCCTGAAAATAAGCCATGTATTTGGCATCTTTCCATTTCCGGTGCATTTTTTCTTTTGTTTTATCGAACTGCTCCGGTATCGAATCTACGCGGTCACCGGCAAAATCACCAGAACCTGCAACGCTGCAAAATGTGCAGCCGCCGTGTGCGACGGTGCCGTCCCGATTCGGGCAGTCAAACCCTGCATCTAACGCAATCTTCATCACTTTAAATCCGAAATGATCGCGCAAATGACGATTCCATGTATAGTAACGTTTTCCATCAGATGAAAAAGGAAATTCTATATTCACGCTTAACAACTCCTCAAACAACATTGTAGCATGTCACGGAAACGGTCAACAATGCTTGTGGATAGTGGTGTTAATTTTTATGAATATTGCGTTTAGCGCAATTGTTTGTTTAAATTGAAATGGAAGCGTTTTAATAATTACTTTTTAGTTGATGAGTCAGAGGAGGCGAAATGAAATGAAACCGATTTACAATTCTGCAAAAGAAGCAGTTGAACAAATTCCAGATGGTGCCACGATTATGGTGGGCGGTTTTGGATTAGTAGGCATACCTGAACAGTTAATTTTAGCACTTGTCGATAAAGGGGTTACCGATCTAACCGTCATTTCTAATAACTGCGGCGTAGACGAATGGGGCCTAGGACTGCTACTTAAAAACAAACAAATAAAAAAAATGATCGGTTCTTATGTGGGCGAAAACAAAGAATTCGAACGCCAAGTACTGTCGGGTGAAATCGAAGTGGAATTGACGCCGCAAGGAACACTTGCTGAAAAAATGCGTGCAGGTGGAGCTGGAATTCCAGCATTCTTTACACCAGCTGGCGTTGGCACAACGGTTGCAGATGGCAAAGAAATCCGCGAGTTTGACGGGAAAGAACATGTACTTGAACACGCATTACGAGCTGACTTTGCTTTAGTGAGAGCACATAAAGCCGATAAAATGGGCAATCTTGTTTATAATAAAACAGCACAAAACTTCAACCCGCTCGCTGCAGCAGCTGGGAAAATTACCATTGCGGAAGTAGAAGAAATTGTGGAAATCGGTGAGATTAACCCGAACCATGTTCAAACACCAAGCATTTATGTACAAGGTTTGCTTCAAGCAGATCAGGAAAAACGCATCGAACGTCTTACAACGCGTACTGTTTAAGGAAGGGTGGAGAAACGCTTGGATAAACAACTAGTCAGAGAACGAATTGCAAAACGCGCTGAAAAAGAGATTAACGATGGCGATTACGTTAACCTAGGAATTGGCATGCCAACTTTGGTTGCTAATTTTATTTCCGATAACAAAAGTGTCGTGCTTCAATCAGAAAATGGACTTTTAGGAATCGGCCCTTATCCGACTGAAGAAAATGTAGATCCGGATTTAATCAATGCTGGAAAAGAAACCGTAACGACAATCCCGGGCTCGGCTTTCTTTACCAGTGCGGAATCTTTTGCGATGATTCGCGGCGGTCATATTGATGTCGCGATTCTTGGCGGGATGGAAGTAGCTGAAAACGGCGACTTAGCCAACTGGATGATTCCCGGTAAAATGATCAAAGGCATGGGCGGCGCGATGGATTTAGTCCACGGCGCGAAAAAAGTCATCGTCATTATGGATCATGTGTCTAAAGACGGTTCTGCTAAAATCAAAAAGCAATGTGACTTGCCGTTAACTGGCAAAGGCGTAGTCAATAAAATCATTACAGAACGTGCAGTAATCGAAGTAACAGAAGATGGCCTAGTGTTGTCTGAGGTATTCGAAGGCTTTACCGTTCAAGATATCATCGATTCTACGGACGCGCCGTTGAATACAGAAAACGTCGAAGTTTCTTAGGCTATTGCCAAAAAACGGCGGGTCGTCTAAAATAGAGACAATAGCCAATGACAGTGAAGAGGACTAGTAGTTTGTGTATTTTTGACAGAGAGCCGGTGCGTGGTGCAAGCTGGTAAAATGCGCAAGTGAACTCACCTTGGAGTCCGTGTATGTGAAACTAAGTAAGATACACCGTTTTCCGCGTTAAGGAGTCAAGTTGAGCGAGCAATCGCTAATTTGGGTGGTACCGCGGGAAAATCCCGTCCCTTATTTTTAAGGGACGGGATTTTTTTATTTTGAGGAGGAATCGGAAATGACATTCAATCACAAGCTAGTTGAGAAAAAATGGCAAAAATATTGGCAAGACAATAAGACGTTTAAAATGGTGGACGACCCATTAAAACCGAAATTCTATGCACTAGATATGTTCCCGTATCCATCAGGCGCCGGACTTCACGTAGGACATCCAGAAGGCTATACGGCGACGGACATTTTAAGCCGTGTCAAACGCATGCAAGGTTATAACGTGTTGCATCCGATGGGCTGGGATGCATTTGGACTGCCAGCAGAACAATATGCGCTCGATACCGGAAACGACCCAGCTGAATTTACGGCTAAAAACATCGCAACGTTCAAGCGTCAAATTCAAGAACTTGGATTTTCATATGACTGGGACCGCGAAATCAACACAACGGATCCGTCTTATTATAAATGGACACAATGGATTTTCATTCAATTGTATAATAAAGGACTGGCTTATGTAGACGAAGTAGCGGTTAACTGGTGCCCGGCACTTGGAACTGTTCTTGCAAATGAAGAAGTAATCGATGGCAAGTCAGAACGTGGAGGTCATCCAGTTGAACGTCGTCCGATGCGCCAATGGGTATTGCGTATTACGGAATATGCGGACCGTTTGCTTGAAGATTTGGATGACTTGGATTGGCCGGAAAGTCTGAAAGACATGCAACGCAACTGGATTGGTAAATCAGAAGGAGCAGAACTGGAGTTCCAAGTAGCGGACACAGAACATTCTTTCCGTGCATTCACGACACGCCCAGATACGATTTTTGGCGCAACTTACGCGGTACTAGCGCCAGAACATAAATGGGTAGCTGCGATTACAACAGCGGATCAAAAACAAGCTGTCGACAAATACGTCGATGACGTTAAAACAAAAAGTGACTTGGAACGTACTGATTTGGCGAAAGACAAATCAGGTGTCTTCACAGGCGCGTATGCAACCAATCCAGCGAGCGGTGAAAAAATGCCGATTTGGATTGCCGATTATGTCTTGGCAACTTATGGAACGGGCGCAATTATGGCAGTTCCTGCTCACGACGAGCGCGATTACGAGTTTGCCAAGCAATTCGATTTGCCGATTGTGGAAGTTGTGTCAGGCGGCAATATCGAAGAAGAAGCATATGCTGGTGACGGTGAATTGATCAATTCCGACTTCCTAAACGGTTTGAATAAAAAAGAAGCGATTGAAAACGCGATTGCTTGGCTAATTGACAAAAAAGTCGGCGAAAAGAAAATCACTTACCGCTTGCGTGACTGGTTGTTTAGCCGTCAGCGTTACTGGGGCGAGCCGATTCCAATCATCCACTGGGAAGATGGCACAATGACACCCGTTGAAGAAAAAGATTTGCCATTGATGCTGCCGGTAACAAAGGATATTAAGCCGAGCGGAACAGGGGAGTCGCCACTTGCCAATATTACCGACTGGGTCAATATTGTTCACCCAGAAACGGGCATGAAAGGGCGCCGCGAAACCAACACGATGCCGCAATGGGCAGGAAGCTGCTGGTATTACTTGCGCTTTATCGATCCAACGAATGACGAAATGTTGGCAGATCCAGAACTATTGAAACGCTGGTTGCCGGTAGATGTTTATATCGGCGGCGCAGAGCATGCTGTACTTCATTTGCTGTATGCACGTTTCTGGCATAAAGTGCTTTACGATATCGGAGTAGTATCGACAAAAGAGCCTTTCCAGAAATTGTTTAACCAAGGCATGATTTTGGGCGAAGGCAACGAAAAAATGTCGAAATCCAAAGGCAATGTCGTGAACCCAGACCAAATCATCGAAAGCCACGGAGCAGATACATTGCGTATGTACGAAATGTTCATGGGTCCACTAGAAGCATCGATTGCATGGTCGACAAACGGACTAGACGGCTCCCGCCGATTCCTAGACCGCGTTTGGCGCTTGTTGATGGACGAAGAGCAATTGAGCGCGAAAGTAACCGATGCTAACGACGGCAAGCTGGAAAAAGTCTATCATCAAACAGTCAAAAAAGTAACGGACGATTTCGAAGGGCTGCGTTTCAACACAGCTATTTCACAAATGATGATGTTCATCAATGAAGGCTATAAAGTCGATTCGATTCCGACAGAATATGTAGAAGGCTTTGTAAAATTGCTATCGCCAATCGCACCTCATGTAGCAGAAGAGCTATGGGAGAAATTGGGTCACGAAGGATCAGTATCATATGAAAACTGGCCGCAATTTGATGAGTCAAAAATGGTCGACGATGAAGTCGAAGTTGTAGTTCAAGTAAACGGCAAAGTGAAAACTAAGCTAATCATCGCTAAAGACAGCTCAAAAGAACAGCTAGAAACAGCTGCACTTGCAGACGAGCACGTCCAAAAAGCGGCTGACGGCAAACAAGTACGCAAAGTCATCGTCATTCCAGGGAAATTGGTCAATATTGTTGTAGGTTAAAGAAAAGCGGAGTCTTCCGGGAGTTCCGACAGGTTTAAGGAGGACCGGCGAAGTGGCGTTGTTTGCCACACAGCCGGGCTGATTTAAGGCCCGAGGAGCTGGAAGACGGAGTCTGGACAAAGAAAAGCGGAGTCTAGACATAAAAAAATGCAAAACCTTCCAGGAGCATTTTAAAAATTAAATAACAAAAGAGGCAGACCGGATTTTCTCTGGGCTGCCTCTTTTGGATTGTTATAAGTAAATTGTTATTTCTTGTAAATCGCGCTAGCCGCTTTGGGCATGGCCCCCGCAAGAAACCAGAAAAACCACCCGTATTCTTGCTTCGTCTAGCCCGTGGACGCGCCATCGCTGAGAAATTTGGTTAAATAAATGCGAGCTTTTAAGTTTCTGGGTTTCTCATGAAACCAAATGAGAAGTGAGTTTGGACATAACCTTTTCACTCAGGTTGACTTAGTGATGCAAAAAATTGAATGATGACCTTTAGAAGAAAGAGCGGAAGGTGGCGAAGAGCTAAGATATGCTCCTGCATCGCTTCGCTAGCTTTGTCGCAAAGCCATTACCCGAATTTCATTCGTTTAATGACTTTCCTGCGGGAATGGTGAAATCCACTCGGGCAATAAGGCCGATTTAGTTCGGCATTAGCCTGCGGAAAGCGACCACCTGGAGCGATTTCTTCAGTTCCGATACTCCTTAATCAATTCAAAAACTATTTCTTTTTACCAAACGCGCGGCCAATTAATAAGGCTACGAAAATGATGAGTAGTGGAAGGGAATAGACTAGCAACAGAACATACTCAGTTACATCGTCCATAGCTTTTAAGCCCAGCTTTCTACTTGGCTTTCTTTGGCAAATCGTGCTGCACTTTGTCCTGCTACATTGCCGGTCACTAGTGCAGAAGTGATGTTATAGCCGCCGGTATATCCATGGATATCCAGGATTTCACCGCAGAAGTACAAGCCCGGCTTCTTTTTAGAAGCCATCGTCTTTGGTTCGATTTCCTTGATGGACACGCCGCCTCCTGTGACGAACGCCTTCTCGATTGATTGCGTGCCGTTTACGAACATCGTGAAGACTGTCAGCTGTTGTGCAAACGCCCGGACTTTATCGCTTGCCAGTTCCGCTCCAGTCAATTGGGGATCAATGTCGGCACGTCCAAGTAGGAATAGCAACCACCGCTCCTGAGCAAAGCTTTTCCAAACGTTTTTTAGCGATTTTTTCGGTTCTTCTTTCATCATTTTAAGGAGCAGTTGAAAAGCGGATTCTGCGTTTTCATTCGGCAAGGTGTTAATGCGCATTTCAACGGGCAGGCCACCATTTTTTTTCATTTCTTTGACGACATACTGACTGCAACGCAATACAGCTGGACCGCTCAATCCGAAGTGAGTAAACAGCATATCCATTTGGTGCGTCACTAGTACTTTGCCTTTTTTGTTCAATACGGTTACGGCTGCGTCACGAAGTGCCAAACCTTGAAGTTCTCGGCTGACAATAAACGACTCTTTTGACAGCAAAGGCACTTCAGTCGGGTAGAGTTCAGTGACCAAGTGTCCTGCTTTTTCCGCCCACGGGTAACCGTCTCCAGTAGAGCCTGTTTGTGGCACGGCTTTACCTCCAACGGCTACAACCACTGCTTTAGCAGTGTATTCTTCGCCAGTATGAAGACGAACGCCGGTTACTTTTTCGTCGGTCATCAATAATTTTTTAACGGGAGAATCAAGCAATACCGTGACATTCAGTCGTTCCATTTCTTTGAACATGGCATCCGCTACATCTTGTGCGCGGTTAGATACTGGGAACATTCGGCCATGATCTTCTTCTTTTAAAGCGACGCCGAGACCTTCAAAAAAGGAAATAATGTCTTCGTTATTAAATACGGAAAACGGGCTATGGAGAAAACGACCATTCCCTGGAATATGTTTTACGATTTCGTCAAGTGGCAATCGATTGGTTACGTTGCAGCGGCCACCACCAGAAATAATTAATTTTTTCCCTAATTTCTTTCCTTTTTCGATCAATAAAACTTTTTGGTTGTTAGAAGCTGCGGCAATTGATGCCATTAAGCCGGAGGAACCCCCGCCTATGATTATCACGTCATACATATAATAAGAACTCGCTTTCGTTTTTCTTTCAGTATACACGATGCAACGAAACACGTTGAGTAATTTCTTCTATAGGTGTAAACTATCGTGTAGATTGCTTTTATCATGAATAAGTCAGGAAGTGCAAAATGTCGTCATTAATCAAAGGTACAGCCATCTTAACCTTGGGTTTATTTTTATCAAAAATCCTTGGCGTTATTTATATCATCCCGTTTTACAGCATGGTGGGAAAAGACAATATCGGTCTTTATCAGTACGCCTACATACCGTATAACCTGATGCTGGCACTGGCCATTTCAGGAGCTCCGATTGCTTTCTCGAAATTTACCGCCAAATACAATTCCCTCGGTGATTATGAAACAGGCAGGAGATTATTGAAATCAGGCCTCTTGACGATGATGATCACCGGCTTTGTTTCTTTCACCTTGCTTTACCTCTTTGCAGAGCCACTTGCTCGCATCACCATTTCTGAAGATGAACAAATTTATTCAGTTGGAGATATTACCGAAGCAATCCGCTGGGTCAGCTTTGCACTGATTGTGGTACCGTTTATGAGTCTTTGGAGAGGGTTTTTTCAAGGCTATAACTACATGATGCCCACCGCAGTTTCACAGCTTGTTGAGCAAATTGTTCGCATTATTTTCCTATTGGGTGGTGCTTTTGCCGTTATTTATATTTTTGATGGCACTCCGAAAACAGCGATTCAATTTGCGGTATTATCAGCGGCTATCGGAGCGCTTGGCGGTATTGTGACATTGGGCTATTTCTGGAAAAAGAAAAAGCCGGAATACAATCGTTTGCTAGCTAATTCGGTTGAATCTTACGATGTAAAGTTACGTGATATGTACAAAGAGATTTTGATTTATGCGGTTCCGGTCATTTTTCTAGGGATTGCCAACCCGTTATTCCAATTTGTGGATTTGATGACGTTTAACCGGGCGATGAGCTCTGGTGGCAATTTCTCTGAAATCGACTTGCTTGGAATTCTGAACTTAACCGCTCATAAGCTAGTAATGATTCCGGTTATGCTTGCTACTGGGTTTTCAATGGCATTGATTCCGCTGATCACCAAGCATTTTACGCGCAATGAATTTCTTCAAGTATCACGAACACTCGATCAATCGATCCAGTTGCTGTTGTTCTTGACATTGCCTGCTGTTATCGGCATGACGATGTTGTCGGACGAGCTGTACCATGTGTTCTATGAAGTGAGTGACATCGGATCTGAAATCTTGGCGCATTATTTGCCGGTTGCGATTCTATTTGCGGCATTCCCTGTAACGGCTTCAATCTTGCAAGGTATCAACAAACAGAAATGGATTATTATTAACTTGTCTACGGGGCTTTTGCTAAAAGCACTTTTGAATACACCATTAATCGAACGTTTCGAAACAGATGGCGCGATTGCAGCGACCATTATTGGTTATGTGGCGGCAATTGGTATGAACATGTTGGTCATCGTTAAAACGATGAACTATCATTCTCAAATGGTCGGGAGACGTGTTATCTTAATTGTCATTTTGAACTTGATTATGGCGGGTGCGGTTTTTCTAGCAATGTCAGGATTAGACCTATTTATGGGCATGGACAATAAATTGCAGTCAATGCTGCGCATTATTCTGATCGGTGGCGTCGGGGCAATCGTTTATGGATACCTCGGCTTGAAGACGGGTTTGGCACAAAAATTGCTGGGCTCGAAAATAACGAGAATTTCCCGGAAATTCGGCTTTTAGGAGTGACACAATGCGCTTAGATAAATTTCTTTCGAATATGGGTTTTGGCTCCAGAAAAGAAGTCAAGATCCTGTTGAAAAAAAAAGCCGTGGAAGTGAACGGTGAAATTGTCCGTGATCCGAAAGTGCATGTCGATGAACATGTTGATCAGGTGTTGGTGGGTGGAGAGGCTGTTGTCTATATCGAGTTTATTTATCTGCTGATGAACAAACCGCAGGACGTCATCTCGGCGACAGAAGACAAATACGATCAGACAGTCATTGATTTACTGGCACAACAAGAGCAACATTTCGACCCGTTCCCAGTAGGGCGCCTCGATAAAGATACCGAAGGGTTCCTTTTGCTAACGAATGACGGTAAATTGGCACATGAATTATTGTCGCCTAAAAAACATGTGGACAAGACGTATTACGCATTAGTTGAAGGTGTGGTTACAGAAGAGGATGCAGAAGCATTTAAAAAAGGTGTAGCGCTTGACGATGGTTACGTGACCAAGCCGGCTAGCTTGAACATAATTGAGAGTGCCACTGTTTCTAAAATTGAATTAACAATTACTGAAGGCAAATTCCATCAAGTTAAGCGGATGTTCGAAAGTGTCGGCAAACGGGTAGTTTACTTGAAACGTTTGTCGATGGGGCCATTGAGTCTTGATCCGGAGCTCGGTCTCGGAGAATACCGTCATTTAACGGAAGAGGAAGTAATTAGTTTAAAACAAAGAAAATGACCGCGTAGTTGCGGTCATTTTCTTTGTTTAGGAAATCTTTTTAGGACGTCATTTTCACTTTCCGTTGCGTCGTTGTCCATTGGCCTCGAGTTGGGCTGGTTACCAAGTCGTTAAAGGCTAACACATTCAAATCTCTTTGAATGGTGCGAGGAGTGATGCCGAATTCGTCGACAAGATCTTGTGTCGTTACAGTCCCGTTGTCGAGAATGTACTTATACATATCTTTAATTCGAATGAGCATGCGATCGGTTGTGGGTTTCATAATAATAGAACCACTCCTTCATCTTTTTTCCCATTGGCAAAGACTAGCGGACGATATGCTGATGTTCATACAGCAAGTTTATGATAGATGCCAAAGACAGCCCCTTTTCCTAAAGTAGTATGTCAATTTAACTAATCTGACAATTTGATTATAGCGGAAAAACGTCTCGAATTCTAGGATTTCCCTTTATATTTACGTAAATATAACAATAGAAAGCCAGAATTTTTCATGCAATTTGACACAAAATCTTTAATTTGATGGAAAAAGGTGTACAATAGCCATAACAAAAAGGAGTGTGAGACATGGATTGGCTGCTAGAAGCTAACAAGCGTAAAGAAACCATGCTGAGTGAATTACAGGAGTTAATTGCGATTCCTAGCGTGTTAAGTGACGAAACAACGCCAACAGCTCCTTTTGGAAAAGAAGTTAAACAGGCATTGGATTGGTTTTTGCACAAAGGAAGAGCACAAGGATATTCAGTAAAAAATGTTGGAGACGTTGCAGGACATCTTGAAATTGGAGAAGGTGATGAACTGCTCGGGATTTTAGGGCATGTCGATGTTGTTCCTGTGGGTCAAGGTTGGACGAAAGAACCGTTCGGCGGAGAAATTCAAGATGGTCGTCTGTATGGTCGCGGTGCCATTGATGACAAAGGACCAACAATTGCTGCATGGACAGCCTTGAACATGTTGAAAGACGCGGACGTAGAATTTACAAAGCGCGTGAGGTTGATCATCGGCACCGATGAAGAAAGCGATTTCCGCTGTATGGACCGCTATTTTCAGACAGAAGAAATGCCGGCTGCAGCTTTTACTCCAGACGCAGATTTCCCAATTATCAACGCGGAAAAAGGCATCGCCGGGTTGGTTTTTTCGACTTTTTCATTGCATGACGATGAAATCTTGGAATCGTTCATTGCGGGCCATCGAACCAATATGGTGCCAGATACAGCGACTGCGATTTTAAATGGCCAATTGGTGGAATGGCAGCAAGACTTTAAGGAATTTTGTGTAAAGCATCAACTGACAGGAAGAGCAGAGCAGCATAACAGTTCAACTGAATTGACGCTAAACGGCAAATCAGCGCATGCGATGGAACCGGAAAACGGCATTAACGCCGGAATTCTTTTGGCTCTGTTTTTAAAAGATCGCTTAGAAGGTGATGGTCAAAAGTTTGTAGCATTTATCGCAGATACGTTTTATCAAGATTCACGTGGACGTAAACTCGGACTTGATTTTACAGATGAGCAATCGGGAGATACGACATTTAATGCTGGAATCATCCGTTTTGAAAAAAAGAAAACAGCAACGATTCATGTCAGCATGCGGTATTCCGTCAGCTACCCATTCGAAGAGAAGATGACTGCTTACGAGTTGGAGAATTTTATGTTGGACATTGCGTCTAATTCTCCTCCTCATTACGTGGACGGAAACGATCCGTTTATCAAGACACTACAAAGCGCATATGAAAAACAGACTGGCAACAAAGCAGATCTTATTGCCATCGGGGGCGGCACTTATGCGCGCGTATTAGATAAAGGTGTAGCGTTCGGGATGCTGTTTCCGGGCGAACCGGATGTTGCCCATCAAGCAGATGAATTTGTCGACATCGACAATTTAGTTAAAGCAACTGCAATCTACGCAGAAGCAATTTACCAAGTAGCTTGTAAAAAATGAGGAAAGAGGGAATGGATATGGATTTGATATTGCATAATGGAGAGTTTATTCGTGAAGAGGATCTGGTAATTTCGAAAGAAGATCGCGGCTATCAGTTCGGGGACGGGATTTATGAAGTGATTCGTGTTTATGATGGCAATTTATTTACAGCAAAAGAACATATCGATCGTTTCTACGAAAGTGCCGATAAGATCAAAATTGTCATTCCTCATACAAAAGATGTGTTCCATAAGATGATGTATGATTTTGTTGAAACTAACAATATTAACAACGGCCAGGTATATGTTCAGATTACGCGGGGGGCTGCAGAGCGCCAGCACCAGTTTCCGGCTCAAGCAAACCCTGTCATTACTGGTAATACCAAATCAGTAGAGCGCCCCGTTGCAAATTTGAACTCGGGAGTTACTGCTAAATTTATCGAAGATATCCGCTGGTTGCGCTGTGACATCAAGAGCTTGAATTTACTTGGCAATGTCTTGGCAAAGCAGGAAGCTTATGAAGAAGGATTTTTTGAAGCAATTCTGCACCGTGGTGAAACCGTGACAGAAGGATGTTCATCGAATATGTATGGCATAAAAAATGGCATTCTTTATACTCATCCTGCTAACAATCTGATCTTGAATGGCATTACAAGAAGAGTTATTCTTGAGCTGTGTAAAGAGTTGGAAATTCCAGTGGAAGAGACAGCTTTTACAAAAACTCAAGCGCTCGAAATGGATGAATTCTTTATGTCTTCGGTAACCACTGAAGTAATGCCAATTGTTAAGATTGGTGATCATAAAATCGCTCAAGGCGTTCCAGGGGAATTGACCCGAAAACTGCAGACAGCTTTTGAATCACGCATTGGAGTGGGCGTGAAATCATAAATCCAGGGATTTTAGAAGAAAGAAAGTGATTGGCTCTAGCCGATCACTATTTTTTTGCATCCGTTTGCGTGGTAAACTGAAATCAGGTGATGCTAAATGAAACCACATTATTTCATTGGGATAAAAATACCTCAGAATATTGCAGAACACTTAACTGCAGAGCGGGACGCTTGGAATTTGCAAAGTCATAAAAGGCAAACACCTGCGCAGGATATGCATATTACCTTGCTGTTTATCGGAGAGGATGTACACGATGAAATAGGGCAAGTCGAACAATTGTTAGCTCAAATCAAACAACAGCCTTTTATGTTGAATATTGATGGCATTAAGACTTTCGGAAATTCCGCGACCCCCCGTATAATTTATGCCTCTCTTGAAAACAGTGGAGAGTTGATTGAACTGCAACAACAAGTCAACAAAGCTCTGGAATCGTTAAAAATCCGACCCGATCTAAAGGAATTTGTGCCGCATATCACATTGGCTAGTAAATGGGCCGGTGGGAAGCCCGCAGCACCGCAATTTTCAATTAGTGAAATACAATTCGAGGTGACGGATTTTTCGTTGTTTCGGATTGTACCAAAAGAAATGTCTCGTTATCAGAAGATCGCTAATTATCCGCTGTGAAAATACAGTTAACTCATCCAAAGGCGAGTGTTTATGAAAACAGTATTTATAATTAATCCTGCAGCTGGTAACGGCAGAGCCCTGAAAAAATGGCATCGCTTTGAAAAAACAATCCAGTTTCCGTTTGAACAAGTCGTAACTACACATCCTGGGCATGCATTGGCCATTGCTACAGATTACCGAAACAGTCAGCGAGACATTCTGTTAATTGGCTTTGGTGGAGATGGCACACTGCGTGAAATCATTGCAGGTGCAGCGGGTGCAAAAACACTGCTAGTTGGTTCTGTGGCAGCAGGCTCTGGCAATGACTTTGCGAGAGCTTACGGCACTTTCAACGACGCACAGGCAATTGAACAATTCCGTGAAAAGCCGCTTTCGACAAGGCAAGACCTTGGCGAATTCGCAAATGGCAAAGTCTTTCAGTTTGTTAGCAGTTCGGGCATTGGGTTTGATGCGGAGATTTCCATTGCGGTTAACCGATCACCGCTTAAGAAAAAGCTAAATCAGCTGGGTATTGGGAAATTAGTCTACCTTGTTTATGTTATTCGGACTTTACTGAAATTCGAAAAGTTCACTTTGTCCGTAAAATATGACGACAATCTAGTGATTTACGAAGATGTATGGCTGGCTACGGTTAGCAACCAACCTTATTTTGGTGGCGGCATGAAAATTTCACCGTCTTCAAAAACAAATGATGGCTTGCTTGAATTGACGGTCGTTCATCAAATTTCTCGTTTGAAACTATTGCTGGTTTTTGGTACGGTATTCAGCGGAGCACATACACGCTTTAAAGAGGTCAGCCAAATGAGCAATACGAAATTTTGGCTCTCGACCGAAAAGCCAGTATGCCGACACGTCGATGGTGACGATGCTGGCACGAGCCCGGCAAATGAAATGATTGCCTACACGATAAGTCAAAATGGTTGGCAATCAATAAAGTTAAATTAGTATATAACTCTAAATGAGCAAATTTAGAACCATTTTTTACCAGTTAAAACAACGAAAAAAGACAAACGCGCTAATTTGGGATAGAATCAAGGTGCCTAAACCAATATCTATCCAAAGGAGCGTCGTTTGCCCATGAACAGATTATCATATCAACAGGAGATCGACAATGGATTCGCCGACTGGAACCTTGGTTTTTACTTCTCGAAACCGGTTCTGAAGCACCTGGCCCATTTTACCGATGGCATCTTAAGTATTGGATTCACCGGCAAGTTGACGGAAATCCACACCGCTAGCCGAAATGAGAATCACCGGACCCTTTTGGGGCATTTCTTGAAACAGGGCGTTTGGAATGAACAATTCCTCCTCGGACAGACCCAGCAGCACATTTTGCGAAAGGTAGCGAAAGACGAACCCCTTTTCGTCCTGATAGACGACACCATCTGTAAAAAGACAAAGCCTTCGTCACGGGCCAAGTCTCCAATAGATGCCTGCGGGTTTCATTATTCGCATGCAGACGGAAAAAGTGTTTGGGGCCACCAGGGGGTGGAGATGATGGTGAAGTCGGCTGGCCGGGCGTTTCCGTTTGACTTCCGGCTGTATACCAAAGAGACAGGGGAAAGCAAAATTCAATTGGCAGATGACATGATCCGTCAGCTTCCCACTTTGAAGCAGACTGCCTATGTGCTGTTTGATACTTGGTATACGGCCAGTTCCCTCATCAAAGCTGCCCGGTCAAAAAATCTCCATGTCATCAGCGCACTAAAAAGCAATCGGATCATCTATCCCAATGGGATCCGTATCCAGGTGAAGGAATTCGCCGCTTCCATTCAGGAGGTGGACACCGACTTGGTGACAGTCGGAAAAGCCACCTACCGGGTGTACCGCTACGTAGGCCCGCTGAGCGATGGGACGACAGGCACTGTCCTCTTGTCCTGGACCCCGGATCAGCCGATGGATCCCAAGCTGATGCGCTGTTTTTTCAGCACGGATGCAACATTAACCAGCGAACAGATTCTCCGTTATTATGGCGAACGGTGGAGCATCGAGACCTACTTTCAGACCGTCAAAAAACAGCTTGGGTTCGCGGGCTATCAAATCCGAAACGAACGGGCGATCCGCCGCTACTGGACAATCGTCCAGTTCACCTACGTCTTCGCGATGTATTTGCGGGACGAGGTTTTCCAGATTGCCATCCGGCAACTACGGCGCCAAAAGATGGGCAGTCTCATCGAGTTTGTCTATGAGGAATGCCAGAACGGAGTGGCGCTTGACCACATCAAAAATGAGCTACAGCCAGCGTAGGCACCCGTCTGTTCACATTCGTTGGGAATTTTTAACTGCAAAAATGCTCATTTAGAGTATATAAGTTGAATTAAAGAAGTGGTTTTTTTAACTCAATATATAGTTGATAAACGAAGAAGTCGCTCTAGACAGACGCTTTGGGCACACGGGATGTGGGTCATGCAACTGGCGCGACAGGACGGCACGGTGCCAATTGTCAAGGACGCCGCAGGAGCACATCTTTGCCCTTAGCCATCTTCTGTTCTTTGTTCCCAGCGACTTTAAGTACATCATCAGGATATGGAGCAAATTAGCGGAGACTCTTATGAGAGCAGCATATGCGACATAGCAAGAAATCCACTCGGGCGTCTAGCCCGAGTTAATTCGGCGCAAGCTCGCAGGAAAGCGTAGCTGGTTTGCGAAATAGCGACAGGCTGAAATCATCAGTTCAACTTATATAATAGGAAGAGGATGAAACATGAGATCACGTTTTAAACCATGGGCAGCAGATTTACTCGATACTCATCCGGAGATTGTTATTCCGAACCCAGAACAACAAAAAGGAAATTGGCACGAAGTCTTCGGCAATAACCACCCCCTTCATATTGAAGCAGGAACAGGAAAAGGCCGTTTTATTAGTGGTATGGCAAAAGCCAATCCCGATATCAACTATATTGGGATTGAACTGTTCGACAGCGTCATCGTCACGGCTCTTGAGAGCATTCTAGACGAAAAAAATGGTATTCCAAACTTGCGGCTTTTAAAGGTTAATGCGAGAAAAATCGCTGATTATTTCGAAAAAGGGGAAGTAGACAGGCTGTATTTGAACTTCTCGGATCCGTGGCCAAAAACACGACACGCTAAGCGTCGGTTAACGCATGAATCTTTCTTGAAGCTTTATGAAGCGGTATTGCCTAAAAATGGAGAAATCCATTTCAAGACGGATAACCGTAGACTTTTTGAATATTCACTTACCAGTATTTCTGAGTATGGTATGTTATTAAAAGATGTCTCTTTAGATCTCCATGACAATGAACCCAAATGGAACATCATGACAGAATATGAAGAGAAATTTTCAAAAAAAGGCCAGCCGATTTATCGGATGGAAGCACAGTTTTCAGTTAGCTACTCATGATAAGGGGGAAAAGGGAATGCAGAAATTTCAATTTCACGACATGGTTTTAACCTGGCTTGAGGGCGGAACGACTTTTTTGGATGGTGGCACGATGTTTGGAGTAGTGCCAAAATTCATCTGGTCAAAACGTTATCCAGCCAATGAAAACAATCAAATCGAGTTGCCAACACATCCGATTCTGGTCCAATTTGACGGGCATAATATCTTAATCGATAGCGGTCTTGGCGATGGCAAATTGACAGAGCGTCAACTGCGCAATTTAGGGGTTTCTGAGCAGTCAAGAGTAGAAGCGGATTTGGAGGAGCTTGGTTTGGTTGCCGAAGATATCGATACGATCTTGATGACCCACCTTCACGGAGACCATGCAGCCGGTTTAACCAAATGGCAAGGTGAAGAGCTGGTTTCAACTTTCCCGAATGCCAAGATCCACGTCTCAGCAGTAGAATGGAATGAAATGCAGCATCCGAATATCCGCTCACGTAATACGTACTGGAAAGAAAATTGGGAGCCAATCGTTGGTCAGGTGGAAACCTTTGAAGATGAGAAAACCTTGTTTGATGCCATCACGCTCATTCATACCGGAGGCCATTCAGATGGTCATAGTGTCATTAAAATGACGAGCGGCAATGAAACTATTTTGCACATGGCCGACATCATGCCAACTCATGCGCACCAAAATCCATTATGGGTTTTGGCATTTGACGATTATCCGATGGACTCAATTTACGCAAAAGAAAAGCTGATGAAAGAAGCGCTAGAAAACGGCTATTATTTCAGTTTTTACCATGATGCGTATTACCGCATCCTCAAGTGGAGCACGGACGGCAAAGAAATTGTTGAATCACTTGTGCGCAAGGAAAAAAAAGTATAAAAAAAAGGAGCCAATTGGCTCCTTTTTTTATACCTGTTTAACTTCAATCACTGCACCGGTATAGGCGTCAGCTAAAAATTCGAATTGCTGCAGTTGGTCTTCTTTATGGCGAGTGATGCCGCCTTTATAGACCTCAGTTGTTAAAGCATGTTGCTTATAAGGCTCGGTTTTCATAAAAATCCATGAGCCGTCGATTGGACCTTCTTCTTTAAAAGCAGATTTGACTTCTTTTAAAACGTCATCTGCCGGGTATAGTTTTTCCTTGCGATCATACACTTCTTTCACCAAGTAGGTCGCTGCTACACCTGTAGCAAATCCAATAAGTAAATCACGATTATTCACTAAAATCCCTCCTCTGCTATACTGGATAAATTGTACCATAAATATTTTAAAGGACGAAATAAAAGCATCAAAGTACTAATTCTTTCGAAAAACGAAATATAAAACTGGAAATTATCTGAAAAAAGCTCTAAACTTAATGGGGGTAAGTTGTTATACAAGTAAATTAAAGAGTAATTTTTTTGAAATCGTACAACTAGAAGGATCTAGTCAGAAGAAATTACTTTAATCGAACGCTTTAGAACAAAGGATGCAGGCCTGAAAGTGAAGTTGGTTTGTGGAATATGGACAGGCCGAAATCATAAGATCAACTTAAGCTAGTACAAATAATCAGTTTAACTTACATAGGAGGAATTTTGATATGAATGCTGAAACTCGTGAAATGTTTAAAACCTTAACTGAATTACCAGGAGCCCCAGGTAGTGAACATGCAGTCCGAAAATTTATGGGGCAAGAGTTAGGGAAAGTATCCGATCGGCTCATACAGGATAATCTTGGCAGCATCTTCGGCGTAAAAGATGGACAGCAGGACGGACCACGCATCATGGTCGCTGGCCATATGGATGAAGTAGGATTCATGGTAACGCAAATTACCGATAACGGCATGATTCGATTCCAAACTTTGGGCGGTTGGTGGAACCAGGTGATGCTGGCGACACGTGTAGACATCGTAGCAGGAAAAAGTGTAATTCCAGGTGTCATAGGTTCGATTCCTCCACATCTATTGAGCGAGGAACTTCGCAGTAAACCGATGGAGATAAAGAACATGCTCATCGATATTGGAGCAGACGACAAACAGGACGCGCTGGCTATGGGTATTCGTCCGGGCCAACAAATCGTGCCTTTCAGCCCATTTACGCCCATGGCCAATGACAAGAAAATTATGGCAAAGGCCTGGGATAACCGCTATGGCTGCGGACTGGCGATCGAACTCCTGAAAGAACTGAAAAATGAAAAGTTACCGAACCAATTATTTTCCGGCGCGACTGTCATGGAAGAAGTCGGCTTGCGTGGAGCCCAAACGGCGGCAACGATGATTAAACCCGACTTGTTCTTTGCACTTGATGCCAGTCCGGCCAATGATGCGACAGGTGATAAAAATGAATTCGGCCAGCTTGGCCAAGGAACTTTATTGCGCATTTTGGATAAAAGTATGGTAACCCATCGCGGGATGCGTGAATTTATCTTAGATACTGCTGAGACACACCACATCCCGTATCAGTATTTTGTTTCACAAGGTGGTACAGATGCAGGGCGAGTTCACACAGCAAACGAAGGAGTTCCGAGTTCAGTAATCGGGATCTGTTCCCGCTATATCCATACGTCGTCATCGATTATTCACACAGACGATTATGCAGCAGCTAAAGAGCTTTTGACGAAACTCGTGAAAGCGACCGACCGAACAACGCTTGAAACCATCAAACAAAATGTCTAAAAAAAGTGCCTGCGGGCTCTTTTTTTTGAAAGGAATAATGGAAATGAAAAAAATTCGTGCAGCAATAGCATCAAAAAATCCTGCGAAAATTAACGCAGTATCAAGCGTTCTTAAAAACCTGGAGTGGACAATCGATTTATCCGCCGTAGATGCCGAATCAGAAGTTTCAGCACAGCCTTTCTCACAGCAGGAAACACGGCGAGGTGCGGTAAACAGGGCGAACAACGCATTAGGAGAATTAGATTTTGCCATTGGGTTAGAGGGCGGAGTCTATGAAATGGATAAGACGCTATATTTATGCAACTGGGGTGCTTTGGCTACGCAGGGTGGACGATTGTTTACAGCTGCCGGTGCTCAGATACCATTACCGACTGAGATTGCAAAAAGCCTTTATGATGGTAAAGAACTCGGACCTGTCATGGACGATTATGCCAACGAAAGCGGAATACGTCACCATAAAGGCGCCATTGGAATCTTAACAGATGGTCTCGTCAACCGAGGGGAAATGTTCAGCCAAATCGTCAAATTGTTAATTGGCCAATACCAGCGGGACAGCGATTAAGTTGCATGTCCATGTAAACACCTTTAAAATAAGGAGCAGTAATGATAGGGGGAAAAAGCGTGCCTCGATATGGCTTGATTGTTTTGCTGCTTTTGCTGATCGGTATATTGTCTGGCTGTATGGCAACACCAGAAGAACAGGTTGTACAGGGAGTATCGAACGCGCATGCTGCGTTTGAATCAGAGCCACAAAGAGCCAATAAAACGGCGGGACAAAAAGAGTTGTATGTGCCAGCTGGTTACGATTTTGAAGAAGCGTCGGACGGCTTAAGCAGTTTAATCACAAGAGGTAGCGATTCTTTTGTTTTACTCGTCAATCCGAATGAAAAAGCCACGAGCACTTTTTTCTATAATCTGCAAAAAGCGGATGCCGAACAGCAATGGGTGGTGGACGAAACGTTTCAACAAAATGGCCGTTTCGGATTTACCATGGTAAAAGAGATTGCAGAAGACCGACTGGAACTGGTAGTCGGGACTGGCGGAGTTAAATTGACGACCGTTACAGAAGAAAGTGAGCTTCCAAGAAATATGGACTGGATGATGAAAACGGTCCGTTCAATCGATAGTGATGAATAGGAGATTACCCAAATGAAAAATTTACGGTCGACTGAAGAATTTCAAGAATTGGTCAAAGAACCTTTAGCTATTTTTATGTTTACAGCAGCATGGTGTCCAGATTGTCGCGTTATTGATCCTATCATGCCTGAAATTGAAAAAATATTTCCGGACCTTGCCTTTGTATCGGTGGATCGTGATCAGTTTATTGATTTGTGCATTGAGCAGGACGTTTATGGCATTCCGAGTTTTCTTGCTTATGCGAATGGCCAGGAAACTGGACGTTTCGTCAGCAAGGACCGTAAAACGCAAACAGAAATTGAGGAATTTATTTCAAATCTTCCAAAATAACAATAAAAACGGTTCGCCTGACTGGGCTGAACCGTTTATTTATGAAAGTGAGGCCAAACAACGATGAAATCTACAGAACTTTTTAATGTACTAAGAGAGCATATGCCAAGCCGTCAACTAGAATGGCGCTTTGACCGCGAGAAAGATGTTGTAAATATCCAACATAAAGAATTGGGTAAAGGCATGAGTATTTCCTTGCCGCAAGTAATCAACCGATTTGAAGCAAAAGGCGATGCAGCAATCCAGGAAATCGTCTATACCATTACAGAAACGTTTGACGCTATGGAGCGGGAAGCGAATGGTGAAATGAAATCGACCAATCATATTTTCCCGGTCATCCGTTCGACTTCTTTTCCAACTGAATCTACTGAAGGACATAAGTTCGTTACGGCTGACCATACAGCGGAAACACGGATTTATTTTGCCCTGGATGCTGGCACTACCTATCGCTTAATTGACGAAAATGTGTTAAATTCATTAAGTCTGACAGAAGAGCAGATTAAAGAAATTGCGAAGTTTCAAGTGAAAAAATTGAAAACTTCGCTGAAAGAAGACCACGTAGCCGGCAATATCTTTTATTTTCTAAATGAAAATGATGGCTATGACGCTTCACGCATCTTAAATGAATCGTTCTTAAAAGAAATGAAAACAAAAATTACGGGGGATATGACTGTGTCGGTGCCCCATCAGGATGTATTGATTATTGGTGATATCCGAAATGAAACGGGATACGATGTGCTCGCGCAAATGGCCATGCATTTCTTTACAAATGGCAAAGTGCCGATTACTTCTTTATCGTTCATTTATGAAAATGATGAACTTGAGCCAATTTTCATCATGGCGAAAAATAGACCTAATGAGGAGAACGATAAAAAATGAATGTATTTTACAATAAACAGGGAATTGGCGATGTGTTGCTAGTTCAACTGCAAACAGAAACCCCAGAAAAAATTTATCCTGAACAGTCAGGAGATGTCACATTGATCAAAGATGAGACCGGAAAAATTGTGGGATTTAATTTGTTCAATGCTACAAGCTATGCGGAACTACCAGAAAGCGAGCAAGTGGAACTGTCAGAAGGACTTGTCACTTCTTTGCAGAATGCCTTAGTGAAAAATGATATCGATTTGATACTAGAAGTAGATTTTTCACCGAAATTTATCGTGGGGTTTGTAGAAGCAAAAGAAAAACATCCAAATGCGGATAAATTAAACGTCTGTCGGGTAGCTGTTGGCGGCGAAAAATTGCAAATCGTCTGCGGCGCTCCGAATGTCGAACAGGGCCAAAGAGTAGTAGTGGCTAAAGTTGGGGCTGTCATGCCTTCAGGAATGGTCATTCGTGATGCGGAACTTCGGGGAGTGGCATCATCCGGAATGATTTGTTCAGCAAAAGAATTGGCTTTGCCGGATGCTCCTCAGGAAAAAGGCATTTTTGTGCTGCCTGAAGATGCAGAAATCGGTTCAGCTTTCCAAGTAAAGGCGTGACGCGTTATGAGCTGGATTAAAAATGTATGGAACCGCATGTTCACAGATGACTCCGATGAAATCGATGAAGAAGTTACCCATAAAACGCCACCCCCGGCTGTAAAAAAAGAAAAAGCGCCTTTTCGATTTCCGTTAATTCCGGATGAAGAAAAAGACGAGTTTATCCATGATGTGAAACAGGCAGAAACCCGGCCGAAAATGCCGATTTTCGACGAACGCGAAAGGGAAGTTCTCCGAAAAGAGCCTGTGCTTCCGGCAGAGAAGAAAATAATGGGGCCAAAAGAGGCACCAGTCCGCCCTTCAGCAACCGTAAAACGAAAAGCTGTAGAACCGCCTGTCAATAAGACACACCGTTTTGAGCCAACCCGGATCGCATCGCCAATCCACGGCTTTAATACAGCTCGTCCTGCACCTACTCAAAAACGGTTAGCGGACAGGGAAGAGAAACTTAACCGCCAGTTATATGATGAAGCCATAGAAGAAAAGGCGAGAAGTGGCTGGCATAAACCAAAAGTGCCAACAGAACATGAAATCCAGCCGATTTTCAAAAAAGAAGACGAATCGACAACGGACGCACCGAAAGTTGAAAATAATACAGAAAGAGCTGTCGAACCATTGGTGAATGATATTTCTGAAGAAAAGGCAATCGATATTCCAGCGACACAAGAGAAGGAAGCTGAAACGGAAAAAATTGCTTTTTCTCCAGTACATACAATGCCACCAACAAACGAAACACAAGTCGGTAGCGAATCGGAGCCGATAGATGCGGCAGAACCCGAATCACAACCTGAAATCAATTTACTGCAAGAAACAGAGCAGAATATTAAAGCAGAGATGCAAGCAGAAATAGAGATGCAAGCAGAATCAGTAGTAGAACCAGATCTAGTACCAGAACAAAAATCGGTATCGGAAATTGATGCGTCGCCAACGCCTGCACCAAAGCGAGAGAAAACTGTGCCGTTCAATGTTCTAATGCTCAAGTCTGACAAGGAACTACTGAAGAACAAAGTTAAATTGCAGCCTGCTGCTCCATCGATTCGTGAATCAGTGGAGGCACCAGTTGCACAAGCGGAAAAAAAAACGGCAAATTCAGCTGAGCAACCGGCACATGCACTGAATGCAGTAACGGAAGCTGAGTCACACGCTTACCAGCTGCCTCTACTAGAATATTTGATGGCTCCTGAAAATGACCGGAAAGACGAGGAGTGGATGGATGAGCAAGGCGTGCGTCTGATTGAAGCGCTGTCTCATTTCCAGATCAGGGCAGAAATTTTAAGTATTGTTCAGGGACCTGCTGTCACACAGTTTGAGTTGAAAGTTGCTCAGGGAATAAAAGTCAGCAAGATTCGCAATTTGGCAGATGATTTGAAGTTGGCGCTAGCTGCCAGAGATATCCGGATTCAAGCTCCGATTCCTGGTAAGAGTTCTATCGGCATCGAAATTCCAAATCGAACGAGTCGTGCAGTGCGCATTTCTGAAATTATCGGCAGTGCTGTGTTCGAAGAGTCAGATTCTCCACTCGAAGCTGCTCTTGGACTTGACTTAACAGGCAAGCCGGTTACATTGGATCTACGCAAAATGCCTCATGGATTGATAGCTGGAGCTACAGGCTCTGGGAAATCAGTCTGCATAAATTCATTATTGGTCAGCTTACTTTACAAATCATCGCCGAGAGATCTGAAATTGTTGTTGATCGATCCGAAAATGGTCGAACTAGCACCGTATAATCATATACCGCATCTAGTTAGTCCAGTCATCACGGATGTCAAAGCGGCAACTGCATCGCTGAAATGGGCAGTTGAAGAAATGGAACGCCGTTATCAGTTATTCGCTCATAGTGGTGTGCGTGACATCAGCCGCTACAATAAGCTGGTGAAAGAAAAAGGAGATTATGCACAGCATCTTCCGTATATCCTAATCGTCATCGACGAATTGGCGGACTTAATGATGATGTCTCCTTCTGATGTTGAGGATTCAATATGCCGCATTGCACAGAAAGCCCGCGCTTGTGGGATCCATTTAGTAATTGCGACCCAACGTCCGTCTGTCGATGTCATCACGGGATTGATCAAATCCAATATCCCGACGCGCATTGCGTTTTCTGTGTCATCACAGGTGGATAGTCGAACCATCCTCGATTCTCAAGGAGCAGAGCGCCTTCTCGGAAGAGGGGACATGCTGTACCTTGGAAATGGAATGTCGGCACCAAGCCGTCTGCAAGGAACATTCGTGACCGATGATGAAATTGAAAAAGTTATTGAACATGTCAGGAAGCAAGGAAAACCCGAATACTTCTTTAAAGAAGAAGAATTAATCAAGCGAAGTGAGTCTCCGACAGAACAGGATGATCTATTTGAAGAGGCTTGCCGTTTTATCATGGTACAAGGTAGCGCGTCGACATCGCTTTTGCAGCGGAAGTTCCATATCGGCTATAACCGTGCAGCCAGATTAATGGATCTGATCGAACAGCATGGCTTTATTTCTGAGCAGAATGGCAGCAAAGCCCGGTCAGTTTTGATTACGGAAACCGACATCGAAGAAGTATTTCATTGATCTTTAAAAGGTGTTTGAACCATGAAAATTGGTTTATTTCTGCAAATGTTAAATATATGATATACTGATACATTGTATTTACCCTGATTTAATGATCAGTGGATCGACTAGCAGTCAGTGGGGGGATGAAGAAACCTTACTGATTGAAGTCTCTCTTTATCTTCATCAGCTATAGAACTCGCTCTGCGATTTATGTAGACTAATTTTCAGCTCCCACAGGAGGTTCATTTATGACAGTTTTACATTTTACCGGGATCAAAGGTTCTGGTATGAGTCCGCTTGCACAAATCATGCATGATATGGGCGAACAAGTTCAAGGTTCTGATATTGAACAGCATTTTTTCACCGAAGACCGACTTCGTGATAGAGGCATAACTATCTTGCCGTTCGACGCAAACAATATAGAAAAAGATATGACCATCGTTGCTGGTAATGCCTTTGGCGATGATCATCCCGAATTGGCCAAAGCGCGTGAATTAGGTGCGACCATTATTCGCTATCATCAGTTTTTAGGCGACTTAATGAAGCAATATGTTTCTGTTGCCATCACTGGAGCGCACGGTAAAACCTCGACAACAGGCTTGATGGCGCACGTACTGGCCGGATTCAAACCCGTGTCGTATTTGATCGGTGACGGAACTGGCGTAGGACAAGCAGATTCCCATTTCTTTGTGGCAGAAGCTTGTGAGTATCGCCGCCATTTTCTTGCCTATCATCCGGATTACGCGATTATGACGAATATCGATTTTGATCATCCGGATTATTTCACGGGAATCGACGATGTTTTCAAGGCATTCGAAGAAATGGCCAAACAAGTGAAAAAATGCATTATTGCCTGCGGGGATGACGAATACCTTCAGCAGATCCACGCGCCAGTTCCAGTTGTCTACTACGGATTTGGAGAAGAAAACGATTTTCAGGCTAGAAATGTAGTGAAGACTACAACAGGAACAACTTTCGATGTGGTCATCCGCAATGAATTTTTCCATACGTTCACGATTCCGATGTTTGGCGACCACGCCATTCTGAATGCTCTGGCTGTTATTTCTTTGTGCCATTACGAAAGTATTCCTGCTGACATCATTCAGCAGCAATTCGAGGATTTTGAAGGCGTTAAGCGCCGCTTTACGCAAACATCGATCGGTGACCGTATTTTAATTGATGACTATGCGCACCATCCGACAGAAATCCGAGCGACTTTGCAATCTGCTCGTCAAAAATATCCAGAACGAGAACTCATTGCGATTTTCCAGCCACATACATTTACACGGACACAGACTTTTTTGCAAGAATTCGCGGACTGTCTGACTGAATCGGACCACGTTTATCTTTGTGATATTTTCGGTTCTGCACGCGAAAAAGCCGGAACTTTGAAAATACAGGACCTGGCAGAGAAAATCGATGGTAGCCGTTTACTGCAGTTGAACGAAGTAGACTCTTTGAAAAAGCATGGCAATGCCGTTTATCTGTTTATGGGAGCAGGCGATGTTACCAAATTCCAAGAAGCCTTCGCAAATGGACTAAATACAGGAGAAACAGTTTAACTTTCGAGTTAACCTGTTTTTTTTTGCAGGATTCTAGTTGTTTTTGTTGAATAATAAAAGAGAAAGTGTTTAATCCAAACTCATCGAGGGTAGAAAAGGATATAACATAATTCGTTAAAAGGAGGAAACAGGATGGATTGGCAAATCTTGCTTTACATTGCAGCGATCGTAGCAGCTATTGGATTCTTAATTCTATGCGTAGCGTTGGCAATGACATTAAATTCATTAAAAAACACGTTAAAAGAAGTTTCAGGAACCGTTTCTGGTCTTGAAAATCAATTGCAGGGGGTAACGTTAGAAACGACAAATTTACTGCATAAAACAAATGAACTTGCTGAAGATATTCAAGTGAAGTCAGAAAAGTTGAATGGTGTCGTAGATGCAGTGAAAGGCGTCGGTAACTCTGTAGCTGATTTAAACTCTACTGTTCGTAACATCACTTCAAAAGTTGGCGTGCATGTAGAACAAAACGAAGATAAAATTGCGCAAGTTGTCCAATGGGGCAATGTAGCGATGGGTATCCGTGATAAATGGAATGAGCGCAAAATTTATGAAGCTCGTGCAAATGCAGCTTATGCACCTGAACCAAAACAAAAGAAATTGCCACATAACGAACAGTACTAAAATGGCTTTAATAATTAATTTAATTGGAGGGAATATTAATGAGTAAAAACAAAGACAATTACAGTCAGTCTAATTTTAACGATTCTCAGTACAGCAAGGATTACTACACACAAGGTGGACAGCATAACCAGAACAGCGGCCAAAACTATCAGCAAAGCGACTATGTGCCCCAGTCATACGGCGCCTCTAACCGTTACGACGATCTTTATAATTATGAAGAATCTGGCGGAGGATCAAGCTTCCTAGTTGGTATTTTGGTCGGCGGGATTATCGGAGCTGCGGCTGCATTATTCTTAGCTCCTAAATCTGGCAAAGAATTTCAGGCTGACTTGAAAACGCAGGCGACAACTTTGAAAGAAAAGGCAGCGCAGCAGTCAGATTCAACTAGTGATGATTCAGCAGGCTTTGCTCAGCAGTTGAAAGAACAATCGACTAAAGTAGTGGACAAAGTGAAACATATGAAAGCTGGAAACTCGCCTATGGATGATGGCACAGCTTCTTCAGAAGGAGAAGAGTCGATTGATATCCACTCAACTGTTCAAAATACTCCAAACAAATCAGACAACAAAGGTTCTGATGCATTCACTTCTACTGCCAACGCATTAAAAGAAGCGGTCGAAGAAGTGAAAGAAGAAAAAAAATCGGATTCAAGTTCGTCAACAGTCGGCAACACCGGCAGCAGCACGAACAGCAACACAGCAAATTCAAGCAAAGGTCCAAATACGACCAGCAGCAACAACAACAGCAATAAATCGTCAACAATTTCATCAAACAATAATTCTTCAAGCGACAACCACAATAAAAAGAATTAATCTGGGAGCGGGTTAGATGAAAAATTTAGTGCAAGTGAATAGTCTGGACAGTTTAAAACAGGCAGTGGGGCACAATCAGCATTACTGGCTTTTCAAACATAGCAGTACGTGTCCGGTATCCGCTGAAGCGTGGAATGAGTACAACGAATATTGCTCATTACATTCAAACCAAATCTTTTTGTATCTAGTAGTACAAGAAGATCGGGAATTCTCCCAAGCAATTGAAGAGATTACGGGCATGAAACATGAATCGCCCCAATTGTTCCATTTCACGAGTCAAAAAGTGGATTGGCATGCTTCTCATCATAAAATTAAGCGAGAATCTATGCAGGAATTTATTGCTTAAGAAAAGCCGAAGCCTTTGTGCTTCGGCTTTTTCGTGCAAAAAACACTTTAGCGCGTTGAATCACTAAAATAAATTTCGTGACTTTCCCGAATAGTTTGCTTATAATAGTCCTATCGTGATAATATGAGTCATCTGATAAAGGTAATTAGCGAAAGGGGAAGTTATAGAATGAGTAATTTAGAGTTAGAACAGCTAAGAGAAAAAGTGGACGCAGTCAACCTGCAGATTCTGTCTCTGATCAACGAGAGAGCTTCCGTAATTCAGGACATCGGTAAGTTGAAAGAAAAGCAAGGAGTTAACCGCTACGATCCGTTGCGGGAACGCCATATGCTAAACCTATTGAAGGATAATAATGATGGTCCATTGGATCAGAAGACCGTTGATCATATTTTTAAAGAGATCTTCAAGTCAGCACTGGATATGCAAGAAGAGGATATCCGTAAAGCGTTGCTTGTTTCACGTAAAAAGAAAGCTGAAGACACAGTGATTACTATTAATGGTGAACAAGTCGGCTCTGGAGACCCTTCCTTTATTTTCGGTCCATGTGCAGTAGAATCCCAGGAACAGGTAATGAAAGTTGCTGAAGCAATTGGAGCGAAAGGCTTGAAAATGATCCGCGGCGGAGCTTACAAGCCACGTACATCGCCTTATGATTTCCAAGGCCTTGGTTTAGACGGATTGAAGATGCTGAAAAAAGCGGCTGACCAGTATGATCTGGCTGTTGTTTCAGAAATCGTTACACCTGGACATCTTGAAGCGGCTCTTGATTACGTAGATGTTGTACAAGTCGGAGCACGCAACATGCAGAACTTCGAATTGCTAAAAGCAGTGGGACAGATCAATAAACCCGTTCTTTTGAAACGTGGCATGTCAGCAACTGTGGATGAATTCATCCATGCAGCTGAATACATTATCGCTTCAGGAAACGAAAACATCATTTTATGTGAGCGTGGAATCCGTACTTACGAAAAAGCAACACGTAACACATTGGATATCTCGGCAGTACCAATCTTAAAACAAGAAACGCATCTTCCAGTATTTGTGGACGTAACTCACTCAACAGGTCGTCGTGATCTATTGTTGCCAGCGGCTAAAGCTGCCATTGCAATCGGAGCAGATGGCGTAATGGCTGAGGTTCATCCGGATCCTGCAGTAGCATTATCTGATGCTCAACAGCAGATGGATTTGGGCCAATTCGATGAGTACTACGATGCATTAATGAAATTTATGAAACAGTATGAATTGAAAGTGTGAGCCTGAAAAGCCGGATTAACTCCGGCTTTTCTTTTTTTAGTTGATATTATTGAAGATTTTGTCGTATGATTAGAGAAAGACTGGAAAAGGAGGGCGCACAATGACCGTTACGATATACGATGTGGCAAGAGAGGCGAACGTTTCCATGGCTACTGTGTCACGGGTAGTAAATGCCAATCAAAACGTAAAACCTGCCACAAGAAAGAAAGTACTAAAAGTGATAGAAGAATTGGGCTATCGTCCAAATGCTGTTGCTCGTGGGCTTGCAAGCAAGAAGACAACGACGGTCGGCGTCATCATACCCGATATTTCCAATAGCATGTACGCTGAACTGGCCCGTGGAATTGAAGATATCGCTACAATGTATCGTTACAATATTATTCTATCCAACTCGGATCAGAATGAAAATAAAGAACTTCAGTTATTGGAGACAATGCTCGGAAAACAAGTAGATGGAATTGTTTTTATGAGTGATGTGATTTCAACTGAACTTCTTTATGAAATGGAACGTTCTCCGACACCAATTGTTTTAGCCGGTTCAATTGATGAATCAGCGGCGATTGCTTCGGTCAATATCGATTATTATGGGGCAGCCTACGAAGCCGTAAAGAAATTTATTGATAACGGTCACAAGAAAATCGCTTTTGTTTCAGGTCCGTTAACTTCGATGATTAACAAAGAGTATAAGCTGAAAGCCTACAAAGATGCTTTGGCTGATGCGGGTATTGACTACGATGAAAACTTGATTGTGGAATGCAATAATTCCTACGATGAAGGAATGGAGTCTGTTCAAACATTGGCACCATTTGAGCCGACTGCTTATTTTGTCAGTAATGATGAAATGTCGATCGGTGTTATTCATGGATTGGAAGAACTAGGAAAAAAAATACCGTCGGATGCAGAAGTCATCAGCTACGAAAATTCCAAATTGGCGCGGATGGCCCGTCCGATGCTGACGTCTGTCGCTTTCCCGCTTTACGATATCGGTGCTGTTTCTATGCGCTTGTTGACAAAGTACATGAACAATGAAGAAATCGAAGAAAAGCAAGTCATTCTTCCCTATCGAATCGAAGAAAGGCAATCAACTAAAAACATTTAGTAACGGTCGTGCTCAAAATTATAAAACATAAGAAACCCTGCCTGGATAAATTCATCTAGGCAGGGTTTCTTATGTTTTCAGTGATAAATTCACATAGTTGAGATTAATATAAGTTGAACTAAAATAACTTTTTTAACTCAATGAGGATAAGTAAACTAAAAAATCGCTCCAGACGGACGCTTTAGGTCTACAGAACTGTGGGTCATACAACTGGCGTGACAGATGTCAGTTGCCAAGAGCGTCACTTGAGCCTCCTCGTCGCAAGCTCCTGCGAGGTCTCATCACTCCGTTTTTCGCAGGAAAGACATGGAACGAAGAGAGTTTGGGCAATGGCTTTGCGACGAAGCTAGCGAAGCGATGCAAAGCCATTGCACTTCGTCGGTCTTCCGCTTTTTCTTCTAATCGTTTTTGAATAATGGATTATCGGGATATGCAGCAAATCAGCGGACACTCACAAGAGATCAGCGCAGCGATATGGAACAAAATCCACTCGTGTTAAAAATATTTAGTTCAACATATATAGTTAGTGAACAGCAGTTTCTATCTCACTACTTATTGCGGATCATGTACAACGCCTTGTTCAGCATCTGAAGATTTTTATCGGTAATTTCTGCTTTCCGCGGAATAGCTTGATACATATTTGGCGGGTCTTCCCATGTCTCGATCAATTTGACCGGTGATTCTGGCTGCCATTTTTCCATCCATGACTCCGGTAACTTGCCGGAAGGTATAGGGAAATTATTCATTTCCATCCAGATTAACGACCAGGCACGCGGGACTACGCGCCAAATATCGTACCCGCCGCCACCAACTGCTATCCAGCGGCCCTCACAATGCTCATGAGCGAGTTCGTGCGCGATCCTTGGTATTTCCTTGTAAATATTCATAGTCCCGTATAAGTGAGTGAGAGGGTCCAAATAATGGGCATCTGCTCCATTCTGCGTTAAAATGACATCCGGTTTAAAAAATTCAATGATTTCTTTCATGGACGTCCGATAAATTTCTAGAAAAGACTCATCTTCGGTAAACGCATCAATCGGAAAGTTGAAGGAGGTACCATACCCTTGGCCGCTGCCTCGTTCATTGATATTGCCGGTTCCGGGAAAGAGATAGCGTCCCGTTTCATGGATAGAAACCGTGCAGACATCAGGATCATCGTAAAAACTCCATTGTACACCGTCGCCATGGTGGGCGTCGGTATCAATTTACAGCACCCGTGCGTTATATTTGCTTTTCAGGTAATTGATGGCAACCGAGCTGTCGTTGTAGATACAAAATCCGGATGCTTTGCCGCGGAAACCATGATGTAGACCGCCACCTAAGTTTAACGCATGCTGTGCTTTTCCTTCCATGACATAATCTACAGCCGTCAATGTTCCACCGACCAGCTTGGCACTGGCTTCGTGCATGTTCTCGAAAATGGGTGTATCTTCTGTGCCGATTCCGTAGCTTTCACCGGCTTCTGGCGTCACTTCGCCGCGGCTTGCTTTTTTGACGATATCGATATAGCGTTCATCGTGGGCTAATAACAATTCCTCATCAGTCGCAATTCGGGCAGGCACAACCAAGTCGCTTGGAAGCGCATTCATTTTTTTTAATAAATCAATCGTTAAAACGAGTCTTTTCTGGTTAAACGGATGTGTTTCAGAAAATTTATACCCCAATTGATCTTCTGAAAAGATGAATACGGCATGTTTCATTCGTTCACTTGTGGCATGTTTGGCCATAGGACATCGAATCCTTCTTTACGCATTTCGTTAATAATGGCGAGTGGATTCATCGTCTGAACACGGAAAACAAGAATCTTGTTATTGCTGTTTTCTCTGTCGGGGTAAACGAGGACACTTAGCACATTGACGTTCTGCTGATGAAATACTTTCGAGACTTCGTACAGGATACCTGAACGGTTCTTAACTCGAACTTCGATTTGCGAGCCTGGCTGGTGTGCACCGGTCAGTTCGATAAATGTATACAAAAGATCTGTCTCGGTCAAGAAACCGACGAGTTTTTGGTTGCTGACAACCGGAATACAGCCAATTTTCTGTTCATAGAAAATCATTGCCACTTCCTCCACAAAGTCTAGAGGATGGGCCGTAATCGGATTTGGCGTCATGATTTCTGTGACTTTCTTTTTATAAGGTTCACCTTTTGGTGAGACAGTGAATCTAGAAGGCACAGCATCTTTCAAGTCGCGATCGGTCACAATGCCGACGACTTTTTCATCATCAACAATAGGTGCATGGCGAATCCGCTTGTCTTTAAACAAGTCCATAACATCCTGAACAGTTTGGTCGGAACTAAGCGTGTAGACATCAGTTTTCATAATTTCTTCCACCAACATATGAGCACCCCTTTTGTGTCAAATCAATACATATAGCGATTCATGAACCGCAGCTGATCGAATTTTTGAATCGATTCATTATCTACACGACTGCCAATTTTGGCCATCAGGCAGTTTGCCGGATGCGAGCTGATTTCAGGATCGTCAGTGGCGTAATATTCAAGTCCGCCGGCTTGCATCATTTTCTCCATGATTTTACGGTATTCCCAGACATTCAATCCTGTTCCTTTTAAATCCCAATGCCAATAATACTCAGTCGTGATGACAATGAAATCTTCGAAAGCGTCATCCATCATCGAAATCTTTAATAAAGATTTTCCAACACCACTACCTCTGTATTTTGGGATGACTTCAATGGCTCCGAGCTCAATCAGGTTATCCATCTTTCCTTCTGACCAGCGCTCTAGAGGATCAGGATAGAGAAATGTGACATAGCCGACAATCATGTTTTCTTCTCGGGCAACAAGAATTCGCCCTTCCGGCAAGTCAGCAATTTCTACAATGGCTTTATGCTGCTGTGAAGGAGGTCTAAAAGCGACCAAATCTTCATGAAATTCGAGCTCACTTATTTCTTTTCCGGGAAGAGGGCCTTCAATGATCAAAGTGCCATGTTGGGTTTCCAATTCTACGGAGTTGTACGTTTTTTTGTGTTCCATCATTTCACCACCTGTAGGATGCAATTAGCTACATTATACATGAACTAAAAGTGGATTTGGAAAAAAGATGGTGAAATAAGCTATATTTTCTAAAAAGTTAAAATAATTCGCATTCAATTGTGACAATGTTGTAGAATATAAGTTAATCAATGCGAAAGGGTGATCAGGATGAATGTGGAAGCTTTACCAGCACGACAAGGAACTCATCAATTACATAATTATGAAGAGATAGCTGCTAACTTCGACTGGACAGAAGTTGAGAAGGAATTTAGCTGGTATGAGAGCGGAAAAGTGAATATGGCTCACGAAGCGATTGACCGCCACGCAGATTCCTATCGAAAAAATAAAGTGGCTCTGTACTACAAAGACCAGAACAGACATGAGGCATATACGTTTTATGAGATGAAGCGGATGACGAACCGTGCTGCCAACTTGCTTCAATCAACTTCGAATTTGGAAAAAGGGGATCGAATCTTTATTTTCATGCCGCGTTCTCCAGAACTTTATTTTATGATGTTCGGGGCGTTAAAAATGGGGCTGATTGTTGGACCTTTGTTTGAAGCATTTATGGAAGGTGCCATTTATGACCGGCTCGATGACAGTGAGGCTAAATCTATTATTACAACGCCAGAACTGTTGGAGCGTATCCCTTATGACCGGTTGCCAAATTTGGAAACGATTTATCTTGTGGGAGACGAAGTCAAGGAGCAGGACGGGCATATCGATGTACTAAAACATTTACCAGACAGTTCGGACAACTTCGAGCTTGAATGGCTGGATAAAGAAGATGGATTGGTGCTGCATTATACATCGGGTTCTACAGGCAAACCGAAAGGCGTCCTGCATGCTCAGTATGCAATGGTACAGCAATACCAGACTGGAAAATGGGTCTTAGACTTCAATGAAACCGATATCTATTGGTGCACAGCAGATCCGGGATGGGTAACAGGAACTGCATATGGCGTATTCTCACCTTGGCTAAATGGTGTCACAACAGTTATTCTGGGGGGGAGATTCTCTCCGGATGGCTGGTACAAGGCCATCGAAGATTTTGGCGTAACTGTCTGGTACAGTGCACCAACTGCATTCCGGATGCTGATGGGAGCGGGTGATGCCCTAGTAAAAGAATACGATCTATCAACTCTCCGTCACGTATTATCGGTAGGAGAGCCGTTAAACCCTGAAGTGGTGAGATGGGGAGCACAAGTCTTCGATAAACGCATTCATGATACGTGGTGGATGACAGAAACGGGTGCACAGACCATCTGCAACTATCCAGCCATGGATATTAAGCCTGGATCGATGGGCAAACCGGTGCCAGGCATCAAAGTCGCAATTGTCGATGATCAGGGAAATGAACTGCCACCTAATCAAATGGGCAACCTGGCAATTGAAAAAGGATGGCCGGCGATGATGCGTCAGATTTGGAACAATCCAGCGAAATACGATTCTTACTTCCTGAAGGATAAATGGTATGTTTCAGGAGATTCAGCTTATATGGATGAAGAAGGTTATTTCTGGTTCCAGGGTCGTGTAGATGATGTTATCATGACTTCTGGTGAGCGTGTTGGACCTTTCGAAGTGGAAAGTAAGTTGCTGGAACATCCAGCGGTTGCTGAAGCGGGAGTTATCGGTAAGCCAGATCCGGTCCGTGGTGAAATCATAAAAGCATTTGTGGCGTTGAATGATGGATATGAGCCTTCAGAAGAATTGGTTCAAGATATCCAGCAATTCGTCAAAAAAGGCTTGGCTGCCCACGCAGCTCCACGGGAAATCGAGTTTAAAGACAAACTTCCGAAAACGCGCAGCGGTAAGATTATGCGCCGAGTGCTGAAAGCATGGGAGCTGGATTTACCAACAGGCGATTTATCTACAATGGAAGATTAATACTGAAAGACAACAGGCGAATTTCGCTTGTTGTCTTTTTTTCAATAGAAAAAGCCCGATCCGCCTAACTGGGGGATCGGGCTTTTCCTGTATTAAGCCGCATCTTCTTCAGCAGGCTCTTCCGGTTCTTCTGGAGCTGGTTCTTCTTCAACCGGCTCTTCAGCTTCCGGTTCTGGTTCTTCTTCAGGTGGAGCTTCTTCTTCTGTTGCAGGAGGAGTTTCGGCTTCCTCTTCAGCCTGTGGAGCTTCTTCCTCTTCCGGTTCTTTTTCTACCGGCGGCGCAGTTGGTTTTGGTTCAGGTTTTGGCTCTGGCTTTGGTTCAGGTTTTGGCTTCGGTGCAGCGATGCTGACACTATTTGAAGCCGCTGATTGTTTACCAGTGATGTCCACAGCCACTACCGTATAACTTCCAGCACCAGAAGCGGAATACGAATTGCTTCTTGCTTCAGAAATGGAAGTAACACGTGAACCATCTTTATAAACCCGGTATCCAACTACATCATTCGAACCAGAGTTGGTCCAACTGATTGTATTGCTGCTAATGGCAGTCTGAACACCTCCAGGAGCAGCACCATCGGCATTGAACGTTGCTCCTGCTACTACAGAAGAGAATCTTGAATTGCCAGGGAACAGCTTGCCAGCGTCTCCACCAAATGGAGCCATCATGCGATCGATGTATTTTTGTGAAACACCGATGCCTCCACCTGAAACGAATTCACTTGGTGTGTTGGATAAAGCGGCGTAACGTTTTCCATTAATTGTTGTAAATGAACCGCTTGTTAAGCTATCATCAGTTTCTGTTGGAAGCATTGCTTCAGCATTAAACAGATCTGAGCGGACAAGTCCAGCGCTTTTGCAAGCACCGCCTGGCGCTAAGCCAGAGATCCCACAAAATGATTTTGTAACGACGCCTTCTGGCTGTTTAAATTTCTCTGAAGTTCCAACTAAATCGGGGCTGGCATCGTAACTGGCATTCATTAAACGAGCCCATAATTGATTGACACGCAGTGAAGCCGGCAAATCGCGATTCTCAAATCGTGACAGCGTAAACTTCTCGGCATCATAGCCAAGCCATACACCCATTGTTATATTTGGATTGTAGCCGACCAACCAGACATCTTTTGTACTTTGCGTCGTACCCGTTTTTCCAGCAAAATCAGAGTTGAACTTTAATAATCCATTTGCGCGACTCGCTGTTCCGCGGTCGGTTTTAAAGACATCACGCAGCATGTCTGTCAGCACATACGCAGTAGGTGGAGAAAATATTTCCTTAGCCTCTGCTTTATGTTCGTAAATGACATTACCGTCTGCATCTTCAATTTTATCAATCATTGTAGTTTCAATGTGTTGACCGTTGTTTCCGACCATTGCATAGCCATTGGTAATCTCCTCTACGGAAGCTTCAATTCCTCCACCAAGCGCAGAAGCATAGTTGTTGTTCTCTGCTTCTACGACGCGTGTAAACCCAGCGTTCATCATAAACTGGATTGGCAATTGTTGCTGGATTTGAGCAAACAGGCGAAGAGCAGGCAAGTTTTGAGACTGTGCCAAAGCATCACGAGCAGGCATGATGCCTTGTTCGCTCGATGCAGTAAAGTTTGCCGGCCTCCACATTGTAGTACCATCCATATGTTCAAATTTCACATCGACCAGCGGAGATCCTGCACCAATTTGTCCAAATTCGATTGCAGGACCATAAACCAATAAAGGTTTTACGGTAGAGCCCATGGACCGATAGGCGGAAGTGGCATGGTTCAACTTCTCGACTTCATGATCGCGTCCACCCACGAAACTGATAATTCGACCAGTGGAATTTTCAATCATAATGCTGCCGACTTGAACGGGATATTGCTTATCGACAACTTCACCAGCATCATTCAATCCTTTTCCGCCTACAGTGGTGCCGTAAGATTCATAGGATTTTTGAGCAGCTTCCTGTGCCAAGTAAACGTCCTTGTCAATTGTCGAATGGATGCGATAGCCGTTTGAGCGCACTGCCCGGTCAGCAAGAATTGCGTATTCTTCGTAAAGTTTATCGTTTTCATCCAATGTAGCGGGATCGATGCCATCCTTTTCAGCTAAAATATCCATAATAATCCGAGATGCCCGCTTTTCTATTTCTACTGTGACAAATGGGAATTCAGAATAGGAACGCGATTCGTTTTGGCGGAAAGTAGCCACAAGATCGTAAGCAATGGCTTCATCGTATTCCTGCTGTGTAATATATTCTGTTTCTTTCATTCGGAAAAGAACGGTTTTCATCCGGTCGAGACCTGGCTTCAATCCAGCTTCGTCTTTTAGTTTTCCACCTTCTGCATAGGGTGTGTAACTATATGGAGCTTTAGGAATACCTGCTAAAAATGCCGATTGTGCCAAGTTTAAGTCGCTAGCTGATACATTGAATATCCCTTTTGATGCCGTTTCAATACCGGCTATGTGGGCTCCGGAAGAAATTCTGCCATAGGGTACAATATTCAAGTAAGCTTGTATAATTTCATCTTTCGTCATGAATTTTTCCAAGCGCATAGCAAGAAGAATTTCTTTCGCTTTTCGCTCGTAAGACACTTCGTTTGTTAAAATCTGATTCTTAACCAATTGCTGTGTCAACGTCGAACCGCCTGTTTGGTTGTCCGAATTCGAAACGTCTTGGAAAAGGCCACGCAGTATTGCTTTTGGTACAATTCCTTCGTGTTCAAGGAAATATTCATCTTCAGTGGCAAGAACAGCATCTGTTGCATAGCTTGCTACCTTATCCAATGTCGTGACTTCACGTTCTAAATCTGTTTGCAGCTTTCCAAGATAGACTTCGTTGTCAAAATACAGTTCAGATGTTTCTTCAAAGCTGTAGATTTCACGAAGCATTTCATCTTCGGGGCGGAGTTTTTCCTCATCCACCAGCGAAGCAAAATAGCCAGCACCAACAGATGCAGCAAAGACGCCCCCTGTAACCAAAAAAATAGCCAGGATCAATGCCAGATTCCAAATGACGCCTGAGGTAATACTCAATCGTTTAAACCATTTTGTTGAGGTCCATTTATGGGTTGTTTCTTCAGTTTTGCTTATCCAATTTTTAAATTTATTGCGCACGTTATCGACCTCCTAAAATCTTTTATAGTATACCATATTCTTATAATTGCATCTAAGCATATTGACAATATCGAATAATAAAGTAAACTACTAGTATATTTCATATTGGAAACTGTGAAGGTCCCGAAGTAGAGCGTGCAATTTTGTTTAGAGAGCTGGTGGGTGGTGAAAACCGGTCAAAATGCATAGATCGAATTACAGGTCTGGAGTTTACGGAAGTGCCCCGTTCGGCACATGATGAGAGGGAGATCTATTTCTCCAAGCTGGGTGGTACCGCGCAATTGCGTCCCTGCATGAATTTTTCATGCAGGGACTTTTTATGTGTTTTTTTATGACTCTCATCGTTTCAAAATTTTAAGGAGGAATTAGAATGACTAACGAATTACTTCAAGATCTACAATGGCGTGGGCTGTTATACCAACAGACAGATGAAGAAGGTATGGAGAAATTACTGGATGAACAGAAAATCTCTTTATATTGCGGAGTGGATCCTACTGCAGACAGTATGCATATCGGGCATATTGTTCCATTACTCACACTGCGTCGTTTCCAAATTTATGGACACCAACCAATTTTATTGGTCGGCGGTGCTACTGGCATGATTGGCGATCCTTCTGGACGGAACGAAGAACGTCAATTGCAGACGACTGAACAAATCGATCGCAATGTCGAAGCAATCAAAGTACAGATGGAGCAAATTTTTGATTTCAAATCCGAAAATGGAGCGAAAATGGTCAATAATCGTGATTGGATCGGTGCGATGAGCGTTATCGAATTTTTGCGCGATTACGGCAAATTGATCTCGGTCAACTATATGCTCGCGAAAGATTCAGTTGCGACGAGGTTGGAGACGGGCATTTCGTTTACGGAGTTTTCTTACACGCTTATTCAAGCAATTGATTTTAATCATTTGTACAACAAGTATAATTGCCGTATCCAGATCGGCGGTTCTGATCAATGGGGTAATATTACTTCAGGCCTTGAAATGATTCGTAAAACGCATGATGAAGAGTCAAAAGCATTTGGTATCACGATTCCACTTGTAACAAAAGCAGATGGTACAAAATTTGGCAAATCAACTGGAGGCGCTGTCTGGTTAGATCCAAAAAAGACGACACCTTATGAATTTTATCAATTCTGGATCAACGCAGCAGATGCCGATGTTATCAAATACTTGAAAATTTTCACATTTATTAGCCGCCCAGAAATTGAAGCGTTAAAAGCGGTAGTAGAAACAGAAGCTCATTTACGGAAAGCTCAAAAAACCTTGGCAGAAGAAATGACCAAATTGATTCACGGGGAAGAGGCACTTTCAGATGCACAGCGCATTACAACAGCTTTATTCAGCGGAGACTTGAAAGCTTTATCTTCTGGAGAGATGAAGGCAGCCTTCAAGGATGTACCATCAGTGGAAATGGCAAAAGAAAACAAAGCCATTGTTGATTTGATTGTGGAAGCAGGAATTTCTTCATCGAAAAGACAAGCGCGAGAAGATGTTACGAATGGCGCGATTTCTGTCAATGGTGAAAAAGTGACGGATTTGACATATATCGTTGATGAAAAAGATCGGTTGGAAGATGCCTTTGCCATCATCCGCCGCGGCAAAAAGAAATATCATATGGTACAGTTTCAATAAAATACCTTCAAAAGACAGCTGGATTTTCTTCAGTTGTCTTTTTTTATGCACTGGAAAGAAATACACGTTTAAACGGACATGCAGCGGGTAGCAACAAAGATGAACGGCGATTGACTTTACTAAAACTTCAAGGAGGCGTTAGAAATGTCAAAAGTAGTTGGATCGTATGAAACAGAAAATGAAGCCATTCGGGCAATTGAAGATTTGCAGCAGCAAGGACATAACAATAAAGACATCTCAGTCTTGAGCAAAGATAAGCAGGAAACCGAAACGATTACAGAGGAGACAGAAACGCATGCAGGAGAAGGAGCAGCTACGGGTGCAGGTGTAGGCGGACTCATTGGTCTCGGAGTACCGGACGATGAGGCAGAAATGTACGAAACACATAATGAAGGGAAAATATTGGTATTGGTTGAAGAAGACAAAAATACCATACCAGACCGCAGCGATCAGGATACATTCACAACAGAACGAGATCCTCTCATTGGCAATGAAAGAGATACAACAATAAGAGGTGATCAAAGCCATAGTGGTAAAGATCCTTTAAACGGAAGCCGGCGAGGACAAGCAGGACTGTAAATAAAGACGAAAACAAAAAGCCATCCTCGATTGGATGGCTTTTTTGCTTGGAGTTTAGAGAAGCGTAATATCACTAGCTTTATCACGCCATGTAATCTCTCAAATTTGCTTTTCTCTAATAAATTGCGGAAGTTCCATGTCTGCAAACTCCTTTGGATGAATTAATTTCCCTAATCGGATGGCGCCTTCAATCAAACGGGGAGAAGGGCGGCAATAAAGTTCTTCCTCCATGACATGGATGTGTTTGATGGCTTTCATATCGTTCCAACCAGGGCGCTTTTTAACAAGTTCGGGTTTGACTTTAGCAGTTAAAATGCCGACCCATGCGAGGAGGATATAGTCAGGCTGCCGTTCCAGCACATCGGCCCAATCTGTTTGGATATTAGCAGAATCGGTATCGTCGAATACGTTGCGAGCCCCAGTCATAGTGCTAATTTCAGTTAGCCAGTTGATTTTTCCAGGAGTGAAGACCGGTTTTGGCCACCATTCCCAGTAAAGGGACGGTCGGGTCTCCGCTTGTTGTCCGCGTTTTTTGATGTCCTCGATAACATTTAGGTAGTCCATATGAACAACATTGGCATCTATTCCACAAGCGTCAGCCACTTTCAACAAGTCCTCTCCGATTTCCTCCAAAGTTTGAGGATTTAGCACAAGATGAGGGATTTTTCTTCGTACCAGTTCGTCCACGTTTTTTTCCATTCCCGGTACACTCAATGACGCAAGAACCAAATCGGGTTTTAACGCTTCCAGTTCATCCATTCGGATCGACAAGTCAGGACCCAGTTGTGGCAATGTAGTAATTTCTTTAGGCCAATCAGAATAATCATCAATGCCAACCAGTAAGTGTTCTGCATCTAAAAATGCTAGCAATTCAGTGTTGCTTGGGCAAATTGAAATTATTCGCATGCGACTCCACCTCCATTTTCTTCAGTTTAACATGTTCGAAGAAAAACTTTTTTGTCGATTGATGAAATAGTGCAAACAAAGTATGATAGAGGCAGTGAAAATTTGCATGAGTAAAGTTTATGTTCTGTAAAATCTCTAAAAATAGAGACGGCGGAAATCAATAAGAGTTTAATGTACATATATTTGGGTAAGCATATTGAGAAGAGGAAATGGAAGTTACTTCAATTTAAACAGCGATTAATATGAAATTATAAGCGAGAGCGGGGTGAGGCTGTTGCCGAATAGGCTGTAAGAACTTGCAGAATTCAACTCATGCAAGGACTCTTCGCCGATTTGATGCAATGGCTATGAAATGTTGAAAGATCAAGACTTGTTTGAGCACTTAAGCGCACAGACCTGGAAAATGACCGAAGATTGGTATCGTTCATTGGATAAAAGTAAAGCTGGTGTCTACGGTTCAACCGATCCAGATAAAGTGGCTTTGTTAAAAAAACAGACCCATGAATTCCATCTTCGGTTTTGTGTAATGTTCCAAAAGGATAACAATGAATTTGTAGATGGCTTTCAGGATTGGATAGAGACAATTGCAAAGGATGAAGCTCACCTCGATACACCAATAGTCGAAGTCATCGATGAGTTTTTTCGAGCGCAACAGCAATATTTAGATGAAATCGGAGCTTATGTCTTGAGCAATAAAGAGCAGATTAGTCATGAAAAACTAATGGAATGGACAAAAGTGGTGGTTCTGACATTCAGCAAAGTCATCGTTGAATTCACGGATAAAAATTCGAAAGCCGCGGAAAAACGGATGAATTCCCAGCAGCAGATGATTGTGGAAATGAGTGCACCGATTATTTTACTGGCTGAAAAAATGGGCATGCTGCCATTGATTGGTGAAATTACACCGTATCGCGCAGAAATCATGTTCGAAAAAGCGTTAGCACAGAGCTCCAAAAACAATCTGGAGAAACTGTTCATCGATCTGTCCGGCGTTCCGCTGATAGATACAATGGTTGCCCAGCAGGTCTTTCAGCTGATAAAGGGGTTGGAGATTATTGGAGTTCGAGTAGCTCTATCCGGCATCAGTCCTGTTATTGCCCAAACTGCAGTACAATTAGGCATTAAGTTTATCGACATTGAAGTCTATAACACAATTGCTCAAGCGTTAAAACAAAATAGAATTCACTTGGTTTAAACAAAAGAATACATCAAAAAGATCTCCGGGACCAACGATGGTTCTGGAGATCTTTTTAATATACTCAACTATTATTGTTGAATGATAGCCATCCTAAAGCTATAAACGCAAAGATTTCGCAAAGACCAAGCAATATTATAATGTTTGTTTATGGAATATGGATTTTATTTGCAGAATAGGACGGCTTGTTTGCGGAAAACTATAGTTTATTTGCAGAATAAAAAAACTCCGCACGCAACCGTTCATTCAGTAAGCAGCCCTAGAAGAAAAGTAAGTCAAAAAAACCCCCCAATACCATTGAATTAACAAGGTTTAGGGGGGGTTCGATACTACCGTTTACGTAATTTTTCAATTAACGTGAGTAGTACTCAACGATCAATTGTTCGTTGATTTCAGCAGACAATTCGCTACGCTCTGGAAGGCGGACGAATGTTCCTGTTTTGCTATCAGTATCGATAGTTACATATTCAGGAACGAAGTTGCTTACTTCGATTGCTTCGTTTACTACATCAAGGTTGTTTGATTTTTCACGGAAAGCAATTGTTTGTCCTGGTTTCACGCTGAATGACGGAATGTCGACGCGTTTGCCATCAACAAGGATGTGACCGTGGTTTACGATTTGGCGAGCTTGGCGACGAGTGCGCGCAAGACCTAAACGATAAACAACGTTATCAAGGCGAGCTTCAAGAAGAATCATGAAGTTTTCACCGTGTTTGCCGTCCATTTTGCCGGCTTTGTTGAACAAAGTTTTGAACTGACGCTCAGTTACTCCGTACATAAAGCGCAACTTTTGCTTTTCTTGAAGTTGCAAACCATATTCAGAAACTTTTCTGCGTTGGTTAGCACCGTGTTGACCTGGTGCGTAAGGGCGTTTTTCTAATTCTTTACCTGTGCCTGTAAGGGAAATTCCTAAGCGGCGTGACAGTTTCCATGATGGGCCTGTATAACGAGACATATAAGTCTCCTCCTCTGTTTTTGGTTTTTAGAGTAAAATAAAAACCAGATGCATTCATGCTGCAAGCCATTTTATATTCTTGTACCTTCGCTCAGCAGCCAAAGAGTTACACGATACACCTGCTATGAGGAATAAAATGAACGAACACGCACATACAACTGCTGCGATTATTTTACACAAAGCATAGTATAACTGATTTTAGAAGCTAAAGTCAACAGCGAGTCTCAGATTAGTTTGGAGTACTGCCTTCCTTTTTCTTATTGTACAAGGTAGAATGAATGTGAGTATGTATGTAAGCGCTTTCTATATTAGCTAAGGGGTGAATATTAATGAGAGAAAAAGAAATGAATATTGAAACGGCGGTTATCCATAAAGGCTACGACAGTTCCAAACATCATGACAGTCTCGTGACACCGCTTTATCAGACTTCGACTTATTCTTTTGCAAATGCAGAGCAGGGAGAAGATCGTTTTGCGGGAAATTGCGAAGGCAATATTTATTCACGGCTCGGCAATCCGACTGTTCGTGTACTAGAGAACCGGATGACGGAAATCGAAGGAGGTCAAGGCGCATTGGCTTTTGGATCAGGGATGGCCTCTGTCAGTGCGATTTTAATTTACTTGACCAAAGCGGGTGATCATGTACTTTGCTCGAGAGGAATTTATGGCTGCACTTTCGGTTTGCTTGAGATCATGGAAGAAAAATACGGCATTACGCATGACTTGGTTTCTATGACCAACGAAGAAGAAGTCGAGCGAGCGATCCAACCGGAAACAGTCTGCATTTACGTGGAGACACCGATCAATCCGACGATGGAGCTTGTTAATTTAGAGGCAGTTATGGCCGTTGCGAAAAAGCATAATCTCCGCGTCATTGTAGATAACACGTTCTGTTCTCCTTATTTGCAGAACCCGTTACGTATGGGAGCGGATTTTGTCTTGCATAGCGCTACAAAATACCTGAACGGCCACGGGGATGTGGTCGGCGGAATTTTGGTTGGGCGCGATGCGGACGAAATGCAGCATATCCGAATGACTGTGCAAAAAGATGTGGGCGGCATTATGTCACCTTTTGATGCGTGGTTATTGCTAAGAGGAATGAAAACTCTTCATGTACGGATGGATCGGCATGTTGCCAATGCTCAAACAGTGCTGAATTTTCTAAAGCAACAGGAATTAGTGAAGGACATCTACTATCCATTTGACGAACAGCATCCACAAGTTGAAATCGCCAAGCGGCAAATGCGCCAAGGCGGCGGGTTGATTTCCTTTGAAATCAGAGGCGGTAAAAAAGAAGCTCAAGCTTTCTTAAACGCTTTATCGCTTATTAAGATTGCTGTCAGCCTTGGTGATGCAGAAACGTTAATCCAGCATCCAGCAACAATGACTCATGCAGTCGTGCCAGCAGAAAGCAGGCAGGCAATGGGTATCAGTGATTCTTTACTCCGGCTGTCGGTTGGATTAGAACATATGGACGACGTAATCAATGATTTAAGTAAAGCATTTGAACAAGTGAAACCAAAGCTTCAGGAAATATAAGCAAAACGTAAATGAAAAAGCGAACCTTTATTCCCTAAGAAAGACCCGGAACTCAGCTGTTAAGTTCCGGGTCTTTCTCTATTACAGATGCTTCATTAAAACCGTTGCAAAAAGCTCCAGGCCTTGCTGATCTTCTTCTGTAAAACGACTCAGCTCTGGGCTGTCGATATCAAGTACACCGATTACCTGATCTTCTTTCATCAACGGAATGACGATTTCAGAACGAGATGCTGCATCGCAAGCGATGTGACCAGGGAACGCTTGAACGTCTTTAACCAACATTGTTTTTTTTTCAGAAACGGCTGTGCCGCACACGCCTTTGCCTAATGGAATCCGGACGCAGGCAGGAAGACCTTGGAAAGGACCAAGTACAAGTTCTCCTTCCTCCATCAAGTAAAATCCAACCCAATTGGTGCGTTCAAGAAATTGGTTAAGCAAAGCTGAGGCATTACTTAAATTAGCGATGCTGTTATTTTCCCCTTCTAGTAAAGCATCTAATTGTTTCGAAAGCATAGTGTATTGTTCTAAGTTACTGCCACTGTAATCGGTTTGTGTAAACATCAATATTTTCCTCATTTCGTTTTGTTTTTGGTTTAATTAGAGATTTCAGAACTCGTATTTTGTTTCGCTATACTCTATATAGAATTTTTGAAACGGGTTTTGGGAAGAGCAGAAACAGAACGGAACGTATTAACTTAGATAAGTATAAAATTTCTCGTAATGCTTATGCAAGCCATTGACATTATGAGCGTCAGAGCCGAAGACTAAGGGAATGCCGAGTGATTTGGCGTATTCAATATAATTGAGCGGTGGATAGGATTCCTGACAATCCGTTTTTGAGAACCCGGCACCGTTAACATCAAGTTCACACCCGGTTTTCTTCATTAGCTGCAGGATGTGTCGGATTTGTGAGTCATCATTGATTGTTTCATTATGCGCCAATTGGAATTTGTGAATCAGCGTCGGATGACCAATTCGTTTTGGTTTGAATTGTCCGAGATCTGACTGGATAGACGCGTCTACAGTGTTGTAATAAAGCTCGTAAGTTGCTTCTATAGAGCCGCTTGCAGCTGACAGTACTGCAAATACATCCTGACTGAAATCACAGCAAAAATAACGATTGTTTACTTGAAGGAAATGAACCGATAAAATAGCGTCGTCGAGATCAGGACCGAACTCATCTAAAAAGGAACGTGTTTCCTTTTCAAATCCTGCGATAAAATCGACTTCTAAGCCTAAGCGGATGTGGATATCTTTTTGGTAAACGTTTTTTAAATGAGAAATTTCCTCTATATAAAGTGAGAGTTGGGACATGTTCATGCCGCTATCTTTATTCGGTGTAGGATCTGAAAAATTGACTGGAAGTGGAGCGTGCTCAGTAAAAGAAATATCTGTGAACCCGGACTTTATTGCTTTTTCAATATACAATTCGGTTGAGTCTTTTGTCCCGTGTGGACAAAATGGTGTGTGAATGTGACCATCTCGTTTCATAAAGGCAACCTCTTTTCTGTCTATATTAAAAATATAATCGCTTTTCTTCTAATTTGGCAAACAAAAGAGTAGAATACATGTTAAAATAGAAGAATCATGAATACATTTACGTATAACTGGTAATGTGATTTTGGAACAGGGGGCTATGTGACTTATGATGGAGTATATCATCATTGCGGTCATCATTCTATTAGCGATAACGATCATCGGCTTTATGTTTCGCAAAAAACATTTAGCTGAAATTGAGCGCTTGGAACAGTTAAAACTGCAAATACAAAATAAACCGATACTTGAAGAACTAACAAAAGTGAAACAATTAAACATGAATGGCCAAACGGAAGAGATGTTTGAACGCTGGCGCAATGTGTGGACTGAAATCATGGATGTGCATATTCCAAAAATTGATGCTTCCCTATATGACGCTGAAGAAGCGATCAACCGCTTTAGATTCGGCAAAGCGACAAAGATTGAACAGGAAACTGAAGTGAAAATCGATACCGTTGATCAACAGATGAATAGCATCTTGGTTGAATTGGAAGAATTGATTGGCAGCGAAGAAAAAAACCGCAGCGAAATTGATCTTATTCAGGAAAAATACCGTCGTGCACGGAAAAACCTGCTGGCGCATCAGCATTCTTATGGAGCTGCCGCTGGACCACTCGAGAAAAAACTTGAATCCTTTATTCCAATGTTTGATGAATACGAGAAATTGACCAATGAAGGCAATTATTTAAAAGCTCGAGAAATTGTTATTAGTTTATCAACTGAAGGCGAAGCTGCTTTTCTGTTAGTCGATGACATTCCGCCATTATTAGCTGATGTCCAGACAAAAATTCCTTCATACATCGCTGAACTGCGCCAAGGCAAGAACGAAATGGAAGAGCAGTCTTATTATCTGGGGCATTTGGAATTGACACTTCAACTGGATGAGATGGAAGAAGAGCTGAAAGTGCTCAAGATGAACATCGCACAACTCGTTGTTGAGCAAACGAAAATTGCAGTGGAAAGCATGAAAGACCAGATTGATTCACTTTATGAGCTTCTGGAAAAAGAAGTAGAAGCCAAGCATTATGTGGATGAATTTAGTGTGGATACAGAACGCCATTTGGAAGTCGTGGCACGCGACACGACAGAAATGGAAGAAGAGTGCAGATATGTCCAGCACAGCTACAAAATCAGCGAAAGCGAAGCGGCCATTCCAAAGTCTTGTATGGAAAAAATGGAGCAATTAGCGAAACGCTACGACTTGTTGCGCTCGCGCTTGGAAGAAGATCAATCAGCGTATTCAGGCCTTCAAGAAGAGTTGCTTCACATTCGTGAAGATTTATCGATTGTTGATTCGACACAAATTGATTTCATGACTGCATTGAAGAGCCTGCGCATTGAAGAAAACAATGCGCGTGCCAAAGTCGAACAATTGAAACGTAAATTGCAGGAAACCGATCGTGTTTTGCATAAAGCCAATATTCCAGGAATTCCGGAAGATATGGATGTGCGGCTTGAAGAAGCGGAAGAACATCTTTTTGTTACCATGCAGACTTTGCGTGAAGTGCCATTGAATATCAAACTGGTGCATAATTACTTAGAGCAAGCTGAGAAAAGCATTGATGATGTCCATACAAAAGCGGTTGAAATGGTTGAAAACGTGCTATTGATTGAACGCATCATTCAATACGGCAACCGCTACCGCAAATCCGATCTGCAATTGGATGCCAAGCTAGAAGAAGCAGAAGAATCTTTCCGTCAGCTTCGGTATACAAAAGCATTAGAAGAAGCGGCAACTGCAGTTGAAAAATTTGAACCTGGTTCGATGAAGCGTATCGAAGTGCTGGTCAAAGAAGACGCTTGGCGCATTTAAAAAAACAAAAAGAAAACCACCAGCGAAAGAGCTGGTGGTTTTCTTTTCGGAGGTGGTAAAATGATTTATCTGGACAATAGTGCGACAACGCAGCCGAGAAAAGAAGTGCTCGATGCTTTTGTGAAAGTGAATGAGCAGTTTTATGCTAACCCAGCGTCGCTCCACATGCTCGGCAACCAAGCAGAGGATCTGCTGGAAACTGCGCGCAACCAACTGAAAGAGCAGCTGCAAATGGAGAGTGTCGTCTTTACTTCCGGCGGAACGGAAGCAAATAACCTGGCTTTGTTCGGCACAGCACGAAGCTACCAACACCGCGGCAAGCATATCGTAACAGCTCAGACGGAACATTCTTCCGTCTCAAATAGCCTCGCTGCATTGGAGCGGGAGGGCTTTAAAATAACACGTCTATCAGTCAATCATTCGGGTGAAATCAATGTCGATGAGTTGGAAAATTCGTTGCAAAGTGATACGATCCTGGTCTCCTTAATGCACGTCAATAATGAAATTGGAACTATCCATCCAGTTGCAGATATTGCACGTCTACTTAAAAAAAAGCGTATCTTTTTTCATGTGGATGCTGCACAAAGTATGGGTAAATTGGAATTTGATCCAACCGCATTGCCTGATTTAATAACGATATCAGCACATAAAATTCATGGATTGAAAGGTAGTGGACTATTAGCGTATTCCGGAGTTGAATTGGAAACTATCCAGTATGGTGGCGGTCAAGAATCGGGAATACGCAGCGGTACCGTTTCTGTCCCAAATGCGGTGGCCTTAGCAAAAGCATTAAGATTAGCAGAGCCAAATCCGCTGTACAGAAAATGGAATCAAGACCTGCGCCAATTTTTTTCGGAATTTAACGGGGTAAAAATTGTTAGCCCCAAACAAGCCGCTGCTCATATTCTGGCGGTAGCGGTAAAAGGGGTAAAAGGCGAAATCCTGGTATCAGGTCTACAAAAAGAGTCAATCATTGTCTCTACTTCCAGCGCCTGTTCATCAAAGGGCGCTAATACAAGCCATGTTGTCCAGGCAATTGGCTTGCCTCGCGAATTCAAGGACGGCGTTATGCGAATCAGTTTTGGGAATTTTACCGAAGAACGGGACATTATCGCGCTACAAAGCGCATTTCAGCGGGTTTACCGCATGATTAAAGGAGCTAACCATTTATGAAAACCAATCAAATCCTCGTTCGTTATGGCGAGTTATCAACAAAAGGCAAAAATCGTAGTTCGTTCATCGGGCGGCTGCGCGACAATGTTAGGCAAACTTTTTCCGATTTACAACACATCCAGATCAAAGCGGAACGCGACCGGATGTTTATCACGTCAGATAGTGAACAGGATTTGGCACAAGTAATTGAGCGCCTGCCGCAGGTCTTTGGTATCCAATCATTCAGCCCGGTGACTGCTTGTGAGCTAGATCTCGAAGCGATGAAAAAAACAGCGGAAGCGGTAATCGCGAAAATCCAAGATACTGATAAAAGTTTCAAAATATCTGTCAAGCGGCCATTCAAAAAATTTCCGCATGAAAAACCCGAAATCATGAAAGAGCTCAGCTCTCATGTGCTGAGAATTTTTCCGGGTTTGAAGGTTCAGATGAAGGACCCTGAAATTGACTTGAAAGTAGAAGTGCGCGAAGAAGCAGTCTATATGATGGCAGAAGTCATTCAAGGGGCTGGAGGTTTGCCTGTGGGAGCTGGAGGCAAAGCCTTATTGATGCTGTCTGGCGGTCTGGACAGTCCAGTTGCGGGCTATCATATGCTGAAACGCGGCGTCCGGCTAGAAATGATCCATTTCTTCAGTCCACCGTTCACCAACGACCGGGCCAAGGAAAAAGTGTTTGACTTGGCTGACAAGTTGTCACAGTTCGGTTCATCCGTCAATCTGCACATTATCCCGTTCACCAAGCTGCAACAGGAAGTGCATAAACAGGTGCCGGACAATATCACCATGACTTCAACTCGCCGAATGATGATGCGCGTTGCTGATCTGCTGATGGCTGAGACCAATTGCCGAGCCATCATTACCGGAGAAAGCCTTGGCCAGGTTGCCAGCCAAACTTTGGAAAGTCTGCACGCCATCAATGCTGTGACAAATACGCCAATTCTGCGCCCATTGATCGCGACGGACAAACTGGCAATCATCGATACGGCACAGCAGATTGGGACCTATGATATTTCCATTCGACCGTTTGAGGATTGCTGTACGATTTTTACGCCGGCAAATCCGAAAACCAAACCGAAGCTTGAGAAAGTGGAGTACTACGAAAAATTTGTGTCATTCGATGAGTTAATCGAGGAAGCGGTAGCAGAACGAGAAATTATTAAGTTCCCGCGCGTCAAAGTAAATCAATTTGAAGATCTTCTATAAAATGCTGAGCTGCCTTTTAAAGGCAGTTTTTTTATTGTTGAGAAGAGCGACGCTGTTGCACGTCGACCCGGTTGCTTTGGGCATGGCTCACGCGATGAACTGGGGAAGTCCACCTGATTCACCACTCCTCCATAGACGCTCCGGTGCTGGATCAAAGTAACGCAATTACGGTGCGTATGATGAGAAGTAGGTAAGCGGTACAGGAAATGCTCGTCAGCGATTGAGTATGCGCCCATGCTTCGTATAAGATTTGAAAATACAGGTTTAACGTTTTCACCTGAAGAGTATACGTTTCTATCTGAAGATTCAAATCGACATAAATATTGCTATGGAAATCCCAAGCACAAAAACTGCGCCCTCAACTCCCATTCTGGGGAGAAAACTAGAAGAAAGAGCGAAAAGTCTGCTTAGAAGCGATTTTTCCAGTTCGACTCACATAAAAAACTAAACAGATTGATGCATTTATTCGCTGACACAGATCGAAGTCCACCTGTGAGGAATAATATGAAAATGGCGAAACAAAAAGATTTAGCGAACTATGATTTGTCCGCATTGCACAGCGCAGTATCTGCCGGGGAACCCCTAAACGTGGAAGTAATCAATGTCTTCCAGAATAATTACGGTCTGGAGGTTCGGGACGGCTATGGCCAGATGGAAAACAACTTGCTGGTGGGTGTTATGAAAGGCATGGAAGCCCGCATCGGTTCTATGGCAAACCGACACCCGGCAACCGTGAGGAGATCATTAACGACTTTAGCGAGTTGTGTGTGTTGGCGAAGTAGGAGATATCGAAGTCCATATAGACACACCGGCTTTATTCACGGAATACTTTAAAGATCCAGAACGTACTAAGATGTAATTCTGCTGTGACTATTATGTAACCGGTGATAAAGGTTCGAAAGGTGATGCTGTCTATTTCTGGTTTGAAGATCGTGGAGACGATATCATCATTTCTTCCCGCTACACGATTTGCCCGTTCGAAGTGTAAGTCGCACCAATTAAGCATCCGGCTGTCCAAGAATGTGCACTCATCGGTGCGCCTGATGAAATACGCGGCACAATTGTCAAAGCTTTTGTGGTTATGGTAGAAGGCCATACCACTTCAAATGAATGGATGAAAGAACTGCAGAGTCACGTTAAGAGCTTGACTGCTCCATATAAATATTCACATGCCATCGATTTCCGGACGGAATTGCCAAAAACGGCATCTTTAAAAATCAGGCGTGTAGAGCTGCGTCAACAGGAAAATCTAAAGAAATGACCACAGTCGGAAAATGGCTTGAATCGGAATTATGAGCTGTATTTAACAGCTCTGATGCAACCATGACCGGCTGTTTTTTCTTTTGCCCTATTTTGTGTTTTCTTTTAGCGCTGTCCCGTCATTCATTGGAGTTTCTCTTTATTTACTTTACATGTAATTTCAGCCTATAATGAGACTGTTATTTCGAAATACAAAATATAATAAAGATTGGTGCGAGATGCAGGATGACAGAGTCTAAAAAAGGTGTTTTAGTCATTATTTTAACGTATACATTATGGGGATTCATGCCGATTTTCTGGAAGCAGCTCGATCATGTTCCAGCAGATGAGATTCTGGCGGGGAGAATTATCTGGTCTTTCTTGTTTACCCTCGGTTTTATTCTTTTGATAAATGGAGGCCGCCAGCTATGGCTTGATTTGAAAATGCTATGGTCTTCCAAGAAGAAGTTCTTTTTATTGATGTTGGCATCGTTCCTGATTTCTGCAAACTGGTTTTTTTATGTCTATGCGGTTTCTCATGACCGAATTGTCGAAACGAGTCTGGGCTATTACATCAATCCGCTAATTTCCATGTTGTTGGGTGCGATCTTTCTGAAGGAAAAATTATCGCCTGCGATTAAAATCGCTTTTCTTTTAGCGGCAACCGGCGTTTTGATTTTAACTTTCTCTTTTGGCTCTTTGCCGTGGCTCGCACTGGGAATGGCCTTCAGTTTTGCTTTTTATGGACTAATCAAGAAAACCATTCGATTGGATGCTCTGCGCGGACTAGCGATTGAAACCTTGTTCGTTTTCCCGATTGCCATCGCTTATTATGTCTATTTGATGTCGATTGATCGAGTGGCATTTTTACATATCGGGTTGACGACAGATGGTCTGTTGATTGCCAGTGGATTGGTTACCGCTTTGCCGTTATTGCTGTTTGCCATTGGAGCACCGTTGATTCCGATGTATATGATTGGATTCCTGCAATACATCGCTCCTTCACTGATGTTGTTAATTGGCGTCTTCATTTATGGGGAAGCTTTTGATGCTGTAGATATCATTTCTTTCTCATTGATTTGGAGTGCTTTAATCCTTTTCACTTCCTCGAAATTCATAGAGGCTCGAGGAATTCGAAAGGCTAACCGGAAAGTTTCTGTTTAGATTTTCTTTTCCAACGAAACATTTGACGGTGTTTCCCGTATAGTAAAGAGTAGAAACCAAGGAGGGAATTGCACAGATGAATACAAAACGATGGATCGCTTTAGTAGTAGCTGCAGCCGTATTAGGAATTTCGTTGGTTATCAACTCAGCCTTCGCTTTTCTTCAAAGTGGATTTGGTGAAAGTGTTGATGAGTTGATGGCAACTACTGAGTCAAGTATCTCGGAAGTTGTTATAGAAGATGGGGATTTTGATAACCGTGTGGCAGTTTTGAATGTAGACGGCGTCATCCAGGACACTGGAGAGGCATCATCGCTTTTTGGAACAGCGGGCTATAACCATTCTTTCTTTATGGAACAATTGGAAAACGTTAAAGAAGACCCTAGCGTAAAAGCCGTTGTACTTACGGTGAACTCACCGGGTGGCGGAGTTGTAGAGTCAGCAGAAATTTACGACAAGATCACTGAAATCCAGGAAGAAACCGATAAACCTTTTTACGTTTCGATGGGAGCGACAGCTGCATCGGGCGGCTATTATATTGCCGCACCAGCCGATAAGATTTTTGTGAATGAAGAAACTTTGACCGGCTCGATCGGAGTGATCATGCAGAGCGTCAATTATGGCGAACTGGCAGAAAATCTGGGTGTAGATTTTGTCACTATCAAGTCTGGCCCTTACAAAGACATCATGAGTCCGACGCGTGATATGACAGAGGATGAACGCGCACTTCTTCAAGAGATGCTGGATGATTCATATGAGTCATTTGTTGATGTTATTGAAGAAGGCCGTGACATGACAGAAGCAGAAGTCAAAGCTGTTGCAGATGGGCGTGTTATGAATGGCCGTCAAGCAGTAGAAGTGAATTTAGCGGATGATTTTGGGTTTGAAGAAGATGTTATTGAGCAGGTAAAAACCGATTTTGATCTAGGCAATGCAGAAGTATTCCAATATGGGGCTTCAGAAGGATGGGGCTCACTTTTATCGATGAAAGTGAATTCGTTCTTCGGAAATGACATTGAAACACAAATGATTTCAAAATTACTTACTGAATACAGTTCTCCGCGTATGATGTATTTATACGGTGATAAATAAGGAGGGACCATGATGACAGACCACAAAACGAATGAAACAGCAGAAGAAGTGCAAGTCGCACCACATCGTCCCGACACACCGAGCTACGAGGAAGTTCTTTTTTACGAACGGAAACCGGCTGGATTTTGGGTGCGGTTCTGGGCTTATTTAATTGATCTTCTGGTTATTGCGGGGCTTATATCAATTTTGATCAAGCCGGTATTTGCACTGATCGGACTAGAAACGAGCGACATGCCTTGGTATGCGCCATATGCCATTTTGTCAGCCGTCGTCTTCTATGGTTATTTTATCTTAATGACAAAATTTTTCACTCAAACTGTTGGGAAGATGATTATGGGCATCCGAGTAGTGTCCTTGAAGTCAGATAATATGTCATGGATGACGCTGCTGTTCCGTGAATGGATCGGCCGCTTCATTTCAGTGACCATTTTGCCGCTCTACTGGATTGTCGGCTTTACACCGTTAAAACAGGGAATCCACGATTATATTGCAGATACGACAGTAGTACACGAAGAATCTTTCAGAAAAAACAAGCTGGTACAGAAGAAACGCCCAGATAGGTCTGGGTTGCATGAAACCCGAGCCTTTTAGTATGATGAAGGTACGATGAAAGGGAGGCGTTTTGATTGGTACAAATCACATTCAAGAAAAACCCTGTTACCTTACCAAATAAAGAAGTAAAAGTTGGAGATCAGGCTCCGGAATTTTCGGTCTTATGGACTGACTTAAAACCAGTAACATTGCAAGATACTGCTGGAAAGATTCGATTGATCAGCGTGGTCCCATCGCTGGATACTGGCGTTTGCTCGGACCAGACGAGACGCTTTAGCGATGAAGCTGCTTCTTTAGGCGATAACGTAGCAGTATTGACCATTTCAGCCGATTTGCCATTTGCACAAAAACGCTGGACAGAGATCAACAAAGTTGATGCACTTACTACTTTGTCGGATCATCGGGACTTATCATTCGGAGAAGCCTATGGTGTGACGATGCAGGAACTTCGGCTTCTGGCCCGTTCAATCTTCGTCATAGATGAAAATGACAAAATCGCATACGTGGAATATGTTCCTGAAGGAACTGACCATCCTGATTACGAAAAGGCATTGGATGCAGTAAAAGAATTAACAAAATAATACTAGAAACCCACTCTTTTGAGTGGGTTTCCTTATTGAGGACGGCGAAAGCATGAATTCAACGATGGAAAAGACTTTTTATTTTATTGACAACCACACTACAAAAATTCAAAAAGAGCAGGAAAATGCATATTTGGAGAGCTTGCTGACAACTACTGAAAATTGGCTGGATGGTTTGATTAAGCCAGAAGCAGGAGCCAGTAAAGAAGATATTCGAAAAGCGCTCCAACTAGCTGTTCTAAAAGGAATGAAAGAACATATTCAGCCGCATCATCAAATGACCCCTGACGCGCTTGGCCTATTGGTCGGCTATTTGGTGGAATTGTTTGTGAAAAAAGAACAGGCTGTCATTTTGGATCCGGCTGTCGGAACCGGCAACTTGCTGCTGACGGTTATGAATTACTTGGATGGGCGTTTGACAGGAGCGGGCGTAGAACTGGACGACTTGTTGATCCGTCTGGCTTCAAACGCTGGCAATTTGGTAGAACAGCCCATCACCTTCTATTTGCAAGATGCCCTGCAGCCTTTATTGATCGATCCCGTGGATGTCGTCGTTTCGGATTTGCCAGTGGGCTATTACCCCGACGAAGAAACAGCCGCAACCTACGAATTGAAAGCGGATGAAGGCATGTCCTATGCGCACCATTTGTTTATCGAGCAATCATTAAAGCACACGGCTGAAGGCGGTTATTTGTTTTTCATCGTTCCAAAAGCCCTATTCGAATCAGCACAAGCCAGTCAATTGCACAGCTTTCTGAAAAAATATGCTCATATTCAATCTGTCATGGAATTGCCAGAAAGCCTATTCAAGAACGCGGCTCACGCCAAAGGAATTCTAGTGCTACAAAAAAAACAGCAAGGCGTCAAAGCACCAAAAGAAGTCTTGCTGGCGCGGGTTCCGAATATGTCGAAGCCGGAATCGATGTCTCAATTCTTTTCACAGGTTACAGGATGGTTTAAAGAAAACAAGCAATAAATCAGCTTATTTATGCTATACTAAAGTTATAAAAACATCCATGTGCACTATTTTTTGATGAAAAGAGGGATGCGCAATGACTGAGTCAAATGAAGCGCCGAAAAAGGTCAGTCTTCAAGAAGCTGTAAAACGTCAATTAGAAGCTAAGAAAAACCAAGCTTCAGACAAACAATCTGGCGGCAACGGTTCACTATCGACTAAAAAGATGAAGAGCCAGCAAACGAAGAAAGTTAGCAACAACCGCCGCAAAATGGGTACGTAACGAGTAATTGCTCGTATTCAGGTAGTTGATGAAAAGGCAGGGGAACTTATCCCTTGCCTTTTTTCTTTGTGCAAAAAAGAGTGAATTTCTCCAACATAATTTGTTTTTTTATTAGAATATTCGATTAATTGGGAAGGGAAATGAACGATATGCAGACAAATCAAAAGCATGCTTAAAGATCCACCACCTTTCAAGCAGATTGCGAGAATTTTTTTGGACTTTACCGTGTGGCGCTGGGTTATACAGCTTCTGAAGATTTTCCTGTTGACAAGGCAAGCAGTATTTCCTGTAGAAATCTAAAAGCAGATTTTCACTGCGATATCTACGTAGGTAAACGAAAAACGCGCATTCGTGTAGCGGATGAAAACAATCGGCCAGTTTCTTTTTACCGATCAACCTTTCGGATAGCATTGAAATTTTTGCCGTGGGAACTATCCCATTTCATGGCCTACCGAATGATTTATTTAGAAGACGGAGAGAGGCTGCCCTTGGACTATTTAATTGGCGGATTGGTATACGCATTGATCTTGCTGTATGTTCTTATCACCATCTTCACAAAGAACAAGCAGTCATTTTATAACCGTTTAACGAAAACCTGTGTCGTGAAATCAATTTTTCCTGAAAACTATTGACTTGCAAGGGAGAACTGGTAGAATCTATCTCAATATACTTTTAATAAAAGCTCTATAAGTTGAACTATAGAAATAGATTTTTCAATTGGATGAGAATGAACGAACGAAAAAATCTTTCCAGATAGACAGTTTGGGCACACAGGATGTGGGTCATGCAGCTGGTTTGCGGAATATCGATAAGTTGAAATCAGTAGTTCAACCTATATGGTTTATCAATGTATTTTATAATAATTCGATCGATGATTTAGTAGGTAATTTGTGTGCAGCAGCAAGAGACTGGATGGCAGGTGTGAATTCAGGCAGCAAATTGGATGAAATACGTCATCAGTTTCGATCGTTTCGTAAAGAAGTGGATGTTTTGCTAAGGCAAAGCATTAAATTGGGTGGTAACGCGGAGAAAACCTTCGTCCCTTTATTGGGGCGGAAGGTTTTCTCTTTTTTTACAGAAAAGGAGGATTTGCTATGCACAACATTAAGTCAGTCATCACCCCAAGGTTTTTAGAGGCCTTTATTGTAACTTCCACTATTTTTCTAGTGATCAGTGTCAGCATCATCAAGTTCGACTCGGTTCCACATATTCCAATCCTGTTTTCGGTTCTTTTGCTGTTCGGTTATGGATTCCTTAAGAAAGTATCTTACCAGGAGCTGGAAAAAGGGCTCGTTGAAGGAGCAGGTGCGGGGATGAGTGCTGTCTTCTTATTTTTCTTCATCGGTATGCTCATCAGCAGCTGGATGATCAGCGGCACCATTCCAACATTAATCTATACAGGATTTACGCTCATTTCCATGACGTTTTTCTACGCCATCGTCTTCACTGTGACATCATTGATTGGTTTATCAATCGGCAGTTCGCTGACGACCGTTGCAACAATCGGCGTTGCTTTTATTGGCATGGCGACTGCGATGGATCTGTCGTTGGCAGTAACAGCGGGCGCCATTGTTTCGGGTGCGTTTTTTGGCGATAAAATGTCACCGCTGTCGGACACGACGAACTTATCTTCCACCATTGTCGGTGTGGATTTGTTCGAACACATCCGTAATATGGGATGGACAACTATTCCTGCCTTTGTGATCACCTTAATGTTGCTCGCATTGCTTTCTCCAGAAGCGGCAGGTGCAAGTGTAGAAGATATTACAGCTTTTAAGGAAGGGCTATTAGCTACTGGCATGATCCATTGGTATACATTCATTCCACTTGCAGTTCTCATTATCCTGACCTTTATGAAAATGCCAGCTTTGCTGACATTGGCGCTGAGTTCGATGTCAGCCATTGCCATTTCTTTTGTTCATCAAATCTCTACAGTTCCAGAGATTTTTAAGGTGTTGTTCAGTGGTTATGTATCCTCAACAGGCATTGAAGAAATCGACAGTCTGTTGTCCCGCGGAGGAATGGAAAGCATGATGTTCACCATTGCACTGGTGTTGCTGGCGCTCAGCATGGGCGGACTGCTCTTTACTTTAGGAATTGTTCAATGCTTATTAGCTAAAGTGGAAAGTTTATTGAATAAAGTTTCTTCAGTCATTGCTGCTTCTGCATTGACAGCGATTGGTATTAACGTTCTAATCGGTGAACAGTACTTGTCCATCCTGCTGACAGGACAGGCATTTAAAGAACCTTACGATAAGGTCGGACTCGCGGGTAAAAACCTCAGCCGTGTGATGGAAGACGCCGGGACAGTGGTCAATCCGCTCGTACCTTGGAGTGTTTGTGGAATTTTCATCACAAGTGTCATAGGTGTGCCAACGCTCGACTACTTGCCTTTTGCATTCTTTTGTTTGTTGTCTCCAGTACTGACAGTCCTATTCGGATTTACAGGTAAAACCTTAACTTACAAGTAGTAATAACAAAGACGTGTAAAGGTGAAACAGGTGATGCAATAGTCGCCTGTTTTTTTTATAAAGGGAATTTTACTTGGGAGTCGAATAGTACAAAGAAGAGCAACATTGTTAGATAAGAGCAGCTCTGCCATCAAGCCTCAAAAAAACAGTCGAAGGAGTGTAAAAAAATGTATCGTTCCATTTTATTAGCGGTAGACGGTTCCGAAAATTCCAAACGGGCCGGGAGACAAGCGGCACAATTGGCAGCATTGATCAAAGGTGCACAAGTGACAGTGGTTTATGTTTCCGATTTCGATGAAGACAGTGGGGAAGAAGTACATGACGGAGGTCCGATTGAGTTTGAACTGGCACGAAAGAAAAAAATTCAACCTATCAGGGAAGCCTTGGAACTTGGAGAGGTCTTTTATAAAGTTGAAATCATGCACGGTCGTCCAGCGCCGGTAATTATTGAAATGGCCAATGATGGAAAATTTGATCTAGTAGTTATTGGTAACAGAGGATTAAATCCGATATCTGAAATGGTACTTGGCAGCGTCAGCCATAAAGTAGTCAATCATGCGGATTGTCCTGTACTGGTCGTGAAATAAAGCTGACTTGTCTGCATGCGGTTCTGGTATACTGAATAAAAAGATTGGTCTTATTGCTGTTTGATTATCGGAAGACCTGCTGGAGGAGAAAATGAATAAATTACCGAATTGTCCCGAGTGCAATTCTGAATATACATATGAAGACGGCAACCTGCTAGTATGTCCCGAATGTGCGCATGAATGGAGCCTGATCGCAGAAATAGAAAATGTCGAGACGGAAAAAGTCGTCAAGGATGCAAATGGCACAGCTCTTCAAGACGGAGACGCAGTCACTGTCATCAAAGACTTGAAAGTTAAAGGCAGTTCATCGAATTTGAAAATCGGAACAAAAGTGAAAAGCATCCGGTTGGTCGAAGGGGACCATGACATCGACTGCAAAATCGATGGCTTTGGCGCAATGAAACTGAAATCGGAATTTGTTAAAAAAGCCTGATGAGAAAAGACCCCACTCAAACTTAGTGAAAAGTTTGAGTGGGGTCTTTGAGGTTTGTTAACTGGAAAATTTGAGCATAGGACCAACTATTTAAATCGCTTGCAATGTACTGTTAGCTTTGCACCGGCACGTCTAAGGACTAAGCTGAGCAAAAAGTGAGGTATTCTTCGCCTAGCTTCTTGCGGGAGCTATGCCGAAAGCGGCCGAAGCGGTGAGAAATGTGAGTTTATTCAAGTTTAAACGCCGCGTTTATTGCCCCATACCAAGGTATGCAATTGCGGCAATACCTTGGCGTCGTTCATGATCGGGGATTGTACATGGTAATCGATTAATTGTTCATAGCGTTGCAACAAATCAGCAACCAGTTGCGTGTCGTCTGTTGTTGCTGTGTCCTCATTTCCCGTCTGGAGGAAGAACGGAACAGTTGGGTAGCGCAAGTGAAGCCTTTCTGCATAAGTAAAGTCATCCTGATCAAAAACTACAACCTTTAAACTAACGTTAGCGCTTTGCAGTTTCTCGATAAATAAATCCAGTTTGATATAATCCGTTTTCATTCCAGAACTGGGTGGTTTGGGTGACAAGGTAATATCATCGATTTCCGTCAGCCATTCCTGCCAGATAGAGGCTTGTGTTTCAACGGCAACTTTCCAGCCTTGCTGATGACATAGCTCGACCAATTCGCCGATGCCTTTATGGAGAGCAGGATTGCCGCCTGATATGGTAACGTGTGAAAACGCGGCACCGCCAGTTTGAATCAGCTCTTCAACAATCTCTTTCGGCTGCCTGGAAATGCTGGTACCTGTTCCGTCCCAGGTGAATTTTGAATCGCACCAGGAACAGGAATAATCGCATCCCGCTGTGCGCACGAACATGGTTTTTTGTCCCATGACCATGCCCTCACCTTGTATGGTCGGACCGAATATTTCCATTACAGGAATTCTCATGACAGCTCCCCCTTGCGCGGACGGAATACCACATAGCTTGTCGGCGTTTCACGGACGATGACCTGTAGGCAATGCGGCCGGTTGCTTCTCATTTCGAGGACTTGCTGAATCGACTGCCAAACCTGCTGGGCAAGAAGTTCAGTAGTCGGAAATTTATTTTTAAATTCAGGATGGTCGTTCAAGACGCTGTGGTCATATTTTTTATGAATCAATTCTTTCAATAATTTAAAATCAATTAGAAAACCGGTCGCATCAAGTTCATTGCCGCCGATGGTGATGTTGAGGTGGTACGTATGGCCGTGCATGACCTGGCATTTCCCTGCATCCTCGCTTGGAATAAAATGCGCTGCGGAAAAATGAAGGTCTTTATTGAGCTCGAATTGAAAGTCGTGAGCGGCTGTCGGATAAAATTGCTGCATCATTCAACAGCACCCGCCATTTTTTTCGACTTGTAGCGGGCAAGTCCTTCATTGCGCAATTTGCAGGCAGGGCATTCACCACAGCCGGTGCTCGGAATGCCGTTATAGCAGGTTAATGTTTTTTCCTGGACGAAATCAAGTGCGCCCAGAGTATCGGATAACTCCCATACATCGGCTTTATCGAGCCACATCAATGGGGTATGGATGATAAACTGTTTGTCCATCGCCAAATTCAATGTGACATTCAATGAGCGGATAAAGGTATCGCGACAATCGGGATAGCCGCTAAAATCCGTTTGGCTGACGCCGGTGATTAAATGCCGCGAACCGATCGCATCTGCGTAAACAGCTGCAAAAGATAGAAACAGGTGGTTTCTGCCCGGCACGAAAGTGGAAGGCAATCCGTCTTCTTCTGCTGTTATTGCAATGTCATCCCGCGTCAAGGCATTTGCAGACAATTGGTTGATTAAGCTCATATCCAATACCTTGAACGAAACGCCAAGTTCTTCGGCAATTTTTCGGGCACATTCGATTTCAGCCGAATGGCGCTGACCATAATCAAAAGTCACAGTTGCAACTTCCTTAAAGTTCATGATTGCCCAAAACAGGCAAGTGGTGCTGTCCTGTCCGCCACTGAAAACGACGACTGCTTTTTCATTCTTCATCTGAAACACTCCTTAGTTTTTTAGAGAGGGAGTTTGCGAACCTCTTTAAGCGAACAGGATTAATAATAACATATTGCAGAGCAAAAGAAGGACGTGAGCATAGGCTTGATTAATGTATACTATTTCTGAAATAGGGTATTATTGATAATAACGAAAGGGGAGATGCAATATGAAAGCGATAGTCATCGATAACTACGGCGGCAAAGAACAATTAAAAGAAAGACAAGTGGAAAAACCAGAGATTAGTGAAAACCAAGTGTTGGTTGAAATCCATGCCACTTCGATAAATCCAATTGACTGGAAATTGCGTGAAGGATATCTGAAGGACATGCTGCCGTGGGAATTTCCGATTATTTTAGGATGGGATGCAGCAGGTGTAATTGCTGAAGTCGGCACAAACATCAAGCATTTCAAAGTGGGAGACCGGGTATTCGCAAGACCCGCTACCACACGCCAGGGAACATATGCGGAATTTGTTCCAGTGGAAGAGAACCTGCTTGCCCATATGCCGGAAAGCATGACTTTTGAAGAAGGTGCGGCAATTCCGTTGGCTGGACTGACTGCCTATCAATGCCTTGTCGGCTTTGCGGAAGTAAAAAAAGGGGATAAGGTGTTGATTCACGCGGGAGCAGGGGGAGTCGGTAGCATGGCTATTCAAATCGCCAACAGTATCGGAGCCTATGTAGCGACGACGGCTAGTGATAAAAATGATGAAATGGTTAAATCCTTGGGAGCGAACCGGGTGATAAACTACCAAGAAGAGGATTTCAGCGAATTGCTGGAGAATTTCGATGCCGTACTAGACACTATGGGTGGAGAAATTTTGGACAAGAGCTTCAAAGTCCTGAAAAAAGGCGGGAAACTGATTTCAATTGCCGGCGAGCCTTCTGCTGAGAAAGCCGAGAAGCACGAAGTGAAAGCTAGCAGTTTTTGGTTGGATCCGAACGGCGAGCAATTGCAGAAGCTGGCCAATCTATTCGTATCCGGGGAAGTAAAACCTACAATCGGCCATGTTTTTGAATTTACCGAGCAGGGATTGAAGGACGCACATGAGTTGAGTGAAACCCATCATGCCCGTGGAAAAATCATCATCAAAATAAAATCTTAATAAAACATAAAAAAACCTTTCACTATTGTGAAAGGCTTTTTTATTTCGATTTAAAAGTTTTCAGGCTTACCTGATTTATCTTCTGAATAATATTCTGTCGGCGCATCGTCTTGAGATTCTTCTGTACGTACGACCAACACATCGCATTTAGCAGAACGGACAATGTGTTCAGAAACACTACCTATTAAGAAACGTTCAACAGCATTTAATCCTGTAGCTCCACAGATGATTAGGTCAGCTTCCACTTTTTGAGCTAAATCCCTTGAAATCATTGTTTTGGGAGACCCATAATCGACTACAATATTGACTTTTTCAACACCGCTAGCTAAGGCTTCTTTTTTGTATTCATCCAGCAAGTCCTCAGCGAACTTTTGAGCACGATCAGCAATCGAACGGTCGTAAGCCTCAATTGCTGCGAATGAACGGGTATCGATCACATTCACCAAATTTAATGTGGCGTTGTTTCTTTTGGCAATACCAACTGACTTTTTAAATGCCCACTCTGCTTCTTTGGAACCGTCTACTGCTACAAGAATTTGACTGTATTTTAATGTCATCCTACATTCCTCCTTTATCTCTCACTAAGTAACTATTCGCTATAAGTGCTGGAGTTCCTGCAAAATTGCAGTTAATTCCGAGAATTTCTTGTCTAATTAATGACGACTATCGTCCTGCTAAATCAAGTAAAAAAAGACGAAAAGTATACAATAAGAGTGAATATAACTAAGTTCTGTTAAAATTAAGTTGATTACAGAATATTCATTTTATTTTAGAGATTTTAACCAATATGGAATGGAGGGTTTCTAGATGCGAATTGGCGTACCGACAGAAGTAAAAAATAATGAAAACCGGGTAGCGATGACTCCAGCGGGGGTGGTCAATTTAACGCTTTATGGTCATGAGGTAGTTATTCAATCGGGGGCTGGGCTTGGTTCCGGATTTACGGACGAGGATTACCGGGCTGCTGGAGCAGGAATCGTTGCTGCTGCAGAAGAGGCATGGGCACAGGAAATGGTTATGAAGGTCAAAGAACCTGAGCAGGAGGAATATCATTATTTCCGTGATGGACTGATCTTGTTTACTTATTTACATTTGGCTCCCGAAAAAGAATTGACGCAGGCACTGTTAGGGGCGAAGGTGACGGGTATTGCCTACGAGACGGTGCAATTGCCAAACAATTCTTTGCCGCTACTGACGCCCATGAGCGAAGTGGCAGGCCGGATGTCAACGCAGATTGGGGCACAGTTTCTTGAAAAGATTCACGGGGGCGCGGGTGTTCTGCTTGGCGGTATTCCGGGGGTCGAACGTGGAAAAGTCTGCATTATCGGAGCAGGAGTTGCGGGAACTAATGCTGCAAAAGTTGCGGTCGGGATGGGAGCCAATGTCACAATTTTAGATTTGAATCCGGATCGTCTACGCCAATTAGATGACCAGTTCGGACAGGATGTCCAAACGCTTATGTCCAATCCACTGAATATTGCCGAGTGCGTGAAAAAAGCAGATTTGGTCATTGGGGCAGTGTTAATTCCTGGAGCTAAAGCACCTAAACTGGTGACAGAAGACATGATCAAATCGATGAAACCCGGCTCTGTGGTAGTAGATATCGCTATCGATCAAGGTGGGATTTTTGAGACCAGCGATCGCATCACAACGCACGACGAGCCCACATATGTGAAGCATGGTGTTGTCCATTACGCAGTAGCGAATATGCCCGGTGCTGTTCCGCGGACATCGACTATCGGATTGACCAACGTTACAGTGCCTTATGCGGTACAAATTGCTAGTAAAGGATTTGCCCAGGCAGTTCGTGACAATGAAGTGTTGAAGAAAGGTGTCAATACGCTGGATGGTTATGTCACCTATCAAGCTGTCGCTGTGGAACAGGGACTGGAATACAAATCAGTTGATGAGATCTTAAAACGGATGAATTGAGCCAGGAAACTGTTTCTTCAAAGACCTTTCGGCTATTGATTATCGAGATGTAAGGCTGATTTGCGGAATCACCATTGCAGAACGGCCTCCTTCGTAGAATGTTGGGTCAACTTATATAAAAACGGCATCGGAGAAATTCCGATGCCGTTTTTGCGCTTAATTAATAATGATTTGAAGTTCTTTCGGGTACTTTGTCAATACTTCATAGCCGTCTGCCGTTACCGCCACATCATCCTCGATGCGAACACCGACTTTGCCAGGAACATAAATACCAGGCTCCAGTGTAAAGACCATTCCTTTTTCCATCTTCATCGGATTTTCTCCATGAATAGAGGGGAATTCATGGACGTCAATGCCGAGTCCATGGCCGAGTCGGTGTGTGAAATACTCACCATATCCCGCATCTGCAATAACTTTGCGTGAAATCTGATCAAGTTCAGCGGCCGTGACTCCAGGCTTGACGGCTTCTAGCGCTGCCGTTTCAGCGCGCAGGACAATATCGTATACTGCTTTTTGTTCATCGCTAGGTTCACCGAGCGCCAATGTGCGGGTGATGTCCGAACAATAACCTTTATGAATAACGCCAAGATCAAATAACACCAAATCGCCATTTTGTAATTTCCGGTCACCGGTTTTACCGTGAGGCGAAGCAGCTTTGTCTCCTGCTAATACAGTAGTGTCGAACGACATATGTGTGACGCCTCGTTTTTTTAATGCTAATTCGATTTCTGTCATTACTTCAATTTCTGTGATGCCTTCTTTGATGGTCTTGGCCGCAACTTCAATGGCGTAATCAGCCAATGCCGCTGCTTCACGTAAAATCTCTAGTTCCGCAGCGTCTTTGATAACACGCATGGCATTCAGCTGGTCGTCCAATTGGACAATTGTAGGCGAGCTGAACAAAGAGAGGATTGCGTCATAGCGATCCACGGTCATATGCGCTTTTTCGATTGCTACGGTTTTCAAGTTGATACCACGCGACTGCGCTGTATTGTGTAAGATCTCCATGGAATTTTGCGTGTCTTCGTGGCCGACAACTTCACCTGTCCACCCAGCATTTTTCGCATCCGGCATTTCCATTTTTGGACAGATCAGAAACGGTTCAGCCTCAGCGAATACCATAACGCCTAATAAGCGCTCATGCGGATTGCTTTGGAAGCCGCTGACGTAAAAGACGTTATAGGGATCAGTAATAAACGCCGCGTCGATTGAGTGTTCCTTAAGATAATTCTGTAATTGCTTAATTTTTGTCATATGTATTCCTCCTTCACATGTGTAGCATATCAAAAATCAGGGTATAAAACAGCTATATGAATTGAATTCACTATTTTCAAAACTCAATTGGAGGGATTTTATGCACATCTCATATCACGGCCATTCTATCGTAAAAATCAAAACGGGTGAACATACTATTTTAATCGATCCATTTATTAACGGAAATGAATTGACGGATTTAATAGTTGAAAATGAAAAACCAACTGTGATTTTATTAACGCATGCCCATAACGATCATGTTGGCGATACTGTTGAGCTGGCGAAAAAAAATAATGCACAAGTTATAGCAGTATTTGAACTAGCTAATTATTTAGACAGTCTAGGTGTGAATGCGGTAGGCATGGGTTTGGGCGGCACACACGAGTTCGATTTTGGCGTGGTGAAGTTTACAAAAGCTTTCCATAGTTCTTCCTTTACGACAGAAGAAGGCGAAGTAGTATACGGTGGAATGCCAGCTGGAATTATTTTCAAAGCAGAAGGCAAAACAATTTATCATGCCGGCGATACAGAAGTTTTTGGAGACATGCAGATTCTAGGTAAGCGCAACGATATCGATGTGGCATTTGTACCCATTGGCGACTTTTTCACAATGGGACCTGAAGATGCAGCTTACGCGGTTGAGTTATTGAAACCGAGCGTGGTTGTACCCATCCATTACAATACGTTCCCACCAATTAAACAAGATCCTGAGTATTTCAAGTCACTAATAAAAGGCGCAGAAGTGAACATTTTGAAGCCAGGCGAAAGCCTCGAATTATAGAATACATAAAAACCCGGAGAGTAGAGGCTCTTCGGGGTTTTTGTATGTTCATTAGCCGGGGCGTCTTATGCCTGTCGGACCAGAACGCCCGTCTCCACTTTTCATTTGTCTAGTTCCGATGGGCTGCTCCTCGGGACATAAGCCACCCCAGCTGTGTGGCAAAAAGCGCCACTTCGCCGGGGCGTCTTATGCCTGTCGGACCAGAACGCCCGTCTCCACTTTTCATGCACTTATGCTACACTATGAGGTAAAGGAATGTAGAAAGAATGGGTGAAATCATGGCGACTAAACATGAACAGATATTAGATTATATTGAGACCTTGGCCGTGGGAGAAAAAATTTCAGTGCGGCGTATTGCAAAGGATTTGCAGGTAAGTGAAGGGACCGCATACCGGGCCATTAAAGAAGCGGAGACGAACCGCTTGGTATCGACAATTGAACGTGTCGGAACCATCCGCATTGAGCGCAAAAAGAAAGAAAATATCGAGCGGTTGACCTATGCTGAAATCGTCAATATTGTTGATGGACAAGTACTGGGCGGCAGAGCTGGATTGCATAAATCTCTGAACAAATTCGTTATCGGGGCGATGCAGCTAGAAGACATGATGCGTTATACCGAAGCGGGTAATTTATTGATTGTTGGTAATCGTTATAAAGCGCATGAATATGCTCTCCTTGCAGGAGCAGCGGTGCTGGTTACGGGTGGATTTGAAGCATCCGAAGAAGTGAAGAAATTGGCCGATGAATTCGAGCTTCCGGTCATATCGACCAGCTACGATACCTTCACGGTAGCTACGATGATCAACCGTGCGATTTACGATCAATTGATTAAAAAAGAAATTCTATTGATAGAAGATATTTTGATTCCATTGGAAGTGACGGCATATTTAACGCTTAAAGAGCCGATCAGTCGCTATCATGAGCTAAATGAAGAAACGACACATGGCGGCTTTCCGGTGGTTGACTATTCCAATAAATTGGTGGGCATTATCACATCGCGGGATGTCATCGGTCATTCGTCGACAGAATTAGTGGAGAAAGTGATGACCAAAGATCCAATTACGGTTTCCATGCAGACAAGCGTTGCGGCTGCAGGACATCGCATGATCTGGGAAGGCATCGATCTATTGCCGGTAGCTGATGACCATGGCAAACTGAAAGGCGTTATCAGCAGGCAGGATGTATTAAAAGCGATACAAACTGCCCAACGTCAGCCACAACAAGGGGAAACAATAGATGACATCATCAAAAATCAGCTTCATCAGCAGTCGAACGATAAATTGATTTTGGAATTTCGTGTTACACCGCAAATGACCAATGCGTATGGATCGATTTCCCATGGTGCGTATACGATGATCCTCACCGAAGCGGCGGGAGCGGCTCTTAAAACGAGAAATCGGAAAGACAGTGTGCTGGAAAATATTTCAATATACTTTCTGAAGCCGGTTCAGCTGGACGCGTTGGTATTTGTCAGACCCAATATTCTGGACATCAGCCGAAAATCCGCCAAAGTGGAAGTTGAAGTAACGCTCGACCAGGAAATCGTCGGAAAGGCGATGTTGACATTCCAATTATTGGATCGATAAATTCGTCCTCATATCGGGCCGAAAAAAGGCGACAGGCACACTCCTAATCGAGTGTGCCTGTCGCCTGAACATTCTATCGGATGAAGCCCTCACTTAAGGGTTTAAGTCTGCTTCTTCCTCAAGGAATGCGTGGTAATGCCGGGACGCTTTGTAATTGTAATAAACAAGAGCTAGTCCAAGTACGATGAAAACGGCTGAAACGATATACGTGATTGTGCTCTGGAATACGAACAGCTGGTTGATGCCAAAAAACGTAACAAAACTTCCCAAAGCTACGGATGCACGTGCAGCATACCATTTCTTTCTGATTGGCAGAACTGTGCGTGTACGGAATTGCTTTGTTTTATTATAAAAATAAAAAACAAATGATACAATGATTAAAATAACGAATATTAACATAGGGACCTCCTGAATTCCAAAACTCATTATCATTGTACTGAGAACTGAGCAAAATTGCGAATGGATTTCCTTATAAACGGAGGAACTCAGAAATGAACAGTCAAATCATCGACACAATTAAGCAATACAGCACGATTATTATTCATCGGCATGTACGGCCGGATCCAGATGCATACGGCTCTCAGCTCGGCTTGAAATACTTGTTGGAGCAAAATTATCCGGACAAGCGTATTTTGGCTACAGGCACACATGATTACACGATGGATTTTTTGGATTTTCCCGATGTTGTAAAAGACCAGGATTTTGAAGGTGCATTGGTAATCGTGACGGATACCGCTAATACGGAGCGTGTGGATGATCAGCGCTATAAAATGGGCGCAAAGCTTATCAAAATCGATCATCATCCGAATGACGATGCCTATGGTGATATTGTAGCCGTTGATACGACGGCAAGCTCGGCCTCGGAATTGGTTTACGAGTTATTTACACATGGACATCAGCACGAAGGCTGGACTTTGTCCGCAAAAGCTGCCCGGTTACTGTATGCGGGGATTATTGGAGATACCGGACGCTTCTTATTCCCAAGTACAACTCAAAAGACCTTCGCGATTGCAGGCGAACTCATCAAATATGATTTTGACCGCAATGCCTTGCATAATGGTATGTATGAAATGGACCGCAAATTACTGCATTTACAAGGATATATGTACCAGAATTTTAAAATGGATGAAAATGGTGCGGCCCATGTCAAAATCACCAAGGCTATTCTGAAGGAATTTGATGTTACGGCGACAGACACTTCTTTGCTGGTCGGTTCGCTCGGCAATGTTAAAGACATGAAAGCCTGGGTTATTCTAATTGAAGAAGATACTGAAATTCGGGTACGCCTGCGTTCTAAAGGACCGGTCATCAATACGTTAGCGAAAGAATTTGGAGGTGGAGGCCACCCGATGGCTTCTGGTGCAACAGCCTATTCATGGCAGGAAGCTGATCGGGTGATCCAACGCCTTGCTGAAATCTGTGCTGCTGCAAACTAGGGAGGAGTCTGTTGTCAATGGTTTATCCGCATATAAGCACATCGGCTGATTTGCTGAAAAGTACGGTGCGCCTTGAACAACTTTTCCCATATTTGAAGGAACAAGGAGCCGTTTCAGCTGCAATCGTCAACACCAAACTATATGGCATTCTTCCGTTTTGGGAAGCGTGCCGCCGTGCCGGCATCCATGGGGTGGTCGGCCTTTCGGCATTTATCGAGCATGAAGAACAGCATTATCCGGTCGTTTTATATGCACAGTCGAATAAAGGCTATAGCAACCTCCTGAAGATTTCCAGCGCCTTGTCGACAAGAGATAAAAAATCCATACCTGAGCAATGGCTGAAAGCATACCGGGAAGGCTTGGTCTGCGTTATACCGAACAAAATTGAATGGATGTTGACAGACCGAAGTTCTGTGTTGCAATACGTAAAGGAACTTTTTGGCACTGCGGCATTCGGTAGTATTGAACGACCAGGCGGAATTAAATCCGAGAAAGAGCCATCATTTGTCGAGCTCTGCGAAAACATGAAGCTATCGATCATCGCATCACACGAAAGTAGATATTTGCACCAGCAAGATGCATTCGCCTACGAAGTGGCATCAGCTATCGGACAAGGACTGAAGATAAATGATCCGGAAAGACAAAAGCCAGAGCATCTTTTTGCTTACGTTCCGAGCCGAACAGAATTCGAGTCCTGGTTTGCCGATTACCCTGAGTGGCTCCAGCGCACGGCCGACCTGCTAGAAAGCTGCCAAGTAACAATTGCTATGAATCGACAGCTGCTTCCAGTGTTTCCATTAGCTGAAGAAACTGATAAAGTTTCTTTTATTGCGGAGCTGTGCAAAGCCGGGTTGACAGAGCGAGCACCTGGTTTTTCAGAAAACTACCAGGAAAGGCTGGATTATGAGCTGTCCGTTATCGGGTCAATGGGCTTTATCGATTATTTCCTGATTGTCGCGGATTTCATGAAATATGCTAGAGATCAAGGCATTATGACAGGTCCTGGCCGCGGTTCTTCAGCCAGTTCGCTCGTGGCCTACTCGTTGAAGATCACCGACGTGGACCCTATTGAGCACGGCTTGCTGTTTGAGCGCTTTTTGAATCCGGAGCGGATCACACTGCCGGATATCGATATCGATTTTGCTGACCACAGACGTCATGAAGTAGTAGACTACGTGGCGAAAAAATACGGTGCGGTCCGCACGGCGCAAATTATCACGTTCGGCACTTTATCGGCCAAAGCTGTCGCACGCGATACCGCCCGTGTATTCGGCTTTGAAGCGGAAGAACTTGAAGCTATTTCGAAAATGATTCCGAACCGTCCAGGCACAACATTGCGGTCAGCACTGAAAGAGTCGCCAGCATTGAATGAATGGATCGTAGAACGTGAAGAACGCAAATCTTGGTTCAAGACGGCTTTGAAATTGGAAGGACTGCCGCGTCATGCCTCTACCCATGCGGCAGGTGTGATTTTAAGCCCGACTCCACTTGTTGACCATGTGCCGATTGAAAAAGGCCATGAAGAAATTTATTTAACGCAGTGGCCCATGCAGGAACTAGAAGCAATCGGCTTGTTGAAAATGGATTTTCTCGGATTGCGCAATTTAACAATTCTAGAACAGATCCGCAGCCTGATTTATTGGGATACTAAAAAACGGATCGATTATCGGAGCATTCCGCTGGGAGATGCTGAAACTTATAAATTATTGGCATTGGGTGACACGACCGGTGTCTTCCAGTTAGAGTCTGATGGCATGCGCCGTGCGCTCCAGCAAATCAAACCGACAGCTTTTGGCGATATTGTCGCTGTTAATGCATTGTTCCGTCCAGGCCCGATGGAATTTATTCCGCTGTATGCCAGACGGAAGCATGGGCAGGAAGCTGTACAATACGTCCATCCGATCCTTGAACCAATTTTGAGCGAAACATATGGCGTTATCGTCTATCAAGAGCAGATTATGCACATTGCAGCAAAAATGGCAGGTTTTTCTCTTGGTGAGGCCGACTTGTTGCGTCGTGCAGTTAGTAAGAAAAAGCGTGAGATTCTGGACGAAGAACGCGCACATTTTACCCAAGGAGCAAAAGTGAAAGGATTTACCGAAGCGGAAGCGTCGGAAGTTTATGATTTGATCGTCCGTTTCGCCGATTATGGCTTTCCGAAAAGCCATGCTGTTGCTTACAGTATGATTTCCTACCAATTGAGCTATATGAAAACACATTATGCGGTCTATTTCTATACCGGCTTGTTGACCAATAGTGCCGGCAATGCTGATAAGACCAAACAATTGATGCAGGAAATCAAAGAAAAGAAAATTCCGTTGCTGCCGCCGTCTGTTCAAAAAAGCCGCCATTCGTTTTCTGTAGAAGGCGGCCAAATACGGGTCGGTTTGAATGTGGTCAAAGGGATTCCAGGAACAGCGATTAAGGCAATGCTTGCTGCCAGAGAAGAAGGACCGTTCAGCAGCTTATTCAATATCGCTGAACGCATTTCGGCTTTGCATTTTACCCGGAAATCTTTTGAGCCGCTGATCAAAGCGGGTGCTCTTGATGAGTTCGGCTATGATCGCGGTGTTTTATTGGCTTCACTGGAGAGTGCCATCAAGCACGCGGAATTGGTTAAGCCGACTGAGGACCCTGGATTGTTTGATGACATGGGATCAAGTTTCATGAAGCCGAAATACACCAAGGCCACGGACATGCCCGAAACCCTGAAACTCGATTATGAAAAAGAAGTTCTTGGGTTTTATTTGTCTAAGCATCCGATTGAACGTGAGAAAGAAGACCGCCAGAAATCTTACGCTGAACTGAAATCATTAAAAACGAAGCGTGACCGGGAATTGGTGAAGGTATTAGGAATGGTGGAGGATGTCAAACGGATCCGAACGAAAAAAGGAGATGCCATGGCATTTGTGACTTTGGTGGATGAGACGGGTCCGACTTCTGTGACGTTATTTCCGGTTGAGTATGCCAAATACAACCTTCTTCTGGAACCCCAGGCAATCCTCGAAATTCAGGGTCTGGTCGAAAATCGTAATCAAAAAACGGCTATTATCTGTAAAACTATAGAAACTTGACTGCTTTTCTCAAAGAAAAGCAGTTTTTTCTTTACGTAGCACTGTTTTTTTTGTAAGGTAGAGGATATAAGTGGCCAGACCACTTTCAAAAAAATGGGAACTGAGGAACCGTCATGAATCAATCGAAACGATATTTAGATATAGTACGGGACATTCGTGATATGATTCGCCAAGAAAAAATTAAGCCAGGCGACCGCATTCCATCTGAAAGGGAACTGGCCGAAACTATGCAAGTTGGTCGCTCAACTTTACGGGAAGCGCTGCGTAGTTTGGAATTGTTGGGATTGATCGAGACACGCAGAGGAGAAGGTACATTTTTGTCTGATTACAGAAACCATAAATTAGTTGAAGTTCTGTCAACTTTTGTCTTGCAAGACAATCAATCGCATGAGGATGTCTGGCAAACGCGCCAGCTTCATGAAATGGCAGCGATTCAGGCGATTTGCCAAAATGAAGCAGCCAGTCAAATGAAGATCTGGGACAGTTTCCGTTTACGCTTAACAGGTGAGAGTTTTCAGCGAGAAGATTTTGTGCGTGAACTGATGGTGTTGTCGGGCAACCGACTGTCATTGAAAATTTGGTTTTTATTAAAACAATACAGCGGAAATCCATACGATGGAACCGTCTCTTCAGAAGAAATAGACCGCATGAACGATATATTGACCGCAATCGAGCGGCAAGACGCAGATACAGCCATTCGCGAGTTCAAAGCTTGGAGTGAGTGGCTACAAAAGGAGAGAATACGCAATGGCAATTATTCGTGATATTTTTAAGCGCAACAAAGACGGCAAAGAAGCAACCATCCCTTCTAAATCTGCAAAAGATGTACCAGAGGGGTTGATGACCAAATGTCCTAACTGTAAAGAAATCACGTTGACGAAGGATTTGGAGAAAAACAATAAAGTTTGCCCGAAATGTGACCATCACTTCAAAATGACCGCTCATGAACGCATAAAAGGTTTACTAGATGAAGGCAGCTTCGAGTCGATGGATGATCATTTAAAATCAGAAAATCCACTCGGTTTCCCAGGTTATTCAGAAAAAGTTCAAGCGGACAGCGAAAAAACCGGTTTGAACGAAGCAGTGTTGACAGGTTCGGGTAAATTATTGGGTCAGAACATCGTTTTGGCCGTGATGGATTCGCATTTCCGAATGGGTTCGATGGGTTCAGTTGTAGGCGAGAAGATTACGCGAGCTATTGAAGCGGCTACAGACCGCAAATTGCCATTCATTATCTTTACAGCAAGCGGCGGGGCGCGCATGCAAGAAGGGGTTTTGTCTTTGATGCAAATGGCTAAAACCAGCGTCGCGTTAAAGCGTCACAGCAATGAAGGTTTATTGTTTGTATCTGTTCTGACACATCCAACAACGGGCGGGGTATCGGCAAGTTTCGCTTCAGTAGGAGACATCAATATCGCTGAGCCAAAAGCCTTAATCGGTTTTGCGGGACGGCGGGTCATTGAACAGACAGTTCGAGAAAAGCTGCCGGAAGATTTCCAGACGGCTGAATTTTTGCTGGACCATGGGCAATTGGATGCAGTCGTTCACCGTGCCAAAATGCAAAATACTTTGGCGACCATCGTGCGTCTCCATACGAAAGGGGTTGTCGCAAATGGCTAAGAAAAACGGAAAAAAATCAATGCCTTTTGAGGAGCCTCTTATCCAGCTGCGAACAAAAATTTCCGAGCTGAAGGATTATACTACAAACACTGAAGTCGATTTGAGTTCAGAGATCAAATCTCTGGAAGACCGGTTCTCTAAACTTGAAGAAGAAATATATGAAAACATGAAGCCTTGGGACCGCGTCCAAGTGGCACGCCATCCTGAACGTCCGACCACTCTCGACTATATCCCGTTGATTTTCAACGATTTTATTGAATTGCACGGAGATCGATTGTACGGCGACGATGCAGCAATCGTCAGTGGAATTGCGTCTTTTCATGGCCAGCCGGTTACAATTATTGGGCATCAACGCGGCAAGGACACGAAAGAAAACGTCAGACGAAATTTTGGAATGCCACATCCGGAAGGCTACCGGAAAGCATTGCGATTGATGAAACAGGCGGAAAAGTTCAAACGTCCGATCATTTGCCTGATTGATACGAAAGGCGCCTATCCAGGCAAAGCAGCGGAGGAACGCGGACAAAGCGAAGCGATCGCACGTAATCTAGTAGAAATGGCTGGACTTGAAGTGCCGGTACTATCCATTGTCATTGGTGAAGGTGGAAGCGGAGGAGCACTTGCACTGGGTGTCGGCAATCATATTTTGATGCTGGAGAACTCGACATTTTCGGTTATCTCTCCCGAAGGAGCGGCTTCTATACTATGGAAAGACTCGGCTCTAGCACAAACAGCTGCCGAAGCGATGAAAATCACTGCACCGGATCTATTAGAAATGAAAATAATTGAACACATGATTCCAGAAGTGCGCGGTGGTGCGCATCACGATCCGCAGAAGCAGGCTTCAATCATTTCAGAAGCAATCCGACGCTCGTTGGAGGAATTGAATGACATGTCTGGTGAAGAGTTGGTTGATCAGCGTTACCGGAAGTTCAAATCAATCGGTGTATTCAGTGAATGAAGAAAAACCGCCTAAGCGGTTTTTTATTTTCGATAAAAGAAAAAGAACCGGGCTTTCCTAATGTAACAATCAAGAAAAATCAATGAAATCTTAACATGCTTTGGGGCTTTTCAAGACTGACAGTAGCGCCGTGGCGTGGTAAGGTGAACAGAGTAAATGGACTGCAGGAGGGTTATTATGAAGAAAATTGGAGTATTGACAAGTGGAGGAGATTCGCCGGGCATGAACGCCGCTATCCGAGCGGTTGTCCGTAAAGGGATTTTTCATGGCATCGAAGTGGCGGGTGTTTATTCCGGATACCAAGGACTGATCGAAGGAACCATCAAAACACTAGAAGCAGGGGATGTTGGCGACATTATCCAGCGTGGAGGCACCAAGCTATATTCTGCGCGTTGCGAAGAGTTCCGCACTAACGAAGGACAGTTAAAAGCGATTGAACAAATGAAAAAACAAGGTCTCGAAGGACTAGTCGTTATCGGTGGAGATGGTTCATACCGCGGAGCGATGGCTTTGACTGAAAAAGGCTTTCCATGTATTGGCGTGCCAGGGACCATTGACAATGATATTCCAGGAACTGATTACACCATCGGATTCGATACGGCGCTGAACACGGTCATTGAAGCGATTGATAAGATCCGCGACACGGCGACAAGTCATGAACGGACTTTCATCGTGGAAGTGATGGGTCGCGATGCTGGTGATTTAGCGCTATGGGCAGGTCTTGCCGGTGGAGCAGAAACCATTCTGATCCCTGAAGAGACTTATGATATTGATGAGATGATCGTCCGTCTGCAAAAAGGCCGCGACCGTGGCAAGCGCCACAGCATCATTATCGTAGCGGAAGGGGTTATGGGCGGCAATGAATTGGCCGACTTGATCAAAGAAAAAGCGGATATCGAAACGCGTGTTTCTGTACTTGGCCATATTCAGCGTGGCGGATCTCCAACAGCACGTGACCGCGTCCTGGGCAGTTTGTTTGGCGCACGCGCAGTAGAAGTTTTACTGAATGGTGGCGGAGGGCGAGCTATTGGCATGAAAAATCATCAGGTGGTAGACTATGATATGACAGAAGCATTCACTGCTACGCACAATGCGGATATGAGTTTGTATACCTTATCTAAAGAGTTAGCAATTTAAAACGGTAAATGGAGTGAGTTTATTGAGAAAAACGAAAATTGTCTGCACAATCGGACCTGCAAGTGAATCACCTGAACTGCTAGATCGCTTAATCAAAGCGGGAATGAACGTCGCCCGCTTGAATTTTTCACACGGAAACCATGAAGAACATGCTTTGCGCATTAAACGGATCCGCGAAGCGGCTGATAAAGCTGGCAAAATTGTTGGTATTTTGTTGGATACAAAAGGTCCTGAAATTCGTACCCACCAAATGGAGAACGATTCAATTGAATTAGTAACAGGTCAGAAAATCGAGGTTTCCATGATTGAAGTATTGGGTACTGCTGAGCGATTTTCAATTACTTACGAACAATTAATTGAAGATGTTGAGGTAGGATCAATCATTCTTTTGGATGATGGTTTAATCGAATTACGCGTCGAAAGTCTTGATACGGAAAATGGCATTATTCGTACTTCGGTTGAAAATGCTGGGACATTAAAAAGTAAAAAAGGTGTTAACGTTCCAGGCGTTTCGGTTCAATTGCCTGGTATCACGGAAAAAGATGCACAAGATATTTTATTCGGCATCGAACAAAACGTCGATTTTGTTGCGGCTTCATTTGTTAGAAGAAGTTCAGATGTAATGGAAATTCGTGGCTTGCTTGAAAAAAACAACGGCTCGCATATTCAAATCATCCCGAAAATTGAAAACCAAGAAGGTGTCGACAACATCGATGAAATCATTATGGTTTCTGATGGTTTGATGGTGGCACGTGGAGATTTAGGTGTAGAAATTCCAGCTGAAGAAGTCCCATTGGTTCAAAAATCGTTAATCGAGAAATGTAATAGTGCAGGTAAACCGGTTATCACAGCTACACAAATGCTAGATTCTATGCAACGCAATCCGCGCCCGACACGCGCAGAAGCAAGTGACGTCGCTAACGCAATTTTTGACGGCACAGATGCTATTATGCTGTCAGGTGAAACAGCTGCGGGCATTTATCCTGTCGAATCAGTCGAAACGATGCACCGCATCGCCGAAACGACGGAATCTGCGTTAAACTATAAGCAAATTGTTTCAAATAGAAGAAAAGAAAAAGAATCGAATATGACAGAGGCAATTGGCCAAGCAGTGGCTTATACAGCTTTGAACTTAAAAGTTCGTGCCATTATCGCACCAACTGAAAGTGGCACAACGGCTAAAATGATTTCTAAGTATCGCCCGGGAGCACCAATTATCGCTGTGACATCTTCGGAACGTCCAGCGCGTAAATTATCTTTAGTATGGGGAGTTCAGCCAATTATTGGTACTTCAGTCCACTCGACAGATGAATTGTTAGAAAATGCAGTTGATGAAAGCTTGAAGCACGGCTATGTTAAACATGGCGACCTTGTCGTCATAACAGCAGGTGTTCCAGTAGGACAAGCGGGTACGACTAACTTAATGAAAGTTCATGTTATTGGCGATATTTTGGCAAAAGGTCAAGGAATCGGCAAGACAGTTGCTTTTGCCGAAGCTGTAGTTGTTAGAAATGCAGAAGAAGCATTAGCAATCGATACTCAGGGCAAAATCATTGTAACGATTGGAACAGATCGTGACATGATGCCAGCCATCAATAAATGCGCAGGAATCATCACTGAAGAAGGCGGATTGACGAGTCATGCAGCAGTGGTCGGTTTGAGTCTTGGGATTCCGGTTATCGTTGGTGTCGAAGAAGCAACCTCTCTTATTAAAACAAATTACGATATTACAATGGACGCAGAATCAGGCATCGTTTACCACGGCCATGCAAGTGTTCTGTAAAATTCAACAAGGAGGCTGGTCAAAATGATGAAATGGATTTTCTTGGCCTTAATTATTGTACCGTCTCTTGAATTGGCTCTGCTAATTTGGGCAGGGGGCAAGCTTGGGTTTTTCGCTACGATGGCAATTATTGTGGCGACGGGCTTGCTAGGCGCTTTTCTCGCCAAAAAACAAGGCATGAAAGCATTAAAAGACATTCAAGCGGGAATGAACAGTTTTCAAGCTCCTGGAGATCAATTGTTGAATGCGGCATTCATTCTGGTAGGGGGCATTTTGCTGCTAACACCTGGATTTATCTCCGATGCAATCGGTTTTACTATGCTTTTCAGCCCGACTCAGAAAATGTATAAGCCATTCATTTATCGAATGATCCATAAAAAGATGAAAAACACCCGGGTTATCGTTGGATAATGCCGGGTATTTCCATCGATTTTCCAAGGAAATTTAATTTCTATAAGCGTTTCCATTCACAAATTCTACAAAGTTGATTATAATGGCTAAGTAAGGAAATAAAAACAGAAGTTCATAAACGCAGATGAGACATCATTCTGCATTTTTTTTTGGAATGATGAATTAGACTAAAGAAGGAGCGATTTATATGACATCGTCAAAAGGTTTAGAAGGTGTAGTAGCAACCCAATCCGCCATCAGCTCGATCATTGATGACACACTTACATACGTCGGCTACGATATTGATGACCTGGCTGTCAACGCCAGCTTTGAAGAAGTGATTTACCTGCTGTGGCATCAGCGCTTGCCGAAGGCAGACGAATTGGCGGAACTCAAGCAGCAATTGGCAGACAACATGGCGGTTCCTCAAGCCGTGCTGGACCATTTCAAAACGTACGACATCAAGCATGTCCACCCGATGGCCGCGCTTCGTACAGCAGTTTCGATGCTCGGCTTGTTTGACGAAGAAGCCGAAGTCATGGAACCAGAAGCGAATTACCGCAAAGCGATCAAAATCCAAGCGAAAATCTCGACATTGGTGACCGCTTTCGGCCGCATCCGCAACGGACAAGAACCCGTTGCCCCCAAAATGGACTTAAGCTTTGCCGCAAACTTCCTGTACATGTTGTCTGGTGAATTGCCAGAAGCCATTGAAGAAGAAGCGTTTAACAAAGCGTTGGTTCTTCACGCCGACCACGAGTTGAACGCATCAACGTTCACGGCACGTGTGGCAGTTGCGACACTGTCTGACGTTTATTCAGGTGTAACCGCTGCAATCGGCGCCTTAAAAGGTCCACTTCACGGCGGCGCAAACGAACAAGTGATGAAAATGTTGACAGAAATCGGCTCGGTCGATAACGTCGAAAAAGTCATCAATGACAAACTGGAAAACAAAGAAAAAATCATGGGCTTCGGACACCGTGTCTATCGTAAAGGCGACCCACGCGCGAAGCATTTGCGTGACATGTCTCAGAAATTGACGAAGATCCGCGGCGAAGAGAAATGGTACGAGATGTCCGTAAAAATCGATGACATCGTTTCCGGCCAGAAAAACCTGCCGCCGAATGTAGATTTTTACTCGGCGTCGGTCTACCATAGCCTGAACATCGAACATGATCTGTTCACGCCGATTTTTGCGGTATCCCGCACATCCGGCTGGCTGGCTCATATTTTGGAGCAGTACTCGGACAACCGCTTGATCCGCCCACGCGCGGAATACATCGGACCTGGCATGCAAACGTATGTACCGGTTGAAGAAAGATAAAATAGCCTTTCGTAATTATTACTATTAAAAATATAACTCATAGGGCTTGCACTCTGTGCAGCCCTATGACTTTGACCACAGGAGGAAATTATACATGACTAACGGCGAAAAAATTTCAGTAGAAAACGGTGTCTTGAACGTACCAAACAACGCAGTAATTCCTTACATTATCGGTGACGGAACAGGACCGGATATTTGGCATGCAGCTTCGCGCGTTTTAGAAGAAGCCGTAACAAAAGCTTATAACGGCGAAAAATCAATTGTCTGGAAAGAAGTTCTTGCAGGACAAAAAGCATTTGACCAAACGGGCGAATGGCTTCCTGAAGAAACTCTTGATGTAATCCGTGACTACTTGATCGCTATTAAAGGTCCTTTGACTACACCGATCGGCGGCGGTATCCGTTCATTGAACGTTGCACTTCGTCAAGAATTGGATCTTTACACTTGCTTACGTCCAGTTCGCTACTTTGAAGGCGTACCTTCACCGGTCAAACGTCCTGAAGACACAGACATGGTTATTTTCCGTGAAAACACAGAAGATATCTACGCAGGTATCGAGTACGCTAAAGGTTCAGATGAAGTGAAAAAATTAATTTCATTCCTACAAGACGAAATGGGCGTTAAAAACATTCGTTTCCCTGAGTCTTCAGGTATCGGCATCAAACCGATTTCAGAAGAGGGAACAAAACGTTTAGTTCGCGCTGCAATCAACTATGCAATCACTGAAGGCCGTGAATCATTAACGCTTGTTCATAAAGGAAACATTATGAAATTCACTGAAGGAGCTTTCAAAAACTGGGGCTATGAAGTGGCTGAGCAAGAATTCGGCGAGAAAGTATTTACCTGGAACGAATACGATGCAATTAAAGATGAAAAAGGGACAGATGCTGCGAACAAAGCACAAGAAGAAGCACTTGCTGCAGGCAAAATTCTTGTTAAAGACTCAATTGCTGACATCTTTCTACAACAAATTCTTACACGTCCAAGCGAGTTCGATGTTGTTGCAACAATGAACTTAAACGGAGATTACATCTCTGATGCGTTGGCTGCTCAAGTAGGCGGAATTGGTATCGCTCCCGGAGCGAACATCAATTACGATACTGGACATGCGATTTTCGAGGCAACTCACGGAACAGCACCTAAATATGCTGGCCTGGATAAAGTAAACCCTTCGTCTCTCATCCTTTCAGGCGTATTGATGCTTGAGCACCTTGGGTGGGGAGAAGCTGCTACAATGATCATAAATTCTATGGAGAAAACAATTGCTTCTAAAGTTGTAACTTACGACTTTGCACGTCTAATGGACGGTGCGACAGAAGTGAAATGCTCTGAGTTTGCTGATGAATTGATCAAAAACCTATAAGCGTAAAAAAGAGGGAGGGATTTTCCCTCCTTTTTTGTATTATTTATTAGTAGAATACCGATTTTTATGTTGTTTAGTAGAGTAGGGTGAAGAAATCGCGCCAGGAGGACGCTTTCCTGCGGGCAAGCGCCAAGCCGCTTCGTCGCTACGCTCTTGCAGGGTCTTGGCTCTCGCTATTCCGCGGGAGTCGGCGCCTTCTGTTCTTTCTTCTTAGATGTGTGGAGGTAATTAAGAAACGAAGATTTCGTTTCTGGGTAAGTCTTAAGTATCTATAAAAGTGTTTATTAATTAATGTCACTGAACAGATATGGAGCACAACAAAGGAGACTCCCGCGGGATAGCGTAGTGCCGAAATTCACTCGGGCGTTGAGGACGAGTTAGTTCGGTTCACGCCCGCGGGAAAGCGGAGTTGTTTTGCGCAATATCAGTATGCTACTAAATTGATGAAAATCATCTACTAAAAGGAGAGATATTTCATGACATTCAAACGTAAAAAGATTTCAGTAATCGGTTCTGGGTTTACAGGTGCTACGACGGCTTTCTTATTGGCTCAAAAAGAATTGGGAGATGTCGTATTAGTGGATATTCCGCCGATGGAAAATCCGGCAAAAGGCAAAGCTTTGGATATGGCAGAAGCAGCGCCTGTTCTCGGGTTTGATGCTCGTGTTTTAGGAACATCAAATTACGAAGACACCAAAGACTCAGATTTAGTCATTATTACTGCAGGAATTGCACGAAAGCCGGGCATGAGCCGTGACGATTTGGTTCAAACCAATCAGAAGGTCATGAAAGCTGTTACAGCTGATATTGTGAAATACTCTCCGGAAACGACAATCATCGTTTTAACCAATCCGGTTGATGCGATGACTTATACCGTCTTTCAGGCATCCGGGTTCCCGAAAGAACGCGTGATCGGACAATCCGGTGTATTGGACTCTGCTCGTTTCCGCACATTTGTAGCAGAAGAATTGGATGTCTCGGTCAAAGATGTCACCGGATTCGTATTGGGGGGGCATGGTGATGATATGGTACCGCTCGTGCGCTATTCATATGCGGGCGGCATTCCGTTAGAGACTTTGATTTCCAAAGAGCGTTTGGCTGAAATTGTGGCACGAACGCGCAAAGGAGGAGCGGAAATCGTCAACCTTTTGGGGAACGGTTCGGCTTATTACGCGCCAGCAGCTTCAATAGTCGAAATGGCTGAAGCAATCATCAAAGATCAGCGCCGTATTTTACCGTCGATCGCCTATTTAGAAGGCGAGTATGGTTTAGATGGCATCTACCTGGGTGTACCGACCATATTGGGTGCTGGTGGTATCGAAAAGATTATTGAAATTGACTTGAACGAAGAAGAAAAAGGGTTATTGAACCAATCAGCAGATTCGGTGAAAGCTGTTATGAAAGTATTGGCTTAATCTATAGGGGCGACGGACAGGGGATTATCCCTGTCCGTTTTTTAGTATCGTGGGTAAGATCTGTTTTCCTGCTACCTAAGGCGCTTGCACTTTCATTGACTAAATTGATACTATAGGAGTATCAAGAAAATGGAGGGATGTTGTTTGTTGCTTGGGAAAAAGCGGGAATTAGGCCGGAAAGTAGAAGAAATCAAAATCGGCGAGAAACTAAAGCTGACAGAAAAGATTGAAGACAAAGATCTGCTTCTCTATCTGGGTTTGACCAATGACAGCAATCCGCTGTATATTCAACACGATTTTGCGGCGCAAACTACTTTTGGAAAACCAGTGGTGCCGAATATCATGTTGACGGGCATTCTTACTTCTGCGGTGTCCAAATACGTACCGGGTCCCGGTTCTTATATTACAGGCCAGCAGCTGAAGTTCTTAAAGCCTATCCACCATTACGCAACCATCGACTTTTTATTGGAGGTCGTTGAAGTGAATATCGATCATAATGAAGTAATCGTCCAAGTTGAAGGAGTCGATGAAAATGGTGAAATCGCAGTACAAGGACAAATCACAGCTAATCCACCGAGAATTGTGGAATAATGAACGATTCGTGCAATAGATAATTTCTGACGCGGTTTGAGATGGGGGTTTCAAACTGAGTATGGAGGATGTAAAATGCTGAAAAAAATATTAATAATCGAAGATGAACACTCAATTGCGACTTTATTGTCCTATAATCTTGTCCAGGCGGGTTTTGAGACCGTTGTTGCAAATGATGGCAAACTTGGTTATGATTTGGCTTTGAGTGAAAACCCATCGCTGATTGTACTGGATCTTATGCTGCCGTCAATGGACGGAGTAGAAGTCTGTAAATCACTGCGCCAGCAAAAAATTAATACACCCATAATCATGTTGACAGCCAAAGGCGATGAGTTTGATAAGGTGCTGGGGCTGGAACTGGGAGCGGACGATTACATGACCAAACCCTTCAGCCCAAGAGAAGTGGTAGCGCGCATTAAAGCAGTGTTGAGAAGGTCTAGTAATGTCCCGGCTGCGCAGCAGGATTCTTCGGCGCCAATTTCCCTCGGTAAATTGGATGTCTATCCCGATCGATTTGAAGTTTTTCTCAATAAAGAGCAGTTGGAGTTTACACCGAAGGAATTTGAGCTTTTAGTATATTTAATGGAAAATAAAAATCGGGTATTAACGCGAGATCAGCTGCTGAGCGCGGTTTGGAAATATGATTTTGCAGGGGATACGCGGATTGTCGATGTCCACATTAGCCATTTGCGCGATAAGATCGAAGAAAATAGCCGAAAACCGACTTTCATTAAAACAATTCGGGGACTGGGCTATAAATTTGAAGAGCCAAAAAGCTCATGAAATCTTTTCGGCATCGTCTGCTGGTCACCCTGCTGGTGTGGATCGGAATGATGCTTTCAGGGTTGTTCATCGTTGTGCTTCAGCTTTTGCCGATCTATGAGAATGCCGAAAATAAACCAGGAATTTGGCTGATTTTATTTCTAGCCTTTGCAGTTGCTATGTTATTTTCAGCGATTGTGGGCAGACGAATTATTGAAGTGAACATCAAACCGATTGAAAATGCCACAGAAACGGCTATGGAATTGGTCAAAGGAAATTACCGGGCGCGTGCATCGGAATCCAATGCTCTTGGTAGCGTTGGATTGAGCCGGACCATTAATGTTCTGGCCCGGAATCTGCAGGAAATCACAGCGGTGCGTGTCCTGGAACAAGAGCGGCTAAAGACGTTGATCGAGAACATGGGCAGTGCGTTGATCATGATCGACAGGCAAGGAGCCGTTTCTCTTGTCAATAAACCCTTTTTAGATGAATTTGAATTATCCACTGAAAATACATTGGGGAAATTTTATAAAGAAATCCGAGTTCCTTATGAACTGGAGGATTTCATTGAAAATGTCTTCATGACGGAAACGCATTCCAGGGCTCAGATTGAATTTATATCAGGAGTGAAATTGAAGAACCTTAACGTCTACGGTGCACCTGTTATTGGAGAACATCAGCGCTGGTTGGGAATTGTCATTGTGTTTCACGACATTACAGAACTGAAAAGGCTGGAGCAGATCCGCAAAGATTTCGTTGCCAATGTTTCCCATGAGCTTCGGACCCCGGTAACGTCCATTAAAGGGTTTTCGGAAACCCTGCTTGATGGCGCATACAAGGATACTGAGACCTTATTATCGTTTTTGGAAATTGTTCATGCGGAAAGTAATCGGTTGGAAATGCTCATAAACGATCTTCTCGATTTATCAAATGTGGAACAAAGTGGCTTTGAAGTGAATGCGCAGCCAACAGATATGAAAGCTGTCATTAAAAGGGCAGTAGAAATGATACAACCAAAGATCAATGAGAAATCCATTGGGTTGAAGCTGGAAGTTAAACCCGTGACAGTTTATGGTGATTCCAACCGTCTAATCCAGGTGATGATGAATCTCCTGATTAATGCTGTTACATATTCAGGGAACCATACAGAAATTACGATCCGGCTCTCTGTCAAAGACGATCAAGCCATCGTTCAAGTGGAGGACCAGGGAATCGGGATTGAAAGCTCGGAAATCGGCCGGTTATTTGAACGTTTTTACCGTGTCGACCGGGCCCGAAGCCGGAATTCAGGCGGCACCGGCCTTGGACTTTCCATTGTTAAACACTTAATCGAAGCGCATCATGGAAAAGTGGAAGTCGATAGTGCAGTTGGTGTCGGCACCACATTCACCATCTATTTGCCTTTGGCTAGTTAATTTAGGAGGAAAGTATGGAAACCAAACACCCATTTTTGCCAATTATAATCGGCACAGACATGAACGCTTACAACATGGCCATTTCTTTTCACGAAGCATATGGCATCAAACCGATTTTAGTCGGTAAAGAACATTTATCATTTACTTCATTGAGCACGATTACTGAAACTATTGAGTTGCGCTCCGGTCTGGCTGACGATTCCCAATTTGCAGATATACTGATCGATATCGCCCACAAGTACAGGGCTCCAGGCAAGACCCTTTTGCTGATTGGTACAAACGATCTTTATGTACGCCTGATTATTGAAAACGCTAAAATTCTTCGTGAGCATTACGTCTTCAATTATATCAATGAAAATTTGATGAACCAGTTGCAGGTTAAAGCGAATTTCTATCAGCTTTGTAAAGTACACGGTATCGAAACGCCGACAACTTTCTTCTATGACTGCAATTCGGCAGCGCCATTCGAGGAAGAGATGATGTTCCCGGTCATCATCAAGCCAAGCAACGGCATCGAATACAGCAGAAACAAGTTTGAAGGACAGCAGAAAGTTTATAAGGTCGAAAGTCCGAAAGAGATGTTCAAAGTAATCCAGCAAATCAAGGCAGGCGGCTACCGCGACGAATTAATCATCCAGGATTATATTCCGGGAGACGATACCTTTATGTGGGATTCGGTCATCTATGCCAATTCAAAAGGAAAAACACAATTAGTGACGTTTGCACAGGTTGTCTTGCAAGAACACACAGTGACGGCAATTGGAAACTATACGGCACTGATCACTCGTTTTGACAAAGATATGATGGTCAAACTACAGAACTTTCTAGAAGCAGTTGGCTACAATGGGTTTGCAAACTTTGATTTGAAATACGATGCACGCGACAATAAGTTCAAAGTGTTTGAAGTGAATATTCGACAAGGCCGCTCAAGCTACTATGTCACTGCCCTTGGTCATAATATGGCTGAGTATTTTGTCGATGATTTAATTTATCAGATTGATAAGCCTGTTACGTATTTAAATGAAGATTTCCTGTTCACTGTTGTACCAAAAGCTGTCTTGCGTAACTTTGTCGCTAATAAAGCTGTGCTTAAAGACATTAAGCGCTTGATTAAGAAGGGGCAATACGGCAACCCGTTATTCTACAAACAAGATAAGCACCTGAAACGAAAGTTTTATCTGTTGGCGCGCCAAGTGAATTATTACAAGAAGTATAAAAAAAATCAATGGTAAATTTACAGGAGCTCAACACCAGCTTCATAATTGGGTGGTAAGGTTTAATAGAACCCCCTTCAACCGCATGATTTGAAAAAGAGTCCCTTCCCCGGGCTCTTTTTCTTTTTTTATGAAACTATTTCACTATTATTCCGTATACTGGGTAACAAGGAAAAGGGGGACGTACCATGACAACGAAAAAAATGTTGGCGGTGATTGGATTATCTATTGCTGGAATCTTTCTGCTCATCGCAGTTTTTACTTCTTGGTATACAGTAGATGAATCTGAACAAGCAGTCATCATCACATTTGGTGTAGCCAATGAAACCATTACCGAAGCCGGATTGCACTTTAAGATGCCTTGGCCAATCCAAAAAGCAGAAATCCTGTCGAAAGAAACCTATAGTCTGCAATTTGGCTATAACCAGAACGAAGAAGGCGAGATTGTGGCATTTGATAAGGAAACCAAGATGATTACTGGAGATGAAAATATCGTTTTGACAGATCTGGTGGTCCAGTGGAAAATCACTGACCCCAAAAAATACTTATTCAATGCAGAAGCCCCTCAAGACATTCTGCACGACGCAACATCAGCTTCCATCCGCTCAATTATCGGTAACTCGTTAATTGACGATGCATTGACTTCCGGGAAAGCGGAAATTGAAGCCGAGACGCGTGATTTGCTTGCCTCGTTGATTGAAAAATACGATATCGGCATCACGGTTCTAGCTGTCAAGCTGCAGGATGTGGAGCTGCCGAACGAAGAAGTGCGCGCGGCATTTACGAATGTAACAGATGCCCGGGAAACAATGAACACAAAAATCAATGAAGCCAAAAAATACGAAAACCAAAAGCGCAACGAAGCTTTAGGAGAAAAAGCGGCGATCAATTCGCGTGCAGAGGGTCAGAAAGTGTCACGAGTCCAGCAAGCAACAGGAGACGTCGCGTTATTCGATAAGTTGTATGTGGAATACGAAGCTAATCCAGAAGTCACCAAACAGCGGATCATCATGGAAACTTTGGAATCGGTCCTGCCGAACGCCAAATTATACATCATGAATGATGAAGGCGGCACAATGAAATACCTGCCGTTGGATGGTTTACAAACAGCCGTCCCACCAGCAGCTGAAGCAGAAGAAACAGCAGGAGAAGAAGGGGGAAGCAACTAATGGAACCGAATAAACCCTTAGACGAAGTGAAGAAATTCAACCCTTACGAAAGACCAAAAAAGAACAAAGAACCGAGAGATCCCATCGATTTCAAGAAATACTGGAAACTGATTGTGGGTCTAGTTGTGGCATTTGTTCTTTTGCTTATCGTCCTGACGAATGTGTATGTTGTAAAAGAAAATGAATACCGCGTCGTCCGCCAATTCGGCGAAGTGGTAAAAATCCAGGAAGAGCCGGGCATTAAGATGAAGATTCCGTTCATCCAAAGTGTCATGACTTTGCCAAATTACCAAATGACCTACGATGTTTCAGAAGCGGAAATCAACACAAAAGATAAGAAACGCATCATCATTGACAATTACGCCGTCTGGCATGTAGTAAATCCGTTAAATCTCATTTCGAATGCAGGGACCATCGTCAATGCTGAATCACGGATGGAAGAGTTCATTTATTCCGTCGTTCGGACAGAGCTGGGACAATTGAATTACGATGAAATCATCAATGATGAAAATTCATCCCGCGGCAGCTTGAACGATAATGTCACGGCGAAAGTCAATGAATTACTGGAGAAAGACCAATACGGCATCCAGGTGCTGGATGTCCGCATAAAGCGCACGGATTTGCCGGAGGAAAATGAACAATCCGTCTATACGCGGATGATTTCCGAACGTGAATCCACGGCTCAGGATTACCTGTCCCAGGGAGATGCAAAAAAACGTGAAATGGAAGCGCAGGCTGACCGTGAAGCACAGGAAGTAATTGCCACTGCCCGCAAGGAAGCTGCATTGATCCAGGCGGAAGGGGAATCGGAAGCTGCTAAAATTTATAACGAGTCGTTCTCGAAAGATGCGGAATTCTATGAACTCTACCGTTCGCTTGAATCCTATAAGAAAACGATTGGCGAGGACACGGTGATTATTCTACCGTCGGATTCACCCTATGCGGATATCTTATCCGGTAATTACGAATAAGGCTATGGCCGTCATTTCTCTTCTATTTGCCCACGTGGTAAAATAAAAGGAATGACGGCTTTTTTATGGAAGGGGTAATTTTGTGGCAAAGAAAATACTTTTATTAGATGGCAACAGCTTGGCGTATCGTGCGTTTTTCGCCTTGCCACTGTTGACCAATGAAAACGGCATCCACACCAATGCTGTATACGGATTTACCATGATGCTTCAAAAAATACTGGACGAAGAAAAGCCAACGCATATGATTGTGGCTTTTGATGCGGGAAAAACAACTTTCCGCCATGAAACTTTCAGTGAATACAAAGGTGGACGGCAAAAGACGCCGCCTGAGTTGTCGGAACAATTTCCTTACCTAAGAAAATTGCTCGATGCCTACCGGATCAAACGCTACGAATTGGACAATTACGAGGCGGATGATATTATCGGAACCTTGAGTCTCGAAGCAGAGCGAGAAGGTGACGAAGTCGTGGTCATTTCAGGAGACAAAGATTTGACGCAACTGGCTTCGCCTTCAACAACGGTTTATATCACGCGGAAAGGCATCACCGATATCGAGAAGTATACGGTTGAGCACATCAAGGAGAAATACGGCTTGACGCCCAATCAGATCATTGATATGAAAGGTCTCATGGGCGATGCTTCCGACAACATTCCTGGCGTGCCAGGAGTCGGTGAAAAAACGGCGCTGAAGCTGTTGGCAGCACACGGCTCTGTCGAAGGTGTCTATGAAGCGATTGAGCAACAAAAAGGCAAAATGAAAGAAAAACTGGTCGCCAATGAAAATCTCGCCTACATCAGCAAGCAGCTGGCGACGATCGAACGCAATGCGCCGATCGACATCAAGATTGAAGAATTGAGCTATGCAGGTCCAGACCAGGACGAATTAGTGAAAATATGGAATGAATTGGCGTTTAAATCCTTATTAGAGAAAATGGAGTATACAGCAGAAGAAACGGTCAAAGAAGAATTGACGTTCGAAGTGCTGACAAGCATCAATCCCTCGATATTGAAAGACGAGATGGCGGTTCATCTGGAGCTGTACGACGAACATTATCATAGTTGCGATTTGCTTGGGGTTTCTTTAGCAACTGAAACGGCAACCTATGTAATTCCAATGGCAGTCGCTGAGCAATCGGAGGAATTCCGTACTTGGTTTAAAGATCCATCAAGAAAGAAATTCATGGCAGATTCCAAAGCGGCGACTGCGGCATTTCTGCGCGTCGGCATTGAACTAAAAGGTGTCGACTTCGACTTGATGTTGGGTGCTTATATTGTCAATCCATCTTTGACTTACACGGATATGGCGAGCATCGTCCAGGAATACGGCTATAAGGACGTGTCGACAAACGAGCAAATTTACGGCAAAGGCGCTAAAAAGAAAGTGCCGGAAGAGTCGATCCTCAACGAGCATATTGCCAGAAAAGCACGCACCATCTGGAAAGTCCGTCCGTTGGTCATGGAAAAACTTGAAGACAATGAGCAATTTGATTTATACGATAAATTGGAGCTGCCATTGGCAAGCGTTTTGGGGCAAATGGAGTCACTAGGCGTCAAAGTCGACCGTGATCAATTATCTGAAATGGGCAAGGAATTGTCTCATAAACTGGAGAAAATCGAATCGGATATTTATGGGCTTGCCGGACAAGAGTTTAATATCAATTCACCTAAACAATTAGGTGTCATCTTGTTTGAAAAACTAGGATTGCCAGCTTTAAAGAAAACCAAAACCGGCTACTCGACAGCAGCGGATGTACTTGAAAAATTGGAAGGGCAGCACGAAATCATTTCTCACATTCTAATGTATCGTCAGCTCGGCAAACTTTTGTCTACTTATATAGAAGGTTTATTAAAAGAAATTCACGAGGATGGCAAAGTCCATACCCGTTTCCAACAGGCTCTGACAACAACAGGCCGGCTTAGTTCAACCAATCCGAACTTGCAAAACATCCCGGTGCGTCTTGAAGAGGGACGGAAAATCCGTAAAGCCTTTGTTCCTTCAGAACCTGGCTGGGTGATGGTTGCTGCCGATTATTCACAAATTGAATTGCGTGTTTTGGCAGATATGTCAGAAGATGAGCGTTTGGTTCAAGCTTTTAAAGATGACCGTGATATTCATACAACAACGGCCAGTGATGTTTTTCATGTTCCTGAAAAACAAGTGACTGGGGACATGCGCCGAGCTGCTAAAGCTGTTAACTTTGGGGTAGTTTATGGCATCAGTGATTATGGTTTGTCTCAAAACCTGAACATTCCTCGTAAAGAAGCGGCGGACTTTATTGAACGTTATTTTGCCAGCTTTCCTGGCGTCAAAAGCTATATGACGACTATTGTTTCAGATGCAAAGCGTGATGGGTTTGTTACGACGTTGATGAACCGGAGACGCTATTTACCGGATATTACGAGCTCTAACTTTAATTTGCGTAGCTTTGCAGAACGTACAGCGATGAATACACCGATTCAAGGCAGTGCAGCAGACATCATAAAAAAAGCAATGATCGATATGGATGCAGCTCTAGAGCGTGAAGAGATGCAGACGAGAATGCTGCTGCAGGTGCACGATGAATTGATTTTCGAGGCGCCACCAGAGGAATTGGATAAGTTGATGGAATTGGTTCCCGAAGTGATGGAAAACGCAGTGAAGCTAATCGTTCCATTAAAAGTGGACATCGCGCATGGCGCTACCTGGTACGATACGAAATGACAGGAGGGCAACAATATGCCTGAACTTCCGGAAGTGGAAGGTGTCGTTCGACAGATCCGCCCCGTGTCCGTTGGAAAAAAGATTGAGGCAGTAGCGGTTTCAGATACGATCCGCGTGTCGAAAACAAATGGCAAGGAAGCGATCATCAAACGGATGGAAGCTGACCGGTTTATCGAAAGCTTGGTCGGTGCACAAATCATCCGTGTCGAGCGGCGCAGTAAATACATTTATTTTACATTGCGAAAAGACAATGAATTCTTATTGGTCAATCATTTAGGGATGTCTGGAGCTTGGTTTTATATCGACCAGCTTCAGTCGATTCCAGAGGACAAATTCCGACGCCACGTACATGTCGTATTGACATTGAGCGATGGTAAGCTATTGGCATTTTCTGATATCCGAAGATTCGGGGAGATGCGGGTTTTGCAGGAAGAAGCGGATTTCCCGCCTTTGCTGCTGATGGCACCAGAGCCTTTCGAGGCAGTGGCACTTGAACATTTTCTATTGAGGGCGGAAAGTTCCAAATACAAGAACAAGGCAATCAAAGAAGTCATTATGGATGGCCAAGTCATTTCTGGCTGTGGCAATATTTATGCAACCGAAGCACTTTTTAAAATGAAGATTCATCCAAAGCGGTCGGCTAGCCGCATCAGTAAAAAGCGCAAAGTGGAATTATTCGAGACGGTCGTTGCCATTCTTCTGGAAAGCATAGAAGCAGGAGGCAGTACGATATCGGATTACCGCAATATTAACGGTGAATCGGGTAGCATGCAAAACCGTTTCGGCATGTATGGAAAAAAACAATGTGCAGATTGCGGCACTGCAACAAAAACCCTGAAAATCGGCGGAAGGGCTTCAATGTATTGCCCGAGCTGCCAGAAATGAGGTTGGATGATGATCATTGGATTAACAGGCAGTATTGCCAGTGGGAAAAGTACGGTATCCGGCATGCTGAAAAGTTGGGGCTATCCGATCGTTGATGCAGATCTAGTGGCGCGCTTAGTAGTAGAACCGAGTTCAGAGACCTTAGAGCAAATTACGGAGGCATTTGGATCTGATGTGATAAAAGAAGACGGGACAATGGATCGTGCAAAAGTAGGAGAAATCATTTTTAATGATCCAGCAAGTAGGAAAATCCTAAACGACATTATCCACCCTGCAATACGCCAGGAAATGCTGCGGCAGCGGCAGGAGCTTCTGGCGCAGGGATTCAAGACGATCATCATGGATATCCCGTTATTATTCGAGAGCCGCCTTCAACATTTGGTGGATAACATTTTAGTCGTCAGTGTTACAGAAGAAAACCAATTTGCTCGACTTGTAGAACGGAATGGTTTTACCGAAAAAGAGGCCAAGGCACGTATCGCCTCCCAATTGCCGATGTCTGTAAAAGAAGATGGTGCAGATGCCGTCATCTACAACAACGGAACACTAGATGAAACGAAATGGCAGTTAAACCGGATCTTAGACAACTGGCATGCCAGTCCTGAAAAAGAATAAAGAGATATGCTGTTTTTAAGGTTCTCTGAATAGTTAATTGTGTTATACTATATGAGAAATTAAAAATATGAGTATAACTTAATTATAAACGGAGGACTCTTACATGACAGTTTCTATTGCAATTAACGGATTTGGCCGTATTGGCCGTATGGTTTTCAGACAAGCGATAATGATGGATGACGTTACAATTACGGCAGTCAATGCTACTTATCCGGCTGAAACCCTTGCGCATTTAATTAAGTATGACACAAATCACGGCACCTTCGCTGGTGACGTATCTTCAGAAGAAGATGCCTTAATTGTTAACGGGAAACGTGTACAATTGGTAAGTGAACGAGACCCACTGAATCTGCCGTGGAAAGAAATGGGCATTGATATTGTCATCGAAGCAACTGGAAAGTTTAATTCTCGCGAAAAAGCCGCTCTGCACCTGGAAGCTGGAGCTAAAAAAGTAATTTTGACGGCGCCTGGAAAAAAAGAAGATATTACAATTGTTATGGGTGTCAACGATGACAAACTAGATATTGATAAGCACGACATCATTTCCAACGCAAGCTGTACAACGAATTGCTTGGCACCTGTCGTAAAAGTCCTGCATGATAAATTCGGTATTGAAAATGGTTTGATGACGACAATTCATTCCTACACGAACGATCAGCAAAATTTGGATAATCCGCACAAAGATCTTCGGCGTGCACGTGCATGTGCACAATCCATCATCCCAACTTCTACGGGTGCTGCGAAAGCGCTATCATCGGTAATGCCGGAATTACAAGGCAAGCTGCATGGCATGGCGTTACGGGTTCCGACACCAAATGTCTCCTTGGTCGATCTAGTTGTCGATTTAAAGTCAGACGTGACGATAGCAGAAGTTAATCAAGCATTCGAGGAAGCATCAGAAAATGGCCTTGAGGGGATCTTGAGCTTGACGATGGAGCCTCTAGTGTCTGTCGATTTCAATAGTAATCCCCAATCTGCGATAGTTGATGGCTTATCGACAATGGTAATTGGCGGGCGCAAAGTGAAAGTTCTCGCGTGGTACGACAATGAATGGGGCTATTCGGCACGTGTTATCGATTTGACGAAGAAAGTCGCAAACGCTCTAATATTGGTATCCAAATAAAATGAATCATCCCGTTTTTCCGTTTTTAGATGGAAAGACGGTTTTTTTATGGGAAATTTACTAAAAAAATCAAGATTATTAAGATATTATTATTGCTTTTACAATAAATCCGTTTTATACTATGAATCGTAGTTAAAAATGGCTACCACTTCTGAATTTCCATCATGCATCTCGGAATTAGGAGCGTAAGATTTTTTATTCACATGACTGCTTAAAGGGTTAGGACCTCTTTGGACTAACTTTCCCCCGTGGTAGTCAACTTTGAATATTTTGCGCAAAAACCAAAATGATATCAAAGGGGGAAAACGAACCTTGGAAACAATGGGACGTCACGTAATTGCAGAACTTTGGCAGTGTGATTTTGACAAATTAAACGATATGGATTTTATCGAGCAAACTTTTGTTGATGCAGCACTCAAATCCGGAGCTGAAGTAAGAGAGGTAGCTTTTCACAAGTTTGCCCCACAAGGTGTCAGCGGAGTTGTGATCATTTCTGAATCTCACTTAACGATTCACAGTTTTCCGGAACACGGCTATGCGAGTGTAGATGTTTACACTTGTGGCGATTTAGATCCGACAATTGCAGCGGAGTATATCGCAGAAGCACTAGGTTCAACGTCACGCGAGCTTGTAGAATTGCCGCGCGGCATGGGTCCAGTCAGTGCTGGGAAATCCAAAGTTTCAGTAACAGTATAATCCATTTAACAAAAAACACGTAAGCAGAGGATAAAATCCTCTGCTTTTTCTATTTTCCGAAAGAATTTTTGTTATACTAGATACACTAGATAGAGAAGTTAGGGAGATGTCAAAATGAAATGTCCAGCTTGCCAACATAACGGCACACGTGTTGTCGATTCACGGCCAATAGATGAAATGAAATCAATTAGAAGGCGCAGAGAATGTGAATCATGCGGATATCGCTTTACCACTTTTGAGAAAGTGGAAGAGATGCCGTTGATTGTCGTCAAAAAAGATGGCTCACGTGAAGAGTTTAGTCGTGAAAAAGTTCTGCGCGGTTTGATTCGTGCGTGTGAAAAGCGGCCGGTATCTTTAGAAGCGTTGGAAGAAGTCGTCTTTACGATCGAGAAAGACCTTCGCCGGGCAGGAAACCCCGAAGTGAAATCCGAAGAAGTCGGAGAATTGGTCATGAACCGTCTAGCAGCAATTGATGAAGTGGCCTATGTTCGCTTTGCTTCGGTATATCGCCAATTTAAAGATATTACTGTTTTTATCGACGAACTAAAGGATTTGCTGAACAAAAGTCCGGAAGACAAGAAAATCGACTAAGGCGGTGACTTATGACTGCGTATTATAAAGAATTGCAGCCAGCTGATCCCTATCGAATCCGTCTGCCTTACCCATTTTCGAATTACGATCGCCAGCTGTTGACGTTGCTTTACCAGCCGATGATCGGCGCAGAAGCTATCGCGTTTTACTTGACGCTATGGGCTGAAGGGGAAGCATCTGGTGATGAGGCGACCCATTATACATTGATGAACACATTGGGAAATCCTATTTCGAAAATTTTTGAAGCGAGGATTCAATTGGAAGCGATTGGTTTGCTGAAAACTTATCGGAAAGACGATGGCAACCGCTGCTTCATTTATGAATTATGTCCACCACTGGATCCCAAAACTTTTTTTATGGACCCTTTATTGTCGATGTTTCTGTTTAGTAAAATCGGTGAACCGTCCTATCGCAGAGTCCGGAATCGTTTTTTGATTCACTCAGAAATTCCAAGAGATTTTGAAGAAGTGTCTCGGACATTCACCGACATTTTTCAGCCGGTCCATGCGAAGGCTGGATACCCACCAATACAGGAGGACCTGCAGGAACGGAAAAAAGGAGCCTACGAAGCCGATGCAGAATTCGATTTCGCGTTGCTTCGCCAAGGGCTCTCTGAGCAGCTAGTACCGAAACGAGTGCTGACTGCAACCATCAAAGATTTTATCTCCAAACTTGGTTACCTCTATGGTTGGGGACCTTTAGAAATGCAGAAAGTCATCTTGTTGGCAATCGAAGACGATTATAAATTGACAGTTGAAGGTTTGAAAAAATCAGCATCTGAATATTATAAGTTCACGGTTTCCACCACAGCACCCCAACTTGTTCAAGTGCATAAAGAAACTCCGAAGCTCACAGAAGAAGCACCAAAAACGAAGCAAGATGAGTTGCTTGTCTATTTGGAAACAGCTCCGCCTATTCAAGTGTTACGGGATATTGCGAACGGCAGTGAACCATTGCCTGCTGATGTCGAACTGGCCAACCAATTGGTCATTACCCATGGGATGAAGCCGCCAGTCGTCAACGTCTTGCTTCAATATGTCCTGCTGCGCACCGATATGAAGCTAACTAAAGCCTACGTGGAAAAAATCGCTTCGCATTGGCTGCGTAAAAACGTCACTACTGCAAAAGAAGCAATGGAAATTGCGCGTGTCGAGCATACCCAGTATATGAAATGGAAGTCGGAAGGCTCACCAACTGCAGTGGCCAAGCCGTTTACAGGCAATGGAAACCGGAAGCCGGTGCGTGAAGAAAAGTTGCCGGAATGGTTCCATAAAAAAGACGACATGCCTGTCGCAAAAGCAGAGCCGAGAAACGAAAGCTTGGAAGTAGAAAAACAAAAACTTCTTGCGAAACTTGCGCTGAAGAAAGGAAAAGGTGGTTAAATGGAACCGATTAGCGAAACCTTAAAACGTGTAGTCAATGCGCCTGCTTTTTCTGAGCGCTATAAAGAAATGCGTAAAGAAGTGCTGGCACATGCAGGCGTCCAAAAATTCTTGGAAGATCATGCAGAGGAAATCGATGCAGCTACCATTGATAGAGGACTCGGGAAGTTATACGAATATATCGATCAATCTCATGATTGTAATAAGTGTCCTAGCTTAGACGTCTGTATCAATCATTTGAAAGGCTTTGAACCAAACCTCGTGTTAGAGAGGGGAACCGTTGGTATTTCCTACACCAAATGCCGTTTAAAAGAAGCGAGTGACAATAAGCGACATGCTTCGTCTTTGATACACAGCATGTACATGCCAAAAGAAGTAATGCAAGCGACGCTAGACGGATTTGATTTGGATGACAGCCGCATGGAAGCGTTCCGAGCTGTTGGCGACTTCCTGGATCAGGCGACTGGTCCTGACAACTTGCCGGAAAAAGGGTTATACCTCTACGGACAATTCGGCATCGGAAAGTCCTATTTGCTGAGCGCTGTAGCCAACGAACTGGCTGAAATAAATGTCAAATCGGTGTTGGTATTTGTTCCTGAATTCATGCGAGAAATGAAACAAGCCATCGGTGACCAAACGCTGCAGGAAAAAGTCGATTACGTCAAAAAAGCAGATGTCTTAATGCTCGATGACATTGGAGCAGAAGCGATGTCGAGCTGGACACGTGACGAGGTGCTGGGGACGATTCTCCATTACCGGATGTCTGAAAAACTGCCGACCTTCATGTCGTCAAACTTCAGTTACTCTGAACTGGAATATCATTTGACCTACTCACAGCGCGGCGAAAAAGAAGATTTGAAAGCTGCGCGAATTATGGAACGAATCCGCGCGTTAACGAATTCGGTCAAGCTCGACGGACGCAACCGACGAAATTAAACGCTGGAACTATTGCGTTTTGGAACAATTCGGTTTATAGTAATAACAATCGAACCAAGATTTTACATGCCTTGACAAGGACATGAGCGGAAATTACGACTTTCAGAGAGAGAGGCCTAGGCTGTGAGCTTCTTAAGTAACGCTTTTCCGTTTACCCCCTTCGAGCAGCAGCTGTGAACAGTTTTCTTAGTAGCAACTGACGGTACCGGCCCGTTAGCCGATGCAGAGCTTCATTCTAAACGGACCTGTCTGTTTAGAATAGAAGAAGGGTGGAACCACGAACTAAAGCTTCGTCCCTTTTGGGATGGGGCTTTTTTCTGTGAAAAAAAGAAAAGCGGAAGCGGCCGTCAAGGTTCGACAGGCATAAGACAGACTGGCGAAGCGGCGTTTTTTCAGCCGCACAGGATAAAAAGTGAAAGTGCCTGTCCAGCTCTGACAGGTATAAGACGCTCTGGCGAAGTGGCGTTATTTCAGCCGCACAGCCAGAGTGGCTTATATCCCGAAGAGCTAGGCGCTGTAACTGGATTCGGGTTGGCTTATGACCCGAGAACCTGGCCGCTGAAGCTGGACAAAGAAAAGCGGAAGCGGCCGTTTGTTCCGACCGTTCTTTTCATGACTAATCGCTAAGATATGGAACAAACCAACGGAGACTCCCGCAGGAAAACGGAGTTGGTTTGTGGAGTATCACCGGCCGAATCGTTTCTGCTATACATGTATAAACAAGAAAAATATTGAATGTCTATCCAGACCCTGTGGCATGGACATTTTGACCAGATCTAATTAAAAGGAGAGATTGGCATGGCAGACATGATTCAACTGAAATTCCCTGATGGAGCAGTAAAAGAGTTTGAACAAGGCGTAACTACTGAGGAAATTGCACAATCAATTAGCCCAGGATTGAGAAAAAAAGCATTAGCTGGCAAAGTAGGCGACAAGTTGGTCGATTTACGTGCGCCTTTGCAAGAAGATGGAGATATCGCCATTGTCACACCTGAATCCAATGAAGGTCTAGAAGTGTTACGTCACAGCACTGCGCATTTGTTGGCACAAGCGATCAAACGCATGTATCCGGACGCTAAGCTTGGGGTTGGTCCAGTTATTGAAAACGGTTTTTATTACGATATTGATACAGAGTCTGCAATTACGTCAGAAGACTTGCCATTGATTGAAAAAGAAATGAAAAAAATCATCAATGAAAACGTAGAAATTATCCGCCACGACGTCACACGTGCAGAAGCACAGAAACGATTCGCGGCGATTGAAGATCCGTATAAACTGGAACTTCTTGAAGCAATTCCTGAAGATGACCAAGTTTCCATTTATGAACAAGGTGATTTTTTTGACCTTTGCAGAGGCGTTCATGTACCGTCAACAGGAAAGTTGAAAGAGTTTAAATTATTAAGTGTTGCAGGTGCGTATTGGAGAGGCAACAGCGACAACAAGATGCTTCAGCGCATCTACGGAACAGCTTTCTTCAAAAAAGAAGATTTGAAAGCGCATCTTGAAATGCTAGAAGAAGCGAAAGAACGCGATCATCGTAAAATCGGAAAAGAATTGAATTTATTCATGAATTCTCAGAAAGTTGGTCAAGGTTTACCGATGTGGCTTCCGAAAGGTGCTACAATTCGTCGTATTATTGAACGTTATATTGTCGACAAAGAAGAGCGTCTGGGCTATGACCACGTTTATACGCCTGTTATGGGAAGCGTGGAATTGTACAAGACTAGCGGGCACTGGGACCATTACCAAGATGATATGTTCCCGGTCATGAAAATGGACAACGAGGAATTGGTATTGCGTCCAATGAACTGTCCGCATCACATGATGATTTTCAAACAAGGCATTCATTCCTATCGTCAATTGCCGATTCGTATCGCAGAACTTGGATTGATGCATCGTTATGAAATGTCAGGTGCTTTATCCGGACTGCAGCGTGTCCGCGGAATGACTTTGAATGACGCCCACATCTTTGTACGTCCAGACCAGATTAAAGAAGAATTCAAACGTGTCGTCAACCTGGTTGTTGAAGTTTATAAAGATTTTGACATCAAGAATTATTCATTCCGTCTGTCTTATCGTGATCCAGCAGACAAAGAAAAATACTTTGACGATGACGCCATGTGGAATCGTGCACAAGCCATGCTAAAAGAAGCGATGGATGAAATGGAAATTGACTATGAAGAAGTAGAAGGCGAAGCGGCATTTTACGGACCTAAAGTAGACGTCCAAGTAAAAACAGCTCTCGGCAAAGAAGAGACTTTGTCGACTGTCCAGCTTGACTTCCTTCTGCCGGAACGTTTTGACTTGTCGTATATCGGCGAAGACGGCAAACAGCATCGTCCGGTCGTCATTCACCGGGGAGTCGTTTCGACAATGGAGCGCTTTGTTGCATTCCTGATTGAAGAATACAAAGGGGCTTTCCCAACATGGCTTGCACCAGTACAAGTGGAATTGATTCCGGTATCACTTGATGCCCACAGTATTTACACAAAAGAGTTGCAGGAAACATTGCAGTCTTATAAGATCCGTGTGGATATCGATGAACGCGATGAAAAGCTCGGTTATAAGATTCGTGAAGCGCAAATGCAAAAAGTACCATATATGCTCGTCATCGGTGATAGGGAACTAGAAGACGGTTCTGTCAATGTCCGGAAATACGGCGAACAGAAATCGGAAAGCATGCCATTCGAAGACTTTGTGAAACTGGTTCAAAGCGAACTTCGGTAAACGTCTTGACAGGTCCAAAGGCACGTGATATTATGAATAAGGTTATAGAATACTTATATGTGCAAGCAGGAGCACCCGCTTCTCACCTGATCGACCGATTGTTGGCAGGTATACACGATTGACTTTTACACGCAGAAAGAAGCGTGTTGTCATATTTGCGGGTGGACCTCTGTGGTCCATCCGCTTTTGTTTTGATCGGAACCCTGTAAACCGGTTCGGCCGGTTCACACATTTAAGCTATTCGCGACACTATCCGGAGGTGGATTACTATTAGCAAAGACATTAATGTAAATGAAGGTATTCGTGCACGTGAGTTGCGAGTTATTGATCAAAACGGTGAACAACTTGGCATCAAAACACGTAACGAAGCACTTGAAATTGCAGCTCGTGTCAACTTGGATCTTGTTCTTGTGGCTCCTCAAGCTAAGCCGCCGGTTGCTCGTATCATGGACCACGGTAAGTTCAAGTTTGAGCAACAGAAGAAAGATCGTGAAATCCGTAAAAATCAGAAAGTGATTGTCGTCAAAGAAGTACGTTTAAGCCCTTCAATTGACGATCACGATTTCAACACGAAACTTCGCAATGCAATCAAGTTCCTTGAAAAAGGCGACAAAGTGAAAGCTTCTATTCGTTTCAAAGGCCGTGCGATTACGCATAAAGAAATCGGACAACGTGTTCTTGAACGTTTCGCAGAAGCGTGCAAAGAAGTTGCTACGGTTGAACAACGCCCTAAAATGGATGGCCGCAGCATGTTCTTGATGCTCGCACCAGTCAACGAAAAAGAATAAGAGATCATTGTTTAGGAGGAATTCGAAATGCCGAAAATGAAAAGCCATAGCGGTGCGTCAAAACGTTTCAAAAAAACGGGTACTGGTAAAGTAAGACGTAACAGCTCACACACTAGCCACTTATTTGCAAACAAATCAACTAAGCAAAAGCGTAAACTTCGCAAAGGGAAACTTGTTTCTTCAGGCGACTTGAAGCGCATCAAATCACTAATCTATAACATGAAATAAGAAAATGACAAAGGCTCGAGTAAATTCGATGGGCACAGGACGAATAGGTGAGGCGACGCTTTCTGCCGTAAAGCCACTTTGGTTTATGACCCCGAGGATTTTAGCGCTAAAGTCTAGAAAAGAACAAAAATCGAATTTTATATATTCAGCAGGAGGTAATGTGATATGCCACGCGTAAAAGGTGGAACAGTGACGCGCCAGCGTCGTAAAAAGGTCATTAAATTAGCAAAAGGTTATTATGGTGCAAAGCACATCCTTTTCAAAGTAGCAAATCAACAGGTGATGAAGTCAGGTAACTATGCTTACCGTGACCGCCGCAACAAAAAACGTGATTTCCGTAGACTTTGGATCACACGTATCAACGCAGCAGCTCGTATGAACGAAATTTCATACAGCCGTCTTATGCACGGATTAAAAGTTGCAGGCATCGACATCAACCGCAAAATGCTAGCTGAAATCGCTGTATCTGATGCAGCTGCATTCACAGCATTGGTTGACCAAGCAAAAAAGGCAGTAACTAAGTAATAAAAGCGGAAGTGTCTGTTCAGACCTGACAGGCTTAAGACGGACCAACAAGCGGCGCTTTTTGCCGCACAGGTGGGCTGACTTAAGTCCCGAGGGTCTAGACACTGCAGCTAGATAGTAATAAAAGCGGAAGTGACCGGTTTGCTCCGACAGGCATAAGATGAACTTCCGAAGCGGCGCTTTTGCCGCACAGGAAGAACAGCTTATGACCCGAGGAGCAGGTCATTGCAGCTAGATAGTAAAAGCGGAAGTGACCGTTCATTGCAGGCCATAGACATCACACAACTAGAAAGCTGCAATGCTCAGGCGTTTAGCGAAACAATAAAAAAGACTGACGAGAATTCGTCAGTCTTTTTTTATGGAGGAAAACCCTATGTTTTTGATTATCTTTGGTTATTTTGCAATTCTGACCGTAATGGCTTTTGTTATGATGAAAGTCGACAAACACCAGGCGCAGCATCGTGGACAGCGGATTCCTGAAAAGAACCTGTGGACAGTGGCGATTTTTGGCGGTGGCATTGGCGCTTATCTTGGCATGATGGCATTCCGCCACAAAACAAAACATACCAATTTCCGAATTGGCTTCCTAGTATTAGCGATGCTCGATTTTGCTTTTCTTATTTGGAGCTTCCAAAATTACTTTAATGGATGAGCGCTGAGCTCATTCTTCCTGCTTCATTAAGCGTTCTATCGGATTTTTCCAGTTGATGCGGGCTTCTGGATAATTCATCAAAATTTCCTTTTCAAGAAAGTAGAAATCTTCCTTGGTGAAGCCTTGCAACTGATCGGGGTTTTCTACCCATACGAAAATGGAGACGACTTCGAAAGAATTCCCAGTTGTTCCGAGGTATTTCTCACCTTCGAAAAGCACGCCACGAAGCGCGATAAAAAAGTTTTTTTGTACATTTTTTACATCATCCAAAAAATAGTAAGTTCCTGATTCAAGGGCGGTATCCAATTTCCTTTTAGGATCTACAATATAGCGGATCAATCGGTAAAACAAGTAAATGATCAATATCAGTACAATGAGGCGTATAAGAAAAGCCATTTGAATTACCTCCTAATTTACATAGTCCTACTAATAACTATACGAGTGAGAAGTCGTTTAGTTTCAAGATTTATTTTAACTAAAGGAGAGATGATTATGAAATTGCAGGAATTGTTCAAAATGCAGGCAGAACTGGATCGTTTTATCCAATCTAATCAGGAAATTACTGAAGATGTTTTCCGCAAAAAAGGATTGGCTCTATTAGTGGAGTTGGCAGAACTAGCAAATGAAACACGTTGTTTCAAGTTTTGGAGCACGAAAGGCCCATCGGAACGATCTGTTATTCTGGAAGAGTATGTCGACTCTATTCACTTCCTATTGTCGCTCGGTATTGAGAAAGATTTGAATACGCTAGAAGTTTGGCCAGATCCCGTTGTAGGAAAAGGCATGACAGAGCTATTTCTGTCGACGCAAAAAGCCATACAGGAATTTCTTGAGAACTATTCGATGTCCAACTTCATGGAGATTTGGAGTTGCTACGGCGGGTTGGCTACAGCATTGGAATTCAGTTATGATGAAGTGCTTGAAGCCTATATCCAAAAGAATAAAACCAATTATGACCGCCAGCACGATGGGTATTGATAAAAGAATGTTTTGATAATTTGGCGGGTTTCTATTATACTAAGTGAGTAATAAATTATTTAGGGGGTCGAAATAATGACTAAGTTGGATGAAACACAATTAATGTTAAAAGAATTGACGGACGCTAATGGCATTCCAGGAAATGAGCGCCAATCGCGTGAAGTCATGAAAAAATACATAGCACCATTTGCCGACTCGATTGAAACAGACGGTCTGGGTAGCTTAATCGCGCGAAAAGAAGGACTGGCTGACGGACCTAAAATTATGGTAGCAGGCCATTTGGATGAAGTCGGATTCATGATTTCCCAAATCGACGATAAAGGATTTTTGAAATTCCAAACGGTAGGCGGCTGGTGGTCACAGGTGATGCTGGCGCAGCGTGTGACGATTACTACACGCAGCGGCAAAGAAATCACAGGCGTGATTGGCTCAAAGCCACCACATATTTTATCACCCGAAGCACGCAAAAAGCCCGTTGAAATCAAAGATATGTTTATCGATATTGGTGCCTCGTCGCCTGAAGAAGTAAAAGAATGGGGAGTCACTCCAGGTGACATGGTCACACCATATTTTGAATTTACCGTGATGAACAATGAAAAATTGCTGATGGCGAAAGCCTGGGATAACCGAATCGGCTGTGCCATTGCAATTGACGTCTTGAAAGGATTGAAAGGCGTTGACCATCCGAATGTTGTTTATGGAGTCGGAACAGTTCAAGAAGAAATTGGACTGCGCGGCGCGAAAACAGCGACCGCTCAAATCCAACCTGATATCGGATTCGCAGTGGACGTTGGAATTGCCGGCGATACACCAGGAGTCACCAGCAAGGAATCCAACAGCAAAATGGGTGAAGGTCCGCAATTGCTATTGTTCGACGCATCGATGATTTCTCATCGCGGCTTGCGCGAACTGGTAGTGGATACTGCTGAAGAAGCAGGCATTCCGTACCAATTTGAAACCATTGCTGGCGGAGGAACAGATGCTGGATCTATCCACTTGACGGCAAATGGCGTTCCTGCCCTTGCTATCGGAGTAGCAACGCGCTATATCCATTCGCACGCGGGCATTTTGCACCGTGACGATTACGAAAATGCAGTAAAATTAATCATCGAAGTGATCAAAAAATTGGACAAAGATACAGTAGCCCGCATCACATTCGAATAAGATCGAGAATCCCTTCGCCTTGGCGAAGGGATTTTTTGTATTTTGCAAATAAAGTGGTGTATTGCGCAAACAAAGACAGCGTTCGCGCAAACAAACCACGAGATTGTGGGTTTAGACTTAAAAGTGGACACGACCAAACGGTTTTCGACATACTGAAACCACCAAGAAAAAGGACGTGTCAAACATGGGTAAACACAAAACGACCGAATACAAGGAATATATCGCCAAGCTCCATATCAAAGAAGGACGGAAAGCCACGGACCTGGCTTATGAAGTCGGCGTGAGTGCCACAACGGTGCGGCAATGGGCAAGAGAGTATCGGGAAAAGCAAGAGCGTTTAGCGAATCCAACGGGTGAGCCGCTGGTCACCTTCTCAGAGATGGAGAAGAAGCTGCGGGATACAGAAAACCGGCTGAAAGAGCGTGACGATGAAGTAGAAATCTTAAAAAAGGCCATGCATGTCTTCATGAAAAGCCGCACGTAATCTTTTCGTTCATCCAGGAGCATCGGAACGAATACGACGTGTTGATGATGTGTAATTTACTTGGCGTATCCAGAGGCGGCTACTATAAATGGCGGACTCAGCTGGTCGTAGATACTCGGACTGAACGGCAGATTCTGCGGGAAGAACTTCTCCAAAAAATTGCTCAATCGTATCATGAGAGCTATGGCACCTATGGTAGCCCGCGCATTCTTGAAGATCTCAAGGCGCAGGGATATTCCATATGCGAACGAACCGTGGGTCGTTACATGAAAGAGCTAGGACTCTGTGCATTGCCAGTAAAACAATTCGTGACAACGACGGATTCCAACCATCACCAATTCGTTTACCCAAATCTTCTCGAGCGCCGTTTTAATGTCGACAAGCCCAATACGGTCTGGGTATCCGATATCACGTATATCTGGACGCTAGAGGGATGGTTGTATCTGGCGAGTGTAATGGATCTATTCTCGCGCAAGATTATCGGGTGGAGTCTGGATGTCACGATGAAGACCGAACTGCCACTTGGGGCGCTGCAAGAGGCGCTGCTCTTGCGAAATCCCACTGGTGAGCCAATCCATCACTCTGACCGCGGCTCTCAATACTGTTCCGATGAGTACATTAAGTGCTTGAAAAAAGCCGAATTCCAAATCAGCATGAGCCGCAAGGGAGATCCGTACGATAACGCCTGCATCGAATCGTTTCACGCCACCATTAAGAAAGAGCTGATTTACCGCCACCGGTTCCGAACACGGGAAGACGCTCGAAAGGCAATCGGCCATTACATCGATGACTTCTATAATTTGCGTAGACGGCACTCCACACTCGGTTATTTGTCACCCGAAAACTATGAAAAAAAATACGCATCCCTGATATCAGAACGATTGGTTTCGTGACAGTTTGACAGCCATGAGAAGCGGTTCGCTTTTGAACCGCTTCTCATGGCTGTCCGATCAAGCGGAGCGCGATAGGGTTTTTGAAGAAAAAGAACAGTTTTTCTGTGTCCACTTTCTTGACAGAAGACCAATTGCGCAAACAACCCTATTTGTCCCGCAAACAAAAAAGATTTTTCGTTTTTCGCGAGCGAAAAGCATCCACTTAATGGTTTTTCCTCTTTTAAGAAGAACAAGTAAAATGCTATACTCTACTTATTCTGATTGAAAGTGCTTTATGAGCAAAAAAGAAATCGTTTTGCTGTCACAAACTGATTTGTTAGAAAGGTTGTTGTACCGGTTACCTGAGATTCATCCAAAACGCCCATTCCTTCAAATCGAGTTGTATCGAACCGCTGCTGGAAAGCGAGGAGAAGACAGGCTCGAACGGAAATTGATTGAATTTAGTCCGGAAGAAAATTATCGTTTTTTGCGGAATGTTTGCTTGTCACCGGATGATTGGAAAGTGCAAATGGACGTCTTATTGCTAACAGAACGTGGAGTCATTTTCATTGAATCAAAAAATAGTAGTGGTCAGCTTTATTTTGATAATCAAACAAGCGAATTCTCAAGAACTGATTTAGAAGGCGCACGAACTGTAATGGAAAACCCTGCAAGTCAATTAAACAAAAACATTCGCTTTTTAACAAAATTCTTTAAACAGCATAAAATCAATTTACCGATCGAGGGTCTAGTTGTATTTACGTCAAAACATTGTGAGTTTATGACCAACCCGAAAAATATCCATGTTTGTAAAACCTACCAACTGATCGATTACTTATTCCATATACTTCAGGACTTCCCCGAAAAGAACACCCGCCCCAATTTATCGGAAATCGATAAACTTTTTCAAAAAGCTCAAACTCCTTATATAAGATTTCCTCTATGCCAGTTATACGCCATTGAACCGAACGAGTTGCGAGTGGGAATTTTTTGTTATAACTGCAAAAACCATCGTGTGATACGAAAGTATAAATACGGTTGGATGTGCGAGTTGTGTGAAACGATAGATCCACTCGCGCTCGAAAATACTATTCGAGAATATTTTTCACTCGTCCACAAGCGGCTGAGTAATAAGAAACTTCGACAATTTTGCAATCTCGAATCACCGTATGTTGTGTCTCGCTTGTTAACGACTTTCGATTTTGAAATTGAAGGCGACTTGCGCAATCGGACCTATCAATTGAAGAATAAAGGCTAGCTTTTCACTCCGATGAGAAGCTTTTTTTGCGTTTTGCAAACAAAGGGTCAGATTGCGTAAACAACCTTCGTTTTCCTGCAAACAAACTCCAACAACCCGCAAAAAACGAGCCTTAGCGCACAAAAGAACTCCAATTTCCCGCAAAATAACGAAGAATTCAACCACAACTCACAAAAATAAATGTTAACTTTAGTTGACTAAATGTTAAGTAAAGTGTACATTATGTTATATAAACCGAACATTAAATAAGGAAGGATGAAGCAGATGCTCAAGAATCGAGTGAAAGAACTAAGAGCTCGGTACGGTTTTACGCAAAGTGATCTTGGAAAACAAGTGAATGTCACACGTCAAACAATCGCTTTTATTGAAAAAGGAGAGTTTTCACCTTCAATTACATTGTCGTTAAAGCTAGCAAAGGTGCTACAAACTAACGTCAACGAACTATTTTGGTTAGAGGAGGATGATGGCAATGAAGAATGATTTTCGTATGAAATATCCGTTGTGGATGATGGGGTTTATATTAGTACTGGGGATGTTCTTATTCGGAGTTAGTTCACCAGTAACAGATATTGTCAACACAGAAACTGAGCAAAGCATGTCGGTTGAATATGGTCTAATCGCAGGGTTTGTTATTATCGGTTCACTCCTTCTTTACTTCCTAATGCTGATTATTTTTTATGTCCAATTGAGACGTCATAACGAAAAGAATCCAACACAAAAAATCTCGCCCTTTGCAGTCCGCCCACCAGAATACTTAGAGCAGGATGAAGGGATGACGCATATTACACGAAAAGCATCTCAAAAAGTTTACAGTTTTATGATTTGGAGTTTGCCAATGTTAGCTGTATTTGCAATGTTTTCACCGTTATCGCGTATTTACACGGTACTAGCAATTCTACTGGTCGCGTTTATCCAATACGTGATCTACTATTTGGAAATACGAAAACATTTTAAGGAGGAAAAGGAATGATCTATGAATACTTTTTAGTTTTTCTGGGAGCTGCCATTCCGTGGTTCGAAATTGCATTAGTGATTCCGCTTGGCATTGTTTGGGGCTTGTCACCGTTGTGGGTGATCGTAGTGGCTTTCGTTGGCAATATGCTGACTGTGCTTGCACTGATTGTCGGTTTTGACCGTTTCCAAATCTGGTACAACAAACGCCAAGAAGAGAAAGGCAAAACTGTTTCGAAAAAAAGCGAACGTGCCAAACGGATCTGGAATAAATACGGCTTGCCTGGACTTGCATTACTAGGACCGATTTTAATTGGAACGCATATCGCTGCCTTTATTGGAATGACGCTAGGGGCAACGAAAAAAAATACGACCGTTTGGCTGACCATCAGCATCGCTTTATGGTCACTTGCGTTCGGTGTGTTGACGGCGCTGGGCTTTGATTTTTTTACAGCTTAAGTAGTTAAGTGATGTCTATCTTGTTGGAGTTCGTTTGATTCTCCTGAACCTGCCTAAACTCCAGTGCCAAGTTTCTAAGGTTACAAGCCACTCAGTCTATACGGTAAAGAACGCCGCTTCGCCAGAGCGTCTTATGCCTGTCGAGAGCCTGCAGGATGCGGGTCAGCTAACCGTTGTGACAAGAAGGCGTGACATTATGTTAGCTTCTGCTTTTAGGCGTCTGCGCTTTTCGGTGTGCTATACTGGAGCTATTCTGAAATAAAGGCGTGAAGCTGTAATGAAAAGAATTGAATCCAATCAAAACTCGCTCGTCAAGCATTGGAAAAAGCTTGGAACGACACGAAAAGAACGCGATAAATTTGTCGAATTCCTAGTGGAAGGCTTTCATTTGACGGAAGAGGCCTTACGTAAAAAAGAACTCGTCAAATCATTGATCGTCCGCGAAGGCGTAGATATTCCGGCAGACTGGGATATTGAAGGCGTTCCTCATTATTCTGTTACTGCAGGAGTGGCAAAAGAAATTTCGGAAACGGAACACACGCAAGGGATTTTTGCGCATTGTGCACAACCGGAGTTTACGGAAGATGAGCAAAAAACATGGACTAAGCTATTGCTGATCGACGCTGTTCAAGATCCTGGCAACATCGGGACGATGATTCGTACAGCATCCGCAAGCGGCATCGATGCGGTTATTTTGGGCAAAGGCTGTGCGGATCCATACAATCCGAAAACCATCCGATCGGCTCAAGGCTCGCATTTCCAGATTCCAGTTGTTAAAGGGGAATTGATCGAATGGACCGAGCAGGCTAAAGCAAATGACATCCAAATCTTCGGCACGGCACTTCAAGATTCAACTCCAGTTCATGAAGCAAAGACACATGAACAATTTGCTTTGATTGTCGGCAATGAAGGCAGCGGCGTTGACCCTGTACTGCTGCAGCAAACAGATCAGAATTTGATGGTCCCGCTTTATGGCAGTGCAGAATCACTGAATGTCGCAGTCGCTACGGGCATTCTTTTGTATAGCCTCGTTCCGAAAAACTAAGTTTGATAAAAACCTTGAACTTTCGTATAATAGGGAAGTAAATAAGTAAAAGCGAAGAACGGGAAAAGTATGTTGCGCCCTTACATCACAGAGATTCTGCACCTTGACTGGAAGTGTGGATATGTAAACGCCTCAGAAGTTCACCCCGCGAGCTGCCTAACGGGACCAGCAGGAATGCTGTAAAGATGGGCCGGTGAAGAGCCGTTATGTAAATGAGTGATTGCTATTTTGCAATAACCAGGGTGGTACCGCGAATAATGCCTCGTCCCTTTTCAGGGACGGGGCTTTTTACTGTCTAAGGAGGAGAAAAAATGGAAGCACAATTACAGGAATTGAAAACACAAGCTCTTGAAAAAATTGCCGCAGCGTTGACCGTTAAAGAACTAAACGACGTTCGTGTCGCTTATTTAGGTAAAAAAGGACCCATTACAGATTTATTGAAAGGCATGGGGAAACTCCCGGCTGAAGAACGTCCGAAAATGGGAGCATTGGTCAACGTAGTACGCGAAGAAGTAACAACGCGACTCGAAGGCCGTATGGTCATCTTAGAAGAAGAAGCGATCAATGCGAAGCTGCAAAGCGAGACAATTGACATCACGTTGCCGGGACGTCCTGTCAAAACAGGCAATGCGCACCCATTAACACGTGTTGTAGAAGAAATCGAAGACTTGTTCATTTCGATGGGTTACGAAGTAGTAGAAGGCCCGGAAGTAGAAAAGGATTATTATAATTTTGAAGCGTTGAACTTGCCGAAAGGTCATCCAGCTCGCGATATGCAAGATTCCTTCTATATAACAGAAGACATTTTGCTGCGCACTCATACTTCACCGGTTCAAGCGCGGACAATGGAAGCAAAAGGCGGCGAGCCGATTAAAATTATTTGTCCCGGTAAAGTGTATCGCCGGGATAGTGACGACGCGACACATTCGCATCAATTTACGCAAATTGAAGGATTGGTTATCGGAGAAGACATTCGCATGAGTGACTTAAAGGGGACACTTTCTGTATTTGCTAAGAAAATGTTCGGGGATGACCGTGAAATTCGCCTTCGTCCAAGTTTTTTCCCGTTTACGGAACCGTCTGTGGAAATGGACATTTCGTGCTTTAAATGCGGCGGCAGCGGGTGCAATGTCTGCAAAAAAACAGGCTGGATTGAAATTCTAGGCGCTGGAATGGTGCATCCGAATGTTCTTGAAATGGCCGGTTATGACTCGAAACGCTTGACTGGATTCGCTTTCGGTATGGGTCCTGAACGGATCGCCATGTTAAAATACGGCGTCGAAGATATCCGTCATTTTTATACAAATGATGTCCGCTTTTTAGCTCAATTCCAACGTACAGAACTTTAAGGAGGAAATAAAATATGTTCGTATCCATAAAATGGTTAAAAGACTATGTAAATATACAACAACTGCCACCCGCTGAATTGGGTGAAAAAATAACGCGGTCAGGTATTGAAGTAGACGCAGTCATCGACCGCACACAAGGCATGACAAACGTCGTCGTAGGGTTTGTTGAATCTTGCATTAAGCATCCAGAAGCCGATAAACTATCCATTTGCCAAGTGGATGTTGGTGACGAAATGGCACAAATCATTTGCGGCGCACCGAATATAGCAGCAGGCCAAAAAGTAATCGTGGCACGCCCTGAAGCTAAACTTCCAGGTGACATCAAAATCAAAAAAGCGAAACTTCGTGGAGAAGAATCGCATGGCATGATTTGTTCGTTGCAAGAACTCGGAATAGAAGGCAAGCTTGTGCCAAAAGCATATGCTGAAGGCATTTATGTGCTACCAGAAGATGCAGAAACCGGTTCTGACGTCATTACAAATTTCGATTTAGATGACACCGTATTAGAACTAGGACTGACACCAAACCGCGCAGACGCGATGAGCATGCTTGGCGTTGCTTACGAAGTAGGGGCTATTCTATCGGAAGAAGTCAAACTGCCAGAAATTAACTATACAGAAGCATCTGAAACAGCAGCTTCGATGCTGACGTTGTCAGTCGATGCTCCTGAAGCCAACCCTTTATATGTCGCAAAAGTTGTTCGCAACATTAAAGTTCGAGAGTCCCCTATGTGGTTGCAACAACGCCTAATGGCATCTGGTGTCCGTCCACATAATAACGTAGTTGATATTACGAACTATGTATTAATGGAATATGGCCAGCCGCTTCACGCATTTGACTATGATTTATTGGAAACGGGGAATATTACGGTTCGCCACGCCAAAGAAGGCGAAATGATTACCACTTTAGATGAAGCTGAGCGTAAATTATCTGGCCGTCATTTATTGATCACCAATGGTGAAAAACCAGTGGCGATTGCAGGGGTTATGGGCGGAGCCAACTCGGAAGTAAGCGAAACGACGACGACTGTTGTCATCGAATCTGCTTATTTTGAATCGAGTTCTGTTCGTCAAACTTCAAAAGATCACGGTCTTCGCAGTGATGCAAGTTCGCGTTTTGAAAAAGGCGTAGATCCAAATCGCGTCATTCCAGCGGCAGAACGAGCGGCACAATTATTGTCCGAGCTTGCTGGAGGAGAAGTGCTTGCAGGATCCGTAATATTTGATGAATTGGATAAAGAAGAGAAAATTGTTAAGGTTTCTCCTGATTTTATCAATAGCCGTCTCGGTATGAAGATCTCCTTTGAAGACATGTGGGACATTCTGAACCGCTTGAAATTCAATACAGAAGCAGCGAATGGCCAACTGGTCATATCAGTGCCTACGCGCCGCCAGGATATTCAAATTCCTGAAGATGTGATCGAAGAAATCGCCCGTCTTTATGGCTACGACGAAATTCCAGCGACATTACCAGAAGCTGAAACGACTCCAGGTGGCTTGACGCCTTACCAGGCAAAACGTCGCATTGTTCGTTCACTTATGGAAGGTGCCGGATTATTGCAAGCGACGACGTATTCATTAACTTCTGCAAAATCAGTAAAGCAATTTGCTTTAGAAGAAACCGAAACAACTCGTCTCTTAATGCCAATGAGCGAAGAGCGTAGTTTGTTGCGTCAAAGCTTGTTGCCGCATTTATTGGAATCTGTTACGTATAACACAGCGAGAAGAATGGATTCGGTCGCTTTGTATGAAACGGGTTCAGTTTTTCTTAAAGGTCAAGACGAGCTATTGAACGAGCAGGAACATTTAGCTGTTGCCATTACGGGTCTTTGGCTCGATCATAGCTGGCAAGGTGAGAAAAAGCCAGTCGACTTTTTCGTCTTGAAAGGTATTGTAGAAAGTCTTAGCGATAAACTTGGCGTCGAATTGACTTTCGAACGTGGTCAAATGGATGATCTGCACCCAGGAAGAACGGCATTTATCATACATGGCGGTCAACGTATTGGCGTGATCGGCCAGTTGCATCCGTCTGAACAAAAAGCGCGCGACTTAAAAACTACAGTTGTGATGGAGTTGAACTTGGCTGCATTGTTGGCTAAAGCAACGAAGGCACTAGTTTACACGCCAGTACCACGTTACCCATCCATGTCACGTGATGTGGCGTTAGTTCTTTCTAAAGTGGTGGAAGCGGCAACGATTGAAAACGTCATCCGCAATGCAGGTGGCAAACTGTTGAAAGACGTCCGCGTGTTCGACCTTTACGAAGGCGATAAAATGGAAGCAGGCAAGAAATCAGTGGCTTTCTCGTTAACTTACTTTGATCCGGAAAAAACATTAACGGATGAAGAAGTTATTCGTACACATGAAAAAGTATTAGCAGCTTTAACAGAAGCTGGAGCAGAGTTAAGAAGTTAAAGAAATTTGATCGTAATGCTAAAAAAGGATGAATCCATTGGATTCATCCTTTTTTGATTAGTTAAGTATGAAGATACAATTAAATTACTTATTATAGGACTTTATTAATTCAAAACAACTGAAATATGATAGTATTTATCTAATATGAATAGCGGGAGGTACTCTTATGAAGAGACTCATTCAAAATGAAAAAGGATTGTCGCTAGTGGAGATACTAGCAGCGGTAGTGATTTTGGCGATTGTGCTCGTCAGTGTGATGAGTTTCTTTACGCAGTCGGCAAAGTTTACAGCTCACAATTATGAGAAACTGACGAATGTACAAGTAGCCGAGGATGTTATAGCCGATGTTAGGATTGGCAATTATCAAAGCAACACGACTTTAAAAAAAGATGGCTACGATATTGTTATTAACGTCAAAGCTGGTCCAGAAAGTTTAAAATTAGCGACGATTACCGTAAAGTCCCCGGCTGGTGCCGGAATAAATGAACCAGAGTTTACAACGGAAATGTATTTTGAGGCAAAGCCATGAGGAATGAAAGCGGAATTACTTTGGTGGAGTTACTTGCTGCACTAGCCATAGTGGGAATTATCGTTGCAGTCATTGTAAATGTCTTATCTACAGGAACTACGGCATCAACTAAAACCGCTACAAAACAACAATTACAACAAGAGGCAAATTTAATAGTTGAAGTTATACGGAATGAATATTTAAAGTCAGACAATCATCAATTTAATTTAATAGTAAAAGAAGAAGATGGTGTTAAGTCGCTGTTTTTAGATGAAGAATCTATTTCACAAGGGTACACGTATAATTATGCTCCATATACAATTGATCCGAAATTCGATACTAATTTTAAAATGACTATCACAGATGATAGTGGTCAGTTTTATGTGATCGATACCACGTTTAGTAAACTCAGGTAAGGAGGGGTAATATGGGGGTTTTAAAAAATCAAAGAGGGTACGCATTATTACTAGTTATGCTACTCGTAGTTCTATTTACTATTCTAGGAATAGGTTTACTTACAATGAATATGAATGCTTCAAAACAATTTAATTTAAAAGAAGAACAAGTACAAGCACGTCATCTCGCTGAAATGGGACTTCTACATTATCAAAACGTGTTAGAAAAAAGTGTTTTAACTAATAAAAGTAATTTAAAATGCAATAAAATAGAACTTTTATTACAAACTATCAACACCGATAGCAAAAATACTTCGAAATATGATTTGAGAGGGGAGAATTTATCAGGAATTTCATGCATTGAATTAATAGGTAACATGGAAGTAAAGGTGGCGAGTAAAAGTAAAGGTGGACTGGGGATTGAAAAAGTTGTTACAGCAACTTATTTTATTAAAAACAAAGGTTCTATAATACCGGGTAATGGTACAACTCCCCCTTCAACTCCAACTCCGACAGTACCTACAAAACCAGTAACAAATGGAGATAAAATAACTGTTTGGCATAAGAACTGTGAAGACAGCGGGAAAAATAAGTGTAAAGATATAAATGAAACCATAACAAAATTTACAGATGTTAACACAATAACTATGAAACAAAATGGTCTACATTTTTTAGATAATTTAGTTGTAAATAAATTAATTGTTGGTGGAGGTAATGGTGCAACTTTGAAAGTGGATAAAAACATGTATGTCAATGACGAAATTGATGTTCAAAACCATGCTTGTGTAGCAGTAGGACAAAATCTGATCGTCAAAAATGCCATAAGTTCAAAGAATAAATTATATATGGTTATATATAAAGATGCATATTTACCGAAAAAACTGGAAGGTACAAGTTCAAATAACGATATGTATGTTTTTGGTAATATTTTTTTGTCAAATGATTTTCAAATTCCAGCAAAAACTAATAAAATGATGAATATTTATGTTCGAGGTGACGTATATAAAGTGTCAGCTAATAATGCAATTACAAAAATAACGAATCCTTTCGAACCCATGAGTGGTAACCGGGCTACAATTGCAAATAACTTACCATGTGCTACCCGGGGATTCGAGCAACCACCAACAACACCAACAACACCAACAACACCAACAACATCGACCGATCCTGGAACGACACTTTGGGAATTAGAGGACGATCCTTTAATCAATTATAAATAATATGTTCATAAGAAATGATAAAATAGAAAGCCGTGAACAAATTTGCCCACGGCTTTCAGTTTTTTATCTTTGACGTTTCTCAGCCAATCCTTTCGCCTTCTCCGTATTCGCAAAATGCACCTTCGTCAAACCTTTCAAATACTCTTCACCATGCTTCAATATAATTTTCGCAGCCGATTCATCAACAATCTTCCCAGCACCCTTAGGCAAAGTAACACCAGCTTCCAAGCTCATCCGGTCCATTTCCTCAAGAAACGCAACGCGTGCGATGATAGAAGCGCAGGCAACTGAAACGTGGAGGCCTTCCGCTTTCGTAGAAAACAAAACGTTTTCGCGAATGATTTCGGGTTCGTCTTTAATGTGCTTATAGTAGATGCCGCGTTCAGCAAATTGGTCGATCAAGATAAAGTCTGGTTTATTAGGTGCGATGTTCGCTAATACGTGTTTAAGTGCTTGGTTATGCAACAAGGCTTTGATTTTTCCTTGTGACCAGCCTTGGCCTTGGACTTTATTATATTTATCGTTTTTTAAGGTGAGCACTTTATGCGCGAATGCTGCTCTTAAGTCGGGCGCAACTTGGCGCATCCAGTCATCGGTCAATTGTTTCGAATCTTTAACGCCGAGTTCACGCGCAAGTTCAACTTTGTCGGCTGGTACGTAACACGCTGCTACTGTAATTGGACCGAAAAAATCGCCGGTGCCAGTTTCGTCAGATCCAAGGACCGAGAGCTTGGTGAATCCGTCGGGCAGTTTATCGCCTTTTGTAGCGATCGTCTTTTCAGTAGCCGAGACAACTCCCCATTTTGCCGCTTCTCGGTCTGCTCCGTTGCCTTGAAACATGACTTTGCCAGAAGTATAGACGGTGACGACCGTATCGGTCAGTTTGGCACTAAATCGTGCGTAGGGATTTTTGGTTTGGATTTTGTTTTTTTGGTAATGTGAAATTACTTGGAGAAGATGTTCTTCCGTTAGTTTTAGAACTGTGTTAGACATAAGTAAGTCACCTTTCTTTGATTCACAATCGGCTTGTGTTCATGGTATGATGGTCTATAGAATTCCAAAGGGGGATATTGCATTGTCAGAGCAACATAAAATTCACACGGTCGTTGACATCTATGGCAACACCTATAAAATGGTCGGTACCGAAACTTCCGGCCACATGCGTCTCGTTGCATCGATTGTCGACAGCAAGATGAGAGAGATCAATGCATTGAATCCATCACTGGATCAGGCGAAGCTTGCCGTTTTGACTGCATCAAATGCGGTACATGACTATCTTAAACTGAAAGAGCAAGTTGAACAATTAGAAAATGAATTGAAAAAACTGAAGGGTTGACGTGAATGCTTGATATACTTTTAATCATCTTACTGATCGGTGGTATCATTGTGGGCGCCAAAAGAGGCTTTGTTGTCCAGTTGATTCATATGATCGGGTTTGTTATTGCACTAGTCGTGGCCTATAAATACTTTAAACCCTTATCTGAATACTTCGTGCTATGGATTCCTTATCCGGCTATAAACGAAAATTCCCAGTTTACGCTTGTCGTAGACCAGTTAGATCTAGATCAGACTTTTTATCAATTATTGGCATTTGCCCTTATTTTCTTCGTAGTGAAGTTTGCTTTGCAATTGATTGCTTCTATGTTTGATTTTTTGAAATATTTGCCGGTACTTGGATTTTTCAGCAAAATTTTTGGAGCGGTTTTAGGGTTTGTCGAAGCCTACATATTACTGTTTATTTTTATCTATGTGTTCGCCCTGCTCCCTGTGGAAGTTGTGCAGAACCAGTTGGAGAATTCAGGAATAGCCCAGACTATGCTTGAGCATACGCCTTATTTCTCTGAGAAAGTAAAAGAATGGTGGTATATTTATATTTAGTAGGAACTTCTCTCTTACGAGGGAAGTTTTTTTAGTCGAAACGAGGAGGGCTTTTGATGAATAAGAAAATTATCATCAGAACACTTGAAAAAATTGCGTTATATATGGAACTCAAAGGGGAAAACCCTTTTAAAGTATCGGCATTTCGAAAAGCTGCACAAGCACTCGAGCTTGATCAGCGCAGCCTAGCTGAAATTGAGGATGTCACTAAGCTTAAAGGCATCGGCAAAGGGACAGGCGAAGTCATCCTTGAGCTGATCAACGACGGCAAGTCCACAGTTCTAGAAGAGCTTCAGGAAGAAGTGCCGAAAGGTCTTGTTCCAATGATGAAACTTCAAGGAATGGGCGGCAAGAAAATCGCCAAGCTGTACAAGGAATTGGGCATTGACTCGATGGAAGCCTTGAAGACCGCCTGCTTAAACCAGGAGATTCAGAAGCTTCCGGGCTTCGGTCCGAAATCCGAGGAAAAAATCTTGAAAGAGTTGAATGACTTTGAAACTAAACCAGATCGCCAGCCAATCTGGAAAACGGAAGAAACCGTAGCGTTCATCGAAGACGTCTTGATTACGATCGCTGAAGTAACTGAGTTTTCTGTAGCAGGAAGTTTCCGGCGCACCAAAGAAACTAGCAAGGATTTAGACTTTATCATCGCGACGGCTGAACCGGCGCTCGTAAAAGAGCAATTGCTGGCAGCATTACCCGTGAAAGAAACGATAGCATCAGGAGACACGAAAGTTTCAGTGACTATTGAAGTGCTGGAACCCATTGATGTGGATTTCCGTTTGGTGGCACCTGAAGAGTTTGTTACGGCGTTGCACCATTTTACCGGATCAAAAGACCATAATGTCAAAATGCGCCAGCTAGCAAAATCACAACACAAGAAAATTAGTGAATATGGTGTAGAACAAGAAGATGGAACCGTCACAACCTTTGCGTCTGAAACGGATTTTTTCGCTCATTTCGGCCTGCCTTTTATTCCTCCATCAGTGCGTGAAGACGGACGCGAACTCGATCGCCTGGAAGAATTACCTAAGTTGGTAACAATCGAAGATATCAAAGGCGACTTGCATATGCACACCACTTGGTCGGATGGTGCCAATTCATTAAAGGAAATGATTGACGCTTGTGTAGCGAAATCCTATCAATACATGGTCATCACCGATCATTCACAGTATTTAAAAGTTGCCAACGGCTTGACGCCTGAGCGGCTTAGGGAGCAGCATGCCTTGATCCGAGAAACCAACGAACAATACTCGGCGATTGAAGTATTTTCTGGAACGGAAATGGATATTTTGCCGGATGCTAGCTTGGATTTCGACGATGAAATGCTGAGTCAGCTGGACTTTGTCATTGCCAGTATCCATTCAAGTTTCCAGCAACCGCAGGAACAGATCATGGAACGTATTTTGACAGCTATGAAAAATCCAAATGTCCATATGATTGCGCATCCGACTGGAAGAATCGTCGGTCAGCGTGACGGTTATGATCCAAATGTTGAGCAAATCCTGGATTGGGCGAAAGAATACGGCAAAATTGTTGAATTGAATGCCAGTCCGTACCGCCTAGATCTAGCTGTCCCTTACCTCGTTATGGCTCAAGAAAAAGGCGTTCCGGTTGCAATCAACACAGACGCCCATGCTATTGAAGGTTTAGAAGTTATGGAAACCGGTGTTAAGCATGCCCAAAAAGCATGGCTAAAAAAAGACACCGTCGTCAATACATGGCCACTTGAAAAATTCAAAGAGTTTATTAAGAAGTCGAAATAACAAATGATCAAGACACTTTAAGATATGGAGCAGAACAACAGAGACTCCTGCAAAATAGCGAGACGGCCGAGACCCCGCAAGGAGCAAAGCGACTGATGAGGCTTGGGCGCGAGCCCGTGGAAAGCAAAGTTGTTCTGCGGAATATCGACGTATAGAAAATTCACCACATATCCAAAGTTAGGAGGTTCTTAAATGATCGCAGAACGCGCATTAAGGACACTTGAATTTTATAAAATCCGCGATGAAGTGGCACGGTATTGCACTTCATCACTCGGAAAAGCACATGTAGACAAGCTTTTGCCATCTACGGATATTAACGAAGTTAATCGACTATTGGAACAGATGGACGAAGGCGCACAGGTTTTGCGTGTCAAAAATAATGTGCCGATGGGTGGTATTTTCGACATCCGCCTCCACGCACGACGTGCGCAAATTGGTGGTAGCCTGAGCCCGATGGAGCTGATGGAGGTCTCATCGACCATCCGAGCGAGCCGCATTTTGCGCCAGTTTTTTGAAACCATCAAAGAAGAAGCGGTGATTCAGATTCCGCATTTTTTGGAGAAAAAAGAATCGATGCCAATTCTGACGGTCCTTGAACATGCCATCAATATTTGTATTGATGATAATGGCGGCGTGTTGGACAGCGCGAGCTCTGAATTGCGTTCTATCCGTCAGCAATTACGGACTCAGGAAAGTCGTGTCCGTGAGCGCCTCGAAAGCCTGGTACGCGGCAAAAATGCTTCAAAAATGTTGTCGGATTCGATTGTGACTATTCGAAATGACCGTTTTGTGATCCCAGTCAAACAGGAATACCGCAACCATTACGGCGGTATTGTGCACGATCAGTCCTCTTCAGGACAGACGCTTTTCATTGAACCGGATGTGGTTGTTCAGGCTAACAATGAAGTGCGCCGTCTGAAAATGAAGGAAAAAGAGGAAATCGATCGTATTCTGCTTATGCTGTCAGCGCAAGTACAGGAAGTGGCTCATGAACTTTTCCTGTTGGTTGAAGTGCTTGGTGAAATTGATTTGATCTTGGCAAAGGCCAAATACGGTGCAGCCCATAAGGGAACCAAGCCGACAATGAATACTGAGGGTTATATCAATTTGCAGAAAGCACGCCATCCGTTGATTCCAAAAGATGAAGTGGTACCGAACGATATCGAGTTTGGTGGAGACATTACTGCCATCGTCATCACGGGTCCCAATACCGGCGGGAAGACAGTAACCTTGAAGACCGTCGGATTATCGACATTGATGGCTCAATCCGGTTTGCCAGTGCCTGCACTCGACGGCTCGGAATTGTCGGTATTCGATCAGATTTTTGCGGATATCGGTGATGAACAGTCGATTGAGCAAAGTCTCAGTACGTTTTCTTCTCATATGGTCAATATTGTTGATATTCTGACTAAATTCGATGAAAATTCATTGGTGATTTTTGATGAATTGGGAGCGGGTACAGATCCTCAGGAAGGGGCAGCACTGGCCATCTCGCTATTGGATGAAGTCCATGGCAGAGGAGCGCGCGTTATTGCAACGACGCATTATCCCGAACTAAAAGCATATGGCTATAACCGTCCAGGCGTGGCGAATGCCAGCGTTGAATTTGATGTGGAAACATTGAGTCCAACGTATCGCCTATTGATTGGCGTGCCTGGCCGAAGCAATGCTTTCGAGATTTCCAAACGTCTTGGTTTGCCGGAGCATATTATCAATCATGCTAAGAGCTTTACCGGAACCGATAGCAAAGCGGTTGATTCGATGATTGCGTCTCTCGAGAAGAGCCGTCGTGAAGCAGAACAGGATGCGGAGCAAACTAAAAAGATTCTTTCCGAATCGGAGCAGCTGAAAAAAGAGTTGGCGAAACAGCTGGAAGAATACGAGCAGCAAAAAGAACGACTGGAAGAAAAAGCGAAAGAAAAGGCGCGGAAAATTGTTGGTCAGGCACGGGTGGAAGCAGAAGCCGTCATATCAGATCTGCGCAAAATGCAGCTCAATCAAAGTTCATCAGTAAAAGAACATGAGTTGATCGATGCAAAAAAACGCCTGGAAAATGCCTTGCCTCAAAATCGCATCCTGAAAAAAGCGGCAAAAGACAATGCAGAAAAACCCTTGAAGGCGAACGACGAAGTCAAAGTCATTTCCTTCGGACAGAAAGGGACATTGGTCGAGAAAGTCTCCAAAAATGAATGGATTGTTCAAATTGGCATTTTGAAGATGAAGCTTCCTGAATCGGATCTGTCCTACACAAAACCGGAAAAGCAAAAAGAAACTCGAACGATGGCTACGTTGAAAGATCGAGATAGTCATGTGAAAATGGAGCTTGATTTGCGTGGTGAACGGTATGAAGATGCACTTGCCCGTGTTGAAAAATACCTGGACGATGCGTTATTATCAAATTACCATCAAGTGTCGATCATTCATGGAAAAGGTACCGGCGCATTGCGCCAAGGCGTCCAGCAATACCTTAAAAAACATCCGCGTGTGAAAAGCTACCGTTTTGGTGAAGCAGGCGAAGGCGGTTCTGGTGTTACCGTCGCCGAATTAAAGTGATTTTCCGAAGAGGAGTATAAGACATGACAGAAACAGGATTTTGGACACACCCACTGGTTGAGGCGGCCGGCTATTTTAGTGTGGTAGTATTGTGTTTAATCGTCGCCATGGTCATTTTCGAAATGGTGACGACATATAATAACTGGGAACAAATCAAAAAAGGCAATCTATCGGTAGCGATGGCAACAGGCGGAAAGATTTTTGGCGTCACCAATATTTTTCGCTTTTCCATCGAACAGCATAATTCCTTATTCGAAATGATTGGGTGGGGATTATTCGGTTTTACCTTGCTAATTTTTGCTTATATTCTGTTTGAGTTCCTGACGCCTAAGTTTAAAGTGGATGACGAAATCGAACAGGATAACCGCTCGGTCGGCCTAATTTCGATGGTCATCTCTGTCGGTTTGTCGTTTGTCATTGGAGCCAGTATTCAATAGGAGTTGGATGTAGTGGAAAACTTAATTAAAATCTTATTTGTTTTTTGTGCGCTTTTCGTGATTGTGGGAATCATTTTCCTGTTTATTTTCTAGTGAGCCGGCCAGCCTATGTGCTGGCTTTTTTTATTTGAGTAAATTCAATAACTAGGGTGAACTCGCTTGGATTGCTACTCTCATCTTTTTAAACCTAGCAGGGATTGACCTAATCGCTGCAGGCGGACTCTTTCTAATGGGGTGACAGAGAAACAGAAGAAGCAAGGAACCCAAACGGGGAAGCGTTCAGTTCTTGTGTCGCTCTCCGCGGGATCTTCTTAATATCGCTCCACTGTTGTGCTCCGTATCTGTTAGTTTAGTAGTGAAGAAATGAAGGTTCATGTTAATTGAGTAATTTCTCAATGCCGGCGCGTCCATGCTCTTGCGAGAACTACGCCCGAAGCGGCTTGGAACAGGGGGATTTTTAAGGTCTACGTACATAGTTCAAACAATAACTGCAACTTGTGTAAATAAAGTTTGAAAGCGTTCACATTCTTCTCTATAATGAAAAATAGGAATATTCGCACGATTCTAATAAAAATTAGGAGGTACAAAGAATGACTGAAAAGCCCTGGCTTGCGCATTATCCACCGGAAATACCACATACGCTGACTTATCCAAGCATGCCGGTACAGGATTATTTAACAAAAGCCTATGAAAAGTACCCACAAAAAGTGGCGATCCATTTCATGGGGAAGGAACTTTCTTATGAGGAATTGTATCAATCGTCCATGAAGTTCGCTAATTATCTTCAAAAATTAGGCATCAAAAAAGGTGACAGGGTTTCAATTATGCTGCCCAATTGTCCTCAAGCAGTTATCAGTTTCTACGGCATCCTCTATGCTGGCGGCGTTGTTGTCATGACCAATCCGCTTTATACGGAGCGTGAAATTTCCTATCAGATGAAGGATTCAGGTGCACGAGCCATTATTGCGCTGGACATTCTGTTCCCAAGGATTTCGAAAGTAATAAAAGAAACCGATTTAGAAAATGTCATCGTGACTGGCATTAAAGACTATCTAGCTTTCCCAAAAAATCTGGTTTATCCGTTTATCCAGAAAAAACAATACGGCATGACTGTCAAAGTCGAGCACAGAGGAATCAATCACCTATTTACCGAAATCATGAAATCGGCACAACCGACCATTGTGGAAACACCTTTCAATTTCGAGGAAGATTTGGCTTTGCTGCAATATACAGGCGGCACCACAGGGTCTCCGAAAGGCGTTATGCTGACGCATAAAAACATCATCTCCAATGCCACGATGTGTGACAGCTGGCTGTACAAATGTAAAAAAGGCGAAGAGACGATTATGGGCATCATTCCATTATTCCACGTATACGGCTTGACGACAGTATTGATCTTATCCGTGATGCTTGGAAATAAAATGGTTCTGCTGCCGAAATTCGATCCAGAAACGGCATTGAAGACCATCAATAAGCAAAAGCCCACTTTGTTCCCAGGTGCACCAACCTTGTATATCGGTTTGATGAATCATCCGAATATCGCAAAATACGATCTTTCCTCTATTGAAGCTTGCCTGAGCGGTTCAGCTCCGCTACCGGCGGAAGTTCAGGAGAAATTCGAAGAGCTAACCGGCGGGAAATTGGTCGAGGGTTATGGATTGACGGAAACTTCACCGGTAACTCATTCAAATCTGGTATGGGGAGAACGGACCAAAGGATCGATCGGCTTGCCGTATCCGGACACCGATTGTAAGATTTTCCAGACAGGCACAATGGATACAGTTCCAAACGGTGAGATTGGTGAAATTGCCGTCAAAGGACCACAAGTCATGAAAGGCTATTGGAAGAAGCCGGAAGAGACCGCTGCAACAATTGTTGATGGCTGGTTATTGACTGGAGACCTAGGCTATATGGATGACGAAGGTCATTTCTTTATCGTAGACCGCAAAAAAGACATGATTATTGCAGGAGGCTTTAATATTTACCCGCGTGAAATCGAAGAAGTGCTTTATGAACATGAAGCCATTCAGGAATGTGTGGTAGCCGGTATACCCGATCCGTATCGCGGAGAAACGGTAAAAGCATACATTGTGTTAAAAGAAGGCTATACTGTAACAGAAGAAGAACTCAATACGCATTGCCGGGAACAGTTAGCTTCATTCAAAGTACCACGCATTTATGAATTTCGGAAAGAACTGCCAAAAACAGCAGTCGGTAAAATTTTGCGCCGTTCACTGGTAGATGAAGAGGTTGCTAAGCAGAGCAAGGCGGTTCCATCGTAAGTGGGATAAAAACTTGACACTCTATAAAATAAACTATAATATGAAAATATGAATGAATTGCCATTCATATTTTCGTATTTTTTTGGGTGGTGACATTGTGGTAAAAAAAGATAAACCGAAGTATAAGCAAATTATTGATGCGGCAGTTATTGTCATCGCCGAAAATGGCTATCATCAAGCGCAGGTTTCAAAAATCGCCAAACAGGCAGGTGTAGCAGACGGAACGATTTATTTGTATTTCAAAAATAAGGAAGACATTCTGATTTCTGTGTTCCAGGAAAAGATGGGTGTTTTCGTTAGCAAGCTGGAAGAAATTATCTCGCGTGATTTGAGTGCGCCAACCAAAATGGGGCTAATGATCGAAAGTCATTTCGAGCTATTGGCCGGCGACACCCACTTGGCTATTGTCACACAACTGGAATTGCGACAGTCAAATCATGAAATCCGGCTAAAGATCAATAATGTGCTTCGAGAATATTTAAAGCTGATGGATGAGATTTTGGTTAAAGGCATAGAAGATGGAGAATTTGATAGAACAATGGATATTCGTTTAGCCAGACAGATGGTTTTTGGTACAATGGATGAGACCATAACCACGTGGGTCATGAACGACCATAAATACGATTTGGTCGAACTTGCACCACAAGTTCAGCGTCTGCTGCTAAAAGGCATGCAGGCTTAAAAGGAGGGGCTCATTGGATGGAATTTATCAGTTGGAAAAAAGAAGATGGGGTAGCAGTCGCGACGATTAATCGTCCACCGGCAAATGCGTTGTCCCGTTCACTCATTTTAGAAGTCGATGAATTGTTGGACCAGGTAGAGAATGATGAAGAAGTTCGTGTCATTGTCTTGCATGGAGAAGGCAGGTTCTTTTCTGCTGGAGCTGACATCAAGGAATTCACAAAAGTATCTTCCGGAGAAGAATTTTCGAAATTGTCAGCGAGCGGCCAGGAAGTTTTTGAACGAGTGGAAACCTTTCACAAGCCTGTTATCGCGGCGATTCACGGAGCGGCTTTAGGCGGCGGATTGGAATTGGCAATGAGTTGCCATATGCGATTTGTCACTGAAAATGCTAAACTGGGGTTACCGGAGCTTCAATTAGGGTTGATCCCCGGATTTGCTGGGACGCAGCGTTTACCAAGATATGTTGGCGCAGCGAAAGCGGCAGAAATGCTGTTGACGAGTGATCCAATCTCCGGTACAGAAGCAGCGCACTATGGCCTGGCTAACCGTGCCTATGCAGAAGAAGACCTTCTTTCGGAAACGCTTACAATCGCCCGCAAGATTGCGAAAAAAAGTCCAGTTTCTGTGAAAGCAGCGATTCAGATGTTGCAGTACACAAAGCATGCGTCGTATCATGAAGGCGTAAATGCAGAAGCTCAATCTTTTGGAACCGTTTTTGTTTCAGAAGATGCAAAAGAAGGAATCCAGGCTTTTTTGGAAAAACGCGAAGCGCAATTTAAAGGGAAATAATACTTGGGAGGTTTACGTTCATGAACATTTATGTATTGGTAAAACGTACGTTTGACACAGAAGAGAAAATCGTCGTTTCAGGAGGACAAATCCAGGAGGACGGAGCGGAATTCATCATCAATCCTTACGATGAATACGCAATTGAAGAAGCAATCACTGTTCGTGATGCACACGGCGGCGAAGTGACAGTCGTCACAATTGGTAGTGATGAAGCAGAGAAACAGCTGCGCACAGCGCTTGCAATGGGTGCTGACAAAGCTGTATTGATTAATACAGAAGACGATATTGAAGAAATGGACCAGTTTACTTCTGCGTACATACTGGCTGAATATTTGAAAGACAAAGAAGCTGATTTGATTTTAGCTGGTAACGTTGCAATTGACGGTGGATCTGGACAAGTCGGACCCCGAGTTGCTGATTTACTTGGCATCAACTATGTGACGACCATCACTAGCTTGAGCATTGAAGGCGAAAAAGTAACAATCATCCGTGATATCGAAGGAGATGCGGAAGAATTGGAAACGTCATTGCCGCTACTTGTAACGGCTCAGCAGGGCTTAAACGAGCCGCGTTACCCATCACTTCCAGGAATCATGAAAGCGAAGAAAAAGCCGCTTGAAGAATTGGAATTGGACGATTTGGATATCGAAGAAGACGATGTAGAGGCGAAAACAGAAACAATCGAAATTTACCTGCCGCCGAAAAAAGCAGCTGGTCGTATTCTTGAAGGCGACATCTCTAACCAGGTAACAGAACTGGTTGGCCTACTGCGCAACGAAGCAAAAGTTATCTGATTAAAAAAGAAAAGCGAAGGTGCCCGTTCAGCTCTGACAGGCATAAGACAGACCAGCAAAGCGGTCAATTTTTGCCGCAAAGCTGGGTTGACTTATGACCCGAAGAGCTGGGCACCGGAGCCTGGACAAAGAAAAGCGAAGGTGCCCGTTCAGCTCTGACAGGCATAAGACAGATCAGCAAAGCGGTCAATTTTTGCCGCAAAGCTGGGTTGACTTATGACCCGAAGAGCTGGGCACTTCCAATTAACTAAACGAGAATAAACATACCATATATTTTTCACATCTACTTAGGGGGTAAGCAGACCATGGCGAAAAAAGTATTAGTTTTAGGCGAAACACGTGAAGGCTCTTTGCGTAATGTCTCATTTGAAGCAATTGCGGCTGCCAAGAAAATTTCTGGCGGCGGAGAAGTAGTAGGAGTTTTACTCGGGGATTCGGTTGCTGATTTTGGCGCTGAATTGATCGCATATGGTGCAGACCGTGTTATAACGGTTGAGCATCCGCACTTGAAATCATACACATCTGATGGCTATGGCCAGGCATTTATGGCAGTTGTTGAGCAGGAAAGCCCAGAAGGCCTTGTCTTTGGCCATACAGCAGTTGGTAAAGACTTAGCACCGAAAATCGCTTCTAAATTACAGGCTGGACTGATTTCGGATGTAACGGATATTGAAGGCGAAGGCGCTGATGCAGTTTTCATCCGTCCGATTTTCTCTGGTAAAGCATTTGAAAAAGTGAAACTTAAAGAAGGCATCGATTTTATTACTGTGCGCGCGAACAATATTGCGCCTCTCGAAAAACAGGAACGTTCCGGCGATGTTAGCTCGTTGTCGGTAGACATCACGAATCTGCGTACGATCATCAAAAATGTAGTACGCAAATCAGCTGAAGGCGTCGATCTTTCTGAAGCGAAAGTTATTGTAGCCGGAGGACGTGGCGTTAAGAGTGCAGATGGATTCGAGCAATTGCACGAATTGGCGAATCTTCTTGGCGGTGCTGTTGGTGCATCCCGTGGAGCTTGTGACGCGGATTATTGCGATTATTCTCTTCAAATCGGACAGACAGGTAAAGTCGTAACGCCTGACCTGTATATCGCAGCTGGTATTTCTGGAGCAATCCAGCATATGGCTGGTATGTCCAACTCGAAAGTAATCGTAGCGATCAACAAAGATCCAGAGGCAAACATCTTCAAAGTAGCAGATTACGGCATTGTCGGAGACTTGTTCGAAGTTATTCCAATGCTGACAGAAGAATTTAAGAAAGTAATGTAATGGTAAGAAACGTCTAATCGCTAAATTGTTAAACTTAAACAGGTGGAGAGAGATTACACATTTTCTTCGCCTGTTTTTAATTTGTAGTTTTTAGTAGGTCTTGACTCGTTTTGTTTTCATCTTGCCGGTTGCTTGAAGTGCAGGACGACTCCTGCGGAATAGTGAAACAACTGAGACCCCGCAGGAAGCGAGCGCCAAAACGGAAAGCACCAGTTTAAGCTCCTTGCCTATTCTTTTCACCTGAGCATCTACAAAAACGCTACTTGACTAAAGATGAGAGAGCGTTCACCGAAACGAAAAGCATGCTAATATCCGTTTAACGCCACTACCTAACGGGTACTTGGGGAGTAGGCAAAAAAATGGCTAGTGTTTTTAACGCATGTTATACTCTGTATATAGTTTGGTTTAATCATAAGGAGGAATTATTCATGGCAATCGTACACGGTACAGATCAGAACTTTTCACAAGAAGTATCAGAAGGACTCGTTTTAGTAGATTTTTGGGCAACTTGGTGCGGACCATGTAAAATGATCGCTCCAGTGCTGGAAGAGTTAGATGCTGAAATGAGCGATAAAGTTAAAATCGTAAAAGTTGATGTCGATCAAAACCAGGAAACTGCTGGAAATTACGGCATTATGTCAATTCCGACTTTGTTATTTCTAAAAGACGGAGAGACAGTTGATAAAGTGGTTGGTTTCAGACCAAAAGAAGCATTAGCTGAAATGGTTGAAAAACACGCATAATTCTTAACCGGGTCCAGTGATGGTACCCGGTTTTTTAATAGGGTGAGATAAAAAATGGCTAACGAATTGATTCAACACAAACTGGCAATATTGCCTGATCAACCAGGTTGTTATTTGATGAAAGATCGCCAAAATACCGTTATTTATGTCGGAAAGGCGAAAGTTCTCAAAAACCGCGTGCGTTCTTATTTTACGGGCAGTCACGACACAAAAACACAGCGTTTGGTCAATGAAATCGAGGATTTTGAGTATATCGTCACGTCTTCTGATAAAGAAGCGCTAATTCTCGAATTGAATTTGATCAAGAAATACGATCCGAAATATAACATTATGCTGAAGGATGATAAAAGCTACCCATATCTGAAGATCACAGGAGAGCGCCATCCGAAGCTGATTACGACCAGACAGGTCAAAAAAGATAAAGGAAAATATTTTGGCCCTTATCCGAATGCATACGCTGCAGCAGAGACAAAAAAATTACTGGACCGTCTATATCCGTTGCGAAAATGTCACACGATGCCTGACCGAGTTTGCCTGTATTACCACCTGGGTCAATGTCTGGCACCTTGTGTTAAGCCGGTTGAAAAAGAGACTTATAAGGAACTAATCGACGGCATCACAAAATTTCTTAACGGCGGATTCCGTGAAGTAAAGCATCAATTGGTCGAAAAGATGTCGCAAGCATCCGAAAACCTGGAATTTGAACGGGCTAAGGAATACCGTGATCAAATCTCAATGATTGAGACTGTTATGGAAAAACAGAAAATGGCGATGAACGATTTTACCAACCGTGACGTTTTTGCTTATGCAGTCGACAAAGGCTGGATGTGCGTGCAAGTGTTTTTTGTGCGCCAAGGCAAATTAATAGAACGTGACGTCTCGCTGTTTCCACTGTACCGAGATCCGGAAGAGGAATTTTTAACTTATCTCGGTCAGTTTTATGAAAAAGCCAACCATGTAAAACCAAGTGAAATTCTGCTACCGGAAGCGGATGACCCTGATATGCTGAAAGAGTGGCTCGGGGTGCGTGTGCTGGTTCCACAGCGCGGAAAGAAAAAGGACCTGGTGGCGTTGGCAAAGAAAAATGCTGATATCGCCATTAAGGAAAAATTTCAGTTATTGGAGCGGCAGGAAGAACGGACGATTGGAGCATGTGCAGACTTGGGTGAAGCGATGAACATCGAAACACCGTTGCGCATCGAAGCTTTCGATAACTCGCACATTCAGGGAGCCGATGCAGTGTCTGCGATGATTACGTTCATTGACGGCAAGCCTTCCAAAAAAGATTACCGTAAATACAAAACGCGGAATGCTTCCAAGCCTGATGATTATGCGGCAATGCGTGAGGTTATCCGTCGGCGTTACTCGCGTGTCTTAAAAGATGGCTTGCCTTTGCCTGACCTAATCGTCATTGATGGCGGCAAAGGACAGATGGAATCAGCGCGTGAAATCCTTGAAGATGAACTGGGATTATCAATTCCGATTGCCGGTCTTGCAAAAGACGCAAAACACCAAACTTCTCAATTGCTATATGGGTCTCCGGCTGAAATTGTGCCGCTGAAGCGGACCAGTGAAGCTTTTTACTTGTTGCAGCGGATTCAGGATGAAGTGCACCGCTTTGTTATAACCTTCCATCGTCAGCTGCGCGGCAAAAACTCGATTCAATCGGCGCTTGACGGACTTGAAGGAGTGGGGCCGAAGCGGAAACAGCAGCTGTTAAAGCATTTCGGATCTGTCAAAAAAATCAAAGAAGCTTCAGTAGAAGAAATCAAACAGGCCGGCATGCCTAAAGCTCTGGCGTTGACCATTGAACAATATTTTGCAGAGGATATATTGCCAAGCGAATCATAACATGTTATTGTAAAAGAATATTTAGATCACTTGGAAAAGTGATGATAGAGGTGCGAACGTCAATAGTAAGCATTCGGAGATTTGCAGAATCTGAGACGAATGGTGAAAGGGGCGGTCGCCGAAGTGTGCCTGTAACTGCTATAGCGCATGCTGGTTCTGCATTTAAGAGGTGCAGAGCTGTCAGAGTCAATCTCTGGAGGGCTATCTCACATGGGCGTTTTTCGTGCATGACAAAAGAGGTGGTTTGCCGCGGTTGCGGTAAACCACCTCTTTTTGTGTCTGGCTATGTTGTCTTTAAGGCATCATGGTCAGCCATTTTGAGGGCCACATACTGAATGTGGGAGTGAATGGAATGAAAACGATCGTCATGAAGTTTGGAGGGACGTCTGTCGCGACTCCAGAAAAAATCATTAGTGTAGCGAAGAGGGCCATTCGTGAAAAAGAACAGAGGAAACGCGTCGTCATTGTTGTTTCGGCAATGGGCAAGACGACTGACACCCTGCTCGGACTAGCAGGAGAAATTTCTTCAGAGCCACCAAAGCGAGAAATGGATATGTTACTAGCAACTGGGGAGCAAGTCACCATTTCTTTATTGGCAATGGCTTTTAAAAAGCTAGGTCATGAAGCATTGTCTTTTACCGGCTGGCAGGCGGGAATTGAAACTGAATCCGTGCCGCGCAATGCCCGTATCGAAAAGATCCATACCGAGCGCCTTGAACGTGTACTAGAAAATGGCTATTTTTGCGTTGTTGCTGGCTTTCAAGGAGTCGATAAAATTGGCAATATCACAACGCTTGGCAGGGGCGGATCCGATACGACGGCTGTTGCGCTTGCCGCTGCTTTGAAAGCGGAGAAATGTGAGATCTACACAGATGTCAACGGCGTCTATACATCCGATCCACGACATGTCACAGGTGCTCGCAAGCTACAACAAATTTCTTATGATGAAATGCTGGAACTCGCTAATTTGGGTGCGGGTGTCTTGCACCCACGGGCGGTCGAGTTTGCAAAAAACAATCATGTTCCATTATCCGTCAGAGCGAGTTATTCAGATGAGCCTGGCACAATCATACAAGAGGTGATCACTGTGGAGAAAAACTTAATCGTCAGAGGCGTCGCGTTTGAAACAGGAATCGCACGTGTAACCGTAACCTATAAAAAGCCATTTAACGGATCCTTGGCTAATATTTTTACAAAGCTTGCTGAACATCAGATAGACGTAGACATTATCGTCCAAAGCATTAGCGATGAATTTCCACCATCCGTGTCTTTTTCCATCAGCCAGGAAAGCCTTGAAGAAACACGCCGTGTCTTGATAGAAGCCAAAGAAGAAATTGGCTTCTTGTCGCTGAATGTTGAAGTAGGTTTGTCGAAAGTGTCGATTGTCGGCTCTGGCATGGTATCGAATCCTGGAGTAGCGGCACGGATGTTCGATGTACTAAGAAGTGAAGAGATTCAAGTGAAAATGGTCAGTACCTCAGAGATTAAAATTTCGGTGGTTGTGCCGGAAGTAGATATGAACAAGTCGGCAAATGCGTTGCACGAGGCGTACGGACTTTCTGAAGTTTAGCTAAGCTGAGGAATGCTCATCTACAGTTAAAATGACGGTTCGTGAAAATATTCACAAAACGTTCAAATTCTCAATGGCAATATTACAATAATACATGCGGCAGTAGAATAGGACAGTTTAGACATAAAAAGCGATTCTCAATTAGAGAATCGCTTTTTAGTAAGATTCTATTAAAACGGTTACATTCCAATGTGTTTTGCTAGTGATAGGGCGTCCCGTACCCTCTAAATGCTTGGTAACTATCTGTTTAAAAGAGTTTCGTTGCCTTGACGCTCCAAGAGGGTGGGAGTACAATAAATATGTCATATTATTGTATCATGATGGTGTGCGGCTTCAGTTGCTTTTGCAATATATTGCCTGCTCTGGACGCTGCCAATTAATGTTTTGAGGGGGGTAAAATTTTGAATAACAATCGTGAATTTTTAATGCGTAGGCTGCACTCATTGTTGGGAATTATTCCTATTGGCATATTCTTAACACAGCACTTAATCGTCAACCATTTTGCTACACAAGGAGAAGAGGCATTTAATACTGCATCTCACTTTTTAGCGAATCTTCCATTCGTTATTTTCCTGGAGATATTTGTCATTTACTTGCCGATTATGTACCACGCGTTCTATGGCCTATACATAGCGTTTACTTCGAAGAACAATCCTGGGCATTATAGCTATATGCGCAATATGTTGTTTGTTGCACAGCGCTATACGGGAGTCTTCCTGGTAGTCTTCATCGCTTGGCACATCTTTGAAACAAGATTCCAGGTCGCAATCGGAGCAGCTGCTGAAGCTGATTTCAACATGATGGCAAATATCCTGGATAATCCTTGGATGATGGCATTCTACATCGTTGGTGTTCTAGCAGCAACTTTCCACTTTGCAAATGGACTTTGGTCTTTCCTTGTTACTTGGGGAATTACACAATCCGCGACAGCACAGCGATATACAACTTATTTCACACTTCTAGTATTTATTGTATTATCGATTATTGGTATCAGAGCATTGTTTGCATTCGTTTGAGAATGACTCAATTATTGGTGAACTAAAAGAGGAGTGAATACTAACATGGCAAAGGGCAAAATTTCTATCGTCGGTGGCGGCCTTGCCGGCTTAATGGCATCAATTAAAGTTGCAGAGGCAGGCGCTCCGGTCGATTTATTCTCAATCGTTCCCGTTAAACGGTCCCACTCAGTATGTGCACAAGGTGGGATCAATGGTGCGGTTAATACAAAGGGTGAAGGGGATTCTCCGGACATCCACTTTGACGACACGGTTTACGGTGGCGACTTTCTAGCGAATCAGCGCCCTGTAAAAGCAATGGCGGATGCAGCACCAGGAATTATCCGTATGTTCGATCGTATGGGCGTTATGTTTAACCGTACGCCGGAAGGTCTTCTAGATTTCCGTCGTTTTGGTGGAACAATGTACCATAGAACAGCATTTGCTGGAGCTACAACTGGGCAGCAATTATTATATGCATTGGATGAGCAAGTCCGCCGCTACGAAGTAAGCGGACTGATTACAAAATACGAAGGTTGGGAATTCCTTGGTCTTGTTCTTGACGAGCAGGGCGTAAGCAAAGGAATTACAGCTCAAAATATGACGACAATGGAAATTAAATCGTTCCGTGCAGATGCTGTTATCATGGCAACCGGCGGACCAGGGATTATTTTCGGGAAATCGACGAACTCTGTTATTAATACAGGGTCAGCGGCTTCTATCGTCTATCAGCAAGGCGCATACTACGCGAACGGCGAATTTATCCAAATTCACCCGACAGCGATTCCAGGAGACGATAAACTGCGCTTAATGTCAGAGTCGGCTCGTGGAGAAGGCGGACGCATTTGGACGTATAAAGACGGCAAGCCTTGGTATTTCCTTGAAGAAAAGTATCCGGCTTACGGAAACCTGGTTCCACGTGATATTGCAACGCGTGAAATCTTTGATGTCTGCGTTAACCAGAAGCTCGGTATTAACGGCGAGAACATGGTCTACCTTGATCTTTCACATAAAGATCCTAAGGAACTTGACATCAAACTCGGTGGAATCATCGAGATCTATGAGAAATTCACAGGTGATGATCCCCGTAAAGTACCAATGAAAATCTTCCCTGCTGTCCATTACTCAATGGGTGGACTATGGGTTGATGATCATCAAATGACAAGCATTCCTGGCGTTTTGGCTGCGGGTGAATGTGATTATTCTCAGCACGGTGGTAATCGTCTGGGTGCAAACTCATTGTTGTCAGCAATTTACGGCGGAATGGTCGCAGGACCTAACGCTCTTGAATACGTAAACGGTCTTGATGTACTAGCGGAAGATCTTCCTTCAGCGATTTACGAACAGCATGAAGCAAAAGAACAGCGCATTTGGGAAGAGATTTTGGCATTGGACGGCACAGAAAACGCTTATGTTCTCCATAAGGAATTGGGCGAATGGATGACGGACAATGTTACAGTGGTACGCTATAACGATCGTTTAGAGAAGACGGATAAAAAAATACAAGAACTTCTTGAACGTTTCAACCATATCAGCATCACCGATACGCAGCTTTGGAGCAACCAAGGCGCAATGTTTACACGTCAATTGCGAAATATGCTACATTTAGCACGAGCAATCACGATCGGGGCACTCAACCGGAACGAAAGTCGCGGAGCGCATTACAAACCGGATTTCCCGGAACGTAATGACGAGGAATACCTGAAAACGACGATGGCGAAATTCAATGGCTTTGATGCACCTATCTTCCATTATGAAGAAGTCGACACATCGCTGATTCCACCGCGTAAACGTGATTATTCTGCAAAAGCATAATCATAGAAGGGAGCTAATTTACCATGGGTGAAGCAGCAAAAACGGTTATATTTGAAATCGAACGCAGAAACTCTACGGATGAAGATTCGTATTGGGAAAAGTTCGAGTTGCCATATGTTATGAACATGAATGTCATTTCGGCATTGATGGAAATTCGACGTAACCCTGTCAACATTGAAGGGAAAAAAACCACTCCTGTAAACTGGGACATGAACTGTCTAGAAGAGGTTTGTGGCGCATGCTCAATGGTTATCAACGGCAAAGCGCGTCAATCGTGTACAGCTTTGGTCGATCAATTAGAACAGCCAATCCGTCTTCAGCCGATGAAGACATTCCCTGTTGTCCGTGACCTTGTCATTGACCGCAGCCGGATGTTTGACTCGTTGAAGAAAGTTAAAGCATGGGTGCCAATCGATGGTACACATGATCTTGGAGATGGACCACGTATGCCTGAGCGCAAGCGCCAATGGGCTTACGAACTATCTAAATGCATGACTTGCGGCGTATGTCTTGAAGCATGCCCGAACGTTAACGATAAATCCGATTTCATCGGACCTGCAGCACTTTCACAAGTTCGTTTGATGAACGCTCATCCAACGGGCGCTATGAACCGCGATGCACGTTTGAACGCAATCATGGATGAAGGTGGATTAGCAGGTTGCGGGAACTCTCAAAACTGTGTTGAATCTTGTCCAAAAGGAATTCCTTTGACAACTTCGATCGCAGCATTGAACCGCGATACAACTGTTCAAATGTTCCGTAACTTCTTCGGAAGCGACAGAATGGTTGACTAGTATTTACAAAAAACCCCGTTGCGGCGGGGTTTTTAATTTGTCCAATTTTGAAAATGCCTGCTCTTCTGCATCTTTTTTGGTATACTAATACAATGAAATAGACAAGTAGAGTTTGACTGAAGTAAGTGGTACTAAAGAAGGGATTGCTCCAGGCAGACGCTTTCCGTGGGCTTGCGCTCTTTCTTTTAAATTGTCATGCTGTTAGAAAGCAAATCAAATAAGCGGGGAAAATGCAGAAACCCGATGACCTGTTACTTTTTTTAGAGTCGTCGTCCTCGAGGGCCAGGTAAAGCTAGAAGACAGTTGTATTTTTTCTATCTCCTTGACGATGAACTTGCGCAAGAGCAATGGTCTTTGCTCTATCCAAAGCGACGCGAAAAGAAAAAGTATCCACCTTATCAAATCAATTTATCGGAGGTTACCATGAAAGCAAATTACATTGAAAATTTTGAGGAGTGGAAGCAGGAATTTTTCTTTTCTGCCCCAGTTCAAGTCCGTTTTTCTGAAACCGATATGTTTGGTCATGTCAATAATACGGTACCGATTGCTTATTTTGAATTTGCACGAATTGAGTTTATGAAAGAGATGGGACTGATGCAGCGCTGGCTAGAAGATGGCAGTGAGCTGTTTCCGGTTGTAGCCGATATGCAGGTAGATTTTGTCCAGCAAGTCTTTTTTGATGAAAAACTGGACGTTCACGTCAAAATTTCACGGGTCGGCACTTCTTCCGTCGATGTCCATTACTGGACGGTCAACGAAAAAGCAGAAACCTGTTTTACCGGCAGAGGGGCAATTGTCCAGATTTCAAAACAGACTGGAAAAGGCTATCCTTGGACAGAGCAAGATATCGAAATGCTACGCTCAGAGCAATTGGCAACTGCAAAAAAATAAGTGAGTTCTTGCTATATCAATAAAAAACCTTCACTATAGAAATAAGATAGGTTTTCAAGGAGTGGTAACTAGTAATGAATGATGACAAGCAAAGCATCAGCCATGAGTTAGAACGCATCGCCTTTATGGAGAAGGAACTGCGTTATATTTCCGGAATCATCAAGCAAAAGGGACGGGAAATTTTAAATTCCTACACGATTACACCTCCTCAATTCGTCGCGTTGCAATGGTTGTTTGAACATGGAGACATGACAATCGGCGATTTGTCGAACAAAATGTATCTGGCGTTCAGCACCACAACCGATTTGGTTGACCGCATGGAGAAAAACGAGTTGGTGGTCCGCATCCGCGAAGAGCAGGATCGTCGTGTCGTGCGGATTAAATTGTTGAAAGAAGGCGAACGGGTCATTGAAGAAGTTATCCAGAAGCGTCAGGAATATTTAAAGACCGTACTAGCGGATTTTACCAAAGACGAAGCAGAGCAGTTTGGAGCTTTGCTTGAGAAGTTGCACACAAACATGAAATAGGATAGAGGCGATGACGTTGAATGCGCCAATCGGAGTAATTGATTCGGGAGTCGGTGGACTTACCGTCGCAAAAGAAATCATGAAACTATTGCCGAATGAGCAGATTTACTATATCGGTGATAACGCCAGATGCCCTTATGGCCCGCGTCCGCTTTCGGAAGTTCGGACTTATACATGGCAAATGGCTAAAGCACTGATGAAAAAAAACATAAAAATGCTGGTCATCGCCTGCAATACCGCAACAGCAGCTGCGCTGTATTCTTTGCAGAAAAAGCTGCCGATTCCTGTGATCGGAGTTATTTTCCCAGGGGCACGGGCCGCGATCAAATCTTCAACAACGAAAAAAATCGCCGTTTTGGGAACGTTTGGAACGGTTCAAAGCGGTGCCTACGAAAAAGCAATTTTGTCGCTTGTTTCTTCTGCACATGTCGTGCAGTTGGCATGCCCACGTTTTGTCCCTTTAGTAGAGAGTGATGAATACGAGGGAGAGTTTGCTCATCGGATCGTCCAGGATACATTAGCATCAATTGCTTACGAAGGGTTTGATACGGCGATTTTGGGCTGCACGCATTACCCTTTGCTGCAGGGATTTATCGAAGAAGTTCTTGGCGACACGGTGAACGTACTGTCATCGGCAGAAGAAACGGCTAAAGACGTCAAGCGTTATCTGAGCTATAAAAAGCAGTTCGCTGAATCGAGCCAGCCGCCGGTGCATCATTTCTATACGTCGGGGTCCACGCAGATTTTCGGCTCTATCGTTCGCAAATGGCTCGAGATTGATGAACCGATTATCCACTCTATTCGATTCCATAAAACCTGATGGCTTATAGCTGTCAGGTTTTTGTCGTTAGCAGCGAAATATGGTAAGCTATTTTAGCATATACAAGGAGGATTTTTTATGACACGCATAGATAATAGACAAACCGATGAACTACGTCCAGTAACTGTGGACGTCGATTACTTGATTCATCCGGAAGGCTCGGTATTGATCACAGTCGGACAGACAAAAGTGATCTGCACCGCCACCATTGAAGACAGAGTCCCAGGATTTCTGCGGGGACAGGGCAAAGGTTGGATCACTGCAGAATACTCGATGCTTCCGCGTGCTACTAACAGCCGGAACCGACGTGAGGCTTCAGCCGGAAAAATCGGCGGGCGCACAATGGAAATCCAGCGACTGATCGGCCGCGCCTTGCGTGCTGTGGTTGACCTAGAGAAGTTGGGTGAGCGTACGCTATGGATCGATTGCGATGTTATCCAGGCAGATGGTGGAACGCGTACTGCATCGATCACAGGCGCATTTATTGCCATGACAATGGCCATTGGTAAATTAGAGTTGCCTGCATTTCCAGTAACGGATTTTCTTGCTGCAACCAGTGTCGGTGTAACCGCTGAAAACGGCTCGATTCTTGATTTGAATTATGTAGAGGATTCGAGTGCAGAAGTGGACATGAACCTTGTTATGACCGGCGCAGGACATTTTGTGGAGCTGCAGGGCACTGGGGAAGAATCAACCTTCACGCGCGCTCAGCTCAATGAATTGATGGACCTTGGAGAAGCTGGAATCAGCCAACTGGTTGCTATGCAACGGGACGCATTAGGCGAACTGTCTGCACGTGTCGGTGAAAAGGTGCCAGCAGAACGATGAAAAAAATAGTAATTGCAACTCAAAACAAAGGCAAGGCCAAAGATTTTGAAACGATGTTAGCGCCTCTTGGCTATAAAGTACTGACGCTACTTGACGTAGCACAGGACATGGATGTGGAAGAAACAGGCGTGACGTTTGAAGAGAACGCCATCCTGAAAGCCGAAGCGGTATCAAAAGCGCTCGGCATTCCGGTAATTTCAGACGACAGTGGATTGGAAATTGATGCATTGAACGGCGAACCGGGTGTCTACTCAGCGCGCTATGCAGGTGCTGCTAAGAGCGATAGCGCGAATATCGATAAAGTGCTTGAAAAATTGAATAGCGTGCCGGACAGCGAGCGTACAGCCCGTTTTAGATGCGTATTGGCGATCTCAGCTCCTGGACAGCAAACTGAAACCTTTTCGGGTTCATGCGAAGGCGCCATTCTCCACGAGCGCCGGGGTGATAACGGTTTTGGCTACGATCCAATCTTCTACGTGCCTGCACAGGAAAAAGCGATGGCCGAACTTGAACCGCATGAAAAAGCATCAATTTCCCATCGCGGCAATGCTTTGCGTAAGCTCAGCGAAAGCATGCCGGCATGGCTAAATGAAGAAAAATAAAACCCAACAATTAATTTTATTGTTTTTTTAAAATAGCATTGACTTTTCTATAAATCATTTCTATAATTAAAATTGTCTTTCAAAAGAAAAGCGAAGTTGCCCGCGTCAGCAGGTGCCACTGTCTGGACTCTAAGAAAGCTTTGGTCTCAGTAGCTCAGCTGGATAGAGCAACGCCCTTCTAAGGCGTCGGTCGGGGGTTCGAATCCCTCCTGGGACATTATAGGAATGTACATAATTCAAAAAGAAACCTCTCCGCCGTTCATTGAACGGCGGAGAGGTTTCTTTGCGTTTATATAAGTTGAACGAATGATTCCGGGCTGTTAATGTTCTGCCAATCAGCTGCTAAGAGCTTGCGCCGAACGAACTCGGGCTGTCCGAGTGGATTCTTACGCTACTCTCATAGGAGTCTCCGCTGGTTTGCTCCGTATCCGGATGATTAGTTACTCAAGGATGCTCAGAAGAAAGAGTGTAAGACGGCGAAGGGCGAAGATGTGCTCCTGCATCGCTGCGCTAGCTTCGTCGCAAAGCCATTGCCCGAACTCCCTTCGTTCAATGACTTTGCTGCTGGAGCAGTGAAGCGACATCCAAGAGACCCCGCAGGAGCTTGCGATGAGGAGGCTGGGGTGACGTCCTTGGCAACTGGCACCGCGACGTCCTGTCGCGCCAGTTGCATGACCCACATCCTTTGGGCCTAAAGCGTCCGTCTGGAGCGATTTCTTCGTTTCCCTACCTCATTGAGTTGAAAAAGCTGTTTCTTTAATTCAACTTATATAAATACAATATTTTCTATCTCAACCATCTATAAAAGTTTCAGCTATATACAGATTTTTGAGAACAACTTATAGTTTCTACATTGAGGCTCTCACTTCGATTAATTCGCGCGTCCATTGGCTAGACGGAGCAATGAAACAGGCGCAATTCACCGGTTCCTCGCAGGAGTCATGCCCAAAGTGGTCAGAGCGAAACGAAAAAACTAATCATCTGATCCCACGATCTACTACCTTTTAACTCAACTTCAACCCGACACGATTCAAAGAACACTGAAACCATAATCCGTTCAATACGTACTATATAACTAAGGAGGCGTTTCTATGCCGACATGTGAATGCTGCGTAACCCAATGGACCTGGAAAGAATCAATAAAGGCGTCGTGGAAATTCAGCGGATCGATGCGATGTCCGCATTACGGAAGCGCATGACGCTCATCAACTGGCTGGTTTTATTGCCGTTGCCGTTTACCGCAATCTATAATGTGCCCTTGGTTTATTCGATAAGTCTGATACTGGTGCTCTTTGCCGTCGGCTTGTCTTTAATCCCAAAAATGATGGAGCTGAGCAACGAACAGAAACCCTTATGGTAAGTTTAGGTCGCTCAGTCTGCCATAAGGTTTTTATTTTCGGCTAAAAGGGAATATGATATGATGATGAAACACAAAAGAGGTGGTAGGATGCGAAAGAAATACCGGGATTTGAAACGCATGGGGAATGTCATCGTCTTTCCGACGACAGTAGACCGCTTGCTTTCAGAAGGAATGACTTTTTTAAAAGAAGAGAAAAACGATGAGGCACGCGACAGCTTGTACCAGGTGCTGACTTACGAACCAGAACACGCTGCTGCTTTGGGTGGCTATACTTATTGTTTATATGAACTAGGGGAGTTTGAAGAAGCCCTGGAAGTATGCCGAGAACTATTGAAGATCGGTCCGATCCATTACTTGGAGACGATGGAGCTATACATAAGTATTTTAATGCAGGTCCGCGAATTTGAAGAAGCGGAAAAGATGATTGAGCTTTTAATAGAGGAAAAAGTCTTGCCTGAAGAGCGGCTTGAACAGTTCCAGCAATTGCGTGATTTGAACGAACGGATTGCAGCAAACGTCTCGACCGAGAAAGTCGATGCATCAATGTATGTGATCGATACATTCCTGGCGCTGCACCCTTCTGAGCAGGAGCAATTGATTTTAGATTTGCCGACAACTTCTTACCAGGCTCTCAAAAAAAAGTTGCTGGCGATCATTGAGCACAAAGAAGCTGATTTGTTGACGAAGACATACATATTATTCATGCTGCATCAGGAAAAGATCGAAGCAGAAGTAAATGTCCAGAAATTCAATTACAAAGGGACATTCAATATTAGTGAACTGCCAGACCCGGTAAACAACAGTCGGATTCAAAAGATCATGGCAATTATGGAAGAAGACTTGGCGAAAGATCCGACACGTCTTGAATTGGTGAAAGAACTGTTCGAACGCCATATCTACTTATTATATCCGTTCGTCTGGGATGATTATGATGAAATAGAAGTGGCCCAAGCGTACATGGATTATACGGAGGGCCTGTTCACCGGACTTTCCTCTTTCAATGAAGATGAAAAGCTGTTGGAGCTGATTCAGCAGGCAGAACTATGGTTTGAAATGCGGAATGGGTAGAAATAGTTGAACCTGTCGGCATGTGTGCTATACTATTGTAGTTGTCAAAAATCGTAGAAAACGTAAAATGACTTTTTAGAAAATGTTTGGAGGGCTTATAATATGTCAGCAAAATGGGAAAAAGAAGAAGGTAACACAGGGATTCTTACAATTGAAGTGCCTGCAGAAGAAGTAAACGCTGGTCTTGATAAAGCGTTTAAAAAAGTGGTAAAAGAAATTAACGTGCCAGGTTTCCGTAAAGGGAAAATGCCTCGTCAAATGTTCGAAAAACGTTTTGGCGTTGAATCACTTTATCAGGACGCATTGGATTTCATCTTGCCTGATGCCTACGCGAATGCAGTTGAAGAAGCAGGGATCAACCCAGTTGACCGCCCTGAAATCGACATCGAAACAATCGAAAAAAACCAGCCGCTCGTGTTTACAGCTAAAGTTATTGTAAAACCGATTGCTGAGCTTGGTGAATACAAAGGTCTTGAAGCATCAAAACCTGATACTGAAGTAACTGACGAAGATATTGAAAACCAGTTGAAAGAAAACCAAGAGCGTTTGGCTGAGTTGACTGTTAAAGAAGACGAAGCAATCGTTGAAGGCGATACAGCAGTTATCGATTTCGAAGGATTTGTAGATGGAGAAGCTTTTGAAGGCGGACAAGGAAACGAATATTCCCTTGAAATCGGTTCAAACTCATTTATCCCAGGCTTTGAAGAGCAGTTGGTAGGCGTAAAAACTGGAGAAGAAAAAGAAGTTGAAGTCACTTTCCCAGAAGAATACCACGCTGCTGAACTTGCAGGAAAAGCTGCAACATTTAAAGTGAAAGTAAGCGAAGTTAAAGGCAAGGAACTTCCAGAGTTGAACGATGAGTTGGCTAAAGAAATCGATCCTGAAGTTGAAAGCTTAGACGCACTTCGTACAAAGATGAAAGATAGCTTAGTTGCTGAGAAAAAATCAGCTGCTGACGCGAAACTTCGCGATGAGTTGGTTCAAAAAGCTGCTGAAAACGCAAAAATCGATATTCCTAGTGCAATGATCGATTCAGAAATGGACCGTATGATGAGTGATTTCGAACAGCGTTTGACTCAACAAGGCATGAACCTTGAATTGTACTTCCAATTTTCAGGACAAGACGAAGCTGCACTTCGTGAGCAAATGCGCGGTGATGCTGAAACACGCGTACGCGTTTCATTGACACTCGAAGCAATTGCTGAAGCTGAAAATATGAAAGTTACTTCAGAAGACATCGACAAAGAGCTTGAAAAAATGGCTGGTCAATTCAGCATGGACATCGAGCAGATCAAAACAGCTCTAGGTGGCACTGAAATGCTTGAAAATGATATCCGTATGCAAAACACAGTTGAGTTTCTAGTGGACAACGCTAAAATCTCTGAATAACACATAGGCAAGACATAAGTTATAGGCGAAACAAGGTGCGGAGACGCACCTTGTTTTCCGCTACATAGAACACCGAATTCGTAAGGATGAATCCGAGAAATTGACGGTGAATCCAATTAGTTGCTACAATTACGATAATCTTGTAAGATAATGGCTTGAATAGGGGTGAATACATTGTTCAAATTCAATGACGAGAAAGAGCATTTAAAATGTTCATTTTGTGGCAAACCACAAGAGCAAGTTCGTAAACTGGTCGCAGGACCAGGTGTGTATATTTGTGACGAATGTATTGAGCTTTGTACGGAAATCGTAGAAGAAGAGCTTGGTACAGATGAAGCAGTAGAATTCAAAGAAGTGCCTAAGCCAAAAGAAATCTTAGACATTCTAAATGGTTACGTTATCGGCCAGGAAAAAGCGAAAAAATCATTGGCTGTAGCAGTTTATAATCACTACAAACGCGTTAATTCAAACAGCAAAATTGATGATGTTGAGCTATCGAAATCCAATATCGTTTTGATTGGACCAACAGGAAGCGGGAAAACTCTGCTCGCACAAACTTTGGCTCGTATTCTGAATGTGCCGTTTGCCATTGCAGACGCAACTTCATTGACGGAAGCTGGTTATGTCGGTGAAGACGTAGAAAACATCTTGTTGAAGTTAATCCAAGCTGCAGATTATGATGTTGACCGTGCAGAAAAAGGCATCATCTATATCGACGAAATCGATAAAGTAGCACGCAAATCCGAAAATGCATCGATTACACGTGATGTATCTGGTGAAGGCGTTCAGCAGGCCCTTTTGAAAATTTTGGAAGGTACAACTGCAAGCGTACCCCCACAAGGCGGACGCAAGCACCCTCATCAGGAATTTATCCAAATCGATACGACGAATGTATTGTTCATCGTAGGTGGCGCTTTTGACGGAGTGGATCAAATCATCAAACGCCGTCTTGGCAATAAAATCATTGGTTTCGGTGCAGATCCGAACAAAGAAGAGTTGGACGAAAAGTCATTGCTCAGCCAATTGATTCCTGAAGATCTATTGAAATTTGGTTTGATTCCTGAATTTATCGGTCGTTTGCCTGTATTGGCAAGCCTTGAACAATTGGATGAAAAAGCGTTGGTTGAAATTTTAACTGAGCCTAAAAATGCATTGATCAAGCAATACCAAAAAATGATGGAACTTGATGGCGTCAAATTGACATTTGAGCCTGAAGCACTTGTTGAAATTGCGAAATTAGCAATTGAACGCAAAACCGGCGCGCGTGGATTACGCTCAATTATCGAGAACACAATGCTTGAAGTAATGTTCGACTTGCCTTCACGTGAAGATATTGTTGAATGCATCATTACAAAAGAAACTGTTGCCGATAGCGTACAGCCTAAACTAATGCTGGAAGATGGTTCAGAGTACGTTAAAGACAAAAATGAGAAAACATCCGCATAATGAGTGGAACTTCACCCGGCGGAAAATTCTCGCAGGGTGATAGTTGAACCAATCAAAAAGGATGATACGGGCTGACTCTGATCGTGCGCATCCGCACGTTCTGAGTTAGCCTGTTTTTTATTAGAAAAGCGAAAGCGACCGGTAGCTCCGACAGGCATAAGACGATCTGGCGAAGCGGCGTTTTTTTCGCAAAATCGGGCTGACTTAAGACCCTAAGAGCCTAGGTATTGCAGATTCATGTTGAAAATACTCCTGGAGGTGACTTCCCAAATGGCTAAGAAAAAAACAACAAAACGTGTGCCATTATTACCGTTGCGTGGACTTCTTGTATTCCCGACGATGGTGCTGCATATAGACGTCGGCCGCGAACGATCAGTGGCTGCGCTAGAACAGGCATTGCTGGAGGACAAAATCATCTTTTTGGCGACTCAAAAAGATATGAGCACCGAACAGCCTGAGAAAGACGATCTTCATAAGGTTGGTACCTTAGCATACGTCAAACAAATGCTCAAATTACCGAACGGCACGATTCGAGTCTTAGTTGAAGGCTTAGAGCGTGGGCAATTGAAGAATTACGAAGAAGCTGATGATTTTACTGTTGTCGAAGTGACATCTTTCCCGGATGAAACGGAGAGAGATGCAGAACAGGATGCACTGATGCGTTTGTTGCTGGAGCATTTCGAGAATTATGTCAAGAGTTCTAAAAAAGTTACAACAGAAACATTTAATACGGTAGCGGATATTGAAGAGCCAGGTCGATTGGCAGATATGGTCGCTTCTCATCTTTCCATGAAAGTGGCTGCTAAGCAGGAGGTGCTGGAAACCTTTGACATCAGCAAGCGTTTAGAGCTACTGATCACACGTTTGCATAGCGAACAAGAAGTAGTGGATCTGGAAAAGCGGATCAACCTTCGTGTGAAAAAAGCGATGGAGCAAACACAAAAAGAGTTTTACTTACGTGAGCAGATGAAAGCGATTCAAACCGAACTTGGCGACAAAGATGGCAAATCGGCTGAAGTGGTCGACTTGAAAAAAAGAATTGAAGATGCGAAGATGCCTGAATCCACTCAAAAAGTAGCGCTTAAAGAACTTGATCGCTATGAAAAACTACCTTCTGCAGCTGCTGAAAGTGGCATTATCCGCAATTACATTGAGTGGCTAGTGACGATTCCGTGGTCAGAAGCGACAGATGACCGTTTGGATATCAAATACGCTGAAGAAGTATTGGACCGCGATCACGATGGCTTAGAAAGTGTCAAAGAGCGAGTTTTGGAGTATTTGGCTGTTCAGCAGATGACCAACTCCTTGCGCGGCCCGATCCTTTGCTTGGTAGGACCTCCCGGTGTCGGAAAAACTTCACTGGCAAAATCGATTGCTGAATCACTGGACCGTAATTTCGTCCGTGTTTCACTCGGCGGCGTCCGTGACGAATCGGAAATTCGCGGCCATCGCCGGACCTATGTCGGTGCGATGCCAGGCCGAATCATTCAAGGGATGAAAAAAGCAGGAACTGTGAATCCGGTGTTCCTATTGGATGAGATCGATAAGATGTCGAATGATTTCCGTGGCGATCCGTCTTCTGCGATGCTGGAAGTATTGGATCCGGAGCAGAACAATTCGTTCAGTGATCATTATATTGAAGAAACTTATAATCTTTCCAATGTGCTTTTCATTGCGACGGCTAACGATCTGGGGTCGATTCCTGGACCATTACGCGACCGCATGGAAGTCATTTCGATTGCTGGTTACACAGAAGTCGAAAAACAGATGATCGCGAAAAATCATTTAGCGCCCAAACAACTGAAAGAACACGGATTAACGAAAGAACAGCTGAAGTTCGAAGACGAGGCGCTACTCAATATCGTCCGCTACTACACGCGTGAAGCTGGTGTCCGTGGACTGGAGCGTCAAATCGCATCTATCTGCCGAAAAGTGACCAAACAGATCATTTCGAAAGAAATAGAGGAGGTGGCAGTCGGAGCGGTGGAAGTCGAGTCGTATCTCGGAAAACGCAAATTCCGTTACGGTATGGCAGAGACGGAAAACCAGATCGGTGTTGCCACAGGACTTGCCTATACGACGGTCGGGGGAGACACGCTTCAAATTGAAGTTTCCTTGTCTGCTGGTAAAGGCAAACTGCAATTGACAGGTAAACTGGGTGACGTCATGAAGGAATCCGCACAGACGGCTTTGTCATTTGTTCGTGCGCGTGCCGAGTCTCTTGGAATCGACCCGAATTTCCATGAGTCGCACGATATCCACATCCATGTTCCGGAAGGCGCTGTTCCAAAAGACGGCCCTTCAGCAGGGATTACCATTGCAACTGCACTGGTATCCGCTTTGACCAAACGCCCGATTCGCCGTGAAGTCGGGATGACCGGTGAAATTACACTTCGCGGCCGTGTGCTGCCAATTGGTGGAATCAAAGAGAAAACCTTGAGCGCCCACCGAGCTGGCCTGAAGACCATCATCCTGCCGCTTGATAACGAGCGGGACCTGGAAGATATCCCGGAAACCATCCGCGAAGAGCTGACCTTTAAACTGGTCTCTCAAGCAGACGAGGCATTAGAAATTGCCTTGGAAGGAGAAAATGAATGAAAGTTAATAATGTAGAGCTCGTAATCAGCGCCGTCCGCCCGGATCAGTATCCGGAAGACGGCCTGCCGGAATTCGCTTTAGCTGGACGGTCAAACGTCGGCAAATCGTCTTTCATCAATAAAATGATCGGCCGCAAAAGCATGGCCCGCATATCATCCAAACCCGGCAAGACACAGACTTTAAACTTCTACAAAATTGAAGAGAAACTGTTCTATGTCGATGTTCCTGGATATGGTTACGCCAAAGTATCAAAGAGCGAACGTGAAGCATGGGGCAAGATGATTGAACGGTACATTACAGACCGCGAGCCACTTCGCGCAGTCATCCAGATCGTCGATTTGCGCCATCCGCCGAGCAAGGACGATATCGCGATGTATGAATTCATGAAGCACTTTGAAATTCCGTGCATCATCATCGCGACGAAAGCGGATAAAATTCCAAAAGGCAAATGGGACAAACATAAGAAAATTGTCCGCACGACATTGGATATGGATAAAACCGATCCACTGATCGTCTTCTCAGCCGAAACTGGACTCGGTAAAGACGAAGCATGGCAAGAAATCGAAAGCAGAATGCAATAAAATCAAAGCGCAGCCTTCGGGTTGTGTTTTTTTGTGAAGAGAAATTTTTGTGATTGATAGGATATTCCGCAAACCAGCTACGCTTTCTTGCGGGCTTGCGCTGAACTAACTCGGGCTTTTTACCCGAGTAGATTTCTTGTGTGTCGCTGCACTGTTCCCTTGAGACTCAAGCGACGTCCTCGGTAACTGTCGCGACAGTTGCATGACCCACATCCTGTAAGCCTAAAGCGATTTCTTCACCTCAAAAACCACCTAAGTTAACAGGCAATTCCGACTAAGAGCGTTATACTTGTGGACACGAAACGCCTTTGCTAATATTAGTTTATAATAATTATAAACAAGAGTTATATTCATGTCTTGTTCACAATTTTAAAGGCATACTAAAGATGATAAGTGGTATACTAAATTTATATGAAATATTGAACGTGAAAGGTGTTTTGTACCCATGCACACACTAGTAGTTGGGGTGAATTATCGCTCTGCACCCGTGGAGATACGTGAAAAGCTATCATTCATCGAAACTGATTTGCCACAGGCGATGCAGGCGTTAAAAGAGCAAAAAAGCATATTGGAGAACGTCATCGTTTCCACTTGTAACCGAACGGAAATTTATGCGGTCGTGGACCAGCTTCACACAGGAAAGTATTATGTGAAGCAATTCCTCGCCGATTATTTCGGTTTGTCGCAAGAAGCGATTTCTCCGTATTTATTTGTCCATGAGCAGGACGAAGCGATTGAACACTTATTCCGTGTAACGGCCGGCATCGATTCGATGGTTTTGGGCGAAACGCAAATTTTGGGACAAGTGAAAAACAGTTTTCTTGCAGGCCAACAGCACGGCACAACAGGTACTGTCTTTAACCAATTATTCAAGCAAGCTGTAACCTTGGCGAAAAAAGCACATTCCGAGACAGCAATTGGTGAGAATGCAGTATCCGTTTCTTACGCAGCGGTTGAACTTGGCAAGAAGATTTTTGGCACGCTTAAAAACAAGCACGTCGTAATTTTAGGTGCCGGTAAAATGGGCGAACTGGCCATTAAAAACTTGCAGGGCAGCGGAGCAAACCGTATAACTGTGATCAACCGGACATTTGAGAAAGCAGAACTGTTAGCAGATAAATTCGGTGGCAATGCAAAACCTCTAAATCAATTGCAATGCGCATTGCTCGAAGCGGATATCCTGATTTCTTCAACGGGATCGGCAGACTTCGTCATCGACCTTGAGTTGATGCAGTTTGTAGAGAAGCTGCGCAAAGGCAAGCCTTTGTTCATGGTAGACATTGCAGTACCGCGTGATATGGACCCGCGTATCGGTGATTTGCAGAATGTCTTCTTGTATGACATCGATGACATGCAGGGAATCGTGGAGGCGAATTTGGCAGAGCGTGAACGTGCAGCTGGTGAAATCATGACCATGATTGATCAGGAAGCTATTCAGTTTAACGACTGGCTGACGACGCTTGGCGTTGTACCGGTGATTTCTGCGCTTCGCCAAAAAGCACTTGGCATTCAGGCTGAGACGATGGCAAGCATTGAAAACAAAATGCCGGATTTGACTGATCGTGAAAAGAAAATTCTCAACAAACACACCAAGTCAATCATCAATCAATTGCTGAGAGATCCAATTCTGCAGGCGAAGGAAATGGGTGGAGCGCCTAAGTCCCGTGAGCAATTGGAATTGTTCATGCAAATCTTCGGAATTGAAGATGAAGTGGAACAGGAAATCGAGAAACAATCAAAAGCACCAAAACAGAAAACGGATAAAGCCGTTCTTCAAACCCAGCAATCACCAACTGAAATTCCCGGATATTCATTTTAAGCTTTCTGAAAGAGGCGTTTTCGAATCTATATGTTAAAATGTAGAGACGGAACGCTTTTAACTATGGAAACGAAGGGGAATAGAATGGCTGATATAACAATGGCAAGGCTGCACGAAGCTATGGTTATTCTATATGCTGTCAGCCTTGTTTTTTATTTTATAGATTACTTATATAAAGAGAAAAAAGCCAGCCGGATTGCTATGACTTTACTCGGTATTGTCTGGGTATTGCAAACCATATTTTTAGGGCTGTATATTTTTGAGACCCAGCGGTTCCCGATATTGACTTTGTTTGAAGGTATTTATTTCTATGCTTGGCTGCTGGTGACGCTGTCGATTGTCTTGAGGATTTTTTATCGTTTTGACTTTGCGGTGTTTTTTATTAATATCATCGGATTTATCTTTATGACGATTCATACGTTTGCGCCGGTCCAGATCGAACGGTCGCCCGTCGGGGAAGCATTGGTGTCGGAATTGTTGTTCATCCATATCAGCTTCGCCATTTTGTCCTATGTTGCTTTTTCCCTGTCGTTGGTTTTTTCAGTGCTTCACATGATTTTATACAGGCTGCTGAAGCAGAAAAAATGGACAAAGCAATGGAGTAATCTGCCGTCGCTTAGCCAAACGCAGCAATTCATGACGATTTCAATCCTCGTCGGCATTTCGCTGTTATTTGTGTCATTGGTACTGGGGCTGCAATGGGCTTACATTTCGCTCGCAGAATTTTCAATACTCGACATGAAGATTGTTGGATCGTTTATCTTGCTGGTGGTTTACAGCTTCATATTATGGTGGCATCGCAAGGGCTCATTAAATGGCATGAATTATGCACTGGCCCATACGTATGCATTTTTATTGCTGCTGATTAATTTCTTTTTAGGCAGCCGATTATCTGAATTTCATTTTTGGTATTAAGGAAAGGTAGGATTCATTTGAGAAAAATTGTAGTAGGATCTAGAAGAAGCAAGCTGGCGTTGACACAAACCAACCAGTTTATCGATAAATTAAAAGCGGCGGGAGCGCCATTTGAGTTTGAAATCAAGGAAATTGTTACGAAAGGTGACCGTATCGTTGATGTTATGCTTTCAAAAGTGGGAGGCAAGGGCTTATTTGTCAAAGAAATCGAACAAGCTCTGTTTGACCGCGAAATCGATTTTGCTGTTCACAGCATGAAGGATATGCCGTCTGTCTTACCTGAAGGTCTTGCAATCGGTTGTATTCCTGACCGTGAAGACCCGCGCGATGCGTATATTGCGAACGATCATGTCAAATTGATGGAATTGCCAGTTGGGGCGGTTGTCGGAACAAGCAGCCTGCGCCGCAGTTCACAATTGCTATTAATACGTCCAGACCTTGATATTCAGTGGATCCGCGGCAATATCGATACACGTCTTGCAAAATTAAAGGCGGGTGATTTTGATGCTATCATTTTAGCTGCAGCCGGTTTGAAACGAATGGGCTGGAAAGATGATCTTGTTACGGAATTCATGGAAGTTGATGATTGCTTGCCGGCTATCGGACAAGGCGCATTAGGGATTGAATGCCGTGAAGACGACAAAGAGCTTATAGCAGAGTTAGCAAAACTCGACCATGAAAACACTGCATTGGCAGTTAACGCAGAACGTAAATTTCTCAAAGACATGGATGGCAGCTGCCAAGTGCCGATCGCAGGCTATGCAACTGTCAACAATGGCGAGATTACATTTACGGGACTGATTTCATCACCAGAAGCAGACCAAGTGTTCAAGGAAGTATCCATTAGCCGCGACCCAATCGAAGCTGGCCGCATAGTAGCTGAGAAAATTAGCGCACAAGGCGGCTACGATCTGATTCAACGCGTCAAAGCTGAAAGTAATGTCTGAGAAGGAACAACTGCTTGAAGGCGAAACCATCGTTTTCACAGGCTCTAGAGAACCGGTGGAAGCAGTCCGCCATGCACAATCACTGGGAGCAGAGACGCTTTACCTGCCGCTCGTCACAACTTCGATTCGCCAGTCGGAAAAGCCTGATTTCAATGGCTACGACTGGCTGATTTTCACGAGCCGTACCAGTGCACAGGTGTTTTGCCAGTTTCATGAAACCGTTCAGGCAAAAATTGCGGCAGTTGGTGATCAGACGGCTGCTGTTCTGCAGCAGCATGGCTATACGCTTGATTTTATTCCGCAGATTTTCAGTGCCGATTATTTCATTCAAGAGTTTCCGGCAATTGCCGGAAAAGCCAAATGCTTGTTCATCAAAGGCTCCTTGGCGAAAAACACTATTGCCTCGATGCCAATGCAGGTAGATGAATGGACGGTTTACGATACGATTCTGAATAAAGGAAATGCCGAAAAACTGGTAATTTTGGAAAACATCATCATTCTTTTTGCCAGTCCTTCTGCTGTGTCGGCTTACCGGCAGTCAGGAGGAGACTGGTCGAATATCCGCACCGCTGCGATTGGTCACGTTACAAAACAGGCCATTTTAGCAAGCGGTGGAACGGTAGATTTTACTCCTGAAAAATATACTTATATAGAAGTTATCAATGAAATAGCGAAAGGAAGTTTGTTGAAATGAAAAGATTAAATTTTAATCGTCATCGACGTTTACGCGGTTCAGCCAATATCCGTTCAATGGTCCGTGAAACGAGCTTACATAAAGAGGATTTTATTTATCCGATTTTTGTTGTCGAAGGCGAGAATATTAAAACAGAAATTTCTTCAATGCCAGGCGTTTTTCATTTTTCAATGGATAAATTGGGCGAAGAACTAGATGAAGTCGTTGATCTTGGAATTCCTTCCGTCATTCTTTTCGGTGTACCAAACGAAAAAGATGCAGTTGGCACGCAAGCCTATCACGACCACGGCATTACCCAGGAAGCGATTCGTTTTGCAAAAAAACGCCATCCTGAATTAGTGGTTATTGCTGATACGTGCCTATGTCAATATACCGATCATGGCCATTGCGGCGTGATTGAGGACGGCGTCATCCTGAACGACGAATCACTTGATCTATTGGCACGCACTGCTGTTTCACAGGCAAAAGCTGGCGCTGACATTATCGCGCCATCAAATATGATGGATGGTTTCGTTGCTGCGATCCGCTACGGACTGGACCAGGCTGGATTTGAAAATACGCCGATCATGTCTTATGGCGTCAAGTATTCATCCGCTTATTATGGGCCTTTCCGCGAAGCAGCACACAGCACACCGCAATTTGGTGACCGTAAAACTTATCAAATGGATCCAGCAAACCGTATGGAAGCGTTGCGCGAAGCAACTTCTGATGTTCAAGAAGGCGCCGATTTCATGATTGTTAAACCGGCATTGTCTTATTTGGATATTATTCGTGAAGTTCGCGATAACTTTGATATTCCAATTGTTGCTTATAATGTGTCAGGCGAATATGCCATGGTCAAAGCAGCCGCAGCGAACGGCTGGATCGACGAAGAGAAAATCGTTTTGGAAACTTTATTGAGCATGAAGCGCGCTGGAGCGGATATCGTCATGACTTATCACGCAAAAGATGCAGCACGCTGGTTGGAGGGGGAAAAATGACCTACGAAAAATCATTAACAGCATTTACTGAAGCAAAAACATTAATGCCGGGCGGTGTCAACAGCCCAGTCCGCGCTTTTAAATCGGTCAATATGGAGCCGATTTTCATGCAATCTGGCAGCGGAGCGACGATCACAGACATTGACGGCAATACATATATTGATTATGTCTTGTCGTGGGGACCACTGATTTTGGGCCATGCCCATCCGGAAGTGGTTAAAGCCATTCAGGAAACAGCAGCGCTTGGAACTTCATTCGGCGCACCGACTGAACTTGAGAACATGATGGCCAAATTGGTCATGGAACGTGTTCCATCAATTGAAATGGTTCGTATGGTTTCATCCGGAACAGAAGCAACGATGAGTGCATTGCGCGTAGCGCGTGGCTATACGGGACGCGACAAGATCCTGAAATTCGCAGGCTGTTACCACGGTCATGGCGACAGTCTGCTGATCAAAGCGGGTTCAGGCGTCGCGACTTTAGGATTACCAGATTCACCGGGTGTGCCAGAGTCGGTTGCTAAAAACACCATCACTGTCCCATTCAATGACCTCGAAAGCCTTCGTTTAGCTTTCCAAGAATTTGGAAACGAGTTGGCTGCAGTCATTGTAGAGCCTGTTGCTGGTAATATGGGTGTTGTGCCACCAAATGAAGGCTTCCTGATGGAGCTTCGCAATTTGACGCATGAAAACGGCACAGTTCTTATTTTTGATGAAGTCATGACCGGTTTCCGTGTCGGCTTTAATTGTGCGCAAGGCTATTTTGGTGTCACACCGGACATGACTTGCCTCGGCAAAGTGATCGGTGGGGGATTACCAGTTGGCGCATTCGGCGGTAAGCGTGAAATCATGCAGCAAGTAGCGCCAAGCGGTTCTATTTACCAGGCAGGTACGTTGTCTGGAAATCCACTTGCCATGCGTGCAGGCTTTGAAACTTTGTCTCGTTTGACAGAAGAAAGCTATGATGTGTTCGTTGAACGCGGCGATCAGCTTGAAAAAGGATTCCGTGAAGCCGCGACGAAATACAATATCCCGCATACCGTTAACCGCGCAGGATCGATGATTGGTTTCTTTTTTACAAACCAAGACGTCGTCGATTTCGAAACAGCGAAAACTTCGGATACAGATTTGTTCGCGGATTACTACCGCTTGATGGCGGAAGAAGGCATCTACTTGCCGCCGTCCCAATTTGAAGGCATGTTCCTATCGACTGCCCATACGGAAGAGCATATTGCAAAAACCGTGCAAGCATTCCATACTGTGTTTGCTAAATTGGCACGTTAATAAGAAGTATAACCGCTGAGGCGTCTGGATTTTCCAGGTGCCTCAGTTTTTTTGTTTTTTGAGACTTTGGCTGATTATAGAATCTATCCTACTGCCAACACACTTCGTTATTTCGTGTAACATAGAAAGAAATAACAACACTTGGAAAAAGGGGGGATGACTGGTGAGGCCATTTATAGTAACTGCGATTATTGCGACTGCAGCGGGAGCGGTTTTTGAAGCAATTGGCATGTTCCTGCCGTGGCTGCTCGGGCCGATGTTCGCCTTGCTGTTGGTCAATCAATTCACAAAACTGCCTCTTTACTGGCCAAAAATTCTGCGGACAGCAGGACTGGTGATGCTGGGTGTGCAGATAGGCTCATCATTTACCCGAGCTGCGGTTTTATTAATGGTGGTAGATTTGCCGTATATGGCGTTCATGACAGTTTCAGTCGTAGCGCTATCGATTGGACTTGGGCTGCTGTTTAAGCGCATGGTCAATGAAAGCCTAGCGACCAGCCTGATCGGTTCAATTCCCGGTGGCTTGGCGCAGATGGTGGTCATTGCCGAAGAGATTCCTTCTGCGAACATCACTGTGGTTACGATGATGCAGACCATTCGAATTTTCATGGTCGTGACGATTGTGCCGTTCTTGACGATTTTCCTGAACGGCAGAGGTGTAGGAGAGCTGGAACAACGGATTTTTTCATTTTCACCAATGCTATTCCTGCTGGCGTTTATTATCGGATTGGCGCTTTACGCCGGAATGAAACGAATAGGCTTTCCGGCCGCTGAACTGCTAGCGCCAATTTTGGCGATGGCCGTTCTCCAAACTGTGTCAGGCGATGTCCTGATTGATATGCCATACTGGCTCATTGCCATCGCGCAAGTCTTTATCGGCGCGAACCTCGGCTTGCAGATGGAAGGGATTGGCGATAAGCTGACGTTCCGACTCGGTGCTGCGATTGTTCTGAACAATGTGCTGCTGATCAGCTTTACCGTGCTGATTGCGTTTATACTCGCAAAATGGCTGCCTGAATACATATTCCTCGACTTCTTCTTGAGCGCAGCGCCCGGTGGCATTGCGGAAATGGCGATCACAGCGCTGGCAGTTGGAGGCGACGTGGCACTTATTACCGGCTTCCAGCTGTTCCGGCTTTTTTTCATTCTGCTGGTAGCATCGCCGATTGTAGCGTTCGTTGTAAAAAAACTTGACGCTAAAACCGAATATTGAGTACAATGGGAGTAATTAGATATTCATGCGTTGAAGAGGATAGTAGATTGTGCGTACATTTCAGAGAGAAGACCAAGTGGTGAGAGGTTTTCATGAGCGTATAATTGAATGTCACCTCGGAGCAGTTGCCGTGAAACGAGTAGCGGGAACCGGACTGAACATCCGTTATGAAACTTGAGAGCCAGGTGTGCAAGTGGACCTGTGTATAAAGGTGGTACCGCGAAAAACTCCTTCGTCCTTTACAGACGATGGGAGTTTTTTGCGTTCTGCCAGAAATTAAAGGAGGAATTCCAATGACTGAACAAATGTCGACTAAGTACGATCCGCAATCGATTGAAAAAGGGCGTTACGATTGGTGGGTCGACAACAAATTCTTTGAAGCCAAACCAGAAAGCGGTAAAACACCTTATACTATTGTGATTCCCCCGCCAAACGTTACCGGCAAGCTTCATTTGGGGCATGCATGGGACACAACATTGCAAGACATTTTAACACGCATGAAACGCATGCAAGGCTTTGACGCGCTATGGCTTCCTGGAATGGACCACGCCGGCATCGCGACGCAAGCGAAAGTAGAAGGTAAACTGAAAGAAGAAGGGCGTTCACGATATGATTTGGGACGTGAGGCATTTCTTGAAGAATCATGGAAGTGGAAAGACCAATACGCGGGTCATATCCGTGAGCAATGGGGGAAGCTGGGCCTTGGGCTAGATTATTCCCGTGAGCGTTTTACATTGGATGACGGTTTGTCAAAAGCGGTGCGTGAAGTGTTTGTGAAACTGTATGAGAAAAAGCTGATTTACCGCGGCAAATACATTATCAACTGGGATCCGAATACCCAAACAGCTATTTCTGATATTGAAGTTATTTACAAAGACGTACAAGGTGCGTTTTACCATATGCGTTACCCGCTTGCGGATGGTAGTGGCCACATCGAAATCGCGACAACGCGTCCCGAAACAATGCTTGGCGATACAGCAGTAGCGGTTCACCCGAAAGACGAGCGTTACCAGCATTTGATCGGTAAAAAAGTTATTTTGCCAATTATTGGCCGTGAAATGGAAATTGTGGCAGACGATTACGTAGACATGGAGTTTGGAAGCGGCGCGGTGAAAATTACGCCTGCCCACGACCCGAATGACTTTGAAATTGGCAATCGCCATAACTTAGAACGCGTACTGATTATGCATGAAAACGGTTCGATGAACGAAAACGCTGGCAAATACGAAGGACTTGATCGTTTTGAATGCCGCAAGCAAATCGTCAAAGACCTGCAGGACATGGATGTTTTGTTTAAAATCGAAGAGCATTTACATTCAGTAGGCCACTCAGAGCGGAGCGGGGCAGTGGTTGAGCCTTATCTATCCACACAATGGTTTGTTGATATGAAGCCACTTGCTGCAGCATCTGTAGAAGCACAAAAAAACGACGCGGGTGTTAATTTTGTACCGGATCGCTTCGAGAAAACTTATTTGCACTGGATGGAAAACATCCGCGACTGGTGTATTTCTCGCCAGCTTTGGTGGGGGCATCAAATTCCAGCTTGGTACCACAACGAAACAAATGAAATCTATGTAGGTCACGAAGCACCAGCTGACGCTGAAAACTGGACGCAAGACGAAGACGTATTAGATACGTGGTTCTCATCTGCCTTATGGCCGTTCTCGACACTTGGCTGGCCAGAAGAAAACGATGATTTAAGCCGCTATTACCCGACTGACGTGTTGGTTACAGGCTACGACATCATTAATTTCTGGGTTTCACGAATGATTTTCCAGGCACTCGAATTCACGGGTGAAAAACCGTTCAAAGACGTCTTGATCCACGGACTTGTACGCGATGCAGAAGGTCGCAAAATGTCCAAATCACTCGGCAACGGCGTCGATCCAATGGATGTCATTTCTGAATACGGAGCAGATTCACTGCGCTACTTCCTAGCAACGGCATCGTCTCCAGGGCAAGATCTTCGCTACGCAAACGACAAAGTCGAGTCGGTTTGGAACTTTGCTAACAAAATTTGGAATGCTTCCCGTTTCGCATTGATGAATATGGAAGGCATGACATATGACCAAATCGATTTAACTGGCAAGAAATCTGTTGCCGATTCATGGATCTTGACTCGTTTGAATGAAACCATCGAACAGGTAACGGAAATGGCAGAACGCTATGAATTTGGTGAAGTGGGACGCTCGCTTTATAACTTTATCTGGGATGATTTCTGTGACTGGTATATCGAAATGTCGAAACTCCCACTATATGGCGAAGATGAAGACGCGAAGAAAATGACGCGTTCGGTTCTTGCGTATGTACTCGACAACACGATGCGCCTGTTGCATCCATTAATGCCGTTTATCACAGAAGAAATTTGGCAAAACTTGCCGCATCAAGGCGAATCTATTACCATTGCGGCGTGGCCGACAGTAGACGAATCTTTGACGGACCAAAGCCAGTCTTCGAGCATGAAACTGCTGATGGACGTTATCCGTTCTGTACGAACGATTCGTTCAGAAGTGCAGTCTCCAATGAGCAAGAAAGTGCCATTAACTATTTCAGCAAAAGACGCCAATACTCACGCGGTGTTAGATGCAAACGCAGCGTATATCGAACGTTTCTGTAACCCGGAAACCTTGACGATTGGCCAAAACGTCGAAGCTCCAGAAAAGTCGATGTCCGCGGTTATCTCGGGTGCAGAGCTGTTCATGCCGCTTGAAGGCTTGATCGATATCGGTGCAGAGCTTGCACGCCTGAACAAAGAACTAGAAAAATGGGCAAAAGAAGTCAAGCTCGTCAGCGGCAAATTGTCGAATGAGCGTTTTGTGTCAAAAGCACCGGAAGCTGTTGTTGCAGAAGAACGTGCGAAACAAGCCGATTACGTAGAAAAACACGCAACGGTTGAAAAACGTATTGAAGAATTGCAGAATCTGTAAGATGAAAAAAAGAGTTGTCTAAAGAAGTCTTAATTCCTGACTTCTAAGGACAACTCTTTTTCTGTATAGAAAATTTGGTTAGATAAGGTGAAGAAAAACAGATTAGATCAGTTGAAGTAAAGAATTAGCATTTTTGGACTGTTTAAGAGGAGCAAGTCTGAAGAAATTGTGCCAAGCCTCCTCAGTCGCTGCGCTCCCTGCGGGGTCTCGACTGGCTCGCTATTCCGCGAAAGTCGCCGCCTTCCGCTCTTTCTTCTAAGGATTTGTCAGCTACTAAAAAAATTCTGTAGTGCTGGTTAAACACTAGGATACGGAGCAAACCAATAGAGAATTCCGCGGGAGCAGCACAGCGACAAAGTAAGAAATCTACTCGAGTAGTAAGTCCGAGTTCGTTTGGCGCAAGCTCTCAGCAGCTGATTTGCGGAACATTAACTGGCCGGAATCATTCGTTCAACTTATATAGTTCGACTTATATGGCTTCTTATAATCACAAGTAAATTACATCGTGAGGTGCCGTTACATTTCTATCGTATCCAAATTTCTTCTTGAAGAAAGAATAGAAAGCTTACTGTCACTTCGGCCGATCTTCTCGTCGAAAAGGTGCATGTTTTTCTAGTTTCCGCATATGTTCCGCTAACAATTTTGCGATATTTTCCTGGTGTGTTTCGTAAAACGACCGGGCACCGACAGGATCTTCGATTTCGTTGAAAAGGTGGCGTCCGTCTTCTAATAGTAAGAAGTCGATGCCGATATAGTCGCTAGTTAAGGCGCGGGCAATCCGTATAATATCCTTTTCCTGGGCGGCAGTGGGGATGAGTTTTTCAATATTCCCGCCTAGAGAATAGTTTGCTTTAAAAGAGTCGCTAGAGCTGCGTTTGACAGCACCAACGACTTCTGTGCCAATCACATAAGCGCGAACGTCCGCTTGGTGCTGAACGACTGGTTGAAAAATCAGTGGGGAAGAGGTATCTGGAATTTCTTCAGCGGCATCCACAAGCCAGACTTCAGATCCACCGTGGCCGTTCGTAGTTTTGACAATGCACGGAAATTCCGTTGCTTCCCGGTAGGTCGGGAGGGTCGGAACGTCCAGCAGCAAAAACAATTGATAGCTTTGCCATTTGTCATTAGCAATGCGGTTAACTTCGGCACGATTCACTAGGCGAATGCCGTGGTCTTCCAAATGGCGGGCAACTTCGGGGCGTCGTGCACGGAACAGAACGGTGTCACCGGCCAGTTTATCCACAAGCAACCCGAGTCCGCCTTCACTCCAGTCATCCCACTCGATCAGCTCGAAATCTCCAAAATGTTGCAGTTCTCCTATAAATCCAAGATTGCGCCTTGCGTCAACTGTTTCATAGAGAAGTTTCATCGTAAGTCCTCCAATATATAAGCAATCATAGCGTCAGCCACATTGATGCCAGTAACGTTTAAAATATTGCGGATATGAGCCGCAGCATTTACTTCGCAAACAAGCGGCTCATCGTTTTCACCGAACAGCAAATCGACTCCTGCAAACGTGGCATCCACAGCATGAGCCGCAGCCAATGCCATTTCTTTTTGAGCGAGGGTCAGTTTTATAGGAGAAGCTACGCCGCCATTGGTGATGTTGGCACGGAAATCGGTTTCGGAATAACGGTACATGGCAGCAACAATCTGGCCACCCACAATATTAACGCGAATGTCACGGCCGCGGCTTGAAGCGATAAATTCCTGGAACACAAAATCGATGCCCCTCAGGCTGTCGACTTTTTCGTAGAACTGCTCTTCGGTTTCGATCAAATAAACTTTCATACCGAAGGAACCGTGGCCTTCTTTGATGATCATCGGCAGCTCCAATCGCTCGATGACTTTTTCAAAATAGCCGGAATCTAAAATAGAAAAATTCGGATAGACTTTTGGCGCGACAATGGTCCTTGGCATCGGCAAGCCTTGTGCGGCGAGTTGGACATATTGTGTGGCTTTGTTGTCGCATAAATCGATGACAGTAGGATCGTTATAAACCGGCACACCACGACTTTTCAAAAAATATCCAAGTAAGATATCTTTATCCAATAATATTGCGAAATCGGGTATACTTAAATTGACTGATAAATCCATCATTGTTTCGTAATTTTTCAAGATCTTTACGGCAATGCCAGCTCTTTCTGCCGCTTCGGCGACAAGCCTGGCTTGGTCTGCAAACTTATCGGAAACTAAGCTTCCGTTGTAAATAACCCAACAACTCGTCATGTCCACTCCACCTTCGTGCTATAATCATACTCAGAAAAGTGTATCACGTTTACTGCGGAAAAGAGGCTTCATATGATAATCGGACTTGAACAATATAAAACGAAATGGAATATACATACAGATTCAGCTATCCATCCTGGCCTAGGAGCCATCAAAGCGGCACTAGAAGAGCTTGGAAACCCGCACCACGTCGGTAAGTTTATTCATCTGGCAGGAACCAATGGCAAAGGCTCTACGGCTGCTTTTTTATCAGCCATCCTTCAGGCGCATGAGCACAGTGTCGGCAATTTCTACTCACCTTGCATAGAGGATCTCCATGACCAAATCCAGATCGATGGAAAACCAATTAGTCCGGATGAGCTCGCGTCGGCCATGCAACAATTGAGCTTAGTGAAAACGCCATTAACCGATTTCGAACTATTAACTGCAGCTGCATTTGTCATTTTTCAAAAACGAGCACCCGATTTTGCCATTATTGAAGCGGGAATGGGTGGAGCGCTTGATAGCACCAATGTCATCGATCCCAAAATTGCCATCATCCCTTCCATCTCCATTGATCATACCCATTTCCTCGGAGATACAATAGACAAAATCACGCACCATAAAGCGGGAATCATTAAGAAATGGAAGCCGGTCATCGTTGGGGAACTTCCGCAAGAGGCAATGGACATTGTCCAGGAAACGGCAGACCGGCTTCACGCTGAAGTGATCCAGCTAAACTATCTTACAGATGCACCTTTGAAATTAAAGGGAGCCCATCAGCAAAAGAATGCCAGCTTGGCGCTTGAAGCTGCCAAAGAACTACTCGGACTGGAGTTTAACGAAGAAAAAGCCCGGCATGGACTGTCAGCCGCTACACTAGCATACCGTTTTGAAAGAGTCTTGCCGGGTGTCATCTTTGACGGTGCCCATAACAAAGCAAGCGTTGATGCACTAGTTGCAACCATAAAGGCAACATTTCCAGGACGCCCAATCCATATTGTCATGGGAATCTTTAGAGATAAGGACTATGCGTACATCCTGCGTCAACTGGAAACAGTTAGTGATCATTTCACGTTTATCGACTTTGACAATGAACGCGCATTGCCAGCTCGAAAATTATTTGACGAAAGCAGGAGCGAAAGAAAGACAATTACAAATTTGTGTGATATATTACCTGTATATGGTGGGAAAGAAGAGACTATAGTCATGGGTTCGCTTTATCTATTGGCAGTCCTGCGAAACTCTGGACGTTCTTTTTTTCAACATTATCAATCCTAAATAGTGATGTCCTTGCAATGGAATTAGTTTGTTTAGAAAGGGAAGATGTTATGGGCGAAAAATTTACACGCAAAACGATTCTTTGGAGCTTGTGGATCTTGATTGTTCCAGCAGGCTTAGCAGTTGTCTATCATTTCTTCCCACCATCTGTAGCAGATCCCTGGAATTTATTGGCGTATGTCTTATTTTTTGTTTTAATGAGCTTCATGCCGATGAATATCAATGGTGCTTCGACGTTTTTGGTACAATGGGTGACGGTGGCACTGTTCTTGAAGTATGGCATTTTCATCGAAATCTTGGTTTCTCAATTGAGTATGCTAATTGTGCTTTACCGAAGCCGCACGAATGAAGCACAGTCACTTCGTATTCCTTTTAATTCACTCATGTTTTTCTCGGTATCATTAGTTGCAGGACTTGCCTATATGGCAGCTGGGGGGAAGATTGGCTCTTTGGAACTGTTCGATGTGATCGTCTTCGGCTTAATTTTCCAAGTAGTATTGGTCTTCAGTAACCAGATTATTTATCAATTGTATGATTATACGACAGGCAATCGCAGCAAGTTCTTTTCGATCGATGCTATTTGGGATTTTGCTTTAATGCTGGTAATTTTTCCTTATGCTATTGCACTATATATGTTCGAAGCCTATATTGGCATCGCAGCGCTAGTTTTGTTAGGAGTTCCATTTTTAACAATGACCGCTGTCATGAAGATGTATAACAACTCGGAGCAAATCAATATCGATTTGAAAAAAGCGGGAGTGATTGGTCACCAGCTTGCCAGCCGTCTTGAAGTTGAAGAAGTGCTCGATCAATTTGTCGTTCAAGTTGCAAAAATGTTCAAAGTCGAGTATGCCTATGTCATCGATTACCGTGACGAACTGCAGCAATTCTTGCGTATCTATGAAAACGATCAATTAGAGTCTCATAAAATTTCACCAGTTTCTTATACAAAGGGAGTTGCAGGAAAAGTGATTGTGACAGGTGAGTCTTTTATTTACAATGAAAAAACAGATTGGGAAGATTTAGTAACAGGAAATTTGCCAGCAGACACACAAAGCCTTATGGTCACGCCAATTGCTCGTAATAATAAAACAGAAGGAGTGCTGGTATTAGCGTCGAAAAAGAAATACGCCTTCGCTAAGCATCAACTGCAAATCTTAGAAATACTCAGTACTTATTTTGCGGTATCAATAGAAAAAGCCGGCTATATGCAAAAAATTATTGCCAAAAGCGAGCGCTGCGGGTTAACCAAATTGTATAATTACCGCTACTTGGATGAAAGCTTGGAAAGTTGCATTAAAGAAATGAACGAAGGCAGATTAGATCAATTGTCGTTGGTCATTATGGACATTGATCATTTTAAAAGCATCAATGACCGCTACGGACACCAAAGTGGCAATGACATTCTCATTCAGCTGGCTGATATACTCCAGGAAGAAATCGGCGACGAAGGAACAATCGCCCGCTATGGCGGTGAAGAATTCGTTATACTGTTGCCGGATTACAGCAAGGAACTGGCCATGTTACTGGCTGAAAATCTGCGCAAGCGCATCGAAAAACATGAATTCCTGATTGAAAGCGATCTTGCTGCTGAGCGGCAACAGCAGACTGTTCACATCACCATGAGCATCGGCGTATCAACCGCGCCTGACGACAGTGATGAAGGCATGGCGTTAATCCGCAATGCGGACCGGGCATTGTTTATTGGTGCGAAGCAAGCTGGGCGGAATAAGGTTGCGGCTTATTCAAAATAAGACTACAGAAGGGTTAACCCCCGTCTGTAGTCTTTTTTCCTATGGTTGATAAAATACCTGTGGATTTTTCTGAAAATAATACAAATTCATCAAAAAAAGACTGTGCAGAAAGATATTATAAGTGCAATAATGTACTTATATAAGAATTGATTAAAAAGAGATGTAAATAAGTAATAAATAGGAATATAAATATTGTTTTAGAGGTGGGATAATGTGAAGAAGTATAGGCAAAAAAATGACGAGGGTCTGACCTTAGTCGAAGTTTTGGCTGCAATTGTAATTCTTGGCATTTTTTTTGTGGGAATCATGACAATCTTCCCCCAAATGACAGTATTTAATGCCAAGACAGAAACGAAGTTGGACACCATGAACCTAGCCAGGCAGGAAATGGTCAATATTTCAGGCCAGACAGGATGGATCGGGAAGCGCAGTATAATCGATCCTTCCATCTATGAAGATTTTAAAACAGTACTGGCATTCAAGATGCCGGCATCGGGCTATGCTGAGACTGCACCAACGGCTGATTATATCAGGTACGAAAAAGTGGACGGCTACCGCTACGAAGCAGATGTTTACTTGGAATGCCAGCCATTTCTGAAAGAAGAGGAAACCAGTTTGAAATGCAATGATCCGAGCTTGGCTCAGCTGCATAAGATCCATTTGAAGGTTTACGACGGGAACCGCGTGAGCAGTCAGACTTTTTCATATATCAAGTTCCTTGTCGAAAAGAGAGTTGATTAGTATGGAAATCGGCGAAAAAGGAATCACCATGATTGAACTTCTTGCAGCACTGGTTTTGGTGGCAGTCATCGCTGCTGCTGCCTGGACAGCCATGTCGATCGGCTTTAAGCATAGCGTGGTGGAAAGCTCGAAAACTCATATTCAACAGAATGCCAATCTCATTACCGCGAAGTTATCAACTGCCCATAGACAAAGCGATAGTTATTCGGTCAAGTTTGAAAACGAACAGCTTATGCTGAAAACATGCTTTGTTGAGACAGGCTGCGGCTCTTACGAAAGAGTCAGTGACCAAAACTACGATTATAGTGGCACGTCCATCAACGGAACGATGTATACCGGTGCTGTTTTTGCCGAACTGACCATCCTTCCGAAAGAGCAGCATAATCCGATCAATTTAAAAATGACACTGGGCAAAACATCCATCTCCATAGATACCGTCCTGACCCGAATCATTACCGGCATATACAAGAGGGGGCATGAAAATGAAGTATCTCAAAAGTCAGCAAGGTTATGCGTTGGTCATTGTACTTCTGATCGTAGTTTTATTTTTAAGCATGTCAGCAACCTTTATTGCCGGCTCGATGAACCATGCGAAACAGGAACAAACCATCGATGTCACCAACCATGCTGTAGCAGCCGCGGAAATGGGGACGCTCTACTTTACGTCGGATTTCGAGCGGGAGCTGAAAATGCTGAAGCAGGAGATGAGCGATCAGACGCAGTTAAAACTGAACGCGCTGATAGACTGCATCAAATATCCATTGGGGACAGCTTGTGACACCGAGGCTGAACGGCTGCAGTGGGAAGAAAAAATCGACGCTGACATGAAAGCTTTATATATTGAGCGCATCATGGCCAAAGTCCAGGAGCTTAATGATCAGATAGGAGTCAAAACAGTTCCTTTTTCTGCAGAACAAATCGATTATTCGGTTCTTGATATGAACGCAACCCAGTTGAATAAAGACCAAAAAGATACAACATTGCCATCTGTATCGGATAAAAGAGTGACATCCATTGAAATCGAGATGGAGGTCCAGGGTACTTCAGAAGAAATGTTAAAACAATTGGTCGCCACCTTTTTCGTGAGCATACCCCATAGTTTCTTAAATACGGACGAATCAATCAAAGTGGACACGATTCTCATCACCCAAGACGAAGATGTGACCTATGAAAAAATATTCACTTTGGTTCCGCCAACCCGATCCTGCACAGATTTATTGAAAAGCGTCGTTGATCAAACGGCTATAGCCCCTTATGAATGTGCGGCCGCAGCAGGAGAGGATTTAAAGGATTTTATTCAACTGATAAAAAGTAAAAGCCTCGATCCGGCTGATTTCCGCGTTTACACCAATGACTTTAAAGATTATGTCTGCGATAAAAACTGCAACAATCTCAACTTTGAAGGCATCAACCTGGTGGTCCAGCAAAATGATGCTGCCGCATCCAACAATATGAACAACCTCATCAACGCTAATCTCATCATTAATGGTAAATTGGATGCCGGCAACAACCTGATCAACTTGGGGAAAAATGGGGTCAAACAAACGATCATCGTCAAAGAACTGACAGTAAACGTCAATATTAAAAACATGTATTATACCAATTTTCTTATTCTTGGCTATAACACGCCAATGGAAAATCCGAAAATCGCCAATATCGACTGGAAAAACCACATCGAGATCTCCAATTATTCCAGACTTTGCTTGGATATCGATCGGATTGACAGCACAGATCTAAAGCGCTTGTCCCAGGAAATCGAGTTTTCAGAAAGCGGGGCATTGTCTTATTTTTCAACTGATTCAAATAAGGTCTTTGAACTAAAGACTTCCACGAATGCGGATCGGACCGTTAAAATCAACGGAGTCACACATAAAATGACCGATCTTTACGTTCAACGGGAAGACACTTACTCGACATTCCTGGAAAACTGCGGAGTTGTGCTGAAAAACACCAGCACGTTGCCCTTGGACGTTTCGGTGCCGAATCCGATTGACACAGAAATCGATTTAGAGATTGAATACTAAATGATGGCTGATACAAAACAGGAGGATTTACATGATACGCATACTAATTTTCATTATTCTTGCGGCAGTGGTTTTGCCGCTTACGTATTTTCTTTTCAAACCGGTGCCGCTCGCTAAACGGATGGCCATTGCCGGCGGTGGACTAGCCGCCGCGGCGACCGCCCTTGTGATGCAAGGGAGCTACGCATGGTATTTAGTGGCTTTAGCTTTACTCGGTGTGTCATTTCTGGCAGCAGTTATCTACATGAAGCTGGTTGAAAAAGAACAAAACGAAAAGCAGCGCCTGGTGGAAGAACGCCGCGAGCTCAAGCAGCAAAAAACAAAAACCTATTTGGCAACAAAAGAAGAAACGCCTGTAGCTGCAGAAGCAACTGATAAGCCAAAACCGTTCGGCATGCAGTCGATTGATGCTGAGAAAGAGGAGATTACCCGTGGATAACAAATTATTTGGAATGACCTTTGCGGCCGTATTCGGCATAGCGGTTTTTGTATTCGGAGCGGCCAATGCGGGCGCTTATGCAGTTGACAATTGGCTGTTTCCGACAGAGGAATTCGGCGATAACACCTATATCGGCACGACTGATGTCTCCAATATGGAAGTGGAATCGGCGAAAATGATGTTTGCCGGTCAGTCGGAGACGTGGCGTGCAGATGCTGAACTCGATGTTACCTATCAGGATGCAACAGAAAGCTATCCACTGGAAAACGCCAAAATCCTATTGGATGAAACTGTCAGAAATGCCGAGAACGGTTCGCAGAACAGCTTTGTCTTTCAGCTGTCTGCCGACACGACGCGATCGTTTTTAGCCGAAAATTTCCCGGTTGCCGCATTTGCTGAAGCGGATGTCGAAGCCATCAATACAAAGCTCGAAACAGCGCTTCAGGAAGGGCAGACAAAAACGCAAGTCGCAATCAGCGACGACAGCTTGAGCTTAACCCGCGAAAAAGTGGCGGATGTGGTCTTCCCGACCAGTTTTTCAAGCTTGGACAGTTCGACGGTCATTGATGCCTTGAACGGCATTCAATTGGCACCTGGAGCCCAGTTTTCATTTCTTGAATTTATTACGGAGCTTCCGCTGACCGATATCAGCGACGGCGAGCTGACACAAATTGCTTCAGCCATTTACGGCGCATTGCTGCAGACCAATTTCCTGGTGGATGAGCGTAGCATCGGTTCACAGGTACCGGCTTTGATTCCGCTGGGGCAGGAAGCGGCGATCAACCGCCAGCTCGGGATCGACCTTGTTTTCACGAATCCAAATGACAGTTCATTTACTTTAAATCTGACAAACGGCAGCGATTACCTGAACGCATCTATAAGCGGCTACCCATTCCTGTATGCCTATGCGACTGGCATTACAGAAGAAACGGATATCCAACCACGTTTGATCAAACAATACAGTGCGTTTGTGACCAGTGGCAATCAAGTCGATGAAAAAGGATTGTCCGGAAAAAGCCTCACTGTCATCCAGACGATTTTAGATCGCGATGAGGCAGTGGAAGTCAAAACGGTATCGAACGATTTCTATCCACCCGTCCACCGCGTTGAAGTGTATCCACTGACGCAGCCAGCGGCAACAGAAGCCGCAGTACCGATTGCCGGTGAACCTGGATTTGTCGATGCCAATGGCGACGGCATCCATGACGGGACAACTACGACGCCAATAGCTGGCCAACCGGGCTTTGTTGATACGAACGGCGACGGTATCCACGACGGTCCAACCACAATGCCGACATCCGGCCAACCCGGATTTGTCGATGCCAATGGCGATGGTGTCCATGACGGTGCACCGGTAACGCCGACAGTCCCGACAATCGGGCAGCCAGGATTTGTTGACGCTAATGGAGATGGTATCCATGACGGCATGCCGGCGACTACTGTCCCGACAGTTGGCCAACCTGGCTTTATCGATAAGGATGGAGACGGTGTGCACGATGTACCGGCAACAACAGCTCCAACAGAAGGTAAAGAGCATATAGATAAAAAACCCGTTTACGATAAAGGCGGAAAACGGATCACCGAGTAAGTGTAAGAGAGGAGAGGTTGAATTGGCGATTGTCAGAAGAAGGTTAGGCGATATATTGGTCGAACAGGGATTATTGACACAAGCGGAATTGCAGGAAACGCTAAAAGGCAAAGAGACCGATCAAAAGCTGGGCGACGCTTTGCTTCAGCGCGGCATCATCACCGAGCAACAATTGATCGAGACGCTGGAAGTCCAGCTCGGCATCCCTCATGTTTCGCTGTTCCGTTATCCGTTCGATCCGATGCTGTTCAATGTGGTGCCCAAGGAATTTGCCAAGCGCAAACTAGTGGTGCCACTCAAGACAGAAGGCGACCGGCTGTTTATTGCCATGAACGACCCGACGGATTTCATCACCATTGATGACCTTCGGCTGACGACCGGTTTCCAGATCGAGCCGACCATCGCTTCCAAAGAAGATATCGTCAAAACCATTGCGAAATACTACGACGAAGAATCCTATGACGAGCTGTTGGAGGAATTGCCGCAGGCTACGGAAGAACAGCAAAATGAATTGAACGATCTGGACGCGCCGATTGTCCGTCTCGTCAATCAAATCCTGTCAAACGCCGTTTCGCAAAAAGCCAGCGATGTCCATTTTGACCCACAGGAAAATCGCATCCTTGTGCGTTACCGGATTGACGGAACGCTGCGTACCGAGCGGGTCTTGCCGAAGACCATGCAGCAGATGATTACGGCGCGCATCAAGATTCTGGCAAATTTGGACATTACCGAAAACCGCATTCCGCAAGATGGTCGGATTAAGACCACAGTCGACTTCCGTGCGATCGATTTGCGCGTCTCGTCTTTACCGACGGTTTTCGGTGAAAAAATCGTTATGCGGATTTTAGACTTGAGCCAAAACTTGACCGATATTTCAAAACTCGGTTTTAATGACATCAACATGGAGCGATTTTTGCACGAAATTGACAAACCGAATGGCATCATTCTTATATCCGGTCCGACCGGTTCCGGTAAATCATCGACGCTGTATGCGGCGCTGAACAAACTTAACTCGGAAGAAGTCAATATCATCACCGTTGAAGACCCCGTCGAGTACCAACTAGAAGGCATCAATCAAATCCAGGTAAATGCCAATGTTGGACTGACGTTTGCAGCTGGACTCCGGTCGATTTTGCGCCAGGATCCGGACATCGTCATGGTCGGGGAAATCCGGGACAAAGAAACGGCTGATATTTCGATACGGGCTTCCTTGACTGGTCATTTGGTGTTAAGCACCATCCACACCAATGATTCAATCGCCTCGATCACCCGCCTGATGGATATGGGCATCGAGCCTTTCCTGGTGACGGCTTCACTGAACGCCGTTGTGGCACAGCGTTTAATACGCCGCGTCTGCCGGGACTGCCGTGAAATTCAACCAGCCACTGTGCGCGAAAAAGCGATTTTTGCCAAACGCGGCATTTCGATCGGCACCATCGCGCGCGGCAAAGGCTGTCCGCAATGCAATATGAGCGGCTATAAAGGGCGTATGGCGATCCATGAAGTGCTGGTCGTCGACGATGCCATTAAAGACATCATCAACCGTGGCGGCACCGCAGCGGAAATCCGTGAAATCGCCGTCCGGAATAAAACCATCTTCCTCATCGACGACGGTTTAATAAAAGTAAAGGAGGGCATGACAACGACGGAAGAAGTACTTCGCGTTGCCATGACAGATTAGCCTATGCCTACTACAACTTTCATCGATCATGTATTGACCGAAGCCAAAGAACGCAATGTCTCCGATATCCACATGACCACCGGTATCCCGCCAATTTTCCGGATGAATGGCACCTTGATCCAGTTCGGCGACAAAAAACTGATGCCAGAAGACACCATGGCCATCGCCAAAGCGTTGATGCCGGAATCGCTATGGGACACGTTCCTTGAAAAAGGCGAGATGGATTATTCCTACTCAATCGCAGGCGTGGCGCGTTACCGGGTCAACTCATTCCACCAGCGCGGCTCGATTTCGCACGCCTTCCGGACGATCCCTTCCAAAATCCCGTCAATCGACGACCTGCAGATGCCAGATACTTTGAAAAAGCTGGCCGATACCCATCAAGGGCTGATCCTCGTGACCGGTCCAACCGGCTCTGGTAAGTCGACAACACTTGCCGCCATGATCCGCTATATGAATGAACACATGACCAAACACATTATCACACTCGAAGATCCGATCGAGTATATGCATAAGCATGGCACCTCGGTCATCGACCAGCGCGAAGTCGGCTTTGATACCAATTCGTTCGCCAACGGCCTGCGCGCCGCACTCAGGCAAGATCCCGATGTCATTCTGGTCGGAGAGATGCGGGATCTGGAAACGATCACCACCGCTATCACTGCCGCTGAAACCGGTCACTTGGTTATGGGCACCTTGCATACTTCGAGTGCCGCATCGACCATCGAGCGGATCATCGACGTGTTCCCGCACGAACAGCACGCCCAGATCCGGACACAGCTTGGCGGTATTATCAAAGCGGTCATTTCCCAGCGCTTGCTACCTACCGCTGACGGCAAGGGGCGTGTGGCCGCAACCGAGATCATGATCTCCAATCCGGCCATCGCCAACTTGATCCGTTCCGAAAAAGTCCACCAAATCCCAAACGTTATTTTGACCAACCGGGCGTCAGGCATGCATATGATGGAAACCTCTGTACAAGAACTGCTGAAAAAAGGCAAGATCACGCGTGAAATCGCGCAGCCTTACTTGAAAGGAGCGGAATAACGTGGCCCGCTACAAATACGAAGGCCGCGACCGCAAAAAGATTCGAAACGGCATTGCTGTCGCCAATAGCCGGCAGGAAGCGGTGAAGAAGCTGCGCGATCAAGGCATCCGCGTCATCGACATCCGCGAAATACCGACCACCGCGCTGCAACAGGACATTTCCTTCGGCAATCCGGTCAAACGTGATCAGTTTATCATGTTCCTGCGCCAGTTCTCGACGTTGATGAGAGCAGGGGTGACCATTGTCGATTCGATCCACATCTTGTCTCAGCAAGTGGAATCCAAAGCGCTGCGAAAAACTTTGTCGGAAATCGCCGAAGAACTGCGAAAAGGAAATTCCTTGTCCGATTCGCTGGCAAAATACCCGAAAATTTTTGAGCCTTTGACCATCAATCTGGTAAAAGCGGGGGAGATGTCCGGGAACATCGACGACTCGCTGGAAAGCTTGGCGACGCATTACGATAAAGCCTACCAGACGAAACAAAAAGTGGTATCGGCCATGTCCTATCCGGTTGTCGTCGGTATTTTGGCAATCGGCGTTGTCATTTTCCTGTTGTCATCGATTGTGCCGATGTTTGCCGATATGTTCGAAGGCTTTGGCGGCGAACTGCCGATGATCACGCAGATCGTCATGGCCGCAAGTGACTTTGTTATGGGCTATTGGTATTTGCTGCTGCTCGGAGGATTTGCGATTGCCGCCGTCATCTGGCTGATGCGCAAAGATCCAAGAGGCAATATGATCCTGGACACCATGCTGCTGAAGATTCCGATCTTCGGCAAGATCCTGCAGAAATCGGCACTCGCCCGGTTGACCCGAACTTTGAGTTCCTTGTTCTCCAGTTCCGTGCCGATCCTGCAATGTTTGACGATGACCGAGAAAGTCGTCGGCAACGCCGTCATGTCAAAAGTCATCCTGGCGTCACGCGATTCACTCGAACGCGGCGGCTCGTTGACGGAACCAATGCGCAAGCACTGGGCCTTCCCGCCGCTCATTCCACACATGATCGCCATTGGAGAACAAACCGGTTCACTCGATCATATGCTCAGCAAAGTAGCGGAATTTTACGAAAAGGAAGTCGAAGCCGAGACCGACCGGTTGAAAGCGTTGATTGAGCCATTGATGATCGTCTTTCTTGCTGCATTAGTTGGGACTATAGTTCTGTCTATTATGATGCCGATGTTTGAAATGTTCCAAAATGTAGATAATTTGTAGGTGGTTCAGCAATTTTTATTTAAAATATTTTGTAAAAAAACAAGAAAAGGCTATTGCTAAAACTGGTCCTATTGTTATAATTGAGCTGTACTCAAAGTAGTATTTAAAAGTAAAAAAATAGGGGGAAAAGAAATGAAAAAATATTTACAGAAGAAGTTGAATAACGAAAAAGGTATGACGTTGATCGAGCTTTTGGCAGTTATCGTAATTATCGCGATTATTGCTGCGATTGCCATTCCAGCAATTGGGAATATTATTGAGAACAGTCGTTATAGTGCTGTTAAGTCGGATGCTTTGAATGCTTTAAGTGCTGCAAATATTTATTTTGCAGAAAATCCTGATAAAATTGAGGTCAGTATTGAAGATTTAACTGCTGGATACTTAGACAATGCAGGAACATTAGAAGATGCTGGAGGAAATAAAGTAACCAAAGCTAGTGGAGAGGCTGTTGCACTGACGCACGCTGCTATCACGTATTCAGGTTCTAAAACTATTGCTTTTTCAAATGCAACTGTAGAAACTATTAATGCAGATGATCAAAAAGGTAGTGGGGATGCTGCTGCTAAAACAATTCCTGAAACCCCAGGTGGTTAATTCAAAAGCTTAAAATATTATTAGGAGCTGAAAAAATGGCCTTATCGTTTTTATCGAGAAAAGCACACGTCGTTACTATTACAATAGAAGAAGACGCGATTCGTCATGTTGATTTGAAATCTTCTTGGCCGCTTGAGTTAAGCTGTGCGGAAGAAATTCTTTTGCCGGCAGGCATCATCGAAGAAGGCAAAATCGTCAATGCAGAAGCGCTGGTCTCGGTACTCGATAAGGCTGTCAATCAGTGGGGTCTCTCTAAGAAGTCAGTCCGCTTCCTCGCCCCTGACGAATTCGTTATTATCCGCAAAGTACCATACCCCGAAGATGTCGAAACCGATGAACTGAAAGGTCATTTCTTTATTGAAATTGGTTCGACGCTTTACTTGCCTTTTGAAGATCCCGTCTTTGATGTGGTGCCGTATCATCCGGAAGAAGAACAGCCAGAAGCGATCATCATTGCTTCCAAAGAATCAGTCATGCAGTCTTATGAAGATGTGTTTGATCAAGTGAAATTAAAAGCGGTTGTGGCGGACATTACACCGCTCGCTCTATACCGCTTAGCCCATTTGCAGCACGATTTCCAAGAAGATGAGCACATTATGCTTCTCGATTTGCAGTCGGAAAAAATGACCGTTTCCATTTTTCATGAACATTTTCCGATGTTCATGCGACCGGTCGATTTGGAAGTAGAAGATCCGTTCTCGACAGATCGTTCCGCCGTCATGGAGACGATTGAAGTCGAAGCCGAAAAACTGGCGAACTTCTACCGCTACAATATGAACAGCGGGGAACTCGGCATCACGAAAATTATCTGCAATGGGGAGTTTTACGATTGGCAGACCTTCCAGCAAAGCCTGGAAACACGCTTCCAAATTCCGGTCCTGCCGCTCGTCATCGATGTTATTCCGTGCGGTGACAGAAAAGATGTTTCAAGACGCTTTAACCGGGCCATCGGTCTCGCGCTGAAAGAGGTGTAAAGTTTTATGTTGGTTGATATTAACCTATTGCCGCAAAAAGAACGGGACCGTCCCGCTTTTCTGATTGCGGCGATTTCGATTTTATTGGCAGCCGTCATTGTCTGGGCGGTTTTGGCGTTTCTAGCTGGATCGCATGAAAGTGAACAACAGGTTCTGGCAGCGCAATCCGTGCAAGTTGCCACTGAACAAGCTAGTATCCGCGCACAATTGGAAGCTGCGCAAGGCATGAACGAAGAGCAGCAGTTAAAAGCCACTGTCGACTGGGCAGAGGGTTATCAATTTGATACCGTTCCGTTGTTGGAAGGATTGGTGTCCATGTTGCCGGCGCGCGGCTTTTTTGACAGCTTTTCTTATACCGGCCTGGACCAGGCAATTTTGTCGGTCCAATTCGATACGGCACGTGAAGCGGCTTATTATTTGGCACAGTTGAAAGCATCAGAACTGATTGAGTCGGCGACGCTCGACAGTGTGGCACAAAATGAAATGGAGACTGTAGAAACAGAAGAAGGCGTGGTTATCGAACAAGAAACGGTTATTCAAGAGACACCACGCTATATCGCAACTTATACGTTAGTCTTTATCGACGAACGCATTCCGACAGACGATACCGCCGTTCCCGTAGAAGGCGAAGCTGTCGTCGAGGAACCCGCAGAAGAAGTTGTGGAAGAACCTGCGGAAGACGTAGAAGTGGATGTGGAAGTCAATACAGAAACCAGAGCGCCTGCCGACACAGTCGAACCGGCTGAAACCGCTCCAGCAGAAACAGGGGGCGATGGCCAATGAGCAGCTTATCGAAAAGCCAAAAAGAAAAAGGCCTGATCTTCTTATCCGTCATCTTCCTGTTGGCGCTCGCTGCGTATTCCTATTTCTCCCTGTATGCACCAGCAAAAGAATCGCGGCTACAGGCAGAACAAACTTTGAGCTCTGAACGCGATGTATTGGTTGCGCTGCAGGCGCAGCTGAAGGAATTGCCAGAAGGCGAAAAGATCAGCACCAGTGATTTGCAGCAGAAAGTTTCTGTTGAATCCTTGACCGAGCAGATCGTTCTGCAGATCGAACAGGCAGAATTGATTTCGGATACACTGGTCGACAATATTGGCATTACCGAAGGCCTGGTTGAAATGCCGGTGCCGGTTGAAGGACTTGAGAACCTTCAGGAAGTGCTGACGACCGTCACCATCAAAGCTGACGACTACCAGGAAATCACCACTTTTATCACAGAAGTCGAAGCGATGGAACGCATCATGATCGTCGAAGCCGTCGATTTCGGTTCCAACGAAGAAATCACTTCAGCTGACCAAGTGGGTGAACCCATCGATGTCAACCTGACCTTCTCGGCGTATTTCCGCCCGGACTTGATCGCACTGGCAGACACCTTGCCGAAAATCGACGCTCCTGCCCCGGCAGGCAAGATCAATCCTTTGCCGCAAAATGACGGAACGGACTTGGCTGAAGAGTTGGAAGTGGACCCAGATGTCGACATCGATGTAGAAGTCAATGTCGAAGAAAACGCCGCCGCTCTAGACGAGGAATAAGCAAAAGAGAGAAATCATTGTGATTTCTCTCTTTTTGGTAGAGCTGGGTTGAACGGCTCTTTTTTCACAAGTTGTAGACCGTTCTGCAAACAAATAGATCTATTCCGCAAACAAACGATGATATCCCGCAAACAAACTCAGGATTCCGCAAACAAGCTGGGTTATTCCGCAAATAAAACCAGTATTCCGCAAAACAACTACGCTTTCCTGCGGGAGTCTCCGTTGTTTTGCTCCATATCTCTTATGAAAAGTGTGGGATGTAGAACCGCTTCGACTCCAATGAGTTTTTGATTAGTCAATTCAAAGTGTTCGGTGCGTTGAGTGAAAAAATTCTAAATTGATAATCTTAAACCTGAATTATTCACGCTTGGTCGCTCATCCGGGAATTTAGCTGAAATTCACTGATTGTCGAAATTTTTTAAGGCATATTTCCTCTTTTTCATTTCATCTACGTGAAATTCTGCATCGACTCATTTAAAAAGAGCGTTTTTGGGCAGACGACTCCCTTGGCAGAGATCCAAATTTCAAAAAAGGAGTAATGAGAAGCTATTCGATTTTCAGCTGTTGAATCCGGGCGAGGATTTTCCAAAAGAAGTCTTGGTAGACAAAACTGGAAGACAATTTGAAGTAAAGAGACCGTCCTGACTTCACCAGCTTACTGGCCACTTTTACCAGTCGTGTCCGGATGGTCTGGATCTGCATCTTCTTTTGCCCTTCCGGAAACGTTAATGTGCGCAGCCAATTCACTAAATTATAAGCCAACAGGCTTAGCATCATTTTCGCTTCGTTCACTTGGTAGGAATGGCTGTTCATTCGATCAAATCCAAACCCATTTTTAGCTTCTTTGATGTAATTTTCCATGGTTCCTCTTTTTTGATAGGTGCGGACAATGGCTTCCGGGGAGAACACGTCCGTGAAATTCGTCACAAAAAATGTATGGGTAAAGAACAATTCACCCGCAGGCCGTGCGGACTGGATGACGACTTTCCGGGGCTTATCCCATTTTTTCGCCTGATAGGTTGTTTCTGAAACATGATATTCGGTCTTTGTGCTGTCAGATGGTGTCGAAGATGGATGGTATTCCTCCGCAAGACATTGCAGGATGGCATTGGATTTGAGCCGGATGACGTAATAGACCGATTCCTTTTCACATAGTTCATACAAAGCCGGAACGGCAAACCCACTGTCCCCGCGGATGAACGGCGTCGTCTCAGGAAACTGTTCATTATAATGTTCAATCAGCGGCCGGATGAAATCCACGACTCCGTTGGATGTGTAGACATTGCCGGGGCGCAGCTGGGCTTTCAAGAAATCACCGGTGATCCCGTCAAAAGCGACCAACGGATGGAAACCGACCGTCCCGTAATGGGCATTGTACGCCGCATCGCACTGGTTGCCGTAGGTATCGGCATGTGTCGAGTCCAGATCGAAGATGATCGCTTCAGCTTTCCGGTGCCGATGCACTTTATCGAGCAGTTCCTGGTTGGCTTGTTGTAATTGAATCATCGCTTCCGGATTAAAACGTGGCCAAAAACGAGATAGACTGGGTTGGGAAGCTAACGCTCCTTGTCCGAGAACTTGAGTGAAAATCGGATCGTCCGTCAGGTGGTCCGCAGCATCATCTTCCGCATAACCCGCTATTATCTGGTAGATTTTCTGGCCGAATAATTTTTCGTTCGAATGGATCCAATGAGAACGAGTATCTTTCAAATGAAGATGCTTCGCCACGGTTTGCGAAAAGCCAAGCTTTACGTCGAATTCCTTGAACAGGAACGCGCCGGTATCTGAGGAAAGTGAACCTCCATCATTTGATAATTTGATCTGACGATTGAAATCAAGGGATATTTGCGGTAATGTAGCCATAAGAAGAATCCTTTCTGTTGGTTATTTTGTGGTGATTTAACCTTAGCAGAAACGGATTCTTTTTTCATTTTTTTCATGCATAAGCAAAGGCCCCAAAAGCCGATGAACTCGGGTTTTGGGGCCTTTATCAATAAATCGGTGAATAATTCAGGTTAAAGAAAGAACGGAAGATGGCGACTCCTGCGGAAGAACGGAGTGATGAGACCCCGCAGGAGCTTGCGACGAGGAGGCTCAGCGCTTCGTCCGCGGAAAGCGTCCATCTGGAGTGATTTCTTGAATTTCATTAAACTTACAAAAAAACTATAGCAAAGAGGGTTTCTATGGTACTGACTTATTCTATTTTCTTCTCGTTGTTCGGACTCGTCTTCGGGTCGTTCTTTAATGTGGTCGGCTTGCGTGTGCCGAAAAAAGAATCGATCGCTTATCCGCCTTCACATTGCACAAACTGCGAACGACGTCTAACTGCAATTGACTTAGTACCGGTGTTTTCTTATTTATTTCTAAGAGGCCAATGCCGGACATGCGGCTCGAAGATTCATTGGGTCTATCCATTGATGGAGGCGATTACGGCGATTTTATTCGTCACGTCTTACTTGGTAGTCGGCTTTACGCCGGAACTCATCGTGGCGATCCTGTTTGTTTCGCTGCTTGTTATCATCACGGTGTCAGACATCGCCTATATGTTGATTCCTGATAAAGTGCTTTTGCCGTTTGCAGTGGTGCTACTCGGCTTGCGCATTGCGATTCCGCTTGAGCCGTGGTGGGATAGCTTGCTCGGCGCAGTCGTCGGCTTTTCCTTATTGTTCTTAATCGCTGTCGTTTCCAAAGGCGGCATGGGTGGTGGCGATATCAAGCTGTTCTTTGTCATTGGGCTGGTGCTCGGTACTGCAGGCACCTTGATGACTTTGTTTTTCGCGTCGTTTATCGGAGCGATTGTCGGCATTATTCAGCTGCGTGTCACGAAAAAAGGACGCAAAACGCCAATTCCGTTTGGTCCATCGATTGCGGCCGCGGCCGTCATCGTTTATTTCTGGGGCGATGGGCTGCTCGCATGGTATATGAATTTTCTGGGATGAAGCTAAGGCTTCATCCTTTTTTTGTTTTTTGCAAATCGCCGAGGCGCTTTGTATGTAAGTCATCGTTAATGGGCGTGTTGTAGTAAGTAGTTCTTCTTCTGAATGTCGCTTCGGCCTTTGGGCATAGCTTTCACAAAAAGCCAGGAAGAGCACCTGTCTTCTTGCTTTGCTTAGCCCGCGGACGCGGCGGCGCTCGGGCATTTCTTGCTATCGAATGTTACTATATGTTCTGTGTGTTTAAACAAAAGATATGGAGCAAAATGGCTGCGACTCTTTCGGCGGAGGGAGACCCCGCAGGGAGCATAGCGGCTGAGGAGCTTTTGGCAACTGGCAATCGCGACGTGCTGTTGCACCAGTTGAATGACCCACTTCCTAAAGACCCAAAAGCGTAGCCATTTTGCAGAATATCAACTCATTTATCGCAAATGACAATTATAAAAAGCTATACGCCGGGTTTAATATAAATCAACCCATCCAAATCTCATTTTTCAACCTCTCTAACTAAGCAAAATTCATTTCTTGCCATTTGTTTACGTGTTTTTGCAGTGGTATGATTCTTGAAAAAAGGAGAGATTCTATATATGAAATTCACATCCGATTTCCCCATTATTTTAGCTTCGCAATCGCCGCGCCGCCAGGAACTGCTTGGCATGCTCGGTATAGATTTTGACGTTATCCCGAGTACCAAAGACGAACCCGATCCTGCGGAGTTCCAAACAGCACTCGGTTATGTACTAGCATGCGCTGCGCAAAAAGCACAGGAAGTAGCAATAGGTCACGAAGAGGCAGTTGTTATTGGTTCTGACACAATCGTTGTACTGGACGACGAGATTTTATTAAAACCGAAAAATAAAGAACAAGCAAAAAGCTATTTGCAAAAATTATCGGGCCGCACGCATCAAGTGGTCACTGCGGTGACGGTTGTGCAGGATGACAGCGAGCTATCATTCTATGAAACGGTCAAAGTAACATTTTTTGATTTGCCAGAGTCGTGGATCGATGCTTATGTCGATACGGAAGATCCGTATGACAAAGCAGGAGCTTATGGCATTCAAACACTTTCTGGATTATTCGTTAAAGAAATACAAGGTGATTACAACGCAGTGGTCGGCTTGCCAGTTGCCGCATTGACGCAGAAACTCAACAATGCTGGATTTATTTCCTTGGAAGGGAGCGGTGTGCGATGCTGAAGGAAGCACCGTTAATGATCCGTGACGTCCATATCGCTGACCGTCCCCGTGAACGCTTAGTGAATCAGGGGGCAGCAGCTTTGTCCAATCAAGAGTTGATTGCGATTTTGCTGCGCACCGGAAGCAAACAGGAGTCGGTGCTGCATTTAGCCAACCGCGTACTGACTCATTTCGAGCAAATTCAGGAAATGAAAAACGCCACCATCGAAGAGATGGTGGCGATCAATGGCATCGGCCAGGCAAAAGCCGTTCAGCTGCTTGCGGCCGTTGAGCTGGGCCGCCGTTTGTCTTCGAAACAAACCGATACGAAATTCACCATCCGTTCTCCGAAAGATGCTGCTTCCTATTTAATGGCTGACATGACTTCACTTAAGCAAGAACATTTTGTTGTGCTATTTCTCAATATCAAAAACCAAGTGATGCATCGTCAAACTATTTTTGTCGGGAGCCTTAACGCCTCTATCGTTCATCCCCGTGAAATTTTTCGTGAAGCCGTGCGTCGTTCCTCTGCTTCGATCGTCTGTGCCCATAATCATCCTTCGGGCAATCCAGCGCCTTCGCCGGAAGACATCGAGGTGACAAAAAGGCTCGTCGAAGCCGGCAGTATCATCGGCATCGAACTGCTCGACCACGTCATCATTGGAGACCACCAATTCATTTCCCTGAAAGAAAAGGGGTTCATGTAGCACTGTTTATTTTTTTTCTTTTCGTCTATAATGAGTGGTATTGTGCCAACGCAATTGCCGAATACCGGCTTGTTACAGAAAGGAAGAAAACCTGTGTTTGGATTTGGTCTAAAAGATATTGGAATTGATTTAGGTACTGCAAATACATTGGTGTATATTAAAGGCAAGGGAATTGTTCTTCGCGAACCTTCCGTTGTCGTTAAAAATAAAAAGACCGGCGATATCGTAGCAGTCGGCAGCCAGGCCAAAAACATGATGGGGCGCACAGCGAACTCGATTATCGCTATTCGTCCGATGCGTGACGGCGTCATCGCCGATTACGATACGACTTTGACGATGATTAAGCATTATCTTGTCGAGGCGTCCAAAGCGGTCGGCAGTAAATGGAAAAGTGGAACGGTCATGATCTGTGTCCCATACGGCATCACTTCGGTCGAACGGCGTGCCGTTTTGAATGCTGCTCGGGGAGCCGGTGCGGGAGAAGCGTTCACGATCGAAGAGCCTTTCGCAGCAGCAATCGGAGCAGATTTGCCGGTATGGGAACCTATGGGCAGTATGGTCGTCGATATTGGAGGCGGAACGACTGAAGTAGCAGTCATTTCACTAGGCGGCATCGTTTCAAGCGAATCGATCCGTGTTGCCGGTGACTCATTGGATATGGAAATTACTCAGTATATCCGAAAAACCTATAATGTGTTGATTGGCGAACGGACAGCTGAAGCGCTGAAACTCGGCATCGGTTCTGCGCGCATCATGGAGCCGTCTGAACGGGGCATCACCATGGAAATCCGCGGACGCGACTTGTTGACGGGGTTCCCGAAAACACTGGAAATCACTTCCGAGGAAATTGCAGAAGCCTTTAGTGAATCGGTCGCCGCGATTGTAGCAGGCGTCAAAGCGACGCTCGAACAGACGCCGCCGGAGTTAAGCGCAGACGTTATGGAAAACGGAATCGTTCTGACTGGTGGAGGCGCTTTGCTGAAGAACCTCGACCGTGTCATTTCAGCTGAAACGTCTATGCCCGTGTTCATTGCTGACAATCCATTGGACTGTGTGGCACTCGGCACAGGCAAAGCGTTGGAGAATATGGACCAATTCCGCCGCCAATTATCAATCAAATAAGGAGGATGGCGATATGCCACAGCTTTTAACAAACAAGCGGCTGATTTTGCTGCTGTTGGGTGTCATCCTGCTCGTTGCACTGATTTCTTTTTCGCTCCGCGATCGCGACAATGTATCGCTTCCGGAACAAATCATAAAAGATGCTGTCGGAGCCGGGCAGTCGGTATTTTCACGTCCTGCTCATTTTGTCACTGGAATTTTCGATAATGTCGATTCATTGCTGAATACATTTGAAGAAAACCAACATCTGAAAACGCGCTTAGAAGAATTTGCAGGCGTGCAGGCTGAAGTCAAGGACTTGCGTTCTGAAAATGAGGAATTAAAAACAATCGTCGGAAAAGAAGAAGACCTGCGCGATTACAACCCGATCCAAGCGACCGTTATCGCACGGAATCCGGATCAATGGGAAGAAAAAATTATTTTGAACCGCGGTACCAACCAGGGTGTGGCAGCAAATATGGCCGTCATGACCGCCAGCGGCCTAATTGGCAAAGTAACACTGACAACGCCGACCACTTCAACTGTCGAATTGATTTCCACGCTGAACCCGAATTACCGCGTCTCAGCGATGGTCGTTGGCGGAGATAAAGACGTTTTTGGTCTAATCGAAGGCTATGATGCGGAGCGTCGCGAGCTTTTGCTCAAGCGGATTGACGCCGATATCGAGCTGAAGGAAGGCGACCAGGTCGTGTCAAGTGGACTCGGCGGCATTTTTCCAAAAGGCATTTTGATCGGCTCTATTACGGAAATCACCATTGATGAGTTTGGGTTAACCAAACTTGCCTATATCAAGCCAGCAGCCGACTTTTCCTTACTGGATCATGTCATCATCGCTGACCGTGTAATGCCAGAAGTGGACGGTGAAGACAATGGCATGACAGGAGACGATGAATCATGATCCGTTTCCTCATTCCGTTGATCTGCCTCGTCCTGTTTTTCATGGAACCGGTTTTCGGTCTTTTTTCACCGCTGAATATCGGTGGAGAATTGAATTACATCGTGCCGCGTTTCCTTATTATGTTCCTGATTTTTCTAACGCTTTACTATGATGTGAAACACGCCATGTTCTATGGATTATTTTTCGGACTCTTGTATGATGTCTTTTACATTGATATTATTGGATTATATTCTTTTTTGTACCCAGCCATTTGTCTGGCTGCAGCGTTTGTATTCAAACGGATTCCTCGGAATTTGTTGACAGCGACGCTGTTGACGCTCGCTTTATTGGTAATTTTTGAATTTCTGCTTTACCAGTTTTTCCTGCTGATTTCATTGACGGGAATGCCGCTTGGCACATTTTTATTGACCCGGCTTTGGCCGACGATGGTCGCCAATTCAATTTTTTTGGTGATGCTCGGATGGGTGTTCAAGTCGGTGATGGTTACGCAGCTGTCGGAACGTGACAATAAAATAGGGTTATATTAATGAAAGCGCAGGTGACACATTTTTTGAAGAATCTCGTTACGATTAAAGGGAAAAATAAAGGACTTGTGCTGTATCTCGATGACCAATGTGCTTACACGGATCTATTGGCCGAGTTGAAAGAAAAGGTGTCGGATCCTGCGCTTGACAGTGATACCGAAGTGACGGTACATCTGAATAAACGCTATTGCACCGACAGCCAGATTCAAGAACTGAGCGAAGTGGTCACAACCAATCCTCATTTGAATGTCATAGCGACCACCAGCGACATCCTGACAGTTGAAGAAAGCGATCAGATGATCCGCGAACGCCAGTCGGAAACTTACGTCGGCATTGTAAGGTCCGGACAGGTCATCAAAGCTGAAGGCGACCTGGTCGTCATCGGTGATGTCAACCCCAACGGTCGCGTAGAAGCAGGCGGCAGCGTTTACGTGCTGGGCCGGCTAAAAGGCGCGGCGCATGCCGGAACAAAAGGCAATCGCGACGCAGTCATCGCGGCATCGTGGCTAGAAGCGACGCAATTGAAGATCGACGACGAATTGGAAACGATGACGGACGAATTGTCCAGTTTATCAGAGCAACCGGAAATGGAATGTGCTTATTTACATACAAACGGCACGATTATCATCGACCGTTTGCAGGAATTGCGGTTTATCCGTCCGCAAATTTCAACGTTTAAAGGAGGAAGCTAGTGTGGGAGAAGCTATCGTAATTACATCAGGCAAGGGAGGCGTCGGTAAAACGACGACAACCGCCAACCTCGGCACTGCATTGGCTCTTCAAGGGAAAAAAGTATGCTTGATCGACACCGACATCGGATTGCGTAACCTCGACGTCATCTTGGGTCTGGAAAATCGCATCATCTATGATTTGATTGACGTGCTAGAAGGCCGCTGTAAAGTTCACCAGGCACTTGTTAAAGACAAGCGTTTTGAAGACATGCTGTATTTGTTGCCGGCTGCACAAACGGCCGACAAAAACGATGTCAATCCGGAACAGATGAAGGAATTGGTGACGGAACTGAAGAAAGACTATGATTTCGTCATCATCGATTGCCCGGCCGGAATCGAGCAGGGTTATAAAAATGCTGTAGCTGGCGCTGATCATGCGATTGTCGTAACGACGCCGGAAATTTCGGCTGTCCGTGACGCTGACCGCATCATCGGTTTGCTTGAGCTAGAAGAGAACATCGACGCACCGCGTCTAATTATCAACCGCATCCGCCCGCATTTGATGAAAGCGGGAGAAGCGCTGGATATCAATGAAATCACCACTCATTTATCGATCGACTTGTTGGGCATTATTGCAGACGATGAACGCGTCATCTCGAGCTCAAACAAAGGTGAACCGATCGTCATGGACCCATCCAATCCTGCTGCACTCGGCTACCGCAATATTGCGCGCCGCCTGCTAGGGGAATCAGTTCCATTGATGAGTATGGAAAAAGCACCACCAAGCCTGTTTACAAAAATCAAAGCCGTTTTCACGAAATAAAATCATTCTAGCCTCCGCTTCTAAAGCGGGGGCTTTTTTAAAACTTTGGGGAGGTGTAGAATGAACGATTTTTTATTGGCAGGGATGGTTGCAGCAGAACGGTTGCCTGTAGCGCATGAATCAAAGCAAGCTGTTTTGTCTGAGCTGAAAAATTCGTTAGCAGGTGAGAGCGGTGAGCAACGGACCGCTACTTTATTGAAAAGAGAACTGCATTTGTCAGGTCAAACCATTTTCTTAAGTGATGTTCATATACCTTATAAGGATGGCTCGGCACAAATCGATCTGTTAGTGGTTCATGCGGAATTTGTTTGTGTGTTGGAAGTGAAAAATATGGTCGGCGAGTTTTACTTTGATTCGGTGAATTTCCAGTTTCACCGAATCATCGAGGGCCGCAGGGAAGGGATGCGCAATCCGGAAGCGCAGCTCCACCGGGCAGTGCGTGCAGCCAGCGGATTTCTCGGCGTCCCGGTGCATGGTGTGATCGTCCTTGCAAGCCGGTCAGGGAAAGTGGTGGAAGCGCCCAAGCATTATCCTATCGTGTCGCTCGATTATCTGCCTTTTCATCTCGAACTTTTGGCGCAGGGCTCGAAGCTTTTCGATGCAGCGGCACTGACTCTTAAACTGCAGGGGTTGCCGACGCGCAATTCCAACCGTTCTTGGCTCGAGCGGCATCGCATCACCTTGGATTCATTGCGCCTCGGCGTGACTTGTCCGACCTGCCGCAATTGTTCGTTGGAATGGCAAGAGCGCAAATGGAGCTGTGCTGCTTGCGGATTTTATTCGCGGGATGCACACGAAGTGACGCTCCAGGAATATGCGCTACTGTTCGGAAATGAACTCGACACGGGGGTAGCTTACCGACTGCTCGGCGTGAAAAATAAATACATTCTCTACCGGCTGCTGGAAAAGACAGCTCTTCATAGCGAAGTGCGTGGCAAGCGGAAAATTGTCGAGAACCGGGAGCTGCTGCGGAACTATTTCGGGCAAGTATATCGTTGACCGCACCTCACGAGCCGGTAACCGCACTTCAAACACCAAAGACCGCACCTCGCACCCAGATAACCGCACCTCAAACACCAAAGACCGCACCTCACACCCAAACAACCGCACCTCAACAAACAATCAAACAAGCTCTCCGATCAATTTCTCGAAACGTGATATTCTCTATTGACGTGACTAGTTCTGCCGTGGTATTATTTTAATGTTATGTTTGTAGCGCACCGTGCTACAACCGCTCGAATCAGGTTGCTTTAAGAATTCGCTCCGGCGAGTCACCTGAATAGGCGAGTCTTAATCTAAGAGGAGGTGCAAGGATATGTACGCGATTATTGAAACTGGTGGAAAACAAATCAAAGTTGAAGCAGGCCAAGAAATCTATGTTGAGAAATTGACTGGAGAAGCTGGTGATGTTATTACATTTGATAAAGTTCTATTTGTAGGCGGAGATGATACTAAAGTGGGTGTTCCTTTTGTTAAAGGAGCTACTGTTACGGCTAAAGTTGTAAAAAGCGGCCGCGCTAAAAAGATCACAGTCTTCACATACAAAGCTAAAAAGAACTTCCATAAAAAACAAGGTCACCGTCAGCCATATACAAAATTGACTGTCGATGCAATTAACCTGTAAGAATGATACGAGTAACTGTAAAAGAAACGTCAAAACGCATTTCGTCTTTTGAAATGTCGGGCCATGCGGATTATGCTGAACATGGGCAAGACCTCGTATGTGCTGGAGCGTCCGCTGTCTCATTTGGAGCGGTGAACGCCATCATGGAGCTGACGGGAATCGAACCGGACATTCAGCAGGCAAACAGCGGCTTTTTAAAAGTCAGTTTTCCACAGAACCTGGATGATAAGACGGACGAGCAGGTTCAACTGCTGGTACGCGCAATGATTGTTTCATTAAAAACGATTGAACAAGACTATGAAGAATATATTAATATAACCTTCACAGCTTAGGAGGTGGGACAGAATGTTAAGATTAGATCTTCAGTTTTTTGCATCCAAAAAAGGTGTAGGTTCAACGAGAAACGGACGTGACTCAGAATCTAAACGCCTTGGCGCAAAACGTGCAGACGGCCAAGAAGTTACTGGTGGTTCGATTTTATACCGTCAACGCGGTACTAAAATTTATCCGGGTGAGAACGTTGGACGCGGCGGAGACGATACACTTTTCTCTAAAATCGACGGAGTTGTACGTTTCGAACGTTACGGACGCGATAAGAAAAAAGTTAGCGTATATCCAGTTGCACAAGAAGCTTAATACAAAACGAAAAGGGCTGCTTTCGCAGTCCTTTTTCTTTTGAAAATAATAGGGATAGTCTGCGCGGCAAGCTGAACACATTATTTTAGGAATTTCCTGCAAACTGTTGGTATACTAGAATAAGAAGTTGAATCGGGACGTGACTTATGGAAAAAACAATGACAGTGGCACAATCGCTTCGGCATGCGCGCCATGATTATTTAAATGAACTGCAATTGATCAAATTGAATTTGGATCTTGGCCGTCTTCAAGAGGCACAGGTGATAATTCGTTCGCATGCCGAAGCGGCTATGCATGCCAGCCGGTTGTCCGACATTGGGCTGCCGCTGACAGAGGAATGGCTGTTGACTGCAAATTGGCGCTTTCCTGAATGCTGTTTTCATGTAGAGTGTCTGGCGGTTAAGGCGCCCTCGCATTTGGATGCGGCGTTTCGGCGTTTTCTGGAGAGTTTTGTGGAAACGGCCAAAGAACGCCTGGATTCATATCAGGCATTCCATGGCACAATTTTGTTGATTTCCACTACTGCATCTTTTGAAATGAACATCACATGTCCGGGAAATTGGCTGAATTTGGAACTATCGGAAGCACCAGGATTTACGGTACGAAAAGAGTGCAGCGAAGACAGCACAATGATAGCTGTTCGTGCACAGATGGAGGGATAATATGTTTGTCGATCACGTAAAAGTTTATGTTAGAGGTGGCGACGGCGGGGATGGCATGGTTGCATTCCGTCGCGAAAAATATGTACCGAACGGCGGACCTGCCGGCGGAGATGGCGGGAAAGGCGGAAATATCGTCTTTATCGTCGAAGAAGGATTGCGGACGCTGATGGATTTCCGTTACAAGCGGATTTTTAAAGCAGAGCGCGGAACACACGGCATGAGTTCTAATAAACACGGTGCCAAAGCCGAAGATACATTGATCAAAGTTCCACCGGGCACAGTTGTTAAAGACGTCGATTCAGGCGAAACGATTGCCGACTTGGTAGAGCATGGCCAAACTGCAGTCATCGCTAAAGGCGGACGCGGCGGACGCGGGAATTCCCGTTTCGCAACACCCGCAAACCCTGCACCGGAGCTTTCTGAAAAAGGCGAACCAGGCTTTGAACGCAATGTCATCTTGGAATTGAAAGTGTTGGCAGATGCCGGACTTGTTGGATTCCCAAGTGTCGGGAAATCGACGCTGTTGTCAGTCGTGTCAGCTGCCAAACCAAAAATCGCTGAATATCATTTCACAACGATCGTTCCGAATCTCGGCATGGTCGAAACGGAAGACCAGCGCAGCTTTGTTATGGCCGATCTTCCAGGATTGATTGAAGGCGCACACGAAGGAATCGGCCTTGGCCATCAATTCCTGCGCCACATTGAACGGACGCGTGTCATTATCCACGTCATTGATATGTCCGGTCTTGAAGGACGCGACCCTTACGAAGATTATGTCACGATTAACGAAGAATTAAAGCAATACAATATGCGTTTGACAGAACGTCCGCAATTGATTGTAGCGAACAAAATGGATATGCCGGATTCTGAAGAGAACCTAGCAAAATTCAGTGAAAAGCTGCCTGAGGATGCCCGTATTTTCCCAATCTCTGCATTGTCGCGCAAAGGCTTGAACAATTTATTGTTCGCGATTGCCGACGTCATTGAAGTGACCTCAGAGTTCCCATTGATTGATGATACGGAAGAAGATTCAGAAAGCACGGTCTTGTATAAACACGAAACCGATGCCGACGGCTTTAGTATTACGCGTGAGTCTGATGGAGCATTTGTATTGACCGGTTATGCGATTGAACGGATGTTCAAGATGACTGATTTCTCGCGTGAAGATTCGATTCGCAGATTTGCCCGCCAAATGCGCGGTATGGGAATTGACGATGCTCTTCGTGAACGCGGAGCGGAAAACGGCGACACAGTTCGCTTGCTTGAATTCGAATTCGAATTTATGGATTGATGCGGAGGTAGCTTGAATGAAGGATATTTCGGAACAACGGTATTATTTAGTGCGTGAAGACGTGTTGACAGAAGCGATGCAAAAAACGCTTGAAGTGAAAAAAATGCTGCAGAATGATCGCATTTCCATCATGGACGCGGTCAATAAGACAGGTCTTTCGCGCTCTGCGTTTTATAAATATCGAGACGCTGTATTTCCGTTCCATTCGATTGTCAAAGAACGGATCTTGACGGTTTTCTTGCAATTAGAAGACCGCTCTGGAACGCTCGCGACACTTTTGCAGGCAGTCGCCGAAAACGGCTGCAATATTTTGACCATCCACCAGACCATTCCAATACAGGGACGGGCGAACGTCACTTTGTCTCTGGATGTAACGGCGATGGACGGGGATTTGGACGTATTTTTGCAACAGCTGAAAAAGCTCGATTTCGTCGAGTCGGCTGATGTGGTATCAAGCGGATTATCTTAATGGAGGAATGTGTAAATGACTGGACAAGCTGATAAAAAACGAATCTCATATTTAGGGCCGGAAGCGTCATTTACTCACCTTGCGGCCAAAAAAGTTTTCCCTGAAGGTGCCTTGGTGCCATTTACAACCATCCCTGAATGCATAGAAGCAGTGGCAGAAGGCAGCGTAGACTACGCTGTCGTGCCGCTGGAAAATGCGTTGGAAGGATCTGTTCCATTGACAGTGGATTATTTATTCCACGAAGCGCAATTGTACGTAACGGCCGAAGTGTTATCTTCGATCGAACAGCATTTGTTGGTACACCCTGATAACCGCAACGCGGAATCGTTTGAAGCGATTTATTCGCATCCGCATGCATTGGCGCAATGCCACAAATACCTTTTTTATACATATAAGAATACACCTTTAGAACAATACAGCTCAACAGCTGCTGCGGCTAAAATGGTCTCTGAATTGCCGGAGCGCAATATCGCGGCCATCGGCAATGAGTTCTCTGCTCATAAATACGGGCTGGACATTCTGCAGCGCGATATCCACGATTTTCATTTTAACCACACACGCTTTTTCGTGTTGTCAAAATCCGATCACAAGCTGACAGACCCGACTCATGACGATCAAATCAAAACGACGTTGATGATCACGCCGCCAGACGATGACCGTTCGGGTGTTCTGCACCAAATCCTGTCCGTTTTTGCATGGCGCCGGCTGAACTTGAGCAAAATTGAGTCGCGTCCATTGAAGACGGGTCTCGGCGATTATTTTTTTATCGCCGATGTGCTAGCAGATGAAAAAGACGCCATGATGCGAGGTGCGTTTGAAGAACTTGCGGCTCTGGGCTGCACGGTGAAAACGCTTGGTTCGTATTATACGTATAAATAATAGAAATGAAGAAGCCCCGCAGCGATTACGCTGCGGGGCTTTTATGTTTGTAGACAAAAAATCATTATTTAGTTATATAAGTTGAGCTAATGACCTTTGCCTGCTGATATTCCACAAATCAGTTCCGCTTTCCTGCGGGCTTGCGCCGAAATCCCGCGGGAGTCTCCACTGATTTGTTCCATATCCTATATGAATGCGGCGAAAAAATATAGGCTCGTTTCGAATTCACTAAATATCTTAGCGCTAGCGCGTCCAAGGGCATGGCTCCTGGTGTGAGCCATGCTCAAAGCGGCCGAAGCAGCGAGTATAAGCTAGTTTCTTTAAGTCTAGCTGTATATTGGTATGTTACTTCTTTAAGAACTCGATTGGTTTTCTCCATTATATTAACTTTAAGTAGTTCGAAGCCCTTTAAAAGAAAGAGCGGAAGGCGGCGACTCCTGGGGTATCAGCACGAGACGGAGCCACTGGACTGAGTGAAACGAAGGAAGCGGCAGAGTCCGTGCCCCCCGGAAAGCGTCCGCCTGGAGCGAACTCTTCAGCTCAACACCTATCCACCTGAATCAATAAAAAAGCCCACAATCCCACAAAATGCGAAATCATGGACTCGATCAAAAGCTTATTCAGTTTCCTCCAATAAAAATCCATTGTCCCGCATGACGTTGACAGCTTTTTCAAGCGTCGTGTTGTCGGGAGCAGTAATGGTGTGGAGATGCGTGCCGTCTGTTAATTCCAACAAGTAGCTGGCTCCCGTATCCCGGACGCGCTTCATGAAGGCTTCGACGTCCTGGACGTTCGAGACGTGGATGCCGGCTGTCAGTTCCCCGTAGACGGGATGCTCAATCGAGACGTCTTTGACGGTAACGCCAGCTTGCACCAGCAGCTTTAATTCGCGTTCGGTGTCTTCAGGCTGGTGACGGCAAGCAATGCGCCGGCTGGCTTGTTCGGTCATGCGCTCAGCTAGGAACAAATAGCCTTGGCTCGTGGCGATGATCGGCTCGCCTTTTGCTTTTAGCAGCGTCATGTCACCGACGATGACTTGGCGTGATACATTCGCAAGTGCAGCCAGTTCGCTGCCGGTTAAGGGCTGTGTAGAAGTTTTTATTTTGTCCAGCAGAAATTGGCGCCGCTGTTCGCCGAGTAGTTTTTTCATGTGGATCCCTCGCTTATCAGATCGTTATCTTAATCTTATCATGTGCCGCACAACAACGGGTTTATTTCGTCTAAAGCAGCCAAATATGGTATAATCAATAAGTTGAATTAAAGGAGAGACTGTCCATGTACGATTACATAAAAGGCAAGGTTACACGCGTAACACCGGAATATTTAGTGATCGAACAGCAAGGAATCGGCTGGCAAATTTTTGCGCCAAATCCGTATTCATTCGGTTCGGAGGATTTGCAGGTATTCCTGCATCACCATGTCCGAGAAGATGCGCAGCTGCTGTTCGGTTTCCCTACATTTGAGCAGCGGGAGTTGTTCCGCAAGCTAATTTCGGTATCGGGCATCGGTCCAAAAGGCGCATTAGCTATTTTAGCAAGTGGACAACCGCAGCATGTTATCGAAGCGATCGAGCGGGAAGATGAATCGTATTTGGTGAAATTCCCGGGAGTCGGCAAGAAAACGGCACGCCAGATGATTTTAGACTTGAAAGGCAAGCTGACCGAGTTTTTCGGCGATTCTTTCGGTTCGGAAGAAACCAATACCCTGCTGTCGAGTGATCAGTCAGAGCTGGAAGAAGCGATGCTGGCACTTGGAGCATTGGGTTACTCAGAACGTGAAATCATCAAAGTCAAACCGCAACTGCGAGACCTGGATCTTGATACAGAAGGATTTATGAAAAAAGCTTTGCAGCTGCTGCTTAAGCAAAATTGATGAAAGGAGGCGAATGGCATGGAAGAACGCATCATAGACGGTGAGGTTTCGGAGTTTGATGACCGCTTTGAGCAATCGCTGCGTCCGCAATTGCTGTCGCAGTATATTGGCCAACAAAAAGTAAAGCATAATCTCCAGATTTTCATCCAAGCCGCAAAAATGCGCCAGGAAAGTTTGGACCATGTGCTGTTATATGGGCCTCCTGGACTCGGGAAAACGACATTGGCTGCCGTCATTGCCAATGAAATGGAAGTCAACGTCAAAATGACCAGTGGGCCAGCCATCGAGCGCCCGGGTGATTTGGCGGCCATCGTGTCGTCATTAGAGCCTGGTGATGTGTTGTTCATTGATGAAATCCACCGCTTGAACCGCTCGATCGAAGAAGTGTTGTATCCGGCAATGGAGGATTTCTGTCTGGATATCGTGGTTGGCAAGGGACCGACAGCACGATCTGTCCGCCTTGATTTGCCGCCGTTTACTTTGATCGGTGCAACGACGCGTGCTGGCGCCCTATCTGCGCCGCTGCGTGACCGTTTCGGCGTCCTGTCACGGCTCGATTATTACGACACAGAAGCTTTGACGGAAATCGTTGTTCGCAGTTCGAAACTGTTCGAAGCGGACATCGATCCGAATGCCGCTGTTGAAATTGCTCGTCGTTCTCGTGGAACCCCCCGTATTGCCAATCGTCTGCTGAAACGCGTTCGTGATTATGCACAAGTGCGCGGAACTGGCTCTATCACAATGGACATGGCAGAGCAGGCATTGGAGATGCTGCAAGTCGATCCACTTGGACTTGACCATATTGACCATAAACTATTGATGGGCATGATCGAACGTTTCCGAGGCGGTCCGGTTGGGCTGGACACGATCGCTGCAAGCATCGGGGAAGAGTCGACGACGATTGAAGACGTCTATGAACCTTATTTGCTGCAGATCGGTTTTATCCAGCGCACGCCAAGAGGTCGCACGGTAACGCAGCTTGCCTACGAACACTTTAAAATGGAGATGCCTGAATGACAAAATTAAACACATCAAACACACCATTGAATATACAAGATTATGATTTTAGACTGCCTGAGGAATTGATTGCTCAAACGCCACTGCTTGATCGTACATCAAGCCGGCTATTGGTCATGAACAAAGTGACTGGAGACACCGCGCATCGTCATTTCCGCGATATTACGGATTATCTGCACGAAGGCGACACTTTAGTATTAAACGATACGCGCGTGCTGCCTGCTCGTTTAATGGGCGTTAAAGAAGACACGGGCGCCAATATCGAATTGTTGCTGCTAAAGCAAGTTGAAGACGGTGTTTGGGAGACATTGGCCAAACCGGCGAAGAAAGTCAAAATTGGCACAATCGTTTCTTTTGGAGAAGGCTTGTTGCGTGCAGAATGCACCGGCATCCTAGATCACGGCGGACGCCATTTCAAGATGATCTACGACGGCATTTTCTATGAGATTTTGGATCAATTGGGTGAAATGCCCCTGCCGCCTTATATCCGCGAAAAGCTGGAAGACCAAGATCGATATCAAACCGTTTTCGCTAAAGAGCGGGGAAGTGCAGCGGCACCGACTGCTGGGCTTCATTTCACCGATGAGCTATTGGAGGAAATCCGTAAAAAAGGTGTTAATATTGCATTTATCACGCTCCACGTCGGACTGGGAACATTCCGTCCGGTATCAGTCGATTCGATTGAAGACCATGAGATGCATTCGGAATTTTACCGCATTACCCAAGAAACAGCCGATTTGATCAATCAAACAAGACAACAGGGCGGCCGCATTGTGTCAGTCGGGACAACGTCGACCCGCACCTTGGAATCTGTTGCCCAGAAATTTGACGGCGAGCTGCAAGAAGACAGCGGCTGGACCGATATTTTCATTTTCCCGGGCTATAAATTCAAAGCCATCGATGGGTTGATCACCAATTTCCATTTGCCGAAATCGACTTTGGTCATGCTCGTCAGTGCGTTGTCAAACCGCGATCATATTTTAAATGCCTATCAACAAGCTGTTGATGAACGCTACCGCTTTTTCAGTTTTGGAGATGCGATGTTCATTGAACCACAGAAAAAGGAGACTCACCAATGACACCAGCAGTAACGTATGAGCACATTAAGACCTGTAAGCAGACCGGTGCGCGCCTGGGCATCGTCCACACACCCCACGGTTCGTTTGAAACACCGGCATTTATGCCCGTCGGCACACAGGCGACGGTCAAGACCATGTCACCTGAAGAACTAAAAGCGATGAATGCTGGTATTATCTTGAGCAATACCTATCATTTATGGCTACGTCCCGGCAATGACGTGATTAAAGAAGCGGGCGGCCTTCATAAATTCATGAACTGGGATCGTCCGATTTTGACGGATTCTGGTGGATTTCAAGTATTTTCACTTAGTGAATTCCGCAACATCAAAGAAGAAGGCGTCCATTTCCGCAACCATATGAATGGCGACAAACTGTTCTTGAGCCCGGAAAAAGCGATGCACATCCAAAATGACTTAGGTTCTGATATCATGATGGCTTTTGACGAATGCCCGCCTTTCCCTGCAACACATGAATACATGAAATCGAGTGTGGAACGCACGTCGCGCTGGGCGGAACGTTGCCTCGAAGCACACGAACGCAAAGCGGACCAAGGATTGTTCGGCATTATCCAAGGCGGCGAGTTTGAAGACTTGCGAAAGCAAAGTGCGCAGGACCTTGTGTCGCTTGATTTCCCCGGTTACGCGATTGGCGGTTTGTCAGTTGGCGAACCAAAAGACGTCATGAACCGTGCGCTGGAATTCACGACGCCACTGATGCCTGCCGACAAACCGCGTTATTTGATGGGCGTCGGTTCACCCGATTCCTTGATCGACGGAGCAATTCGCGGCATTGATATGTTCGATTGTGTCTTGCCGACACGCATTGCCCGCAACGGTACGTTAATGACAAGTACCGGCCGATTGAATATCAAAAATGCTGCCTTCAAACGTGATTTCGGTCCGATTGATGACAAATGCGACTGCTATACATGCACAAATTATTCGCGTGCTTATGTCCATCACTTGATACGCGCAGATGAAACGTTTGGAATTAGGCTTACTAGTTATCATAACCTTCAATTTCTGTTAAACTTAATGGGACAGGTGCGACAAGCGATTCGCGAAGACCGCCTGGGAGATTTCCGCGAAGAATTTTTTGAAGCTTACGGTTTCAATAAACCCAATGCTAAAAATTTCTGAGTTTGTACGAGAATAGAGAAAGTGAAAGGGGGAAATTGAATAATGGAAACTTTAATTGCGTTATCACCTTTACTATTAATGTTCTTGCTAATGTGGTTTTTCATCATCCGTCCTGCCCAAAAACGTCAAAAAGCAACAAAGAACATGCAGACGGAACTGAGACGCGGCGACCGTATTGTGACAATCGGCGGATTGCACGGCCTTGTGGATGCAGTTGACGATGCAACCATCTACATCACTGTAGCTGATGGCACTCGTATGCAGTTTGAACGCCAGGCAATTGCACGTGTATTGGAATCGGCAAAAGCGACAATCTAAACCAAGTAAAAGCGCGCCTTCGATTTTGAAGGCGTTTTTTTAATGAAAAATAATGTCCTTATTCTAAATTTTTCAGTTACAAGGTACAATGGGTACAGTGTAGCGGAAAGGAGTACACGCATGACGAGTTATCCAGAACAATTCGAATTTGTTTTGCCGGCGCTCCAAAGCAAACAAAGCGAATTCCATCATTTTCAATACGATACCTTTACAGAAGAGGATCTATGGGAATTTTGTGTCAAGAAAAAATGACGGAAAAAAGATATAGCTACGATGCACCTTTACGAAATGATCAACGACATTATGGACATGACCGCTTCCGATTTTCTAGCTTACCACCAAGTAGAAGCGTTAAAGAAAGCACGCTGGAACGCCGACAGCACACTCGAGAATATCGAACATCTCTTGCGGCCGTCTCCGAAAAAATAATTTAAGTAGAGCAATTAAAATCATAATTCTATAATCGCTTTGGGTAGAGCAAAGACGATTGCTCCTGCGCAAGCTCGTCGCAAATGATGTCCTAGGAATGTCTGGTCCCTCATTGGCTCACGCTATGAGCCAGGAAAGAGGCCCGTATCATAGCCACTGAATGCTCCTGTGCTAAAAACTAGATAGGCAAGAAGTAACTATACATTTTCTGCTAGCTAAATAGAAGATATGGGGCAAATCAACTCTACATTCTAGTCTACCGGCTGTGAGTGATGCAGCCTGGCGTGACAATACGTCGCGTATACTTACTGCAAAGGACTTGCGCCAAACTAGTTCAGGCACGAAGCCCGAGTGGATTTCTTTCCATATCGTTTACATGGCACTCTTTGGAGTCTTGGCGCTCGCCCGCAGGAAAGCGTCCGCTTGAAGCGGTTTCTTCAGCTCATGTCAACTAAAAAAACAGCTATTTTTCTTCAACTTACCAAGTCCAATTTGACAGTATTCAGCAGCTGTTTCATAATGATAATGCTGTGTTTTACACTACGAGGAGGAAATTTACATATGAAAGCAAGAGGTCGCATCGTTGCCTTTTTCTTACTGGTCATTGTACTGATAGGAATCATTGGCACTACGAGTTTACCCATCGCAAAAGACATTAAATTAGGATTAGACTTGCAAGGCGGCTTTGAAGTGCTTTATCAGGTAGAAGCACTTGAAGGTGGCCAGGAAATTACGGAAGATGTGTTAACGGATACGACAGATGCGTTGATGAACCGAATTAACGTTCTCGGCGTCAGCGAACCGGTCATCCAGATTGAAGGAGAAGACCGCATCCGTGTTCAATTGGCAGGGGTAGAAGATCAGTCGTCGGCGCGCGAATTGCTGTCGACCGAAGCAAATCTGACATTCCGTGATTCGGAGGACAATCTGCTGCTTTCCGGAAATGATCTAAAGCAAGGTGGCGCAACTGGAACATTCGATTCTAACGGCAATCCAATTGTTACATTAGAATTAAATGATCCCGGGAAATTCGCAGAAGTGACAGAGACTATTTCGCAATTGCCAGTCCCTGAAAATGTATTGGTCATTTGGCTTGATTTTGAAGAAGGCGTGGATTCATTTGCGGAAGAACGCTTAAAGGCTGATCCGAAATTTGTCTCGGCACCAAGTGTCAGCCAGCGTATTTCGTCTCCGTCTGTTGAAATTTCTGGATCGTTCACTGTGGAAGAAACGCAGAATCTTGCCGGAATCTTGAATGCTGGTGCATTGCCAGTAAGCCTGGAAGAAATCTATTCGACTTCTGTCGGTGCGCAATTTGGTGAACAAGCACTCGACCAAACAATGGTTGCAGCGGCGGTGGGTATTGCATTGGTACTTATATTCATGCTGGTATATTACCGTTTACCAGGTATGGTCGCGGTCGTAACTTTATCGGCTTATGTTTACTTGATTCTTTTAGTATTCCAATGGATCGGCGGCGTTCTGACATTGCCTGGAATCGCGGCAATTATGCTAGGTGTCGGTATGGCAGTAGATGCCAATATTATTACTTATGAGCGGATTCGCGAAGAAATGCGTGTCGGCAAGTCAATAAAAGAATCGTTCCGAGTGGGCGCACGCTCTTCGTTCTCGGCAATTATAGACGCCAACGTCACAACATTGCTGGCAGCTATCGTATTGTTCTATTTCGGAACAAGCTCAGTAAAAGGATTTGCGACACTGCTGATTATCTCTATTCTGGTCAGCTTCTTGACAGCTGTTTGGGGATCACGTCTGTTACTCGGTCTATGGGTCAATAGTGGCGCACTGGACGACAAACCTGGACTGTTCGGATTAAAGAAATCAACAATTCATACAAAAGAAGAAGGTTTGGAGATCACAGATCTTACGACTCGCTTCGACCGCTTTGATTTTGCGGGCAACCGCAATAAATTCTTTTTGGCTTCGATTGTTTTAATCGTTACAGGAATGGCCGTTCTTGGCGTATTCCGCTTGAACTTAGGGATCGACTTCTCGAGTGGTACCCGTGTTGAAATTGCCTCAGAAGCAGCTTTGACGAAAGAAGAAGTACAAAGCTTCCTTGACGGTGCAGGCTTTGAAACAGATGATGTTGTCATCTCGGGTGACGAATCGAATATCGGAGTAGCTCGTTTTAATGAAGAATTTAGTCAAGAAGAAATTAATAGCCTGAAAACGGTGACTATCGACGAGTTTGGTGCAGAACCAAACGTTTCGACAGTGTCTGCGACGGTAGGTGAAGAATTGGCAAAAAACGCGTTGTATGCCTTATCAATCGCCGCTCTTGGAATTATCATCTATGTAGCTTTCCGTTTTGAATGGCGAATGGGTGTGGCTTCAGTTGTTGCATTGGTCCATGATGCATTCTTCATCGTCGCCATTTTCAGCATGCTGCGGCTGGAAGTAGATATTACTTTTATCGCCGCTGTACTGACCATTATTGGTTATTCGATCAATGACACCATCGTGACATTTGACCGAATTCGTGAAAATATGAAGCGCATGAAGAAAATTGACACTACAGAGCAGCTTGAAAAAGTGGTCAATATATCGCTTCGCCAAACGCTCGGCCGTTCTGTTAACACAGTGATGACGGTGTTGCTGGTGGTCATTGCACTATTGATCTTCGGCGCACCATCGATCACTAACTTCTCTATCGCTTTATTGATCGGTTTGATTGCCGGCACTTACTCTTCTATCTTTATCGCTGCCCAGGTATGGCTGGTCTTGAAAAAAGGCGAACTGAAGAGGAAAGGCCCGATTGACATCGAGAAAAAAGAACAGGAAAACAAATGGGGTTCTGACGAGCCTGTCGTATAAGTTTAGAATTGAAATGGAACAGGGTATAGTTAAAATGACCTTGTTCTATTTTTTTATTTTGAGAGGAGAATCCGCAATGAAATTACAATGGCTACTTTTAATTGGACTTGTCTTTGCAGTAATTATTGCAGTATTTGCCGTTGTTAATGTTGACGAAGTGCCGGTCAATTACGTATTCGGTGAATCCGAATGGCCGTTAATCCTGGTTATCCTTGCTTCCGCTTTGCTCGGATTTTTACTCAGCGGCGTACTAGCAATCATGCGCAACTACCAAATGCAGCGTAAAATCAAAGCTTTACAGAAAGAAATGGCAGTCAAAGAAACGTTGATTGCAACTCAGCAAAATGAAATCGGCGAGTATCAGAAAGCCGGTGTGGTGCCAGATGCTCAAATCGTCACCAGCGAAGAGCGAACAAAAGAGGAAATCTGAAAAAATGAACCTTTCGGTAGAACAGCCGAAAGGTTTTTGTCTGCGATTTTTTGCTGTATAATGAATCGGTGAGGAAGTGATACTGATGATTGAATCTAAAAAAAGATGGCATTTGACGACGCCGGATGAACAGGCAGTAGAAGAAATCCAGAAGGAATTAAAGATTTCATCTGTATTAGCCAAAGTTTTGGTAACACGTGGTTTGGATACTGCGGAAACAGCTCGTACGTTTATGGAAATGGATATCAAAGGCATACACGATCCTTATTTAATGAAAGATATGGATGTGGCTGTCGAGCGAATTCGCCAAGCTATCGACAAGCAAGAAAAAATTGTGGTCTATGGCGACTATGATGCGGGTGCGACACGTTTCTAAGTAAAAAGCTTAGACACTAGGGGAATTCCCAGGAGAACTGATTTCTTGATAGGTGGAATGATGGGGTAACGCCTTGAAATGCCTACTCTGATACTCCGACATGCCTCTTCTAAGGTTATTTTAGGAAGGTATGAAGCTCGGTGAAGTCGGCAGAGAGATACCGTAAATTAGAGAAAGCTTATGCAAGTACCTAATACGAAAGCTGTCCTGAGGTGGATGGTGTGTCCTATATGCCGGGAGTCCATAAAGTATCTATGGTTAGAATGTGCTGCACAAGCACTGACGAATCTCTGAATGTACGGGTCTAGACGTAGTTGTTACAGAAATGTGACAGGTGGCAATGCCATCGCATGTGTGGGTGAGTAAAAATCTGGCGTTATGAAAACCCATAGCTTGTTACAGGCAAGCTCAAGCATGCAGGACCATAGGAGAAACCTAAAGATAAATGTACGGATAAAGAAATCGGAACGTGGAAAGCGAAGGATGCGGAGGTATTAACCTACCTATGAAACAGTTCGGTATATAAAGGGGCAACACCTATTAAAACTGATTTACCTTTCGTGAGAGTGGAGCTGCAGTACCTTTGAAGCCATGATAACAAGTGGTGGAGGGACAGGCTCTAGTCGGAAATTTCAAAGACTTATAAATGCATAACAGACACAGATTCGATTATGACTAAAAGAATCACCACTTGAGAGAGGGGTTGATGTCTGTGGCAAATTCACAAATCGTAAGACATATTAAAAAGTCCAATCTTAGAAATGCAGAGCATTTGTTAAATCCGATGACGCTTCATTGTTATCATAAAGTACCGCGATTGCAAGGTGGTACTGACCAATACAACGACCTCTAATTGGACGATTAGACATCCGAACGACAAGTGAGTTCTGTTAAGTTATGTAGATGAACAAAGTTTTGAAATTTTTCGATGGAACGCCGTGTGAGGTGAAAATCTCACGCACGGTGTGAAGTGGGGGAAAAGCTGGAGATGACTTTCAAAAGCTTACCTATCACTATACGGTGTCACTAGTACCACCGTTATGATGACTGTATTGCAAGATTTAGGGGCCGATGTGTCCTTTATGATACCGAACCGCTTTAAGCACGGATACGGACCGAATAGCGAACTGTTTCAGCAGGCATTCGATAACGGAACCAAACTAATTGTAACTGTTGATAACGGCATTTCTGGCATGGAACAAGTCGATTTTGCCAACAGTTTAGGAATGGATGTCATCATCAGTGATCATCACGATATCGGTGATCAGTTGCCAAATGCGTTAGCGGTTGTTCATCCGCGTCATCCAGAAGGGAATTATCCTTTCGGTGAACTTGCCGGAGTGGGTGTAGCGTTTAAAATGGCGCATGCTTTGTACGAAGAAATTCCGGATCACTTGATTGAACTGACAGCGATCGGCACTGTTGCCGATCTCGTCCCGCTCCACGGCGAAAACCGGCTGTTTGTTAAAGAAGGTCTGGCTGCGCTAATCGATTCGCCGAGTCCAGCAATCTCGGCATTATGCGAAGTGGCAGGTATCAAACAGCAAGACATTACGGAAGAGACCATCGGCTTTATGTTTGGCCCACGTATTAATGCAATCGGCCGTTTGCAAGACGCCGATCCTGCTGTCCAGATGTTCTTAACAGAAGACCCAACAGAAGCACGTTCACTAGCTTCAGGACTTGATGTTTTAAATAAAGAGCGGCAAGCGATCGTCAAGCAGATTTCAGAAGAAGCGATGCAGCAAGTGGAGCAGCGCTATCCAAACGGTGTGCCGCGCGTGATTGTGGTGGCCCAGGAAGGCTGGAATCCTGGAGTTGTCGGCATCGTCGCATCAAAACTGACAGAGAAATTTTATCGTCCATCGATCGTGCTGTCGCTGAACCCTGAAACCGGCAAAGCGAAGGGCTCTGCCCGCAGCATTGAGGGATTTCATTTGTATAACGAGCTGGCCAAGAACCGGGACATTTTGCCTCATTTCGGCGGACATCCAATGGCAGCCGGCATGACGCTTGAGGCGTCTGTTGTGGATGATTTACGCGAACGGCTCAATAAGCAAGCGGAAACCAGCTTGTCTGAAGAGGACCTGTTGCCGGTCATTGAAATCGACATCCCGCTCCGTCTAGATGAAATTGATATCACAGCCATCGAATCGATGCGGTTGCTGGCGCCTTTTGGTATGGGTTTTGCCAAACCAAAGTTTTATCTTGAGGGTGTAAAAGTGGCATCTATTCGTAAAATCGGAGCAGCACAAAACCACTTGAAAATGGAGTTGACGCAGCATGTCGGATCTTTGGATGCTGTTGGCTTCGGACTCGGCCCAATCGGAGATGAGTTGACGCCGGACGTCAAAATCGACGTCATCGGAGATTTGCAGATCAATGAATGGAACGGTCGGAAAAAACCGCAATTGATGGTGGAGGATGTCCGTACGGATCAATGGCAATTATTTGATATCCGTGGCATTCGCCAAGTGTCGCGCTGGTCGAAGCTGATTCCTCAAGAAAACCAGGTCTTCTTGGCTTTTAACGAGGATACACCGGCTTTATTCCAGTCATTCCTGTCGCAGTCGATCTGCACAGTTGCTCAGTTGGATAACGTGCCAGGAAATAAAGATCATCTTGTTCTGCTGGACCTGCCGGAATCGGAAGAGCAATTAGCAGCCGTGCTGGCGAAATTGAAGCCCAAGCGGATCTATGCCCATTTCCATGCCAAGGATTCGCAGTATTTTGAGCAGATTCCGACGCGTGAACAGTTTAAATGGTTGTTCGCTTTCATCAAGAAACGTGGATCTTTCGATTTCAATAAACATTGCGACGAACTGGCAAAACACAAAGGCTGGAGGCGTGAATCAATCTTTTTCATGCTGCAGGTGTTTTTTGAACTCGGTTTTGTTACACTTAACAATGGCATTACCGAGATTGCACAATCGCCGAGCAAACAGGATTTGTCGGAAGCGCCGATTTACAAGAAGCGCGAGCAGCAGATTGCCCTAGAGCAAAAGCTTTTGTATGCATCTTATAAAGATTTAAAAGAGTGGTTCGATGCGAAAGTGTCTGCCAAGGAGGAAGAAATATGGATTTGAAGAAGTACATCACTATTGTTGAAGATTGGCCAAAACCAGGAATCCGTTTTAAGGACATCACTTCACTGATGGACGACGGAACTGCTTATAAGTATGCAACAGATCAGATTGTAGCCTACGCAAAAACAGTAAATGCTGAAATTATCGTAGGACCGGAGGCGCGCGGATTCATCATCGGATGTCCGGTTGCCTATGCCCTTGAACTTGGCTTTGCCCCAGTCCGCAAAGAAGGAAAATTGCCCCGCGAAGTCATTCGTGCCCAATATGGCCTTGAATACGGAACGGATGTTTTAACGATGCATAAAGACGCCATCAAACCGGGCCAACGTGTCTTAATCACCGATGACCTGCTTGCGACCGGCGGTACGATCGGTGCGACCATTAATTTGGTTGAACAGTTGGGCGGAATTGTCGTCGGCTGCGCATTTTTAATCGAATTGACGTATTTGGATGGCCGCAAAAATTTGGATGGCTATGATGTAACAACTTTAATGCAATATTAATAATGAATCTCTTCGCCTTTTTTGGTGAAGGGATTTTTTTCTATCATCAAGGGTATGGACACAAGAGTGACTATATAGTGGAGGTGACTGGAAGATGAAGCTGGAAAAAGAGCACAACCCCCGATTGAATGCTGCATGGATTGACCAATTGCTGAATGATCGCACACCTCTTGAAAAAATTACCCGCGAGACGGAACAATTCTTCACTGCCATTAAAAAAGATTTCGCCGTCAGCAAACACGCCAAGCGGAAAATGAACTTCACCGAAAGACTATGGTCTTTGTTTGCAGAAGAGTTTTCGCCCGAAGATGAACACAGCTTTGAGACACGAGTTACCGGCCAGCAACTTTATCCAGCGTGGAAAGAGCGACTGGACGCTGAATACCGCAAACTCGAGTCCACCATCCAGCGCCGCGTCAATGTTCGGGATTACGGCGCTGTAGGTGACGGGAAAACAGACTGTACAGAAGCTTTTAATAAAGCGTTTGGCAAAGGGGTGGTGGAAGTCAAGGTGCCGGCAGGTATCTATATGGTGGATGGTCTGCGGCTGCCCTCCTGGACCCGTCTAATCGGTGCGGGAAAAGGGCAGACCGTTTTAAAGCTGCAGGCGAAAGCGCCTCGGAAAGCCCGTCTATTGACCAATAGTAATTACCTGTCCGGCAACCGCAATGTTTCGGTGGAAGGGTTGACCTTGGACTGGCATGTCGAACGCCTTGGCGATATCCAAAACACCAGCGCAGGCGGCAATTATTCCAGCTGTCTGACCTATGCACGCGTTACCTATGGTTGGGTCAAGGACGTAGAAGCGCTAAACCCGGGTCTGCATTGCTTTGATATCACGTCGCCGCTTTATAATTATGCTGGGGACGGTCTACGTGGCAAAGGCGGTAGCCGGTTTGTCTGGCTCGACGGTGTCAGCGGCTCTGGTTTTGGCGATGACGGGCTGACGACGCATCACAGCGATTACATTTTCGTATCCAACTCGCATTTCAGCGACCCAAGCGGACGCGCGCATGATCTAGGCTTTTCCAATTCCAATGGTTTTGAAGTAGATGATGGGTCTCGTTATGTCTGGTTGAGCAATAATTCGAGTACTCGTTGTTTCGGGGGAGTCGAAATCAAAGCCCATGCCAATTCCTCGGCAGCATCAGGTGTCCATATCTCGGGTCATCTATCGGTCCACGACAACCGTTCGTTCAATTTCCGCCATATTGGCCACCACAAAAAAGACGATCCGGAATCGCAGTCTGCGTTCAATATCCTCGCGCAGCGTCTGGTGTCGATCGAACCCATCGAAACGCCTTTGTATGAAGGTTCAGCACCGCGCTGTTTGGTCGTGTCAGGCTACCGCAACGTCGCCATCAACCGTTTTCTGTTTGTCGGGGATCCGGACTATGATTACAAAAGGCAGCCAGCTGCAGCCATTCAGTACCGGGCCGGCTGCGTTTCCTTGACCAATGGGGTCATCCGGGATTTTACGACGGCAGGAGCCGACGTATCGATTGCCGGCGGCGAAGAAAGTGCCCGCAATGTCCGGGTGCAGAATCTTATCAGTATCGGCTCTGCAGAACAGGCTGTCGCTGTAGGGAAAGGCAGTGAGCTGATCTATCTGGAGAGTGTCAGAAAGCGGAGTTCCCATCTGCTTTGAATAATAGTATAAAAAGGAGGCAATCAAATGAGATTGACTGGAAAGAAAGTGCTAAGTTTTGTTCATCATGAATTCGAGGATCTGGAATTGTGGTATCCGATTTTAAGATTGCGTGAAGAAGGGGCCCAAGTAGAGCTTGCAGGAGAAGAGGCAGGCGTCGATTATATTGGCAAATATGGCGTTCCGGCGACTTCCGATTTATCCTACGGAGAAGCGCTCGCCAAGGAATACGATGCGATTCTTGTTCCAGGAGGGTGGGCGCCGGACAAAATCCGCCGGTTTCCCGAGGTTTTGGAGCTGGTCTGCTATATGGATGACCAGAAAAAGCCCATCGGCCAAATTTGCCACGCCGGCTGGGTGCTTATTTCCGCCAATATTTTAAAAGGCCGGAAAGTTACCAGTACGCCGGGGATAAAAGACGATATGGTCAACGCCGGCGCGGAGTGGCTGGATAAACCGGTAGTGGTCGATGGCCATCTAGTATCCAGCCAACGTCCACCTGATCTGCCGGATTATCTCCGGGAATTTATTAAAGTGCTGGAGAAGGATTAACAAAGCTTTACATTTAGCCAGTTTGTTTTTTATAATAGAAAGATATACTTTTGGAAAAATTTAAAGCAAGGTGGGCAATTATGGCGAAAGATCAAGTGAGAACAGCTGAAGATGTATTCGAGATGGTTGCGTCTTATATGAATGCCGATCATGTGAAAACAATTAAGAAGGCGTATCAGGTAGCGTACGATGCCCACATGGGACAATTCCGGAAATCGGGAGAACCGTATATTGTGCATCCGGTGCAAGTGGCCGGGATCCTCGCAGAGTTGCAGATGGATCCGGCCACTGTGGCAGCGGGCTTTTTGCATGATGTTGTGGAAGATACAGAAGTTAGCCGTGAAGACATCGTCCGTGATTTCGATGAAGAAGTTGCAATGCTGGTCGACGGCGTGACCAAATTGAGCAAGATCAAGTATTTGTCAAAAGAAGAGCAGCAGGCGGAAAATCACCGCAAAATGTTTGTGGCGATGGCACAGGACATCCGTGTCATTCTGATCAAATTGGCTGACCGTCTACACAATCTCCGGACGCTGAAATACCAGTCTGTTGAAAAGCAGCGCATCAAAGCCAATGAAACGCTGGAGATCTTTGCCCCGATTGCGCACCGACTTGGGATAAATACCATTAAATGGGAACTGGAAGATACGGCGCTACGTTATTTGAATCCGCAGCAGTATTACCGGATCGTCAATTTGATGAAAAAGAAACGGACCGAACGGGAAGAATATTTGAATAATGTCATGAGTGAGATCCGTACACAGCTCGACGAAGTTGACATCAAGGCGGATCTTTTCGGCCGCCCAAAACACATTTACAGTATTTACCGGAAAATGGCGATACAAAACAAGCAGTTCAACGAAATCTATGATTTATTGGCTGTGCGCATTACGGTAGAAAGCATCAAGGACTGCTACGCGGTACTGGGCATCATCCATTCCACATGGAAGCCGATGCCGGGCCGTTTCAAGGATTACATCGCCATGCCGAAACAAAATTTGTACCAGTCGCTGCATACGACCGTGATTGGCCCTCAAGGTGATCCGCTCGAAGTGCAGATCCGTACGGAAGAAATGCACCGTATCGCCGAATACGGGGTGGCGGCGCACTGGGCCTATAAAGAAGGCAAAACCATCGACAAACCGAAAAGTTCAGTTGATTCACGCCTGTCGTGGTTCCGTGAAATCCTGGATTTCCAGAACGACTCCGATAATGCGGAAGAGTTCATGGAATCACTGAAATACGATCTGTTTTCCGATATGGTCTACGTCTTTTCACCAAAAGGCGACGTCATCGAAATGCCGGCTGGGTCCTGCCCAATCGATTTCGCTTACCGCGTCCATTCGGAAATTGGCAATAAAACCATCGGCGCCAAAATAAACGGCAAAATGGCGCCACTCGATACCGAGCTTCATACGGGTGACATTGTGGAAATTTTGACGTCTAAGCAGTCATTTGGTCCGAGCCGAGATTGGCTGAAAATCGCCAAGTCAACACAGACGAAAAACAAAATCAAGCAATTTTTCAAAAAGCAGCTGCGCGAAGATCATGTCCAAAAAGGCCGAGACATGATCGAAAAAGAAATCAAATCACAGGAATTCCCGATTAAAGAAGTGATGACCAACGAAAATATTAAGCGCGTTTGTGAAAAATTCAATTTTGCAGGCGAAGATGATATGTATGCGGCTGTAGGCTTTACCGGCATTACGGCCCAGCAGGTCGTCAACCGTCTGGCTGAAAAAATGCGCAAAAAGCGCGAGCAGGAAGAAGCACTTGAAAAAATCACCGTTGAAATGAAGTCCAATGTACCGAAAAAGCAAACCGACTCAGGTGTTATCGTCAGAGGAATTGACAACATGATGATCCGTTTGTCAAAATGCTGCAATCCGGTACCGGGCGACGATATAATTGGTTTTATTACCAAAGGCCGCGGCGTTTCAGTCCACCGCACAGACTGCCCCAACATTCACTCTGAAGACAATGACCGACTGATTCCGGTTGAATGGGAAAACGCCGGATCGTCAGACAATAAGTCGTATCAAATCGATATTGAAGTGCAGGCCTATGACCGCACTGGGCTAATCAATGAAGTGATGCATATGGTCAGTGAAACGAAGACGACCATTACCGCAGTGAGCGGACGGGCGGATAAAGACAAAATCGCGACCATCAATCTGTCAATCATGATTCCGCACATCTCACACTTGAACCGTGTCGTCGAACGGATCAAATCGATTCAGGATGTTTACTCGGTTCTGCGTGTGACGAATTAAGGAGGCAGCATGAGAGTAGTTCTGCAACGATCCAAACGAGCATCGGTGACGGTCGGTGGGGGTATAACCGGCTCCATCAACTCTGGTTATGTGCTGCTCGTCGGCATTACCCATGAAGATACAGAAAAAGACGCCGATTATCTGGCCGGCAAGATTGCGCAGCTTCGCCTGTTCGAAGACGAAGAAGGCAAGATGAACCGGTCGATTCTCGATAACGGCGGCGAGATTCTGTCGATTTCTCAGTTCACGCTGTATGGCGACGTCAAAAAAGGTCGCCGGCCAAGCTTTATTTCAGCTGCCCGGCCAGAAACAGCTGAACCGCTTTGGCAGGCTTTTAACGAGGCATTGCGAAGTCATGGCCTAGTTGTTGAAACCGGCATCTTCGGCGCCATGATGGACGTCCAGCTGGTCAATGATGGCCCAGTGACGATTCTGGTGGAGTCTAAATAGAAATTTTCTGAGAAGTACAGATAAAGCAGCCTGTGCTTCTTTTTATTTTGTGCACTTATGCACGATTCCTGCGCGTTATGCACGTTGGCGGCCGGATACGTTCGCCCAGCAGAAGATACGCGCGTTGGCGGCCGGATACGTTCGCCCAGCAGAAGATACGCCCGCTCAGCAGAAGATACGCACGTTGGCGGCCGGATACGTTCGCTCAGCAGAAGTTATGCACGTTGGTGGCCGGATACGCCCGCCCAGCAGAAGATACGCGCGTTGGCGGCCGGATACGTTCGCTCAGCAGAAGTTATGCACGTTGGTGGCCGGATACGCCCGCCCAGCAGAAGTCACGCACGCCGGTGGCCGGATACGCCCGCTCAGCAGAAGATACGCACGCTGGCGGCCGGATACGCCCGCTCAGCAGAAGATACGCACGCCGGTAGGGAGATACGCACCCACGCTAAAATTACACAGAAAAAAGCACGGAGAAATTCTCCGTGCTTTTTTATTCGCTCAGCTGGGCATCGAAATAATTGATGATGCCGGTGTAGAGGCCGAGCGCTGCTTGTTCACGAAATTGATTGCTGGTCAGGACGCGTTCTTCGTTAAAGTTACTCAAGAAGCCAAGCTCGACAAGAACCGCTGGCTGCTTGTTTTCACGGAGCACCAGATAATTACCATGTTGGACGCCGCGGTCATGCAAAGTCAATTTATCACCAAGCCCTGTGTTGAGGGATTCGGCAAGCTTTTTTTGGTAATCGTGCTGGTAATACGAAGTGAAACCTGACACGTTGCTGTCTTCTGTGGCATCATAATGGATGCTGATAAAGGCATCAGCTCCAGCTTGATGGCTTCCAGCAACGCGTTTACGAAGGTCGACATAAGTGTCGGACTGCCGAGTCATAACAACTTTAGCGCCTGCTGCGTTCAAATGATGAGACAGAATTTCTGCCGTCTTTAAAGTCAATTCTTTTTCTTCTGTTTTGCGGACGCCGACTGTGCCGCCGTCATTGCCGCCATGCCCGGGATCGAGAACAATAGTAACACCGTTTAATGTTCCTTTTTTACGAGCGGGCAAGTCGGTCTGCTCTTTTTCAACATTCGCTTCTTCTGATGACACGACCCATTCGGCCACAAAAGCTGTTTGGCCATCCGGTAAGGAAACCTGATACCATTCGCCTTGTTTGCCGGTCACTGCTAGTTTTTCTCCGGCATCTGCGCGGCTAGCAACTTCAGAAGCGGTCGATGCCGCGGTACGAAGATTTGTTCCATCAGTCAGGATGGTGACGGACTCTTTTGTATCATTTTCGACAGTTTCTGCCGTTTGATCGGATAATTGGCCGTGGAATGCATACGCCCAGCCTTTTTTGTCTTCAGCTAATTCGATTTCCACCCAATTGCCTTGCGTGGAAACGACGGGGAAGACTTGGCCTTTGTTGACCATCAGCTGGATTTCGGAGCTGAGGTCAGGTTTCGAACGAACATTCAATGCGCTAACAGCAATTTCAAAAGAGGAGACTTTGGAAATTGCGTCTTTCTTCTGAACGGGTTCCGTTTCATCGGTCGGTTGTTCGGTTTCAGAAGCACCTTCTGCCAGGCTTATGTATTGCTTCGAGACAAATCCGCGCGTATTGCGGAAGTCGATTTCAATCCAGCCATCGGTTGTACTGATCACTTTCGCCTTTTCTCCGGCATTCATTTTCGTGAGCACGGCTGCTGATAAATCAGCCTGTGCACGAACATTCAAGCCGTTCACTGAAGAAACAGCAGTTTGTCCAGATGCTGTTTGCTCTTCGCCAGAAGGAGTCGTGAGCCATGAAGCAATCCAGCCTTCCTGTCCATCGAAGCGGACTTCCAGCCAGTCACCTTGTTTTGATATGACAGAAGCGGTTTGTCCTTGCTCTAAATCACCAGTTACGCTGTAAGACAACCCAGGACCAGAGCGGACATTAACCATTGAGCCGGAAATTTCAACGGTGCCATTGTCAGCTGAAACATGATCTTTATCCAGCAGCGGAAAGCTGCCAGCTATAAATAAAACGAATAAAATAAATGCGGTTAGCCCTTTGCGTTTCATGCCATTCCCCCTAAAACAATTTCTCTACAATAGTATCAAATAAATGTCTCCTTGTGTCAAAAAGGTTGACAAGCCATTGGGGAGTTATTAAGATTGATTTATTATCCTTATATATTTGCTGACGACGAAGAAAGTAATTGCATGATTCGGCTGAAAAGAGAGGGAAAGTCTCGGGCTGTAAACTTTCCTACAGACAACTGCGACGAAAAACACTTTTGAGGCTTTTTTCTGAACCGCGCTTGCTGCTTAGTAGGAAAAAACGGAACCGGCCGTTACCCGGAATGAGAGGATGCATCTTTTTGCATCAACTAGGGTGGAACCGCGGAAGCTAATACAGGCTCTCGTCCCTTGCGTAAAGCAAGGGGCGGGAGCTTTTTTGTATGGAAAAATAAAGGAGTGAAGAAATGATGAACATTCAAGCACCACGCGGCACGTACGATGTGCTGCCCGACCAATCCGCTAAATGGCAAGAAGTTGAACAAAAAATCAATGACTTGTGTAGACTTTATCAATACAAAGAAATTCGCACGCCGATTTTCGAACACACGGAATTATTCCAGCGTGGTGTTGGCGACACGACAGATATCGTTCAAAAAGAAATGTACACATTCCAAGATCGTGGCGATCGTTCGCTGACGTTGCGCCCAGAAGGCACAGCTTCTGTCGTGCGTTCATATGTTGAAAATAAATTATTCGGCATGCCGGACCAGCCAGTAAAGTTGTTTTATACAGGTCCGATGTTCCGCTATGAACGTCCACAAGCCGGGCGCATGCGCCAGTTTGTACAATTTGGTGTGGAAGCAATCGGTTCTAAAGATCCAGCAATTGACGCAGAAGTGATTTCACTAGCGATGGAAGTGTACCGTGCTGTCGGGCTCAAGCAATTGCGTTTAGTCATCAACTCACTTGGTGATACGGAAAGTCGCGTAGCGCACAAAGAAGCATTGATCCAGCATTTTGAACCGAGTATCAATGAATTCTGCAGAGATTGCCAGACGCGTCTCGAGAAAAATCCGTTGCGTATTCTAGACTGCAAAGTGGACCGCAACCATCCGTTGATGGCAACAGCGCCGTCACTTGCTGATTATTTAAACGAAGAATCACAAGCTTATTTTGATGAAGTGCAATCTTATCTTTCTAGCATGGACATCGAATTTGTTGTCGATCCAAATTTAGTGCGCGGACTTGATTACTATAACCACACAGCTTTCGAGATTATGAGTGACGCTGAAGGTTTTGGTGCCATTACGACTTTGGCAGGGGGCGGCCGCTATAACGGTCTCGTTGAAGACTTAGGCGGACCCGAATCACCAGGAATTGGTTTTGCGATGAGTATCGAGCGACTGTTATTAGCGCTTGAAATGGAAAAAGTCGAAATTGGTCAATCCAACAATTTGGAAGTTTACGTCATAGCGATGGACGAAACGACGAAGAAAAAAGCGTTTGCGGTTGTTCGTGATTTACGCTTGAACGGCATTTCGACAGACATGGATTTCGCTGGTCGCAAAGTAAAGGCACAAATGAAATCGGCTGACCGAAAAGGTGCCGGCTTTGTTATCGTCATCGGCGAAACGGAACTGGAAAGCGGCAAAGTGGCATTAAAAGAAATGGCGACGGGTGAGCAACAGGAAATGGCATTCGAAGAAATCGCTGGAACGATATTGAAAAAGAAATCACTGGGGGAATAACTATGTCGAGAACGCATTATTGTGGGGAAGTCAACGAAACTGTTATTGGACAGCGTGTAACATTAAAAGGATGGGTGCAAAAACGTCGGGACTTAGGCGGTTTGATTTTTGTCGACGTTCGCGACCGTTCAGGAATCGTTCAAGTAGTCTTTAATCCCGAAATTTCGAAAGAAGCGGCTGCAATCGGCGAATCACTGCGCAATGAATTCGTGATTCATATTGATGGATTGGTTGTAAAACGAGCACCAGACCAAATTAATGCAACGATGAAAACCGGTAAAATCGAAGTGCAGGTGGACCACGCAGCCATCATCAATGCTGCGAAAAATCCACCATTCGCCATCGAAGACAATACCGATGTCAGTGAAGATCTGCGACTGAAATACCGGTACTTGGACCTGCGACGTCCTGCGATGTACGAAACATTCAAAATGCGTTCAGACCTTACCAAATCGATTCGTCGCTTTTTAGATGAAGAAGGATTTATCGAAGTGGAAACCCCGATTTTGACAAAATCTACACCTGAAGGCGCACGTGATTATTTAGTGCCAAGTCGTGTTCATGATGGAGAGTTTTACGCTTTGCCACAATCTCCTCAGTTGTTTAAACAAATGTTGATGGTTTCTGGATTTGATAAATATTACCAGATTGCCCGTTGTTTCCGTGATGAAGATCTTCGTGCAGACCGTCAGCCGGAATTCACGCAAATCGATATGGAAATGAGCTTCCAGACAATGGAAGATATTATTGAAATGAATGAGCGCCTAATGGTTCAAATGATGAAAGATGTTAAAAAGATCGACATCGAACCGACTTTTCAACGCATGAGCTATACCGAAGCAATGGATCGCTTTGGTTCGGATAAACCAGATGTGCGTTTTGGTCTAGAACTGGTCGATGTATCAGAACTGGTCAAAGAGTCAGCGTTCAAAGTCTTCACTGGCGCAATTGAAAACGGCGGTCAAGTGAAACTGATTAACGTTAAAGGGCAAGCTGCTAATTATTCGCGCAAAGATATTGACGCATTGGGTGCTTTTGCTGCAGTTTACGGAGCAAAAGGCTTGGCTTGGCTAAAGGTCGAAGAACAAGGCGTTAAAGGACCGATTGCTAAATTCTTTGAAGGCGAAGCGGCAATTGCGTTGACTGAACGTGCACAAGCGGAAGCTGGCGATTTATTGCTGTTCGTGGCTGACAAGAAAACCGTGGTGGCAGATGCACTTGGTGCACTTCGTTTGAAGTTTGGCAAAGAACTCAGCCTAATTGACAACTCGGTCTATAAATTCCTGTGGATTACGGACTGGCCGCTACTTGAGTACGATGATAAAGAAGGCCGCTATTATGCAGCCCACCATCCTTTCACAATGCCATTTGAAGAAGACTTGGAAAAACTGACAACAGAGCCGCAGAATGTCCGTGCACAGGCGTATGACCTTGTCTTGAACGGCTACGAGCTAGGAGGGGGATCTTCCCGTATTTACCGCCGCGAAATCCAGGAGCAGATGTTTGAAGTGCTAGGCTTTAGTAAAGAAGAAGCTAACGAACAATTCGGATTCTTGATGGAAGCTTTCGAATACGGAACTCCTCCACACGGCGGAATTGCTTTCGGTTTAGATCGACTGGTTATGCTGCTTGCAGGGCGCACCAACTTGCGTGACACCATCGCATTCCCAAAAACTGCCAGTGCCAGTGATTTGTTAACAGATGCGCCGAGCCCGGTTTCGAATTCACAGCTTGATGAATTGAGTCTGTCGCTGAACATTCAGAATAATAAAAAATTATTAACGTAAAAAACTTGTCTAAATAAAAAAGGTGTGCTAATATACGTGTATAGAGAATCCTGATGTGTTCGTTTTGAGCAATTCGATTTTGACCCAACATTATGTCGTCGGGAGATCAAATTTCACCATGGCTAACATGCCTTAACGGGAAGTTATAAGTGGTGAAGAGGTCACCCACCTGCTTTCAGCGGGTTCAAACGATGCGCACCAACAAAGACGGCACGATTGGGATTCCTAACTTAAAAAATCATTTTTATCCCTTCGACAATTTATTGTCGGGGGGATTTTTAATGTGTATACTTTCTAGTATGCGTATCAACTTTGAAAGGCAGTGGCTCAATGTTACACCAATTCTCAAGAAATGAATTAGCGGTAGGAAAAGAAGGAATTGATTTATTAAAAAATACGACGGTCGCCATTCTGGGCATCGGAGGCGTGGGTTCATTCGCGGCAGAAGCTTGTGCAAGAAGTGGTGTTGGTACTATTATTCTAGTGGACAAAGACAATGTCGACATCACCAACATCAACCGCCAGCTGGTTGCCAACTTGTCGACTGTCGGACAATCTAAAGCAGGGGTCATGAAAGACCGCATCGCCGATATCAATACAGAATGCAAGGTCATACCCCTGCATATGTTCTATACAGAAGAAACTTGTGAAGAATTCTTTAGCTACAACCCGGATTACGTCATCGATGCATCTGACACGATGATTTATAAAGTACATTTGATGGAAGAATGCTACAAGCGTGACATTAAAATCATCGCTAGTATGGGAGCGGCCAATAAAACCGATCCGACTCGTTTTAAAATTGCCGATATTTCCAAGACACATACTGATCCGTTAGCGAAAATCATCCGCAAAAAATTGCGTAAATCTGGAATTTATAAAGGCATTCCTGTTGTTTTTTCAGACGAAAGCCCAATCATTGTCCGTGAAGATGTGGTCGAAACCGTCGGCAAGCCTGATGCGACTATCCGCAAAGCGCAAATGCCACCGTCTTCAAACGCCTTCACACCTTCGGCGGTAGGCTTGATCACCGCCAGTTGGGTCGTTAATGATATTACCAAATCAATTCCGATCACGCGCGTTCGTATGAATTAAGCAGCAGCCGGCTCTTTCCGTAAGCCGGCTTTTTTATGTAGTCTTTCATGAATGAATTCATGGAAAAAGCCATTTCCTTTTTAGGAAATGGCTTTGCTTAATTCTTGTTTTATTTTTTGTTTTTCCGAAAGCTTTTCAACTTCTCATAAATTCCGGCGAATTTCTTCTCTTCGCCGGCGATGATCGGTTTGTAGAACTCGGCCGACTTCACTTCTTTCGGTAAATAGTCCTGATCCGCCCATCCGCCAAACGATCCGATTGGCGTGTCATGTGGATAGCGGTAGCCGCCGTGGCCAAGGTCAGCACTTCCGGCGTAATGCGTATCGCGCAAATGCATCGGAATGTCTCCCACATTGCCTTTATTAATAGCCGCTGTGGCCGCATCAATAGCTTGATAGGCCGAATTGGATTTTTCGGACAAGCACATTTCAGCGATAGCTTGAGCGAGTGGAATGCGAGCTTCTGGCAGGCCGAGGCGATCAGCTGCTTGGCAGGCCGACAGAACATGGCCACCGACTGCCGGGTTTGCAAGTCCGATATCTTCGTAGGCCATGACTAGCAGACGGCGAGTGACCGCAGTCAGGTCGCCATTTTCCAACAGATGCGCCAAATAGTACATAGCGGCGTTGACATCGCTGCCCCGCACTGATTTTTGTAAGGCAGACAGCAGGTTAAAGAAATGAGATCCTTTCTTGTCGCCGAATACACCGACACGTTTAATCATCTGCTCAACCATTTGATCTTCGACAATGTATTTGCCGTCGAGTTCATCAGAAGCGATGACAATCGATTCTAGCATGGTCAACGCTTTGCGAGCATCGCCGTTTGTACCTTCTGCGATGCGTTCGACTTGTTTTTCAGAAATCTCAATTTGTTCGCTGCCGAGTCCACGCTTTGGTTCGGTCAATGCGGTATTCAACAACTGAACGATGTCTTCTTGCGTAAGCCGTTTCAACTGCTTGATTTCACCGCAGCGTGACCGAATCGCCGGATTGACATCGTGAAACGGATTTTCCGTCGTCGCGCCAATGAGGACAATCGAACCGCTTTCGACATGCGGCAGCAAAGCATCTTGCTGTAATTTATTGAAGCGGTGGATTTCGTCAAGAAACAACAAGACTTTTCCTGTCATTCGTGATTCTGCGACGACTTCTTCGACATCTTTCTTGCCAGAAGTGGTCGCGTTCAGCGCGATGAACGGCAAATTCGACGTACCAGCGATAGCGTGGGCGATGGAAGTCTTGCCGATTCCAGGTTCACCATACAGCAGCATGGAAGGGACGTGGCCGTTGCTGATCATTTTATATAAAGCTGTATGCGGGCCGATGACGTCTTTCTGTCCGACGACTTCATCGATCGTCCGTGGGCGCATACGGAAAGCTAAAGGTTCGTTGTGCATGCAAAAACTCCTTCCGTACATTCGTTCTATCAGTATAGCGTTAGAAGTTTCAGAAGTCATTGGAAGTCCATTCAAGTCAAATTATGATATACTGTTTTGAAGAATATTGGTATTTATTTACCGTGGATTAAAGGGCTAATTTTTTAAAAACTGCTCAAGAGATGAGGTCTGAAGAAATCTCTCCGGGCGGACGCTTTCCTCACTGCGCTCAGTCCAAGGTCTTAAGCTCGCATCGCTTCGCTACTCCCCAGAGGAGTCTCCACCTTCTGCTCTTTCTTCTAAGAGTCATCTAGACATATGCGGATGAAACATAATTTAAATCATACAAATTTGTAAGAATCCCTGCCTTGTTGATTTTTGTCCCTTAAGATATGGGGGAAATTAGCGGAGACTCCCGCAAGCCCGCAAGAAAGCAAAGCTGGTTTTTGGAATATCCTTAATCAACAAATTTAGTTCAATTTATGAAACTTAGAGGTGTAACAATGAAAATATCTACTAAAGGCCGTTACGGTCTGACCATTATGATCGAACTTGGTAAACAATACGGAGAAGGCCCTATTCCATTGCGTAAAATTGCAGCGGAAAATGATCTCTCTGAAGCATACTTGGAGCAGTTAGTGGGGCCATTGCGTAACTCTGGACTTGTCAAAAGTGTCCGTGGTGCTTACGGCGGCTATATGCTAACGCGCCATCCGAAAGAAATTTCCGCAGGTGACGTGATCCGAGTCCTAGAAGGTCCGATTCAACCGGTTGAAGGCATTGAAGACGAAAAACAACCTCAACGCGAGCTGTGGGTACGCATCCGTGACGCTGTGAAAAATGTCCTCGATACAACTACCATCGAAGATTTGGCAAAAGCTAATAACGGTGAAACTAAAAACTATATGTATTATATATAAGGGAGTAAACACATATGAATCGAATTTACTTAGACCATGCAGCGACTTCGCCGATACATCCTGAAGTGGTGACGACTTTTTCCGAAGCACTTGGAACAGTTTACGGCAATCCATCGAGCATCCATGGGACGGGTAGAGCTGCGCGAAAAGCATTAGATGATGCCCGTAAATTACTGGCAGCAAGCATCCACGCCGACGACAATGAAATCATTTTTACGAGCGGCGGTACAGAAGCGGATAATTTGGCGATTTTTGGTACTGTTTCAAAAAAAGATAACAAACACATCATTACAACAGAGACCGAACATCATGCCGTTTTGCATGCTTGTGAAAAGCTGGAGCGTGAAGGCTATGACGTGACTTATTTGCCTGTCGGTGAAAATGGGCGTGTGCGAGCAGAAGACGTGAAAAATGCGCTGCGTGACGATACAATTCTAGTATCGATCATGATGGGCAACAATGAAGTCGGTACGATTCAACCCATTGCTGAAATCGGTGAACTGCTAAAAGGAACGGATGTTACATTTCACACCGATGCTGTACAGGCATTCGGTGTCTTACCAATTGACGTTAATCTTTTGAACGTCGATTTATTATCTGTTTCTGCTCATAAGCTCAATGGCCCAAAAGGCGTCGGTTTTCTGTATCAGCGCAAAGGAACGTCATTAACTCCACTGTTGTATGGAGGAGAGCAAGAACGCAAACGCCGCGCAGGAACGGAAAACGTGCCGGCGATTTCGGCATTTGCTAAAGCTGTGGAGATTTCACTGGCGACAATGGAAGAAAAAACGGAAGCTTACGAGCAATACAAAACTATTTTTAAAGCTGTTTTGGATAAACACAGCATTGACTACAAAGAAAACGGCAGTCATTCGATGCCGCATATTTTAAATCTCAGCATTCCAGGTATCGAAATTGAGTCGTTTCTGGTCAATTTGGATTTAGCAGGAATTTCAGCTTCTAGTGGATCCGCTTGCTCTGCGGGATCAATCGATCCTTCTCATGTGCTAGTTGCGATGTACGGCGAACAAGCTGCTGAAATTCGTAATTCCATTCGTTTCAGTTTCGGTCTCGGGTTAACGCCTGAAGATATTGAACAAGCTGCCGAAAAGACAGCTCAAATCAGCCAACGTTTGGCATTAAAATGAAAAGGTGAATAAAATGACTGCAAAATCACTACAAGATACACGCGTTGTCGTCGGCATGTCCGGAGGGGTCGACTCTTCGGTTGCCGCTTATTTATTGAAAGAACAAGGTTATGATGTCATCGGCATTTTTATGAAAAACTGGGACGATACCGATGAAAACGGCGTCTGCACAGCCACAGAAGATTATGAAGACGTCATTCGTGTCTGTAACCAAATCGGCATTCCTTACTACGCAGTGAATTTCGAAAAGCAATATTGGGACAAAGTTTTCACGTATTTCTTGGAAGAATACAAAGCAGGACGCACGCCAAATCCAGACGTTATGTGCAATAAAGAAATCAAATTCAAAGCATTTCTAGAGCACGCGTTAAGTTTAGGTGCAGATTATTTAGCGACTGGCCATTACGCACAAGTCGAGCACGCAGAAAACGGCGAAACGAAAATGTTACGTGGCAAAGATAATAACAAAGATCAAACTTACTTTTTGAATCAATTAGACCAAAGTCAATTGTCTAAAGTGATGTTCCCAATCGGTCATATGGAAAAGAAAAAAGTTCGTGAAATCGCGCTAGAAGCTGGACTTGCAACAGCAACGAAAAAAGATTCTACGGGCATTTGTTTTATTGGGGAACGTAATTTTAAAGAATTCTTAGGACAATACTTGCCGGCACAACCAGGCGGGATGGAAACTTTAGAAGGCGTCAAAATGGGTTCACACGACGGTTTAATGTACTATACAATCGGTCAACGCCAAGGACTCGGAATTGGCGGTGCGGGAGACCCGTGGTTCGTGATCGGCAAAGACTTGAAAAAGAACGTTTTATACGTTGGGCAAAATATCCATCACGATGCACTTTTTTCGGATAGCTTGACTGCGGTAAACTTAAGCTTCACGTCAAATACAGCACCAACTGGTATTTTAGAGTGCACGGCTAAATTCCGTTACCGCCAGCAAGATGTTGGCGTAAGCGTTGAATTTAAAGACGAAAGAGCCGTCGTGACATTTACGGAGCCAGTCCGTGCCATTACCCCCGGACAAGCCGTAGTCTTTTATGACGGCGAAGAATGCCTCGGCGGCGGCACGATCGATCGTGTCTTTAAAAATGGCGCGCGTTTGGAATATGTAGGTTAATGGGAGAGACAGCGATGAATTACAACGAAATCGGTATACAAGCGTTACAAGAAGGCAATGCGGAAAAAGCAGTTGAAGCTTTTACACAAGCCATTGAAGAACAACCGGAAAATCCGCTAGGCTACATCAATTTTGGCCATGTATTAACCTCAATGGACGAAATTGATCGTGCAGAACGGTTTTTCCAAAAAGCTATTGCATTAGACGAAACATCAGCGACTGCTTTTTATGGGTTAGCCAATTTATATTTCAATTCAGAACGTTATTCAGAAGCATTAAAGCTTTATGAAAAAGCGTTGCAATACGAACTTGAAGGTGCAGATGCGCATTTCATGATCGGCAAATGTTTGGAGAAGTTAGAGCAGCCAAAATTAGCGTTACCTTATCTTCAACGCGCTGTAGAATTGGATGACAGGGATATTCAGGCTCGTTTGAGCTACGGCATATGTTTAGCATCTATGGAACTGTTTGAACTAGCAGAACCTCAATTTTTGAAAGTTGTTGAACAAGATTCCAACCATTCGGATGCCCATTATAATTTGGGTGTTCTTTATGCGGTTTCTACAAACCGTAAGGAAGATGCTATGCATCATTTAAAACAAGCTTATACTTTGGATGAACAGAACGAAATGGCGCGATACGCTTACGATATGATTGCAACGACACTAGAATAGCCACGTGAAAAGGGGACGACAGAAATGACCGGACAAATCGACTTATTTCAAGAAGAAAAGCAGTTTGTATTAGGGCGTCCTGTCGTCTCGATTTTTCACAATCCCCGAAATTTATTCTCCATTGCCAAAGTGAAAATTCAAGAAACCAATACCCCATATACCGAAAAAGAAATCATTGTGTCTGGCTATTTTCCAATGCTATCGCTCGAAGAACAGTATCGTTTTACCGGCGTAGTGAAAAATCATCCGCGTTATGGTGTTCAATTTCAAGTGGAAACCTTCTCCAAAGAAGTACCAGAAACTGAGCAAGGGATTATCCATTATTTGTCAAGTGACATGTTTAATGGCATTGGTCGGAAAACGGCGGAAACAATCGTCAAAAAACTCGGCAAAGAAGCTATTAAAAAAATTCTGGAAGACCCGGATGCACTTGATAAGGTGCCGCGTTTGTCTGATGATAAAAAAGACACCATCCGTGCGACTTTGCAGATGAACCTTGGTCTTGAGCGTGTCATGATCCAACTCAACGACTGGGGCTTTGGCCCGCAAGTCGGCATGCGGATATACCAAGCTTACCGCGAAGAAACGATTGATATTCTAACAAAAAATCCGTTCAAACTTATTGAAGAAATTGAAGGAATCGGTTTTCAACGTGCTGATGAACTCGGAACAAAACTCGGCATCACCGGCAGTCATCCGGATCGTATCAAAGCGGCGATTTTGCATATTCTCAACCAAGCTTCCCTGTCTGATGGTCATGTCTATGTGGACGCTAAAACCTTGATTCCATTAGTTAAAGAAATGCTCGAAGCACGCCAACAAGGTGAAATTGCGATTGAAGCAATTTCGAAAGCCGCTATCGAATTGGGTGAAGAAGGTAAAGTCGCAGGTGAAGAAACGCGGCTTTATTTGCCATCGCTATATTATTCAGAAGTCGGGATTGCGACAAAGCTGGAAACTTTGCTTGCCGCACAAGAAAATCGCACGAAATTTCCAAGTTCAGAAGTCCGCAAAGCGCTCGGGGAAGCGGAAGAACGTCTTGGGGTCAATTACGCAGAAACGCAAGTTGACGCAATTGAAAACAGTATCAATTCATCGGTCATGATTTTAACGGGTGGACCAGGTACTGGTAAGACGACGGTCGTTCGTGGATTGGTAGAAATCTATGCAGAACTGCACGGTTTGTCACTCGATCCAAAAGAATACGCCAAGAAAAAAGAACCATTTCCAATTATTTTGGCAGCACCTACGGGACGTGCAGCTAAACGTTTAAGTGAATCAACCGATTTACCGGCGATGACGATTCATCGTTTACTAGGCTTTAACGGACAAGAAAAAGATGAAGAAACCGAAAAAGAAATCGAAGGTAAATTGATTATTATCGATGAAATGTCAATGGTTGACACTTGGCTTGCCCATCAATTGCTAAAGGCCGTACCAGAAGATGCTCAACTAATTTTCGTCGGAGACCAAGACCAATTACCACCGGTCGGGCCGGGACAAGTACTAAGAGACCTACTCGAATCAAAACGGATTCCAACTGTAGAACTGACCGATATTTACCGGCAGTCGTCAGGCTCTTCAATTATTGAACTTGCCCATCAAATGAAAAACGGTCAATTGCCAAATGACATTACTGCAAAAACAGCAGACCGCTCTTTCATCAAAGCAGGAATTGAACAGATTCCATCTGTCGTTGAAAAAGTGGTTAAAAGCGCCTTGTCAAAAGGCCATTCCATCAAAGATATTCAAGTTCTAGCGCCTATGTACAAAGGACCAGCAGGCATTGATGTTTTGAATCGGTTGATTCAGGAGATGGTCAATCCCAATCCAGACGGCAAACGCAAAGAACTGGTATTCGGTGACATCACCTATCGTATCGGTGACAAGATCCTCCAGCTTGTCAATCAGCCGGAAAGCAATGTCTTCAATGGCGATATGGGCGAAGTCGTCGCAATTATGAAAGCAAAAGAAACTGTCGAAAAGCAAGATATGCTAGTGGCTTCTTTTGATGGCATCGAAGTGACTTACGAACGCAGCGACTTGAATCAACTGACGCTAGCGTACTGCTGCTCGATTCATAAATCACAGGGCTCTGAATTCTCAACGGTCATTATGCCAGTAGTTCGAGGCTATATGAAAATGCTGCGCCGCAATTTGCTTTATACCGGCATCACACGCAGCAAAGATTTTCTCATCCTATGTGGCGACCCGAGCGTTTTCCGCTATGGTGTTGAACGCACGGACGACGCGCAGCGGATGACCACTTTGAAAAACCGTTTGGCAGTTGCAGCGGAAGAACCGAAAACCGAACAACAAACCATGCTAAAAGCAGAAGAAAAACAAAGTAAACCTATCAGCCTAACCACCGAAAACGTCCATGCCATCCACCCAATGATCGGCATGGAAGGCATCACCCCACAGAAATTTATAGAAGCTTGAGTTGCCAAAAGACACGATAGAATGAAGTTTTGAGCTTAAGAAATCGCTCTAGGCGGACGCTTTCCAAGGGCATGGCCACTGCCGCTTCCCTCGCTACGCTCAGTCCAGTGGCTCCGGCTCATGCTATTCCCGCAGGAGTCGCCGCCATCCACTCTTTCTTTAAAGGTAATGTAATACAGAAGTGGTGAAATTAATTGATCGTGGAGTTGCTGGTCTGAAAAGATTTTAGAGGAAAAAGAATTTTATTATTAACATGCTACTTATAGGTTGCGAAGCAAAACAGCTGAGACTCCCGCGGGATAGCGAGGTGCTGAAATCCACTTGGGCGTTAAGCTCGAGTTAGTTCGGCGGAAGCCCGCAAGAAAGCGAAGTTGTTTTGTGCAGTAACTCTATCCAATTAAAGTCTCACTATTGACATCGCGCAAGGCTTTTTCTATAATTCAAATTAGACTGATAGATAAACACATTGATGGAGACAGTATAAAATCGCATCCGAAAAGAAACGGGACTCTTGGCTGAAAGGTCCTGACGAGATTTGATTTTAGAAAGCTACTCCGGAGTGCAGCTAATCCCTGCCGTTGAACCGCGTTAAGGTGTTCGAGAGACACGGAGTTTCATGCTCCGTGTAACTAGGGTGGTACCGCGAAATAAAGCCTTCGTCCCTTTTTTGGGATGAAGGCTTTTTACTATGCTGAGGAGGAAAAATAGATGAAAAATTTGAAAGCTGAAGACATCAGACAACTGTATCTCGACTTCTTTAAAGAGAAAGGCCATGATCAGGAGCCAAGTGCACCGCTCGTGCCTTTTGAAGATCCGTCCCTTTTATGGATCAATAGCGGCGTGGCAACCTTGAAAAAATATTTTGACGGTCGTGTCATTCCTGAAAATCCGCGGATCGTCAACGCGCAAAAATCGATTCGGACTAACGATATTGAAAATGTCGGAAAAACAGCACGCCATCATACCTTCTTTGAAATGCTCGGCAATTTCTCCATCGGCGAATACTTCAAGACTGAAGCGATTCATTGGGCGTGGGAATTCCTGACCGACGATAAATGGATTGGCTTTGATGCTGACAAATTATCGGTGACTGTTCACCCGGAAGACGAGGAAGCATATGGCATTTGGTTGAATGAAGTCGGCGTGCCAGCTGAACGCATTATTCGATTAGAAGGGAATTTCTGGGATATCGGCGAAGGTCCAAGTGGTCCAAACTCTGAAATTTTCTATGACCGTGGCAAAAGCTACGGCAATGACTTGAGCGACCCTGAACTATATCCAGGCGGTGAAAATGACCGTTATTTGGAAATTTGGAATCTGGTCTTTTCACAATTCAACCACAACCCGGACCATACCTATACATTGCTTCCAAAACAAAATATTGATACAGGGATGGGCTTAGAACGTATGGCTTCTGTTGCACAAGATGTTCCAACAAATTATGATACGGATTTATTTGTGCCAATTATCCGGAAAACTGAAGAGATCTCCGGTAAAAAATACGGCGAAAACGCAGATATGGATATGGCTTTCAAAGTAATCGCCGATCATATACGTACTGTAGCATTTGCTATTGGAGACGGAGCGCTACCGTCAAATGAAGGTCGTGGGTATGTATTGCGCCGTTTGCTGCGGCGTGCTGTCCGCTATGCGAAAAAACTGGGAGTTGAACAACCGTTCCTATTCGAATTGGTCCCAGTGGTTGGCAACATTATGAAAACCTTCTATCCTGAAGTAAATGACAAACAGGACTTTATTATCCGTGTCATGAAGTTGGAAGAAGAACGTTTCCACGAAACGCTTCATGATGGCTTGACTATTTTATCGTCAGTTATGGAAAAACAAAAAGCCGTTGGACAAACGGAAATTCCGGGTGAAGATGCGTTCCGCCTATATGACACGTATGGCTTCCCGGTAGAGTTGACGGAGGAATATGCAGAAGAAGAGGGCATGTCGATCGATCACCAAGGATTTGAGGCAGCCATGCAAGCTCAGCGTGATCGTGCAAGAAAGGCGCGCCAGAATGTTAATTCGATGCAAACACAATCCGAAGTGCTGGGAAGTATTAAACAAGCCAGCGAATTTATCGGTTATAGCCAGACCGTATCGGATGCTAACGTACTGTATATTATTAAAGGCGGTGAACTTGCAGATAGCGCACACGAAGGCGAAGAAGTTCAAGTTATTTTGGATCAAACCCCTTTTTACGCAGAAAGTGGCGGTCAAATTGCAGACCACGGAACCTTGAGTAATGACTTGGTTCAAGCGGCTGTGTTGGACGTCAAAAAAGCACCGAATGGCCAGAATCTACATTCTGTACGTGTAGAGACCGGGGAATTAACTAAATCAACTGTCCATGCGCAAGTAGATGCGAAAGAACGTCGCCACACGGTAAAAAACCATACAGCGACACATTTATTGCATCAAGCACTAAAAGATGTACTCGGCACGCATGTTAACCAGGCAGGATCATATGTAGGACCGGACCGTCTACGCTTTGACTTTTCTCACTTTGGTCAAGTAACGAAAGAAGAATTGGAAAAGATCGAGCAAATCGTCAATGAAAAAGTATGGGACGGTATCGCAGTCGGTACAGGTTATCATAACTTGCAAGAAGCAAAAGAAATGGGCGCAATGGCATTGTTCGGCGAGAAATATGGTGACATTGTCCGAGTTGTAGAAATTGGCGACTATTCATTAGAGCTTTGCGGCGGCGTCCATGTATTCAATACTTCAGAAATCGGCTTATTTAAGATTGTTTCAGAAGGTGGTATTGGTGCAGGTATTCGCAGAATCGAAGCAGTTACTGGCAAAGGTGCATATGAAAGTCTAAAAGACAGCGAACAAGTATTAGAACAAGCAGCAGGATTACTGAAGTCTTCACCAAGAGACATGATTCAGAAAGTGCAAACCGTCCAGGCTGAAATGAAATTGCTGCAGCGCGAAAATGAATCGTTGCTTGCGAAAGTTTCCAATGCACAATCTGCCGGTATTCTGGATACGGCACAAAAAATAGGCGATATTACGGTATTGTCTGCAAAAGTAGAAGCCAAAGATAATAACCAGCTGCGTCAGATGATGGATGATTTGAAAACGAAAATGGACAAAGCAGTTATCGTTCTCGGTGCGACAGACGGAGATAAAGTCATGCTAGCTGCGGGCGTCACAAAAGATTTAGCTGGTGGGGATTACCATGCAGGACAAATCGTGAAACATATAGCAGAACAATGCGGCGGTAAAGGTGGCGGCCGTCCGGACATGGCGATGGCAGGCGCAAAAGATGCTGGTAAATTAGAATCGGCGCTCGAATCAGTTTACAGCTTAGTGAAATAGGTTTAATAAATTCACACTATCGGTTATAATGAGAATCAGACAGCAGGAGCAATTATTCCTATTTAAAATCCGAAAGCGAGGTGCTTGTCGTGAGTTCATTTGATCGAACTATGAAATTCGATTCGTCTGATGAGTCGATGGAGCAGGAAGTGAAGCAAGTGATGCTTCAAGTCCATTCTGCACTTGAAGAAAAAGGCTATAACCCTATCAATCAGATTGTCGGATATTTATTATCAGGTGATCCGGCTTATATTCCTCGCCACCAGGATGCGCGAAATATGATACGCAAACTAGAACGAGATGAAATTCTGGAAGAGCTTGTGAAGTTTTATATTAAGAAGAATAACGAGGAATAATGATGCGCATAATGGGACTTGATGTCGGTTCGAAAACAATCGGAGTCGCAATCAGCGACCCGATGGGCTGGACAGCCCAAGGAATCGAAACCGTCAAAATAAATGAAGCGATTGAAGAATTTGGGATGGTTCGCCTTGGCGAGCTAATCAAGCAATATGAAGTCACCGAAGCAGTTGTCGGCTACCCGAAAAACATGAACAATTCAATCGGGCCGCGCGCCGAAGCATCTGAAAGATTTGCAGATTTGTTGAAAGAAGCGTATAGTATATCGGTGGTCCTATGGGATGAACGGCTTACAACCGCGGCAGCAGAGAAGATGTTAATCTCCGCGGATGTCAGCCGCAAAAATCGCAAAAAAGTGATCGACAAGATGGCAGCAGTCATGATCTTGCAGGGCTATCTTGATTTTAAAAAATAATGAGGTGACGCAAATGGAACACGGACAAGAGCACATTACAGTCGTTGATGAAAACGGCAACGAACAATTATTTGAAGTATTGTTTACATTTGAATCAGCTGACTTCGGAAAATCATACGTTTTGTATTTCCCGATAGGCGCTGAAGAAGATGAAGAAGGCGAAATTGAAATTCATGCATCTTCCTTTACTGAAAATCCTGAATCAGACGATACAGTAGGTGGCGGAGAGCTTCGCCCGGTTGAAACTGATGCGGAATGGGACATGATCGAAGAAATGCTGAACACGTTCCTTGACGAAGAAGAAGAAAACGAAGAGCTTTAAAAATGCGAGGGACGGAATTGATTGCTGATTCCGTCTTTTTCTTTTGTATGGTTTTCTTGTATACTGATAGAAGTTGAACATAATTAGTCCAACTTCTGCAGAACAGTAAAGCTTGGGGGGGGAACCCGTGGAGAAACAGTCAAAAAAAGAAATCATGTTTGAACGTATGACAGAAAAGAAGAAGGAAGTGAGAGTCGTCCGACGTATCGTATTAATAGTCGCGCTGATCCTGTTAATCATCATCGGAATCGCAGGCTTTCAAACCTATAGTTACGTAACCAGTGCGCTGGATCCGGTTGATCCCGATTCAGAAGAAGTGATCACCGTTGAAGTGCCGATCGGTTCAAATCTGGACAGCATTGCTGCATTGCTTGAAGAAAACGGCGTCATTGAAGATGCGCGAATCTACAAATACTATGTGAAGTTCAACAACGAATCCGAATTCCAGGCAGGAACCTATGACTTGCTTCCTTCTATGACTTTGGATGAAATTACAGAAAGCCTAAAAACTGGTAAAGTATACCGAGAGCCGCTCTTTACAATCAATATTCCGGAAGGACTGACGGTAGAAGAAATTGCCGAGAATGTCATTGCCGAGAAAACGTCGTTTACAGCTGAAGAATTTTTGGGGAAAATTCAGGATCCGGCATATCTTGAGGAACTGATGATTAAATACCCTGAATTATTGACTGATGAGATATTGGGTGAAAATATCCGTTATGCACTTGAAGGGTATCTGTTCCCGGCCACTTATCCGATCTATGAAGAAGATCCTTCGCTAAGCTTGCTAATTGAGCAGATGCTTGATACGACGCAGGCCAATGTCATGCAGTACCAGACCGTCTTAGAGGAACAGAACCAGAGCCCGCATTGGCTTTTGACATTCGCTTCTTTGCTAGAAGAAGAAGCGACAGCTCAATCGGACCGCCAGACCATTGCCAGTGTCTTTTATAACCGACTGAACGACGATATGCCGCTGCAAACGGATCCGACAGTCATCTACGCGATGGGCGAGCATAAGGACCGACTGTTCAACACAGATTATGAATTTGAACATCCTTACAGCACCTACCAGAACAAAGGGCTGCCTCCAGGACCCATTGCAAACGCCGGAGGGTCTTCGCTCGAAGCAGCCTTAGATCCTGCTGAAACCGAATATTTCTACTTCTTGGCTGATTCAACAGGCGAGAACCATTTTGCCAAAACCTATGAAGAGCATTTGGCTAACCGGGATGAATTTATCGGAAACTAATATCACCGAGAAGGAAGCGCCTCGCTTTCCTTCTCTTTTTATGGTAACATTTGAAGTAAATTTTGCTGAGTCAAAAAGGAGCATTCCAGTATGGCGAACGATCAATTATCAGCGACGCTTGGAGCGATTCAAGCTTATGCCGCTGCACAACATGTACCGATTATGGAAGATCAAGGCATCGGGGAATTGATGGAGCTATTAAAAGTCCAACAGCCCGAACAAATCTTGGAAATCGGAGCTGCTATTGGCTTTTCGGCGATCAAAATGGCTGAAGCTTTGCCAGTATGCGTGGTAGATACTGTTGAACGCGATGACACCAGGTATCTTAAAGCTGTCGAGTTTGTCAGGCAATCAGGATTTGGGGAGCGCATCCGTATTTTTCATGCAGATGCGCTGGAAATTCCGCTAGCTGACTTGAAAATGCAGTATGATGCCATCTTTATCGATGCAGCAAAAGGGCAATACGAACGCTTTTTCGACAAGTACGAAATGTTAGTGCCAAAAGGCGGAATCATATATTGCGATAATATGGACATGCATGGACTTTCAGATTTGCCGTTATCGGAAGTGCCAAAAAGAAAGCGGACGATGATCCGCAATCTGATGACCTTTAAGAAACATATGCTCGATCATCCCTGTTATGATACGGAATTATCGTCATCGGGAGACGGCATCATGATCTGCAGAAAGAAATGAATACACTAAAAAGAGGTTTGCAAGGAGCTAAATAACATGTCTAATAAACGGCCGGTCGTTATTGGGATCGCAGGGGGTTCGGGCTCGGGGAAGACGAGTGTAACGAATTCCATCTATGAAGTATTTAAAGAAAACTCAGTGGTGGTAATCGAGCAGGACTACTATTACAAAGACCAGAGCCATTTGGCTTTTGAAGAACGATTAGAAACAAACTACGACCATCCATTGGCATTTGATACGGATTTGTTGATTGAGCATGTCAACAAATTGCTTAAACGTCAGCCAATTGAGAAACCGGTCTACAATTATGCTGTCCACACCCGTGCAGAAGAAACGGTGCTAATTGAGCCTAAAGACGTCATTATTCTAGAAGGCATATTGGTGCTCGAAGACGTGCGTTTGCGTGAATTGATGGATATCAAGTTATTCGTTGATACGGATGGCGATTTGCGTATCATTCGCCGTCTGTTGCGCGACATCAATGAACGGGGACGGACCATCGATTCTGTTATTGAACAATACTTAACAGTTGTCCGTCCGATGCACAATCAATTTATTGAACCAACAAAACGCTATGCGGATGTTATTATTCCGGAAGGCGGACAGAACGAAGTGGCAATTGACTTGATGGTTACAAAAATTAAAACAATTCTTGAATAGATTGCCAGATTATAATATGATGATACGAGACTGACGGATGCATGCATCTAGAGTCAGCAGTTGAAGGAGTGGGAAGAAATGGCTAACGAAAAACAATTTCCGATGACAGCTGCAGGAAAGCAGAAGTTGGAAGATGAATTAGACTTTTTGAAAACAATCAAACGTAAAGAAGTGGTTGAACGAATTAAAATCGCCCGTGATTTTGGTGATTTATCTGAGAACGCTGAGTATGACTCCGCAAAAGAGGATCAGGCTTTTGTAGAAGGCCGCATCTCGACGCTTGAATCGATGATCCGTAACGCGGTTATCATAAATGAAAATGAATCAAATAAAGATGTCGTTCGTTTAGGAACGACGGTTACATTTGTAGAAGTTCCAGAGGGCGATAAAGAATCCTACACAATCGTTGGATCGGCTGAAGCAGATCCTTTAGAAGGTCGCATTTCAAATGATTCTCCGATTGCGAAAAGCATGATTGGCCGCACTATTGGTGAGAATGTCAAAGTACTGACACCAGGCGGAGAAATGGAAATCAAGATTCTTGCAATTACGTGATCGAGCGGCCATTCTGTAAAAAGGATGGTCGTTTCTCATTAATTGAACTCCAAGTGAAACGAAACCATCGGTGAAACGTCAAATTTTTCATAATGGATTTGTGGTAAACTATAGAGAAAGGGGGACATCTAATGTCTAACGAAGAAAAACCATATCCCTCTCGTTTGAAGAAAAAGAAAAACCGGTCAAATTCAATTTTGAATATCATGATCGGCTTGGTATTTGCATTGATCCTTATTATTGGGGTTTCCATGCTGTTTAGTGGGGGGAACGATCAGGCTCAAGATCTTGAGCCTGTTACAATCTCGCCTGAAACCGAAGAACAAACGAGTGGCTCTGGTGAAAGTGAAAGTGCTGGCACTGAAGAAGAACCGGATGAAGATGCTGAAGTTGCTGATGAAGAAAAAGCAGTAGCAGAAAAAGCTGAAGAAGAAAAAGCGCAAAAAGAAGCCAAAAAAGCTGAAGAAGAAAAAGAAGGGTCTGTCACAAAAGGCGGAACCATTACACGTGAAGATTCAAGTGACCCAATTGTGGAAGAAACAGTCATCAACACGAGCTGGGAGCCGGTCGGCACAAAACAAAAAGGTGACCATGTTTCTGTCTATCAGAAAGATTCAGCAGACTGGAACGAAAAAGTTAAAGCGGTTGCCTATGCGACGGGTCTTGATGCCAACAATATGTATGTCATGATGATCAAAAATGGAGGCGGTCCGCAGAAGTCGATTGCGACTGTACAGTCCAAAGATGAATCTGAAAAATACCGTGTCCACATGGAATGGGTAGACGGCGAAGGCTGGAAGCCAGTGAAAATGGATGTGTTAAAAACACTGGAAGGCGCCTATTGATAAAGGCGTCTTTTTCTTTGATGTAAGCTAACTGACTATGGAATGAGGAATGGTGAAATGAAAATCGGCGTAATTGGTGCTATGGAAGAAGAAGTTCAATTATTAAGAAGCAGACTGGAAAATCCCCAAACTGAAGAAGTTGCAAAATGCGAGTTCACAACGGGTACATACGAAGGACAGGAAATTGTCTTGCTGAAAAGTGGCATCGGCAAGGTCAATGCAGCGATGTCGACAACGATCCTCCTGCAGCAATACCAGCCGGATATTGTTATCAACATCGGCTCGGCAGGCGGTTTTGATGAAGAGCTTGAGGTTGGCGCAGTAGTTATTTCGGACGAAGTTAGACACCACGATGTGGATGTTACGGTCTTTGGCTATGAAATGGGCCAAGTTCCTCAATTGCCAGCAGCTTTCACTTCCAATGAAGAATTGATAGAGCTGGCGGTTAGAGCAGTGAAAGAAATGGGCCAGCATGATTACGCAGTCGGCTTGATCGCAACGGGTGATTCATTCATGAACGATGCGGAACACGTTGCAAAAGTTCGTGAATATTTCCCGACGATGAAAGCGGCTGAAATGGAAGCGGCAGCAGTCGCGCAGGTCTGTTATCAATTTGATGTCGCGTTTATTGTAATTCGTGCTTTGTCCGATATTGCTGGCAAAGAATCTTCAGTGTCATTTGATGAGTTCTTGCCGATGGCAGCCAAGCATTCAACGGAAATTGTTTTTAAAGTGATCAGCCAGCTGGCTGCACGCATTTAACGGTCATAGGCCAAACAAAAAAGCTGAGGACGTTTTCTCAACGTCACTCAGCTTTTTTATACTTTTTTCAAAGTGAATGTACTGACCATCAATAAAGAACAGAGGATGAACAGGAACATGTAGACGACCGGGGAAAACGCCGAAAGTCCAAAATAGGACAAGGTCATGATCGTGCCGGCTGCCGTAATGGGCAACCCGGTAAAATATCCTGTAGCATCTGAGATATTGAAGCGTGCCAGCCGAAAAGCGCCACATGAGATATAAAGGACTGTGAAGACCATACCAATAAAACCAAAGTCCGATAAGACAAGCTGATAGATTAAAATTGCAGGTGCAACACCAAAAGATAGTATGTCACTCATCGAATCGAGCTGTTTGCCCAAATCAGATTCCTGATTGAACTTTCTTGCCACCATACCGTCAAAGCGGTCCAGAAAAGCCGCAATAAATATAAATAGCACGCTATAGCTATAAGATCCATTTAAAGTAGCCATAAGAGAAGCACCGCCAAACAACATATTACCGATTGTGATGATGTTAGCGGCCTGTGACCTCAGCTTTTTTATGGTGTGATCCATTCTTTCTAAAATTAACAATGGAAAACACTCCTTCTTTTTTGTAAACTTGTTCACTCTAGTATACTGTGAAAGGTAAAAAAATGGTAGACTATTTTAGCGACGGAGGCTTGTCTATGAAAAAATATCTGTACCAGCGTTCAATCGAACTGACGAATGGAGCTTTCACTTCGGCTCTGATCCGGCAGTTTGCCCAATCCAAAAACAGCCGCAGGTTTATTCCAGGCTATATTAAAGCCTATCAGATCTTAGTGGATGAAGTCGAAGAGCCAGTAGATTCTTTTCCAACGCTCCATGACTTTTTTGTCCGAAAATTGTCCGATACGAGCCGGCCGATTGCTGATGTGCCAGTGGTGTCTCCAGTAGATGGGAAAATCGAAATTGCCGGAGACCTACAAGAAGGCGCACGTTTTCTAGTGAAAGGCCAAGAGTATTCATTGGTCGATCTGCTGGGGGACGACGCACTGGCTGACCGGTACCAAGGCGGAACATATGCAGTGCTGTATTTATCACCTGCCGATTATCACCGGATCCACAGTCCGGCCGACGGCAAAGTAACCAAACAATACGTGCTCGGGAAGAAATCGTATCCAGTGAATGCAGCTGGATTGCAATATGGAAAAGCACCAATCAGTGGAAATTATCGCATGATCACCGAACTGGAAACGATATTCGGCATGATGCTGGTCGTCAAAGTCGGAGCGATGTTCGTTAATTCCATCAAGCTGACTGAAACCGGCAGCGACTGGCAAAAAGGGTACGAAGTGGGCTATTTCAGTTTTGGTTCCACAGTAGTTTTGTTTTTTGAAGAGAATTCCATCAAATTTGTCGAAGATATGTCCGTTGGCCGATCGATCAAGGTGGGAGAAGCGTTAGGAAATATGATATAATCAATAGCATTAAGTTCGGAAAACAGGAGTGAGTTGCAGTGTATCAGAATTTTGTACCAAGCCAATACGTAAAAGATGTTTTTGACATCAAGCCGGAAACATTGATTGGAAAAAATATTAAAGGCATCATTACAGATTTGGATAATACGCTTGTGGAATGGGATCGTCCGGATGCAACACCCAAATTGATTGAATGGCTGAAGTCGATGAAAGATGCCGGCATACAAGTAGTAATCGTTTCTAATAATAAGGAATTGCGCGTCAAGGCGTTCGCGGATCCTTTAGGCATACCATTTATTCACCAAGCTCGTAAACCGATGGGGCGTGCTTTCCGTAAAGCGCTTCGGATTATGGAGGCTAAACGCGATCAAGTTGTAGTGATTGGTGATCAAATGCTGACGGATATCTTCGGCGGCAATTTGAATAAGATGCATACAATCCTGGTATTGCCAGTGGCTCAGTCCGATGGCTTTTTTACGCGTTTTAACCGGAGAGTCGAGCGTAGAATCATGAAGAGATTGAAAGATAAAGGACAACTGATGTGGGAGGAAGAAAATTGAGTGAAATGCCAACTTGCATCGGATGCGGTGTACAGATTCAAACTGAAAACAAAGAAGAGATAGGTTACGCTCCACCATCTTCATTAGAGAAAGAAGAAATTATTTGTCAGCGTTGTTTCCGTCTAAAAAATTACAACGAACTTCAACCGGTTTCGTTAACGGATGATGATTTTCTTCGTATTTTAAACGGCTTAGGAGAGCGCGATGGCCTGATTGTAAAAATTGTCGATATTTTTGACTTTAACGGCAGCTGGCTCCCGGGTCTTCATCGCTTTGTCGGAAACAATGATATCTTGCTGATTGCCAATAAAGCAGATTTGCTGCCAAAATCAGTCAAACAGCATAAATTGATCCATTGGATGAAGCAGGAAGCTCGAAAGCTCGGACTGCAGCCGATTGATATTCTAACGGTCAGTGCCCATAAAGGAACTGGAATTCCAGAAGCCATGGAAGCTATCGAAAAATACCGCAAAGGCAAAGATGTTTATGTGGTCGGCTGTACCAATGTCGGTAAATCGACTTTCATCAACCGTGTCATCAAACAGGCGACTGGGCAGGCAGATGTCATCACGACTTCACATTTCCCAGGAACGACACTGGATATGATCGAAATCCCATTGGATGACAAACGTTCATTGTTCGATACACCAGGCATCATCAACCATCATCAATTGGCACACCATCTTCAAACAGCAGATCTTAAGCAGATCATGCCAAAAAAAGAAATCAAGCCGCGGGTCTTCCAGTTGAATGCTGAACAAACGCTATTCATTGGCGGATTGGCGCGTTTCGACTTTATTCAAGGAGAACGCTCGTCCTTCACGGTCCACATCGCTAACGATCTGCCTATTCATCGGACTAAGCTGGATAACGCAGATGCTTTGTATGAACAACACTTGGGTGATATGCTGGCACCGCCGTCAGCCGAATACAAAGACGATTTTCCAGAATTGGTGCGCCATGAGTTCAGCATTAAGGAAGCAAAAACCGATATCGTCTTTTCTGGACTCGGCTGGATTACGATTCAGCACGGCAATGCCGTTATTGCTGCACATGCGCCAAAAGGTGTAGAAGTTCTCTTGCGTCCATCGTTGATTTAGGAGGTTTTTTGATGAAGAAATGGTACGCGGTAATCGGTGACCCGATTTCCCATTCCTTATCCCCATTCATGCATGAATCGTGGTTTGATGAATATGACATTGATGCTGCTTATCTTCCGATTCATGTGGAGCCATCGCAGTTGGAAAAGTCATTTGAAGCCATGAAAACATTAGGTATCAGTGGTTTTAATATCACACTACCGCATAAGCAATCCATCGTTCCACTTTTAGGAAAACTAGAAGAAAGTGCTATGCAGATGAATGCTGTCAATACGGTGAATTTCGACGGAACACATTACCTAGGCTCCAATACCGATGGCGATGGTTTTGTTCGGTCGATACTTGCTCATTCTGTTGATAAAGCATCAAAAGTGCTGCTGATCGGAGCCGGAGGTGCTGCGAGAGGCATCGCTTGTGCTTTGAAACGCGCTGGATTTACTGATGTTACAATTACGAATCGAACATTCCGCCGGGCAGAGGAACTGGCTGCTGAAACTGGCGGTACCGCTGTAACGCTTATAGAATCCGAAGAACGACTGGCTGAATTTGGAGTTCTTATCCAAACCACATCCGTCGGTTTGGCGACAGGCGAAGCTTTGCCGATTTCGTTGGAGCGTGTTAAGGCGGGGACTTTGGTGGCGGATATTATTTATAATCCGCTTGAGACACCTTTCTTAAAAAAAGCTGAAGAAAAAAATTGTATTACATTAAATGGCGTTGGCATGTTCGTTTACCAAGGAGCAATCGCTTTTGAAAAATGGACAGGCATACAGCCAAATACTGAAAAAATGATCCAATTGATCACAGAAAAACTAGGAGGCACTTATGTTAACGACTAAACAAAAAAGCTTTTTGAGAAGCGAAGCGCATCATCTTGATCCGATTTTCCAGGTTGGCAAAGGCGGAGTTAGTGATGCAATGCTCGTACAAATAAAAGAAGCCTTAGAAAAACGTGAATTAGTAAAAATCAGCATTCTTCAAAACAATGAAGATGGCAAAGATGAAGTGGCAAAAGCCTTGGCTAAAGGAACAAAATCACAATTGGTTCAATTGATCGGCCATACGGTAATTCTTTATAAGCAGTCGGTTCATAATAAACGGATTGAGTTACCGGTTAAGAGATGAAAAAAGTAGGGATTTTGGGCGGAACCTTTAATCCGCCTCATCTCGGCCATTTGATTATGGCTAATGAAGCATATTATTCAGTCGGCTTGGACGAAGTGCGCTTTATGCCTAACTTTATTGCACCTCATAAGGAAGTGGCAGGGGCCAGTGCAGAGCAGCGGCTGACGATGACCCAACTGGCGACTGCAGGTCATCCGCATTTTCGCGTGGAAGATTTTGAAATCAACAGCGGCGGAGTTTCCTATTCATTCGATACGCTGACTAAGCTGACCGGACAAGAACCTGATGCGGAGTTCTTTTTTATTATTGGGGGAGATATGATAGAAGGCTTGCCTTCTTGGCATCGAATCGATGAGTTGATAAAGTTGATTCGCTTTATCGGAGTCAAGCGATCGGGTTACAATATAGAGACACCTTACCCGGTTATGATGATCGAATCGCCGGAATTGCTGCTGTCATCAACGATGTTGAGAGAACGCGCTGCAAATCGGCCATTAACTTTTTTGGTGCCGGAAAAAGTGGAAGCTTTTATTCGAAAGGAGCGATTGTATGGATCACAGCCAAATGCTTCAAGCCGTTAAAGAAAGACTTCCTGAAAACCGATTTACACACGTGCTTGGCGCAGTGGATACTGCTGTTGAACTAGCCAAAGAGTTTGATGTTTCCGAGTCCAAAGCGCGGACCGCTGCAATTCTGCATGATGTAGCGAAATTTTCGGATCGAGAATGGATGAAGTCGATTATCATCTCTGAAAAAATGGATCCTTTATTGCTTGAATATCATTCGGAACTTTGGCATGCTCCTGTAGGTGCCCATCTGGCGAAAATCGAATTTGGAGTGGAAGATGAAGATGTGCTCAACGCGATCCGTTATCATACAACGGGGCGTGAAGCGATGTCTGATTTAGAAAAAATTGTCTATGTTGCTGATTTGATCGAACCGAACCGTAAATTTTCAGGTGTTAAAGAATTGCGACAATTAAAGGAACAAGGATTGGATGTTATGATGGAAGCCTCGGTCAAACATTCCATCGAATTTTTAGTATCGAAAAATCAACCGGTATTTCCGGATTCACTGAAGTGCTATAACGACTTCGTGCAACAGAAAGGGAAAGTGAAAGAATGACTAAAGAAACTTTACTACAAGTAGCTTACAACGCTGCAGAAGATAAAAAAGCAGAAGATATCGTTGTCTTGAATATGGAGGGGATTTCACTGTTGGCTGACTTTTTCGTCATCTGCACAGGGAATTCTGATCGCCAAGTTCAGTCGATCGCAAAAGAAATTATGGATAAAGCCCATGAAGAAGGCCATGAAGTGAAAAGCATCGAAGGATTTGATTCTGCACGCTGGATCCTCGTCGATCTTGGTGATGTAGTGGCACACGTTTTCCATAAAGACGAACGCTCATACTATAACCTTGAACGCCTGTGGAGAGAAGCTCCACAAATGGAAATATGAAATACGGAAAATTTGCCGCAGTCTATGATGGACTGATGGAAGATATTCCTTATGACAAGTATGTGGAGTGGGTCGCTTCCCATGTTCCATCCGGCAAATTGCTGGATGTAGCGTGTGGAACTGGCGGATTATCACAGCTTTTTGCTGAAATGGGCTATGATGTGACCGCCAGCGATTTATCTGAAGACATGCTAACGGTTGCCAATCAACGTTTTCAAGAAGCAAACCAGTCAATTCCGGTACTTCAATTATCCATGGATAATTTAGAGGGACTGAGTGGTTTCGATATCGTCACGATCGCTATTGACTCTCTCAATTACTTGCAGGACGAGCAACAGGTTCAGCAGACATTTAAAGAAGCTTATAAAGCCTTAAACTCTGGCGGTCATTTTTTCTTTGACGTGCATTCTATTGTCAAAGTGGATGAGGTCTACATGGCCAGTCCGTTTGTTTACGATGCGGAAGAAATTGCTTATATTTGGCATACAGAGCCAGGTGAAGCGGAACATAGCGTCATTCATGACATGACTTTTTTTGTTCAACACAATGAATTATTTGAGCGTTTTGAAGAAACGCATGAGCAGCGAACGTTTTCTGTTGATGTTTACACAAAGTGGTTAGAAGCTGCGGGGTTTTCTGTAGAGTCAGTGACAGCTGACTTTTCGGATCAAGTGCCAGACAAAGAAAGTGAACGCATTTTCTTTCATGCGAAAAAAGCATAAGAATATTAACTGTGGGGCTGTCCCAAAAGGTCGTAGAAAATGACTTTTGGTGACAACCCTTTTGTCGTTCTCGGAAAGACCGGATAATTTCCATTGCGGCGGACGCTTTCGGGCTCACAGGATGTGAGTCATGTAGCTTGCGCGACTGGACGTCGCGGTACCAGCTGCCAGGGCACGGCCTCTGCCGCTCGCTTCGCTGCACTCAGTCCAGTGTCCGGCTCGCTTCGCTGCTCCCTAGAAGTCGCGGCCTTTATTCCAATCAGCCTATTCTAAAAATGTAGATAGAAAAATTGGTGGAGAAAAATCAAGCATTTATCTTCACCACTCTTATTTTTAAAGAGTTATAGGATAGCCTCTTTTTGCTTTTTAAAAAAGATAGACAACTGGAATTGAATTATTATATAATTCAAACAGCTTCTATTTAATTGTCTTCTGAAGAAACGAGGAATGCTAGCTGAAACTTTCCCAGCTTCAGAATAAACCCGCTTGGCTGCTGATCCCCACAGCTGTCATTGCGCTGATGATTTATTTCTTTTTTTCACAAGGAAAGCCGGAAACTACTCCTGCTACTTCTCTCGAACTGATCAACGCTGAATCCCCTCAGCAGACGGAAACCCCTGAAAACGAAAATCCCGTAACCACAGCCCCATTGATGATTGATATGAAAGGGCAAGTGGTCAATCCAGGTGTATACGAACTTCCGGCTGGATCCCGCATGCAGGATGCTATCGATGCAGCTGGTGGATTCACAGCTGATGCAGACAGCCGTGCCATCAATCTTGCGTTGATCGTCATGGATGAAACCAGTCTGTATGTGCCGGCAGCCGGCGAAGAGTTTGTCTTGCCTACAATGTCACAGACTGCCTCAGCGGGCAACAGCAGCTTGATCAACATCAATCTGGCCACTGAAGCGGAATTGATGGAACTGCCTGGCATTGGCCCTTCAAAGGCCACTGCTATCCTGACTTATAGAGACGAGGCTGGAAGTTTCAAGACTCCGGAAGAATTGATGGAAGTCACCGGCATCGGCGATAAAACCTTTGAACAATTAAAAGATCTGATCATCGTTAAATAGAAGGACACACGACAAAAGGCGGTTGACGAAAACATTGCCTCTGCTACAATTATTTTAACTACACACGCAGGAGGCAATTAAATGAAGCGAATAACTTGGGACCAATTCTTCATGGCACAAAGCCATCTACTGGCACTCAGAAGCACCTGCACACGCCTGGCTGTCGGAGCGACTATTGTGCGCGACCGTAGAATCATGGCGGGCGGCTACAACGGATCGATATCCGGTGGCGATCATTGCATCGATAAAGGTTGCTACGTGGTCGATGGGCATTGTGTCCGGACGATTCATGCGGAAATGAATGCATTATTGCAATGCGCGAAATATGGCGTCAGCGTCAATGGAGCGGATATGTATGTCAGCCATTTTCCTTGTCTGCAATGTACCAAGTCGATTATCCAATCTGGCATTGCCCGGCTGTATTATGCCACAGACTATAAAAACCACGAGTATGCTATCGAATTATTGGAACAGGCTGGAGTAGAAGTGGTGCAAGTGGTATTCGATGAGCGTAAAATCGACTTTTTGAGTGTTGAAAAATCAGCTCTTTACGTGGAGTTACTGGAGAAGTTGCGTGAAAAAGGCGGAAGTGAAGAAGAATTGGCCCATTATAATGAACGGGTGAATCAATTATTCGGAGAAATCGAAGTGTAACAGCGACACATTTTTTATACCTGGCAGCAGCGACAGCTCTTGCCACATATGCAGCGCATGAAACAGCGGTTCAGCTCGTGTTCATGACGCTGCTTTTTTGTTGGATGTACTGGAAAAAAGAAAGTTTGTCGCTGGTCATCAGCATTCTTTTATTTGCTTGTGCTGTTTACTTGGTACAAGATTTCCGAAGCCAAGATAGTTTTGACTATTCCCGGCCTTATTCAGGAAAACTGGAATTTCAGGCGGGTGCAGTAATCGATGGCGATAGTCTTAGAGGATTTGCGGTCTTAAGCGGTGAGACGGTTGTCTATGCGCGTTACCGCATGAGCTCAGAAGAAGAGAAGCTTCAAATGGAGAGCCTGATGGATGGATCAGTATTCCAAGTGTCTGGTGTTTTTGAAGCACCTTCCCCGCCTTCCCATCGTTTTTCATTTAATATGGCTGACTACCTGCAGCATAATGGAGCCGTTTCGCTGTTGACGATCCAGTCGATAGAGAGAGCTGAGGCAAACGAAACCTGGCACAATCGGTTATTAGACAGAAGAGATGCCCTCAAACACCACATCCGTGAGCATTTTCCTGAAAGCCTGGCAGCAGAAGCAGAAGCTTTGCTGATCGGCGAACGGGAAAACATGGATCCCGAAGATCAACGGGTGTATCAGACACTCGGAATTTCTCATTTATTCGCCATTTCAGGATTGCATGTAGGGATTGCGTCAGGCCTGATGTATGGTATTCTCGTTCGTTTGCATGTCAGAAAAGAGACGGCGATCATCGTTTTGTTGATTGTCCTACCTCTTTATGCAGTAATAGCGGGTGGAGCTCCTTCTGTTTGGCGGGCTGTGAGCATGGTGACTGTCGTATTGGCTGGAAAACTATTTGGCTTTCGGTTGCCTATTGCAAGTGTTATGTTAACTAGCATAATCGTTTTTATATTATGGAATCCTTACGCCATGTACAAAATTGGTTTTCAACTGTCTTATGGAGCGACATTCGGCATTATTTACTCATTAAAATTTCTCAGTAGAATTCAGTCTACTGTCAAAGTGGGGTTTGTCATTACGTTCATCTCGCAGACAACGCTGTATCCGCTGCTGCTGTTTCATTTCTATGAGCTGTCGCTGTCTGCGTTCGTGGTCAATAGCCTTTTTGTTCCTTTATTTACTTTTCTCATCCTGCCTGCAAATTTTCTTTTACTATTTCTTACGGCAGTATGTCAGCCAGTAGCAAATTTTGTCTTTTATTTTTATGAACCTTTGCGTGGGCTGATCGGTCAATTCATGATTTGGCTAGCCGAATTGCCTTATCAGCTTTGGAACCCAGGCAAGCCTGGGGGTGTTATCGTATTAATTCTGATAGCCAGCGTTTATTTGTTCTATTGTACCGCTGAGCGAAAATTCCGCTGGCGACAGTTGCTGATCCTATTAGTACCGGCCCTGCTGTTCACTGCATTGCCATATCTCGATCCACGTTTAAAAGTAACTTTTCTGGATGTTGGCCAGGGAGACAGTGCACTGATCGAATTGCCTCACCGTAAGGGCGTTTACTTAATTGATAGTGGCGGTTTGCTACGGTTTGATACCGAAGACTTCAAAGAGAGGAAACGGCCATTTGAAATCGGTCGGCAGGTTGTGGCACCTTACCTGAAAGGCAACGGCATCTCTTCAATCGATACCTTTATCATTTCTCATCCCGATGCAGACCACGCTGAAGGAGCCGAAGAAATTTTCCGGCTGTTTCCGATTGGTGAGCTGCACCTGACGCCCGGCTCGGCATCGAATGCATTAATGGTGGAGTTAGCACCGGACGCTGCAGAAGCTAGAGTGGTCTTTCCGGGTGGCGGGTCTAATTGGGCCGTGGGAGAGACGCAATTCACTTATTTGTCTCCAATGGATGCCGAGTATGAAGGCAACAACGATTCGTTGGTGCTATTGATGAAGGCTGGAGATTACAGTGTTTTATTTACAGGTGACTTGGAGGCGGAAGGCGAGAGGGATCTGCTTGCGCCCTATGGCGATGAACTTGCCGGACTGACAGTGCTGAAGGTAGGCCATCATGGCAGCAAGACGTCAAGCAGCGAAGAATTTTTGGCTGCCCTGAAGCCCGCTCTGTCGATTTTCTCGACAGGAGTAGACAATCGCTATGGTCACCCGAGCCCGGAAGTCGTGGAACGGTTTAATGAAATGGAGCTTGATACGCTGAACACAGCAGAAAACGGTTCTATCAGGCTGCTCTTCGATAAGGGAGAGCTCAAGTTTGAAACCATGCGCTGAACAAGGAAAAGTGTAAGCAGCCGTAAAGATTCGACGGGCATAAGACGATTTGGCGAAGCGGCGTATTTTCAGCCGCACAGCCAGAGTGGCTTATGCCTCTAGAATCTGGCTGCTGGAGTCTGAACTAAAAGAAAAGTGTAAGCAGCTTCGTGATTCTGGAGGCAGAAAAATAGAAAACCTAGCAAACTGGAGATATTTCAGGAAGATCGCAGGAAAGTGGAACTGTTTTGCGGAATATCAGATGCAAAGATGTGAAGGTTCATATTTCAACACATCAAAAGTTTATATTTTTTTGAACAACAAAAAAAGGTTCCAGGTCTTTGACTGGAACCTTTTTTGATTTAATTACCGTGCTGCGAATTGTACAACTCCAGCGATGATAAAGATAAGGGCGAAAAATCCAAAGGATACGACGAAGCCCATCCCAGCATCGATTGCATCGTTACGTTTGGACTGTACATTCTGTTCAAATTCATTCATTGAAATCCCTCCTAATTCCTTCTAATTATAAGCGAAGTCAACACAAAAATCTAGATTGAAGTAGACTTAAACAGATGAATTTCTCTGCTGACACATAACTGTCAAATACACAAAGCGGTGAAAATCCGATATAGTAAAGGAAGGGGAGGCTGATAAGATGATTACTTCCGTGTGGAAATCCATACGCAGCGGACAAATAGACCCTGTTTATCTCATCGTGGGAACAGAAAGCTATTTTATCGAAAAAACCTTGGACTTGTTAAAAAATAAATTGACGGACGGCGGTGAATTGGAGCTGACTTTTTTTGATTTGGATGAAGTGCCGATCGAGCATGTTATCGATGAAGCAGACACAATTCCTTTTTTTAGCGACCGCAAGTTGATCATTGCCCGGAATGCTTCGTTTCTAAAAGCAGCGGAACGCGGCAAAGAAAAAATCAACCATGACTTGAAGGCATTAGAAGCTTGGCTGGAAAATCCACCAGTAAGCTCTGTGACGGTTTTCGTGGCGCCTTATGAAAAATTAGATGAACGAAAAAAAGTGACCAAGTTAATAAAGCAACATACCGTACTGGTAGAAGCTAAATCACTTCAGACGAACGACCTGGAAAGCTGGCTGATGCATGAAGCGAAGAGTTTTGGCAAAGGCATCGACTTGAAAGCAGCTCAGCGACTAATGGAGATGGCGGGCACTAATTTGACGCTGCTGTCTTCAGAAATTGAGAAGATGTCTTTGTATCTTGGGGCAGTTGAAGGCGATATCACTGCGGAGCTGGTCGAGCAGATGACGGCACGGACACTCGAACAAGATGCTTTCAAAATGCTGCAGTCGTATCTTGAAGGCGATGTTAGCGGAGCGCTCAGCGTCTATTACGATTTGTTGCGTCAAAAAGAAGAGCCGGTAGCGTTGACGGCTTTGTTGGCGTCGCAAATCCGTTTTATGATCCAAGTATATTATTTGCAGAAAAAAGGCTATCATGCGCAACAGATTTCCAAGCAATTGAAAGCCCATCCGTACCGCGTCAAGCTGCTAGTAGAAAAGCGTCAACAGATTTCTGAAAAACGGCTGTTGCAGGTACTCGGTGATTTGGCAGACATTGATCTGCAGTTGAAAACTCTCAGCAGCAACCGCGATCGCATCCTTGAGTTTTTCCTGATGAAGCGAGGCGGATAAGCTCAGCGTTAAAAATGGACAAAAAAAGCCGGCTCCCTTTAGAGGAACCGGCTTTTTAAAGGTTTTACGCTTGTTTCATCAAGCGAGCTTTTTTACGAGCTGCAGTGTTTTTATGGATCAAGCCTTTAGAAGCCGCTTTTTCCACCTGTTTAATCGCCGCTTTTACAGTATCGCTAGCGTTATCGTCTTTGTTAGTCAAAGCTGTTTCAGCTTTCTTAATAGAAGAACGCATTGCTGATTTCACATGTGAGTTTTGAGCGTTTTTAGTGTCGTTCGTACGCACACGTTTGATTGCAGATTTAATGTTTGGCATATCTTTCACCTCCTAGACAATATGAAAGAGAGGAAATCATCCCAACTCTTTAATGTCTCTATACAACATGAGTTATTTTATCAAATCGACGAAAGGAATGCAATAGTTACGTGCAAAGAAGTTTCCCTTGACAGTCAGATGATTTCAAGAGCTTCCATTGCTCAATGCGTGCTGTACTGCTATAATTCATAGTAGTTTATATAGGAGTGAAGAGAATGAATAATGAGGAAAGATTATCCCGACAAAGCAAAATCCGCAACTTCTCGATTATTGCGCACATTGATCATGGCAAGTCTACGCTTGCAGACCGAATTCTAGAAAAAACGGAAGCGTTGACTTCCCGAGAAATGAAAGCACAGTCACTGGATTCCATGGATCTCGAACGGGAACGTGGCATTACCATTAAATTGAATGCCGTCCAGCTCAATTATAAAGCTAAAGACGGAGAAATTTATATTATGCATTTGATCGACACACCAGGACATGTCGACTTCACTTATGAGGTATCGCGGAGCCTAGCCGCCTGTGAGGGAGCTGTATTGGTTGTCGATGCGGCTCAGGGAATTGAAGCCCAGACATTGGCGAACGTCTACCTGGCATTGGATAACGACTTGGAGATCCTGCCAGTCATCAATAAAATCGATTTGCCTGCCGCTGACCCAGAACGTGTTCGCCAGGAAATTGAAGAAGTGATCGGCTTAGATGCTTCTGAAGCCGTTTTGGCGTCAGCAAAAGCTGGAATCGGCATCGAAGAGATTCTTGAACAAATCGTCGAAAAAGTTCCTGCGCCAACCGGTGATCCGAGTGCACCATTGAAGGCCTTGATTTTTGATTCTCTCTACGATCCTTACCGCGGCATTGTAGCGTATATCCGGATTGTCGAGGGAACGGTGAAACCTGGCGATCGCATCAAAATGATGGCTTCCGGAAAAGAGTTTGAAGTCATAGAATCAGGTGTTTTCACCCCTCATGCGACACTGCGCGATGAATTGACTGTTGGAGACGTTGGCTTTTTGACTGCAGGCATTAAAAATGTCGGTGATTCGACTGTTGGCGATACCATAACGCTTGCCAATAATCCAGCAGTTAAAGCATTGCCCGGCTATCGTCGATTAAATCCCATGGTTTACTGTGGCATGTACCCAATCGATACATCGAAATACAACGATTTGCGCGACGCGTTGGAGAAATTGGAATTGAACGATGCAGCACTTCAGTTTGAACCTGAATCTTCCCAGGCGCTTGGCTTTGGCTACCGTTGCGGTTTCCTTGGCCTGTTGCACATGGAAATTATCCAGGAACGCATTGAGCGTGAATTTAGCATCGATTTGATCACCACGGCGCCAAGTGTAATTTATGACGTCCACATGACAGATGGGGAAATCCTGAAAATCGACAACCCTGCCATGATGCCCGATGCACAGAAAATCCAGATGGTCGAAGAGCCTTACGTCAAAGCGACTGTCATGGTACCCAATGATTACGTCGGTGCGGTCATGGAAATCTGCCAACGCAAACGCGGCAATTTCCTGACGATGGATTATGTCGATGACAGCCGTGTCAGCATTATCTATGAGCTGCCTCTGGCTGAAATCGTCTACGATTTCTTCGATCAATTAAAGTCTGGCACGAAAGGCTATGCTTCATTTGATTACGAACTGATCGGCTACAAGGAATCCAAACTCGTCAAGATGGATATCCTCTTAAACACCGAGCAGGTGGATGCACTGAGCTTTATCGTCCACCGCGACTTTGCCTATGAACGCGGCAAAGTCATCGTTGATAAATTGAAGAACTTGATTCCGCGCCAGCAGTTCGAAGTGCCGATTCAAGCAGCTATCGGTCAGAAAATTGTCGCGCGACAGACCATTAGTGCTATGCGTAAAAACGTTCTTGCGAAATGTTACGGAGGAGATATTTCCCGTAAGCGGAAACTTCTCGACAAGCAAAAAGAAGGTAAAAAGCGTATGAAACAAGTTGGATCTGTGGAAGTTCCACAAGAAGCATTTATGGCAATCCTAAAAATGGATGACCAATCAAAATAAAACGAAAAAAAGGAGGCGGGGAATTTTCAGCCTCCTTTTGTTATTAGAAAAGAGGAAATAAAATGGTAAAAGGATTGTACATCCATATTCCATTCTGTCACCAAATTTGTTTTTACTGTGATTTCAATAAAGTTTATTTCAAAGACCAGCCTGTGGATGCTTACATCGATTCAGTGGGCAAAGAACTGGCGTTATGGAAACAACAAGGCGCGCTCGATAAACCACTCGAGACGATTTTCTTAGGTGGAGGAACGCCAACATCGTTGACACCTGCTCAATTGGAAAGACTGTTGTCCCATATTCATCGTTACGTGCCAATGGTAGCTGGTTTGGAATGGACATCAGAAGCCAATCCGGACGAATTGACCAAAGATAAAATACAAGTGCTGTATGACGGGGGCGTTAATCGTTTAAGCATGGGCGTTCAGTCCTTTGACGAGGATTTGCTGAAGCGCCTTGGTCGAACCCACAGCAATTCAGACGTTAAGCGTGCGGTTGATTCAGCCCGTTCGGTCGGTTTTGAAAACCTGAGTTTTGATCTAATGTACGGATTGCCGGGACAAAGCATGCATCAATGGGATGATACCCTTGAGCGAGCATTTGCCTTCGATTTGCCGCATTTCTCAGCTTATTCTTTGATTATCGAACCGAAAACAGTTTTCTATAATTTGATGACAAAAGGCAAGCTCAATACTGTGACGGAAGACCTGGAAGCCGATATGTACGAAAAACTGATGAATGAGATGGACAAAAGAGGTTTGAAGCAATATGAAATTTCCAATTTCGCTCGTCCAGGCCATGAATCTCACCATAACCTATTGTATTGGGACAACGTTGAATATATCGGCGTCGGAGCTGGGGCGCATGGTTATGTAGACGGCGTCCGTTATTCGAATGCCGGTCCACTGAAAAAATACATGGCGCCATTAGATGCAGGCGAACGACCTATCCTCAACACGCACGAAGTGCCGGTTCATGAAAAAATGGAAGAGGAACTGTTTTTGGGGCTACGGAAAACATCTGGCGTGTCATTGCTTCATTTCCAACAAAAATTCCGAAAACCGATACAGGACGTGTACGGCACTATATTGGAGAAAGAAATTACTAAAGAAAATCTTGAGATTTCGGGCGGTTTTGTTCGGTTGACCAGAAAAGGCCGGTTTGTCGGCAATGAGGTTTTTGAACAATTTCTATTAGCATAAAGCACTTGCGTTGACATGAACGATTTTATTTGTTAATTTTAATGGAGTATTAGCACTCGGGTACTTAGAGTGCTAACAGAGGTGATGATCATGTTAACAGAACGGCAACTGCTCATCTTAAAGGTGACAGTAGATGATTATATTCAATCAGCTCAGCCGGTAGGATCGAACCAACTCTCCAAAAAAGCCGGAATTCCTTTTAGTCCGGCGACCATCCGCAACGAAATGGCGGACTTGGAAGGCATGGGCTTTCTGGAAAAAACGCATACGTCTTCTGGACGCATCCCTTCTGAGAAGGGATACCGCTATTATGTCGACCACCTGCTAACGCCAAGGCCGCTGCCGCAACAGGACATTGTGCGGCTGCGCTCCGTTTTCGAAGAAAAATTGACAGAGACAGAGCAAGTTATCAAACGCTCTGCGATGATTCTTTCGGAGCTGACCAATTACACATCCATTTTACTGGGTCCTGATGTGCGCAGGCATATCGTTAAGAAATTGTCGATTGTTCCCTTGGCGCAAGATACTGCGGTTGCGATTATCATAACCGACTCAGGACACGTGGAAAATCGCGTATTTTCCATTCCGCCGGGGCTCAATCCATCGGATATTGAAAAAATGGCCAATATCCTTAATGAACGGCTTGTTGGTGTGTCACTGAACAATTTGCATCTGCGTCTGGAACAAGAAACATTGACGATTTTGAAACAGCATGTCGAACGTTACGGTGAACTATTCCATACGTTCAGACAAGCAGTTTTATTGCCGCATGACGATGAAAACATTTATTACGGCGGCAAGCTAAACATCCTGAAGCAACCGGATTTTCACGATCTACAGAAAATCAGGGATTTGATGGATGTTATGGAGGAAACCAAGCATATTCCGATGATCCTGCCCGTGGGAAGTCAAGGCCTCCACATACGTATTGGCTCGGAAAACGAGCTGACGGCCATGGAAGATTGCAGTGTCATCACGGTGTCGTATAATATCGGAGAAGAACAGACGGGGTCTATCGCCATAATCGGTCCGAAACGGATGGATTATAAACGCATCGTTTCCATATTGGATCTGTTGAGCGGTGATTTGTCGAAAGAGCTGACCCGTATGTTTAAAGGAACGTGAACAAAGGAGGAACAGATTTGGCTAAAAAAAACGAACCACTAAAAACAGACGAACATGGAGCACCTGAAGATATTGAAGTGAAAGAGCCGGTTCCGGAAACGGAAGAGCAGGTGGAATTCGCGGATACAGAAACACCAGAAGCTGATCTTTTCGGTGCACAAGAGCAGGAAACTGTGGATGAAGCTGGAGAACTTCGCAAGCAGTTAGAAGCTGAACAGAACAAATATTTGCGCCTTCTGGCTGATTATGATAATTTCAAACGGCGTACTCAAAAAGACAAAGAACTTGCTAATCAATTCCGTTCGCAATCCTTGCTGTCGGATATTCTACCGGTACTGGACAATTTCGAGCGTGCATTATCGCTTGAAACGAACAGTGAAGAATCGGCTTCCTTGTTGAAAGGCGTCGAAATGGTGCAAAAATCATTGACCGAAGCAGTCAGCCGTGAAGGCCTAGAAGAAATAAAAGCAGTCGGCGAACCATTCGACCCGAATTTCCATCAAGCGGTCATGCAGGAGAAAGATGAATCTGCTGAACCGGGAACTGTCTTACAGGAATTGCAAAAAGGCTATGTTCTAAAAGGACGGGTTCTTCGTCCAGCAATGGTAAAAGTAAACGAATAAATAAACGAATAAAAATTATTGGAGGAATTCAGACATGAGCAAAATTATCGGTATAGACCTAGGTACAACTAATTCAGCAGTTGCAGTATTAGAAGGCGGCGAACCAAAAATCATTCCAAATCCAGAAGGCAACCGCACAACTCCTTCTGTAGTAGCTTTCAAAAACGGTGAACGCCAAGTCGGCGAAGTGGCAAAACGTCAATCTATCACTAACCCAAACACTATCCAGTCTATAAAACGCTTGATGGGTACGCAGCAAAAAGTGACTGCTGAAGACAAGGAATATACACCACAAGAAGTTTCTGCAATGATTCTTCAATATATTAAAGGATACGCTGAAGAATATTTAGGCGAAAAAGTAACAAGAGCGGTTATCACGGTTCCGGCTTATTTCAATGATGCAGAGCGCCAAGCTACTAAAGACGCTGGCCGTATCGCTGGTCTTGAAGTAGAAAGAATCATCAACGAGCCAACTGCAGCAGCATTAGCATATGGCCTTGATAAAATGGGAACTGACGAAACAGTTCTAGTTTATGATCTTGGCGGCGGTACATTTGATGTGTCAATCCTTGAACTTGGCGATGGCGTTTTCGAAGTAAAATCGACTGCCGGTGATAACCGTCTGGGCGGAGATGATTTTGATAAATTGATCATCGATTATTTAGTACAAGAATTTAAGAAAGACAACGGTGTAGACTTGTCTAAAGATAAAATGGCTACACAGCGCTTGAAAGATGCTGCTGAAAAAGCGAAAAAAGATTTATCGGGTGTTTCTTCAACTCAAATTTCATTGCCGTTCATCACTGCAGGAGAAGCGGGACCGCTTCACTTGGAAGTTACAATGAGCCGTGCAAAATTTGATGAACTAACTTCTCCATTGGTTGAACGCACAATGGGACCTACACGCCAAGCATTGAAAGACGCTGGAATTTCAGCTTCTGAACTTGATCGTGTAATCTTAGTCGGTGGATCTACTCGAATTCCAGCTGTACAAGAAGCTGTGAAAAAAGAAACAGGCAAAGAGCCCTATAAAGGCGTTAACCCAGACGAAGTTGTAGCAATGGGTGCTGCTGTACAAGGCGGTGTTTTAACTGGTGACGTAAAAGATGTCGTGTTGTTAGACGTAACGCCATTATCACTTGGTATCGAAACAATGGGCGGCGTATTCACGAAATTAATCGAGCGCAATACAACGATTCCAACTTCGAAATCTCAAACATTCTCAACTGCCGCTGATAACCAGCCAGCTGTGGATATTCATGTTTTGCAAGGCGAACGTCCGATGGCAGCAGCCAACAAAACGCTTGGTCGTTTCCAATTGACTGACATTCCACCAGCGCAGCGCGGCGTACCACAAATCGAAGTAAGCTTCGATATTGACAAAAATGGTATCGTCAGTGTTAAAGCGAAAGATCTTGGAACACAAAAAGAACAAACAATTACGATTCAATCTAATACTTCGTTAACAGACGATGAAGTTGAACGCATGATCAAAGAAGCAGAAGAAAATGCAGAAGCAGATGCGAAAGTAAAAGAAGAAGTTGAACTTCGCAACGAAGCGGATCAAGCTGTCTTCCAAACGGACAAGACAATTACAGATCTTGGCGAAGCTGTTACTGAAGAAGAGAAAAAGCAAGCGGAAGATGCACGCGACGAACTAAAAGCGGCATTGGAGTCGGACAACATTGATGACATCCGTGAGAAAAAAGACAAACTTCAGGAAATCTTGCAAGGTCTTTCAATGAAAGCTTATGAGCAAGCAGCAGCTCAGCAAGCCGGGCAAGAAGAAGGCGCATCATCAGACAACGACGACGTAGTCGATGCTGAGTTTGAAGAAGTAAAAGACGACAATAAGTAAGACCTTGAAAAGTCAAAGCAAAGCAACATGCTTTGGCTTTTTCAATGTCTTTGCAACAGCGATTTAAACCGTGTACAATTACAATTGATTGTTAGAGGGAGAGTGACTTATGAATAAACGAGATTACTACGAAGTATTAGGCCTATCCAAGTCTGCTTCTAAAGAAGAAATTAAAAAAGCTTACCGGACCTTATCAAAAAAATTCCATCCGGATATCAATAAAGAGGCCGATGCTAGTGAAAAGTTTCAGGAAGTAAAAGATGCATATGAAGTATTAAGTGATGAACAGAAGCGGGCGCAATACGATCAGTTTGGCCATCAGGATCCGAACCAAGGCGGTGGTGGTGGAGCGGATGGTTTCGGTTTCGATGATATCTTCAGCACTTTCTTTGGCGGTGGTTCGAGACGGCGCGACCCGAACGCTCCACGTAAAGGCGATGATTTGCAGTATTCCATGACCATCGATTTCATGGATGCCGTGTTCGGCAAGGAATCGGAAGTTGAGATTCCAAAAGACGAAACATGCGGTACTTGTGACGGTTCCGGCGCTAAGCCTGGAACGAAGAAAAAAACATGTCCATATTGTGACGGTTCCGGTCAGATGAATGTGACACAGGACACGCCTTTCGGCCGAATGGTCAATCGCCGTGCCTGCCAGCATTGTGAAGGAACCGGCCAAATCATTGAAGAGAAATGCACAACCTGTCGCGGCGCAGGAAAAGTCCGTAAAGTCAATAAAATCAAAGTCACGATTCCAGCCGGTGTCGATGATGGCCAACAATTGCGTGTTACGGGCCAAGGCGCAGCGGGCGTCAACGGAGGCCCTTCAGGGGATCTGTACGTGGTATTCCGCGTCAGACCGCATAAACAGTTCCAGCGCGAAGGCGACGATATCTATTTGGATATCTCCATTACCTATCCGCAGGCGGCATTAGGCGACGAAATCGAAGTGCCGACCATTTCTGGAAAAGTCAAATTGAAAATTCCAGCAGGTACGCAAAGTGGAGCGCGTTTCCGCCTCAGAGGCAAAGGCGTTAAAAACGTTCATGGCTATGGTACAGGTGACCAGCATATTATTGTCAACATAAAAACGCAGACAAAACTCAGCGAGAAACAGAGACAGTTATTACGTGAATTTGCTGAAATCAGCGGAGATATTCCGGAAGAACACAGCAGCTCTCTTTTTGAAAAAATCAGACGCACAATCAAAGGCGACTGATTCGGGCTAGAACCGGCGGAGAACTCGTTTTTCATTGACAGCTAAAGTAATTCAATTTTACAAACAGAAGACTCTTGCGAAAGCGGGGGTCTTGCTGATTGTCAGAGCGGAAAAGGAGCTGGGCAAAATTGAAATGGTCAGAACTTTCGATTCATACGACAAATGAAGCAATTGAAGCGGTTTCCAATATTATGCATGAAGCAGGAGCAAGCGGGGTTGTTATTGAGGATTCAGAAGATTTGACAAAAGCAAGAGAAGATCGCTTTGGTGAAATTTATTCGTTGGATCCGGAAGATTTTCCAGTGGATGGCGTTATTCTAAAAGCCTATCTTCCTGTTAACAGCTTTCTGGGAGAAACGGTTGAGGCTATTAAGTTGGCAATCAATAACCTGGTCGCATTCGACATCAACCTAGGCAAAAACGAAGTAACGGTTAGCGAAGTAAATGAAGAAGAGTGGGCGACAGCCTGGAAAAAATATTATCATCCAGTGAAAATCTCTAAACGCTTTACAATTGTTCCTACTTGGGAAACTTATAATCCGGTCTCAAGCGATGAATTGATCATCGAGTTGGACCCAGGAATGGCTTTCGGGACTGGAACTCATCCGACCACCGTCATGAGCCTACAGGCCTTGGAGAAGACGGTCCGTCCGAACGACCGAGTCATTGATATTGGTACAGGGTCAGGCGTGTTGGCCATTGGAGCGGCATTGCTGTCCGCCAAAAAAGTCTATGCACTTGATTTGGACGAAATTGCTGTAAGAGTAGCGAAAATCAACGTCAAATTAAACAAAGTCCAGGATATTGTCACGGTGGAAGAGGGCAATCTGGTCGATAAAATTGATCAACCGGGTGATGTGGTTGTCGCCAATATTTTAGCAGAAGTCATCATGTCGTTTACAGATGACGCATACAATATCGTTAAACCGGGCGGCCGCTACATCACTTCAGGCATCATCGCAGCGAAAAAGAATGATGTTAAAGCTGCGCTTGAAGCTTCCGGCTTTGCCATTGAAGACGTCATGATGATGGAAGATTGGGTTACCATTATTTCGAAAAAACCTGAATAACGAGGTGCCACGATGCAACGATATTTCATAAAAGGCGAAATTCCTGAAAATCGAATAGTGACGATAACCGGTGATGATGCGAAGCACATCGCCAAAGTTATGCGCCAAAAAGTTGGTGATTGCCTAGTCGCGGTCATGGAAGGTGAAGCCTACTTTTCTAAGATCCTGTCAGCCGATTTTGACGTTGAAGTTGAGCTTGGTGAAACATTGCAAGTTCAGGTGGAAATGCCAAAAAGAGTGACGATTGCGTGTGGACTTCCAAAAGGTGACAAGCTTGATTTGATCACCCAAAAAGCCACAGAATTGGGAATGTATGCGCTGATGCCGTTTTCAGCAGAACGGTCCATCGTAAAATGGGACAATTCTAAAAGTGAGAAAAAGGTTGAACGCCTTCAAAAGGTCGCCAAAGAAGCGGCTGAGCAATCCCATCGGACGCATGTCCCTCAAATCCACAGCATCCACAGTTTTAAGCAGTTGCTGAGCAAAGCCGAGTCGTATGACGCAGTCATTGTAGCTTATGAAGAAGAGGCACGACAAGGAGACAGAAAGCGGTTTGCTGAAATTTTAAAATCATTGTATGATAAGGATTCAGTCCTGATCGTTTTTGGTCCGGAAGGCGGCATTTCTGAAGCTGAAGTGGCCGCGCTGAAAAGCATTAGAGCTATTTTTGCTTCTCTCGGTCCTCGGATCCTGCGGACAGAAACGGCACCTTTGTATGCACTGGCTGCTATTTCCTATGAATTTGAATAAAGCTGAGAGCTTGTTTCTAAACTTGATCAAAAGTTCATGGCACTGAGTGGCAGCGGCATTTCCCGGGTTAGGGAAATTGCCTGATAAACAAAATGACTTTTTAATAGAATGGAGATTTTAATCATGACGAACATTGCATCATATATTGACCATACTTTATTGAAACCTGAGTCGACAGAAAGCCAGGTTGTTCAATTGTGCAAAGAAGCGGCTGAGTTTAAGTTTGCGTCTGTTTGTGTCAATCCGACCTGGGTTAAAACAGCAGCTGCTGAGCTAACGGACAGTGAAGTGAAGGTATGTACAGTTATCGGATTTCCACTTGGCGCTTCCACTCCTGAAACAAAAGCTTTTGAAACCACTGACGCCATTCTAAAAGGTGCCGGTGAAATTGACATGGTCCTGAATGTTGGGGCATTGAAGAGCGGCAACACCGATCATGTGAAAAAAGATATTGAAGCAGTTGTCAACGCAGCAAAAGGCAAAGCCATTGTAAAAGTGATCATTGAAACTTGCCTGCTGACGGACGACGAAAAAGTCACTGCTTCACGCTTGTCGAAAGAAGCAGGAGCTGACTTTGTTAAAACTTCCACCGGCTTTTCAACTGGAGGAGCAACTATCGAAGACGTGAAACTAATGCGCCAGACAGTCGGTCCTGATTTGGGTGTCAAAGCTTCTGGTGGCGTTCGAAGCTTAGAAGATGTAGAAGCAATGATCGAGGCAGGAGCCACACGTATCGGTGCAAGTTCCGGCGTGAAAATTATGCAAGGACTAACTTCGGATTCTGATTATTAACTATTGACCTTTCGCCGAGAATACGATATAATTTTTGAGTATATAACACTTGTTGTTCTTCGCTTCAACGTGTGTTCGGAGGGAGGGAAAAAGAGATGTCAAAAACTACAGTTCGTAAAAACGAATCGATTGAAGATGCTCTTCGCCGCTTCAAACGCACTGTTTCTAAATCTGGAACAATGCAAGAGGTAAGAAAGCGCGAGTATTATGATAAGCCGAGCGTGAAACGTAAATTAAAATCAGAAGCTGCGCGTAAACGTAAATTTTAATTGACTTTAAGAAGCATAATGACTTTTAAAAAATATGAACGACCAGCCCAAATCGTCAACGCGAACATCGTGTTGGCGGTTTTTCTATTTGTCACATTTGTAAGCGCATTCTTTCGTTATTACAAGAGCTTTCCTTTATAATGAAAATAGATAAGTCGAACGAAATGTTTTGATCGTTTGATTTATAAAAAATTTGCGAGCTGATATTGCTTTCAGGTGTATAGGATTTAGACTATTTAGCTGGTGCGATGTCTCGCAGTTTTATCTTTCAAGTGTTTGGATGAAACTGAGCATCCACCACCCAAATAGATATCGATAACTTGATAAGGTGTTGTTGTCTTGAAGCCTGCTTTATTTTTGTGAGAACGGTGGGGTTATAGAAACATGTTTCCTGTGCACCAAATCATGTGGTAATTACTTTTTGTTTGAGCCGTTTCTAAAGCAGTGTTAAACACAGATACTTTTTTTTCAGGATATGCAGCCTAGAATAATGAAACCTAATGCCTTTTCATCCGTATATATACAAACAGTAAATCTGTAATGTGAAAGGAGAGATCCCATTGAGCAGAGTCAAAGTCTATTTAGGATTTGGACTTTTACTGTTATCGTTTCTGCTCATGCTCCCGGCTATCCAGGCTGACACTTCGACAGTGTATGTCATACCATCGAAGATGAAGTCGAAAGAGGACTGCAGGCATTTATCGAACGGGGCATTGAAGAAGCGGAAGATGCTGGAGCCGAAGCCATCATATTCGAAATCGACACACCGGGTGGATTTGTGGACGCGGCAGATGGCATTGCCCGTCTGTTGGATAAAACTTCATTGGAAAAACTGGCTTTCATCAATCAAGATGCTTTGTCTGCAGGCGCTTTTTTAGCTTTGCATAATGATGAAATCTATATGCACCCAAATGGTCGCATGGGTGCAGCTCAGGTGATTGATCAGTCCGGTAACGCAGCTGCCGACAAAGCAAACAGTGCTTGGCTAGCTTCCATGAAGAGTGCGGCTCAGACAGCTAAACGTAATCCTCAGTATGCACTGGCAATGGCGGATGCTTCAATGGATCTACCGGAACTCGGGGTAGCCGAAGGCAAATTATTAACTCTGGGTGCACCGGAAGCCGAGCAGGTGGGCTACTCGGAAGGAACTGTATCCACTCTGGACGAGCTGCTCGCTTTGAAAGGGTTTGAAGATGCCACTGTTGTGACGGTTGACGAAACTTTTTCAGAAAGCTTGGCCCGTTTTCTGACCAATCCAATTGTCGTACCAATCCTCTTATCATTTGCAGGTCTTGGATTGCTCCTTGAGTTGTTTACGCCAGGAGTTGGAATTCCGGGACTTTTCGGTCTGACGTTCCTGATGCTGTTTTTTTACGGCCACTTGGTAGCAGGCTTGGCTGGCTATGAGTCTATCATTCTCTTGGTTATCGGATTTGGTCTGTTGGTGGCAGAATTCATCATTCCGGGCGGTGTCGCGGGCTTCTTGGGAATTGCCGCCATTCTCGGTAGTATTTTATTGGCGGGAGGAGACCTTAAGACCACTTCCATAGCAGTACTTATTGCAATGATAGTAGCAACAGTAGGGATGGTGATTGTAGTGAAATTCTTTGGTAAGCGGCTTGATTTGTTCAAACGGATCATCTTGACTGATGCCACCGACACAGCACGTGGTTATGTGTCGACTACAAATCGCCCAGAACTTGTCGGTAAAATTGCCCAGACAGTGACAGCGCTTCGTCCATCCGGTACGATTAGGCTGGAAGATGAACGAATAGACGCTGTATCTGAAGGCAGATTTATCGACAATGGGAAAGATGTTAAGATAATTAAGGTAGAAGGTTCACGTATCGTCGTTCGCGAGCTTGAGAAACTAGAGGAGGAATAGGATAATGGGACTAGATGTTATAGGTTTAGGTGCAGCAATAATCGGTATAATTGTCGTTTTGGCAATATTCTTCACATTCGTACCAATTACACTTTGGATATCCGCATTGGCTGCAGGAGTGAAAATCAGCATCTTTACGCTGATTGGTATGAGATTACGCCGTGTTATTCCATCACGGATCGTAAATCCATTGATTAAAGCGTCAAAAGCAGGATTAACAGTAACGATTAACCAATTAGAAAGTCATTACTTAGCAGGCGGTAACGTTGACCGTGTTGTCAATGCATTGATTGCCGCACATCGTGCTAATATTGAGTTGCCATTTGAACGTGCAGCAGCTATTGATTTGGCAGGACGTGACGTGCTAGAAGCTGTTCAAATGTCCGTAAATCCAAAAGTAATCGAAACGCCATTTATCGCAGGTGTTGCGATGGATGGGATTGAAGTAAAAGCCAAAGCTAGAATTACCGTTCGTGCAAACATCGACCGTTTAGTCGGTGGTGCAGGTGAAGAAACGATTGTTGCCCGTGTTGGTGAAGGTATCGTTTCGACACTCGGTTCAAGTACAAGCCACAAAAAGGTTCTTGAAAATCCAGATTTGATTTCTCAAACAGTCCTTTCTAAAGGCTTAGATTCAGGTACAGCATTCGAAATTTTATCGATCGATATCGCAGATGTTGATATCGGTAAAAACATTGGTGCAGAATTGCAGACCGAACAAGCGGAAGCAGATAAGAAAATTGCTCAGGCTAAAGCCGAAGAGCGTCGTGCAATGGCCGTAGCAAGCGAGCAAGAAATGAAAGCGAAAGTTGTGGAAATGAGAGCGAAAGTTGTCGAAGCGGAAGCAGAAGTGCCAATGGCTATGTCTGAAGCGCTTCGTAGTGGGAATATTGGCGTGATGGATTATGTCAATTACAAAAATATCCAAGCAGATACAGGTATGCGAGAGTCCATCTCTAAAACAGGCACGGACAAATCCGAAGATAAATAATCGGCTGTAGCCATAAGGGAGGTTTGTCGTATGGAAGCTCTCATATTTGGACTGGTAATCATGGCGGTAAGCGCTTTTTTCAGTAAAAGTAAAAAGGGTTCAGCTGATGATGATCCGGCAAAGCCTGCCTCGACAAGAGCAGCTACTGACACAGACAGGCGCACTGGACAAAAAACGTTCAAACGAGTGGAAGATTATGCGAAAGAAATTTATGGAGAACTGCAGAATCAAAAAACTCAAAGGCCAGAACTTGCAGAACAGGCCAAAAGAAAAGTTAAAGAAGCTGTAAACCGGACGCCTCTCCGAGATGCACGCCAGGAAGTACAACGTCGCGTAACGCCCAGAGATGCGCGGAACGAAATACAGGATCGTATTTCGAAAACCGAATCCAGTGCTTTGTACGGCCGTTCGTCCGCTCCGGTTGTGGAAAAAGACAATGATGAACTCTTGCCTTTGAGCAGTGAAGACGTCAGAAGAGGAATTATCATGGCGGAGATCTTGTTGCCGCCAAAGTCCAAAAGATAGCAGCCGCCGGCCAGTGAAAATTGGCTGGCTTTTATGTTTCAAATAATAATATTATGTAAACTTAAGCGTGAAACAGACATAATGGCTAACTCAGTATGCTATTTTCAAATAGAGCGATTGGTAAAACAGAGATTTTGACGGCCGACTTATATAAGGCAAATATTGTACAAGTGATTATCTTTAATGATAGAGTGAAATTAGCAGTAAATACTCGATTCTAAGGAGCGTCCACATGACAGAATACAACCTACTAGAATTACATGTGAAAGACCCAAATGAAGCGGTTCAGCTGCTTGGGATATCAGACAATCACTTAACGTTGATCGAAGAAGCTTTCGACATTCAAATTATCACGCGTGGTGAAGTCATCAAGTTATCGGGTTCCGAAGAAGGTAAACTAACGGGGAAATTACTAATAGAACAATTGCTGCGGGTTATCCGTAAAAATATTAATATCGATCAGCGAGATATAGTATCTGCCATTGAAATGGCCAAAAATGGCACGATTGAATATTTCGCAGAACTTTACGATGAAGAAGTGGCACGTAATGCCAATGGCAAATCAATTCGCGCGAAAACTATCGGCCAGCGCCATTATATCCATGCAGTCCGCAATAAGGATCTGGTATTTGGAATTGGGCCTGCCGGAACCGGTAAGACCTATCTAGCAGTTGTCATGGCGGTACAGGCACTTAAAAATGGCCAGGTAAAGAAAATTATTTTAACACGGCCGGCTGTCGAGGCGGGAGAAAGCCTCGGCTTCCTACCAGGTGATTTAAAGGAAAAAGTAGATCCTTATCTGAGACCTCTTTATGATTCCTTGCACGATGTGTTGGGACTGGAGCAGACCAACCGTTTTATCGAACGCGGGACGATAGAAATTGCCCCTCTTGCTTACATGAGAGGTCGCACATTGGACGAAGCATTCGTTATTCTCGATGAAGCGCAGAATACTACGAAAGCACAGATGAAAATGTTCTTGACGCGTCTCGGATTCGGCTCGAAAATGATTATTACTGGCGACAAAACGCAGATCGATTTACCGCGTGGAGCTGAATCTGGATTGATTGCAGCCGAAACGATTTTGAAAGGTGTTCGCAATATCCATTTCCAGTATCTTGAAAGCGGTGATGTGGTTCGTCATCCACTTGTAGCGAAAATTATCGAGGCTTATGAAAGCCAGCCTACTTAAACTGGTGTATAAAAAGATGCAGGGATAGACAATCCTGCATCTTTTTTGTGTTTAGATCCATGTTCTTAGTGATTATCCTCAGTATTCCTCATAAATATGGGGATAATTTCAAATTTTTAGAAATACACAGTGAAATCCATTTCTTTAGTTGTTATGATGGAAATAAGAAATGCGGGGTGTAGGCATGCGTCAAAGAGCACAGCAAATCTTCGAGAAACTGGGTTATCGAAAGCTAATGGTAATTGGCATTTTAATGACTGGGCTAATCCTATATGGATTTTTAATGAATTCAGTCCGTGGAAATACATACGATATCAGCCTTTTTCAACTGTCGTCAGAAACGATTCGCTCTGAAAAGACGGTGGAAGATCCGATTAAAACTGAGATGGAAAGAAAGCGACTTGCTGAAGAAGTAGTACCGAGCTATCAATTTATGGATGAAATTGCTGAAAATCAATCTGCAGTAATCGAATCTCTTTTTGGTTATCTTTTTGATGCGAAGTCTGGCACTGAAAAAAATAAGGAGGCAGATTCTACAGAAGCAATGATTGCACAACTGAAAGAGGATCTGCGTCTAATGGAGACCAGCGAAAATGGACTACGCTTAACCGACGATATGCTGGATTCTTTATTGTCGCTGTCAAATGACAGCTTGCTTAGGGTCCAGCAGGAGTTAAATAGTCTGCTGCAATCTTATTTGAGTGATCCAGTACGGGTAGAGGAAGTTGCGCGGATCCGCACGGAAATTGAGCAGGATATCCGACGCAGCGAACAAATTCCAGATGACGTTGTGCAAGCGGGGGTGACCATCGGCCGATTTGGCATCATTCCAAATGAACTAGTCAACGAAGAACTGACCGCAAGCCAAGTAGAACAAGTTCGAAACAGCGTGGAGCCGACACGTATATTACAAGGGCAAGTGCTCGTTCAAGAAGGACAGGTGGTGGACAGGGAAGTTTACCGGCAGCTTGAACTGGCTGGAATGACAGAGGAACAATTGAATTACAAACCGCTTCTCGGATTACTGATTTTCGTAGTGATCGCCATGGGCCTAATGCTGGCAGTGATGTCAAGATCGCAGGAAGATGACAGAATTAAAACCACTGAATTGCTGGTCATGATTGTAGTCATAACCATTTCATTGTCGCTTATGAAATTGTTATATGCCATCAGCGAAAACTTTGATTTAGTGATTTCTTTTATTTTCCCTACGGCGCTGGCCGGTATGCTTGTGCGCTTGCTGATCAATGAACGGGCTGCTGTCTATGTGACAATTCTTATCAGTGCAGCAGCGGGTATCATGCTGCAAAACGGCTATTCAGCATCTTTGCAGGTGGATGTGGCTCTTTATATTCTTTTTAGCGGGTTGACTGCAATTTATTTAATTGACCGGGATGGGGGCCATGGGCGTCTGTTGCAAATTAGTTTGGCGGTAGCAGGAGTCAATGTATTATTCGTCGCAATTTATCTTTTGATTGGCCAGACTCAGTACAACTTGTCGGAAATCGGATTTTATTTTACTGCTGCTGTTATTTCTGGCCTGTTGTCCGGGGCATTGGCAATCGGGCTGTTGCCGTTTTTTGAATCAGCTTTTGGCATGCTGTCGACGATGCGTTTGATCGAGCTGTCCAATCCGAACCATCCGCTTTTGAAAAAGATTCTGATGGAAACGCCGGGCACCTATCACCATAGCCTAATGGTCGCTAATCTGGCGGACGCCTCCTGCGAAGCAATCGGAGCCAATGGTCTGCTGGCGAGAGTGGGCTGTTATTACCACGATATTGGCAAAACGAAAAAGCCGCAGTTTTTTATTGAAAATCAAGTGAATATCGAAAATCCACATGACCGTCTGCCGCCAGAAAAAAGTCGGGATATTATCCTAGCGCATAGTGTACAAGGAGCTAACATGCTCAAAAATCATAAAATGCCAAAAGAAATCGTAGATGTAGCAGCGCAGCATCATGGTACCAGTATATTAAAATTTTTCTATTACAAAGCGAAAGAAATCGATCCAGACATCGATGAGGAATCTTTCCGCTACGAGGGGCCGAAACCCCAAACCAAAGAAATTGCTATCATCTGCATCGCCGACAGTTTGGAAGCGGCTGTCCGTTCGATGAAGGAACCAACATCAGAAAAGATAAAAAAAATGGTGGATGCGATAGTAGAAGATAAACTGAAAGATGGGCAATTTGATGAATGTGATATATCCTTAAAAGAGCTGAAAAAAGTAAAGGCGGTTATGTGCGAAACTTTGAATGGCATCTTCCATTCGCGCATCGAATATCCAAAAGAAACTAATTGATCGGAGGAACAGATATGATAGCCATTGATTTTATGGACGAAACAGAAAGCCTGAACCCGCAGAAACTCGCTTTTGTGCAAAAAATACTAGAGCATGCAGCGAAAGAAGAAGGATTAAAAGACTCTGAAGTGTCGGTGACTTTTGTTACGGACGAAATGATCCGAGACATTAACCGTGAATACCGCGGCAAAGATCAGCCTACGGATGTTATCTCATTTGCTATGGAAGAACTTGGTGAAGGGGAAACGGCTATAATTGGTCTGCCTGAACCACGTATGCTCGGAGATATTATCATTTCATTGGACCGTACAAAAGAGCAAGCCGAAGATTTTGGCCACTCGTTCGAACGGGAGTTAGGTTTTCTGGCTGTCCATGGCTTTTTGCATTTGCTGGGATACGATCATATGACAGAAGAAGATGAAAAGAAAATGTCTTTTCGTCAAGAGGAAATTCTAGTTTCACTCGGCATCACGCGTGATAAACATGAAGGCGCGTAGATTTTTCCGCTCATTCCAGTTTGCAGCCCAAGGCATCGGCACTGCTTTAAAACGTGAGCAAAACATTCGCTTTCATTTTTTGGCTGCTATTGTAGTGGTGTTTACAGGAATTTTGACGGGTTTGTCATACATGGAATGGCTAGTGGTCATTCTGCTAATCGGTGGCATGATTGCATTGGAGATGATCAATTCAGCTATCGAGCGAGTCGTTGACCTGGCAACAGTCGAGCTTCATCCGCTCGCCAAGCAATCTAAGGATATGGCAGCGGGTGCTGTTTTGGTATTTGCCTCGGCAAGTGCTATAATTGGATTACTAATATTTCTACCTAAATGGTTATAAATTCACAGAGGTGATAAACATGGAAAAAGAACAATTGATGAAGCAAGCGATAGCAGCACGTAGCAATGCCTATGTGCCTTATTCGAAATTCCCTGTTGGCGCAGCCTTGCTGACGACTGACGGCAAAGTATACCTAGGCTGCAATATTGAAAACGCAGGCTATTCTATGACCAATTGTGCAGAGCGCACAGCGGTGTTCAAAGCAGTGTCCGAAGGCGACAAGACCTTTATGGCGCTGGCGGTATCTGCGGATACTCCAGGCCCTGTATCGCCCTGTGGTGCGTGCAGACAAGTGTTGGCGGAGTTCTGCGCACCGGACATGCCGGTTTACTTAACAAACTTAAAAGGTGACGTCCAGGAAACGACAATCAGTGAATTGCTTCCCGGCGCATTTTCAACGGAGGATTTAAAATATGCAGCCAGAGAATAACGGATTTAAATCAGGGTTCATTTCCATCATCGGTCGTCCGAACGTCGGCAAATCGACATTCCTTAACCGAGTAGTGGGCCAGAAAATTGCCATTATGAGTGACAAGCCCCAAACCACACGAAACAAAGTTCAAGGCGTCGTGACAACCAACGACAGCCAGATGGTGTTCATCGATACACCGGGCATTAATGAACCGCGCCATAAATTAGGAGACTTTATGTTGAAGGTGGCTAAAAATACATTCCGCGAAGTTGATGTTTTATTATTCGTTGCTAGTGGCATAGATCGTGTAGGTAAAGAAGATCGCTACGTGCTTGAAATGCTGAAAGGCATCGATGTGCCGGTATTTTTAGTGATCAATAAAATCGACCAAGTACATCCCGATAATTTGCCGAAAATCATCGAATCGTACCGCAATGAATTCGATTTTGCAGAAGCGATTCCCATTTCAGCACTAGAAGGCAATAATGTTGAGACCTTATTGGCGAAAATCAACGAGCGTCTTCCGGAAGGCCCGCAATATTATCCAGCTGACCAAATCACGGATCACCCGGAACGCTTTATCATTTCCGAGCTGATCCGTGAGAAGGCACTGCACTTGACGCGTGAAGAAATTCCGCATTCCATTGCAGTGGTCATTGAAAAAATCGCACCGGATTCCGAAAACAAAGACATGATTCGCATACAGGCGACTATCATGGTTGAGCGCGATTCCCAAAAAGGCATTGTCATCGGTAAAAAAGGGGTGCTGCTGAAACAAATTGGTACACGTGCACGTCAGGATATCGAAAATTTACTTGGATCAAAAGTGTATTTGGAGCTATGGGTCAAAGTGCAAAAGGATTGGCGCAACAAAGCGATGCATTTGCGTGATTTCGGCTTTAGAGAAGACGAATACTAAGGAGTCCTTCCCATGCAAAGTCAAGTAGAGGGAATTGTCATTCGTACAATGCCATACGGTGAGACGAATAAAATTGTCACCTTGTTTACGAGAGAAGCAGGAAAAATCACTTGTATGGCAAGAGGTGCTAAAAAGCCAGCCAGCCGATTAGCGGCCATTACTCAAGTATTTACACATGGTACGTTTTCTATTTATAAGGGGAAGGGCATGGGAACTTTACAAGCTGGAGACCCGCTAGAATCGCTTCGGCATATTCGCGAAGATATCATGTCTACGGCCTATGCAAGCTATGTTACAGAGCTGATCGACCGACTTACTGAACAAGATGAGCCACAATCCACGATTTTTGAAATTTTGTACCAGGCACTTCATGCGATAGACGATGGCTATGATCCCGAAGCAATTACGCTTTTTGTAGAGTGGAAAATGTTACAAGTGGCAGGCCTTACGCCAACGCTTCATCAATGTGCAAATTGTGGATCGACCGAAGGAGAATTCGCTTTTTCTTTTCAAGAACTTGGTTTCCTGTGTCACCGTTGTTTCCATATCGACCCGTATATCATTCGGTTAAGCCCGGCGTTAGTGAAATTGATCCGTACTTTCTATTTTGTGCCGATTGAACGGGTAGGGTCGCTGACGTTAAAAAAAGAATCAAAGAGCTTGCTCAAGCAAATTGTTCGTACAATTTATGAGGAAAAAGCGGGAATTCGTTTGAAATCGAGGAAATTCCTTGAGCAATTAGAGCGAACGCCTGAATTTTTGCCCGAAAAAGAAGAGCTGCCAAAAGACGAATAGTCTTTTGGGCAGCTCTTCTTTTTTATTTCTATATTCTCCGAGCATTCTATTTAATGATATGTCGGAGCTGACCAGGCACTTCCGCTTTTCAGTGTCTAGCTCCAACGGCCAGCTCCTCGGGTCATAAGCCACTCTGGTTATGCGGCAAAAGGCGCCGCTTCACCAGATCGTCTTATGCCTGTCGGAGCTGAACGGCCGTTTCCGCTTTTCAGTGTCTAGCTCCAACGGCCAGCTCCTCGGGTCATAAGCCACTCTGGTTATGCGGCAAAAGGCGCCGCTTCACCAGATCGTCTTATGCCTGTCGGAGCTGAACGGCCGTTTCCGCTTTTCAGTGTCTAGCTCCAACGGCCAGCTCCTCGGGTCATAAGCCACTCTGGTTATGCGGCAAAAGGCGCCGCTTCACCAGATCGTCTTATGCCTGTCGGAGCTGAACGGCCGTTTCCGCTTTTCAGTGTCTAGCTCCAACGGCCAGCTCCTCGGGTCATAAGCCACTCTGGTTATGCGGCAAAAGGCGCCGCTTCACCAGATCGTCTTATGCCTGTCGGAGCTGAACGGCCGTTTCCGCTTTTCAGTGTCTAGCTCCAACGGCCAGCTCCTCGGGTCATAAGCCACTCTGGTTATGCGGCAAAAGGCGCCGCTTCACCAGATCGTCTTATGCCTGTCGGAGCTGAACGGCCGTTTCCGCTTTTCAGTGTCTAGCTCCAACGGCCAGCTCCTCGGGTCATAAGCTACTCTGGTTATGCGGCAAAAGGCGCCGCTTCACCAGATCGTCTTATGCCTGTCGGAGCTGAACGGCCGTTTCCGCTTTTCTTCTTAAAACTGAATATGCTTCTCGACATAAGCTTGTACTTCTGCGATTGGCATGCGTGTTTGTTCCATGGAGTCACGGTGGCGTACTGTTACCTGACCGTCTTCGACAGAATCAAAGTCGTACGTAATGCAAAAAGGTGTGCCAATTTCATCTTGGCGGCGGTAACGTTTGCCGATTGATTGTGACTCGTCGTAATCCACCATGAAATGCTTAGCAAGTTCAGCGAATACGCCTGTTGCACCTTCTGCTAATTTTTTAGATAAAGGCAAAACAGCAGCTTTATAAGGTGCCAAGGCCGGGTGGAATCTTAATACGGTGCGTTTGTCGTCGTTGTCGAGTTCTTCTACGTTGTAAGCATCCACTAGGAAAGCCAATGTTACGCGGTCAGCTCCAAGAGAAGGCTCGATGCAATAAGGAACAAAACGTTCATTTGTCACTGGATCGATGTAATTGAAATCTTCTCCTGAATGCTCCATATGACGTTTCAAGTCAAAGTCGGTGCGGTCTGCAATGCCCCATAGCTCGCCCCAGCCAAACGGGAATTTGTATTCGATGTCGACTGTAGCATTGGAATAATGCGAAAGCTCATCTTCATCATGCTCACGCAAGCGCATATTGTCTTCAGCCATATTTAAGTTCAGTAGCCAGTTTTTGCAGTAATCGCGCCAGTAAGCGTACCATTCCAAATCTTCACCTGGTTTGCAAAAAAACTCAAGCTCCATTTGTTCGAACTCACGTGTCCGGAACGTAAAGTTACCCGGTGTGATTTCGTTACGGAAACTTTTGCCGATTTGAGCAATTCCGAAAGGCATTTTTTTTCGCATTGAACGTTGAACGTTTTTATAGTTGACGAAAATCCCTTGAGCCGTTTCTGGACGCAGGAAAATTTCGTTTGTTGAAGCTTCGGTAACGCCTTGGAAAGTCTTGAACATCAAATTAAACTGGCGAATTTCTGTAAAGTCCTGTGCGCCACATGTTGGACATTTTACTTCGTGTTCTTGTATGAGTTCAGCCATTTTTTCAAATGATAGGCCATCAACGATTAACTCAATACCTTTAGCGTCTAATGCATCTTCAATCAATTTATCCGCGCGGTGGCGAGTTTTACAGCTCTTGCAGTCAATCATCGGATCATTGAAGTTGCCGACATGCCCAGATGCGATCCAAGTTTTAGGGTTCATTAAAATCGCTGCATCGAGACCTACATTATAAGGAGATTCCTGAACGAATTTTTTCCACCATGCTTTTTTAATATTATTTTTCAGTTCAACGCCAAGTGGGCCGTAATCCCATGTGTTTGCCAATCCTCCGTAAATTTCAGAGCCTGGAAATACAAATCCTCTGTGTTTCGCTAATGCTACTACATCTTCCATTGACATAAAATTACCTCCATAAAATAAAAAATCGTACTCGTCCTCGGACATGTCAACATGTCCGAGGACGAGTACGTTAAGACCCGCGGTTCCACCTCGATTGACTGCAAAATGCAGCCCGCTTAAAATAAAAAATGGCTCTAGATTGCCTTTTCCTGTAGCTGCAGGCTTTCACCATCCCTGCTCGCTCATTGGTTACAGTACTTATCTATCCGTCATTGCCTCTGTTAAGTTCGTTCATATTGTACCACGGCCAAGTTTTCTTCGCAATATCGTATTAATTAGTATATAATAATTGATATTGAGTATAACATATATATATTTTGAGGCGGTGAGTCCAATCGAACTCAATAAACGGCAAGAGGAAATTCTTCAAATCGTTAAAGGCAACGGACCGATTACTGGCGAACAGATAGCGGATCGCCTGAACTTAACAAGATCAACGTTACGACCTGACTTAGCCATCCTGACAATGGCAGGCTTTCTAGATGCCCGTCCGCGTGTTGGCTATTTTTATTCGGGAAAAAAACCGGGACAGGACGTCACGGACACGATGAACAATATGAAAGTCAAGGATTTCCAATCGATTCCGGTTGTCGTCAGGGAAGACGGTAGTGTCTACGACGCCATCAGCCAGATGTTCCTGGATGATGTGGGTACGCTTTTTGTCGTGGATAAAAAATCCTACCTGGCCGGAGTGCTGTCGAGAAAGGATTTGCTGCGTGCGAGTCTGGGCAGTCAGAACTTAGCAGCCATCCCTGTACATATCATCATGACGCGCATGCCGAACATCACATATTGCACAAAAAATGAATCACTAATTCAGGCAGCACATCGCCTGATCAATCAGCAAATCGATGCACTGCCAGTGGTGGAAGAACAGCCGGATGGCTTCAAAGTCGTCGGTAGATTAACAAAAACGAATATTACTCGTGCGTTTTTATCGTTATCGGAAAACCACGATTTGTGAGGTGCCAACCATGAATTCACTCCGTTTGTTCATTGTCTCCGATTCGGTCGGAGAAACAGGGGAATTGGTCGCAAAAGCGGCTATCAGCCAATACCTGAACGCAGATCAAAATGCAGTCCTCAAGCGTTTTTCTTATATCGATTCGATCGATCATCTTCAGGAAATCGTCAAATTGGCTGTCACCCAGAAGGCCTTCATCGTTTATACATTAGTTTCCCAGGAACTGCGAGACTATATGCAGTCGGAAACGACAAAGTTTCACGTCACGGCAGTGGATCTGATGGGTCCGCTTTTGGATGCATTGGAAAGGGAGCTAGACGCACCGCCGTTGCAGGAAGCAGGCTTAGTCCGCAAATTGGATGATGATTACTTTAAAAAGGTGGAAGCCATCGAATTCGCTGTCAAATACGATGATGGAAGAGATCCGCGTGGTATTTTGATGGCTGACATCGTCCTCGTTGGAATTTCAAGAACTTCCAAAACACCGTTATCCCAATACTTAGCGCATAAGCGGCTAAAGGTCGCCAATGTTCCACTGGTGCCTGAAGTCGATCCGCCGGATGAGCTGTACCATGTGGATCCGAAGAAATGCTTCGGCTTGGTCATCTCACCGGATAAACTTAACAACATCCGCAAAGAACGGCTGATTGCCCTTGGCTTGAACGATGATGCCAATTATGCGAAAATCGAGCGCATCCATGAAGAAATCGCGCATTTCCATAAAGTGGTAGATCGCATCGGCTGCGAAATAGTCGATGTGACGAATCGAGCAGTAGAAGAAACTGCTAACCTGATCTTGAGCAAACTTCAAAAATGATTTCAGGAAAACCACCTGTATAGGCGGTTTTTCTTTCTTTTTGGTGGATTTTTTGATAAAAACGTTTTATAATGGAGAATTGTGGCTAAAGCTTACTATTGGATAAAATAGTTTGCTTTATCTTTTTGTCGAAAAATGAAGGATTTTGTCTTTCTATCACGAATTAAAGTAGTTAAGCAAACTAAAGATGGTGAAAATAATGTCCAATCGAGTTCCTGAAGAAGTGATTGAAAAAATCCGTTCCAGCACAGATATTGTAGATGTTGTCGGTGAGTATGTTCAGTTAACAAAAAGGGGCCGCAATTGGTTCGGTCTCTGCCCTTTCCACGGAGAAAGTACACCATCTTTTTCTGTCACCGCCGATAAGCAGATTTTTCATTGTTTTGGGTGTGGAGCTGGTGGCAATGTCATCACGTTTCTGATGGATATTGAAAATTTAACGTTTCAGGAAGCCTTATCAAGATTGGGAAGCCGCTCAGGCATAGATGTCGACATACAGAGCCCTGCCGAATCCGGTCCGGTGCAATCAAAAAGCGATCATCAATTGATTTTGATGCAGGAGTTTGCTGCGGATATGTACCACCATATATTAATGAATACGGAAGAAGGCCAAGTGGCATTGGACTATTTGGAAAATAGGGGCTTTACCCGAGAAATTATTGAAAAAAACAAGATTGGCTGGTCGCTTCCGGAATGGAATTACATGGCGTCTGCGCTCAAGCGAAAAGGCTTTAGTGAAGAAGAGCTGGAAGTGAGTGGATTGGCGATTCCTCGTGAGCAGTCAAGCGGCTATTTTGATCGATTCCGCGGTAGAATCATGTTTCCAATTATGAACGAGACTGGTAAAGTAATCGCCTTTTCGGGAAGAGTCCTTGAGCACACTAAACAGGAAGCCAAATATATGAATAGCCCAGAATCTCCGATTTTCCAAAAAAGCCAAGTGCTTTATAATGTGCATCATGCCAGAAGCGCTATAAGGAAAAATCGGAAAATTATTTTGTTTGAAGGGTTTATGGATGTCATCGCAGCGGGTAAAGCAGGAGTTGACAATGCTTTAGCAACAATGGGTACGTCACTCACTGCCCAACACATCAGGCAAATGAAGCGTTTTGCCCAAGAAGTCGTCATTTGTTTTGATGGTGATGATGCAGGCTGGGAAGCTGCTAAAAGAGCGGCGATTTCCTTGAACGAAGATAATTTTAAAGTGGAAGTGGCGGTCTTACCCGGCAAGATGGATCCAGATGATTTTGTTCGCGAAAATGGCGCTGAAGCATTCAAAGAGCAGATTATTGGAAAGCCTCATGCCTTTATTGCATTCGCGATGATGCACGCTCGCAGGCATAAAAATTTTCAGTATGAAAACGACCTGCTGCAGTACATTCAAGAAGTGCTGCAACTTTTGGCCGGTAGATCCTCGCCCTTAGAGCGGGATTTATATATAAAACAATTATCAGGGGAAACCGGATTATCCCAAGAAGCTATCCTACAGCATTATCGGAAATTGGAAAACAAAACGATTGCACGGAACCGTCCCGAACCGGCGACAGTAAAGATGACTAAAAAAGAGCCGAAACAGATCACATCACTGCACCGAGCGGAACGGATGCTCTTATCGCATGCCCTGGCAGATCCGTCAGTCATGGATAAATTGGAGGTCGAAGACAATGGTATTCCATTTATCAGCGAAGAATTCCAGGCGCTGTACGTTCAATTGCTTGGTTTCTATGAAGAATGGGATAAAGCTGATTTTCATAAATTTCTGGAAACCCTTCAAGATGCAGAACTCCGCAAACTTGTCATGGAAACTGCATTGTCCGAACGTGATCCGGAACATGCGGATGAAGAAATTTCCGATTGTTTAAAACATCTGCAAAAACATCGGGTCGAACAGCAAATTAATCTTAAAATCCAGCAATCAAAAGAAGCGGAAAAACAGCATGACTTAAAGCGCGCTTTACTTCTTGCACAAGAAGTGATTGCTTTACGAAAATCATTGTAAGTTAATTCCGGTTTTTTTAAAGGAGGAAGTCACATGGCCGAGAAATCTGAACGCCAAACTGAAGTTGAAGCAAGCAATGTACCATTGACTACTGAAGGTCCGGAAGCAACTGTTGAAGAAGCGAAAAAACAGCTAATCGAAACAGGTAAAAAAACCGGAGAGCTTAATTATGAACAAATTGCTGACAAATTGGCGATTTTCGAAATGGAATCCGATGCAGTAGAAGAGTTTATCGATCAATTGGAGGGCCATGGTATCGAATTGGAACGGAAATCCGATGACGAAGAGCATTTGGACCGTCTCATGAAACCAACCGAAGATAAATTCGATCTGAACGATTTAAGCGTCCCGCCTGGTATCAAAATTAATGATCCTGTCCGCATGTACCTGAAGGAAATTGGACGCGTCGATTTGCTAAAAGCGGAAGAAGAAGTTCGTTTGGCAAAATTAATCGAACAAGGCGACGAAGAAGCAAAAAAACGTCTTGCTGAAGCTAACCTGCGCTTAGTTGTCAGTATTGCAAAGCGCTATGTCGGACGCGGCATGCTGTTCCTGGATTTGATCCAGGAAGGAAATATGGGCTTGATCAAAGCAGTTGAAAAATTCGATTATTCAAAAGGGTTCAAGTTCAGTACGTATGCAACCTGGTGGATCCGTCAGGCCATTACACGCGCTATTGCTGATCAAGCACGGACGATCCGCATCCCTGTTCATATGGTGGAAACCATCAATAAATTGATTCGTGTACAGCGCCAGCTGCTTCAGGATCTTGGCCGTGAGCCTTCCCCGGAGGAAATCGGTGAAGAAATGGACCTGTTGCCTGAAAAAGTGCGTGAAATTTTGAAAATCGCTCAAGAGCCAGTTTCTTTAGAAACACCAATTGGTGAAGAAGACGATTCGCATTTAGGAGACTTTATCGAAGATTCCGATGCGCAATCACCATCTGACCACGCCGCTTATGAATTGCTGAAAGAGCAATTGGAAGATGTTTTGGATACCTTGACTGACCGTGAAGAAAACGTGTTGCGTCTACGCTTCGGCTTGGATGATGGCCGGACACGGACGTTGGAAGAAGTCGGTAAAGTGTTTGGTGTTACGCGTGAGCGGATTCGCCAAATTGAAGCAAAAGCCTTGCGCAAACTTCGTCATCCTTCTCGTAGCAAACGCCTTAAAGATTTTCTTGAATAGAAAAAAAACTTGAGCCGCTACCGGATTTTCCGGAAAGTGGCTCTTTTTTATTGGACTAAAAAAGGAATTCTAGTTAAAGCTTGAGTTTGTCTTAATTTTTCCTATATAATGAAAGGTGTAAGCGTATTCATAACAAAGGGGATGTACACAAATGGATTTCGATTTGACGCAAGAACAACAGATGATCAAAAAGACCATGAAGGAATTTTCAGATAAGGTAGTGGCACCGGGTGCCATTGACCGTGACCGTTCTAAGGCTTTTCCGACTGAAATCTTCAAACAGCTGTCCGACATGGGAATGATGGGGTTGCCGTTTGATGAAAAATACGGCGGAGCTGGAGCGGACACCACCAGTTTTGCGATTGTGACTGAAGAGTTGAGCCGTGCCTGTGCATCTACAGGAATCACTTATTCTGCACATATTTCTCTTGGCGGCGCGCCGCTGAACTTGTTTGGAACTGAAGAACAGAAAGAAAAGTATTTGACACCAATTTGTACTGGTGAGTCGTTTGGTGCTTTCGGGTTGACGGAACCCAATGCCGGATCGGATGCCGGAGGAACAGAAACCCGTGCAGTGGAAAATGGCGACGACTGGGTCATTAACGGTTCCAAAGTCTATATCACCAATGCCAGCCATGCCAAGCATTTGGCGATTACCGCCATTACAGGAATGAATGACGGCAAAAAGGAAATCAGTGCCATTATTGTACCGACCGATGCTGAAGGCTTTACCATCATCGATAATTACGAGAAAATGGGACTTCATTCGTCGAATACGACGGAATTGGTGCTGGAAAATGTCCGCGTGCCAAAGGAGAACCTGTTAGGCAAGCGTGGAGATGGCTTTAAGCAGTTCTTGGTGACATTAGATGGCGGACGCATCGGCATTGCAGCTATGGCTGTAGGCATCGCGCAAGCGGCATTCAACAAAGCATTGGCTTATTCTAAAGAACGCAAGCAGTTTGGCAAGCCTTTGTCCGAGTTCCAGATTACTCAGTTCAAGTTGGCCGATATGGCGATGAAAATTGAATTAGCTCGCAATATGGTTTACAAAGCCGCTTGGCTAAAGGATCAGGGACGGCCATTTACTAAAGAAGCGTCAATGGCGAAACTGTATGCTTCCGAAATTTCCATGGAAGTGGCTGATGAAGCGATCCAGATTCATGGGGGTTATGGTTATATGAAGGAATACGAAGTCGAACGTTATATGCGCGATGCAAAATTATTGGAAATTGGCGAAGGAACGTCTGAAATCCAGCGCATGGTCATAGCACGCCAAATCGGCTGCTGAAAAAATTGAAGCCCTGCGATTTGCAGGGCTCTTCTTGTAGTAGACTTTTCGTTGGAAAAGATTTTGTGAAATAAGTTTTATCAAGAAAGTATGGACAAAAAACTCTTTGCAGAAGGGGTAAATAGAAATTAAATTACCGTTTTTGTCACAAACAAAGAAAAGTTATCTGTTAAGACTTTTCGTTTCGTGGATAATACAGTACAATAATGAATGATACGAATAATATCATCAAGCAGAATTTAGTAGAGGGAGGGGTAACGGATGCAAAAAAATGCAATTGTTCCTTATATCTTAATCATGGCGTTCGGTATTGGTTTAATTTTCTTCTTATCAGTACAAGGAGTTAACGACGAAGCTGAAATCGCAGAAGAACAGGCAACAGAAGAAGAAGGCGGCGGAGAAGCTGCTGAAGGTGAAGAAGGCGGAGAAACTGCAGAAGGCGATTTTGATCCTGAAGAGTTCGCGCAAGCAAACTGTATTTCTTGTCACGGTTCAAGCTATGAAGGCGGAGTAGGTCCATCATTGATTGCTACTGAGCTGCCACAGCCAGACATCGAAGATATTTTGATCAACGGTAAAGGCACTATGCCAGCCGGTCTTGTTCCAGAAGAGAATGTAGCAGCAATGGCTGAGTGGGTATTATCACTCGAATAGCATCCAAAAACCCTTAGTTCTTCTGGAGCTAAGGGTTTTTCTGTCAAATTAGGAGGATCTTAATGAATGCTCAACAATTATCGCATCGGCTGACAAGAGTGGCCCATCACGTTCCAAAGGGCACAGTAGTGGCAGACATCGGAAGCGACCATGCTTATTTGCCTTGTCATCTGGTATTGAATGGCGTAGTGGATAAAGTCATAGCGGGGGAGGTTGTCAAAGGTCCATTTGAATCGGCTCAAAAACAGGTTCAGCAGGAAGGGCTTACCGCACAGATCGATGTTCGGTTGGCGAGTGGACTTGACGTCATCCTGCCTGAAGATAGCATCAGCACTGTCACCATTGCGGGCATGGGTGGTCCGTTGATCTGCTCGATTTTGGTGCAGGGCAAAAAGCAGCTCGTTGGAGTAGAGCGTTTGATCCTGCAGCCTAATGTCCACGCCAAATCCATCCGGGATTGGGCTGTCGCCAACAACTGGGGCATTGTAGAAGAAGAGATTTTAAAAGAAAATGAAAAAATTTATGAAATACTGGTTCTTCAAAAAGTCGAGGCAACTGTTTTATGGACACCGCAGCAAATGCTGATGGGACCTGAACTATTGAAGGAAAAAACGGCTATTTTCCAGGAAAAATGGACACGTGAAAGCGACCAATGGAAAAAAATCGTTGCTCTGATGGAATCCACCGCTCAGACAAAGGGAATTATTGAGAAAAAACAGGGATTGATCGAAAAAATACAGTTAGTAGAAGAGGTGCTGCAGCGTGAAAATTCCTAATGGCCGGCAGATCATCGAGGAATTCGAGAAATGGTCGCCTAAGTACTTAGCGATGGAAGGTGATCCGATCGGTTTGCATGTGGGAAGCCTGAACAAGAAAGTCGACCGGGTCTTGGTGACCTTGGACGTCAATGAAGAAGTTGTTGACGAAGCAATAGCTAAAGGCGCAGGATTGATAATCGCTCATCATCCACCGATTTTTCGTCCCCTGAAAAATCTGCAGACGGATTTTCCACTAGGGCGGTTGATGGAAAAACTCATTAAATCTGACATTGCGGTCTATGCGGCGCATACCAATCTAGATGTGGCAACGGGTGGTGTCAATGATTTATTGGCGGAGGCATTGGGAATGAAAAACACCAATGTGTTGGTTCCGACTTATGAAGCGGAATTAGTAAAAATTGCAGTGTTCGCTCCGGAAAGTCATGAAGAAGCAGTTCGTGAAGCATTGGCTAAAGCAGGAGCTGGAGCAATTGGTGATTATGAATCGTGCAGCTATACGTTTTCTGGAACAGGTCGTTTCCGCCCAACTGCTGGAGCTAATCCATACACGGGTGAAGTTGGGGAAATGGCAGTGGCTTCGGAATCAAAAATAGAAGTAGTAGTCCGTAAACCCGACAAAGACCGTGTCATTAAAGCTATGATTTCGGCGCATCCTTACGAAGAAGTAGCGTATGATGTGTTTACCTTAGAAAATAAAGGAGAAGCGATGGGGCTCGGACGCGTCGGAACACTTGAAACACCAATGACATTGACTCAGTTTGCAGAGTGGACAAAACAGCAGCTTGAGGTTCCGGCTCTACGCATCGTTGGCGATCCAGACGCCATTATTAAAAAAGTCGCAGTGCTCGGTGGCGATGGCAACAAATATTTCCAACAAGCTAAACGTGCCGGAGCGGATGTCTACGTCACGGGTGATATGTATTTCCATACAGCTCAAGACGCACAAGCGATAGGGTTGAATATTGTCGACCCGGGCCATCATGTAGAAAAAGTGATGATTCAAGGAGTAGTAGACCATATGTCTAAGCAACAGCCAACTTGGCAATGTGAATTTTTACAGTCTCAAACAAATACAGAACCTTTTCGGTTCATTTAAAAAGAAGAAGCCGCGGCTTCTTCTTTTTTTTATTCATGATCTCTTCTTAAAAGTTTATCCAAAACGTAATTCGAAATAAAGATCGTTCCCTTTAGTTCTGCTTGAAAGCGTTCGTAAAAATGTATGCAAACTGGCGAACGTTCGTAAAGTGTTTTGATACATTTACGAACGATTTTTTTGCCGATATTTAGCTTTTTTTAGAGCGTTCGTAATAGTGTACTTTTACGAACGGTTCAAAAGAGCCAATTCATTGAAACTTGTTGAATTGATTGAATACTTTTTACTCCTCGATTTCATATAAGCTCCTACATAGTTAAAAAATACAAAATGTTTAAAAAATTATGTCAAAATAAAAAAATATTAGAAAAAACAGCTCTAAGCTTCTGATTTCCTTTTATAATATAATATTAGAAAAATATGGTTTTTATTAATGTTTAGTGGTATCTTAGTTTTATTAAATAAATTGAATGGGTAACTAAAGTGATGTAAATTTGTTAAATATAGTATTAAAATAACCCGTTTTGATAGGAGAAGAAATTTTGAAAGTAACGAAATTGTATTCATTTAGGAATGGAATGATTTATTTTTCAGTAGTAGTCTCTATTATGTCAGTAGTGTTGCCCTCTTTTCCAAAAAGTTCAGCTGCCAATGATACACTAGATGAACAAGAGATACTGAATGGTACTCCACATGAAATTATCGAACTAATTAAAGACATAGAAGGAGAGGTTATTTACAAAGCGCTTGAAGATGGTAAGATTTATTTATATGAAGAACAAATTGTTGGTGATGTAGTGACCACAAAAAAATCATTGGTAGAGAATGGGACATCTACTCTAACGGAAAAATTTTCGACCGCAACAATCTTACAGGGAGATATCATTTCCGTAACTCAAAAAGATTTGCTTGCCAATAAGATTATACATCAAGAAATGGTTTCTATAACTGATGAAACCGCTCCTAGTAAGCCCCATGACGACATACACCTCTGGAAACCTCCAGTGTATCCGGCAAGTGTGGGGACTAACAATGAGTTTACAGCTATGGCAACTGGTACATGGCTCAAGGCAAGAACAGCTGGTCAGAATTACGCATATTATAAGAATAGTAATGGTGGAGGTTTGGCTCGAGAACTTGGCAAACAAAAAACAATTGGTTCTTATACGACCAAATTTGATACTTTCACTAGGAACGTTGATGCAGTCCGTTCTTATGAAGTAGGTGCGCTGTATAACTTCACTGCTATTGGTTTACTCGATAAAGCATTTAAATCTATAAAGTATCCTACTATCTCTAATTTGAAAAAGTTCTTTAAACAGTACTTAAAAACTATTCCCGGTGTTGGAACTCTTTATCTTGTTATTAAATATTTTAGTCTTTGCAATAAAACACTGGCTGCCTATAAGGCGATTCCAGGAACACCTTATAATTGGAGGTAGGATGCTTATGAGCAACATAAACACCCAAGCGTTATGAAGGTAACGGAAAAACAAAAAATAATTTTTGTTTTAGTGCTTGCAATCCTTGCCTTTATCTACTCTATTGCAGATATCATCCACCAAATGCAGTTAGATATTTCTCCAAGACCGACTTCATGGATTTTGTTTATTTACAGCCTTACAATTATTATCGTATTATTAATCGTGATATTAAAGGAATGGAATAAAATTGAATAATAGAGAAAATGCCTTCCCGATAATTAGCGGGAAGGCATTTGTGTATTTTCTTGACGAGCATTAAAATGGCTTCAGCAGAAAAAACTGACTTGTTAACAATTATTATTTAAAGTATTTATTTACAATTTTTGTAATTCACTTTTTAAAAAGGATTAGGTTTACATATCATCAATTATCGGTAGCTGTCATTACTCTTATGTATATTAAAGAACTCGACAATCTTTGAACTGGCGTTGTAATATGAAGCTCTAAAAAAACACCTATGCTGCTCTTGTCAGATTTAATATCGGATACAGGCAGCATAGGTGTTTTTTCCTGTGCTTCTAGCTATTAGATTCGTCGGAAAGCATCAGAAGTGTTTGTAAAAATTCTACTTTACCGGAACTAATTCAACAGGGCCATGGTCGTCACAATGACCGTCATGAACTTGGTGCAGACGGTCATTCACTAGATAATCCACGTGATCACCATGTGGAACAAGTTCATGTCCGCAGTCGTTGTCGTTCCTACATCCGCAATTCATGGGTGCACAAACATCTGGGTTCGTATCGGTAACAGAAATTCTGCATTCATCCCGGTGGCCTTCGTGTTCATGGTGAAGATGGCCATTGTGCACATAATCAATGTGATCCTCATGCTTTATTTTCGTGTGGCCGCATGACAGATTATGCTGGTGGGAATGGTGCTCAGTGCTCATAAGAAAACCTCCTTTGTGTTTTTTTGATATTAGTACAATTTCCTTTTCTTAACTTTATTAAACGTTAAGAAAATATACTTTCTTTTCGCAAAGATTATGCTTTTCACACTCCTTTTAAAAAGGTTTTTTAAATTTGTAACCGGTTACTTAAAACTGAACCACTTATGTAAGTCAATATATTTAAAAAATTCATTGCGGCTCATGGTTATCTTATTGCAAAAGATAAAAGTAGTTTAGCTGCAAATTCAAACTTTCAGCTAAAAGAAATAGCCAAAAAGGATTAAATTTTAACAGAAGAACCTGGCTATGAAGTAGTATACTGATTTGTTTTGAATCATCAAAACCTAGTTGAATAGATTTCGAAATTGACTTCCGGAAAAAGAAGATGGTGCCTGATACTACGTAATATCAGTGCAATAGAGGGAAGATGCTTAGTCAAGGGCGTCTTCTCTTTCTGTTTCAAATTAGTGTGCTTTGATGAGTGCATCTATTCACTAAATTTATTAGAAATTTGCATATTTATAAAAAGGTTGCAGTTTAAAAATAAAAAAGATATGATGTAAATCGTAATGATTACTTTTTTCATATAAAGAGCATTTAAAAGAGATATGGATAGACAATACCTAACAGTTTATTGGGGTGATAAAAAGCGATAACAGAAAATAGGTTCTTAAAATCGTTAATAAGGAGGGATGAGGATTATTGTGATGAAACAAGAGATAGAATTTATAAAATTAAATCCCACACAAAATATGACTATTCTTATAAAAACTAGTTATCCATTCGAAAAGCATTCCTACATTGCTTCAAGAGTAATGTCATATGACAGTGTCTATGCAGAACAAGTAGGTTTTATAGAAAAACCAGTAAATGCAGAAGCAGCTGCACATTTACAAATGGGTGGTAATGAATTTTGTGGCAATGCTTGCATGGCATTAGCAGCTTTTATTGCATCCGAAAAAGGGCTAAGACAAAACGATTCGACAGATGTATTATTAGAATCTTCAGGTACAGAACAATTAGTTATCTGTCAAGTTCAAAAAAAATCAGAAGTGTACTACTGTCAAGTTAATATGCCCATTCCTAAAAAGGTAGATTTGAAGATAGTTCATTTTGAAAATGAAGAGTTGAATATAATAACAGTAAATTATCCTGATTTTATACATATTGTAATAGAAGTCGACGAATTCAATAACCGAATGAGAAAAAAAGCAGAAAATCTAGCAAGGTTGATCGGAGCAACGTCGGGTACTAACTTAATTGGTGTTTTATTGTATAAATCTAAATCTGAAGAGCTGGCTCCTCTCATGTATGTTCCACATCTAGATAGCTTGATATGGGAAAGGGGGTGTGGATCCGGGACAGCATCTATAGGAGCTTACTTAGCATGGAGGAATAAAGGGGAAGTTGCTGTAAAAATAAGACAACCTGGCGGTATTATTACCGTAAACGCTGCATGTCATGAAGGAGAACTCACAAGCCTGAATATTGAAGGAAGTGTCAGCATCGTGGCACAAGGAAAAGCTTTTATAGATTGTTAATTAATTCGATTAGGGGTGACATGAATGATTGAGTTAAAGACTTTTTATGAATATTTAAATGACTTTTTAGAAAAGTTCGATGAAATAGCGGAAAACTACGATCATGCAACCGATAGGAGTTCTGAATTAGAGAATATAATTGATGACTACTCAAAGTTCATCACAAGTGAGAGCAATAAAGTAACGTGGGAACAACTAGCACTACATAAATCTAGTGAGTTTGACCAGATTTTAACAGAGTTAAGAAAAAAATCAGCCTATTGTGTTGCTATTTTGGAAAAATACCGTGCGTTGAAACTACTGAATGGAAATAATGATGTGTCCGATTATTTTAAAAATATAGAGTCGTGTATTAAGACGGAATTTGGGAGTTTTCAAGCCGATTCTGAATCCAAAGTATTGTTAATAGGATCTGGTTCTTTTCCGATGACACCGTTGTTAATAGCTCAGCAAACTGGAGCAGAGGTAGTTGGCACAGATATCGATGAGGAAGCCATTACACTGGGATTAAAAGTTGTAGAGAAGTTAGGCAATGGTTTAAATATCAGACTAGAACAATCAGTAGTGGAAGACCTTAATTTCACAAAAGAAGCAACCCATATCATTTTTAGCTCAACAGTTGGAATAAAGTACGAAATACTAGAGCAATTACATACTTTAACGAATGAAAATGTAGTCGTGGTCATGAGATATGGTGATCATTTGAAATCACTATTTAACTATCCAATGAAAAAGGTTAATGAAAAAAAATGGATGATGGTTGAAAATATTTTACGTCCTGACCACGTGTTTGATATCGCATTATATAAAAAAGCATAAGCTTATATTTTAGAAAGGGAGAGTTTATGAGTGATTTTAATCGAGTTTTAATTTTAGGAACTGGCCCTACTTCAATTCAACTTGCAGTAAATTTCAAAAAACATACAGGTTGTTACATAGCAATTGCAGGAAGAGAATCCGTTCGCTCAGAATCTTTTTTTTCAGCACTTGAGCAGAACAATCGTCAAATACACGCAAGCATTCAAAATGAAAAACATCGAACCATGAGAGGTGACGATTCTCTAGATCAAATTTTTGAAGGGTATGAAACCATACTGGGGGAATGGGATACCATTATTCTATCTGTAACAACAGATGCCTATATAGAAGTTATCAAACAAATCAATGATAAAGTCCTAAAAAAAGTGAAATGTATTATTTTGGTTTCTCCAACTTTTGGCTCCAATAACTTAATTAAGAATTATATCAGCAACTACAATTCAAACACAGAAATTATTAGTTTTTCTACGTATTATGGTGATACTAGATGGGCCGATGAGAAGCCTTCAAACCGTATAATAACAACAGCTGTCAAGAAAAAAGTGTACTTAGGCTCTTCGCATCAAGCGTCTAAAAATATGGAAAGACTATACGATGTTTTTGAGCAATTAGGTATTGTGTTAAAAATGATGGATACACCTCTTGAGGCAGAAACAAGAAATATTTCTTTGTATGTTCATCCTCCCTTGTTTATGAATGAATTTTCATTAAATGCTATATTCGGAAACTTAAATGATAAAAAATATGTGTATAAAGTATATCCGGAAGGACCTGTTACACAATATTTAATACGTGATATGTTATCTCAATGGAAAGAACTAATGATGCTTTTAGAGAAAATAAATATTAAAAGTATAAACTTACTTAAGTTTATGACAGACGATAATTATCCAGTGAGATTGGAAAGTTTATCGCGTCGAGATATAGAAAGCTTTGTTGATTTAAAGACCATACATCAAGAGTACTTATTATATATTCGTTATACCTCACTATTAGTGGATCCTTTTTCAAAGCCAGATGAAGATGGAAGATACTTTGACTTTTCTGCGGTACCTATAAAAAAAATGTTTATTAACAGAGAAGGGAAATGGGATATTCCAAGAATGCCAAAGGAAGATTATTACCGTATAAAAATAATACAAGGAATCGCAAAATACTTAAATTCAGATTGTCCAGTAATAGATAAGTTCATTCAGGCATATGAAAGTAAAATTCAAGAAGTTGTTCAATCTCATGAAACTGAATTATTATCTGATGCATTTTCCATACAAAGTTTTGAGGACGACATAAATATGATATGCAGTGAAATAGAGAAAAGTGTTAAAGCACAACAAAAGAATTAGGACTTGCTTCGAAGAACCTACTAAATATGCTCTGTAAATCGTAATAGTTACTACTTTAAAAATATCGGATTTTATAGTCAAGTTGCATCAAATCAGTAAAGCAAGACGGTTTAAACTAAATGTGATTAAAGGGAGAATAAATACAATGTTAATAAAAAAAATTAAGGTTCTAGGTCTACTGTTATTGGTTTTATCTGTTCTGGCTGCCTGTTCTGAAGAAGACTCTGCGAATGAGAAAAAGAGTGATGAAACTGATAATGAGTTAGTTTATGCTGTTGCTCAGGATATTAATGATATGAACCCGCATTTATATACCGGTTCGATGCCGGCTCAAGGCATGGTCTATGAATCGTTAGTTGAAAACACAAAGGATGGGATTCAGCCATTGCTTGCTGAATCCTGGGAAATTTCTGAAGATGGCAAAGTATACACGTTCTTCTTAAGGGAAGATGTGCAATTTCATGATGGAGAGCCGTTCAACGCTGAGGCAGTGAAGAAAAATCTCGATGCTGTACAGAGTAATGCAGAAAAGCATGCGTGGATTAAACTATCCACAAAAATGGAAAATGTGAACGTAGTAGATGAATATACTGTTGAATTGGAATTGTCCGAACCCTATTATCCAACGTTGGTTGAGTTGTCCATGACCCGGCCTTATGTATTTATCTCACCCAAAGATTTTGAAAATGGAGAAACCAAAGATGGTGTAAGTGGCTTTAACGGGACAGGCTCCTATGTGCTCACTGAACACAAAACTGCCGAATTTGCAACTTTTGAAGCAAATGAAGATTACTGGAATGGAGCGCCAGAAATTAAGAGGATAACGGCTAAAGTATTGCCGGCCGGAGAAACAACCCTTTTGGCATTGCAAAAAGGAGAGATCAATTTTGCATTTACGGATGATCGTGGTGCAGATAGTATCGCTGTTGAAGGCATGAATCAGTTGGAGGATTCTGGTGATTATCAACTCATCAGAAGTGAACCTATGAACACCAAAATGCTTGTAGCCAATAGCAGTAAAGCGGACAACCCAATAAGTGAAACAGCTGTACGTGAAGCCATTTGGTATTCGATTGATAAAGAAACCATTAGCAAGGATATTCTTAATGGCACAGAATCAATGGCCGAAACCCTATTTTCACCTAATGTGAATTATGCCGACGTTGATTTGAAGAAGCGTGGCTATGATGTAGAAAAAGCCATAGAGATTCTAGAAAAAAACGGTTGGAAATCAGAAAACAGCAGTGAAGCTAGAACGAAAGATGGAAAAAAATTAGAGATGAAACTTTACTATGATAGCAGCTCGTCTTCTCAGAAAACGCAGGCTGAGTTCATCCAAGCATCACTAAAAGAAATTGGTCTTCAACTGGAAATTACGGGGGAAGAGTCAACGTCAATTGCGAATAGAAGGGCCACAGGCGACTACGATTTACTATTCAATCAAACTTGGGGTCTGGCGTATGATCCACAAAGTACAATCGCTGCTTTTACTTCTGAGGCTTCTTATTTGCATACAACAAAAGGCATTAAAAAAGAAGATGAGCTATACGACAACATTGAACAAGTTATGGTGTCGACAGATGAACAAGCTAGAAAAGCATTGTATGCCGAGATATTGACGACTGTTCACGAAGAAGCTGTTTTTATTCCTATTTCAAACGGCGGGATGACTGTAATCGCGCCTCAAAATCTAACTGGAGTTTCATTCAAGCAGACTCAGTTTGAGCTGCCGTTCGAGTTGATGAACTTTAAATAAGCTTTTTAAAAAAAGGGGAGATCTTCCCCTTTTTATTTATGAAAAGTACAAAAGTTTAGTGGGTAGCTATTTTATGGAAGGAGATTTTTATGAAAAGATACATCATTAGAAGGATGCTCGTATCTATGCCTTTACTTTTAGTCATTTCATTTTTGACGTTCGTCTTAATTAATCTTTCTCCCATGGATCCGGCTGAAGTGATACTGCAAGCGCAAGGAGTTCCACAAATAACAGACGAACTAGTAGAGCAGACAAAAGAAGAATTCGGGATGGATCAGCCATTTATTCTAAGATATTTTGATTGGCTCGTTTCATCCTTACAATTAGACTTTGGTGATTCGTATATTAATGGGAAACCAGTATGGTCATTACTAGGTCCGGCCTTTTTTAATACATTCAAATTGACATTAATTTCATCGATAGCAATTATCTTGGTATCTATAGTATTAGGAGTAGTCTGTGCATTAAATGAAGGGAAGATGATAGATAAATCGGTAAGGGGCATTTCTTTTTTCTTAACCGCAATGCCATCATACTGGTTGGCTACCCTTATGATTTGGTACTTCTCGGTAAAGCTAGACTTGTTGCCCACAAGCGGAATGGATTCATATAAAAGTTATATCCTACCAGTTGTTGTTATCACAATCAGTTATGCTGGTCTCTATTTTAGAAATGTCAGGACCTCTATGATCAATAATTTGAATGAGGACTATGTTCTTTATGGAAGAGCATCGGGGTTACCAGAAAAGAAAATAACCATGCACATCCTGCGGAATTCATTGCAAGTATCCATTTCAATATTTGGTATGGCCATACCCATCATATTAGGAAGCACAGTTGTTATTGAGAATGTTTTTGCTTGGCCAGGGTTAGGAAGTCTAAGTGTGAGAGCAATTCTTAGCAGAGATTTCCCTATTATTCAGGCATACGTGCTCGTCTTAGCCGTAGCCTTTGTGTTGTTTAATGCAATCTCGGACATTATTAATGCTGCAATGAATCCCAAGCTAAGGAATGATCTGTAAATGAGGATATTAAAAAACTTAAGTAAGGATAAGTTGGCTTTGCTATCTTTGCTGATTATTGTCTCTACAATTATTGCAGGTATTTTCGCGCCTTTATTCGCACCGTTTGATCCTAATGAAGTTAATATGAGCCTTCGGTACGCATCTCCTTCATGGGAGTACCTATTGGGCAATGATCATCTAGGCAGGTGCATTTTATCAAGAATCATTTATGGAATTCGACCAAGTATCTTATGGGTATTGGTAGTTTTATTTATTTCTGTCCTAATAGGCGCATTTTTAGGCTTTCTTGCCGGCTATTTTAAAGGAAAAGTCGATGCAGTCATTATGAGAATATGCGATACGATGCTTTCATTTCCGGGATACGTAATGGCTTTGGCGGTTATTGGTATATTCGGCGTGGGTCTCCAAAATATCCTAATTGCTTTTGCCCTAATTAAATGGGCATGGTTTGCACGAGTCATCAGAGCGTCTGTTATGCAATACGCTGAATTAGACTATGTGAAGTTTTCCAAAGCATCAGGAATTAGTGATACACAAATAATCTTCAGACACATCATCCCAGTGACTTTCGCTGATATTGCCGTCATATCAAGCAGCTCCATTGGGTCGATGATATTACAAATTTCTGGATTTTCATTTTTGGGATTAGGAATTCAAGCACCTACTCCTGAATGGGGAATGATGTTAAATGAAGCGAGAGAAGTTATGTTCACTAGACCGGAATTAATGCTAGTACCTGGGTTAGCTATTGTCATTGTGGTATCAGCATTTAATTTTTTATCCGACTCGCTCCAAGTTGCGTTGGATCCTAAACTAGTTACCTCAAAAAAAAGAAAGAAAGAGAACTTATCTCTATTTAAAAAAAGGGAGCTCAGTAAGTGATGAATATACTGGAAGTGAAAAATTTAAAGGTGTGGGATGTTCATTCCGAGAAAAATATTATTAAAAACAGTTCATTTCATGTGGAATCTGGAAGCTGTCTTGCGATTGTGGGAGAAAGCGGAAGTGGTAAGTCTGTTACTTGCAGAGCAATTATGAGGCTTAATAGCTCTTCACTTCACCAATCCGGAGATATTCTTTTTAAAGGAGAAAACCTCAACCAACTTTCTGAAAAGGAATTGAGGAAGAAAAGAGGGAAAAATCTTTGCATGATCCTGCAAAATGGGATGAGTGCGTTCGATCCTTCCTGTGTAGTCGGTGTGCATTTACGAGAAACACTTGCGGAACATTTCGATTGGAATAGAAATGAAATGGAAGTAAAAATGAAAAGTGCCATGGAAAGTGTCATGTTAAAAAATCCAACAGAGATCATGAATAAATATCCCCATCAACTATCGGGGGGGATGTTGCAACGAATTATGATTGCGCTAGCCGTTGTCTTAGAACCGGACATTATAATAGCTGATGAACCAACAACGGCACTTGATACCATCTCGCAATTTGAAGTGATTGAACAATTTATCAGCTTACGAAATAGGATGAGTTGTTCCATCATTTTTATTTCTCATGATTTGGGAGTCGTAAGAAAAATTGCGGACGAAGTTTTAGTGATGAAGGATGGAGACATTGTTGAAAAAGGAACTACGGATGAAGTTTTTTCGGATGCAAAACACGATTACACAAAGTATTTAGTCTCTACTAGACTGGCTTTAAGCAATAATTTCAAACGAATTATGGGGGAGGAATCCTAATTGCTGAAAGTGGAAAGCGTAGAAAAATCTTATAAAAAAGGTGCACTGTTGTCCAGAGAAAAGCAAAGCGTTTTAAAAAATATTAGTTTTGAATGCAAAAGTGGAGAATGTCTTGGCATCATTGGTGAAAGTGGGAGTGGGAAATCAACATTAGGGCGATTGGTACTGGGAATTGAAAAGCCAGATCGTGGAACAGTTTCATTTAACGGAATGAATGTTAAGGACAGGAAAGTTCGGTTAAGTAACATAAGCGCTGTTTTTCAAGACTACAAATCCTCTATTAATCCTTTTTTTACTGTGGAAGATGCAATCCTTGAGCCCTTAAAGACTCAGAACAAGAATATAAAAGAGAATAAAGAAAAGGTTCTCAGCTTACTGAATCAAGTTGGATTACCTTCGACATATCGGAACAAATACCCTCATGAACTATCAGGTGGAGAGGTTCAACGAGTGTGTATTGCAAGAGCGATATCTACACAACCAAAGTGCATTTTATTGGATGAGGCGATCAGTTCGTTAGATGTCTCTGTGCAAACAAAAATTCTTGAATTACTCAAAGATTTAAAGAGAATCTACAATATGAGTTATGTGTTCATTACGCACGATTTACAGGCTGCAGCCTATATCTGTGACAGAATCATCATTTTTAAGGATGGACAGATTGAAGAAATGGTGGACATTGAACACTTGAAGGACGTTAAGTCAGCCTATGCAAAAGAACTATTAAAGTCGCTGATAACCTTTTAGTCAAGACATCTGTATGAATTTAATACTGTTAAACAGTGGAGGGAAATATTTTGAGTGGAGCTTTGTCTTGGTCATTTATACGATTATATCTGTTGGTGCTTCTGTATTTTAGTGCCAACTCTATATTGAATGTAATCATCCCTCTGCAAGGGGAGGCTTTAGGGGCCACCAATACAACGATAGGGTTGATTATGGGAGCCTATTTGTTTACGACCATGTTTTTTAGACCATGGGCAGGCCAGATTATACAAAAATACGGGCCAATAAAAGTGCTGCGAGTAATACTTATTGTAAACGGGTTTGCTCTCATTTTATATACAGTGACGGGACTGGGTGGCTTTGTAGTGGCTCGCATTTTACAAGGGGTCTCAACAGCGTTCTTTTCAATGGCATTGCAGATCGGGATTATCGATGCCCTGCCAGAAAAAGATCGTTCTCAAGGAATCTCACTTTATTCTTTGTTTTCATACATACCAGGAATCGTGGGACCTTTATTGGCGTTGGGTATTTGGCGAGGTGATATGGAATACTTCGGTGTTGTGATGATAGCAATTGCCATTTTCACAGGAGTATTTGGTTATAATGCTAAAATGGAAAAAGCTAAAGCCCAGCCTGATACGAAAAATCCTGCGCAAACTGGAAATATGTTGGCCTCATTTAGTCAGTTAATGAAAAACCCGCATTTATTTAAATGCGGTGTTCTTATGTTGAGTGGTTCAATTATATTTGGCGCAATTACCATCTTTATCCCTCTATATGCTGAAGAGGTACGAAGTGGAAATGCCGGGATTTTTCTTATGTTAATGGCAATAGCCGTTGTGATTTCTCGTTTTTCCTTTAGAAAACTAATTCCTTCTGATGGAAAGTGGCATTCATTTTTTATGATGGGGACAATGCTCCTTTTAGCAGTGGGGGCACAATCTGTAAGTTTTGCAATCAGCGGTGGGGTTATCTTTTTTTATCTAGGTGCTATTTTAATAGGCATAGCGCAAGCACTTCTTTACCCCACATTAACGACGTATCTAAGCTTTGTCTTACCTCAAGGGGATCGTAATGTGTTACTTGGTTTATTTATTGCCATGGCAGACTTGGGTGTGTCCTTAGGGGGTGTGCTTCTGGGGCCGATTGCTGATAGCTATTCATTTTCAACTGCGTATATGTTTTGTGCTGTGTTAGGCTTGGCAATGTTAATCTTTTCTTATGATCGTAGAAAGATATTTATTGGGTGATAATGAAGTCGTTCGTTAATTAAATTATTGTATGTAGCAGATTTATTTAACTTACAAATATTTGTAGAATAAAAGAATGACCATGTTTTGTTAAGAAAAATTGCCAGGTTAACATATGACACCTTATCGGAAGCTATTACCATCAGACTTGTTTAGAGACCGGGCAACTGAGCTAGAGGAGAAGTAGTCAACAAAGACTAAGAACTGAATGTAACTTAAATGCAGTTCAGTTACATTAAAATTCTTCTTTTTTGGTATAATAAAATTTTTGAAAAAAGAAGGATTTAGGATAGATTCAACAGATGAAAGTAATAAAGTATCTTTACTTATAGGTATTACTGTTTTTATAGGAATCATCGGGTTTAAATTTTTGGGTTTCACTACGGTACATGCTATGGTCACATCAAATTTTCTTGAAACATTCTTTTTTTAGGAAAATCGAAAATCAAATTTCTGAGTATTTTTATTAGTATATATTTTCCGTCTTCTTTTGTCCTTTTCTTTTTCAACTTTTGTAGAGTGAAAGTTGAATTTATGTGAAATAACCATCTAGCCTACCTAGATCACAAAACTAGATGGCTATTCCTGTCGATTGGCTAAACAATTTTGAACAATAACTTGTTAAAAAACTATTGATTTTAAATATTCAATATGTTAAGTTTACTGATAATCAGATTTCAATTGAGTGAAATGGGTTGTTGTTTCTCTACTTTTTACGAATTTAAAGAGTCATGACTTAATCTATTATAATCTTTTAGAAGTTCGCTGATTATTTGCTATATCGATGGAACTTTATTTTCAATGGACTGTAAGCAATTCTTGCGGCTTCATGCGAGAATCGTTGTTAGGTGCTATTAAATTTTAAGAAACCTTTTATTTTGAATGCGCATTCATATGAAGTAGAGGATATCCTAACAATCAGATAAGTATAGTTTCTTGTTACATATAAATGAAGCCATTAATTTAGCTTAAAAAACAAGTTTCAACTGCTTAGCGGGTGTAAAAGCTATTCAGGTAGCAATGGAAGAATTTACTTCTTAATAATCCATTATAGGTAATGAGAGCGCTTCTAAAAAGGAGAAGAAAGTGAGTGAAAAGAAAAAATCATGAAAAAATCGATTAATGCATATGATGTTGCAAAAAAAGCGGGTGTTTCTCAATCAACTGTTTCTCGAGTGCTGAATGATTATCAATTTATAAAAAAAGAAACGAAAGAGAAAGTCCTGAAGGCGATCGAAGAATTGGAATTCACGAGGGATGAAATCGCAAGAAGTTTAGCGAATCGGGAAACGAGAACAATAGGGCTGATTGTCGGAGATATTACAAATGCCTTTTTTTCAGAATCTGCAAAAGTGATTACTCGGATTGCACAAGAGAATGATTATAACGTCATTTTATGTAATACAAATCATGATGAAGAAAGTTTAGTGCAATATATTGATAGTCTGAAAGGACAGCGTGTTGACGGGATAATTATTGCCGGAGCGGATAAAGACAATAAGAAAATCAGAGAACTCTTCGATCAACACTTCCCAGTCATTTTATACAACAGCATTATTGAACACGATAAAGCGAATTATGTTGCGGTGAATAATTACCAAGGTGCACGGCTTGCGGTTGAACACCTGTATGAGTTGGGGCATCGTGATATCGGCTATATTGCTGGGCCGGAAAAATATGTAACGACTCATTTACGCAATATCGGATTCGAGTCAGCACTTACACATTATAATTTGAAGTTGAACCCTAATTTTGTCTATACAGATGAATTTCTATATGAAAAGGTCTATGCATTTACGAAAAAGTTACTCCGTCAGCCAGAACGTCCTAGTTGTTTATTCGTCGCATCTGATCAAATGGCGTTGGCCGTACTAGATGCGGCTTCAAGTGAAAATATTGAGATTCCGAGTCAATTATCAGTAATCGGTTTTGATAATATAAGTCTTGCTGGAAATAGTTATATAGGATTATCAACCGTTGCGCAGCCGATGAAGAAGATGGCAAGATTGGCATTGGAAAACCTGATTGTCATTATGGAAAGAAAAAGTAATAAGGAAGTCAGTACCTTACCAGTTCAAATTGTGCTGGATGCTGAAGTGTTTTCGAGAAAAACGACAGGCGTTCGATGAAGGTGTTGAAAATAGACTAAGAAAGGGAGAGTGAAGTGATTCACTTTCCTGATCTGGAAGGTAAAAAGATCTTTGTTAAAAGCGATAACGAAGGAATTGGAAGAGAAATTACGATTGTGATTGCCGAATTAGACGCACATACAGTGATAACAGGCAGAAATAAGGATACGCTGAAATCGGCTGTTGAAGAACTCTTAAACTAGAATGCGAATTGTTCTTACATTTGTGCAACTTGATATATGTCGATAAAATTTAAAAATTGACCGATGAAGCAGTCAAATAAATGGGCGGATTGAATGTATTAGTGACTAACGCAGGAGTGAATATTTTAAAAGATACTTTGGAAGTGATAAAAAACCATTAAAGTGGAGGGTGGATGGACTGCCATTTAATAGTTTTGAATGCGCATTCAAAAGAGGAAAGAGGATGAAATGAATGAGCGAAAACAAGTTTGAGACTGTAAAAGAAGTAGAACATGTGAGAAACAAGAAACCTAGCAACGTATTTTATGGGGATTCCGAAGAAGTCCAGCCAGTAGGTTTCATGGACTACAATGAGTTTTCGAAAAGTACAAAAAGGATCCAAAGCATGGAAGGATTTAGTAAGGAATATCGAGATATTGTTGACTACATTATGTCGATTACCCATAAAATTTGGGAGGAAAAAGGGATTGGTGTCATTTATGAAACTTACCATAACGATGTGGTGATGCATACAGGCGTGAATTCAATTCAAGGTGTGAGTGAAGTAGTATCAGGAACACTACAAACACTACATGCCTTTCCAGATCGTAAACTATACGGAGAAAATGTAATTTGGTCAGGAAACGATAAGGAAGGGTTTTTATCATCACATCGGATTGTTTCGAATACGACCAATTTGGGGGATTCGTCCTTTGGACCAGCAACGGGAAAGAGAGTCATGTTTCGAACGATTGTCGACTGCTTCGTCCATTCCAATCGAATAGTTGAGGAATGGCTGGTTCGCGACAATCTCTACATTGTGAAACAGCTCGGATATGATCCGGTTGAAGTCGCGAAACTCCTCGCAAAACAATCTGTACATAAAGGTCCAGCATCGCAACGTCATTTCGGAATAAGTGAGGTTCGAAAGGGGCAATTTATGCCTGCGGAATTCATACGAAAATCCACCGCGTTTGAAATTGGTGATTTCACTTTGGAATTGTATAACAAGATTTGGGAACGTAGACTATTTAATTACGTGAATGACTTTTATGCGGAGAATGCAAATGTTCACTTCATCTGTGGGACAGATTTAACCGGTTCGCAACAAATTCAAGGCATGCTGATTAGTTTGTTTGCGTCATTTCCAAATGCTGCCTTCTTTGTCGATCGCGTGACGTGTAACGAGAGGAATCAGGAAGGTTCATGGGACGTTGCGGTTAGATGGAGATTGCAAGGACTGCATGAAGGTATTGGGTATTTCGGTACACCTAGCGGGCAATCGGTAGAAATATTAGGTATCTCGCATTTGCAGATAAATGATGAAAAAGTAACAGAAGAGTGGCTTACATTTGATGGCCTAGATGTACTAAAACAGATTTATATGCAAATAGAGAATGACTCCAATGAAAAAGTGGAAGGAGAATCCCTCGCTTAAGTGTATAGCAGTTAAATAAATCACGAATTGAAAGGGTGATGCTTCAAAACTAACTCTTGTAGGCTGAAAGGTAAATGTATAAATTTAAATTAATTATAAAGGGGATATGAAAATGGCAGATCAACCAAAAGTGAAAAAAGTAGTTACAAATGACGACATGGAAAAAAATTGGATTGTACGCTTTGATGAATTAAGGAAAAATTCTATTCCATTAATGTTTATTGACAGCATCATCCCTGGACATCAGCGGTTAAATTATTCACTTATTGGGGATACAGCAAGTGAAAACGATGCGTATACTCCGGCAATCACAGAAAAGCATGGGTTCCAAATTGGAATGGTTAAAGCACCTAAAGGAAATGGACCAGCGTATCATACACATGATTACATTGAGACGTTTCTTCCATTGACAGGAAAATGGCGTTTTTACTGGGGCAATAGTGAAGACGAGGTTGAAGGGGAAACCATAATAGAAGAATGGGATATGATTTCTCTGCCGCCAGGACTGTGGAGAGGGTTTGAAAATATTAGTGAAGAAGACGCGTGGATATTCGCGATTCTCGAAGAGCATGAAGCATATGAAGGGAAAGATCCTTACTGGGCACCCGAAGTGACTAAAAAGGCTAAAGAGCACGGATTCTATGCAGACGAAACCGGTAAAATGATTAAGCCTGCCAACTTTAGCGAACTCGAGAAGAAAATGGCTAAAAAGTTAAAAGCAGGCGAACGATAAGAAATGAGTAAAGAAAATCTAGTGTTATTACCCGGAACGTTATGCGATGCCAGGCAGTGGGAACACCAGACAAACCACTTGTCTGCCGTTGCAGACATTACAATCGGGGACGTGACAAGCGACGATACGTTGAAAGAGATGGCGAACACTGTGTTGGCAAAAGCACCGGCAAAATTTTCGCTAGCGGGATTATCACTCGGTGGAATGGTGGCATTAGAGATTGTCAAACTAGCCCCTGAACGGGTGAATAGGCTGGCGTTACTGAATACCAATCCAACGGGTCCGAAGCCTGAACAGAGAACGGCTTGGAACGGTTTCATCAATTTAGTGAATGAAGGTCGCTTCAGTGAAATCACGAAAGATCATCTGTTGCCTTATTTAGTTCATCCAGATCATTTAACGAATATAGAATTAACTTCTGCGATTATTGAGATGGCAGAAGCGGTTGGCCCCGATGCTTACTTACGTCAATTACATGCAGTTGCTACTCGAATCGATTATCGACCTTACTTGCAGTCCATTCCATGTCCCACACTTATTTTAGTGGGGAAAGAAGACACGGTTTGTCCGGTGTCTTTACATAAAGAAATGCATGAACATATACCAACTTCTGGATTAGTCATTGTAAGAGAGTGTGGACATTTAAGCAGTATGGAGCAGCCGGAAGCAGTGACGAATGCGTTAAGAGAATGGTTAGGTGAAGTTTAAGACAAAACGTGCAATGTGGGGAGTAGAAATCATGAAGAATACATTAAAAGATCAGATTAAAAACGGAGAGCGTGTCCTAGGTGGATTTGTCGGGATGTATTCTCCGAATCTAGTTGAAATGATTGGATATGCAGGGTTTGACTTTATCGTGATTGACGATGAACACGCAGCTTTCAGTTATACAGAATTGGAGAATTTGATCCGAACTGCGGAGAATGTAGGCTTAGTTCCACTCGTTCGCGTTTCCTATGATCCTTCAAGTATTCAAAAAGCATTGGATCGAGGCGCAAAAGGAATTCAAGTGCCGATGGTCAATACAAAAGAAGATGCAGAAAATGTAATTGCTCAAGCCAAGTTTCCTCCCTTTGGAAATAGAGGGGTGGCTTTTTCGCATCGTGCTGCTCGATATGGGATGGACAGCGGAGAAGCTTTCATAGATTCTTCTAACGAGGAAATATTAGTGATTCCACATATTGAAACAGTCGAGGCGACTGAAAACTTTGAGGAAATTATGAGTGTTGCAGGAATTGATATTGCGTTCATCGGTTCGACGGATCTATCCGTTAATATGGGCTTTAAAAAAGAAGGCGCAAAACATCCCGACGTGCAAAAAAGAATCGCTCGCTTATATGAGACCGCACAAAAAAATAACTATACAATAGGCACAGTGGCTGGGGATTCAACTAGTGTGAAGGACGCGTTTGATAAAGGCGCGAAATATGTGAGTGTTGTAACGAATACGGTCATATTTGAAGGGTTGAAGAACCTTGTCAGACAAGGTGAAAGTTGATGGACTTGTATGTTGTGGCTGAATGAAGAACTGTATTTTACAATAATCTAAAAAGAAGGTGTTTGATATATGGGTCCAATTGACATAATGATAGTGGTAGTTTATATGGTAGTGCTCGTTTACATGGGTTATAGATTAGGAAAAGGCAACAAAACGCAAGAGGACTACTTTATTGGTGGTAGAACGGTCGCGACAATCCCCATTGCGTTGTCAATTGCAGCAACGACGTTAAGTGCGAATGGATTTATCGGCGGTCCCGGCTATTCTTATACTAATGGGTTAAACGCATTCATGTTGAATTTCAGTATCCCTTTAGTTCTTGTCGTCACATTAGTGGTGTTCTTGCCGTTTTTCTATAATTTGAAAGTGACATCTATCTATGAATATATAGAAATGCGGCTTGGCAGTAAAAGTAGATTATTGATCGTTTTAGGATTTCTGGTTTCTAATATTATCCAAATCGGTTCGTTTATATTTATCCCTTCTTTAATCATTCAGACATTTACAGGTTGGTCATTAATACTTATCGTACCAATTGTAGTCGCGGTTTCTATACTATATACGTTGCTTGGCGGTTTGAAAGCGGTTATTTGGACGGATGCAATCCAAATGGTGGTTCTATTCGGTGGGTTACTTGTGATTTTTATCATAGTCATTATGAAATTAGATATTGGATTTTTTGAAGGAATCAATGTGGCGAAAGATGCGGGGAAATTTAATCCACTGGACTTTTCTTTTGACTTACAATTGGAAAATGGATTTTGGGCAGCTTTAATTGGAGGTTCGTTCTTGTGGCTTAAATACTTCGCTACAGACCAAACACAAACTCAACGAATGATTGCAGCAAAATCCGTCCGTGAAGTGAAAAAGTCGATTGCCATCAGTGGTATTGTAATGAATACAATTTATTTCCTATTTATCGTACTCGGAATTCTATTATATATTTTCTATGATGGTAAACAATTCGAAAATGCTAATGATGTGATGATCACTTTCTTGGCTGGAAGTATTCCGATAGGCGTTTTAGGAATTATTATCGCTGCTGTATTTGCCGCAGCCATGTCCAGTATTGACTCTGTATTAAACTCGGTAACAACTGTATTTGTAAAAGATATCTATGAAAAATACTTTACCAAAGGAAAAGAAGCTTCACTGAGGGTTTCCAAAGTATTCACGTTCATATTTGGACTTCTGCTTATTGGATTTACACTTATGGCATTTGGAGACACAACTGCTTCAATCTTAGCAGTTATAGGAAGCTATTTGTCTTATTTTTCAGGCGCCATGATTGCTATGTTCGTATTGGCAATGTTCACGAAAAAAGCAGGAGATATTGGTGTCGCTATTGGCTTTGTCTTAGGGATCGCGCTCACGATTTTCTTTGGTAAATTAGAGATTGCCAACTGGTTATGGAACTATCCAGTCGGTTTTTTGTTAACTACAAGTATCGGATATGTGGCAAGTATGCTCATCAATGAAAAACATGCTGTAAATTACGATGAATTTACCTTTAAAGGTCAGAGAAACAAGCTGATTGCTGAAGGCAGAACAACAGATGAAGATGGTGTTTCGATTCTTCCGGGAACAATTGATAAATATGCATATATTCTTTTAGGATTCTTTGCTATACAGACACTGGTTCTAGTCGTTTTACAGTTCATATAAAGCGCTGTTGATTGATAGGAAGGAGAGAGGGAAATGGGCAACTTTTCCGCTAGTAAGAAACTCGTATTAGATTATTTTAATGAACTGGAAGAAGCTACTACCGATACTGTGGAAGAAATACTAACAAAATATACAACAGCCAATTATTTGTGGAGAGGAGTTTATCCTTTCCGTGAAATAAATAACCAAATAGATGTGGCGAGAGAGTTTTGGCAACCGTTAAAGAAGAGCTTAACCAGAATGCAAAGGCGGCAGGATATTTTTATTGCAGGGAATAATGAGTACGGCGATGAAGAATGGGTCATGAGTATGGGGCATTTTATGGGGAACTTCGAGTCAGATTGGCTGGGGATTCGCGCGACTGGAAAAATGATCAACTTAAGATATGCGGAATTTAACTGTATTGAAGACGGGAAGATTTCTCAAACTGGTTTGTTTGTTGATATTATTGGATTCATGCAGCAAGCGGGTATTAATCCACTACCACCAGATACTGGAAGTTACTTTGTATACCCTGGACCAAAAAATCATGATGGGCTCCTTTTTGAAGATGCGGATGCAGAGAAAAGCAAAAAGACGCTTAATCTAGTAAATAAGATGATAAATGATCTGTCTGAACTTAATGAAACGGGCTCAATGGATTGTCCGCCGGAGTTATTGGGACGGGCTTGGTCAGAAAATATGATTTGGTATGGGCCAGGGGGCATCGGTGCAAGTTATACCATCCCTGGTTATCAAAAACAGCATCAACTGCCTTTTCGAAACAACCTGAAAGATAAAAAGTTTAATGGTCATGTATGCCGTTTTTCAGAAGGAAACTTTGCCTGCTTTTTTGGTTGGCCAAACTTAACGAACACACCTATTGGTGGGTTCTTAGGATTACCGGGAGGAGAAGTTTGTGCAGATATGCAAGTTGTTGATGTCTATCGTCGGGAAGGGGATAAGCTCGAGGAAAATTGGGTGTTAATTGATATCCCTTATTGGCTAAAACAACAGGGAGTGGATATCTTGGAACGCACAGTTAATATTACCAATCCTAAATTAAAATAAGCGATCGAAATTGCATAAGTTCACTAAAGTTATACCCATAGGTGAAGAACAATGGCAGTATAACAAAATTTATATGAATGTAAAAAATTTATACAGTAGGGAGGCATTTTAATAAAACTAAATTAGATAAGCGTTGATATAGCAGTATTTTAAATATGGAATAAAAAGAGATAAAAGTGGAATGATCAAGTTTGAGTTACAGAGAATAAGGAATACGTATTCTCTGTAACTTTCGTCTTTGAAAGTAATGTCCTTTACAAGTGATATCAGGGTAGAGAAATGAAGTTAGAAATGATGAAAGTTACAGTTATCGATATTGCCCAAAAGGCAGGAGTTTCCCAATCAACCGTTTCAAAAGTATTAAATGATTATCCTGAGATTAGTGGAGAAACACGTAAAAAAGTTTTAAAAGCTATAAAAGAATTGGATTTTTATCCAGATTTAGTTGCAAGAAGTTTGGTCTTGAAAAAATCTAAAACAATTGGATTGGTTGTAGGTGATATCTCTAACCCATTCTTCTCAGAAACTTCCAAAGTAGTAATTTCGAAAGCTAGGGAACAAGGAATTGATGTTATTATTTCTGATACAGATTACCGTCTGGAGAATTTAGAGTGGGCTCTACGGAACATGGTGGGGAGAAGAGTAGATGGTATTCTTGTTGCTTCTGTAAATCGAAGGGATACTGTAACGACGAATCTAGCGAAGAAAGGATTTCCAATTGTACTTTTTAATCGCCATACAGACGATAAGGGAACGTCTTTTGTTGTGACTGATAATGAGCTTGGCTCATGGTTGGCAGTAGATCATCTAGTCGGACTTGGGCATGAGAAAATTGACTATATCTCAGGATCACTTCATTTTTCGACGTTTTATCAAAGATATAAAGGATATATGAAAGCGCTTCAAAAACATGGATTATCCAATGATCCTAGGTTTGTTTTTAGTGAAAAAACTGAGAAAGAACAGATAAAGAAGTTTTTAAAAGACATTCTATTATTGGGAAACAAGCCCACCAGTTTATATGCTGCATCTGACTAGATTGCTATGAATGTCATCGATGCACTTACAGAGATGGGTTTGGAAGTGCCAAGAGATTTTTCGGTTATAGGGTTTGATAATATTGATATCGCTGCCAATCCCCATATTAATCTAACAACTATTTCTCAAAACAAGAAAAAAATGACTGAGCTGGCCTTGGAAAAGTTACTTCATACCATTAATGAAAAGGAAGATGATCTTCCTTTTCATTTGGTCCTTAAACCTGAGTTAATAATTCGTTCAACCACAAAAAAATGAAATTTAATTCAATCTTTAGATAGAGGAGGTTATACGTAATTGGTTACGATTCAATCTATCTTCGGGATAACAGATAAAGTTGCAGTTGTTACGGGTGCCAGTAAAGGAATCGGCAGAGATATCGCCTTACTGCTGGCTGATGCGGGAGCTAATCTTGCAATTCTTGCCCGCAACGAGCAAGAATTGCAAGAGCTTGCAAAGGAAATTGAAGAAAAAGGGAGAAGAGCACTTGCGATATCGGTGGATTTACTGGATGTTTCGTCAATTCCAGGTGTAGTTCAAAAAATTGTCGCTGAATTCGGTAGAATTGATATTTTAATTAATAATGCAGGAACTAACATACCAAAACCAGCGTTTGAAACGACGGAGCAAGATTGGGATATGGTTATGGATTTGAACCTTAAAAGCCTGTTTTTTATGACAAAAGAAGTGGGGCGTCATATGTGTGATCAGAAGTCGGGCAAAGTAATCCATATTACATCCCAAATGGCTTTTGTAGGTTATTATGATCGAACTGCTTATTGTTCAAGCAAGGGAGGCGTCACACAATTAATGAAAGCGATGGCGATTGAGTGGGCACCTTATCAAATAAATGTAAATGCTATTGCACCGACCTTTATCGAAACACCGATGACCAAAAAAATGTTTGAAAAAGAGGAATTTCGTGATGAAGTACTTAGTCGAATACCTTTAGGCCGGTTGGCAAAACCTGATGACTTATTTGGAGCTGTACTTTATCTAGCTTCAGGTGCGTCTGATATGGTAACTGGACATTCCTTGGTAGTAGACGGAGGATGGACTGTTTGGTAAAGGTCTTTCCTATATTTTTTCACATTAGAGAATACGTATTCTCTAAAATAATAATAGATTAGGTGGTTGATTCAATTGAAAACTTTACATGATAGAAACATGGCATCTGATTTCAGAATGCCGGGAAACGTTAAATTCGGCGTGGGGGCACATAAGAACTTGCCAGAAGAAATCGAGAAGTATTCGCCTACTAAAATAGCCATTGTAAGCGACAAAGGGGTAGCGAATGCTGGTTTGGTAAAGAAGTTGGAGAATATTTTAGAACAGACGGGTGTACCTATATTCACTTTTACTGAGATTGTAGGTGAACCTACATTCAAACTGGTAGAAACAGTTACGCATAAATTGAGAGAGGAAAATTGTGACTTGGTAATTGGGATTGGCGGTGGAAGTGCATTGGATGTTGCAAAGACAGCTGCTGCTCTATTGGCTCAAGAAAAAATTGCTCATTTTTTAAGCGGTAGAGAACAAATTGGACCACGTAGCACACCGTGTATTTTGTTGCCAACCACATCTGGTACAGGTTCAGAAGTTACGATGAACGCTATATTTGGTGATGAAGAACAAGGATTGAAAAGAGGAATTGTCAGCCCTGCCTTATTACCTGATTTGGCAATTATTGATCCGGAATTGACAGTATCTTGTCCAGCGCGTGTATCAGCATCATCGGGTGTAGATGCTTTCACACATGCGATTGAATCATATATTTCTGTCCGTGGAACTCCGCTGACAAAGATTTTTGCAGAGAAGGCGATGCGTTTGTTCCCGAAATATATTACGCGAGCTGTTCATAATGGAACTGATCTCGAATCAAGGACTGGTATGGCATGGGTAAGTGCATTGGCGGGTGTTTCTTTAGCCAATGCAGGCGTGGGAGCAGTACATGCACTTGCCTATCCACTTGGAGGGAAATTCCACATCGAGCATGGGGTGGCGAACGCGTTATTGATGCCTTATGTTTTTGAAAAAATAGGTAAAACTTGTACGGATGAGCTAGTGGAAGTGGCGTCATTCTTGCAATTAGGGGATTATTCGCAACACCCAAACAAGGCATTGGATGCAGTCGTTCACTATTTATTAGAATTATTAGATACGCTAAACTTGCCTTCAACATTGAAAGAGTTGGGAATTCCAGAAGATTCATTACCTGCTTTGGCTGAAAGTGCTTCAAAAGTAGATCGCCTCTTGGCAAATACGCCATATAAACTTACAGAGGAAGCTATCAAAGAAATATATGAAAATGCCTATTTTGGAAAGGTTGGTGTTCTTGTAAAATGATAACCGAAAAAAAGATGTTTGTTAATGGTGAATGGCATGAGGGTAAGACCACATACGACTTGAAATCTCCTTATAGTGGTGAAGTCATTGCAAAAATTCCGATTTCTACAAAAGAAGATGTTTTGGAAGCAGTAGATAGTGCAAAAAAAGCAACAGCAAAAATGAAAGCATTATCAGCCTTGGAGCGGTCACAGATTTTAGAAAAAGTTGCTCGTCTATTTGAAGAACAACTCGAGGAATGTGCACAAATTCTGACACGGGAAAATGCTAAGCCGTTGAAAGCGGCAAGGGGAGAAATCCAACGGACTATAGAAACGTACAAGTTTGCCGCTGAAGAAGCCAAGCGTTTAACTGGAGAAACAATTCCAATGGATGCCGCAAAAGGGGGGAAAGGGAAGTTCGGTTATACGGTACGTGAACCTTTGGGCGTTATTGGAGCCATCACACCATTTAACTTTCCGTTTAATCTTGTAGCACATAAGTTAGGGCCTGCATTCGCAGCAGGGAACACAGTAGTACTGAAACCGGCATCACAGACACCATTAAGTGCTATCAAGACTGCCAAAATTTTTGAAGAAGCGGGACTTCCAGCGGGTGCCTTACATGTAGTTATTGGACGAGGGGGAGAAGTAGGAGATCTATTGGTGACTCACCCTGATATAAAACTAATCACATTCACCGGTAGTTTGGAAGTCGGGGTGGATATTAAAGCAAAATCGGGATTGAAAAAAGTCACTTTGGAACTTGGATCCAACTCGTCGGTTATTATTGATAGTGTAGAAGACATCAATGATGTAGCCATTCGTTGTGTAGAAGGGGCTTTTGCATATGCAGGACAAGTATGCATATCTATTCAACGAATCTTCGTCAAGAAAGATTTGTATGAAGCTTTAACGAAAGCGATGATACAAAAAGTAAGAGAGTTGAAGATTGGTGATCCTGCTGAGGAAGAAACGGATATTTCTGCACTCATTCAAGAAAAAGAAGCAGTAAGAGCTGAAGAGTGGATTCGGGAAGCAGAAAATGCAGGGGCGAATATTTTGTGTGGTGGCAAGAGAAATGGCTCAATAGTAGAACCAACAATAATTGCGAATGTACCTGCCCATGTATCCATTAATTGCAAAGAAGCATTCGCCCCCCTTGTGCTTGTTAATACTTATGACAAATGGGAAGAAGCGATTGAGCGAGTAAACGATTCGCAGTATGGTCTCCAGGCAGGTGTCTACACCACTTCGATCCATAAAGCATTTGAAGCGGTAGCTCAAATTGAAGTGGGTGGTGTTATTGTAAATGATATTCCATCATTCCGGGTCGATCAAATGCCATACGGCGGTGTAAAAAATAGCGGCACGGGACGTGAGGGAATCAAGTATGCTACAGAAGAAATGACGGAATTAAAATTGGCAGTATTTAATTTATAACAAAAAAAGAAGAGCGCATAAAATATCTTGTGTAAATGAAATAGAAGAGAATTCTGATCAGGTACTCAGTTTACATATAGCAGCTTATCGGAAGTTACTTGTATTAAAAAGGAGAAAAGAGACTTACGAAGCAACTCTTTTCTCCTTTTTTTCGTAAATGTGTACTTTTACGAACGGTTTAACTTTAAAGATAAGTAGAGTTTTACAAAATTAGTTCTAAGGTAAAAGTTAAATACAAGAATCTATAAATATTCACCTATCACTAAAGTAAATTTGAAATGCTGAGACCGTCAAGAATTATGTGTAAATAGATAAATCCTATTCTTGTATGTTGGTCGACCACTAAGCTTCTTTGGACATCGCTGTCAGCTCTGCGCGAGCTTGATCAAAACCGTTATGGCAGCGAGTGAAGAAGTTCTGGTTATAGATTTCAAATTGGGAAACCAGGAAGCGATCCAAGGAATCTTCGTTCGGAAATTGCTCTTTGCGCTTGCTGTATTTCTTTATACCCTTGTTAAATGATTCGATGAGGTTCGTTGAATAGATGCTCCGCCAGATGGACTTGGGAGAGTCGTAGAAAGTGAAGATAAACGGATTCGACTCCAGCGATTGGGTCACCTTCGGATAAGTTGTTTTCCACTTAACAACAAATGCTTTAAGTGCTTCTTCCCCCAGTTCCCGGCTCTCTGCTCGGTATACCGATTTGAAGTCTTCGCAAATCTCTTTTCGATCGGTGACACGAACTTTGTGGGCAATCCCACGCGACAAATGGACGCAGCACGCCTGATACTTCGCGTCTGGAAAGACCGCGAAGATCCGATCGGTGATGCCTTTCAAGCCATCCGTGATAAACAGAAGCACCTCTTCGACACCGCGTTCTTTCAAGTCCAATAGGACTTCTTCCCAAACGAATGCGGATTCCGTGGGAGCCACTGTATAGCATAGCTCTCAACTTAAGAAATGACGTAGAATGTTGGCGATAAAATTGTGTGGGGGAAGGGTTTGAACTTGGAGGATTGCGGAAATGGAGATACCTAAGAACGCCAAATAACCCCCCCTTTTTTAGGAGGCGTTTGTTGGATTGTTCTAAGTGAATTGAAGGCGTTTTAAGGCAGTCCCTTTAGCGGAATTCGGCTTCCGTGCGGTCCTGATGAGTAATTGGGTAATCAAGGGGACAAAGCTTAGAAGCGTCTTCTTTTTTTGTTTGATGGCTTCGTACATTTGCGCCAAAAATTCACAGGCGATACTTCGAATCGCGATGGTTTCACTGATTTCTTTCTCTTCTTCTTCCCAAATCGTATTCCGGATTTGATAAGCAATCAATTGGCTCAAAAGAAAAACGAGTAACGTGGCATAGAAATGGCAGAGCCAACGTTCCTGTTTGACCAATCGGAAATGATCGATTTCCAGATAAGATTTCATCGCTTTGAAATTCAATTCAATTTGCCAACGCAGCCGATACAATTCGACAAGCTGCGAACCTGAAACAGGTTCAGGCAAGTTGGTCATATACCCCGTCATACCGGCTAAATCGTGGACCAGTTGCTTGGGCTTTTTCCCCGTTTTTGATGCCCGTCGCTGAAGCTTTTGCAGGCGTTTTTGTTTCTGTTTGTCGCTTTGGGAGAACAGCACACACCGTGCCGGAAAATGAGCATCTCGACCAAAGTAGACTTGTTCAAGTTCCAAGGTTTCCCCCGGCGCCATTTTCTCGCAGAGCTGAACGAGCTCAATGCGCTGATACTCGCTACTCTTAACGACGGATCCATCCGGATGATGATCAGGAAACGAATTTTGATAGGCCAAATAAGCGTCGTTCCGAAACTTCGTGAGGAAGTAGTTGTTTTTTTCATGAATCCGTTCGAACACCTGAAAATGAAAATAGCCGAGATCTTGTAGGCACAACTCTTGTTCATCAAGAAACGGCACCCGTTTCGCTCCCATGACGGTGTCGTTGACGTTTTCAAGATCGACGCGCAAAAAGGTAAGCCGTCCTGTCAATACATCAAATTCGTGTTGGATTTTCACTGAAGTCTGGCGTGTTTTTTTGGCGCGGGCTTTCAGGGAATTGGGCACATGGATGTGCGTCGCATCTAAGACCCGTAAGCTGGTGAAAGGACAGTCCGTTGCGAACGCATGCTTAGCGAGTAGAAGCTGTTGCTGAATCAAGAACAGTTCTTCTACTAATCGCTGAAGAAAGTGGACAGCTTTTCCGGTGAATTTCTGATCCACTGCCGTACGGCTGATCGCGATTTCCTGTTTGGAAAGGAGCTTGGTGCTGAGTTCTTGCAAGCTAGGGTCGATCAAATTCCCATGAACCTGAAAAAGCAACGACAGAAAATCGCTGGCGGTCCATTTTCTTTTCCGTTGGATGAACCCCGTTTCTTTGGCGAGGGCATCCACCTTTTCCGGTTCAAGAAATGCAAATAACGGGTTGAGGTAGTTGGGAGTGACTTGAGCTACCATAGAAAAAACTCCTCTCATTGATGGGGAGTCTTCCATACCATCTTTCGAGAGAAGTTACTCCTTTTTCTTAAGTTGACAGCTATGGCCACTGTATAGGCTAGGACTTCTTTTGAACCGTCCTCCCGGATGCCGACGACTATATAGACGGCTTCTTTGGAGACGGTATCGCGCTTAAGAGATATATACGTCGGATCCAAATAGACGCATGCGTAGCGCTTATCCAGTGGACGCACTTTGAAGGCTTCCACTTGTTCACTTATCGCTTTCGTCATGTTGGAAATCGTTTGCGGTGTGTAGTGGTGGCCGTACATCTTTTCAATCAGATCCGCGATTTCGGACATCATGACCCCTTTTTGGAACATATGAATGACGAAGGACTCCAGTGTATCGTTTGAGCGCTTGTATGGTGCGACCGTCTGTTGGTTGAACTCGCCGTTCCGGTCACGCGGCATCGAAAGCACCAAATCTCCATACTCTGTATGGAGTGTCCGCGTGTAAGCGCCATTTCGGGAATTACCGGAATTGAAACCGACGCGATCGTGTTTTTCATAATCTAGAAAAGCCGTGAGTTCCGTCTGAAGGAGCGTGTTAACCGCCGCCTCTAAGTGCGTTCGAAAAACTTCGGAGATGTCTTCTTTTTTTACTAGAGCTTGCATGATATCTGTTGTAAAATGAGTCATAGGGAAGGCCTCTTTTCTGTGAATGGGTTGTGGTGACTTCATTCTACAAGAAAAGGTCTTCCTTTTTCTATTTATTCATTTACACAAGATATTTTACGCTCTCGATATAATAAAGAATAAATTCACAAAATTTAATGAAAATTCTGCTTAAATTTATACTAGTTGTTGCACATAAATATGCAACGAGAAAATTCGATAATCACTTGAATTATTTGATTAAAATAATTGGTTTATACAATTTGAATGAATAAAGATACGGTAGTCTGCTATTGAGGGAATGAAAAAAGGTTGAGCGAACTGCGAGACTTTGGGTATACTAACTAAGCAGAAAATTTTAATAAAGGGGTTAAGAGAATGGAAGAAGAGAAAAAGCAACAGAAGGAATGGAAAGTTCCACATACATTTGTCATCGTTTTTTTCATTGTGGCCCTGGCTGCTATTTCGACCTATTTCGTGCCGGTCGGTCAGTTTGAGACAGAAGAAATCACGTACGGCGAAAGCGGAGCAGAGTCGACACGAACCGTACTGATTCCAGAAAGCTTTTCGTTTGTAACAGACGGTGAAGGAGATTTTGTCTATCTTGGCACTTCACTTTTTGAAGCGGGGGGTGGAGTAGGGTTTCTGAACTATGTATTTGAAGGCTTAGTATCAGGAGATAAATGGGGTTCAGCTGTTGGGGTTGTTGCCTTTATCCTGATTATCGGTGGCGCATTCGGAATTATTCTCCGCACCCGTGCTGTAGAAGAAGGGATATTAAGAGTCATAGATAAAACACAAGGCCGGGATGTACTGATTATCCCTGTCATGTTCTTTCTCTTTTCACTGGGCGGTGCTGTATTCGGAATGGGAGAAGAAGCGATTGCTTTTGCCATAATTCTTGTTCCGATTATGATTCGACTCGGCTATGATGCGATAACCGGCATACTCATTACATATGTCGCGACCCAAATCGGATTTGCAACCTCGTGGATGAACCCTTTTAGCGTAGCAATCGCGCAAGGGATTGCCGATATTCCGGTTCTCTCAGGTGCCCTGTTCCGTGTGATAATGTGGGCTGTCTTCACAATTATAGGAATTATCTTTACTTGGCATTATGCATCGCGTATCAAAAAAGATCCTCAGCGTTCACCTTCTTATAAATCTGATGCTTTTTTCCGAAAAGAAGCAGAGAAATTTGCACATTTGGCATCCAACTTTACACTAGGCCATGCATTGGTTATCGGAACTCTCGTAGCCGGTATTATATGGATTATTTGGGGAGTAATAGAGCATGCTTATTTTATACCTGAAATAGCAACCCAGTTCTTTACGATTGGTCTGATTGCTGGTATTATCGGCGTAATCTTCAAGCTGAATGCCATGCGGGTGGACGATATTGCAGATAGTTTTATCGAGGGTGCTAAAGATTTGCTCCCGGCTGCACTCATTGTCGGGATGGCAAAAGGCATTGTGATAATCCTTGGTGGTGACAGTCCGGATATGCCTTCTATTCTCAATACCATGCTTTATGGGGCCGGACAACTAATAGGAGATTTTCCTGCTATGCTATCCGCGGTTTTCATGTATGGATTTCAGTCCGTTTTCAATTTCTTCGTCGTTTCCGGATCCGGCCAAGCTGCTCTTACGATGCCTTTAATGGCACCGCTTGCAGACATCGCAGGTGTTTCCCGGCAAGTGGCTGTATTGGCGTTTCAGTTGGGGGATGGACTGACCAACATCTTTGTTCCAACTTCTGCAGCGTTGCTAGGAACGCTTGGTGTCGCGCGACTGGATTGGGGAGTGTGGGCAAAATTTATCTTTAAATTTCTTTTGCTCCTAATGGCATTATCGTGTATTTTCATTGTGATCGCCGTGTTAATCGGTCTTTGATTCATTCGTTCCAAGGGCTATTCAACTATAAAGAAAGGGGATTGAAAAGATGCTGACTCTCATAAAGAATGGTGAGGTTTTTACTCCGGAATCAGTCGGGAAAAAAGATATTCTTCTGATTGGCGGGAAAATAGGGCTTATTGCTGAAGAGATAGCAGTACCCCCTTTTCCTATTGAAGTTAACGTAATTGAAGCGGCTGGTAAAATAGTTGCCCCGGGATTCATTGATGCCCATGTTCACATTATGGGCGGAGGTGGAGAAGGCGGATATCGGACACGCACCCCTGAACTTCAGCTGACAGATGCGACACTGGCCGGCGTCACCACCCTTGTCGGCGTAATTGGGACAGATGGTACGACCCGTACCATGTCCGCATTGATAGCAAAAGCGAAAGGGCTGAAAGAAGAAGGCTTGTCGTGCTATGTTCATACGGGATCTTACCAGGTACCAGTCAAGACACTGACAGAAACAGTGGAAAATGATTTGATTTTAATTGAAGAGGTGATTGGTGTAGGTGAAATCGCGATTGCAGATCATCGCTCATCTCAGCCAACGGTAGAGGAACTGGCAAAAATCGCTTCCGCTGCCAGAATCGGCGGAATGCTCTCCGGAAAAGCAGGGATCGTAAATGTCCATGTCGGTGATAGTCCGGATTGTTTATCACTTATCGAAAAAGTAATCGAGACTACGGATATTCCAATCAAGCAGTTTTATCCGACACATATTAATCGCAACCCATATCTGTTTGACGCAGGCATTGTTTATGCCAAAAAAGGCGGCTACGTAGATTTCACCACAAGTACGATTCCGAAATTTCTGGCTGAAGGTGAAGTGAAGGCAAGTTCTGCCTTGAGACAAATGCTTGAGGCTGGCGTGGACCCTAGTCTGATAACCTTTACTTCTGATGGACAGGCAAGTCTGCCGGACTTCGGCCCGGAAGGTGAATTCAGAGGTCTACAGCTCGGGAAAGTCGACTCGCTTTTCAAAGCGGTACGTGAAGCAATCTCCGAGGAGGGCGTATCAGTACCAGATGCTTTGCGAACAGTAACAGCGAATCCAGCATCGATTTTAAAACTGAATTCCAAAGGAATTATTGAAAAAGGCAGGGATGCCGATTTGGTCTTGATAAATCAGGAAGACTTCGAAATCGATACGGTTTTAGCATCAGGGAAAATAATGGTCCAAGATGGCAAGCCTGTTGTCAAAGGGACATTTGAGTAATCGAACGTCACAGAACGAAAGTATCATTTTGTTTAACCATATACTAACGCAGGAATTGGTAAGAAGATTATTTGCTTTGCAGGAACTCTCTTATGGATGTTTGTTGACCCGACATTCGTAAGAGTTTTTTGGCTTAATGGGCAACTGTATTGAGAAAGTGAACTCAGTCCCGTTTAATGGAAAGTTTAATACAAGATATTTTACACTCTCGTTTTTAGAAAAGTTCTAAAATAATCAAAAAGGTAGAGATTCTTGTTTAAAACATTTACCCAACTATGTGGGTTATTTCCAAGCTGCCTCTGCTCCTAAAAGCCATAATGATAATAGCAACTCTTAAGAGAAAAAATTTAGTGGCCTCGATTTAAACTTCTTCAAACAAAAGGCGCAACTAAAAAGGAATAAGGAGCTGGTAGAGTGGAGAGCATAGAAATGGTACGAAAATTTTATGATGAGAAAGTAGACTGTGAATGGAAAAAGCTGGAACGACACAAAATCGAGTATGAATTGACGAAACGCTTCCTTAAGCGCTATATCAAACCGATGGACAAAGTATTGAACTCGGTGGTAGTCTGGGAAAATTTGCGTTGCATCTCACGAGCTAGGCTGTGAGGTGACTTTAGTCGACTTGCCGCCGAATAATGTAGCCCTTGGGTTGGATAAGGCAAAAGAACTTGGACTGTCACTGCAGATATATGTGTCGACAGTCAGGATTTATCAAACATCAGTGATAACCAATTCAGAACATCACGGAATGTTTGAAGGTATTAAAACCTGGCGGAACAGTCTTTGTTGCCTTCGTGTCGTCTTATTCATTTGTCTGGGATTATCTTGCTCAAAATCCGCAGTTTATCTTGGAAGAGGAAAGAAAAGCGCAATTGGAAGTCCTCTTCAAACACGGCAATTGCGTTGGACAAGGCTTTACCGATAAGTTCTTTATGCGTCCAAAAGAGGTGCTTTCGTTTTTTGAGCAATTCAATCTTGAAAAGCTGCATGTTTTGAATTGTGAAAGTTTCCTCTATTTGCGGGAAGTCGAACTTCTGAAACAGTCTCCGGAAGTTGTTGCTGCTTGGCTCGATCTGGCTGAGCAAGCATGCGAAAGCAAAGATTTATTGAGTTTAGCCGAACTTATTATGTACAACGGGAAGAAAACTGGGGAATAATTAGTGAATGAGTGGAAAGTGAAATTTAGAATCCAATGAGTAGTTTACATATCATAACGTTATCGGAAGAGAAAGAACTAGATATCGAGTTCTTTCTTTTTTTATGGACACACCTTGCTTAAAAGCTTCGAATAGTAAAGTGGATTAACATATCCATTAAACCTTCTTGTAATTCATGAAAAAAGGATAGATTTTTCAACTTGTGATATTGTATTTATATGGTACTAGTTCTAAATAAAGTAACAGCTAAGTAGTGTGTAAAAGAAAATATATGCAGCGAGTGAGGCCAATAGTTTTAATGAGAAAAGTGATCCTAGAGGTTGATAATTTAGTGAAAACATATAAAGGAAAAGAAGTTGAAATTGAAGCCTTAAAAGGAATCTCCTTTAACCTATATGCTGGAGAATTCGTTGCGATTATGGGGACAAGTGGCTCAGGGAAGAGTACATTGTTAAATGTATTAGGAGCATTGGATGAGCCAACCAGTGGCCACATACGATTAAACGGTGTAAATTCAGAAGATTTCTTTGTAGAGCCTAAAGCAACGGACTACCGTAGAGAAAACATCGGATTTATTTTTCAAGCTTATAATTTGCTGAAAGATCTAACGGTGGAAGAAAATATTTCGCTACCACTGCTGTTGAAAAATGAATCAAAAGAAACCATCGACAGAAAAACAGCCAACATGATCGAACGGATGGGTTTAACAAAGTGGAAGAAGCATCGTCCTGTCCAATTATCTGGTGGACAGCAACAACGAATCGCGATTGGTCGTGCTCTTATCGGCGACCCCCCAATTCTATTGGCGGACGAACTGACCGGAAACCTAGATGCGAATACTTCCAGTGAAATTCTAGATGTATTGACGTCAATGAAGAAAGAACTCAACCAAAGTATACTTGTGGTTACGCACGATTCAAAAGTGGCCACTTATGCAGATCGAGTCCTGTTTTTTCATGATGGTAAAATTACTAATGAGTATGAATGTTCCGGTGACAAAGATCTTGAAAAAATCATGAAAATCTCTCAGGATATCTTAAAAGGTGCCAATGAATGAAATCACTTAATCAGTTGGCGTTCCGTTTATTCAGAGAAAACAAATTTCTAGTCTTTACCTCGATTGCCAGTATCGCAATCGCTGTATCTCTTGTGTTGACCATGACGCTTTTTACGGTTAATGCAAAACAAACTCTTCAAGAAGACCTCCGAACGATGTACGGTGATATGGACATTGCCTTTGTCTATAGCGATGAAAATCCTGTAGAAAACGAGCAAGAATTGTTTCAAGCTGTAGCAAACCATCCTTCGACGACTGCTATTTCGCAAGCACTAGTCACACAAGCATATGTAGCACCGTTGGGTGGAGAAGTGTATGGACTGGGAATTGAGAACGATGCTATCGCTAAGAGTAGATATAAAACGACCGTAAATTTGAAGGAAGATACTGTCGCTATTACAGAAAACCTGGCGAAATCGTTAAAGCTTTCTAAGGGCGACTCTATCGAGATTGAGCAAGATGTCTTCAAAATTGCAGAAATTCTAAAGAATGCCCAAGGAACAGGAATCGCTCCTGATATGGTCATTTTTGAACTAGAACGAGCGAAACAGTTTAACCAGTCCGGTCTACCAAATTCTAAAAATGAAACCACTGCTTTAATGGTAAAAACCAAAGAAGACACCGACTTGATTGCCATGGCCAATGAAGTTAAAAAAATCCAGCCTGACTTGCGTGTCGACATTATTGAACAAGACGAAGTAGCAAAAAGTAACTTGAATTCGCTCTCTTTATTTATTATCATCCTTTCAATACTGATTTTGATTGTTACTTCCATTATGGTGATTTCTAATTTCGACTTATTTATTTACAAGAATAAAAACCAATTTGCGATTATGCGCGCGCTTGGCGCTAAAACAAACCAATTGGCTAAAGTGATCCGAATTCAAAGTACAGCAATAACCGTTGTAGGTGCTCTACTGGGATTGGTGATTTCGTATGTAGCTGATCAATTCCTTCAACCAATATTTGGGCGTTTATTTTCCGTTTCACTTTCTCAGGCACCATTTGCATGGGAAGTGGCCATTCCCGTTGTCGTCGGGTCAAGTCTGGTGATTCAATTGTTCCTCTATATTCCAGTTCTCAAATCAGCAAAGATTTTACCGTTAACTATTTTACAAGAAAATGAAGAACTTGATTTTAAAAATAGGAAAATGCGTCGGTTAGTAGTGAAAGTGCTATGGATTGCTTCTCTTGTATCGCTGTTGTTTGGTGTTATTCTTGCTGCAAATGATCATGCAAGAGCGATGCTGATTTTGTCGAGTGGATTCTTCCTAATGACAGGTCTTTTTATGGCCTTGCCTCTGTGGCTTACTAGCCTGTTAAATGTAGGAGTGCCAGCGTACGGAAAGTTTTTATCTAGCAATGTTCTCATTGCCATTCAGAATTTAAAGCCACAAATCAAAAAGAATAGCTTCGTTATTCTTTCGATTAGCGTGGTTATGATTATCGCAGTTTTCGGTTCGGTCATGCTGACTAATATTGAACACAATAATACCGATTATATCCAAGAGCAATTTCCTACTTCTGTAGTCATCACGAGCCGAATTCAGCAATCTGAAATCGATCCGGCTGAGTTGGCCGGAGAAATACGCGAATTAGTACCAAATGTGAAAGTTGAAACGGTCAGTACCTTTGGTGGGGCGCATCTATTCGACAATACTAACCAGTCAATCTCTTTTGACTACACCCTAGCAGATTTAGCGACTTTAGAAAACATGGAGATTCTACCGGAATTAACCGAAGTGGAATTGGCAAAAACAGCAATCATCTCCCCCGCATTTGCACAGCAACACAAGTTAACTATTGGCGATTCCATGGATATCGGCATCTATTCTGACGATAAGCAGCAAGCAGAGTATATAACAACCATGAGGGTCGGTGCCATTTCTTCTGCAGTTACTGAAGGAGAAGTTCTTTTTGATTGGCAAGCGAAAGCTCTAAACAATCCTTCGACCAACTTTTATAAAGCATATGTAGACTCGCTTGATGAATCAGAAGTTATCAATTCTTTTGAAAGCGTAACAAGTGTGTATCCAGAACTCGTAGTCAATACGTATGCAGCGTCATTAGAAGAAGCTTCCGCTATGTTTCTGCAACGCTGGGCCATCTTCATTTTGGTTTTGATTGTACTGGTTGTTTCTGTGATGGCTGGAGTTTTAAATACGCTTCTTAACAACATACTCGCTAAAAGAAAAAAGTTTGCAATACTAAGGACAATCGGTGTCAAACCAACAGGAATTGTGAAAATCATTGTAACGCAAATTTCTTTTTATCTGGTGATTGGCCTTACTTTTGGTGTGCTATCTGAGCTGGTGTTTACCCTCATCGTGTCACTTATCGACTCTGGCCCGGTTGCAATGAACTTTACTTTAATCGTGGGATTAGCAGCTGCTATGTGGCTTGCTAGCTTGCTTATCTTTGTGCCCGTAGGATGGGTAATGGCAAATAAAAAAATCAGTATGGAAATTCTAAGCGATAATAAGTAAATAGAAGAGAATTTGATAATGCGAACATGTTTATAATTGAGTTTATATATGAGAGATTATCGGAATTTTAAAATAAATAGGGATGTAATTCGAGAAACCTGGTTGCCTCTTTATAATGGCTACTGGTTTTTTGGATTTCTAGGCAAAATAAACACCTAAACCAGTGCAACCTATCTTTAAAATCGACTAATGCGTAGTGCAAAATATTAGAATGAAAATAATTCATGATCACAAATATCATTTCTTTTTAGTTTTTTGACAGTTATAGAACCCTACGTTATTTTGACAAAAAAGCTTAGACACATATTTTATAATCACTTATTAAGAGCTAACCTAGCTATTTGATAGCACAGAAAGACTAAAACATACGAAGCGACTTATAAAAGAGCATTTACTTAATTCGATAATGTGGAACACAAAGAAAAAGCCGCCATTAAAAGTTAGCGAACTAACTTTTAATGACAGCTTTTTTTATTCTCCTACCGGATAAGGCTCAATACGATCCGATGGTTTCGGATGTTTGATTTTCGGTAAGATTTTATTCAATGGAACAGAACGAGTCAATTCAAATGTGCTTGGATCTGCTGGGTCATAAAGATCCAAGAATTTCATCACTTCTTTAACGATTGGCGTCGGTGTAGAAGCGCCTGCCGTAATACCTACAGTTTCAACGCCTTCTAGCCACTCCAATTTCAACTCTGACAAATCGGATATGCGGTATGCAGGAGTACCGGCGATGTCTTGAGACACTTGCGCCAGACGATTTGAGTTATTGCTCATCGGGTCCCCAATGACGATCAATAAATCAGTTTCACCGGCCTGCTGTGCTACTGCTTCCTGACGTACTTGAGTAGCCAAGCAAATTTCCTTGTGGACTTCGGAATGTGGAAATTTCTCTTTCAAACGTTCCATCATGTCCACGACATCCCATTGGCTCATCGTAGTTTGGTTGGTGACAATAATTTTTTCAGAGTCAAGTTCCAAACGATTAACATCGTCTACGCTTTCTACCAAATGGACCATGTCGGGCGCAACGCCGATTGCACCTTCGGGTTCAGGATGGCCACTTTTTCCGATATAAACGATCTGATAACCATCCGCAGTTTTCTCGCGAATCAAGTCATGGGTCACGGTGACATCAGGACATGTAGCATCGATTGAAACGAGACCTTTGCGCCTTGCCAACTCGCGGACTTGAGGTGAGACACCGTGGGCCGTGAAAATAACGGTACCAGTTTCCACTTTTTCTAAAATTTCGAGACGGTTAGTACCGTCCAATGTAATGATGCCGTCTGCCTCGAATGCATCTGTTACGTGTTTATTGTGGACAATCATTCCTAGTATATAAATGGGACGTGGCAAACTTTCGTCCATCGCAGCATTTTTTGCGATGACCATGGCATCCACTACTCCGTAGCAATATCCTCTTGGCGATATTTTCATAACCTTCATCAAGTACCGCGCTCCTTTCAAAATCATACATTCATTATAACGGAGACGGCACAGCTTTACAAAAGTTGCATCGCGTAAAGGGGCTATTTTATGCTATAATGTCTAGAGCGTAAGGAGGGAATTTAATCCCATGACAAAATTCAACGAATATCCATTTAAACCCTTCCTATTGGAAGCGGTAGAAAAACTCGGGTTTATAGAACCGACACCAATCCAAAAGGAAATGATGCCCCATATATTGAAAGGCTCAAGTGCCATTGGCCAATCCCATACAGGGACTGGAAAAACACATAGTTTCATAATCCCGATTGTTGAACGCATCGACGTTAGCAAACAAGAAGTGCAGGCGGTAATCGCAGCACCGACGCGTGAACTTGGAACACAGATTTATAATGAGTTGCAAAAACTGGTTGTTGGATCTGGCATTGAAGTGAAATCGTTTATCGGTGGAACAGACAAGCAGCGTTCAATCAATAAATTGAAAACACAGCCGCATATCGTAATCGGGACACCGGGTCGTTTAAGAGACCTTGTTAAAGAAAATGCTTTATTGGTACACACAGGGAAAATTCTTGTGGTAGATGAAGCTGATTTGGCTTTCGACTTAGGTTTTATTGAAGAAATCGACCAAGTAGCTGGCAAAATGCAAGACAAATTGGAGATGTATGTCTTTTCAGCGACTATTCCTGAAAAATTAAAACCTTTCCTGAAAAAGTACATGGAATCACCAGTGCATGTGAAAATCGGGGATAAACGCCCAACTGCAGATGGCCTGGACTTTTACCTTGTACCAGTCCGCAGTAAAAAGAAAATGGAGCGCCTGCAGGATGTTATGAAAGTCATCAATCCCTATTTGGCAATTATTTTCGTCAATACCCGCACGAATGCCGATTATGTCGCTGACCAATTGGCGAAAGAAGGCATTCGAGTCGGTCGTGTGCATGGCGACTTGGCTCCGCGTGAACGCGTCAAAATGATGCGTCAAATCCGTGACCTGGAATATCAATACATCGTAGCGACAGATCTTGCTGCACGAGGCATTGATATCCAAGGAGTCAGCCACGTTATCAACTATGAATTGCCTGAAGACCTAGAATTCTTTATTCACCGTGTTGGTCGTACAGCTCGCGCAGGAATGAAGGGGCTAGCTATTACACTATTCAAGCCAGAAGAAGACGATGCCATTGTCCGTATTGAAAAAATGGGCATTCCTTTCCAGCAAAAGGATATCATTAAAGGCGAATTCGTTGATTTGAAAGAGCGTCATAGCCGGACGACGCGCACGAAAAAAGCAAACGAAATAGACGCTAAAGCGAAAACGATGGTTCACAAGCCGAAAAAGGTAAGACCTATGTACAAAAAGAAAATGAAGTGGAAAATGGATGAAATCAAAAAAGCGGAACGACGCAAAAATCGCAAATAGTAAGGAGATAGTTTCATGTTATTAGGATCTCACGTATCAATGAGCGGCAAAAAAATGCTGCTTGCAGCAAGTGAAGAAGCCGCTTCCTACGGAGCGTCGACTTTCATGATCTATACCGGTGCACCTCAGAACACGCGCCGTAAACCGATTGAAGAGCTAAATATTGAGGCGGGATTTGCCCATATGGCGGCCAATAATTTAACAAATATTGTCGTCCATGCACCGTATATCATCAATTTAGGCAATACCCAAAAGCCTGAAACCTTCGAACTGGGCGTTGAATTTCTTCAAAAAGAAATTGAGCGGACAGCTGCTCTTGGAGCGAGGCAAATCGTTTTGCATCCTGGCGCTCATGTTGGAGCCGGAACAGATGCTGGAATTGCTAAAATCATCGAAGGCTTGAACGAAGTCTTGACACAGGATTATCCGGTCAACATCGCACTTGAGACCATGGCCGGAAAAGGTACGGAATGTGGACGCAGTTTTGAAGAAATCGCCGCGATCATCAACGGCGTTACTCATAACAAGCGTTTGTCCGTTTGCTTTGACACGTGCCACACGCATGATGCAGGCTACAACATCAAAGAAGATTTCGATGGAGTACTAGAGGAGTTCGATCGTATTGTTGGCATAGATCGCCTGCAAGTGCTGCACATCAACGACAGCAAAAATGTTCGCGGGGCGGGCAAAGATCGCCACGAAAACATTGGCTTTGGTGAAATCGGTTTTGATGCTTTGAATGGGATCGTTCATCATCCGGATCTTATGCACGTACCGAAAATTCTCGAAACGCCTTATGTCGGACTAGATGCCAAAAACAAAAAACCGCCTTACGCATTTGAAATTGAAATGTTTAAAGCGGGGATCTTTTCTCCAGGTGCTATTGAAGAATTGAAATCTCCTTTATAAATTCAAAAAGCTAAAGCTGAAGACAAACCCGATTTTTACGGGACTGTCTTCAGCTTTTTATGATTTTCATTAGTCATAAAAAGGGAAGGTTCGGAGCAAATCAGCAAAGTCCTTTAAAGAAACGTCATAGTGAAAACATAAAAAAACACTCAGTCTTAAGCTACATGAACGTTATCCTATAGACTCCGAATTAGTGTGATTTCTGGTATATTACAAGCAGGATACTATCTAAAAGTAAGAGCATAATCTGTCGCAAAGTTATTTAAGCCCAATCTATTTACATTATCGATGAACTCTACTATACTTTTGTAATGTAAATCGTAATCATTATTAATTAGAAACGAGGCGACATAATGGTTACGCCATTAATTGACATTAAAGAAATTAGTTTTGAATATGAACAAACAAAAGCGCTCCATAACATTTCCATGAAAGTAGAGGAAGGTGATTTTCTGGCGATTTTGGGTCCGAACGGTTCCGGGAAATCAACTTTACTGAAAATTATGCTGGGGCTCATGAAGCCCAGCAAAGGAACAATAGAGCTTTTTGGTGTAGATGCGAAAAATTTTAAGAACCGTGAATGGATCGGCTATGTATCCCAAAAATCCAATTCATTTAATGTCGGCTTTCCAGCGACCGTAAAAGAAGTTGTAGCAGGTGGCCTAGCCAAGAAAACTGGATTGTTCCACCGTTTGCCAAAATCCACTCACCAACAAGTGACAGAAGCGCTAGAAGCGGTCGGCATGCAAGATTTTATTGGTCGAAGCGTCAGCGAGCTGTCAGGTGGTCAACAGCAGCGGATTTTCATCGCTCGAGCTTTGATAGCAAAGCCGAAGATCTTGATTCTTGATGAACCGACTGTCGGTATTGACCATCAGAATGTCCAAGCCTTTTATGACATGCTTGCTTTGCTGAATCGCGAAAAGAAAATCACGCTGGTTCTGGTGACGCATGATGTCGATACGGTAACAGACCGGATTACGCACGTAGCCTGTTTAAACCAGACCATTCATTTCCACGGATTTAAAGAACAGCTTCACACAATGAGCGATGAGCAGCGTGAAGCATGGTACGGTCATTCTGTCCGAAAAATTCACCATATCGGAGGAAGCCATGCATGATTCAAGCTATATTGTCTTATGAATTTTTACAGAACGCTTTTGCAGCCGGTTTGATCATTGGAGTCATCGCGCCTCTTCTCGGCGTGTTTATCGTTGTCCGCAGGCTCTCCTTGATTGCAGATGCTTTAAGCCATGTGACACTTGCAGGAATCGCGGGGAGCCTTTATTTGAGCCAGAGTGTCGCTTCATTGGCGCTGTTGAACCCTTTGTTTCTCGGAATTGCGGCGTCAGTTGCCGGTTCGGTGCTGATTGAACGCTTGAGAAGCCTATACAAGCATTACGAGGAATTGGCCATTCCGATCATTTTGTCGGCAGGTATCGGCTTTGGCGCTATTTTCATTTCCTTGGCGCAAGGCTTCTCCAATGACTTGTTCGGCTATTTGTTTGGATCGGTTTCTGCAGTCAGTAGGGAAGATTTGCTGATTGTTGCAGGAATCGCAATTGTTGTGCTGGCATTCATCTATTTCTTTTTCAAGGAATTATTTGTTCTGTCTTTTGATGACGAGTATGCCAGAGCTTCCGGGTTACCCGCTAAATGGATTCATTTCATGTTCATGATCGTCACGGCATTGGTCATTGCCGGATCTATGCGTATCGTTGGTATTTTGCTGGTGTCGTCATTGATGACGATTCCAGTTGCAACCGCTATGAGGGTAACGAAAAGCTTTAAGCAAACCATTGTTCTGTCCATCGTTTTTGGTGAAGTTTCCGTCATCACTGGCCTTGTTACTGCTTTTTATTTTGATTTGGCACCGGGTGGTACAATCGTAGTTACGTCCATTTTCCTGTTACTCTTGGTCATCTCTTATAAAAAGATCATGGTTTCACTTAAAAAAGGAGCGATCGCATGAATTTAACCAATGCATGGAATATCCTGAAAGACAAAGGTTATAAAGAAACTTCAAAACGCAATCAGATTTTGGAGTTGTTTTCCAATGACGACCGCTATTTGACGGCACGGGATTTACTAGATGTTATGCAGAAAGAATACCCTAGCATGAGCTATGACACGGTGTATCGGAATCTGGCGACTTTCGTATCTCTGGGTATTTTGGAGGAAACGGAATTGTCGGGTGAGCGCCATTTCCGTATGCAATGCGAAAGCGATCACCATCATCATCATTTCATTTGCATGGACTGCGGCAAAATAAAAGAAATTCCGGTCTGTCCCATGGATATGTTGGGAGCTGCTTTACCAGCATACGAGATCGCCAACCATAAATTCGAGATCTATGGAAAATGTCCAGAATGCAAATAAAAGCGAGAGTGGATTTTTCCACTCTCGCTTTTATGCGTTTTGAACGGTTATTTGCCGCTCAATGTCTTTTGGATGCTGAATTCATTCTTTACCCATTCGTTCGCTTCTAGCCAATCATAGACTCGGATGACTTTGTTGGGAATCGGCTGACGATTGTAAGGGGTATCGAACAGTAAAACAGGTATGTCCAACTCTTCAGCAATTTCCACGGCATTATCGTGTTTATCTTCGAAGAACAGATGGACATTATGGCGCTTCGCTGTTTCGATTTTCTTGTGCGAACCGATCAGTTCGATGTGGTCATAGGCGATGGCATGTTCCGCAAACCAATCAAATGTGACGTCACGGACATTATCGCCTCTAGCGGAAATGTAATACAGTTCGTATTGGTCTTTCCAGTTGTTCAAGATCTTCTTAGCATTTTCAGAAACAGGAGAAGCCGCATAAATCCGCGGCTCGGAATCCCGGAACCAGGAATAAAATTCACTCTGCGTCAAATGGGGAAGAGCAGCAGTTAAATCGTATTCCTTAATATCATCTAGTGTCAATTCGCTGTTGAATTTTTCATTAATGTGAGGAATCAGTGATGTCGGAGAAGTCACTGTTCCATCGATATCTATTCCAAAACGGTATCTCATCTGTTCACAACCTTAGGCTTGTAGTTCTTCTAGTTCTTTTTTCTCTGCAGCTTGTTTGGCGAAATAGGCCTCAGCTAATTTGTCGATTTCGATTTTCAATTCTTCGACCATTGTCGCTTCAGGAACTTTACGGACAGTTTTGCCATTCATAAACAGCAATCCTTCTCCTCGAGCACCGGCAATGCCGATATCTGCTTCACGCGCTTCACCGGGACCGTTTACCGCACAACCCAAAACGGCTACTTTTAATGGCGCTTTGATGTGGGAAATGTATTCTTCCACTTCATTAGCAATGGAAATCAAGTCAATTTCAATGCGTCCGCACGTCGGGCATGAAATCAACGTTGCAGCGTTTGAAGAAAGACCGAATATCTTCAGCATTTCACGGGCCACTTTAACTTCCTCAACAGGATCCGCACTCAACGATACACGCAGCGTGTTGCCGATGCCTTTAGCGAATAATGCGCCAAGGCCAGCAGCACTTTTCACAGTACCTGAGAACAACGTACCGGATTCTGTGATCCCTAAATGCAGTGGATAGTCGAATGCTTTAGAAGCCAGTTCATAAGCTTCGACGGCCAGGCTGACATCCGATGCTTTCAATGAAACAATGATGTCGTGGAAATCAAGGTCTTCCAGGATTTTAATGTGATGAAGAGCACTTTCGACCATGCCTTCAGCCGTTGGATAGCCATATTTTTCAAGGATTTTACGTTCCAATGAACCGGCGTTGACACCGATGCGAATCGGGATGCCTTTAGCTTTTGCAGCATTGACAACAGCTTCCACTTTTTCGCGGCGTCCGATGTTGCCGGGGTTGATACGGATTTTATCTGCACCCTGTTCAATGGCTATCAAGGCCAATTTATAATCAAAATGAATATCCACTACTAATGGTATATGGATGCGTTCTTTGATGGCGCCAATCGAATAAGCTGCGCGTTCGTCAGGACAGGCTACACGGACGATTTGGCAACCCGCTTCTTCCAACCGTAAAATTTCAGCAACCGTCGCTTCCACATCGTGGGTTTTGGTGGTTGCCATACTTTGTATAAATAATTCATTACTGCCGCCAATCGTCAAATCTCCGACTTTTACGGGGCGTGTGTTTGAACGGTGTGTCATTTCGCTCATGAAAAAACCTCTCCTTTTTAATGATGGCCAGTTCTATCGGCTCACCTATCTTTGTCCAACAATTCCCGGGTCTTCCGAAAGTTGTCGGTTCAATTCCATTACCTATAGCTATTTTAGCAGTGTAGCGCTCGAAAAGACAAGAAAGACGGCTGATTACTGGCTTTCTTTACATTAAATTTACCTTAGGATTATTTCTTTTGCAGTGGTGGTTTTTTGGGATAATAGCCGATCGCCAAATACAAATAGAGGAGAGTCAACAGGCTGGTGGCTAATGAGACGCTGAAGCCCAAGTTAAAGAAACTTAAAACAAATGTCAGTAATGTCGGAACTGTGACACTGAGAGAAGTGGTTCTCCACAAATGGCGATATTCACCTCGGCGCTTTCTGGCGTTCAAGATTACTAAGGCGATCAGGGCAAACAAACTGATTTTGATAAAATGATAAAGCGTAGTGAAAACAAACAAAAAAACCAAAGCGAACGGATACAGCAGCCATTCAATTTCCTCCATAAATTCTACGAGTCCAGCCATACTGCTGGTGGCATCACCTAAACCGAAAATCCATTCGATAAAAGAGACAATTGTCAAAAGACCTACAAAGACAAAGATAAACTGCATGATCTTGCCGATTGTCATAATACGGACGGCTGCCTGTCTTTTAGGTTCCATTAAACTCGCTTTGAATAATTGGTATATATTCACGTTCATCTTCCTTTCATCTATATAATAATCGTACCACGCCGGCAGAAGAAAAAAACGGCGCTTTGTTACGGGAATGTAAATTTTCAATAAAGGTGTTTACAAAATCTTAGTAAACTATTCATAATAGGTTAGGTGCGAATATGAAAATTTAGGAGTTGAATAAGTATCGTGGAAATGAACTGGCAAGAAATCCTCTTTTCCTTTTTCGGCGGATTAGGGATTTTCCTATTTTCAATTAAGTTTATGGGTGATGCTTTGCAGAAAGCTGCAGGCGACAAACTTCGAGACATTCTGGACCGTTTTACAACCAACCCATTCATGGGTGTTCTGGTCGGGATTATCGTTACCATCTTAATTCAATCGAGTTCAGGTACTACCGTTATTGTAGTTGGTTTGGTAAGTGCCGGATTTATGACATTGAGACAGGCAATTGGTGTCATTATGGGTGCTAACATCGGAACCACGGTCACAGCCTTTATCATCGGGCTGGATGTAGGAGCTTACGCTTTACCGATTATGGCAGTCGGGGCCGCAATGATTTTCTTTATCAAGAAAAATCAGATACAAAACATCGGACAGGTTATTTTCGGCTTCGGTGGTCTCTTCTACGGAATGGAATTGATGAGCGGCGGCATGAAGCCGCTGCGCGAATTGCCAGCCTTTATCGACATGACGGTAAGCTTGAGTGAGTTTCCGATTCTTGGAGTTGTCGTCGGAACGGTCTTTACGTTGATTGTTCAGAGTTCTAGTGGAACGGTGGCGATTCTGCAAGGGCTTTACGCTGAGAATATCCTCACACTGGGTGCCTCATTGCCGGTACTCTTCGGTGACAACATCGGTACGACTATCACAGCTGTTCTTGCAGCATTGGGTACTTCGATTGCAGCGCGCCGTGCAGCAGCAGTCCATGTACTATTCAATATTGTCGGTTCGGTACTCTTTTTGATTTTGCTAATTCCTTTTACTGCGTACGTGGAGTGGATTTCGGGTGTACTGGCATTGGAACCGAAAATGCAGATTGCCTTTGCCCACGGTTCATTTAACGTAGCGAACACAATTATTCAATTTCCATTAATAGGTGCTTGGGCTTATCTAGTGACGAAAGCCATTCCAGGTGAAGAAGTTTTGGTCGAATTTAAACCAAAGCATCTGGATATCCACTTTATCGAACAATCACCTTCGATTGCGCTGGGGCAGGCAAAAGAAGAAATTTTGCGCATGGGCGAATATTCAGTCCAGGGGCTGCAGGAAACCTATGCATATTTGATGACGAAGAGCAAAAAGAATGCAGAAATGGGTTACCAGCTGGAAGATGCCATCAATAATCTAGACAGCAAAATCACCGATTATCTGGTTTTGATTTCAGCAGAATCCATTTCAGCAGCGGATTCGACACGCCATACGATGCTGATGGAAACAGTCCGGGATATTGAACGGATTGGAGACCATTTCGAAAACATCATTGAGCTGGTCGATTACCAGGAAAACAATAAGGTGAAAATCACGGAAGATGCAATGGAAGATTTAACGGAAATGTTTACCTTAACCATTGCAACGGTCCAAAAAGCGCTTAACGCGTTGAATACGACCAGCCATGAATTGGCTCGTGAAGTAGCCGAACAAGAAGATCTGATCGACAAGATGGAACGCAAATTCCGCAAAAAGCACATCTTGCGCTTGAATGAGGGTATCTGTACGGGACAAGCCGGAATCGTTTTTGTCGATATCGTCAGCAACCTGGAACGTATCGGAGACCACTCAGTAAATATTGCAGAAGCAATTCTAGGAAACCGCGCTTGATAAAAGAAAAGCGGAAGCGCCTGTACAGAACCGACAGGCTTAAGACAGGTTACCGAAGCGGCGTTTTGTGCCGCACAGGTAAGCGGACTTAAGACCCCGAGGTTCTAGGCGCTGCAGCTGGCCACAGAGTGACTAATGATCCGAAAAGTTGTACGCTGTGCAGTAAACGAAAAACACAAATAAAGCTCTCTTTCCTCCCGCTTTACATTTTAAAAAATGTAAGGCACGATGGAAGAGAGCTTTACTTATAGGGAGGGGTACAGATGGAAATTATCGGCTGGATTGTTATCCTGCTTTGCTTCGTTATCGGTTTTATCGGTTTGGTTTACCCAATTATTCCCGCAGTCTTGTTTGTTTTCGGCGGCTTTATTATGTATGGGTTGTTTTTCAGTTTCAGCGATCTGCCTTGGTGGTTCTGGGCGATTCAAAGCCTGTTCGTCATTTTGTTATTTGGCGCAGATGCCATTGCTAATGCCTTCGGCGTCAAAAAATTCGGCGGCTCTCGAGCCGGACTTTGGGGCAGTACAGTCGGCCTGATCATCGGTCCTTTTGTTATACCGATCATCGGCATTTTAATCGGTCCCTTCCTTGGCGCAATCATTGCGGAGATTCTTTTTAATAAATCGTCACTGAAAAAGTCAGTCATGTCAGGAATTGGTTCAGTTGTCGGGTTTATCACTTCTGTCTTTACGAAAGGAATTATTCAAGTTGTTATGGTTGCCATTTTCTTCTTTACGATCTAAATTTGTGCAGTTCCAGAGTTCCACGTGCTGTTAAATCAGGATAAATCAGTCAAAGGTCTGAATAACAAGATTTACCGTGCGTTATGTTTGTGTAGGTGTGAAAATTTTGATAGGCTAAGAAGGTAGACCAATAGACTCAAGGAGGAATTTGATCATGGCATATGAATTACCGGAATTACCTTACGCGTATGACGCACTTGAACCGCATATCGACAAGGAAACGATGAATATTCACCACACAAAACACCATAACACGTACATCACGAACGTAAATGCGGCTTTAGAAGGCCACGATGATCTTGCTTCAAAATCAGTAGAAGAATTGATTGCTGATTTGGATGCAGTTCCTGAATCTGCGCGTACTGCAGTCCGCAACAACGGCGGAGGACACGCTAACCATTCGTTATTCTGGAAGCTTTTATCTCCAAGCGGTGGGGGCAACCCGACAGGCGCTTTAGGCGAAGCTATCAACAGCAAGTTCGGAAGCTTTGACGAATTCAAAGAGAAATTCGCTGCTGCCGGCAAAACTCGTTTTGGTTCAGGCTGGGCTTGGCTTGTTCTTTCAAACGGAGAACTAGAAATTACTTCAACTCCTAACCAAGACTCTCCATTGATGGAAGGTAAGACACCTTTACTTGGACTTGATGTATGGGAGCACGCCTACTACTTGAAATACCAAAACAAACGCCCAGATTACATTAATGCATTCTGGAACGTAGTGAATTGGGAAGAAGCTTCTAATCGTTACGAAACAGCAAAATAATTGTCAATAATTGAAACCTTACACACACTTTTTCGTCCGAAAAAGTGTGTGTGTTTTTTTATGTGATGATATACTGTTAAGTGGATATTTTTACGAAAGGAGCAAACTTCTCATGAAACCACCTCAAAAAAGACGCGTTTCACTTGCGAGAGTAAAACTGCAGTCCAACACTGTCTTTCGGATGAATATCCTCTTTTTTACTATTTTCCTCTTGTTTTCTGTGCTAATTCTCCGTTTAGGGTTTCTTCAAATCGTTAAAGGCGAAGACTATGCGCGTGCCATTGCCAGAACGGAAGAAGTCCCCGTCAACACCAGTGTGCCAAGAGGCCGCATCTTCGACAGTGCAGGCCGCATTCAAGTCGACAATACACCGGTCAATGCGATTACCTATACGGCGATGCAAACAACCAAAAGAGAAGAAATGATGACTGTAGCAAAGGAATTGGCCAAACTGATCGAAAAAGATGATGACAAAGTGACGCTTCGGGATAAACAGGATTTTTATATACAATTAAATACTGAAAGTGCAAGTAAAAAAGTGACAGATGATGAAAAAACCGCAATTGCCGCTGAAGCTATTACAGAAAAAGAAAAGCAGCGCAAACTGGACGCACTGGTCAGAGAGAAAATCACGGAAGAAGAGCTAGCTAGTTTAAGCGCTGAAGATCTAGAAATACTGGCTATTTACCGCGAAATGACTTCCGGTTATGCATTGGCTCCTCAGATGATTAAAAACGAAGATGTTACAGCTGAAGAGTTTGCTCGCGTTTCAGAACGCCTGACCGACCCGAACCTCAAAGGCGTCAACACGATGACGGACTGGAAACGGGTCAAATCGAGCGACTTGACGATACTCGGAAGCACGACAACTCCGGAAACTGGAATACCTGCCAATAAACTTGACTATTACTTGGCTCGTGATTATTCACGGAATGACCGTGTCGGCACCAGCTTTTTGGAGCAGCAGTATGAAGAAGTGCTGCAGGGACAAAAGTCGGTCGTCAAAAACGTCACGGATGGCAGAGGCAGCGTCATCGAAACCATTCCTGTAGATGAAGGAGAAGCCGGCAAAGACCTGGTTCTTTCAATCGATAGCGAATTGCAGAGTGAACTGGAAAAAATTGTGGAAGATAAATTGTTGCAACTAAAAGCTGGACCGAGCTCGAAATTGGTAAAAGATGCCTACTTGGTCATGATGGATCCCCAGACAGGAGAAGTCCTTTCTATGGTAGGCAAGCGTCTTGGTAAAGATGAAGACGGCAAGCAAGTCATCAATGACTATGCTTTCGGCACATTCACAGCTTCTCATGAAATGGGGTCGACCGTTAAAGGTGCGACACTGCTGACCGGCTATACCGAAGGCGCAGTAGAGTTGGGTGAAGTCCAAATAGACGAACCCTTAAAGTTTGCCGGAACATCCCAAAAGAATTCCATTTTTAATACGCAATTATTCAACCGTATTCCGATGACGGATTTAATGGCCATCGAACGCTCTTCCAATGTCTACATGTTTAAAATTGCCATGAAGATCGCAGGAGCGGAATATCAATATAACCGGGGTCTTTATGTGGCACCGGAAAGTTTCGCCACAATGCGCAATTCATTTGCGCAATTCGGACTTGGCGTCAAAACAGGCATCGACTTGCCGAACGAAGCAACAGGTTATATGGGCGGCACCACTCCTGGTTCCATGCTGCTCGATTTGGCAATTGGGCAGTTTGATACGTATACGCCGCTTCAACTGGCTCAGTATATCTCGACGATTGCCAATGATGGATACCGGATGGAGCCGCATGTCGTCAAAGAAATTCGAGCAGCTTCTAGAGACGGGGAGACGCTTGGTCCGATTGAAACAATTGTAGAGCCCGAAATCCTGAATCGCATCAATAATACACAGGAAGAAATCGATCAGGTTCAGACGGGAATGCGCAATGTGTATATTGGAAATTCTGGATCAGCGCGTGGCCAATTCAGTGATGCACCTTATACAGCAGCCGGAAAAACCGGGACAGCTGAAGTGTATTTCTTTGAAAAAGACCATGAAATGAACGGGCAATATGCCATCAACATCGCGCATGTCGGCTACGCACCGTATGACAACCCGGAAATTGCTTATGCTGTGGTGATTCCGTATGTCACAACTGATCCGGAAAACGTTCCGAGAGCCAACAACGAAATCGCCCGCGCGGCGGCTGATAAATACTTCGAGTTGAAAAACAAAGAAGCACAATCAGCTTCTAATTTAATAAAAGCACCTTACAGCAATTCAGTAGTGATAGAAGGCGAATAAAACTAAGCTCCAAGGAAGTTCTCTTTACGAGAAATCTCCTTTGGAGCTTTTTTTATGAGGAATAGGCTATTTACAATTTCTTAACATTGTCTTTATATGTCCTCAACAAACACTCTTTATAGTTGAAAAGGTAAACAAACATAAACTTTAGGGGGAAACAACGCAATGAGAAATTGGAAATTTGCAATGGCATCTACTATTCTTGGTTCGGCTTTAATTCTTGGTGCATGTGGCGGCACAGAAGAGTCAGGCGATACTGGTTCAGAAACAGAAGAAACAGGTTCAGATACGGCTGGAGAAGAAGAAGCAGTTGTTGAAGGATCTGTAATAGGTGACGGATCTTCTACCGTAGCACCGATCCTAGAAGGCATCGTTGAAGAATATGCCGGAGCTCAGCCGGATGTTCAAGTTACAGTAGGTGTTTCAGGCACGGGTGGCGGATTTGAAAAGTTCATCCAAGGCGAAACAGATTTCTCTAACGCTTCACGTCCTATAAAAGAAGAAGAAGCCGCCGCGCTTGAAGAAGCCGGAATCGAGTATACAGAATTCCTATTGGCTTATGATGGCCTGTCAGTAGTAGTCAACCAGGAAAACGACTTTGTAGATAATCTTACAGTCGAACAACTGAAGAAACTATGGGTGGAAGATGGTACAACGAAAATGTGGTCGGACATCGATCCTGAATGGCCTGATGAAGAAATTGTCTTCTATGCACCAGGAACTGCTTCAGGAACTTACGATTACTTTAACGAAGTGATTCTTGAAGAAGAAGATATTGTCAGCTCGGCGACTCTTTCAGAAGATGACAATACTTTGGTGCAGGGAATCCAGGGCAGCCCGAACTCAATCGGATTCTTCGGTTACGCGTACTATATAGCAAACCAGGATACATTAAAATTAGTTCCAATCGAAGGAATTGAGCCGAATACTGAGACAATCGAGTCTGGTGAGTATGCGCCATTATCACGTCCACTATTCGTTTATGCGAAAAACTCGGCAATTAGCGAAAATGAAGCAGCATATGATTTCATGCAATACACAATTGAAAACGCCGGAGCTATGGCAGAAGCAGTTGGGTATGTGGCATTGAATGAAGAAGATTATGAAGCTGGCTTAGCCGATCTTGAAGCTTTAAAAGAATAAACAACTAACAGTTTATTCCAGTCTCAGGGTGAGCAGCCACTGCTCACCTTTTGCGGTTGAAAGGGGATTCTATATGCGACCATCTGTGCAGGAAATGATCGCGCAGTCGAGAGGCAAGAGGAACAAGAAAGTAATCGAAAAAATCATTCCAATCATTTTATTTTTGATTGCTTCTGTTTCAGTTTTGACATCCATCGGGATTGTCTTAACATTGATTTTTGAAACCATCACATTCTTTACACGCGTTCCGTTTTTTGATTTCATTACAGGCACAACCTGGCTGCCATTTTCCAATAACGAAGCTCAGTTCGGCATTTGGCCTTTGATCATCGGCACGCTGAAAATAACAGTAATTGCGATTATTGTAGCGGTGCCAATCGGGATTTCAGCGGCGATTTACTTGAGTGAATATGCCAGCGAAAATGTCCGGCGTGTTGTAAAACCCGTACTTGAAGTACTGGCGGGTGTTCCCACAATCGTCTATGGTTTCTTCGCATTGACATTTGTGACACCGGTGCTTCAGGCAGTATTTCCGGAAATTAAAATCTTTAACGCGATTTCTCCCGGAATCGTCGTCGGTATCATGATCATTCCGATGATTGCCTCTTTGTCGGAGGATGCCATGTCTTCTGTCCCGAAAAGCATTCGTGAAGGGGCATTGGCAATGGGTTCGACAAAGTTTGAAGTGGCGTGGAAAATTACCATGCCAGCCGCACTTTCGGGAATTGTGGCCTCGGTTGTCCTGGCCGTATCTAGAGCGATCGGAGAGACTATGATCGTGTCGCTTGCTGCAGGCTCGACACCAAGATTCGACGGAGACTTTACCGGCTCGATCCAAACGATGACAGCCTACATTGTCCAAGTATCAAAAGGGGATGCCGGATACGGAACGACTATCTACTATTCCATATACGCGGTAGGATTTACCCTTTTCCTCTTTACCATGGCTATGAACATCCTTGCCGGCTACGTATCCAAACGTTTCAGGGAGGAATACTAATATGAGATATATCGAACAACAAACAGTAGTCAAACGGATGAATGGCAGATTGATTGCCAACGCCATCTTCAAATATATCTTCCTTGCTGCTACGTTACTGGCATTATTGGCATTGGTCATTTTGCTTTACCGGATCGTCACGCAGGGAGCAGGATATTTATCGATTGATTTCCTGACTAATTTTGCTTCGCGTTTCCCGGATCAGGCCGGTATTAAAGCGGCGCTGGTCGGCTCGTTATGGCTGATGACGGTTGTCGCACCGACGTCGATTATCTTAGGTGTTGGATCGGCAATCTACTTGGAAGAATACGCAAAACAAAATCACATCACCAGCTTTATCCGAATGAATATCTCAAACCTGGCAGGCGTTCCGTCAGTAGTGTTCGGATTGCTCGGATTGACCATATTTGTTCGTGCAATGGCATTAGGCAACAGCATTTTAGCTGCGGGCTTCACAATGAGTTTATTGATCCTGCCAGTCATTATTGTTGCTTCACAGGAAGCGATTCGCGCAGTTCCGGGTGAACTTCGTGACGCCTCCTACGGCATGGGCGCCACTAAATGGCAGACTATCCTCAAAATCATCCTCCCAGCGGCCATTCCGGGAATTTTGACGGGAAGCATTTTGGCTCTGTCACGCGCTATCGGGGAAACAGCGCCACTGATCGTCATCGGTGTTCCGGTCATTATTCAATTTTTACCGGAAGGAGTCTTGGACACATTCACTGCTCTGCCAATGCAAATCTATGATTGGTCAAGCAGGCCGCAGCAAGAGTTCCAAGCGGTAGCAGCAGCTGGAATCATCGTATTGATGGCAGTTTTGCTGTTCATGAATTCGATTGCTGTAATTATCCGCAATAAGTTCGATAAACGCTACTAACGCAAATTATGTGGAAGGGGTTCTACAAATGACAACCATCATTACAAATAAGTCCGTATCTGGGACAACATCAGACCTAACAGTTAAAGAGACGGTTTATGAAACCAAACAGCTCAATCTTTGGTACGGCAGAAACCATGCGTTAAAGAATATTGATCTGGAAATCATGGAAAATGAAGTAACCGCTATTATCGGACCTTCGGGATGCGGTAAATCGACATACATCAAGACTTTGAACCGTATGGTTGAATTGGTGACATCAGTCAAGACATCTGGTGAAATCCTCTACCGCGGACGCAATATCTTCGATCAGGATTACGGAGTGGAAGAGCTTCGGACACGTGTTGGCATGGTTTTCCAAAAGCCGAATCCGTTCCCGAAATCCATTTATGACAATGTCGCATACGGTCCACGGATCCACGGCATCAAAAATAAGAAGATCCTTGATGAAATCGTTGAAAAAAGTTTGCGTGGAGCAGCCATTTGGGAGGAAGTAAAAGACCGCCTGAATGAAAACGCCTATAGTATTTCAGGAGGTCAGCAGCAACGGATTTGTATTGCCCGGGCACTGGCGATTGAACCGGATGTCATCTTGATGGATGAGCCAACATCGGCACTGGATCCCATTTCGACACTGAAAGTGGAAGAGTTGGTCCAGGAGCTGAAGAAAGATTACAGCATTATTATCGTGACGCACAATATGCAGCAAGCAGCACGGATTTCAGATAAAACAGCTTTCTTTTTGAATGGAGAAGTGGTTGAGTTTGACCACACCGATAACATCTTTTCAAACCCTTCCGACAAACGGACGGAAGATTATATTTCAGGGCGATTCGGTTGATGGAAGGAGGCGGAACTTTTGTCCGTACGTGAAAAATTTGATTTCGAACTGAATTCTGCACAAGAGCAATTAATTGATTTGAGTACCATGGCGGTTAACGCCTTAAATAAATCGATGGAAGCGCTGATCAATCAGGACGTGGATGCAGCACTTGAAGTAATCGAAGATGATAAAGACATCAATCAGCTGGAAGAATTCATCAATGATCGAGTGATCTTGTTGATAGCCAAGCAATCGCCGGTTGCCACCGATTTGAGACGTCTCGTTGTGACCATTAAAGTGGCGTCAGATATGGAACGCGTGGGAGATTACGCGGTCAATATCGCAAAAGAGACCATCCGCATTGGCAACCAGCAGCTGTTGCCTCAAATCGGTCAGATCCAACAGATGCAAAAATTGGCTGTTGCCATGCTGCGCCAGGTCATCGATGCGTTTGTTGAAGAAGATGTCGTCAAAGCAAAAGAGATTGCTGAACTAGACGACCAGGTGGACGAATTATACGGCGATGTAATCCGTAAGTTGATGCGTGCGGGTGGAGAAAATCCGGACAGGCTCAGCCAAATTACACAATTGGCGTTTATCAGCCGTTATATGGAACGTTCTGCCGATCATGCCACCAACATCGCTGAACAATTGTTTTATTTGGTTCGGGGACAGCATTACGACCTGAATAAATAAAATAGCATTTCATTCCGCGGGGGTAAGCCTCTGTACTGTCAGTAAATCACAGTCTTTTGGGAGTGAAAAAATGAGTGCCGAAAGCTTTTAAGCTCTCGGCACTCATTTTAATTTAGAAAGGTTCAATTAAATGGATTTTTACAGTAGACTTTACGGCTGAATATGCTATAATAATTAAGTCGTATAGATCACGCTTATTTACAAATGATCTTTGAAAGAATTAGGAGGGATACCGATGCGTGTTAACATCACTTTAGCTTGTACAGAATGTAGCGAACGTAACTACAGCACTGTTAAAAATAAGCGCAACAACCCTGAGCGTCTTGAAATGAAAAAATATTGCTCACGTGAAAAGAAAATGACAGTACACCGCGAAACGAAGTAATTCATTGATTGCCAAAACCTATTCGGGTTTTGGCTTTTTTCTTTGTAAAGGAGTTGATGCTGATATGGATAAAGTTATGCAGCGAAAAAAAGTGCTCGCTATGCTCAATCAAATGACATTAGAAGAATATAGAAAAAAGTCGGAAACGGTTATCAGCCGTTTGTTGGAGGATCCAGTATTTGTGGAAGCAGACACTATCGGCATGACACTTTCTGCTTTCCCAGAAGTCGATACGTTCCGCTTGCTTGAAATATGCTGGGCGGCGGGCAAAAAAGTAGCCACACCGAAATGCCATCCCGCGAGTCGAGGCATGGATTTCCGGGTGATCGAACACAAGGATCAATTGGAAGTTGTCTATATGAAATTACAAGAGCCGATTGTCTCAACAACAACATACGTAAAACCGAATGCTATCGATTTATTGATCGTACCGGGTGTGGTTTTTTCAAAGCAGGGTTTTAGAATCGGCTTTGGTGGAGGCTATTACGATCGTTTTTTAGCAAATTATACGGGCGCCACCCGTTCTTTAGCTTTCGATCGCCAAATCGCAGAGTCGATCCCTGTAGAATCACACGATTTGCCGGTTCAAGGCATCTATACAGAAAGTGGCTTTATCCTAACAAAGGCGGTGGATGAATGAAAAATCTATACGATGTCATGCAATTGCTAAAACGCTACGGCACCGTCATCTATACCGCTGACTACAAGGCGGATTTAGAGTTGATGGAAGATGAAGTCAAAGAACTTTACCGGTTGCAATTTATCTCCGCAAAAGAATACGCTTCTGCATTGCTTATTCTCCGTCAAAAAAAGGTGGAGTATGATAAGAAGTAAATTCGGTTAACGAAACTTTAGTCAAACTTATTCGTCTAGAATAAGAGTGATTACTTCATTTGACCGAAAAAATATTCTATACTAAACTATTATAACGTATTCGAAACATTTAATTAGAATAGGAGGGTGTCCAGGAATGTTGAAAAAAGAGTGGCCGATACATTCAATCTTGGCAATTGCTATCATCGCTACTTGGCTGAAGACATACATTGTTTATAAAACAAGTTTTTCAATTACAGTTGATAATGTATTGCAAGAGTTCATATTGTTTATCAATCCTTTAAGTATGCTTTTATTTATTTATGGGATTTCGTTGTTTTTTAGAAGTGAGAAAGCTAAGAACCGCTACTTAGTATTAGTAGCTGTAATTACATCAATTGTCCTTTATGGAAACGTTGCTTTCTATCGGTTTTTTAGTGATTTCATCACTTTGCCGGTTCTGTTTCAGACCGATAACTTTGGCGATTTGGGTGTGAGCGCAGCAGCTAGTGTATTCTGGACAGATCTTTTTTACTTCACAGACGTCCTGATTATTCTAATTGCAATTAAATTCATCAACGTAAAATCGGGTAAAGACGCCTCTTTTTCAGTTCAGCGCAAGGCCTATTATGTTTTGGCACTTGCTGTCTTGTTCTTTAACTTAGGGCTGGCAGAAACAGAGCGACCACAGTTGCTGACACGCAGTTTTGACCGTGAAATGCTGGTGAAAAACCTGGGGATGTACAATTATCATCTATATGATATATACGTACAATCCAAATCACAGGCGCAGCGTGCGCTAGCTGATGGCTCTGAGCTGGTTGAAGCCAATAACTACGTGCGCGCCAACCAGATTGAACCTTCAAAAGAAATGGAAGGCATTGCCGAAGGTCGCAATCTGATTGTCGTCACGTTGGAGTCGCTTCAGAGTTTCGCGATCAACAGCGAAATGAACGGACAAACGATTACACCGTTCCTGAACTCGTTGACTGAAGACGAAGATACAATCTATTTTGAGAATTTCTATCACCAAACAGGATTGGGTAAAACTTCGGATTCGGAATTTTTGCTTGAAAATTCACTTTATCCGCTAAGCGGCGGTGCGGTATTCTTCACGCACAGCGGGAATACTTTCAATTCCATGGCGGAGAGCCTTGGTAACAATGGCTACTCAACCAATGTCCAGCATGCCAATACGAAAAGCTTTTGGAACCGCGACATTATGTACGAATCAATGAACATCGATAAATTTTACGATATTGAAAGCTTTGAAATCGGCGAAGGTGAAGCAGTTAATTGGGGAATGAAAGACATTCCGTTCGCAGAGCAATCGGTCGAGCACATGACCGAAATGCAGCAGCCTTTCTATAGTCGTTTGCTAACGCTGACCAACCACCATCCATTTACGTTGGATGAAGAAGATAAATTGATTGATGAATACGATTCAAATTCAGGAACCTTGAACCGTTATTTCCAGACATCTCGTTACTTGGATGAATCGATAAAAGTTCTTTTTGAGGACTTGAAAGAACAAGGGCTTTACGAAAATTCGATCATCGTTATGTACGGCGATCATTATGGAATTTCCGAGAACCATAACGAAGCTATGTCGCAGTATCTTGACGAGGAAGTGACAGATTTTACTTCTGCCGAATTACAGAAAGTTCCATTCTTTGTCCATATCCCAGGATACGGTGAAGGCTATGTAGATGATGAAGTAGGTGGACAAATCGATATGCGTCCGACCATTATGAACCTCATGGGCATCGATACGTCAAAAGATATTCAGTTTGGCAGCGATTTGTTCTCAGAGGAGCATGAAGAATTTGTGGTTTTTCGCGATGGGCGTTTTGTCACCGATGAAGTGGTTTATGCAGGCAATGTCTGTTACGACAAGGATACTAGTGAACCTACCGAGCAGGATCTGTGTGCACCATACATCGAGCAGGCATTCACAGAGCTTGAGTATTCTGAGTCGATCATCAATGGCGATCTGCTGCGTTTTTATGATGAAGAAGATGGACAGCTGACTACTATTCCCGACGTTGAATTAAAACAATAAAAAAGAGAGCGCCCAGCGCTCTCTTTTTCAGATTAATGTAGTCCTGGTGGATAACCGTGTGTGATAACCGTCGCAACTGTGAAGGCGCCGAAAATTACAAACGTTCCAAAGTTAAAAAGAAAGCCTAAGACTTCTTTATTCTTTAACGTTTGTACAGTGCCGATTGCCGCAAGAACTGCAGTAAGTCCAAAAATAACCATTAAAATCCAACTCATCGAATGACACTCCCTTCAACTTAAACAGCCAGTGCCGCTTTGTTCTCTTTATATTGTAAAGAAATTCCTCCCTTTTGTCGAGGGTAAAAAGTGTCAGTATGTTGACAGCCCAGCAAAGTGTGTCGTGTTATAATCGAAGAGAGGTGAAGAGGATGTTGAAAATTGACCAATTGGAGCTTGGACCAGTCCAGACTAACTGTTACATCATATCAGATGATCGAAAGGAATGCCTGATTTTCGATCCAGGAGAAGAAAGCGCCAGAATACATGCGCTGTTGAAAAAGAAAAACCTAAAACCGATTGCCATCTTATTGACTCATGCTCATTTTGATCATATTGGAGCAGTTGATGACATTCGTGAACGTTATTCAATTCCGGTCTATCTGCACCACTTAGAGAAAGAGTGGCTGAGCCGACCCAATTTAAATGGTTCAGGGAAGTACCCAGCTTTGCCTGATTACCGGATTAAAGATGCGGATATTTTGCTGACGGATGAGGAAAATCTGCAGATCGGTTCTTTCGAGATTGCTATTTTACACACACCTGGACATTCTCCAGGGAGTGTCAGTTTTTCATTTGGCAATGAAGGATTCGCTATAGTAGGCGATACACTTTTTCGTGGCAGCATTGGCCGTACGGATTTAATAGATGGCTCAGAGAAAAAACTTCTAGAATCCATCCATGACTCGCTGCTGACGCTTCCTGAACATATGATTCTTTATCCAGGCCATGGCCTGGAAACGACTCCTGAGCAAGAAATGAACAGCAATCCATTTTTGACTGGATTTTAGATCAGTAGGAATTTGTCATGATCTACTTAATAAAAAACAAAAGGTGTACCGGAAAAAATCCGGTACACCTTTTGTTTTTTATTCGCGTTGATTAATGTCCAGCACCAGGAACGTGGATGAACGTAGAGTAATAAGTGAAGCCTACGAAAAACACAGTCAAATAGGCGCCAAAAATATACAAATACATGCGTTCAGAAATATTTAAAAATCCAAGAAGAACAAAAAATCCGGTGTTAGCGACCATTAATAATGATACTTCAACCATATCGCCTACATAAAAGAGAACTGCAAATATACCAGTCCACCATCCCATTAATTTGAACATATTATTCATGGGTAATCCCTCCTTTGCCACAACACAATAATCTCTCATTCATTATATAGGAAACAGAGTGAATGTGTAAACAGCGAGTTGGTCTTTCTTTGTGACAAACAGGTGTACGGGTGTTGCGAGCATACTGAATTGGAAAAAATCCGTAAATCTCTTCTACAAAGCTAAAGTAAGAGGTCCTCAAATATGAGATTTGGCGCGAATCTGGGATTCAAAATTTTATTTTGACGAAAGCTATTCCTTTCTCAAAAAGAGCCGGCTATACTATGTGGGAACAGAGAGGCGGCCTTTGTTCAAACCGAAGCAGGAGGTGGATATGCAATCGATTATCGAACGCCGCTGTGTTGACCTTTTACACGATGCGGCGAAAAGTGGCACGACAGACATCCACATCAAACCCGAACCATCCTGCTACACCGTTTCTTACCGTTCTTTCCAAAGTCTGCGGCAAGTGACACAACTCCCCTTTGATCTCGGTGATCGCATGATCGCTTATTTCAAATACCTATCCCTTTTAGACATGAGTGAAAGAAGAAAACCCCAAACCGGTTCATTCCAGCTCTCTATCTGTGACCTATCCCATTATTTTCGAATTTCGACATTGCCTTCTGTGTTGACTAAGGAAAGTATTGTCATCCGGATTATGCCGGACGACACCGCTCAATCCCTTCATCAGCTGGCAGCGTTCCGTGACTCAGCTCGTCTGTTAGAAAAATTGTCCGAAGCATCTCAAGGTCTAATTTTGCTAACAGGTCCAACTGGTTGTGGCAAATCAACTACTTTATACTCATTGCTGAAACATTGTGCTGAAAAGCTGAACCGCAATATCATCACACTCGAAGATCCCGTAGAACGAAAAAATCAAGCGATTTTGCAAATTCAAGTAAATGAAAAAGCTGGCCTTAGCTATGCGGCTGGGTTAAAAGCGATTCTCCGGCACGATCCTGACATCATCATGATTGGAGAGATACGCGATGCGGAGACGGCTCAAATTGCAGTGCGAGCAGCATTAACGGGTCACTTGGTTTTTTCAACCATTCATGCCAGACATTCTGTTGGCTGTCTGCACCGGTTGCGTGATCTGGGTGTATCTTTTGAAGATATGTCGCAAACCCTTATTGCTGTTTCTGCCCAAAGAATAATTCCGGTGTTTTCTGACATCGGACAGTCGGAATCTTGTCATCGTGCACTTTATGAAATTCTCGATGGTCAACGGTTAGATGATGCCTTACTATCAGCAAGGCTGAAAAAAACCTATACATTGCCATATGAGCTGTCGTTTGACGGACAAGTCCGGGAAGGGGTGAAAATCGGTGCGATTCAAGCTTCCTACGCGTTCAGACAAGATTCGTCTTCGTGATCGTGAGCAGTTCCTGACCCGCTTGGCCGTTCTGATGAAAGAAGGCTACCTGCTGCCGATTGCTTTGAGTCTATTGTTGCCAATGCATACCTCCAAGCTAGAGGAAACACTGAGCGGCATCACCGTCATTTTAAAAAGTGGAGGCAATGCCGCTGAAATCCTGAAGTATTTGGGCTTCAAAGACCATGTGCTATTTCCGGTTGAAATCGCGGAATACCACGGCCGTCTGCCAGAATCGATTGACAGCATTGCGAAAAGTTTCGCGCGGACTGAACAAGTGCAGAAAAAACTGAAAAATATCTTGATCTACCCGGTATCTCTACTGATTTTCACATCTGTACTGTTTTTGTTTTTTCGCACCAGCTATGTACCGAATTTGACCGAAATGATGAAGTCGCTTCAGTCCGGAGATGAATCTTCAGGTGTACCGTCTTATTTACTGAGTCTGCCCGATTTTTTTATCGCAATTTTTGTCATTGTGGCCCTTTCGGTTTATGCATTTAGGTTGCTACTGAAAAGACAACCTATTCATCAGCAAATTAACTGGCTGTTAGCGATTCCCGTTTTTCGTGGCTTTATGAAACTGTATTGGTCACACTTGCTCGCGCGTGAGCTCGGTACATTACTACACAGTGGCATTTCCATGCAGGAGTCACTCGACCTGCTGCAGCGCCAGAACTACCATAAAATTATCCAGTTTATGACCCGGCTATCGCATGAGGAACTGATGATGGGTCAAACCTTCTCGACATCGCTCGAGCATTTTTCGTTCGTCTCTAGGGATATGCCCGCATTTGTTCAACATGGTGAAATGACCGGATATCTGGGCAAAGAACTAATTCTTTACAGTGAAGTGTTAATGGAGCGCATTGAACAGCAAACGCAGCAACTGCTGCGCATTATTCAACCAAGTTTCTTTATTCTGATTGCCGTCTGTATCGTAGGCGCTTATTTGGCAATCTTGATGCCGATGTATAACCTAGTCCATACCATTTGAGGAGGAAGAACATGCGCTTATTAAAAAGTCAAAAAGGATTTACTTTAATTGAAATGCTGATCGTCATGCTGATTATCACCGTGCTAATTGCCATCGCAATCCCGAATGTCACAAAACAATCATCAGCGGTTGACGAAAAAGGCTGTAAAGCATTCGTGCAGATGGTCCAGGGACAGGTGGAGTCTTATCGCATGGACTTGAAAACGATGCCGACTTTAACGGATCTTGTAACAGAAGGCTATCTCAAAACAGGGGAAACGGATTGTCCAAATGGTGATGTGGTGAATATCTCGGTTGGCGGGGTGGTAACATCTGCAAAACCTTAAAGAACAGGGCTTTACTTTGCTAGAGATGCTGTTGGTGCTAGTCGTCCTAATGGCAATCGTCGCCATTTCGATTCCCGGATACCAGACCTTTGCTATCAAAAAAGAAGAACAGCGATTTTTTGATATCCTCCAGCAGGATATCTATTTCGCGCAGAGCCAAAGTTATTCCCTGAAAAAAACGGCAAAAGTTATTTTTAGAGAAACCAAAGGGACTTATGAAATCTTTACAGACCTTCAGTCAGTGGTGTTGTCCAGAAAACTACCGAATTCGATGACATTGAAAAAAACCAGCAATCTCAATGAAATCTATTTCAATTCAAACGGCTCTGTTGTCCAATCCGGTACATTCCGTTTTGCTACAAGCAGTGGAGAAAAGGTATTGGTTGTCCATCTTGGGAGAGGGAGGGTGGTGTTTTCTGAATGAAAGAGGAATTTCCTGGGCAGAAACTATGGTCAGCCTGTTGATGGTCTTCATCATTTTCGGAAGTTTGTTGCCAGTCATGCTCAATGTTCAGCAAAGCCTTCAATTAAAAAAAGAACGCGTCAGTGCATATGAAACTCTGCATGAAGCTGCGAGGGAGATGCGCTCAACAGGTTTAGTGAGTGGGCAGCGCACAGTCAACGGTATCGTCTATAACTGGAAAATGACTGGTCAACTATGTGTCGATTACGCAGACTATAAAGGGGAGATAGAGCAACTATGCGTCGAATAGCTTGGCTGGACGAAAAAGGTTTTTCATTTGTAACGTCCATTTTCGATTTGCTGATACTGCTGATGATGCTCCCACTGATCGTCTTGTTCTACGGTTTCGCAGTCAGTTTTACAGAAGACTTGGATCCGCACAGTTCAGAATGGCAATTGTTTGCTGTCGATTTGCAGAGTTACCTGAACAACAGTGACTCGCTTGAAATCATCAATGGAGGAAGCGGGATTCGTATCATCCGGATGGGAGAGGAATTTGATATCGAATTGTATACGGATATGATTCGCAAACAAAAAGACCGGAAAGGCCACGAAGTCATGCTGACACGTGTCCAGCTATGCAGTTTTTCACTAGACGGGAATACGCTGAAAGTCCGCACCGAATTTACTACTGGCAGTCTGGAAGAGGCAGAATATGTTTTCACGCAACCTTAGCAACGAGAAAGGTTCAGTTTATCCCATTGCCATCGTCTTTTTCCTGTCTGCAATCATGCTGTTATCGCACACACTGACACTCTATTCCATCCAATATAAAACATATGATGGTTTGGAAAATATGCACAGACATGCTACGATACAACTACTGATGGATATTGAGCAAAATAAAATGCCTGAGTAGAGGTAAAGTATCGGGTGGGTAGGATGAACAGAATATATTTGATTGGATTTATGGGCTGCGGCAAAAGCGCGGTCGGCAGGAGGCTAAGTTTTCTTCTGAAATTGCCCTTTTATGACATGGACAAAGAGATTGTCCGGCAGACAGGTAAAACGATTCCAGAAATCTTCGAGCAGCATGGCGAAGAATATTTTCGGGGGCTGGAAACACAGTTTTTGCAAAATTTTAAAAATGATCATTGCATCATCTCAACAGGCGGCGGCGTCACCATGCGAAAAGCAAACCAGAAAATTATGAGAAATACGGGGCTGGTGCTGTTTTTGGATGCACCTTTCCGTGAAATCTGGCGGCGGATTCACAGAGATCCCAACCGGCCGATTGTCCGTCGATCCACGCGTGAGGAAATTGAAGGGCTACACAAAGATCGTTATCGGGATTATAAGCAAACTGCGCATATTACCATACGTACCGAATTTCGTACGTTGCGGCAAATTACGCAATATGCTGCTTTTCAAGTAAATCGACTTAAAGGCGAATGATTTGATTTTAATTAATCATTTCGTTCGTCTTTTGTTCTGTTGGAGAAAAAAGATTGCGCTTTCCTATGATCAATGTTAAGATATAATAAAAGTTATACTATTCAGTATAACGGATTGGACCAATCAATTTTGATTTGGGCGGATGATTGTATGAGGAGAGAACGCGGATGCGTCGCCGAAGGAGCAAATGACAGAAGTCGTGAATCTCTCAGGCAAAAAGACTCGTACAGGACGCATCTCTGGAGAATGCTGCATGTCAGCTACCAACGAGGAAAGCCATTACGGTAAACTTTCAGGTTCCAGGACAGAGATTTCCCTCTAAAGGGAAATCTCTGTCCTTTTTTCGTGTTCAAGCGCACGTTGGTGCAGGCCGGAGGAGTTTGAAAAATAAGGAGGAAAATCATTGGCACAGTTAAAGCGTACACCTCTGTTTGAAACGTATTCGAAATATGGTGGCAAAACAATCGATTTTGGTGGTTGGGAACTGCCCGTGCAATTTTCAAGCATTAAAGAAGAACACGAAGCAGTCAGAACAAAAGCAGGTCTTTTTGATGTCTCGCATATGGGTGAAATTTTCGTTACAGGGGCAGATAGTTTAGATTATCTCCAGCATCTTGTAACAAATGATGTGTCTAAAATTCAAGGTGGACAAGCGCAATATACAGCAATGTGCTATGAAGATGGCGGCACAGTGGATGACTTGCTAGTTTATAAATTAGCAGACCAGCATTATCTACTGGTTGTCAATGCATCTAATATCGAAAAGGATTTCAATTGGATGGAGCAGGTGAAAACGGGCGATGTCACATTAGACAACGCATCTGAACGCTATGGTTTGTTGGCTCTGCAGGGACCTTTAGCTGAAACGGTGCTTCAACGCTTAACTGACGAAGATCTTTCAGCAATCAAACCTTTCCGATTTAAGCAGGATGTTGAAATTATCGGCCACAAAGTTATTTTATCGCGGACCGGCTATACCGGCGAAAGCGGTTTTGAAATTTACGCAGCACCTGATGCATTGGTTGACCTTTGGGATGGCATCTTGTCAGAAGGTAAATCAGAGGGCGTCGTGCCGGTAGGACTTGGTGCACGCGATACATTGCGTTTTGAAGCCTGCCTTGCTTTATACGGCCAGGAGCTGTCGAAAGACATCACACCGCTTGAAGCTGGCATCAACTTTGTTGTGAAATTGAAAAAAGAACAAGATTTCAACGGTAAAAAAGCGTTGGAAGCGCAAAAAGAAGCTGGCGTTCCAAGAAAATTAATGGGCATTGAAATGATCGACAAAGGCATTCCACGCAATGGCTATCCCATATATGCAGGAAATCAAAAAATTGGGGAAGTAACAACCGGAACTCAATCTCCAACACTCAAAAAGAATATTGGACTGGCTTTAGTTTCAAGTGACTATGCTGAACTTGGAGTCGAATTGGAAGTTGAAATTCGTGGTAAGCGACTAAAAGCGAAAACAGTAGAAACGCCATTTTATAAACGATCCAACTAAATTTCACTTGAAAAGGGGACAGAGCTCAATGAACCATCGCTACTTACCAATGACGACTCAAGACGAAAAAGAAATGCTGGAAACAATCGGCATTAATTCAATCGATGAATTATTTTCGGATATTCCGGAAAAAGTGCGCTTTAAAGGTGAATATAATATTAAAGCAGCCAAATCCGAATCTTCATTAACAAAAGAATTGGCCCAGCTTGCTTCTCAAAACGCTGATACTAATCGCTATGCGTCGTTTTTAGGAGCAGGCGTTTATGACCATTACAAACCGATTATTGTTGATCACGTGATTTCGCGTTCTGAGTTCTATACAGCGTATACGCCGTATCAGCCAGAAATCTCACAAGGCGAACTACAAGCCATTTTTGAATTTCAAACAATGATCAGTGAATTGACGGGCATGGATATTGCTAACTCGTCTATGTATGACGGCGGTACGGCACTTGCTGAAGCGGGTATGCTTGCTGCAGGACATACAAAACGCAAGAAAATTCTCGTGTCACGTGCAGTTCATCCAGAATCACGCGACGTTGTCCGTACCTATGCTCTTGGTCAGTCTATCGAAGTTATTGAAATTCCAATAAAAGATGGCCATACCGATTTAGATGCATTAAAAGAGATGCTGGATGAGAACGTTGCGACAGTGATGATTCAGTATCCAAACTTCTTTGGTCAAGTTGAAAACTTAAAGGAAATCGAGCCGATCGTCCATGAAGCCGGTGCTTTATTGTCGGTTTCTTCTAATCCATTAGCGCTGGGTGCATTAACTTCACCGGGGCAACTTGGAGCCGATATTACAGTAGGAGACGCACAGCCTTTTGGTATTCCAGAAGCATACGGCGGACCTCATTGCGGTTATTTTGCTGTAACGAAAAAATTAATGCGTAAAGTTCCAGGTCGTTTAGTCGGTGAAACGACGGATGAAGAAGGCCGCCGCGGATTTGTTTTAACATTGCAGGCACGTGAACAGCATATCCGTCGCGACAAAGCGACATCGAATATCTGCTCGAACCAAGCCTTGAATGCGTTGGCAGCTTCTGTTGCCATGACCGCGCTTGGAAAAGTCGGCACACAAGAAATCGCAAAACAAAATATTGTGAAAACACATTATATGAAACAGCAATTGAAAAAAGTGGGTCTTGAAATTGCATTTGAAGGCGCTCATTTCAATGAAATCGTCGTCAAGACAGAAGAACCTGTCAAGCAATTGAATGACCGCTTGTTTGAAAAAGGCATGATCGGCGGCTACGACCTTGGATTAAGTTTTGATGAATTTCAAGACCATATGCTAGTTGCGGTTACGGAACAGCGCACAAAAGAAGAAATCGATGCATTTGTGCAGGGAATTGCTGCAAAAGTGAAGGAAGCGGGGGCTACTCATGCATAAAGATAACCAAGCACTAATTTTTGAATTGACTAAAGAAGGTCGCGTTGGCTATAGTTTGCCAACACTTGACGTACCTGAAGTTGACTTGAGCGAGCTATTGCCAACCGATTTGATTCGTACAGAAGCAGCAGAACTACCGGAAGTATCAGAACTTGATATTATGCGTCATTACACAGCGTTATCCAACCGCAACCACGGTGTGGATTCTGGGTTTTATCCTCTAGGATCTTGCACCATGAAATACAATCCGAAAATCAACGAAACGGTAGCTCGTTACCCAGGGTTTGCCAATATTCATCCGTTGCAGGATGAAAAAACTGTCCAAGGGGCTCTTGCTTTGATGTTTGACCTTCAAGAGCATTTAAAAGAAATCACCGGTATGGATGAAGTTACATTGCAACCTGCTGCAGGTGCACATGGTGAGTGGACGGGATTAATGATGATTCGGGCCTACCATGAGGCACGAGGGGACTTTAAACGGACAAAAGTTATTGTTCCAGATTCAGCACACGGCACAAATCCTGCTTCAGCGACTGTTGCTGGATTCGAGACCGTAACAGTGAAATCAAGCGACCAAGGTCTTGTGGACTTAGAAGATTTAAAGCGCGTGGTCGGAGAAGATACGGCAGCGTTGATGTTGACAAATCCAAATACGCTTGGCTTGTTTGAAGAACAAATTTTGGAAATGGCGGCTATTATCCATGAAGTGGGCGGCAAGCTTTATTACGACGGCGCTAACTTGAATGCGGTCATGTCAAAAGCGCGTCCTGGAGATATGGGCTTTGACGTGGTTCACTTAAACTTGCACAAAACTTTCACAGGACCTCACGGCGGTGGTGGACCTGGATCTGGTCCAGTCGGTGTGAAAAATGACTTGTTGCCATACTTGCCAAAACCGTTATTGGTGAAAAAAGACGATGCCTATACGTTCGACTACGACCGCCCAGAATCAATTGGTCGTGTCAAACCGTTCTATGGCAACTTCGGCATTAATGTAAGAGCCTATACGTATATCCGTTCAATGGGACCAGATGGTCTAAAAGCAGTTACGGAATACGCGGTACTCAACGCTAACTATATGATGCGCAGACTGCAGCCTCATTTTGATTTGCCGTATGATCGTCATTGTAAACATGAATTCGTCCTGAGCGGCCGCCGCCAGAAAAAACTTGGCGTCCGGACATTAGATATGGCGAAACGCCTGCTTGACTTCGGTTACCATCCGCCAACTATCTACTTCCCAATAAATGTGGAAGAAGGCATGATGATCGAACCGACAGAAACTGAATCCAAGGAAACCTTGGACGCCTTCATCGACGCGATGATTCAGATTGCCAAAGAGGTAGAAGAAAACCCGGAAATCGTCCAAAATGCACCTCATACTACAGTGATTAGTCGTTTGGATGAAACGAAAGCAGCACGACAACCAGTACTTCGCTACTATAAAGCTGAATAAAATCGAAAAAGACGTGAGGGCCAAATGGCTTCCACGTCTTTTTTTGAAAGGATGACTGATTGTTTGATGATTCCACATCGTCAATATGTATCCAATAATCGTCGAAACTGCCGTCAAGCTTATCTTTAACTTTGTATGACTACAAATGTAGAAAAGCCCTTCCACATTGTGGAAGGGCTTTTAGGCTTAGACTTTGGCTTTTATTTTACCGGTCCACTGCTTGAATCCGCCTTGCAGTTGGAACAATTGATTGTAGCCTTTTTTCTTCAGAAAAATTGCGACGCGTCCGCTGCGTGCCCCGTTCTGGTCGTATAGATAGACTGGCTTGTCCTCTCGGATTTCTTTATAGCGCTGGCGCAATTGTGATTGTGGAATATTGCGTGCCCCCAGGATATGGCCAGCCGCAAAATCTTTCGGCTCGCGCACGTCTATCAATTGGGCTTTGCGGTAGCCTTCGATAAATTGTTCCTGCGTCAGGTTAGTGACGGCTTTTTTGATGCGGAAATAAGAAATCACCGCGTAAATAATGATTGCCAAAACTACGGCGATCGTGATGTACAGAAATTCCAATGTTCTTGCCCCTTTCTCATCTTCCTTTATTATAAAAGAAGAGATGACGGATATTCAATGCTAATGTTACACTAATTATCGGAAATAGGAGGCGATCTTGTGAAATATCCAAAATGGATTTTTGTCAATTCAGGTGCGTGCAGTCCGTCTTTCAACATGGCGCTTGATGAAGCCCTGCTAACATGGCACAGTGAAGGGCTCATCCCGCCGGTCATCCGTTTTTACAGCTGGGAACCGGCAGCACTGTCCATCGGTTATTTTCAGAAAGTAGAAAAGGAAATTGACATGGAGATGGTCAACCGGCTCGGCCTTGGATTTGTCCGTCGGCCGACAGGAGGCAGAGGCGTTCTCCATGAGCATGAACTTACATACAGCATCATTGTCAGCGAAGATTATCCAGACATTCCGGAAACGGTCACAGAAGCCTATCGCGTATTGAGCGAAGGACTGCTGGAAGGTTTCAAGAATCTTGGGCTGGATGCCTATTTCTCTGTTCCGGATACAGACGACAAGCGTGCTGACCTGAAAAAACCCAAATCGGCGGTCTGTTTTGATGCGCCGAGCTGGTATGAAATGGTTGTTGGAGGAAAGAAAGTGGCGGGCAGTGCACAAACACGACAAAAAGGCGTTATTTTGCAGCATGGTGCGATTCTGATTGACTTGGATGCTGAGAAGCTGTTGTCTGTTTTTAAATTTTCGAACGAAGAGGCCAAACAGCGAATGCGTATCAAGATCCCTGAAAAAGCGGTGTCGATCAATTCGCTTCGCAAGGAACCGACCACTCAGGAAGAATGCATCCAGGCATTCAAGACCGGATTTGAGCAGGCCTTATCCATCGACCTACAGCCTTATGTATTGACGGAACAGCAACTCGAGGATGTCAAGACTTTAGAAGAAAAAAAATACGCCAATGACGAATGGAATTTCCGCGCTTAAGTGACTTTTGGCTCATTTTGCAGATTTTTAAAGCTAGAAACCTTGCTAAATAAAGCTTTTTAAACTGGTAAGATTCTACAGCGGAAAATTATTATTGAAATGAAGTTTCAATATGTAGTATGCTGGGAAATGAAGTAATACTATATATAGTATATAACTCCATATAACACGAAGGAGGAATTGTCAAATGGTTTCCGTCACACAATCCCAGTATTCATTAAATTCCAGAGCGTTGAACGAAGATATCAAAACGTTCCCGCAAGTACACACAATTACTCCTGATATGAAATTAACGCATAAAGGGGTATCTCGCCTCGTGATGATTGACCGCTATTCATTTAAGGATACGGAGAAAAAAACTCTTAAGGCAGGCGATTTTGTTGTATTGACTGTCAAGGAAGATCCGAAATTCCCTGCCCGCGGCCTTGGCTATATTGTCTCAATCGATCAGCAATCCAACAAAGCGCAGGTTTGGATCGAGGAAGACTATAGAAGTGCTATCGACAATCCTAAGGAACAAGAAGCGGGTATTGTCAATCGCCCCATCGAAGTAATCGAGAAGCCACTTGAAGTATTCTATGAGCAGATTGCGAAACGTAATGCGACAGGACTTGCTTCTGTAGAGAAAACACCTGAAAAGCGCCAAGAGTGGTTTAAAAAATTCTACCAGCAATTAGTTGGCTTAAAGTTCATCCCAGCTGGCCGCGTTCTCTACGGAGCTGGAGCCGATACGGATGTAACGTATTTCAATTGTTACGTTATGCCATTTGTAGCCGATTCGCGCGAAGGTATTTCTGATCACCGCAAGCAGGTGATGGAAATTATGAGTCGAGGAGGCGGAGTTGGTACCAACGGTTCAACACTTCGACCACGAAACACATTAGCTCGCGGAGTCAACGGCAAATCATCAGGTTCTGTATCCTGGCTGGATGATATCGCTAAGCTGACGCATCTTGTCGAGCAAGGGGGCTCACGACGCGGGGCTCAGATGATCATGCTTGCCGACTGGCATCCAGATATTGCGGAATTTATCATTTCGAAAATGCAAAATCCGCGTATCTTGCGCTATTTGATCGAAAACACTGAAGATGAAACCATCAAGAAATTGGCTTATGATAAACTGAAATTCAAGCCTTTGACAGAGCAGGAAGATGCGATGTACCAAGGAATCCTAAACTACCGCACAATCCCTGGCATGGGCGGATTCAACGAGAAGATTATGCGTGACGCTGATACGAAGCTGCGCGATGGCGGAACTTATACGGTCCATAATGAAGAATTTTTGACAGGTGCTAACATTTCAGTCACCTTGACGAGCGATTTCATGACAGCTGTTGAAAACGATGCTGATTTCGAATTACGCTTCCCAGCAGTAGAATCCTATTCAAAAGAAGAAATGGCCGTTTACAACGAACAATGGCAAGAAGTGGGCGATGTCCGCGAATGGGAGCGAATGGGCCACGGCGTCCGTGTCTACCGCACGATGAAAGCCCGTGAACTATGGAACCTAGTCAATATCTGCGCGACATATTCAGCAGAACCCGGCATTTTCTTTATTGATAACGCCAATGAAAAAACAAATGCGGCGGCATATGGACAAAAAGTCGTTGCGACAAACCCTTGCGGCGAACAGCCACTGGCACCTTATTCTGTCTGTAATTTGGCTGCGGTCAACCTAGCACAATTCGTAGATTCGAAAACGAAGACAGTCGACTTTGAAGCTTTGAAAGATACTGTCCGCGTCGGTGTCCGCATGCAAGACAATGTCATTGATGCAACTCCATATTTCCTGGAAGAAAACCAAGTGCAGGCACTCGGCGAACGTCGTGTCGGACTTGGCGTCATGGGACTTGCTGATCTATTAATTTACTGTGATAAAGAATACGGTTCACCTGAAGGCAATGACCTTGTGGATGAAATCTTCAAGACGATTGCCACGGCGGCGTATGAAGTATCGACTGACTTGGCAGCAGAACGCGGCAGCTTCCCATTTCTTGTCGGCAAAACCGATGATGAAACGGCAGCACTTCGCAAAGCGTTCACTGAAACCGGATTTATGCAGGACATGCCAGAGCACGTCCGTGAAGCAGTCCTTGAAAAAGGAATCCGCAATTCACATCTATTGACAGTGGCGCCAACAGGATCTACTGGAACGATGGTCGGCGTTTCAACTGGACTTGAACCTTACTATTCATTCACCTACTATCGCAGCGGCCGCCTTGGAAAATTTATTGAGGTCAAAGCTGATATTGTCGGTGAATACCTGAAGAACAACCCAGAAGCCAATGAAGAAAACCTGCCGAAGGCATTTGTCACGTCTATGGACCTGGCGCCGGAAGCACACGCAGATGTCCAGTGCATCATCCAGCGTTGGATCGATTCATCCATTTCGAAAACAGTCAACGCACCGCGCGGCTATACAGTCAAACAAGTAGAAGGTGTCTATGAGCGTTTATACAAAGGTGGAGCAAAAGGCGGTACGGTTTACGTCGACGGCAGCCGCGACTCACAAGTTCTAACATTAAAAGCTGAAGACAACACATTTGAAGAAGAACACCAGCCGGAAGAAACTGGCAAGCGTCCGATCGTCTTGATCGACACGATTCAAGATCTCCGTTCTACTAATGTCGCTATCGGTTCAGAAGTGGGCGACACGTGTCCGGTTTGCCGTAAAGGGACAGTGGAAGAAATGGGCGGCTGCAATACTTGCACTAACTGCAACGCTCAACTGAAATGCGGATTGTAAACTGATCAGCGCGATGGCCAAACAGCCACCGCGCTTTTTTTTGTTTTTTTAATGAAAATGAGTTACTCGGACTGTGTTGAGTAGGAGCATCCGCTTTTCTATGTCCAGACGCCAGCGCCTAGCTCTTCGGGTCATAAGCCAACCCTGCAGAGTGGCAAAGAACGCCACTCTGTAGGTCTGTCTTATGCCTGTCAGAGCTAAGCAGGCGCATTCGCTTTTCTATGTCTAGACGTCAGCAGCCAGATGCTAGGGTCATAAGCCACCCTAGCTGTGCAGCTGAAGAAACGCCACTTCGCCAGCGCGTCTTATGCCCGTCGAATCTACATGGGCGCTTGCGCTTTTCTTTTATAGTTGCTCGATTGTTCTGATATGTTAAAATAATGAAGAATGTGTCAGGGGAAGGAGAAGGTCGAATGCGCGTGCTGATATTGAATGGTCCAAATTTAAACCGCCTGGGTAAACGAGAGAAAGAAGCATATGGAACGTTTACACTAGAAGAGCTGGAGCAGGAGCTGGTGGAGTTTTCTTATCACCATAATATTGAATTGATTTGCCGTCAGTCGAACCATGAAGGCGAATTGATCGACTGGATTCATGGAGCGGGCGATGAAGCGCTTACTGGTATCGTTTTGAATGCGGGTGCCTATACGCATACGAGCATTGCTATACGTGATGCCATTGCCGCCATCCAGGTCCCTGTAATTGAAGTACATATATCGAATGTTCACAAACGCGAGGAATTCCGCCACTATTCTTATATCTCCCCGGTCACCACCGGGCAGATTGTTGGATTTGGACAGGATGTCTACAAGTTGGCGCTACAAGCTTTGATCTTAAGACAGGAGAGAGGATGAACACATTGAAACTTCAAAAATTACGCACTGAAATGAAGCGCAGGGAAGTTGGGGCAATATTAGTCACCAGTCCTTTTAACCTCCGCTATATCACCGAATTTACCGGTACTGCCGGGCTGGCGATTATCACACCGGAAAGAGCGATATTCATTACGGATTTCCGTTATACGGAACAGGCAAACGACCAGATAAAAGAGTTTGAAGTGGTACAAGCAGAAAAAAATCTGATGGACCAGGCTGTTCAGACCATTAAGTCCTTGGGCATTCAAACCCTTGCTTTTGAGCAGGATTACATGACCTATGCAACGGCCATTCAGTACAAAACGAAAATGGATGCGGAATTGGAACCCATCAGCGATTTGATTGAAAAGATCCGGATGGTCAAGACGCCCGAGGAAGTTTCTATCCTGAAAGCTGCCGCTAAAATCGCGGATGATGCCTTTGAACATATTTGTGGGTTTATTCGTCCGGGGCTGAAAGAACTGGAAGTTTCCAATGAGCTCGAGTTTTTCATGAGAAAGCAAGGAGCGACTTCATCGAGTTTTGATATCATTGTTGCTTCAGGACTTCGCTCAGCGCTGCCGCATGGCGTAGCGTCGGATAAGGTCATTGAAAAAGGCGACATGATTACCTTGGATTACGGAGCCCTTTATAACGGTTATATCTCTGATATTACGCGCACGGTGGCTGTTGGTGAACCATCAGCGCAGATGAAGGAAATTTATGATATTGTATTGAAAGCACAGGAATTGGGCGTGGAAAAAATCGGACCGGGCATGAGTGGCATCGAAGCGGACGCCATTGCGCGTGACTTCATCAAATCTAAAGGTTATGGCGAAGCATTTGGGCATTCTACGGGGCACGGTATCGGTTTGGAAGTCCACGAAAGTCCCGGCCTGTCATTCAGATCGGAAACGGTTTTGGAGCCGGGCATGGCTGTAACGGTGGAACCAGGAATTTATCTTCCGGGAATTGGCGGAGTGCGCATTGAAGATGATATACTGATAACCGAGTCAGGAAATGAACGGTTGACTAACTCCACAAAAGAGCTACGCATTTTATAACAAACGGAGGAACTATTATGATTTCAGTAAACGATTTTAAAACAGGTGTCACAATTGAAGTAGACGGCGGAATTTGGCGCGTTATAGAATTCCAGCATGTAAAACCGGGTAAAGGTGCAGCATTTGTGCGATCAAAACTTCGCAATCTGCGTACTGGCAGTGTCACTGAAAAGACATTCCGTGCGGGTGAAAAAGTAGCCAAAGCACAAATTGACAATAGTAAAATGCAATATTTATATGCTAATGGAGATATGCATGCATTTATGGATATGGAGACTTTCGATCAAATCGAATTGCCTGAAAAAAACATTGAATACGAATTGAAGTTTCTTCAGGAAAACATGGAAGTCCAGGTAATCCAGTTCCAAGGCGAAGTGTTAGGCGTTGAATTGCCGAACACAGTTGTCCTTGAGGTGGTCGAAACAGATCCAGGCATCAAAGGCGACACAGCAAGCGGCGGTTCAAAACCAGCGAAGCTGTCAACCGGCTTGTCTGTCCAAGTACCATTCTTCATCAATGAAGGCGATCATTTAATCGTCAACACAACCGACTCTTCATACGTGTCACGAGCTCAATAATATGTAGGAGGCCTCTATTTTAGAGGCCTTTTTTTAAAAAGTTGGCTTAGCTATTTCAAAATAGCCTGAAAAAGTCTAAAATAGAATAGAAATCAGTTAAATATATATTAGGGGAGTAGGATGAATATGAAAATTCAAGAAATCCGTGAAATTATCAAATTGGTAGATGGGTCATCAATTGAAGAATTCTCTTACGAATTTGAAGGCGTCAAAGTCAAAATGAAAAAAAATGGTTCGGGCAATGCTCGGCAAACTGGCAGCTCTTCTGTCCAAGCACCTCAAGCTTTAAAAACAGTAGAAGCACCAAGTGCACCAGCACCAACAAAGGAATCAGAAGCAGAGAGATTGGTATCACAGGAAACGCCGGAAATCCCGGTTGATAACGACTCTGAGTACCACAAAATTCTTTCGCCGATGGTTGGCACATTTTATGAGTCTCCAACTCCTGATGAGGCAGCTTATGTTCAGCCAGGAACAAAGGTCACTTCCGATCAAGTGGTCTGCATCGTCGAAGCGATGAAGTTATTCAATGAAATCGAAGCTGAAGTGGATGGGGAAATTGCTGAAATTCTTGTAAAAGATGGTCAGCTGGTTGAATACGGCCAGCCTTTATTCCTTGTGAAAGCAAACTGAGGAAAGGGGAGATGACGATGAAGAAAGTATTGATTGCAAACCGTGGAGAAATTGCGGTCCGGATCATCCGTGCCTGTAAAGAAATGGATATCGAGACGGTAGCTGTATATTCAGAAGCCGATAAAGAAGCGCTTCATGTCGAACTTGCGGATGAAGCTTATTGCATCGGTCCGAAATTATCAAAAGACAGCTATTTGAACTTTTCCAATATTATATCAGTGGCCAAATTGACAAATTGTGACGGCATCCATCCGGGGTACGGATTCCTGGCAGAAAACGCCAGCTTTGCTGAACTTTGTGAAGCCTGTGACATTATGTTCATCGGTCCGACTGCAGATGCGATTTCACGTATGGGCACGAAAGATGTTGCGCGTGAAACGATGCGGAAAGCAGGAGTGCCTGTCGTTCCAGGTTCGACCGGTATTGTTGCCAGTGAAGAAGATGGGCTGCGCATTGCCGATGAACTCGGATTTCCGGTCATTATCAAAGCGACCGCTGGCGGTGGTGGAAAAGGAATCCGTGTAGCACATACGCGCGAGGATTTCATCAAAGGCCTGAACATGACACAGAAAGAAGCGGCAGCGGCTTTCGGCAATCCAGGTGTCTATATCGAGAAATTCATCGAGGATTTCCGCCATATCGAAATTCAAGTACTTGCCGATTCCCATGGCAACGCCATTCATTTAGGCGAGCGTGATTGTTCCATCCAGCGCCGCATGCAAAAACTGGTCGAAGAAGCGCCATCACCGGCTCTGTCGCCAGAATTGCGCGCAGAAATGGGCGATGCCGCGGTCAAAGCGGCTTTGTCTGTCGATTACCGTGGAGCAGGGACAGTGGAATTCATCTTTGACGCCGTCAACCAAAAATTCTATTTTATGGAAATGAACACCCGCATCCAGGTAGAACATCCGGTTACTGAAATGATTACAGGAATTGACTTGATCCAACAACAATTGAAGGTTGCTTCGGGCGAAACACTTGCCTATAAACAGGAAGATGTAACTTTTAAAGGCTGGTCGATCGAATGCCGCATCAATGCGGAAAATCCGGCCAAGAATTTCATGCCTTCAGCTGGGAAAATTGACATGTACCTGCCCCCGGGCGGTATGGGTGTAAGAATTGATTCCGCTATGTATTCAGGGTATACGATTCCGCCCTATTATGATTCCATGGTGGCGAAACTGATTACGTTCGCAGATACGCGCGAAGAAGCGATCGCAAAAATGAAGCGCGCTTTGGATGAGTTCGTCATCGAAGGAGTGTTTACGACGATTCCATTCCATTTGAAATTAATGGATCACGAAGTATTCAAGTCAGGCGATTTTAATACGAAATTCCTTGAAAAATACGATGTACTGGGATCATAAGGAGGAGCTTTTCAAATGGCAGAAAAAACAGCACCTTACGTACGCATGAAATCACTTGGAGCACAGGATTTAGGCAATATCGAAGTGGCTCCGGAAGTGTTGGAAATCATCGCAAGCATCGCTGCAACAGACATTGAAGGTGTTGCCAGCATGCGTGGCAATTTTGCATCCGGCGTTGTCGAGCGTTTGGGGAAAAAGGTTCACGGCAAAGGCATCAAAACCGACTTGTCTGAAGAAGGACTGGCGATTGATGTTTATTGTGTCATCAATTACGGTGTTTCCATTCCGAAGACTGCTTTAAAGATTCAAGAACAGGTACGGCAGACACTTGAAAATATGACTTCACTTCAAACACAGGAAGTGAATGTCCATATTACCGGTGTCAATTTCGAGCCTCAAGCAGCAGAATAAGCAGTGAGGCTGTCCTGAAGACCAAACAATGGCTTCGGGACAGCCTCTTCTTTGTTTTTAACGGTTGAATCCAAAATGTTTCTGCGTTAGAACACAAAGCACAAAAGGCGCCAATGACCTATTGACCGAACATTTCAAACATGGAAGTTCAGCCGGAATACCTGTATAATGAAGGGTAATTAGCTGTGAAAAGGAGATCGGATATATTATGAAACGACACGAAGCACGCGAAAAAGCGCTTCAGACCTTATTTCAATTAGAAGGCACTGAACTGACCATCGATGAAGCCATGGACCATGTAATGGCTGGAGAAAATGACAATTTCTATAGTTTGCTAGTGCAGGGCACCCATGCCAATGTGGCAGAGATCGATGAAAAACTGGTCGGTCACCTAGAAAACTGGTCGTTGGAGAGGTTGCCGAAGATTGAACGAACGATTCTTCGCATGGCCATCTTTGAACTGAACTATATGGAGGATGCGCCATCACGCGTCATCATGAACGAAGCGATTGAACTGAGCAAAACATTCGGAGACGATAAATCCAGCCGCTTCGTCAATGGTGTCCTCTCGAAATTCACAGACGAAACAGCAAATTAATTGGAGGGGTTTACATGACTGCAAAATTGATTGATGGAAAAGCGGTAAGCCAGAAAATTAAAATACAAGTAAAAGAACGCGTGGAAAAATTAGCGCAGCAGGGCATCATCCCAGGGCTTGCCGTCGTGCTAGTTGGGGAAAACTCTGCCTCCCTTACATATGTGAAAAATAAGAAAAAGACCTGTGAAGCACTGGGCATGCGATCTGACCTTCACCAGTTTCCCGATTCACTGACCGAACAGGAACTGCTTACGAAAATTGATGAGTTGAATAAGGATCCGCATATCCACGGCATTCTTGTGCAATTACCACTACCGAAGCAAATCGACGAATTTGAGGTCATTTCGGCGATTAGCCCCGAAAAAGATGTCGATGGATTCCATCCGATTTCAGTCGGCAATATGATGATTGGCAAAGAGGCCTTTCTGCCGTGCACACCGCGTGGCATCATGGAATTGCTGGCTCATTACGGCATTGATCCGGCGGGCAAGCATGCAGTGGTAATCGGTCGCAGCAATATCGTCGGCAAGCCGATTGGACAGTTGCTGCTTCAAAGGGATGCGACCGTGACTTATTGCCACTCCAAAACCAAGGATTTGGCGAATTTTACAGTCCAGGCGGATATCCTGATCGCAGCCATCGGCAGAGCAAAATTCATCGATCATACGTTCATCAAACCGGGTGCAGTCATCGTTGATGTCGGCATGAACCGGGACAACAGCGGCAAATTATGCGGAGATGTCGATTTTGAGGATGTCCAGGAAACGGCTGGCTTCGTGACGCCGGTACCAGGCGGCGTTGGACCGATGACCATTGCGATGCTGATGGGAAATACACTGCAATCAGCTGAAAAAGGGTTATCAAAGACAAAATAGATATAAGCATGTAAAATAAGGAACAATAGGGCTGTTTTTCGAAAGAAAGACAGCTTTTTAAATTCACAGATAGGGGTTGAAAGTGTGTCAACCGACCCGTACTTAAGTGTCAAAGCGTTAACCAAATACATAAAGAAGAAATTTGATGCCGATCCCCACCTCCGCGACGTCTATGTCAAAGGTGAGCTGTCGAATGTCAAAATCCATACCAGTGGCCATATTTATTTCACATTGAAGGACAATGTCGCACGTTTGCCGGGCGTCATGTTTTCGGCAAGCGCTAAATCCGTTAAATTCAAGCCGGAAAGTGGTATGACTGTGCTAATCCGCGGGGATGTCTCGGTCTATGAAGCGTCCGGCCAATACCAATTGTATGCACAGTCCATGCAGTCTGATGGCATCGGTGATTACTATCTGGCATTTGAACAATTAAAAGAAAAGTTGGCTAAAGAAGGGTTGTTCAATGCTTCCCATAAAAAGGAACTGCCGCGTTTTCCGAAAAGAATAGCGGTGGTCACTGCCCAGACAGGTGCGGCAGTACGCGACATCATCATCACGCTCTATCGTCGTTATCCGTTAGCAGACGTTGTGCTGTTTCCAACGCTTGTGCAAGGAACCGGGGCGACGCAATCTATAGTCAAGTCCATCCAGGCGGCCAATAAAGGCGAATTTGATGTGTTGATTGTTGGACGAGGGGGTGGCTCGATTGAAGACTTATGGGCTTTCAATGAAGAAGCGGTAGCGCGTGTCATCTTTGATTCGCGGATCCCAGTCATTTCTGCTATTGGCCATGAAACCGATACCACTATCGCTGATTTCGTTTCAGATCTTCGGGCACCAACACCGACAGCTGCTGCGGAATTGGCTGTACCAAGCCAAGCAGAGCTGCTAGAACGTGTTTCAAATTATCGCAGCCGCATGTACCGGGTTGTTTCGGGAACCGTCAATCAGCAAAAGCAAGCCTTGAATCGATACACCTCATCGTTGCCGCTGTCCTATCCGGAGCGTTTATACCGTCCGTTTATCGAGCGTGTTGAGCGCGCCACCGAGTCGCTGCAGCGGGAATCACTGCAACACTTAAAACGTTCACAAGAACGGTACCGGACGCTGGATCAGCAACTGAAATCACGCGTGCCGCTCCAGCGGATACGCCAATCCGAAACAGAAGTGGCAGAGCTGTCAAGAAGGCTCGATTATCAGCTGGATCAATTGCTGAAGAGTCGCTCGCAGCAATTGTCGTCAGCAATTCGAACGCTTGATGCGCTGAGTCCACTTAAAATCATGGACCGGGGTTATTCGATCCCATATGTAGAAGGAGCCGTCGTTAAAAGTGTATCGCAAGTGAAAGCAGGCGATCGACTGACTATCGCGATGAAAGACGGTACCGTCCAAACAATTGTCAATGAAATAAATCCAGCAAATGGAGGAGACTGAAACAATGGCTGAAAAGAAAATCATGTTTAATGATGCAATGGAACAATTGGAGGAAATTGTCCGTCAGCTCGAGCAAGGGGATGTTCCGCTTGAACAAGCGCTGACGCTTTACCAAAAAGGAATGGAGCTTTCAAAAATTTGTCATGATAAATTGCAGAATGCGGAAAGCCAATTGGTGACGATGATGAAAGATGGCAAAGAAGTGCCGACTGACATAGAAATGGACGGGAATGCCAAATGAATTTAACCGAATTCCGTACTCACTACGAACCACTTATCCAACAGGAAATGGCTGAGCAGATCTTGTCCCTGTCGATACCGAATTCGTTAAAGGAATCGATGCATTACTCGCTTCAGGCTGGTGGAAAACGGATCCGTCCGATTCTGCTGTTGGCGGTCCTTCATGAATTGAGCGGGCAAGAACATCCGGATGCGCTCAAAGTGGCTGCAGCAATTGAAATGATCCATACCTATTCGCTGATCCATGATGATTTGCCGAGTATGGACAATGACGATTTACGGCGTGGTATGCCCACCAATCACAAGGTTTTCGGGGAAGCCGTTGCCATTCTTGCCGGTGATGCACTGTTGACTTACAGCTTTGGCATCGTGGCACGCTTGCAACATGTTTCAAGTGACGATAAAGTGCGCTTGATGGATTTGATGAGTGTTTCTTCAGGAGCTGAAGGAATGGTTGGTGGGCAGGTGTTGGATATCGAAGGCGAAGAGAAGAAACTGACACTCGAAGAATTGGAGCAGGTACACCGTTTAAAAACGGGTGCTTTGCTGACATACAGTATTTTGGCCGGTGGCATCCTAGCGCAAGCTTCCAATGAGGAAATTTTAGCACTCAGCCGATTTGGTGAGCATATAGGACTTGCTTTCCAAATCCAAGATGACATTTTGGATGTCACAGGAACTTCACAGGAGCTTGGAAAAACAGCTGGGAAAGATGAATCAAGCGAAAAAAGCACGTATCCAGGTCTTTTGACTTTGCCGAAAGCCAAGGAGAAGCTGGAATTTCACGCTTCTGAAGCGATCAATGCCCTCCAATCACTGAAAGGTGAAAAAGCATTGCTTATGCAGCTTACACAGTTAATCGTCCAAAGAAAAAGCTGATTTTTCAAGGCTCTGATTTGTACATTCGCAGTGGACTGATATAATATGAACAGACAGTCTGAAGGAAAATTTTATAAAAGGAGCGTGATGGCAATGGATCTTCATTCGATTACTAGTCCATCTTTCTTAAAAGAGTTGAATACCAAACAGCTTGAAGTATTAAGTAAAGATATAAGACGGTTTCTAATAGAAAATTTATCAAGAACAGGCGGGCATATCGGTCCGAATCTCGGAGTAGTGGAACTGACGGTTGCGCTGCATAAAGTATTCGACAGCCCGACAGACAAATTTATTTGGGACGTGGGGCATCAATCCTATGTCCATAAAATCTTGACAGGAAGAGCTAGCCAATTCGACACTTTGCGTCAATTCAAAGGCCTTTGCGGATTCCCAAAACGCAATGAAAGCGATCACGATGTCTGGGAAACCGGCCACAGTTCGACTTCCTTATCAGCAGCAATGGGAATGGCGGCAGCTCGTGATATTAAAAAAACCGGCAATTACGTCATTCCAATTATTGGTGACGGGGCATTAACAGGCGGAATGGCTTTTGAAGCGTTAAATCATATTGGTCATACAAAGACGGATATGACGATTATTCTGAATGACAACGAAATGTCCATTGCTCCGAATGTCGGTGCCATGCACAGTATGCTCGGCCGGATGCGGACAGCCGGAAAATACAATAAAGTCAAAGACGATCTGGAATATCTATTGAAAAAAGTGCCTGCTGTCGGTGACAGACTGGCTTCAACGGCTGAACGGGTAAAAGATTCCTTGAAATATCTAGTGGTTTCCGGCATGTTCTTCGAAGAAATGGGCTTTACTTATTTGGGGCCGATCGATGGCCACGACCTGGAAGAACTGGAAGAAAATATGCGTTATGCTAAGAAAACAAAAGGACCTGTGCTGCTTCATGTTGTCACGAAAAAAGGCAAAGGATTCTTGCCGGCAGAACAGGATATAATTGGAACTTGGCATGGCATTGGTCCTTACAAGATGGAAACAGGCGATTTAGTGAAATCTTCTTCAAAAGCACCTTCATGGAGCGGCCTGGTAGCGGAAACTGTCCGTAAACTTGCCCGTACGGATGAACGGATTGTGGCCATTACGCCAGCAATGCCTGTCGGTTCGAAACTGGAAGGATTTGCTTCTGAATTTCCAGATCGCATGTTTGATGTCGGGATTGCGGAACAGCATGCCACTACGATGGCTGCTGGACTGGCGACACAGGATATGAAGCCATTCTTGGCTATTTATTCCACATTCCTGCAACGCGCATACGATCAGGTAGTCCACGATATTTGCCGCCAGAATTTGAATGTCTTTATCGGAATCGACCGTTCTGGTCTAGTTGGAGCAGACGGTGAAACGCATCAGGGCGTTTTTGATATCGCATTCTTGCGTCATTTGCCGAACATGGTCATCATGATGCCAAAAGACGAAAATGAAGGACAACATATGGTTAAAACTGCTATTGATTACAACGGTGGACCTATTGCTTTACGTTATCCAAGAGGCAACGGCCTAGGCGTTCCGATGGATGAGGAACTTCACGCGTTGCCGATCGGTTCATGGGAAGTACTGAAAGAAGGAACCGATGCGGTAATTTTGACATTCGGCACAACAATTCCGATGGCGTTGCATGCAGCAGAACAATTACTTGAGCAAGGCATTTCAGCTGAAGTGGTCAATGCCCGTTTCATCAAACCGATGGATCAGGCAATGCTGCACACTATCTTCGAGCGCAATATCCCGGTGGTGACGATAGAAGAAGCTGTTTTACAAGGCGGATTCGGCAGTGCCGTTCTGGAGTTTGCACAGGAAAATGACTATCGCGAGTCTGCTATTGACCGTTTGGGAATTCCGGATCAATTTATCGAACATGGCGACGTTTCTGAATTGCTGGATGAAATCCATCTAAACAGCGACGAAGTCGTCCGGGTCGTCAAAAAATGGACGAAAGCCCAAAAGCAGGCAGGCTCGACCATTCTATGAACAAACCCAAAAAAGAACGTGTAGATGTTTTGTTGGTTGAACGGAGCATCTGTGAAACACGTGAAAAAGCAAAACGGGCTATTATGGCCGGAATCATCTATTCAGGTTCTGAGCGGATGAACAAGCCAGGAGAGAAAATTTCAGAAGACGCACCCCTGCAGATGAAAGGCAATGACTTGAAATACGTCAGCCGCGGAGGACTGAAGCTTGAAAAAGCCCTTCAGGAATTCGATTTGTCGGTGGACGGCAAACTGATGCTCGATATTGGCTCATCAACGGGCGGCTTTACGGATTGTGCCCTTCAAAACGGTGCCAAGCATTGCTACGCGCTCGATGTCGGCTATAACCAATTGGCCTGGAAGATTCGGCAAGATGAACGCGTGACGGTGATGGAACGGGTGAATTTCCGCCATTCCAAACCTGAGGATTTTGGTCAGGGGCTGCCGGAATTCGCGACAATCGACGTGTCTTTCATTTCCTTGCGCATCATATTTCCGGTTTTAAAAGAGGTTTTGGTTCCAGGAGGCGACGTGATTGCACTAGTCAAACCGCAGTTTGAAGCCGGAAGAGAAAATGTTGGGAAAAAAGGAATCATCCGGGATGCAAAAATTCATCGCGACGTGTTGCAAAAAGTCGGCATGTTTGCGGTCGATTCCGGTTTCTATGTGAAAAATATGTCGTTTTCACCGATTACTGGTGGAGAAGGCAATATCGAGTTTTTGTTTCATCTTCAATCCGCCGCTGAAGGCGATGAAATAGCCGATATCTCTGTTTCATCGATCAACGAGACGGTAGAGTCAGCACACAAATTATTGTAAGCACATTCCAAGAGGGATGTGTTTTCTTATAGCTTGTAAAAATATGATTTTAACAGTTTCACTGTTTATTTTTGTGCTGACCTACTTCCTAGCTCTTTGGACAAGCTGTGCGGTTACACCTGTCCATGCTACACGTAGTCTTGCGCTTTTCTTGTCTTATGCATGAAATAACTGTAGGATATTAAGTATATGGAATAAATATTCATTCAAGGGGGAACACCATGAACAAGGGACAACGTCACATTAAAATACGTGATCTCATTTCGAATCGTGAAATTGAAACGCAAGATGAACTGGTAGACTTGCTGAAGTCAGCTGGGTACGAAGTGACACAAGCCACTGTATCGCGTGATATAAAGGAATTGCATTTAGTGAAAGTTCCACTGCAGGACGGACGCTATAAATACAGCTTACCTGCGGATCAGCGATTTAATCCAATGCAGAAACTGCATCGTGCGTTGACAGATGCTTTTGTCAGCATTGACGGTGCCAGCCATTTTCTGGTCATGAAAACATTGCCGGGCAATGCCCATGCAATCGGATCGCTGATTGACCATTTAGACTGGGAAGAGATTCTTGGTACCATATGCGGAGATGATACTTGCCTAATTATTTGCAGAGATACCGAACATCGTGAAATTCTAAGACAGCGTTTAATCGAAATGCTTTAAAAAGAGGTGAACGGAAATGCTTCGGGAATTGGACATACGTAATTTTGCTATTATCGATGCACTAACTGTCAGCTTTTCTGAAGGGCTGACTGTTTTGACAGGAGAAACCGGTGCTGGAAAATCCATCATCATTGATGCTGTCCATCTTTTGGCTGGTGGACGTGGAAGTCAGGAGTTTATTCGGCATGGTGCCAAAAAAGCAGAAATTGAAGGATTGTTTTCATTGGAAGACGAGCAGCATCCGGTATTTCGCAGATTAGAGGAATTCGGCATTTCTTGGAGTGATGGCGATATTTTGTTGCGCCGAGAATTGAACGACAAAGGAAAAAATGTCTGCCGCATCAATGGCAAGCTGGTGACCATCTCCATTTTGAGAGAGGTTGGCGCTTCGCTAATCGATATTCATGGGCAGCATGAGACGCAAGAATTGATGGATGAAAAACAGCATCTCCACCTATTAGATCAATTTGCTGGAAAGAGTCTAACTAAGTCAAAAGAAAGCTATACCCACACATTCGATAAGTATACAAAATTAAAACGTGAATTTTCTTCTTATACAGAAAACGAACAACAAATCGCACAGCGCATTGATTTGCTGACGTTCCAGCTACAGGAAATCGAAGCGGCGGAATTAGTTCTCGGCGAAGAAGAAGAGCTGGTTCAAGAACGAAAAAAGTTGCAAAATTTCAATAAGATTTACGAATCGATTTCAGCAGCACACGAAGCGATCCAGGGCGAAAGCAAAGGTTTGGACTGGATCGGCTCAGCCATGTCTGAACTTGAACACGCCGCATCGGTAGATGAAACCTTCACTGGTTCTTCTGAAACCCTGTCTAGTGCTTTTTATTTAATTCAAGACACAGGAACGGAAATCAAACGAATTTTAGACGATATGGAATTTGATCCTGCCCGTTTAAATGATATCGAGCAGCGCTTGGCCGTCATTCAATCTCTAAAAAGAAAATATGGTGCTTCCGTTGAAGACATTTTACTGTATCATGAGAAGCAGACAGATGAATTGGATAAATTGGTCAACCGTGATCAACGCTATCAGCTGGATCAGGAAAAGTTAAAGGAGTTAACTGAAGACTTGCGTGTCGAAGCGGAAGAACTGACCATTCTTCGCCGAAAAGCCGCCAAAAGCCTAGGCAAGGCTATCATGGAACAATTACAGGAATTACATATGGCAAAAGCATCTTTTGAAGTGAATTTTTCTGTATTGCCAAATAGCCGTTTCGACCGGAATGGCCATGATGCGATTTCTTTTTACATCTCGACAAATCTTGGTGAGCCACTGAAACCTTTAACCAAAGTGGCATCAGGTGGGGAATTGTCCCGTATGATGCTGGCGTTGAAAACTATTTTTTCCAAGCACCAAGGCATTACGTCCATTATTTTTGATGAAGTGGATACTGGCGTCAGCGGACGGGTAGCGCAAGCGATTGCTGAGAAGATAGCGGCCATATCGGTCCATTCCCAGGTGCTGTGCATCTCGCATCTGCCTCAAGTTGCTGCTATGGCAGACCAGCATTTATTTATTGAGAAAAAAGTAGACAAACAACGTACCACCACAGCAGTCACAGAACTGGATGGACGTGAACGAACCGAAGAAATGAGCCGAATGCTGTCAGGCGCAGAAATAACAGATCTTACCCTTCAGCATGCGGAAGAATTGCTGTCGCTTGCAGCGGACCGGAAACTATTGATGAAATAAGTTACTGAGACAGTCGTGGAAAAAGGAAATCCCGTTGTCTGTCCCAGCGTCTATAAGAGTCAGTCATCAAGGAGAGAGTCGAATGGACAAAATAAAAATCGCAATTGCAGATGATAATCGCGAATTGGTCGGACTGATGAAAGATTATTTAAATGCACAACCCAATATGGAAGTGGTGGATGTTGCCTATAACGGCAAGACCTGCATCGAGATGCTGCAAAACCTGTCTGTCGATATTTTGTTGCTGGACATCATCATGCCTTATCTGGACGGCATAGCCGTGCTAGATGCCATCAAGGAAAATGGGGACTTGCGGGAGATAGACGTCATCATGCTGTCTGCGTTCGGACAGGAATCGATTATGAGCCAGGCGGCTGATTACGGTGCATCTTACTTCATCATGAAGCCTTTTGAAGCCGACCGATTGGCTGTGCAAATCAATCATATTATGAATACGAGGAATAGGTCGGATCAACCGAACAGCCGGTTGACGAAAGAGGACCGAATTACCAATATAGTCAAAGATATCGGAATACCACCGCATTTGAAGGGCTATAACTATCTAAAGGAAGCGGTATCGCTCGTTTTGGAGCAGCCCGAAATTCTCAATAAAGTCACTAAAGTACTGTATCCACGCATTGCCACAAAGTTTGACACGACCTCGACTCGTGTTGAGAGATCGATTCGGCATGCAATCGAACAGGTCTGGAATCGCCATGAAACCGTGGATCACATCTCCAAAATCTTTGGTTACAGCGTGGCTCATCTGGAATCAAAACCAACCAATTCTGAGTTCATTGCAATGGTAGCGGATAGCCTGCAACTGGAAATGCGTGATAAATCAAATCTACAGAATTTCAAAAAACTTTCTAATCGCTGAAATCGCGAAAAGAAAGTTTTTTTTGCGTTCTAAAAGAATATCAGCAGGCTAAAAAGCTTACCACCTCAAGCTTTTTAGCCTGCTAAAGAAAAGAAGGGATTTTTGTGGCAGAGATTTTCGAATTTTGTGTGAAGGAATAGTGTTTAGGAGTGGCGAAATAAAGGAAAAGGTTAAGACGTTAAGACAAGACGTCATTTTTTTGGACAGAAGAAAACAGACACCATTATTGGTGCGAAAACCGACAAATTCAGCAGAGCGAAAAGAGGCGAGCGTAATTGCAATTAATTAGACAAATTGATGATTACTTTTTGGGCAATGGCGAAGGGACTGTCGTTGACCGGCTATATTTTTACGGTGTTAATTGCTCCGCTATTCTCATTGCGTTTTCTACCATGTTGTCTTTGTAGCGAAACAGATAGTATGCCTATAGATTATATAACCGATGAGATCACAGCTCATCGGTTTTTTTATGGGAAAATTAATTGTATTTCAAGAGTGCAAAAACAGGTAGTCACTCGTCGCTCCGACAGCTTTACAAAAAAAGGTAGAATTTCTGTGTCAGTTGTCAAATGTACTCAGTTAGATAAGAGGAATAGTAGAAAAGTAGAGAGCTCAAAAATTTTTGCTATAGTGGTACTTAATGCTCCTATGCTAGTAGAGGATAAAAGAAAATAGGACTGAGCAAGTTTGGCTATGAAAAAAGATTAAATATTACTGAATGCCTTTAATGAGTATGCCTGTATCGGAATCGGAATTGTTAAAATCTTGGATAGCTTGAAGAATTCAAATGGCAACAAATCAATTTAGGACCCGGATAACATTGCAATTGCAGAAGGTGCGGGGAAAGTGGAAGGTCTGGAATATGTTCAAGCGATGTCGGAACATTCGATAGATATCAAACATAAAACGACCCATCAAAAAAAGTCTTATCTTGATTTGGATGGATAAGGAATTCATGGCCAAAACCAAATAGATTTCACTGGATTATGACTTAATGTCAAAAAGGATTCGCCGTAAATGCTTGAGTGATGGAAACTGTGCAAATAAATCAAGTGGGCGATCATCATAATTCTATATGAAATCTGTAAGACAAGAGGATCAGACGTGTTACAAAGGCTTTGAGTGTGCAGTAAGAATAGGAATTGATTTAGAGTAACTTCTCTGAATAAATTGCATTCGAATCCTGCAATTTGTCGAATAAACTTGTTTTCAACTTTAAATGTAGTTATTTACATAAGGAATTATTCGAAAAATTCAAAACCTGTGACAAGAAAAAATAGTGACTACACTGAAGAAAACGGCAAAGCTTTTACTTGAAGGCTGGAAATGTTAAAATGGGGAGATAAATTATAAATCCGACAGCAACAAAAGCATATGCAAAACCCGCTTTGTTTGATTGGCGGATTTCAGAAATGGAAGAGGATGGTTTTATTGTCTGAAGTCAAAGTGTATGCACACCGTGGCGCTTCAGGATATGCATTGGAAAATACATGGAACGCTTTTTTCAAAGCGTGTGAATTGGGTGTTGGCATCGAGCTCGACGTACAGATTACAAAAGACGGAGTTGTAGTGGTTTATCACGATGGTAACTTACGGCGGCTGACAGGTTTAAACGCGGGCATCGAAACGCTTGCTTATGAAGAAGTAAAGGAATTGCGGATTGGCAGAAAATGGTTGCGCAGTTTTCACCACCATCAAATGCCGTTGGCTTATGAGGTGTTTCAATGGGCAAAAAGAAAGAGAATCCCATTAAATGTCGAGTTAAAAGAATCGTTTGCGAAAAATCCGAAAGGACCTCAGATTCTTGCCGCCATGCTGGAGGGAATGGAGGATGTCCACTTGTCTTCATTCAACCCCAAACTGCTCAGTGAAATGAAAATGTTGATGCCTTCAACGGAAATGGCTTTAATCATTAAAAAGAATGTTCAGCTGTCCCGTCTTAAAGAAATGGACTGGGTGGACAGCATCCATCTCCATAAGCGATTTCTTGCCAAGTCGGACTGGAAGGATATCTGCAAGCTGAACAAGAAAGTCCGACTATACGGAGTACTTGGATCGGAATCTCTGATAGATCGGCTCGATCCGCAGACGGTTGGTATCATTACAAACTATCCGGATCGTGTAAAAAGAAAAATTGCGTCTACCCTTATTGGGTAGGCGCAATTTTTTATTTCTGAAATCTTTTCGAAACGTTTCCTTTTTTACGATCGCGGTTCAACAGAAATCCTGCAAAAAAACCGATTCCGACAACCACGAAAAGCGTGCCGAGTGTAAATTGGAGCCAAAGAGCCGGATAGGGCTCAAGCAATTTGTTGAACAAAGTATCGCGCATCAACTTGATGCCATACGCAGCCATAATCCCAGGAATCAGCAAAATGATGAATGCCAATAAACGAGCCATATTCCCACATCCTTCATCACCTATTGTTTCTAATTAAGTTAAAGTTGTCAAGAAAACCTTCTTGATGTACGCTTAAAACATTCTTGCAATTACTTGCAAAAATTCAGGTGAAAGGGTGAATCAATTTGCAAAATGTATTGATTATAGGAGGCGGAATCGGGGGCTCTGCTATTTTAAACACTCTATTGGAATCCGATTATCTACATGTGTCCGGTGTGGTTGACTTGGACCTTGCAGCAACAGCAATCCTGACCGCGATATCACACAGTATTCCGGTTGCAGAAGATTACCTGAACTTTAGCAAAACAGACATTGACATCGTTTTTAATGTGACCGGCAGCGATTCCCTTCACCAGGAACTACGAGAATATTTCTTGAAAAAGACCGTCATCATTCCTGGAAGTCTGGCCAACGTAATTGTCCGACTATTAGAAGAGAAAGAACATTTTATCAATCAGCTCAGCAAAGAAAGTCACCGAGAGAAAATTATTTTCAATTCAATAGAAGAAGGTATGATTGGCATCGACAATACTAGTCATATTACTTTTATCAACAAAAGTGCAGCAAGGATGCTAGAAGTGAAAGTAGATGAAACCATCGGCAGGCACATTCACGAGTTTATCTCCCTGAGTGAATTGCCGAGAATCTATGAAACTGGGCGAATTGAACTGAACAGGGAACTGGAGCTTAAAAATGGATCGAAAATTGTCACTTCCCGTTTCCCGATGATAGACGATAATGGAGAAACGATCGGAGCATTTGCGGTGTTTAAAGATATCACTGAAGTGGTATCGCTAGCTGAAGAGATCACAGATCTGAAGGAAATTCAGACGATGTTGGAAGCCATTATCCAATCGAGTGACGATGCGATTTCAGTGGTTGATGAAAAAGGCAATGGCCTACTTGTCAATCCAGCGTATACGCGAATTACCGGCCTGCAGATGGATGATGTCATCGGTCAGCCTGCATCAGCGGATATATCTGAAGGAGAAAGCATGCACTTAAAGGCGCTGCAGACCCGGAAGCCGGTGCGTGGAGTCAATTTGAAAGTCGGGCCGTCGAACCGCGAAGTAATCGTCAATGTCGCGCCGATCATCGTCGACAATAAATTAAAAGGCAGTGTCGGCGTTATCCATGACACGACCGAAATTCGTTCTCTCATGAAAGAGCTTGACCGTGCCCGCAGCATTATCCGGACCTTGGAATCCAAGTACACCTTTGATGACATTATCGGCTTATCGTCCGAAATGCAATTGTCTCTCCAACAGGCGAAACTGGCTGCACAGACTTTGGTCACCGTGCTGTTGCGAGGTGAATCCGGTACCGGCAAAGAGCTTTTTGCACATGCCATCCACAGCGCTAGCGAACGGAAATTCAACAAATTTGTGCGCGTCAGCTGCGCTGCACTTTCCGAAGAACTGCTGGAAAGTGAGCTTTTTGGCTACGAAGAAGGAGTAATACCAGGTATTAAAACCGGAGAAAAACGAGGGCTGTTTGAAGAAGCAAACAACGGCAGCATTTTTTTGGACGAAATCGGCGAATTATCGTCTGCCATGCAAAGCAAATTATTGCGTGTGTTGCAAGAACACGAAACCTTACGCATTGGTGGCAGTAAACCGATTCCTGTCAACGTCCGAGTTATTGCTTCGACAAATGCTAATATGGAAAAAGCCTTGCTGGATGGTAAATTTCGTGAAGACCTCTATTACCGTTTGAATCGGATGCCGATTCTAATCCCGCCATTACGTAACCGCAAGCAGGATATACCAAGAATCGTTGAACGGCTGTTATTGAAATTGAATCAAGAATATGGTCGCAGCGTAAACTCCATTTCTGATAAAGCTCTTCAGTATTTGCGTGTTTATGACTGGCCTGGCAACGTTAGGGAACTGGAGAATGTGCTCAGCCGCTCCATGATTTTCATGCAAATGAATGACAGACAATTGACTGAAGAGCACATCCCTCTAAATATGCTCCGCGTTGCAGAAGCGAAAAATGAAGTGGTCATTCCGTCCTCTGCCTCCTTACAGGAGCAACTGGACACAGTTGAACGGGGAATTCTGCACCGCGCTTTAAAGCAATCTAGCGGTAATAAATCGAAGACAGCAAAGCAGATGGAAATCTCTTTGAGGACACTCTATTACAAATTAGAAAAATACGGACTAATGTAACTGGTTTTGCAACTTTTTGCAGGGTTTTGCAATTAATTGCAATGTTTTGGGGGTGTAAATCCAAATAAAACGCTTTCATCCCTTATATATGACTATCTGTTCTGTTTTAATTAAGAAGAATGAGGTGAGCAGTTATGGCCACATTAAATCATTTAATCGAAAATGTTCCGAACGGTTCCGAACACACAGTGGCAGTTGCCGTTGCTACCGATTTGGCCGTTTTGGAAGCTATTAGTATGGCTGTCAGCCGGAAAATGGCGTGTTTTCGCCTGTACGACGACGAACCATCAATCACAATAATGCTACGAGAACATTTCCCGCAGCTGCTCGATCATCCTGATGTTCTGATCCATCATGTCAGCAGTGTAGAAATGGCAGCTGAGAGAGCGGTGAAATCCGTGTTCATGAACGAATCTGATATTTTGATGAAAGGTCAGATTGCAACGGCGGTGCTGTTGAAAGCGGTATTGAATCCCAATTATGGCTTAAGAACCGGGTCGGTCATGTCCCATATTGCCGCTTTTGAAGTCCCTGGTTTTGATAGGCTAATATTTGTGACAGATGCAGGCATGAACATCAGTCCTGATTTACCTCAAAAAGTACAAATTATCCAAAATGCTGTTCAGATCGCACGTTCAGTCGGCGTTGAAAGGCCAATTGTTGCGCCTTTAGCAGGAGTGGAAGTAATCAATCCAAACATGCAGGCTACTCTTGACGCTGCGGCATTGACGGCGATGAATCAGCGTGGCCAAATTAAGGATTGTATCGTGGACGGGCCATTTGCCCTGGACAATGCCATATCCGTAGATGCGGCCAAACACAAACAAATAGCGGGCGACAATGCCGGCAAAGCCGATATCCTACTTGTTCCAACTATTGAATCTGGCAATATCCTATATAAATCACTGGTCTTTTTTTCAAATGCAAAAGTCGGCAGTATCATCGCTGGTGCGAAAGCGCCGATTGTCTTGTCATCACGTGCTGACAGTGCCGAAAGTAAACTATATTCATTGGCTTTGGCGATTTGCTCATCGCTAACTTTAGGAACATATATTAGGGGGAATTAGCAATGGAAATTTTCAACAGAATGGAACAACACGATTACGAACAATTAATTTTTTGCCAAGATAAAAACTCAGGGCTGAAAGCCATTATTTGTATCCACGACACTACGCTTGGACCGGCACTTGGCGGCACACGCATGTGGAATTATGCAACTGAAGAAGAAGCAGTTGAAGACGCAATCCGCCTTGGACGCGGAATGACATATAAAAACGCTGCAGCCGGACTGAACCTTGGGGGCGGAAAAACGGTTATTATCGGCGATCCACTGAAAGACAAGAACGAAGAGATGTTCCGTGCATTCGGACGTTTCATTCAAGGATTGAACGGGCGCTATATTACTGCTGAGGACGTTGGAACAACAGTGGCAGATATGGACTTGATCCACGAAGAAACGGATTACGTAACAGGCATATCACCAGCCTTCGGTTCTTCAGGCAATCCATCACCAGTCACTGCGTACGGCGCGTATATCGGCATGAAAGCTGCCGCTTTAGAAGCATTCGGCGATGACTCCTTGGAAGGCAAGACAGTAGCTGTACAGGGCGTTGGCAACGTGGCATACCCACTTTGTGAATATCTTCATAAAGAAGGCGCAAAATTGATCGTGACGGATATTAATCAGGAAGCGGTGCAACGTGCAGTCCAAGCATTCGGTGCAATAGCTGTCGCACCAAATGACATCTACTCACAGGAAGCGGATATTTTTGCTCCATGTGCAATGGGCGCTATCATTAACGATGAAACGATTCCACAATTGAAAGTAAAAGTGGTTGCCGGTTCAGCCAACAATCAATTGAAGGAGTCTCACCACGGAGATGAGCTTGAAGCACGCGGCATCGTATATGCTCCTGATTTTGTTATTAACTCCGGTGGCGTCATCAACGTTGCAGATGAATTATACGGCTACAACAACGAACGTGCGATGAAGCGCGTTGAAACAATCTACGACAGCATTACAAAAATCTTTGAAATCTCGAAACGCGATAATGTGCCGAGCTATATTGCTGCAGACCGCATGGCTGAAGAGCGCATCGAACGCGTCCGTAAGTCAAGATCTCAATTCTTAAGAAACGAACATAATATCTTAAGCAGAAGATAAACAAAGACCAGCAGGTGAGACATTCATTTTCACCTGCTGTTTTTATCTGAAATAGGATCGTTTCTATATGAGGTGAACCAAAGAAATCAGCTTTTACCCATCGTTTTATGTAATCAATGCTTCTCACAATAGATAGAAGAATAGGGGGATCGATGTGCAAAAACAGCTGAATCGTATTCTAGTCATTAACCCTGCCACGACTTCGACTAAAATCGGCGTTTTTGACAACGATATCCTAATTATGGAAAAGACCATTCATCATTCACCAAAAAATTTAGGTGGATATTCAAGTATTTCCGACCAAAACGTCTTTAGAAAGAACAGCATTCTTGAAGCTTTGGACGAAGAAGGCATGAATGTTTCCAATTTGGCTGCGGTCTGTGGAAGAGGCGGTTTGCTTCGGCCTATCGAAGGTGGAACTTATGCAGTTAACGACGAGATGATGAAAGATTTGCGAGAAGGGTATTCAGGGCAGCACGCTTCTAATTTGGGAGGCATTATTGCCTTTGAAATTGCGGCTGGCTTGAATATTCCTTCGTTCATCGTCGATCCTGTAGTCATTGATGAAATGGAGCCGATTGCGCGGATATCTGGCTTTTCTTTGATTGAGCGAAAGTCCATTTTCCATGCCCTCAATCAAAAAGCGGTCGCTCGGCGATACGTTAAAAAAACTGGGCGCTCATACGAAGATGTCAGCTTGGTCGTTGCTCATATGGGTAGTGGCATCACAGTCGGAGTCCATGAGGGCGGCCGCGTCATCGATGTCAATAATGGTTTGAACGGTGATGGTCCGTTCAGTCCTGAACGTGCTGGAACTGTACCAGCTGGTGATTTGGTGGACTTATGCTTTTCTGGACAATTCAGCCGACATGAAGTCATGAAGAAACTGGTGAGGCAAGGCGGACTGTTTGCCTACCTGGAAACGAATGATGTAGTAAAGGTGGAACAACGCATTTTGAAAGGCGATAAAAAAGCAGAATTGATTTATCAGGCAATGGCTTATCAAGTCGCCCGAGAAATCGGAGCCGCCAGCGCTGTTTTGAAAGGCCGCGTTGATGCCATCATTCTGACTGGGGGACTCGCTCACGGTAAAGATTTTGTAGAAGCAATTACCGAGCGTGTCAGCTGGATTGCTGATGTAGAGATCCAGCCGGGTGAAAATGAACTCCAAGCTTTGGCCGAGGGTGCTGTGCGTGTATTGAATGGAGAAGAACAAGTTAAAACGTATCTGTTTTAATAGGTGCGAAAAACTTCAATCAGTTGAGGGTATAAATATTTTTACTGCAAGTTGAAGCAGAAAGAAGGAGGACAAATCTATGGCTCAAAATTATGATGTCGTCATTTTAGGCGGCGGAACGGGTGGTTACGTAGCTGCAATTCGCTCTGCACAGCTGGGTTTGAAGACAGCAATCGTCGAAAGAGGCGAACTTGGCGGTACTTGCTTACATAGAGGCTGCATTCCAAGTAAAGCGTTGCTTCGCAGTGCAGAAGTATTCGCAACGACCAAAAATCACGCGGCTGATTTTGGTGTTCAAACGGGTGAAGTTTCATTGGATTTTGCACGTGTTCAGGAACGTAAACAAGGAATTGTCGATCAATTGCACGCAGGTGTGCAGGGGTTGATGAAAAAAGGTAAGATCGACGTCTATGAAGGTATCGGCCGAATTTTGGGACCGTCTATCTTCTCGCCAAACGCCGGAACCATTTCTGTTGAAATGAAAAATGGAGAAGAGAATGAAATGCTAATTCCGAACAATGTCATCATCGCCACCGGATCACGCCCGCGCACTCTGCCAGGCTTGACGGTTGATGGCGAATTTGTCATGAGTTCAGACGAGGCTTTGAAAATGGAAAGCTTGCCAAAATCGATTTTGATTGTCGGCGGCGGTGTTATCGGAATCGAATGGGCATCAATGCTCAATGATTTTGGCGTCGATGTGACAGTTATTGAATATGCAGACCGTATCATTCCGACGGAAGATAAAGATATATCCAAGGAAATGCTAAAGCTACTGAAGAAAAAAGGCGTCACTTTTGCGACAAGTGCGAAAGTGATGGCGGATACATTGGAAACAGGCGAAAATGGTGTGACGGTTCAAGCAGAAATTAATGGTAAAAACGAAAGTTTTTCTGCGGAAAAAATGCTGATTTCTGTCGGACGTCAAGCGAATGTCGAAAACATCGGCATTGAAAATACGGATATTATTGTCGAAAAAGGCTTTGTTCAAGTAAAAAAAACCTTCCAGACAAAAGAATCACATATATACGCAATTGGTGATGTAATTGGTGGCTTACAATTGGCGCACGTTGCTTCACACGAAGGCATTACGGCCATCGAGCATATTAAAGGCAATAACCCACATGCCATCGATTACGATCTAGTGTCGCGCTGCGTTTATTCCAATCCGGAAGCAGCAAGCGTTGGTATTACAGAAGAACAGGCGAAAGAGAATGGCCACGATGTTAAAGTGGGCAAGTTTTCTTTTAAAGCCATCGGTAAAGCATTGGTGTACGGTGAATCTGATGGTTTTGTCAAAATTATCGCAGACAAAAAAACAAACGATATTCTTGGCGTTCACATGATCGGACCGCATGTTACGGATATGATATCCGAAGCTGGCCTGGCAATGGTATTGGACGCAACTCCATGGGAAATTGCTGAAACGATTCATCCCCATCCAACGCTTTCAGAGGTTATGGGCGAAGCAGCATTGGCAGTTGATGGCAAAGCAATTCATAGTTAAAGGAGGAAAAAATTAATGGCTTCTAAACATGAAGAAATTGGCTTAACAAATGATGATTTATTGAGAATGTACGAAACAATGTTGATGGCACGCCGTGTGGATGAACGCATGTGGCTATTGAACCGTGCCGGAAAAATTCCTTTCGTGATTTCATGTCAGGGTCAAGAGGCAGCTCAGGTTGGCGCTGCTTTTGCTCTTGATAACACAAAGGACTATATCGCACCTTATTATCGGGATATCGGGGTGGTCCTTCACTTCGGAATGACGGCAAAAGATTTGATGCTATCAGCTTTCGCTAAAGCGGAAGATCCAAACTCCGGTGGTCGCCAAATGCCTGGTCATTTCGGTCAAAAAAGCAACCGCATCCTGACTGGATCTTCACCCGTTACAACACAATTGCCACACGCAGTGGGTGTCGCTTTAGCAGGGAAGATGAAGAAAAAAGATTTCATCACGTTTACTACTCTTGGTGAAGGATCTTCTAACCAAGGTGATTTCCACGAAGGCATGAACTTTGCCGGCGTTCATAAATTACCTGTTATCATTATGGTTGAAAACAATAAATACGCAATTTCCGTACCAGTTGAACGTCAACTAGCTTGTAAGAATGTTTCGGATCGTGCAATTGGTTACGGTATGCCAGGTGTAACGATTGATGGCAATGACCCAATCGAAGTGTACAAACATGTTAAAGAAGCTGCTGACCGTGCACGTCGCGGGGAAGGCCCGAGCCTAATCGAAACCGTTTCTGAACGAATGACTGCTCACTCTTCAGATGATGACCATCGACAATACCGTTCAGCGGACGAATTAGCAGCACAAAAATCGACAGATCCAATTTTGACATTTGGTGCTTATTTAAAAGAAAACAATATTATGACAGATGAAATTGAAAAAGAAATTAATGATCGCATTATGGTGATCGTCAATGAAGCGACTGATTATGCAGAAGAAGCTCCATACGCAGAACCAGAAGATGCAATGAAATATGTCTATGCCGAAGAAGGAGGAGACGAATAATGGCGATTATGTCTTATATTGATGCCATCACGCTTGCCATGAAAGAAGAAATGGAACGTGACGAAAACGTCTTTGTTCTCGGAGAAGATGTCGGTAAAAAAGGCGGTGTCTTTAAAGCGACACAAGGTCTTTACGATCAATTTGGTGAAGACCGCGTCTTAGATACACCACTAGCAGAATCGGCAATTGCCGGTGTTGGAATTGGTGCAGCGATGTATGGGTTGCGCCCGATTGCAGAAATGCAGTTTGCGGACTTCATTATGCCAGCCATCAACCAGATTATTTCAGAAGCATCTCGAATCCGTTACCGTTCAAATAACGATTGGTCATGTCCGATTGTTTTCCGTGCACCATTTGGCGGCGGCGTACACGGCGCTCTTTATCACTCCCAGTCTGTAGAAGCGATCTTCGCGAACCAGCCTGGTTTAAAAATCGTCATTCCGTCAACACCATACGATGCTAAAGGCCTCTTGAAGGCAGCAATCCGCGATGAAGATCCTGTTATGTTCTTTGAACACAAACGCGCTTACCGCCTGATCAAAGGCGAAGTGCCAGAAGAAGATTATACGATTGAAATCGGCAAAGCGGACGTCAAACGCGAAGGCGAAGACATCACCGTCATCACCTACGGTTTAGCAGTTCACTTTGCATTGCAGGCTGCAGAACGCCTGGCGGAAGATGGGATCTCTGCGCACATCCTTGATTTACGTACAATCTATCCACTCGACAAAGAAGGCATCATCGAAGCCGCTAAGAAAACCGGCAAAGTGCTACTGGTCACAGAAGATAATAAAGAAGGAAGCATCATCGGAGAAGTGGCAGCAATCATCGCTGAAAACTGCCTGTTCGATTTGGATGCCCCAATCAAACGTCTTGCTGGGCCTGATATTCCGTCAATGGCCTACGCACCGACCATGGAGAAATTCTTCATGATCAACCCAGACAAAGTAGAAAAAGCAATGAGAGAACTAGCGGAGTTTTAAAAAGAAAAGCGGAAGCGCCTGTGTAGATTTGACGGGCATAAGACGCACCGGCGAAGCGGCGTTCTTTGCCGCATAGCCGGAGTGGCTTATGACCCTAGAATCTGGGCGCTGAAGCTAGACAAAAAGAAAAGCGTAAGCGCCCGTGTAGATTTGACGGGCATAAGACGCACCGGCGAAGCGGCGTTCTTTGCCGCATAGCCGGAGTGGCTTATGACCCTAGAATCTGGGCGCTGAAGCTAGACAAAAAGAAAAGCGGAACCGGCCGCACAGCTCTGACAGGCGTAAGACGTTTTGGCAAAGCGGCGCTCTTTGCCGCACAGCCAGAACGACTTACGACCCGAGGAGTTGGCCGGTGAAGCTGGACAAAGAAAAGCGGAACCGACGTTTTTTCAATAAAATAGAACCATCAAGTAAAGGAGGAACTCCCTTGGCTATTGAAAACATTAAAATGCCTCAGCTGGGCGAAAGTGTTACAGAAGGAACCATTGAAAAATGGCTCGTTCAGCCAGGCGATCATGTCAACAAATACGATCCGCTTGCTGAAGTGAATACAGACAAAGTGACTGCGGAAGTACCTTCATCATTCACTGGAACAATCAAGGAACTGCTTGCTTCAGAAGGTGAAACTTTGGCGGTCGGCGAAATTGTCTGCACCATCGAAACCGAAGGCGGCGACGCTGCACCTGCAGAAGAAGCTAAGCCTACCAGTGGAGACAAAGAGACCGAAATGCCGGCAGCCGGCGCGAAGCCTACGGAAAAACTGGAAGGGACGGAAGGATCTTCCCAGCCTGTCAAACCATCTGGTTCGAAAGGTCGATACTCGCCTGCAGTACTCCGTTTAGCTCAGGATAACGATATTGACCTGACCCAAGTGGAAGGTTCAGGGAACGAAGGGCGCATCACCCGCAAAGATTTGATGGCGTTAATCGACAGTGGCAACATTCCGAAGGTCGGAGACGCTCCAGCAGCTCAGGCTCAGACTCCGCAGAAAGAGCAGCCGGCGGCACAACCTGCATCTGCCCAAGAAGCTCCAAAAGCCGCTCCTGCAGCAATCGAAAGTGCACCTGGTGATATTGAAATTCCGGTCACTGGTGTCCGCAAAGCGATTGCTGCAAATATGCTGAAGAGCAAACACGAAGCACCGCATGCATGGATGATGATTGAAGTGGACGTTACCAACCTGGTCCAATACCGTGATTCCATCAAAGGCGATTTTAAGAAAAAAGAAGGTTTCAATATTACGTATTTTGCTTTCTTCGTCAAAGCCGTTTCACAAGCTTTAAAAGAATTCCCGATGATGAACTCAATGTGGGCTGGAGATAAAATCATTCAGAAAAAAGATATCAACATTTCCATCGCCGTCGCTTCGGATAGTGCATTGTTTGTTCCGGTCATCAGAAATTCTGATGAAAAATCAGTTAAAGGCATCGGTAAAGAAGTTAACGAACTGGCAATGAAAGCACGTTCAGGTAAAATAAAGTCAGCTGACATGCAGGGTGGAACGTTTACTGTTAACAATACCGGATCGTTCGGTTCTGTTCAGTCGATGGGCATTATCAATCATCCACAAGCAGCCATTATGCAAGTAGAATCAATCGTCAAACGTCCAGTCATTATGGATAACGGCATGATTGCTGCACGCGACATGGTTAACCTTTGCCTATCGCTCGATCACCGTGTGCTTGATGGTCTTGTCTGCGGTCAATTCCTGGCTCGTGTCAAAGAAATCCTAGAAAATATGTCAAAAGAAAATACATCTGTTTATTAAGAAAAGCTGGAGTCTTTGGACTCCAAGCTTTTTTTTCTTTAATGTCGGCGTCTAGTGGGGTAAAATAAAGATAGATAGCCTTTGAGGAGGGAATAGTTTGACAATCGAGTCGATGAAAAAAACGAAATTTCCAACACGTACATACAGTGAATGGCAACAAGCAGCTGAAAAAGCGATTAAAGGCAAGCTCTTCGAAGAAACTTTGAAAACGCCTACAATTGAAGATGTGAAACTTGAACCTCTGTATACCAAAAATATGCTGGATCAATTAGGCAGCTATATCCCGGCACAAGTAGCTGCGATTCAGCATGGCAAGCATCAGCCAAGTTGGCTCGTTTCTCAAGAAGTGATCGCGGATTCTGCACAGGAATACCTGGCGTTAATGAAAGACGATATTCTCCGTGGAAATGAAACCATTGTCTATACAGGCTTCCGTAAATTTGAATGGACAGACGAGCAATTGAATGAACTAGCAGGATTGATTGTTCAATATCCTCTTTACTTTAAATTGGTCAGCGAAGATCAGAGCATTTTGCGGGTATTCGATTTTGTAGCGCCAGAGCAGTTGGATCAAGTACAAGGCGTTATTTTTTCTGAAGAAGCAATCGATGCGCCAAAACATGTTCGCACTCGCTTAGTCGATACCATTCCCATACATCATGCCGGGGGAACTGCAGTGCATGAACTAGGGGTCGCGCTTAGCATCCTATCGGAACGGATGGAGGATGCTGAATTTTTAGAAGCCGCTAAAAATACATGGATTCGTTTTGCAGTAGATACGCAATTTTTTCAGGAAATCGCCAAGCTGCGGGCATTCCGTGTTTTGTGGCAGGTTTTCAGTTCCGCATACGGACAAGAAGCGCCGACGATTCCGCTCTTTACCGAGACATCCGTCCGTTCTTACTCGAAACTAGATCCTTATGTGAACCTGTTGCGTGCAGGAAATTCTACATTTGCAGCAGTACTCGGCGGAACCGATGCGCACACCGTTCACCCGCATGATTTCCTGACAAGACCAGATCTGTCGAGTCGACGCATCGCCCGCAATGTTCAACTGGTTATCAAAGAAGAAGCGCACGTGTCGCACGTAGTCGATCCTTCAGCGGGATCTTACTTTATCGAAACCTTGACGAAAGAATACGTAGAGGCAGCATGGAGCTACTTCTTGGAGATTGAAGAAGCAGGAGGGTATTCTGAGGTCATTAAATCAGGGTGGCTAACAGACGATATTCAAGCTAAATGGATCGAACGAGAAAACAACGTGGCAACGCGTAAACAATCGTTGATAGGCACCAATATATACGCCAACCCACAAGAACCGGTCAAAGACTCGAAAATCGACGAAGGCCACTTGGAATATATGACCGCGAAAAGGCTGGCAACACCGTTTGAGAAACTTCGGGCACAAAGCAGAGTGACCGACTTAAAAACTGCCATTGTTCTGATTGAACCGCTGAAAAAAATCAAAGCACAAGTTGATTTTGTTTCTGGATTTCTAGCAGTTGGTGGAATTGAATCACTGACTAGTCCACATTTGGCAAAGGCTAAAGAAATCAATCGATTCCTCGCTGACGAAAGCATTGATTATGCGGTACTGTGTGGATCTAAAGAAGCTGTTGCAGCTATTGTTCGAGGATTGGATACCAAGGCAAGCATCGACCTTGCAGGCAAGTACCCGAAAGAGCAGCTCGCTGAATGGGAAAATTACGGTATCAAGGACACATTATATTCCGGTCAGCAAATCACTGCAAAACTGGAGAAAATTCTCGCTCTAGGAAAGGAGGCGCTCTAATGGCTAAACCCGATTTTTCCAAAGTAAAGCTAGATCAATTGGCTAGGGCTTCCCAACCGGTTCAGCAACAAAGCCCCTTTACCACGAATGAAGGTATTGATATTAAACCGATTTATACGCAGCAAGACATTGATTTCCTCGAAGAAAGCATGCCCGGATTTGCACCGAATATGCGCGGACCTTACCCGACCATGTACGTTTCGCGTCCTTGGACCGTGCGCCAGTATGCGGGATTTTCGACAGCAGAAGAAAGCAATGCTTTTTACCGTCGAAATTTAGCAATGGGGCAAAAAGGTTTATCCGTTGCTTTTGACTTGGCAACACACCGTGGCTATGATTCGGATCATGAGCGAGTGGTCGGTGATGTAGGAAAGGCTGGTGTTGCCATTGATAGCGTTGAAGACATGAAGATCCTATTTGACGGCATTCCACTGGACCAGATGTCCGTATCGATGACAATGAATGGTGCAGTAGTGCCGATCATGGCATTTTTTATCGTCGCGGCGGAAGAACAAGGCGTTTTGCCTGACCAACTGGCCGGGACCATCCAAAATGACATTTTAAAAGAATACATGGTTCGCAATACGTATATTTATCCGCCCGCTATGTCAATGCAAATCATTGCGGATATTTTTAAATACACGTCCGATCATATGCCGAAATTCAATTCGATTTCGATTTCCGGCTATCATATTCAAGAAGCGGGAGCGACAGCAGATCTTGAATTGGCCTATACGCTTGCAGATGGACTTGAATATGTCCGTACTGGGCTTGCAGCGGGCATCGACATCGATCACTTTGCACCGCGCCTGTCCTTTTTCTGGGGCATCGGCATGAATTACTTCATGGAAGTAGCAAAAATGCGCGCCGGACGTGAAATTTGGGCAAAAATGATGAAAACCTTCGATCCGAAAAATGACAAAGCCTTAGCGCTGCGGACGCATTCTCAGACATCGGGATGGAGTTTGACCGAGCAAGATCCGTTCAATAATGTCACTCGGACGTTGATTGAAGCGAATGCGGCGGCTATGGGTCATACACAATCGCTCCATACTAACGCACTTGATGAAGCCATTGCTTTGCCAACCGATTTTTCTGCACGGATTGCGCGCAATACGCAATTATTCCTCCAGGAAGAAACCATGATGACCAATGTCATCGATCCATGGGGAGGCTCGTACTATGTCGAGACGTTAACCAAAGAGTTGATGGAAAAAGCTTGGGATCTAATTGAAGAAGTCGAAGAACTAGGTGGAATGGCAAAAGCCATCGAAACCGGGTTGCCGAAAATGCGTATTGAGGAAGCTGCGGCGAAAAAGCAGGCACAGATCGATTCCAATGAAGAAGTGATTATCGGTGTTAACCGTTATCGCCTTGATCAAGAAGATCCAATTGATATTCTTAATATCGATAATACCATGGTCCGCAAAACCCAGATCGAGCGGCTGGACCGCATGAAAGCCGGACGTGACAACGGGAAAGTGGCGGAAGCACTAGACGCATTGACAGAAGCTGCGAAAAGCGGGGAGAATAATATTCTGGCTTGTGCTATCGAAGCAGCACGGCACCGTGCATCACTTGGTGAAATCTCCGATGCGATTGAAAAAGCATCCGGAAGACATAAGGCAGTGATTCGTTCAGTGAGTGGAGTTTATAGTTCAAACTTCTCGAATCAGCAGGAAATGGAAATTGTTAAAGAAATGACAGAAGACTTTATTGAAAATGAAGGCCGTCGTCCGCGTATTTTAATTGCTAAAATGGGACAGGACGGGCATGACCGCGGAGCGAAAGTGATCGCGACTGCGTTTGCCGATTTGGGCTTTGATGTCGACATCGGACCGTTGTTCCAGACACCGGCTGAAACGGCTCAACAGGCAGCGGAAAATGATGTCCATGTAATTGGAGTCAGCTCACTGGCAGCGGGGCATATGACATTGGTGCCGGACCTAAAAGCAGAGCTATCGAAAATTGGCCGAGAGGATATTCTTATTGTGGTCGGCGGAGTCATACCAGCACAGGATTATGAATTCCTTCGCAATAACGGAGCCAGCGCGATCTTTGGTCCCGGAACAGTGATACCGGTAGCGGCGCAAAAAGTCATTGAAGAAATCTATGTGCGCCTTGGTTACGAGGAAGTGGCAGACTGATGAGCCGTGAAAAAATATCGAGGCGTGTAATGGAAGGCGTTCATGAAACACATGATGGCATGAAGGCCTTGCCGCGGAAAAAATTCAAGAAGCCGGCTGAAGAAATCTTGGACATTCAGACCATTGCAGAAGGAGTTCGGCGTGGATCACGGCTATATTTGGGGAAAGCGATCACGTTGCTTGAAAGTTCAAATCCCGATCATAAACAGAACGGCCAGGAATTGCTGAACCAATTGCTGCCATTCACCGGCAACAGTATCCGCATTGGCATTACCGGTGTTCCAGGAGCGGGAAAAAGCACATTTATCGAAACTTTCGGCGAAACGTTAACAGAGCTTGGGCACCGGGTTGCTGTTTTGGCGATCGATCCGAGTTCCTCGCTCACCGGCGGCAGTATCCTTGGAGACAAGACACGTATGGAGCAACTGGCACGGAATCCGAATGCGTTTATTCGTCCCTCGCCTACAGCCGGAACGCTCGGCGGGGTTCATAAAAAGACGCGTGAAACGATGCTGCTGTGTGAAGCGGCCGGATACGATGTTATTTTGGTGGAAACGGTCGGTGTTGGTCAAAGTGAAACATTGGTGCGGGGTATGGTCGACATGTTCTTACTGCTGGTGTTGACTGGTGCAGGAGACGAACTGCAGGGCATGAAAAAAGGGATATTGGAATTGGCGGATGCCATCGTTGTTCACAAAGCGGACGGAGAAAATGTGCGCCTGTCGAAAAAGACGGTTGCGGAATACAAGCAGATGCTGCATTTTCTGCAGCCGGCAACTGAAGGCTGGACAACCCGTCCAGTTGCTGCTTCTTCTCTTGAAAGCACCGGCATTCCAGATGTTTGGGAAATGGTACAGGAATTCGAAACAGCGGTGAAAAACAGTGGCTACTGGAAAAAGCGCCGCCAGGAACAGACTAAAGACTGGTTCCGCTCGATGATTACAGACGAGTTGCACAGCCGCTTTTTTGATGATGCAGAACGGCGGCAACTGGTCAAAACATTGGAAAAACTAGTGCTGAATGATGAACTCACTGTGGCGCAGGCAATTGCCCGCCTTTTTGAGTAAGCTTTTTTGCAAGTGGGTTGAACACCTGCTATGATTAAAGAAGTAATGATAAGGAGTGATATTTGATGAGCATGGATTTTAACTTTCTGATGAATGATATAGCTACACAAGCCCGTCAAGAATTGATAGACGGGGGATATACACAGCTTGAATCAGCTGAATCGGTAAATGAAGCCTTTTCACAAAAAGGCACGAGCCTTGTAATGGTTAACTCTGTATGCGGATGTGCAGGCGGCATTGCACGCCCAGCTGCTTTGCATTCGATCCATTACGACAAACGCCCGGACAACCTGTACACAGTTTTCGCTGGACAGGATAAAGAAGCAACAGCTCAGGCACGCGCAATTTTTGGTGACGATCATTTACCATCTTCGCCATCATTTGTCTTTTTAAAAGATGGAAAAATGGTTGACGAAATTGGACGCCATGAAATTGAAGGCCATGATCCAATGTCTGTTATTACTCATATCCAAGCGATATTCGAACAGCATTGCGACGAAGTTTAAGAAAAGATGTCTCTTTTGGAGGCATCTTTTTCATTTCAAAATTTGGAGGGAACAATGAAGCTAAATTTGAAGCCTTATTCTATTGGTTACCGCACGATGAAAACTGCATTGGGTGTAGCAATCGCGATTTATATCGCTCAATTGCTGCAGCTCGACTACTATGTATCTGCTGGAATCTTGACCATCCTGTGCATACAACCGACAAAGAAAAAGTCGATTCGTGCAGCCTTTTCCCGTTTTATCGCCAGCTTGATTGGGATCTTATATGCCTTTATCTTTTTTGAAGGAATCGCTTATCACCCGATCGTGATCGGTATCCTCATTGTCCTCTTTATTCCACTTCTAGTGACATTGCGGTTTCAGGATGGTTTTGTATCTAGTTCAGTTATTCTACTCCATTTGTACGATGCTAAAAATCTGGATTTTGATTTGCTGACAAACGAATTAATTTTGATGATGGTAGGTTTCGGTACAGCGCTGGCAGTCAATATGTACATGCCAAGCATTGAGAAAAAGCTAGCAAACTACCGTCATGAAATTGAAAATATGTACGCGGCCATTTTTCGAGAAATCGTCGTTTATTTGCGTGAAGGAGAATCGGCCTGGAGTGGCAAAGAACTGATGGATGCCCGAAAATTGCTAGAGAAGGCAAAGGCTTTGGCTTATCAGGATGTTGAAAACCATATTACACGCCATGACAACAAATACTATCATTATTTTGAAATGCGTGAGCAGCAGCTTGAAATCATTGAACGCATTTTGCCGAAAATCACTGCGTTACCAGTTATAGTAGACCAGACAGATCTGGTGGCCGACTTTTTGGAAGACTTATCAGAACACGTTCATTCAGGCAATACGGCGTATCGGTATATTTCGAAACTGGACAAAGTTAAAGAGAATTTTGCAGCTTTGCCCTTACCCGATCACCACGAAAAATTTCTAGCCATGGCCGAACTATACCAAGTCATTCATGAAATGGAATCCTATCTGGAGATCAAACAAGCCTACAAAGGATTTAATACAAGAAAAGCGGAAGCGCCCGAGTAGCTCTGCCGGGCATAAGGCGAACCAGCGAAGTGGCGTTCTTTGCCACACAGCTGGGTTGACTTGTAACCCAAAGAGCTGGGCGCTGGAGTCTGGACAATGAAGAAAAGCGGAAGCGCCCGAGTAGCTCTGCCGGGCATAAGGCGAACCAGCGAAGTGGCGTTCTTTGCCACACAGCTGGGTTGACTTGTGACCCAAAGAGCTGGGCGCTGGAGTCTGGACAATGAAGAAAAGCGGAAGCGCCCGAGTAGCTTGATGGAACTCCGCGAAATGGCTAGCAAAAATAGTCCAACGTAAAAACAGCAGAAGCCTCAAGGCTTCTGCTGTTTTTACGAATCCATTAAATTACAAAGCTCAAGCCGAACATCAAACTTGATAAAAGCATGATGCCAATCATTGCGTATACGATAAACTTGCGGAAAGCCGCATTTCTCATTAGTGGTAAACTCCTTTGTCAATCAAATATCTATGTGCGAATCATAACATATTTTCCTTGAGAGTTGAAGAGACAAGCTGTCTGTTTTCCAAATATTCGCTAACAACTAGAGTTTTTGACCGTGAATCTGTACAATAAGGGAGAAGTCAAAAAAGGAAGTGAAAAAGGATGAAGAAAGTAGATCATATCGGAATCGCTGTAAGGGATTTGAATGCTGTCCTTCCTTATTACACAGACACGCTCGGACTCCCGCTTATTAAAGTTGAAGAAGTGGAATCGCAGAAAGTGCGGGTTGCATTTATCGATGCTGGCAATGTAAAACTGGAATTGTTGGAACCGATGGATGATGAAAGCGCCATCTTCAAATTTCTGGAGAAAAAAGGTGAAGGCATCCATCATATTGCATTTGGGGTCGTTAACATCGAGCAGAGAATGGAAGAATTACGAGAAAGTGGAGTGCAACTGCTTAACGACAAACCCAAGCCTGGAGCCGGCGGAGCCATGGTAGCGTTTTTGCATCCAAAATCATCGAATGGGGTATTATACGAACTTTGTGAAAAAGAGTGATTGGGAGTGGGGAAATGGATATTTACGAAAGAATCAATGAATTGTACGACCGTAAGCGTGAAATTGAACTTGGCGGTGGCGAAGAACGTATCGCTAGACAGCACGAAAAAGGCAAGCTGACAGCACGTGAACGTATTGATTTATTGCTTGATGAAGATTCATTTGTTGAATTGAGTCCTTTTGTAGAACACCGCACGACAGACTTCGGTATGGCAGCAGGTCCTGGTGAAGGAGTTGTCACGGGATATGGCAAAGTGAATGGCAGAGCTATTTATTTATTTTCTCAAGACTTTACTGTTTTCGGAGGAGCTTTAGGTGAGATGCATGCTAAAAAAATCGCCAATGTTATGGACTTAGCTGCCCGTAATGGTGCGCCGTTCATCGGCTTGAACGATTCAGGTGGTGCGCGTATTCAAGAAGGTGTCCTGTCGCTGGATGGCTATGGTCAAATTTTTTATCGTAATTCTATTTATTCGGGGGTCATCCCGCAGATTTCTGTTATCATGGGGCCTTCTGCAGGCGGCGCAGTTTATTCACCAGCAATCACCGATTTCGTTTTCATGGTCGATAAGACGAGCCAAATGTTCATTACCGGACCTAAAGTCATTGAAACGGTGACAGGTGAAAAAATTTCCTCTGAAGATCTTGGAGGATCTAGAGTACATACAGCAATCAGTGGCAACGCCCATTTCCGTGGGGATTCGGAACAAAAAGTGCTCGAAATGGTCCGTCGATTGATTAGCTACCTGCCACAAAACAACCAGGAAATGCCCCCTCGTCTAGCAGGCGGCCAAGATGACGATTACCGTCCGGATCTGGCCGACGTCGTGCCCTATGAAGCGATTCGTCCGTATGATGTGCGAAAAGTGGTCGAACAAGTGGTTGACAAAGACAGCTTCATGGAAGTACAGCCGGAGTTTGCCCGTAATATTGTGATAGGACTTGCGCGTATAAAAGGGGAGACAGTGGGTCTAGTCTGCAACCAGCCGAAAGTTATGGCCGGTGGACTTGATATCGATTCTTCTGACAAATCAGCTCGCTTTATCCGGTTCTGTGATTCGTTCAATATCCCGCTGATCACGTTCGAGGACGTTACAGGCTTTTTCCCTGGTATCAAACAAGAACACGGCGGCATCATCCGTCACGGAGCAAAAATTTTATATGCTTATTCAGAAGCGACGGTCCCTAAAATGACGGTCATTTTGAGGAAAGCTTATGGGGGAGCATATGTAGCGCTTAATTCTAAATCCATCGGTGCCGACTTGGTGTATTCATGGCCAAATGCGGAAATCGCAGTTATGGGGCCGAACGGTGCAGCGAACATCATTTTTGCTCGCGAAATTGCGGCAAGCGATAATCCGGAAGAAACCCGTGCAGCGAAAATTGAGGAATATCGCGTGAAATTTGCGAATCCGTATGTCGCTGCTGCACGTGGCATGGTCGATGATGTGATCGATCCTCGCGAAACACGCATTAAATTAATTCAGGCCTTAGAAATGATGCGCAATAAAAAAGATACTCGTCCAGCCAAAAAACACGGCAATATGCCGCTGTAATTATAGAAGAGGTGCTTTAGATGAATAACGAAAGATTAATAAATGAATTTCTGGAACTACTTCAAATTGATTCCGAAACAAAATATGAAGGCGAAATTTCCGCTATTCTGCAAAAAAAGCTTGAATCAATGGGCTTCCATGTAGCGATAGATGAATCAGCTGCAGTTACCGGCCATGGTGCGGGTAATATCATTGCCACGCTGCGCGGAACTTTGAACCAGGTTCCGGCTATCTATTTTACTGTCCATATGGATACGGTCACTCCAGGAGTCGGCGTCAAGCCTGAGATCCGTGATGGCTATGTCTATTCAGATGGCACCACGATCCTAGGTGCTGATGACAAAGCTGGTATTGCCGCATTGTTTGAAATGATTCGTGTGCTTCAAGAACAACAGATTGAACATGGCGATATTCAATTGGTCATTACAGCTGGAGAAGAAAGTGGTCTTGTCGGTGCCAAAGAACTGGATTCCTCGCTATTGATTGCAAAATATGGGTATGCTGTGGACAGCGACGGCAAAGTAGGCGGCATTGTGACAGCCGCTCCAAATCAGGCGAAATTATGGACTACAATCTTCGGCAAAACAGCGCATGCGGGCGTAGCACCTGAAAAAGGCGTTTCAGCCATCACCATCGCTGCCAAAGCCATCGCCAAAATGACTTTAGGCCGCATCGATGAGGAAACGACTGCCAATATCGGACGTTTTGAAGGTGGTGGAGCTACCAATATCGTTTGTGATGAAGTCCATATTTTATCGGAAGCGCGTTCGATCAGCGAAGATAAACTGGCGAGTCAGACCACTCATATGGAATCCGTTTTTGAACAGACTGCGGAAAGACTTGGTGGACGTGCAGAAACGGAAGTCAAGCTGATGTATCCCGGCTTCCATTTTGATGACATGGATCCGGTCGTAGAAATTGCTCAAAAAGCAGCTGCCAAAATAGGCCGCCCGTCACCGGTTCTGACAAGTGGAGGCGGAAGTGATGCCAATATTTTTAATGGCTTCGGTATTCCTACGGTTAATCTTTGCGTTGGATATGAAGAGATCCATACGAAAAATGAACGTATGCCAATTGAAGAACTTGAAAAATTGACCCAATTACTTGTTGAAATCGTCAAAGAATCAACTCTCAACTGAATAGTGGAAGCATAGCGGAAAAGAGAGAACAGGATGTATGTTCTCTCTTTTTTTGATACACTGAAAGAAAAAAGAAAAGTGGAGAGCGCTTTATGGCTAGCCGAGTTATTTTTCACATTGATATGAACAGTTTTTATGCGTCAGTCGAACAATCGCATAATCCAGAGCTGAAAGGGAAAGCCATTGCCATCGCCGGCAATCCGAAAGAACGGAAAGGTATTATTGTCACATGTTCTTATGAAGCTAGAGCACACGGTATTTATACGACGATGCAAGTGCATGAAGCCAAGCGGAAATTCCCTGGTCTCTTGTTGCTGCCACCCAATTTTGAGCGCTATCGAGCAGCTTCCAAAGCGATGTTTGAAATATTGCGTTCCTACACGGATATGGTAGAGCCGGTATCGATTGATGAGGGCTACTTAGACGTGACGGAATTGACGCAACAGCGGCATGCATTGGAAATCGCTAAAAACATACAACAACGTCTGCTCGCTGAATTGGATTTACCCTGTTCGATTGGCATTGCACCCAATAAATTTTTGGCAAAAACAGCTTCCGACATGAAAAAACCGATGGGCATTACGATATTGAGAAAGCGTGACATTCAGGCATTGCTATGGCCAAAACCGGTAATTGATATGCACGGCATTGGCGACAGTACGGCAGCTCGGTTGAAAATCTTGAAAATTGAAACCATCGGTGAGCTGGCCACAGCAAATGAAGGATTGGTCAAAGAAAAGATGGGGAAAAACGGTGGCCGTCTGCAGTCGCGTGCAAATGGAATCGACGACCGGGCAGTCGATCCCGATTCGATCTATGATACAAAAAGTGTTGGGACATCAACAACTTTACCAGTAGATGAAACGGATGAACAAAAATTAAAAGCATTGTTTCGGCAGCTTAGTGAAAAAGTGGCTAATCGACTGGAAGCGAAAGAATTAGCCGGCCCCACGGTCAGTATTCAAACCCGTAGCTCTGATTGGAAAAACAGAACCCGAAGCGTCACGCTAAACAATACGGTTTGGAAAGCAGACGATATTCACCGGAATGCTTGGCAATTATTCACCAGGCATTGGAACGGCGAACCTTTGCGACTGATTGGCGTTACAGTATCGAATGTCGCAGATAAAGGTGATATGACAGAACAATTATCGATTTTTAATTTTCAAGAGCATGCCAAAGAAGAACCAATCCTTGATTTGATGGCTAAATTGGAAAGCCGTTTTGGAAAAAGCATATTAACACGAGGAACAAAAATTAAAAAAGCAAATTATGATTCCAAAACAAGCTTCAGCAAAGATTTTCTGGACGATCATGATCATGAGAGAAAGTAGGGAAAACATGCAATTATTATTTCTTGGCACCGGTGCCGGGATGCCTTCTAAACAACGCAACACTTCCGCGCTGGTACTGAAATTGCTCGAAGAAAGGGGAACTGTCTGGTTGTTTGACTGCGGAGAAGCGACGCAGCATCAAATTCTTCATACTACTATAAAGCCACGCAAAATCGAAAAAATCTTTATCAGCCATATGCACGGAGACCATATTTTCGGTTTGCCAGGTTTACTCGGCTCTCGTTCATTTCAAGGAGGAGATGAACCTCTTGAAATTTATGGACCATCAGGAATAAAAGAATTTGTCGAAATGACGTTAACGCTCAGCCGGACTCACTTGACTTATCGAATTGTCTACCATGAACTGACAGAGGGTGTGTTATTTGAAGACGAGCTGATGACAGTGGAGACCCGGTTGCTCAATCATGTAATCCCATCTTATGGTTTTCGCATTATTCAAAAGCCGTTACCGCCAAAATTAATGGTCAATAAAGCATTGGCGCTTGGAGTCCCAAAAGGTCCACTACTGGCGAAACTGAAAAACGGAGGAGATGTGGAAATCACGGATGGTCGATGGGTTCGGAGCGGAGATGTCACAGAACCCGAGGAGCCTGGGTTTATCGTGACGATTCTTGGAGACACTCGTTATTGTGAGGCAGCTGTAGAATTGGGGCGCGGGGCGGATGTTTTGGTTCACGAAGCAACGTTTGACGGAACTTCTAAAAAAATGGCCGGAGAATACGGCCATTCAACCGTCTATGATGCAGCAGAAACTGCGCGTCTGGCCGGTGCCACTACATTGATTTTGAATCACATCAGTGCTCGTTTTCTGCCAGAAGATGATAAACTATTGCTGAAACAGATGAAGGAAATTCACCCGCGAGGATTTATTGCCCAAGATTTCGCTGAATTTGAGTGGTTGCAACATGATAAAAAAATAAGGAAAAAATAAGTAAGTCATCCTCAAAAGATGGCTTTTTTTAGTAAAAAGTAAAATTATTTACGGAAATAATAGAACGTACGTTCTTTTTGTGATAAAATAAAGTTACAGCTGTATGAGGGCGGTTTGGCCATTCCCCAAGAAAGGGGGTGGTAACATGACCATTGCAGAATCATTCGGTCTCGTTTTTACGAGTATCGGGTTAACGATCAGCGCTTTGACACTCGTCGTTTCAATGATTTTGGTCATCAACAAAAAAAAATAACCGTCCCATGTGGCGTGGAATGACGGTTATTTTTTAAGCCTCTATTCCAGCCAACCGCTCTCGTGGCGGCATACAGCTGGCCGAATGCTCACGCATTCGGTTTTTTACGTTACCTTTAGTATACTAAATCTGAAATATTTTGCAACCGACTTATACCCAGCCGCGTTCATACGGCACTGGAGCCGTGATATCCGCGTCCAGTACTTTTGCAGCTGTGTATGCCCAATAAGGGTCGCGAAGCAACTCGCGGGCTAGGAAGACCAGATCCGCGCGGTCATTTCGAAGAATTTCCTCTGCCTGCAGCGGACTGGTGATTAAGCCAACCGCTCCAGTTGCTATCGGAGTATGCTTTTTAATGGTTTCCGCAAATGGCACCTGATAGCCAGGGAACACAGGAATACGAGCAGGTACAACAGCACCAGAGCTGACATCAATCAAATCAACACCCTGCTGCTTCATCCATTGGCACATTTCCACATATTGTTCCGGTGTCATGCCGCCTTCGCTGTAATCATGTGCAGAGATACGGGCAAATAGCGGGCCATCCCATACCTCATTGATTGCATCAATGACCTGACTCAACAGGTGGTAGCGGTTTTTTGCGCTGCCTCCATAAAGGTCGGTACGTTTATTTGTTAAAGGTGACAGGAATTGGTTGATTAAGTAGCCATGTGCAGCATGAACTTCGATAACATCAAATCCGGCTTTTTTTGCACGAATCGCTCCATTTCTAAAAGCTTCAATTGTTTCTTCGATATCTTCTATAGACATTTCTTTCGGTATTTTATAGTTGTCATCAAAAGCAATGGCGCTGGCAGAGTAAATCTCACTATCAATTGTAGCTTTTCTACCAGCATGGGCCAATTGAATACCGGTTTTGGCTCCATTTTGTTTCATCAATCGGACAATTTCCTCTTGGCCGTCAATGTGGTTGTCATTCCAAATGCCAAGGTCTCTTGACGAAATGCGTCCCTCTGGCTGGATAGCCGTCGCTTCGGTAATGATGAGGCCAACACCTCCAACTGCGCGGGTTGGGTAGTGGACACGATGCCAGTCCGTCACTTTGCCGTCTTCTTGATCGCATTGGTACATGCACATAGGCGCCATTACGATGCGGTTTTTGAAAACAGTTTCTTTAATTGTAAAGGGTTCAAACAATTTCGCCATAAACATCCTCCTTCTATATACACAACTATAAAGTATACAGAAGAATTTACTTAAATTCTTTTCCGAGCTCTTTGGATCGGTTGGAAGCTTTGGTTACACATTGACCAACAATATTTTTAAAGTTGTTTTCTGCTAAAGAGTCAAGACCGGCGGCAGTTGTGCCGTTAGGGCTTGTGACTTTTATGCGCAATTCAGCGAAATCTTCCTGCTGTAACATTTCAGCGGCGCCCGCAAAAGTTTGGCGCACCAGTTTTGTTGCATCAGCGTTTGATAGGCCATTCGCGACGGCGGCTTCAGTCATCGCTTCCGCAAAATAATAAATATAAGCTGGTCCGCTGCCCGCAACGCCTGTAACAGCATGCAATTGTTCTTCTGCTACGACCGTCACGCTACCTATTGAGGACAATAGATTGCGCAATTCATGCTGCTGTTCCTTCGATACATGTTTACTCCATGCCACTCCGGTAGCCGACTTGCCCACTTTAGCGGATGTATTCGGCATCGCGCGGGCTACTGGGAATTCACCAACATGCTTTTGGATGGTTTTAATCGAAACACCTGCAGCTACTGATACAATAACGGTATTGCCAGTCAGTTTATCTTTGATTCCACTGAGTGCAACTTCTACATCTTTTGGCTTCATCGCCAATAAGATGAAATTAGCATCTTTCAGCTCGGTCTTGTCTTGGCAGACGATATTGACGCCGTATTCATCGCTCAAAAACTCCAGTCGATCTTGATCAGATCGGTTCATCACCGAAATTTCTTCTGGTTTCATAATTCGCTTATTGATCCAGCCGTGGATCATGGACTCTGCCATCGATCCGGCTCCTACACAGACTATTTTCATTTAACTCACTCTCTTTCCTCAAATTAAAAAGCGCAATCATCCCTGTTTATACAAGGACGAAAACGCTTTGTTTCCGCGGTACCACCTAAGTTTGCCATTAAGACACTACTCGATATCCATAACGCGGACAAACGGTCGTGTTTTCACGACAGCTCAAAAGGAGGTTCCACAAAGGAGAGGGGGTGCGCATTTCAGCTAAAGCTGCACTCTCTTTACACCATCACTTTGTGTACTGGTCTTTATCTTCGCTCACATATGTTTATAAATTATAGAGGATAGAGCAAGCTTTTGTCAAATCTCTTAAAGGCGTGACGGCTTTCTGTTTTCCATGTATGATAGTTGAATAGTGATTCATTTAAGGAGATGGTAATTATGACTCTACATAAAATTATTATACCAACACCATTTGCAGTTGGAGATGTTAATTCTTATCTATTAAAAGGCGATATGCTGACTTTGATTGATACAGGTCCAAAAACACCCGAAGCCTGGATGGCCATTAAAGCAGGTCTTAAAGAGTTTGGCGCAGAACCAGGAGATGTAGAACAAGTCGTGCTAACTCATCACCACCCTGATCACGCTGGGTGGGTAGATGGCTTTGAAAATGCAAAACTATACGGGCATCCGTATAATGACCTGTGGCTTCGCCGCGATCAAGATTTTTTTGAATACCACGATGCGTTCTATATGGAAAGACTGAAGGAGGAAGGAGTGCCGGGCGATCTGCAGTTTTGGGTCAAAAAAATGAAACGTCCTTTGAACTTGATGGGTAGTCGGCCTTTGGACAAAGCCATTAATGAAGGCGATACTTTGCCGGGTCATCCAGAATGGGAAGTTCTCGAAACGCTTGGGCATGCCCAAAGCCATCTGTCATTCTGGAACAAAGAAACGCATGAGATGATTGGGGGCGACCATGTTATTGCAAAGGTATCATCCAATCCACTGATCGAACCACCATTAGACCCAGCGCAAGGGCGTCCGAAGTCGCTGCTGCAATACAATGCTTCACTCAGCCGACTATTGAAAATGCCAATAGATGTGATTTACAGCGGACATGGTGAAGAAGTACGTAATATCAATGAGTTGATCACTTCTCGTTTAGCAAAGCAGCATCAGCGGGCCATGAAGGCACTTGGCATGATTGGCGAAAGAAACCTCACAGTCTATGAACTTACGAAAGAATTGTTTTCTCACGCCTATGAAAAAGAACTAGGTCTGACTTTATCTGAGACAATTGGTCAAATTGACTACCTGCAAGAAGAAGGGCTGATTTCAGAACGTTTAGGTGATGACGGCATCTTCTACTACAATAAGGTTTGAAATCAAAGCTGATAATTGCAACTATTCCGTGCAACATGTAAAATTAAACCGTCAGTGTTTACGACATCATGAATATATAGGAAAAGGATTGGGTAGCTTTGAAAAAATGGAGTTTATTAGTAGCTAGTGTCTTCTTGCTTGCCGCATGTTCAAATGAAGAAGCCGAACCGGCTGAAACAGAGGAACCGGAAAAAGCAGAAATGGCAGTCGATCAGGAAAGCATGACTGAAGAAGGATTTATCACACAAGTTAGCGGAGAAAGCATCCTCGTCAACAATATTTATTTCAGCATTCCTGAAGATGTTAAGGTCCAGTTCAGCGATGGCGCTGAAACGACAGAAGGCGTGATTCGAGACATTCGTACTGGCATGAAAGTCAGCATGGACTATCAGGGGCCGCTTGCCGAGTCCTTCCCGATGCAAGGGGAAGCAGAGACCATCACTATCCTGACCGATGAAGATTCCGTCGAACAATCAGAAGCACTCGAGGCATTTATCAATACAGAGCAATTGTCGAGATTGATCATGATGGGACAGCCGATAGTCAGAGATAATGAGATTGGCTTCTTGTTTAGCAATATGGAAACAGGAGAAATGTCTGAAGTTCGGATAGATCTTGATACACATGAATATACAATTGGTGGAGAAGAAAATGAATGAAGAAAAGAAACAGCAGCTCTAGCTGCTGTTTTTTTGTGAAGATTTTCTGGTTTTATGGCTTGCACTTGTCAAATATCCATGATATGATGTGTATATTCATTTAAAAAATTGCATAAAAATACATTGGAGGTTTTCATATTGAATAAAAAGATTGTACTCGCATACTCAGGTGGATTAGATACATCGGTGGCCATTCCATGGCTAAAAGGTCAAGGCTACGACGTTGTCGCAGTGTGCCTGGATATCGGGGAAGGAAAAGATTTGGATTTCATTAAACAAAAAGCGCTTCAGGTTGGAGCAGTTGAGAGTTATATGATCGATGCAAGAGACGAATTTGCGGATGAATATGCATTGATTTCACTGCAGGCTCATACTTTATATGAAGGGAAATACCCATTAGTCTCTGCTTTATCACGTCCACTGATTTCGAAAAAATTGGTCGAAATCGCAGAAGCTACTGGTTCAACTGCCGTTGCGCATGGCTGCACAGGAAAAGGCAACGATCAAGTGCGTTTTGAAGTTTCGATTAAATCATTAAATCCAAACCTTGAAGTCGTAGCACCAGTGCGTCAGTGGGGATGGTCACGTGACGAAGAAATCGCTTATGCCAAAGAGCATAATATTCCGATTCCCGTCAATTTAGATAGCCCGTACTCGATCGATCAAAATCTATGGGGCCGTGCAAACGAATGTGGCGTCTTGGAAAATCCGTGGACGACGCCGCCAGAAGAAGCTTATGACATCACAAATGCACTTGAAAATACGCCAGATACAGCCGACGTTGTCGAAATTGAATTTGTTAACGGTGTTCCGACTCAATTGAATGGCGTATCGTACTCATTCTCAAAACTAATTCTTGAGTTAAATGATATTGCTGGTAAACACGGTGTAGGAAGAATTGACCATATCGAAAACAGACTGGTCGGCATTAAATCACGTGAAATCTATGAAGCACCTGCAGCGATGACTTTAATTGCAGCGCATAAAGAGCTCGAAGATATTACTTTGGTAAAAGAAATGGCCCATTTCAAGCCAGTTATCGAAAAAAAACTGACTGAATTGATTTATGAAGGTCTTTGGTTCTCTCCGCTGCGTACTGCACTAGAAGCATTCCTGAAAGAAACACAAGTTTTTGTTAACGGAACAGTACGTGTCAAACTGTTTAAAGGACATGCCATTATCGAAGGTCGTAAATCGGCAAATTCGCTTTACAATGAGCAATTGGCAACTTATTCGACAGATGATACATTCAACCATGCATCTGCAGTCGGCTTTATCGAACTATGGGGTCTTCCGACAGTTGTTAACTCAATGGTCAACAAAAAAGAAGTGGCGGTTCCTGAAGACTTGAAAGAGAAGGTGAAAGCATGACCAAACTGTGGGGCGGCCGTTTTCAAAAATCGGCCGAACAGTGGGTTGATGAGTTTGGTGCTTCCATTTCCTATGATCAAAAGCTGGTAATGGAGGATCTGGAAGGCAGCACAGCGCATGTGAAAATGCTGGTTGCTTGCCAGATTCTTTCTAAAGAAGATGGGGAGCTTATCTTATCCGGTCTCGAGACGCTGAAACAGAAAGCGCATGACGGCGATTTGGAATTCAGTGTATCGAATGAAGACATCCACTTAAATTTAGAAAAACAGTTAATCGATGAAATCGGTCCTGTCGGCGGCAAACTGCACACAGCAAGAAGCCGTAACGACCAAGTAGCGACCGATATGCATTTGTATTTGAAAAACCGTGTTGGAGAGATTATCGAAGCCGTTACGGCTTTCCAGGACGCCATCGTCACGCAAGCGGAAACGCATGTCGAAACCATTGTGCCTGGCTATACACATCTTCAGCGTGCACAGCCGATTTCGTTTGGGCATCATTTAATGACTTATTTCTGGATGCTGCAGCGCGACAAAGAACGGTTGATGGAATCATTAAAGCGTATCGATATTTCTCCGCTTGGAGCTGGTGCGATGTCCGGCACAACGTTTCCAATCGACCGTGAAATGTCGGCAGAGCTTCTAGGTTTTTCAAACGTTTACCAAAACAGCTTAGATGCCGTTAGTGATCGTGATTTTATTTTGGAGTTCCTTAGCAATTCATCGATATTGATGATGCATATGTCGCGTTTTGCCGAAGAAATTATTCTTTGGTCCAGCGAAGAATTCCGTTTTATCGAGCTGGATGATACCTTCTCGACAGGATCAAGTATCATGCCGCAGAAAAAAAATCCGGATATGGCGGAACTGATTCGTGGCAAGACTGGGCGCGTCTATGGCAATCTTTTCGGATTGCTGACGACATTGAAAGGTCTTCCACTGGCTTATAATAAGGACATGCAGGAAGACAAGGAAGGCATGTTCGACACGGTCCATACCTTGATGGGCTCATTGCCGATTTTCGAAGGCATGATTCGCACCATGACAGTCCGTGCAGATTCCATGGAAAAAGCGGTGCATTCCGATTTCTCTAATGCTACAGAATTGGCGGATTATCTGGCTGCCAAAGGCATGCCGTTCCGTGAAGCGCATGATGTGACCGGGAAACTGGTTTTCACTTGCATCCAGCGCGGTTATTTCCTGAAAGATTTGCCACTTGCTGATCTTCAAGAAGCGAGTACGTTAATTGATGAAGATATTTATAATACCTTAAAGCCAAGAACAGCAGTAGAGCGAAGAAACTCTCTGGGCGGCACAGGTTTTGAACAAGTACATCATCAATTGGGACTTGCCAAGCAACTCATCGGGTAACTAAGTCCATACTATAAAGCCGCTCGCGATTGGTACCCGCCAGCGGTCCATAAAAGCCGATTTTTCTATTCCCCTATGGAAAATCGGCTTTTATTTTTTTGTCGTTTTTTATTGCTTTGCAGCTTTACTAGAAATAAATGGGGAGAGGAGATCGAGTCTATCAAGAAGTTTGATTTATTTCACAAGTCGAAAGATTGTCTTTCCAATAGTTAACAATACTCGCTATAATAAATGAGATGAAAAATACTGTATTGGTCCAATGAAAACCAACTTGTTCAATTAGGTGAATTGAACTTAGAAATCAGCATTTCGGTAGCCGCTTTGTCGCGCAGCAATGCAGAAGCACCTCTTTACACTTTGCCGCCTGTCGCTCTTTTTTTTTTTTGAATATATTTCAGCAACTAATTAGTAGAATAGTAACAGCGAAAAATTCCGGTTGTAATTAGGAATTTAATTTAAACGCATATCACGGGTAAGGTAAACCACACAAAAACATAAAACAGCAAGGAGTAAAATGCAATACATGACGGGAATTTTCCTGTTGATGATTGTTGCATTTCTCGGAGTTTTGCCTCCGCGTATTATCGGATTTGTAGTCGACCGCATCAGTCAGGGTACTTTGACACCGGAATATCTGCTCCAATGGCTGGGGATTCTGGCAGCGGCTGCCTTAGCAATGTATGTGCTCAGATATGTATGGCGGCGGCTGGTATTTGGTTCGTCCATCCTGTGGGCACGAAATCAGCGGGAGCAGCTGTTTCAGCATTTCACAAAAATGTCCCCGGCTTTCTACCAAAAACGGCGTGTTGGTGATTTGATGGCGCATGCCACCAATGATCTGCAGGCAGTTCAACAAACAGCCGGCTTTGTCATCGCTGCTATGGCCATCACAATCGATTGGAAGTTGACGCTAATCGTGCTGCTGCCAATGCCATTGATGGCTTATATGACCAATTACTACGGCAAACTGGTGCACCAGCGGCTTCATGGAGCGCAGCAGGCATTTTCAGGGTTGAACGACAAGACGCAGGAAAGTATTTCCGGAATGAAGGTTATCAAGACCTTTGGACAGGAGCAGCAGGACATAGAGGATTTTACCAACCTGTCAGAACGGGTCGTGAATGAAAATATACGAGTAGCGCGCGTAGATTCCTTATTTGATCCGACAATTCCTGCAATTATCGGTATTTGCTATTTTCTGACCATCAGTTTTGGGTCTTATTTCTTAGTGAACAGCGATATGACCATTGGTGATTTGATTGCTTTTACTGCCTATCTTGGTTTGTTGGTATGGCCGATGCTGGGCCTTCGGCTGGCTTTTCAATATCGTGGAACGCGGCCGTGCTTCGTATGACCGCATCCGTTTGCTGCTGGCAGAACCGATTGACATCGACGATCGTGAAGATGCCATCGATGAAAATCCATCAGGTGACCTGATTGTTTCGCTGGATCGCTTTAAATTTACCGGAGATCAACGGGAGGCACTCAGAGATGTCTATTTCAAGGTCAGACATGGTGAGACGCTTGGGATAGCAGGCAAGACCGGTTCCGGAAAGTCTGCTATTCTTCGTCTGCTCTTGCGTGAATTTGATAACTACGAAGGCTCAATCCTATTCGGTGGCTATTCTATCGATAGCTTTAAAAAACAGCGTTTGCGGCAGGTGATCGGCTATGTTCCCCAAGACCATTTCCTATTTTCTACTAGTATTGCCGGCAATATCGCATTTGCGCGATCGGATGCAAGCCTAGTGGAAGTTCAGAGGCTGCTAGTTTGGCGCATATTCATGAAGATATCCTGAATTTCACAGATGGCTACGCCACAATGGTTGGAGAACGTGGTGTGTCGTTATCTGGCGGACAAAAGCAACGGATTTCCATTGCGCGGGCATTGATGACAAAGCCTGAGCTGTTGATTTTGGACGATTCGCTGTCTGCGGTGGATGCCAAAACAGAAAAAGCGATTCTAAAGGAATTTCCGTTTGTCAATATAAGCTAGACAAATCCATTCCATTCAGGTGACTCAAAAATGCCTCCAGGGGTGTACGGTAATCCAGCGACTTCCGCGGGATATTATTCCGCTTGTCAGCCACCGCGGAAATGAACGGTTGATCGACCTGGTTGAAATCCATTTCCTTTGCCAAGCCGTCTTTTCGAAGGAGTCCGTTGGAATTTTCATTCAAGGCGCGCTGGGAAGGCGTTCCGGGATCCGCAAAGTAAATCGAGACGTCGTGCCGGTTGCACAGCGGCTTCCAATTGGAGAATTCCTTCCCGCAATCAAAGGTGATGGATTTGAACAGATTTCTCGGGACCCCTTGAAACCACTGATTCAGCGTAGTTTCAATATCGCATGCCTTGCGTCCCGCAGGCTTCAAGGCGATGATGACTTTCGTCAGCCGTTCGACCAGCGTGATCACCGCACTTTTGTGGCGGGCGCCCACAATGGTGTCGCCTTCGATATGTCCGAACTCTTTTTGGAAAGAAGGATAGTCGGTTTCTCGTTCGGAAATATGTCGTTTGAACGCCTGCTTTCCGCGGCGTTCCTCGTGCCCATTGGGTTTTCGTTTCCCTTTCATGGGCAGTGTGGCTACATCAAAGACCTGATTTTTGAACATGCGATAGAGCGTGCGTGCGGAACAATCGATCACCGTTTCTGCACGGCCGACAATGACATCAGGCGTCCATCCCTGCGCCACCTTGTCTTGAATATAGACAACTTGTTTCTTCGGCAAGACCAGTTTTCGTCGGCCGCAGCGTTGTTTGTTTTTCTTGTATTGTTTGTAGAAATCGAGAGCTGTATAGCCCGATTTCAGGAAGTTGATGACATTATAGATCGGCTGCCTGGAACGGTTCAGGCATTCTGCAATTATCGCCACAGGTATATGTTGGCGGTGGTAGGATTCTATCATCACCAATTCATCCGTGGTAAGATGGGTGTAGGTCATTCGTGATCACTCCTCTGTTTTTCTTTGGTCGGAAAATACATTTAGAGTGTATCACGAATGGCTTTTTCAGTTGTCTAGCTTAATTTTACAATCGGCGAATTGAAAAAAACACGGATTGGAAAAACTACCATCATCACTTCTCATCGATTGAGCGCCATCCAGCATGCGCATCAAATCCTGGTGATGGACGACGGTACAATTGTCGAAATCGGTTCCCATGAAGAGCTGATGAGGAAACAAGGACGTTATTGTGAAATGTATGAGCTGCAGCAACTAGAAGCGCTTGTCGAACAAGGAGGTGAGATGTAATGCTGACCAAAGAAACCGTAAAACAACAGAAACTTACCGGGCGGGACCAATGGATCATCTTCGGGCGTTTATTGCAATACTTGCTGCCGCATAAGAAAATGTTAGCTTTAGCGATGGGTTTGTTGATCTTGACGGTGCTTGGCGATGTACTCGGTCCGTTGCTCATCAAAATTTTTATCGATGACTATTTGACGCCGGGAAGTTTTCCGACGGGCCCGGTCATTGGTTTAGCCGCTGCCTATTTGTTTATTCAAACGTCCAATGTCATCATTAGCTATTTTCAACTGCTGAAGTTTCAAGAGGCAGCATTAAAGATTATCCAGCAACTGCGGATTGATGTTTTCACCAAAGTACATAGTCTTGGGATGCGTTATTTTGATAAGACTCCCGCTGGTGGCATCGTGTCACGCGTCACCAATGACACCGAAGCCATCAAGGAAATGTTTGTCACCGTGCTGATCGGCTTTGTCCAAAGTGCATTCTTGATAGTCAGCGTTTACATCGCGATGTTTTTCCTTAACGTCCGTCTAGCACTTATTACGCTAGTGTTGCTGCCAATTCTCGGTTGGATTATTTACCTGTACCGAAAATACAGCTCGGTGTTTTACCAGGATTTACGGGAGCGTTTGGGGCAATTAAATGCCAAGTTATCCGAATCGGTGCAGGGCATGGGCATGATTCAGGCTTTTGGCCATTAAACCCGTCTCAAGGACGAGTTTAATGAAATCAATGACAAGCATTGGCTGGCAGGCAAGCGGAATATTAAAATCGACGGCTTACTGCTACGTCCCGCTATCGATCTTGTATACGCATTGGCGTTGATTATGCTGCTGAGCTATTTCGGGGTTACCTCATTTTCGAATACAGTCGAAGTCGGAGTCATCTATGCGTTCGTCACCTATATCGATCGCTTTTTTGAACTCATCAATCAAGTCATGCAGCGTCTGTCGATATTTCAACAGGCCATTGTCGCTGCATCCCGCGTTTTCCAACTGCTGGATGAACAAGAAAAAACATCCCGGCAGTCGGATGCCGCAGCTAAGATCGAGGGAGGCAAAATCGAATTTCGCGACGTCAGCTTTTCCTATGATGGCCATACCGAGGTTCTGAAGAATATTTCCTTTAGGGCGTGGCCGGGACAGACCGTTGCACTTGTTGGCCATACGGGAAGCGGCAAAAGTTCCATTATCAATTTACTGATGCGCTTTTATGAATTTGACAAAGGTGAAATCCTCATAGACGGCGTATCAGTGAAGTAATATGAGACAGACGAATTGCGCAGAAAAATGGGGCTGGTGTTGCAGGATCCTTTCTTGTTTTATGGCACAATCGAGAGTAATATCCGCCTCTACGATCAAACGATTGCGGCAGCGGCAGTCCGGGAAGCAGCCGAATTTGTCCGGGCAAACCGCTTTATCGAAGCATTGCCGGATGGCTATAGCCAAAAAGTGACTGAGCGGGGATCCACTTTTTCAAGTGGCCAGCGGCAATTGGTGGCTTTTGCGCGAACGATGGCGACCGATCCGAAAATTCTGGTGCTGGATGAAGCAACGGCTAGTATCGACACCGAAACGGAAGTGGCCATACAGGCTAGTCTTGAATGCATGAGGCGTGGGCGGACGACCATCGCAATCGCCCACAGGCTTAGTACCATTCAAGAGGCAGAACTTATTTTGGTACTGTATCAAGGCGAAATTGTGGAGCGGGGCACACATCAGCAATTGCTTCAGCAGCGGGGCTTGTACCATAAAATGTATTTGCTGCAAAACGGAATCGTAGAGTAAACAGGAGGAACGGCTCAGGCCGTTCTTTTTTTTGATAAATGAGTTCATTTTGCAAATGAAAATTCACAACACGTTTGTTATTACTTACTATGTAACAAACTACAAAAGGTTTTACTGAAAAGTTCAAAAACGTCAACAAGCAAAAAACTAAACAAGCAAAGATTATAAAACCAAAATGCCATACAAACAATGGTTCGAAATCGATTTTTAACAGAATTGTTAGCTCGATCGGCTTATGAAGTGGTGAAAGACATAGAGGTATTCTGCCAGCATGTGCTGAAACTAAGAGTAGAAGAATTTAATGGGATGAATTGGTCGCTTATTTGTCCACAAAGATTTCACAGGTACAAGAGCAGTGTTTCATCTTTAAATTTGATAAGATGGGAAGAGCACAGGAAGGAGAATTACCAGTGGCATCTGATATTAATTTGTTTTTGGCTTTTGGCGCAGGCTTTTTAAGTTTTATTTCGCCTTGTACGCTGCCTTTGTATCCTGCATTTTTATCCTATATAACAGGCATGACCATGGATGAAATTAAGAACGATAAAAAAGTGATGCAGCGACGGGGGATGTTCCATACGCTGTTTTTCTTATTAGGATTTTCAACAATTTTCATTGCGCTCGGTTTTAGTACATCGTTCTTCTATGAATGGTTTATCCGCTATGATGAATTGATCCGCCAAGTAGGTGCTATATTTATTGTTTTGTTCGGGCTAATGATTGTCGGTGTCTTTTCACCGAAATTCCTTATGCAAGACCGAAAGTTCTCATTTAAAAATCGCCCAGCTGGATTTTTAGGAACATTCGTTATCGGGTTGGCGTTTGCAGCCGGCTGGACACCGTGTACAGGACCAATCACTGCGGCTATTTATGCGCTTGCTGCTGCCAATCCAGGGTCGGGTGTCTGGTATATGCTGGCATACGTACTCGGCTTTGCGATTCCATTTTTCGTCTTGTCGTTCTTCGTTGCACGTATGGGCTGGCTCCGCAAACATAACCAGAAAATCATGAAGATCGGCGGTTATGTTATGATTGGAGTAGGTATTCTGTTGTTTTTCGATGGCATGACGTATCTAATCCGTATCCTGGGTCCGTTCTTTGGTGATTTCCAAGGATTCTAATTTAACAGTAAGTAGGTGACAAGGATGGAAACTATTTCCGGAATGCAAGAATACCAATCAAAAATTGGTGAAGGGCAGTCGTTTCTGCTTTTTGTGAAGACGGATAATTGCTCAGTCTGTGAAGGTTTGCGTCCTCAAGTCGAAGCATTTGAAAATGACTACCAACTGCCATTCTACTTGGTGAATGCAGCCAGAATTTCAGAACTGGCAGGGCAGTTGATGCTCTTTACAGCACCTGTAGTCCTATTATTCCGGCAAGGAAAGGAAATTCATCGCTTTGCACGATTTGTACCGATTGAAGAATTGCGTCGCAGATTGGATGAGCTGGAGGGGAGTTTAAATGTTTGATCAAATCCCCACTGAAGTTTATTTGGTCGTCACAACTATTGGTGCGTTTGCAATGGGGTTACTGGCAATGGTTATTCGTTCGAAATCGGCTAAAAAACCGGCCTCGGTCAAGAAAATCATCCTGCCGCCGTTTTTTATGTCGACCGGTGCCCTGATGTTCATTTTCCCGTTTTTCCGTGTTTCATCTTTGCAGATTTTCGAAGCCCTAGCCGTCGGAATTCTTTTTTCAACTGTTTTAATCTGGACCTCCAGATTCGAAGTCCGTAATGGCGATATTTATTTGAAGCAATCGAAAGCATTTGTCTTTATCTTGTTTGGGCTGTTGCTAGTGCGTGTTATTGGCAAAGTAGTATTGAGTTCGAGCATAGATATCGGCGAATTGGGAGGTATGTTCTGGATCCTGGCTTTCGGTATGCTTTGGCCATGGCGGCTGTCCATGCTATGGCAATACAAAAAAATCGCAGCAAAGGATAAAAGCGCTATTCCCACTTAAGGGAATGGCGCTTTTTACTGTTCAAAGTATCGTTCGTATGGACGGACATCGATTTCCATCTCAGCCAGTTTTTTTCTTAAAAATTTATGGTCGCGTTTTGGAGTTGCTAGAATATAACCGCGAATGATGTGTTCCAGCTTCATCTTTTTGACTTTTTCTTCAAGCAGGACTTGCCCGATCCTGCCAGCAATTTTCTGTTTTGCCACAGGACGGAATAAATCAGGAACCGGCTGCACTAACTCATTTAACATTGCCTTTTCTTCATCGCCCCACAAATGGATGGTTTTATCAACGTAATATTCTTCCCAGTTCAAATCTGAAAGGCCATCTTCCTTCGGCATAGACTTCAGGAACTTTCTGAACATGAAATATCCACCAATTGCGAAAAGCCCCACCAGCACGACTACCCAAAATAGGATAAACCACAAAAACCAGCCACTCAGTTCCATATTGTTTCACCTCATTTTTCCATTACTTCTATTATAGAAGGGTTTAGAAAGAAATTCATTAAAAATGTATCTCTTTTTTCCAACTGTGTCTATATAGCGAATGAAAGGAGGTGAGAAACATGGCCTTTAGTGATTTTAAAAGCGCCAGCATCCGCTGCACGTACGACAATGGCTTGGATGCAAACGGCAAAGTAAAGAGAAAGTTTAAATCGTACCTCAATGTTAAAGAAGCTTCAACCGCAGACGGCATCTTCGAAACGGCAGCTGTATTGACGAACTTCGGAACAAAAACGTTGATGGATGTTGAAAAACAATCTGCAATGACGATCTATCAGTAAACAATTTAAGGAGGAGTAAGAGATGGCAAAAACATTGGAATTGATTTTCACGACCACTACAGGAAAAGATGTCACATTGACCGTGGACGAACCACGCGCGGATGTCACAGATGCGGAATTGCTGGCAGGGATGCAGGCAATCATCACGCAGGATGTCTTCGAAGTGGAAGGTTCATCACTCAGCACTGTCAAAGGTGCACGGATTGTCGAACGGAATATTGTGGAGTACGAAGTATAAGTAAGAAGCTCTCCTGACTCGGGAGAGCTTTTTTTAGATAGTTGAATGAATAGGCTGCCTACGCTATTCTTTGTCCAGACTCCGGCGCCCAGCTCTTCGGGTCATAAGCCACCTCGGCTGTGCGGCTGAAAAGATGCCGCTTCGCCAAGGCGTCTTATGCCCGTCGAATCTACATGGCTACCTACGCTATTCATTTTGTCCAGACTCCGGCAGCCAGATTCTTGGGTCATAAGCCACCTCGGCTGTGCGGCTGAAAAGATGCCGCTTCGCCGAGGCGTCTTATGCCCGTCGAATCTACATGGCTGCCTACGCTATTCATTTTGTCCAGACTCCGGCAGCCAGATTCTTGGGTCATAAGCCACCTCGGCTGTGCGGCTGAAAAGATGCCGCTTCGCCAAGGCGTCTTATGCCCGTCGAATCTACATGGCTACCTACGCTATTCATTTTGTCCAGACTCCGGCAGCCAGATTCTTGGGTCATAAGCCACCTCGGCTGTGCGGCTGAAAAGATGCCGCTTCGCCAAGGCGTCTTATGCCCGTCGAATCTACATGGCTGCCTACGCTATTCTAGAATAGAGGTGAAAATAATGGCAGAGTGGATGCAATGGATTCAGGAACTTGGTTTCCCCATTTTTGTGTCTTTTTATTTGATGCATCGCGTGGAGACGAAATTAGTCGCCATTCATGACGCACTCATTACATTAAAGCTGTCCTAACTTCACAAATTTGTGACAATGACGGTGTAAGATATGTTGTGGAGTTTCTGCACTTTCGCTATGATTAAAAGGATGAAAGAGTGGAGGCAATCTCATGCGATTTATTTCTTTTTCAGTTTTGCTGAGCCTGGTTCTGTTTTTAGGGGCATGTGGCAGTTCTACAATTGAGGAATTTTCTTATACAGATCATCGGGGAGACTCGGTGTCTTTAAAAGATTTAAAAGGTACGCCTTGGCTGGCAACTTTTGTTTTTACGAACTGTGAAACGGTGTGCCTGCCGATGACATTCAATTTGAGCGGAATCCAAGAAGAGCTCGAAGCGGAAGGGTTAGACGAATACAAAATTGTGGCATTCAGTGTAGACCCAAATGTTGATACACCGGAAACCATGCAGGAATATTTGGCGCAATATTCGGTTCCAGATGAATCCAACTGGCATTTGCTTACGGGTTATGAGCAATCGGAGATATCGGAGTTTGCGAAAGATAATTTTAATTCTTTTGTGCGAAATGATCCCAAAAGCGATCAAGTCATACATGGTACAGCTTTCTACTTGGTAGACCAGAATGGAGTTGTCGTCAATAATTACGACGGCTTTGAGAATGTGCCAGTGGAAGATATTAAGAACGATTTGCGCGAATTAATTGAAGAAAAGTAAAAAACCGGTCATAGACCGGTTTTTTCTTTTTTTAAAAGATCTCTGATTTCAAGCAGAATTTCCGGTTCTTCTTCAGCAGGCAAATCTTTTTTGCGTTTTAGTTTGGTGAAAATACGGATAACCACAAAAATCGAGAAAGCAATGATGAAAAAGTCGATAATCGCTTGTATAAATAAACCGTAATTCAAAACTACTTTATTAAAGGTATAACTCCAATTCTCGACGCTGACTCCACCTACCAATATTCCGACCACTGGCATAATGATATCTTCAACTAAAGCAGAAACCACTTTCCCAAAAGCTGTACCGATAACAACGGCCACAGCAAGGTCAAGGAAGTTTCCTTTCAAGGCGAATTTTTTGAAATTCTCCCACATAAAATTCACCTCCCGCTTTTAATTGTTAATAGTATCAGAAGAAAATGAATAATATAGCTCGATACAGAATTTTTGCAAAGCGGTCCATCCGCGGGGAAACGGCAATGAAAGGGAAGGTGTGCTACACTGAAACAAATGAATGATTAGGTGTGAAGAAATGAAAAAAAAGAAGATACCCAAAAAATATAAGCGTCAATTAGGCTGTCTGATCCTTTTAGTGCCGGCAGTAATTGTTGCTGGTACACTCGGCATCCTTCTCTTTATGCTATTCAATTCGCCCTCCGTGATGGATACGCTCAAGGAAGCACCAAGCCGAATAATTGAACTGGAAGTGCCGGAAGAAAACATTCCACTTTATAAAGAAGCGGGGGAGGTCTACAGCATTCCTTGGACTTTGCTTGCTGCCCATCACCGGATTGAAACCAGATTTTCGACTATGGATCCTTTGCTGTCCCCGGTTGGAGCAGAAGGGCACCTGCAATTTATGCCCTGCACATTTGTCGGATGGAGTCACCCCACTTGTTCTGGTAAAGGCCAAGGTGAGATTAGCGAAGAAGACAAGACAAATCTTGACGTAATTGCGTACTATGGCGGCTACGGAGTTGATGGGAACGGAGATGGTATAGCGGATCCTTATAATCTAACGGATTCCCTATACAGTGCAGCGAATTATTTGTCGCAGAATGGTGCAGCGGAAGGTGACCTGGAAAGCGCGATTTTCCAATATAACCACAGCGAAGAGTATGTAGCCGATGTCCTTCATTACTATAATCTATACGAAGAGGAATATAACTAAACGCAAAAAAAGAGTGGACAATTGTCCACTCTTTATTATTAGGCTTTACGGCCTTTTCTCATAGATCCCATAATCAGGCTAAGAACGAATACGAAGATCAAAGCACCAATTAATGCAGGGATGATTGCTACGTCCCAAATGACAGGACCTAAATCTCCTAGAATTAATCCACCTAACCAGGCACCAACGATACCTGCGATGATGTTACCGATAATGCCGCCTGGAACGTCTTTACCTAAAATCATTCCCGCGATCCAACCGATGATACCACCCATAATAAGATATAAAATAATACCCATTTTTTCCAGCTCCTTTTAATGTGATGTATAATTGCTACACTCTAGGTATAACCCCATTTAGTACAGTTGAAACATTAAAGGACAAAAAAATTATAAAAGATGTGCGCCTAAGGTAGTGGTGAAATGCCGCAAAGCCCAATCGTGTCCTGCCTGATCAAAGCTGGCGACGCCATTTTCATGGATGAAAATCGTGTATCCCTTATTGTAGGCATCGACTGCAGTGTGTAGCACGCAGATATCCGTACATACCCCAGCAATATGGATTTCTTCTATATTACGTTCACGCAGTAGCAATTCCAGATTGGTGCCGGCAAATGCACTGTATCTCGTTTTGTCCAACCATATGATGCGATTCGCATTTGCTTTATAGACCTCTGCGAGGCGACCGTAAAGCTCTCTTCCAGCAGTTCCTCTTATATTATGGGGAGGAAAAAGCTGCGCTTCTGGATGGAAGGCATCCTCTTTGTCGTGCAGATCGACTGGCATTACTACCAGTTCATCATCTTCCAAAAACTGTTCCGTCAATTTACAAATCGGTTCTTCAAGAGCTTGTCCAGGTTCTCCGCAGGTCAATGCGCCATTTTCTGCTACAAAATCCACCGTATAATCGACCACCAACAATGCTTTTTTCATTAACTCCACTCCTATTCTTTTTCTTGATTATAAACCATAAAATTCCGAAAGAAACAATGCTTGTCATGAGACTTTGTTTTCAGTATAATCAGACTATTAAGGGAGAAGGGGTGGTCCTGATGCAATACGAAAATGTTGAAAAGCTGAATAGACAAGCAATAATTTTTGTTGTTATTCATACATTGCTCATTTTAAATTTTGCTTTGGATTTCGGTTTTTTTATATGACTGGAACTATAAAACAGCCTATCCCAACTCAATGGGATAGGCTGTTTTACGGTGTGCCTCGTTTTAGGCGAACCAAAGAATCCTTGAGAATCCGCGATGCAGAGTCAAGTGAGACGCCCAGGATTTCCTGGATTTCTTCCAGGTTCTTATGCTTAACAGAATACAGGTAATGGACGTAGGCAAAACGGATATCACCCGAGCGCATTGGGGTGCCGACAAAAGAGGAAAGTGCTTCGGTATAATCTGACAGTGATCCCATCTGAAACATCGTGTATTCGTTTTTCACTTTGGATGATAGCAAGTAGGGTGTCCCACGGAATACCGCGCGTTCAATACCCTCAAGCATAACGGGAATCTCTTTGCCGTTAAATCCCAGGAGGCATTGGTAGCCATCCTTTTTCTCAACCGCCAAAGTCAATTTTCCGCTGCGGTCATCAAAATTCTCCACGTCAATCGTTACCATATCCCGCAGTCGAAGTCCACGAAGATATAAAATGAAAAGAATTTTGGCATTCAAGGACAACTGATCAGCTTCGAGCACTGACTCTTTCTTTTTCAGCAAATCTTCATAATCTAAATAGATATCAGATGGCGTCAAATCCAGTTTTTCACTGAATTTGAACTTGGGCATAAAATCGTTTGGAATACGACCAATCTGCCACATATAGTCAAACCACCTTCTGATATAAATGAGTTTTCGGTTTAATGTGCTGTCTTTAATGCCGGATGCATGCTGATCCATTAGAAATTGCTGGATATCGGAAGGGCGAATGTTATGTGGTTCCACCGGTTTTTTGTACGTATGCCTAAGAAAAGCGAAGAGCGAGCGAATCAATTGGACTTCATGAACAACTGTGTTCGGACTAATGCCGTTATCCAGTCGGAATTTCTCATAACCATAAGGCATTATGCGTCACCTCTTCTAAATAGATTTACGTAAATTATACCATTCATTCAAGTAAATAGAACGTGTTTTCCCTTACGAATCCTATCTAGAGTCTGTCATTTTGTGCTTGCGGATAGTTGAAGGCAACAGGAAAAACAGATCTCGTTGGATGTATATAATTTATGCAGATTAGGGTATGTTAATAAGGATGGGTAAATAGATGAAATAAAGGTGGATACCGATATGTTTAAAGAAGACAACGCAAAGATAAGAAGTCATATTCTTCAGGCAGTAGAGGGGATGACAGATGAAAAATTAAATCAAAAACCATCCGCGGAAGAGTGGTCACCTATTCAGATACTGGATCATCTTCAATTAATGGAAAATACGGTTGCGAAAGGTGTGTCGCATGAACTTAAGAAAGAAACGAGTGAAAAAGCTTTGAAAAAACCGATTGCTCTGACAGTTAGCCGGTCATTCAAAGTGGAAGCGCCAAAACAGGTTGTACCGACAGATGAATTCGTCACACTTACAGAAATGAAAGAACGCTTAAATGCCTCACATAATTTCCTGTATGAAGTATTTGGCCAGGCAACACATGAACAGCTCAAGCAAAAATCTATGGACCATCCAGTATTCGGTAAAGTTCCACTGATTCAATGGTTCCCATTTGTCGGTCTGCACGAAAAGCGCCATTTCAAGCAATTGGAGAAAACATTAAGTAAACTCGATTGATTCACAAGATAGTCATTTGAAAAACTTATCACATTGTATAATTTTAATGTAATTTACTTATGCTCTCACGTTCGGTATGATAGAAGAGGAGAAAAGCGCTGTCACGGGCCTTTTCAAAAGATTCAAAGGAGGAACACACACATGGCAAAGAGCAGTTTGCACAACAGCCGCACTTCTTTTGAGCTTAACGGCAAAACGTATAATTATTACCGTTTAGCTGCATTAGAAGAAGCAGGGATCGCTAAAGTATCACGCCTTCCTTATTCAATTAAAGTTCTATTGGAATCCGTATTGCGTCAGCACGACGGATATGTTATCAAAGATGAGCATGTTGAAGAATTAGCAAAATGGGGCAAGGATGTCAACAAAGAAGCAGAAGTTCCATTCAAGCCCTCACGCGTTATCCTTCAAGATTTCACAGGCGTACCAGTAGTCGTTGATTTGGCTGCACTTCGTTCAGCGATGGCAGAAATGGGTGGAGATCCAGACAAAATTAACCCTGAAATTCCAGTGGATCTTGTCATTGACCACTCGGTTCAAGTTGATAAATACGGCACTGAAGATTCACTCCGCATTAACATGGAGCTTGAGTTTGACCGCAATGCAGAGCGTTACCAGTTCCTTAGCTGGGCTCAAAAAGCTTACGACAATTATCGTGCAGTTCCACCTGCGACAGGTATCGTTCACCAAGTAAACCTTGAGTACTTGGCAAACGTTGTCCACGCAATTGAAAACACAGACGGTACATTCGAAACTTTTCCTGATACATTGTTCGGAACAGATTCACATACGACAATGATCAACGGAATTGGTGTTCTTGGATGGGGCGTTGGCGGCATTGAAGCTGAAGCCGGGATGCTCGGACAACCTTCATACTTCCCGATTCCTGAAGTTATCGGGGTTAAAATGACGGGTGAACTTCCAAACGGTGCAACTGCAACTGATTTGGCGTTGAAAGTGACACAAACTTTGCGTAAAAAAGGTGTAGTAGGTAAATTTGTTGAGTTCTTCGGTCCTGGTGTGACGACATTGCCACTTGCTGACCGCGCAACAATTGCCAATATGGCTCCAGAATACGGTGCAACTTGCGGATTCTTCCCAGTTGATGAAGAAGCACTTAATTATATGCGTTTGACTGCACGTGATGAAGACCAAATCGCTGTAACGAAGAAGTATTTGCAGGAGAACGATATGTTCTTCAAAGTTGAAAATGAAGATCCGATCTACACGGACCTTGTAGAAATCGATCTTTCTAAAATCGAACCAAACTTGGCAGGACCAAAACGTCCACAGGATTTGATTCCCTTGTCTCAAATGAAACCCGAGTTCAACAAAGCTGTAACAGGTGAAGAAGGGCCACACGGTTTTGCACTTGATGAAGCTGAAATCGAAAAAACAGCAACAGTCCAATTCAAAACCGGCAAAACTGCTGAAATGAAGACTGGTGCATTGGCAATTGCAGCTATTACATCTTGTACAAACACTTCTAACCCATACGTAATGTTAGGTGCTGGATTAGTAGCGAAAAAGGCAGTAGAAAAAGGATTAGTTCCACCTGCATACGTGAAAACCTCACTAGCTCCGGGATCTAAAGTTGTTACAGGTTACTTAAATGATTCTGGTTTATTGGATTACATGAATCAAATCGGCTTTAACTTAGTTGGCTACGGCTGTACAACGTGTATCGGTAACTCGGGTCCATTGCTTCCTGAAATTGAAGAAGCGATTTTAGACAACGATTTGCTGGTGTCATCTGTATTATCTGGTAACCGTAACTTTGAAGGGCGCATCCATCCGCTTGTGAAAGCTAACTACTTGGCTTCTCCAATGCTAGTTGTTGCTTATGCACTTGCTGGGACAGTGGATATCGACTTCGCAGTTGAACCAATCGGCACTGATAAAGAAGGCAAAGACGTTTTCTTTAAAGATATCTGGCCATCAACTGAAGAAATCAAAAAAGTCGTTAAAGACACAGTCACTCCAGAATTGTTCCGCAAAGAGTACGAGCATGTATTTAACGAGAACGAAGCTTGGAACGCGATTGAGACAAACGATGATTCTTTGTATGAGTTTGATGCTACATCAACTTATATCCAAAATCCGCCATTCTTTGAAGGTCTTGCAAAAGAGCCTGCTCCAATCCAAGCGTTATCTGACCTTCGTGTTGTTGCGAAATTCGCAGACTCGATCACGACTGACCATATTTCACCAGCTGGTGCGATTGGTAAAGATACGCCAGCAGGTCTATACCTTCGTGAAAACGGCGTCGAGCCTCGTAACTTCAACTCTTACGGATCTCGTCGTGGTAACCATGAAGTCATGATGCGCGGAACATTCGCGAATATCCGTATTCGTAACCAGGTAGCCCCAGGAACAACAGGCGGTTACACGACTTACTGGCCAACGGGCGAGACAATGGCGATTTACGATGCAGCGATGAAGTATCAGGAACAAGGCACTGGACTTGTTGTCTTGACTGGTAAGGATTACGGCATGGGCTCTTCACGTGACTGGGCGGCTAAAGGAACATTCCTTCTAGGCATCAAAACAGTTATCGCTGAAAGCTATGAGCGTATTCACCGTTCAAACCTAGTAATGATGGGCGTTCTACCGTTGCAATTCGTTAACGGCGAAAGCGCAGATTCTCTTGGATTGACAGGACACGAAACCATCAGCGTCAACTTGACTGATGACGTGAAACCACGCGACGTTCTTACTGTTACAGCTACTGCTGAAGATGGTAAAGTAACTGAGTTTAAAGTATTGGCACGTTTCGATTCCGAAGTGGAAGTAGATTATTTCCGCCACGGCGGCATCCTGCAAATGGTGCTTCGTAACAAATTACTTGAAGTATAAGAAAAGCAGAAGCGAACGTGTTGATCCAACAGTCTTAAGACCTACTGGTGAAGTGATGTATTTTTAGTCGCACAGCCAGTTATGACCTAAAATCAATTCGTTAGACGAGCTAGACAATAAATAATAAGCTAGGAATTAGAGTTTCTAAGCTATAAAAAAACTGCAAAAGGCTGCTGGGGATTTTCCTCAGCAGCCTTTTCTCTTACATCTAAAAACGAATATCTTGTATACTGGTAAAGAGGTGAAATAGACATGTACATAAGTGAAAAAGAAATTGAAATCCGTTACGCGGAAACCGATCAAATGGGGGTAGTTTATCATGCTAACTACATCATCTGGCTGGAAATCGGGCGTACTAAGCTGATTGAAGACTTAGGATTTACCTATGCAGGTATGGAGAAGGATGGTTATTTGTCTCCGGTGACTGATATTTCCATTCAATATAGAGCCGCTCTTCGCTACGGGGAAAAAGCCTTTATCCGTACGTGGGTAGAGGAACACGGACGCCTGCGTACCAAATACGGCTATGAAATTGTCCATGACGATGGTGCAATTGCCGCAACTGCGATCTCCGAGCATGTTGTCGTCAAAAAAGAGTCATTCCGACCGGTTTCAATCAAAAAAATCTATCCAGAATGGCATGAAAAATACGAAGAAATCAAAAGGCAGGCTGCTGATGGCGTTCGGAATTAAGCGAGACGAACTCGAACACTGGAAACAAGGGGTCATCGACGGAAAAATCTCGTTTTTGACCCATTACTGGGTGGATGACCGCTTTCCAGGCTGTAGTACGGTCACCAAAGTTGGCTGCTGCGACTTGGAAAAACTTGTTTCTTGGGGCAGGCAGTATGGATTACAGCCTGAATGGCTAGATTTGCGAGGGGATTATCCGCATTTTGACTTGTTCGGTGAGCGTCAACGAGCAATTTTGCGCCAAGAGGGCCAACTAGAGCAACTGAATAAATTGCAAAATAAAAAAGCATGAGCTATTCATGCTTTTTTATTTTGCATATGAATAATCAAGTTCGTGCAAGTCATCGTTCACACTGACCTGGAGATTATGTCCATCAAAATACCAGACATCGCTTTGTTCAATAAAATAGGTGACTTGGTCTTGTTCCAGTTGGACAGCCATTTCATGTGGCTGATCCTTGGTTACACCCAGTGAAAATCCTGGCTGTAGCTTGCTTGAACCACCATAACGGACAAAGAAGCGGACCGCTTCTCCTGATACCACTTCCATTTCTTCCTTAAACCAATTGAGTGCATCGTCACTAATGTTAATCTGCATGTCACACGTCCTTCCACTGTTTATAGCCAGTTGATTTTTGGTTCTGTGCCAGCACGAATACGGGCAATATTGGTGCGGTGGCGGAAGATGATGAATAACGCCAGAATATAAATGACAATCATGAACAAGTAGTCTCCTGTAAAGATTGCATAAATAGTTATGTAGATGATGAATACGACTGCCAGAATAATTGATGATAATGATACCATTTTAGTAATTTTTAATGCAATCAATAGCACAGCAACCGCCATGATGAACAACGGCCATTGATAGCCGAGCAAGATGCCGCCAGATGTGGCAACGGCTTTTCCACCTTTAAATTTAGCGAATACCGGATAAATATGGCCAATAACTGCAATGATGCCAAAAACCAAAGGATGGATATCGGTTGTGATATAAAGTGGAATCAGTGTAGCAGCCGTTCCTTTCAGAATGTCCAGCAGAGTGACGGCGATACCGGCTTTCTTGCCGAGTGTCCGGAATGTATTGGTAGCACCGAGGTTGCCGCTTCCTTTTGTTCGGATGTCTGTTTTGTAAAATAGTTTCCCGACCCATAAGGCAGACGGAATCGAGCCGAGGAGGTAAGCTAATAGAATGGGAAGCAGTATAGTCATTATGAACTCCTTTAGAACAACCTTATTTTGTAGTTTCAGTTTACCATGACTGATGTTCTTTGAACAATAGACGGCGAATTATTCAACAGGCAGGACGAAATCGTGTATGATAGAATAAAAAGGACAGGTGATCATCTTGAACAATCCGAGCCGCAAAGAAATCAAGAATGTACTCGATCATGCGAAAACCATTGCCGTAATCGGTCTTAGCCCAAATCCTAGCAGAACTTCCTATATCGTATCAGAATCTATGCAACGGGCAGGTTACCGCATCATTCCGGTTAATCCACGGGCAGATACTGTACTGGGTGAAAAAAGTTACGCTTCTTTGAGTGACATTCCAGAAAAAGTGGATATCGTCAACGTTTTCCGGCGCAGTGAGTTTCTGGAGGGTATCGCCGATGAGTTCATAAAAATCGATTGTCCAGTATTTTGGACACAATTAAATGTGGTTGATGAGAACGTATTTAATCGGTTGGCTGATGTGGGATATACAGTCATAATGGACCGTTGCATCAAAGTGGAACACGCCATCCTGAAATAAGGCAATACCGCAAAAGGGCGCCCAGCGCTCTTTTTCTATGAAGTTTGACAGATAGACAAGAAATAGAATACGATAAAGAGAGAGAAAAAAGCGAACAAACGTTTGTTGGAGGGAATTAAATGGCTAAAATTCAAAATACGGCATACAACGAAGAAGCGATTCAAGTACTCGAAGGCTTAGATGCTGTCAGGAAACGGCCAGGGATGTACATCGGTTCGACGGATACACGTGGACTTCACCATTTGGTCTATGAAATTGTCGATAACTCTGTCGATGAAGCACTTGCAGGCCACGGAGATAAAATCACCGTTACCATTCAGGATGACAATAGCATCAGTGTCCGGGATTACGGTCGCGGCATGCCAACGGGAATGCACCGCAGTGGCAAACCCACACCGGAAGTGATTTTGACGGTTCTGCATGCCGGCGGGAAATTCGGGCAGGGCGGCTACAAGACAAGCGGAGGTCTTCACGGCGTCGGCGCATCTGTCGTCAATGCACTGTCTAAATTTTTGGAAGTGACGATTTTCCGAGATGGCAAAAAATACCGCCAGCGCTTTGAAAATGGCGGCAAACCGGACACGACATTGGAAGAAATTGGTTCGACAAAAGAAAGTGGCACGTTAATCCACTTTTTGCCGGACGAAACCATTTTTTCAGTGTCCAAATACAATTACGAGACCCTTTCGGAACGCCTGCGTGAATCTGCTTTCTTGTTGAAAGGACTGAAGATTGAGCTATTCGATCAGCGAACAGAAGCCAAGGATGTTTTTCATTACGAAACGGGAATTGAAGCTTTTGTTGCCTATCTCAATGAAGAAAAAGATGTGCTTCATCCAGTGGCCTATATTGAAGGTCAACAGGACGAAATGGAAATCGAGTTTTCTTTCCAATTTAACGATGGCTATTCCGAAACAATTCTATCGTTTGTTAACAACGTCCGGACCCGTGACGGCGGTACGCATGAAACCGGCGCGAAAGCGGCCATGACAAGAGTTTTCAATGATTATGCGCGAAAAATTAACTTGTTGAAAGACAAAGACAAGAACATAGAAGGCTCTGACATCCGAGAAGGTTTGGCGGCAATTATTTCTGTTCGCATCCCTGAAGCGATGCTGCAATTTGAAGGGCAGACGAAAAGCAAGCTGGGTACAAGCGAAGCGCGAAGCATTGTCGATTCGGTTGTTTCTCAGAAATTGATGTACTTCCTGGAAGAAAACGCAGATCTCAGCGCTTCTCTCGTACGAAAAGCAATCCGGGCATCACAGGCCCGATTGGCTGCCCGAAAAGCACGGGAAGATGCGCGAAACGGCAAAAAACGCAAGAAATCGGATGCACTGTTGTCCGGTAAATTGACACCTGCCCAATCACGCAACGCCTCGAAAAACGAATTATACTTGGTGGAGGGAGATTCGGCTGGTGGTTCTGCCAAACAGGGACGCGACCGGACATTCCAGGCAATCCTGCCGCTACGCGGGAAAGTCGTCAACACCGAAAAAGCGAAACTTGAAGAAATCATGAAAAATGAAGAAATTTCGACCATCATTCATGCTATTGGCGGAGGGGTTTCTTCTGACTTTTCAATTGACGACATCGCCTACAATAAAATCATCATCATGACTGATGCGGATACCGATGGAGCGCATATTCAAGTGCTGTTGCTGACATTCTTCTTCCGTTATATGAAGCCATTAATCGAAGCGGGCAAAGTGTTTATCGCATTGCCGCCGCTCTACAAAGTTTCCAAAGGAGTTGGCAAAAAAGAAATCATCGATTACGCCTGGACAGAAGCAGATTTGGATGCCTCCATCAAAAAAGTCGGCAAAGGCTATATGCTGCAGCGTTACAAAGGTTTGGGTGAGATGAACGCAGACCAGTTATGGGAAACCACCATGAACCCGGAGACCCGTACGCTGATTCGCGTTACGATTGAAGACAGTGCACGCGCAGAACGTGGCATTACAACATTAATGGGTGATAAAGTGGAACCAAGACGCCGCTGGATTGAAAACAATGTCGACTTTGGACTGGAAGATGATAGCAATATACTAGAAAATGATTTGATTCACGCTGAGGAGGAAATTGTATGACACAAACCGAAAGATACCAAGATTTGCCACTCGAAGAAGTAATCGGCGATCGGTTTGGCCGTTACAGCAAATACATTATCCAGGACCGGGCGCTGCCGGATGCCCGTGACGGGTTAAAACCTGTTCAGCGCAGAATTTTATATGCGATGTACCATGAAGGCAATACTAACGATAAAGCGTTTCGTAAATCGGCCAAAACCGTTGGTAACGTTATCGGCAACTATCATCCACACGGAGACAGCTCGGTTTATGAAGCGATGGTGCGATTGAGCCAGGACTGGAAAATTCGCCATATGCTCGTTGAAATGCACGGCAATAACGGCTCGATGGATGGTGATTCACCAGCTGCAATGCGTTACACAGAAGCCCGTTTGTCTGCCATTTCTTCCGAATTGCTGCGCGACATTGATAAACGCACAGTGGATTTTATTCCGAACTTTGATGATTCCGATATGGAACCGACTGTTTTGCCGGCCCGTTTCCCGAACCTGTTGGTCAACGGATCGACCGGTATTTCTGCCGGTTACGCCACCGATATCCCACCGCATGCGCTTCATGAAGTGCTCGATGCCGTATTGATGCGCATGGACAATCCACAAGCGACTGTTGCTGAACTGATGACCGTCATTAAGGGGCCGGATTTCCCGACAGGCGGCATTATCCAGGGACTGGACGGCATCCGTAAAGCTTACGAAACTGGCAAAGGCAAGATCATCGTCCGTTCAAAAGCCCAAATAGAACCGTTAAAAGGCGGAAAAGAGCAAATTGTCGTTACGGAAATTCCTTTTGAAGTCAATAAAGCCAATATGATCAAGAAAATCGATGATCACCGCTTTGACCGCAAGCTTGAAGGCATCTCTGAAGTGCGGGATGAATCCGATAGAAGCGGTTTGCGCATTGTCATCGAATTGAAAAAAGATGTGCAAGCCAACGGGATTTTAAGCTATCTTTACAAAAATACCGATCTGCAAGTCAGCTACAACTTCAATATGGTCGCTATCTATAAGCGTCGTCCGACAATGATGACTTTGCAGACGATGCTGGATGCCTATATCGAACATCAGAAAGAAGTCATCACCAAGCGTTCGGAATTCGATCTGCAAAAAGCTAGTGATCGCATGCATATTGTGGAAGGCTTGATGAAAGCTTTGTCGATTCTGGATAAAGTCATCAAAACCATCCGTTCTTCAAAAGACAAACGCGATGCCAAGAACAACTTGATTGCGTCGTTTGATTTCTCTGAAGCGCAGTCCGAAGCGATTGTGTCCTTGCAATTATACCGACTGACCAATACCGACATCACCGACCTGCAAAAAGAAGAAAACGATCTGAAGAAACTGATCGCTGAATTGACGGGTATCCTGACTAGCCCGACCAAATTGAAAAATATCATCAAGAAAGAATTAGCAAGCATCCGTAAGCAATTCGCCGAACCACGCCGTTCGGTTATTGAAGACAAGATCGAAGAAATCACCATCACACGTGAAATCATGATTCCAAGTGAAGAAGTGGTAGTGACAATCACGAAAGAAGGCTATGTTAAGCGGACCAGTACACGTTCGCATGCGGCTTCAAACGGCAAGGACTTTGCGATGAAAGAATCGGATTACTTGCTGTTCGAAGGCAATTTGAATACGCAGCATACGATTCTGATTTTTACCACGGCTGGGAACTTCGTTTTCCAACCGATCAACGAGTTGCCTGATATCAAATGGAAAGATCTTGGACAGCATTTATCCAGCATCGTGCAATTGGATGCTAATGAATCTGTTCTTGCGGTTTATCCATTCGAGAAATTTGATGCAGATGCTAGTATCCTAACCGTTTCAAAACTAGGCCAGGTCAAACGTTCGGCTTTGAAGGATTATCAGATTCAGCGCTATTCACGCGCCATTAAGACAATGAATCTAAAATCAGACGATGCGATGATTTATGCGACATTAGTGACCAAAGAAACAGAATTATTCATCGGTACAAAGCAAGCCTACGGTGTCCGTTTCCCACTGGACGAAGTTCCACTGACCGGACTTCGTACCGGAGGGGTCAAAGGCGTCAACTTGAAGGACGGCGACGAGGCCGTTTCAGCTGTCATGATTGACCCGGAAGTGAAGCAGGAGCTTGTGTTGATCACTCATCGCGGGGCGGCGAAGAAAATGAAGCTGCAGGAATTTGAAAGCGGCAACCGTGCGAAGCGTGGTGTTGTCATGCTTCGGGAATTAAAATCTAACCCTCACCGTGTGGTAGCTGTAATTGGCGCGACCGGAAAAGAAGAAATTATTTTGGAAACTGCCAAAGGTATTCGAATCTCTTTGGTTGCTAATTCATTGAAAAACGTAGATCGTTATTCGAATGGTTCATTTATTGCGGATGAGGCAACAGATGGGCAAGTGAATTCTGCCTATCGTTTTGAAAGAAAAGAATAATTTAAAATCCTCCTTCTTTTATTCAAAGAGAAGGGGGATTTCTTTATGAATATTTAAATGGATTCAAATGCTTATGAATGGTTAAAATTTAACGAGCTTGAATAAATATGAATAGTTTTGCGCGGGTAAAAACCTCGTAGAAGTAGAGGATGATCAAGCTCGGGCTTTGTTTGGTGAACTTTTTCGGGGGTCTTCACGAAATGCACGAACGCGAGTGGATATGCACGCTTTTTCGATAATACGCACGCTTGGGGAAAACCACGCACGATCCAGTTGCTGTTACGCACGTTCAGGGGGAAAATACGCAAGAAAGCCAAGGTTCTACGCATAAAAACACGGAGAAATATTTTCCCTATTGTTCCTCGGCTATTACCTGAAGACATGTGAGTTGAAAAAGAAAAAACTAAACTAATGTATTAAAATTTTTAGTTTAATTGTCGCAATTTTCTCACCAATTGAGCGCTTTGATGTGTTAGAGTAGTGAGATAAATAAAAACAAGAGGGTGACATCTATGACTAAAACCAACATCACAGAGCTTGACAGGGAAGTGACTTTTTCAAAAGTATCTGTGGAAGAAATCATGGTTGCTAACCAAGCACTTAAGGATGTCGTCATCAAGACGCCATTGCAAAAAAATGAGCTGCTGTCCGCACGATATGGCTGCAATGTTTACTTGAAGCGCGAGGATTTGCAGGTAGTTCGATCCTTTAAGCTACGTGGTGCCTATAATTTCATCCGCAGCTTGAATGCTCCGGAACGCGCCAAAGGAGTGGTATGTGCAAGCGCCGGCAATCATGCACAAGGTGTCGCTTACTCATGCTTTGCACTCGGCATCGAAGGGAAAATCTTTATGCCACTGACGACGCCACGCCAAAAAGTGTCGCAGGTCAAACGTTTTGGGGGTGACAAGGTATCGGTTGTCTTGACAGGAGACTCCTTTGACGACTCTTTTACAGCGGCGATGGAATATTGTACAGAAGAAGAAAAAATCTTTGTTCATCCTTTTAATGACAACCGCATCATTGCAGGACAAGGAACGGTTGCTGTGGAAATTCTCAATGATATGCAGGAATCGGTCGATTATTTGTTTTGTGCAATTGGCGGCGGCGGATTGGCGTCAGGCGTAGGCTCTTACCTAAAAGGCATCAGCCCTTCGACTAAACTGATTGGCGTCGAACCAGCGGGGGCTGCCGGCATGAAAACTTCGCTGGCCAATGGTCAAGTGACGCGCCTCGACACGGTTGATACCTTTGTTGACGGGGCTGCGGTCAAACAGGTCGGTGATCTTTCCATGGCTATCTGTTCCGAGGTACTAGATGACATCGCACTGGTCCCAGAAGGCAAGGTCTGCACAACCATTTTGCAGCTGTATAACGAAAATGCCATAGTCGCAGAACCAGCTGGCGCTTTGTCCATAGCCGCTCTTGATTTCTATAAAGATGACATTAGAGGCAAAAACGTGGTATGCGTCATCAGTGGGGGCAATAACGACATTGAGCGGATGCAGGAAATAAAGGAAAAGTCCTTGATCTATGAAGGGCTCAAGCATTATTTCATCGTCACATTCCCGCAACGTGCAGGCGCACTTCGCAAATTTATGGAACAAGTGCTGGGTGAAACCGATGACATCACCCATTTCGAATACACGAAACGAACAAACCGCGAAGAAGGCCCGGTTCTAGTCGGCATCGAACTGAAATGCCGAGAAGACTATGAACCACTCGTCAAACGCATGGCAGAAAATGGTTTTCCGTACAAAGATATCAATAATGATTCCCTGCTGTTTAATTTATTGATTTAGGGAATTGACAGCCTTTTGATCATCCAGACTTACTTGAATAAACAGGCGTTTTGCAATGTGCATTAGCACAAAGGCGAACGCTTGTTTAACGTTTTAAATAGCTGAAAAAACTGGAAATCGACAGCTGTCAGGGTTTTTTGAATGGTACGGTGAAGTCAACTAAAGAGACGGGGTGGGACAAGTGGAAAAACGGTGTTTATGGGCGCAAAGCAATATGCTCATGCAGAACTATCACGACGAAGAATGGTGCAAGCCGAGCTG